>NZ_JBIBDS010000002.1:752428-1038176 GCF_042954805.1 Streptomyces sp. NPDC012637
GGTGGGGGGGTTGGGGGGCATAAATATGTTTTTTGTGGGTTCGGGGCTACCCAACCGCTTGGTCGGCGGGGGGCTCCCCGGCTCGGGGGGCGCCCCGGGGGGGGGGGGGGCGGCCCCCCCCCCCCCCCACGCCCCACCTCCCAACTTCCTACCCCGAGGCGGCGAAAGATGGCGGACCCCCGGCCCTACGAGAAACTGATGTCCCTGGCGGACCTGCTGACCCCGGCCGCCATCCGTGCCGCCGCCACGCTCGGCGTCGCGGACCACATCCGGGCCGGCGCGACCACGTCCGCCGGGATCGCCCGCGCCGCGGACGCCCAGCCCGACGTCATGGACGCGCTGCTGCGGCACCTCACCGACATCGGCCTGCTGACCGCGACGGGCGGCGACGGCCCGGACGACGAAGTCGACGCCGGAGAGCGGCACTTCGCGCTGACTCCGCTCGGCGAACCGCTGCTGAGCGACCACCCCACCGGCCTCCGCCGGGTGCTCCGCAACGACAGCATGATCGGGTGGGGCGCGCAGTCCCTGCTCCGCCTCGACCACACCGTCAGGACCGGCGAGCCCGCGCACGCGGCCATCCCCGGCGGCGGCTACTGGGAGACCGTCAACAACGACCCGTCCTTCACCGAGGAATGGGCCGAGCAGGCCCTCACCGCGGACGCCGCCCAGGAGCAGCCGCTCGGCTGGGGCGCGCAGCACATCGTGGAGGCCTACGACTGGAGCGGCGTCGGCACCGTGGCGGACGTGGGCGGCCACCTCGGCGCGATCCTGATCGGCCTGCTCCGGGCCCACCCGCATCTGCACGGCACCCTCGTCGACCTCCGACACGTCGCCGAGCAGGCCGGCGCCCGGTTCGCGCGCAGTGACGTCGCCGACCGCGCCACCGCCGTCGTCGGCAGCTTCTTCGACCCGCTGCCCAAGGGCTTCGACGTCTACCTGCTCTCCGCGATCCTCGCCGACTGGTCGGACGACGACGCCGTACGCATCCTGGAGCGCTGCCGCGAGGCGGCGGGCCCCGGAGGCAAGGTCCTCCTCGCGGACGTGGCCATGCCGGCCGGCGGGCCCGCGGTCGAGCTGCAGTACCGCTCGATGATGCCCGCGCCGTCCCGCTCGGTCGCGGACCTGGAGCTGCTCTGCGACCGGGCCGGGTTCGACATCACGTGGCGCGGACCGGTCAAGGGTCCGCGCTCCCTGGTGGAACTGACGCCCCGCCCGGGTCCGGTCACCCCCGGATCGGCGGACGCGTACCGGGAGAAGGGCGGCGACCGTGGCTGACCGCACGACGACGCGCACGGCGGCACCCGCCGCGACCCCGGCCCCGGCCGACGACCGGGACTTCCGGATCATGCGGGAGCTGGCCGCCGGCCGCTACAGCCGGCTCGTGGTCATCGCCCTCCTGGCCCTGCTCTCCACGGCCTCCACGCTGCTGCTGCCCTGGGCGGTCGGCAAGCTCATCGCCTCGCTCGGCAGCGACGGCCTGAACGGCTACACCTGGCTGCTCGTCGGGCTCGGTCTGGGCTCCGCGCTGGCCGGCGCCGGCGCCACGTTCCTCCTGGCCCGGCTCGGCCAGCAGATGATCTGCCGGCTGCGCGTGCGCACCATGCGGCACACCCTGGGCATGCGGGTCGCCGACATCCGGCAGGAGGGCAGCGGCAACCTGGTCTCCCGCATCACCGCGGACACCGCCCGGGTGAAGAAGCTCGTCGACGCGGGCCCGGTCCAGCTGCCCATGGCCGCGCTGACCACCGTGGGCACGCTCGTGATCATGGGGTTCATCGACGGCGTGCTGCTCGTGGTGACCCTCGGCGCGTTCCTGGCCGCCGCGGCGCTGATCTTCGCCGTGGTCAAGGGGCTCCGGCACAGCTACACCGCGGTGCAGGAGGCCACCAGCGGCCTGGCGCAGCGCTACGTCGCCGCCGCCGACGCCGTGAAGGTCATCAAGGCGTACCGGGCGGAGCGGCAGGTCGGCGACGACCTGGCCGAGAAGGCCGGCGAGGTGGCGCGACGGGAGATCGCCGCCGCGCGCATGGAAGCCCTGATGATGCCGGTCATGACGCTGGGTCAGCAGATCGCGCTGGTCGCGGTGATCACCGGCGGTGGCGCCCGGATGCTCGACGGCAAGCTGTCGCTCGCCGACTTCGTGGCGTTCCTGCTCTATCTGCTCCAGCTGACCGGACCGCTGATGATGATCGCGTCCGCGGTGACCGCACTGCGCATGGGCAACGTCGCGCGCGACCGGTTCACCTCGCTTTTCGCCCGCGAGCAGGAGCAGGACAGGGACCGCGAGCACCCGCTCACGCCCTCCTCCTCGTCCTCGGCCTCCTCCTCGTCCTCCTCCGACGGGCAGGCCGTGCCCGCCGTCCGCTTCGAGCAGGTCCACTTCGGCTACGGCGAGGGGCCCGTGCTGCGCGGCGCGGACTTCCGCGTCCCGGCGCGCGGCCTGACCGCGCTGGTCGGCCTCTCCGGTTCCGGGAAGACCACCAGCCTGGAGCTGATGCAGCGGTTCGCCGCCGCGGACAGCGGCACCGTCGAGGTCTTCGGGCGCGACGTCGCGGACTGGCCGCTGGCCGGCCTGCGCGGCCGCATGGCGTACGTCGACCAGTCCTCGACCCTGATCCAGGACTCCATCCGGGCCAACCTCACCCTCGGCCGCGACCCCTCGTCGGTCTCCGACGAGGAACTGTGGCGAGTCCTCGACCGGGTGGGCCTCGCCGAGGAGTTCCGCGGCGGGCCGCGCGGCCTGGACACCGTACTGGCCGGCGCCGTCGACCTCTCCGGCGGACAGCGCCAGCGTCTCGCCCTCGCGCGCGCCATGCTCACCGGCGCCGACCTGGTGCTGCTCGACGAGCCGTCGTCGCACCTGGACAGCATCAACGAGCAGAAGCTGCGCGACCTCGTGGACGAACTCTCGCAGGAGCGCGCCATGCTCGTCGTCGCCCACCGGATCTCCACCGTGCAGCACGCCGACCACGTGATCGTCCTCGAGGACGGCCGCACGGTCGGCGAGGGCGACCACACGACGCTGATGGCCGACTGCCCCGCCTACGCGCGGCTCGTGCACGGCCAGATGCTGGTCGTCGGGACGGGGGCCGCGGCATGACGGACGTCTCCTTCCTCGTCCCGTTCGTCCCGACCCGGCCCGAGCAGCTGCTGCCGTTCGCCGCGCTCGCGCAGTGGAGCAGCGCGGTCCGGCTCTGGCAGGGCCAGGGCACGGTCAGCGACACCCACCAGGCGTTCGTGCACGCGGCGGCCAGCGGCTTCCGCGTGCCGGTGGGCACGTCGGTGTCGCTGATGCCCTTCTGCCACCCGTACGACGCGGCGCTGCGGGCGCAGAGCCTGGCGGCGGCCACCGGACACTCGGTGATCGCCGGGTACGGTCCCGGTGCCGCGGTCCTGCAGCGCAGCATCCTCGGCGCGCCCTACCGCAGCCAGCTCGGCGCGGTGCGGGACTACGTGACGATCCTGCGCGGCCTGCTCACCGAGGGAAAGGCCGCCCACGAGGGCGAGTTCTACACCTGCAACGCCGCCCTGCCGCGGCAGCCGCTGCCCGAGGTCCGCATCGGCCTCGGGGTGCTGCGGCCGCGCATGGCGGAACTCGCCGGCGAGCTGGCCGACGCGGCCATCACCTGGCTGACCCCGGCCGGCTATCTGCGCGACACGGTCGTCCCCGCGCTGCGCGCCGGGGCGGACAAGGCGGACCGACCGGTGCCGCGGGTCGTGGCGATCGTCCCCGTGGCCCTGGACGGGCCGGAGCGCGACGCGGCCAAGCTGGCGCTCGCCAGCAACGCCGGCCACATGAGCCTGCCGCACTACGCCGACATGCTCCGCCGCTCCGGCATCGGCGTCGACATGCGCAAGTCCCCCGAGGAGAGCGCGAAGGCCCTCGCCGGCGGCGGTGCCTTCCTCTTCGGGGACGAGAGCGAAGTACGCGACCGGCTGCGCGAGTTCACCGACGCGGGCGTCGACGAGATCGTGCTCAACGTCACCGGCGTCGCGATGACGTACGGGGGCACCGCCGCCCTCCGCGAGCTGGAGCGGCTCATCCCTCTGGTGGCCACGTCATGACGCAGCCGGAACAGGCGGGGCCGGCGCGCGGAAGCACTCCGGAAGCGCGAGAGGGCGCCCCGGAAGCGCGAGGAGGCGCCCCGGATGCCACCGCGGACGCGCTGGTCGTGCCGCCCTTCGGGATCCGCCGGCTGCTCCTCGTCGTCACCGGCTCGACGACGGCGGCCGGTCTGCCCCAGTGGCTGACCTGGCTGCGCCAGGGATACCCCGGACTGACCGTGCGCGTGGTGATGAGCCGCAGCGCCCAGCGCTTCGTGACACCGCTGTCGCTCGGCCTGCGCGCCGACGGCCCGGTGGACACCGACGCCTGGGAGGAGTGCGACGAGGCCCGGCACGTCGAGTACGCGCAGTGGGCCGAGGCCGTCCTCGTCTACCCGGCGACCTTCCACTTCACCGCGCGCCTCGCCCTCGGCCTCGCCGACACCCCGGCACTCCTCGCCCTCCAGTGCACCGACGCGCTGGTGGCGGTCGCACCGTCGCTGCCGCCCGGTGGGTTCGACAGCCCGGCCTTCCGCCGGCACTGGGCGGAACTCGCGAGCCGCCCGAACGTCGTCCTGGTGCCCCCGGTGCCGGGCTACAGCCTGACCACCGGGCGCGAGGACGGCTGGGTGCCGCCGCCGGTGAGCGACGTGGTGCGGCGGATCGAGGACCGCAGGGCGGAACGCGAGCGCCTGCGCCCGGCGACCGCCTCGTACGAGGCCATGACGGCCGACGGCGCGGGCGCGCTGTCCGGCGCGCCGGTGCGTACGGAGCAGGAGCAGGAGCAGAGGGCGGAGGCAGGGCGATGAACGGCACGGACACGGTCACGGGTCCGGTCACGGATGCGGCTACGGGCGCCGACACGGCTACGGATCCGGGCATGGCTACGGATCCGGGCATGGCTACCGGTCCGGGCATGGCTACCGGTCCGGCCATGGCTACGGCTACCGGTGCGGACACGGTCACGGCCGGGCGCGAGTCGGCGGAGCCCGGCGGCGGCCCGCACCTCCGGGAGTTCGGCACCGGGCTGCTGCGCACCCGGGTGACGGGCGGGGCGGCGGGCACCGGCGCGGGCCGCTACGTCTGGGAGCGGCGACCGGGCGCGCTGGCCCCCGCCCCGTTCGCGGCCCCCCTCACGGATGCGGCCCCCGTCACGGATTCGGCCCCCCTCACCGATGCGGCCCCCGCCACGGATGCGGTGCGCCGCCTCCTGGACGGCGGCGACGCCTCCGTACGGTGGGCGCCGGGGACGCCGACGGCCGACGGCGAGGGGCGCATCTACCGGGTCCGCGGCCCCGAGTCGGCCGCCGGCCGGCTGCTGTACCACGGCCCGGACGACGAACTGGCGGACGCTCTGCGCGGCCTCGGCGCCGCGCTGCGGACCCTCCACGACACGCCCCTGCCGACGGGAGCCGTGACCCCGGGACCGCTGCCGCGGGGCCTGGTGCGGTTCACCGACTGGCTGGCGGGCCGCTCCCCCCAGCCGCGCGCGGCGTACGCGGAGACCCTGCTGCGGCCCCGGCTCGGGGAGTCGCGGATGGCGCGGCTGCACGGACTGTGCGAGCGGATCGCCGCGGACGCCGACCGGGTGCCGTGCCACGGGGCGGCGGCGCTCGGCTCGCTCGTGCCCGCGGAGGGCGCACCGGGCGAGGCGGACATGCTGGTCGGCGAGGACCTGTGCCTCGCCCCCTGGTACTGGGACCTGGGCTGGACGCTCGGCGAGCTCGTCGAGCTCAAGTGGTACCGCGGCGACAGCGGACCCGCCTGGCCGAAGCTGCTCGACGCGCTGTTCGAGGGCTACGGGCGGAGCCTCGGCGACGACTGGTCGTCGCTGGCGGCCCTGCGCGTCCTGCTGCACCTGCACGACTACACCGCCTATGTCGGCTGGGACGAGCGGAACTTCGAGAAGTACACGGGCTTCGCCACGTTCCTGCTCGACCTCGGACTCCCGGCAGCCGACCGCTGACCCGGCCCCCGCTTCGACCTCCCCGTCCCGATCCCCTGCCAGGAGCACGTACATGACCATCCCTCGTCCGGCGCGGGCCGGCGGTCCGCACCGGCGCACGCTGCCCAACGGGCTGCGGGTCGTCGTCGCTCCGCACTGGCCCACCCCGCGCACGGCCGTCGCCGTGCACTACGGCGTGGGCTTCCGTGCGGAGCGGCCCGGCCAGGAGGGCATGGCGCACCTCTTCGAGCACCTGATGTTCCGCGGCAGCGAGAGCCTCCCGGACGGCGCCTTCTACGACGCGCTGCACCCGGTCGCGGGCGCCGCCAACGGCACCACGCACCAGGACTACACCGACTACTTCCAGACCGTGCCCGCCGGGTCCCTGGAGCAGGCGCTGTTCCGCGAGGCGGACCGGATGCGGGCGCCCCGCTTCGTCCCCGACCAGCTGGCCGCCCAACTCAGCGAGGTGGCACGGGAGATCGAGCAGATGAGGGACGGCAGGCCGTACGGCGGGCTGCCGTGGCCGCTGCTGCCCCAGGTCATGTTCAGCCGCTTCGCCAGCGCGCACGACGGCTACGGCGACGCGCGGCGGCTCGCCCGGGTCACCGTCGAGGACTGCGCGGACTTCTTCGAGGCGTACTACACGCCGTCGAACGCCGTCCTCACGGTCCTCGGACCGCACCCGGCCGAGGACGTCTGGCCGCTGGTGGAACGGCACTTCGGAGACGTACCGGGCCGGACCGCCGCCGCCGCACCGCCGCTGGACGAGCCGCCGCTGACCGAGGACCGCGTGCTGCACCGCGCGGACCCGCGCGTGCCGCGCACCGCGGTCGCGGTGGGCCACCGGCTGCCGGACCCGTCGGTGCGGCCGGAGGCGTACGTGGCCCGCATGGTGCTCGCGGAGCTGGCGCAGCAGACGGCGGCCGTCGAGGCCGGGGCGCCGGTGAGCGCCTCCTGCGGCTTCTTCGGGCCGCTCGACGTCCGGGGCCCGGACGCCCTGGTGGTCACCTCGGTGCTGCCGCCGGACCTGACCGCGGACGCGTTCCTCGGCCGGCTCACCACGTTCTGGGCCCGCCTCGGCGACGCGCGGACGGTGGGCGAGAGCGCCGCGGACGCGGCCCGTTCGCTCGCCGCACGCCTCCACCGCGACCACGCGGACCTCCAGCAGCGCTGCCGGGCCCTGGGCCGTACGGAACTCCTCTTCGGCCGCCCGGAACTCGTCGACGAACTTCCGGACCTGGTCGCGTCGGTCACCCCTGCCGACCTCGCCGAGGCCGCCGCCGAACTGGCGTCCGCGGCCCGCGCGATCCTGGTGCTCGGCGGAGAACCCGAGGGCATGGGACCGGCCGCGACCGAGGGCACGGGACCGGCCACGATCGAAGGTAAGGGACCGGCCACGGCCGGGGCGCCCGCGAAGCCCGAGACGGCCGTGGGGCCCGAGGCGACCGCGGCATCCGAGGCGGCCCAGGGGTCCGAGACGACCGCCGGGCCCGAGGCGCCCGTGGAATCCGTGACGCCCGTCGAGTCCGTAGCGCCCGTCAAGTCCGTGACGCCCGTCGAGTCCATAGCACCCGTCGAGTCCGTGACGCCCGTCGAGTCCGTAGCGCCCGTGGGGTCCATGGGGTCCATGGGGTCCGTGGGTGACGCACCCTCCGGACACGGGCCGCAGGGCCGGCGGGGCCCCGAGGCGCTCGCCCGGACGTCGCGCGGTCCGCGCCCGCTGCCCTCGTCCGGCCCGGCGGCCGGGCCGCGCCTCGACGGTGCCGTGGAGACCTCGGCCGACGGCGGGCTGCGGATCCTCGCCGTACCGGACCGGCGGGCCGGCCAGGTGGAGGTGCGGCTGCGGGTCCCGCTCGGCCCCGACGGCTGGCGCAGGCCCGCGGAGGCCGCCTGGCTGCTGCGCCACGCGGACGCCGCTACGGGGGCGTCGGCGCGCGTCCGCCGGCTGGGCGGACGGCTCGGGCTCGCGACCGGCGGCCAGTGGGCCGACATCAGCGCGTGGGCGCCGCGCGAGGCGTACGGCGAACTCCTCCGCGTCGTGGCCGACCTGCTCGCCCCACCACGGTTCCCGGACGCCTTCCCCGCGTCCGCCCTCGCAGCCGCGCCGCGGCTCTCCCCCGAGCAGCGGATGGACCGGGCGCTGCGGCTGCACTGGCTGGGCGGGGCGACGGCGGAGCCGCTCGCTCCCGCCGACCTGCACGCCCGGATGCTCTCGCCCCGCGACGCGGTGTTCGTCGTCGTCGGGGACGTGGACCCGGAGCGGTCCGCCGAGCAGGCCGCCGCCGCCCTGCGCCCCTGGCCGGCGTCCGCCGCCACGCCGGAACCGCCCAGCGGAACCGGCACCGAAACCGGCTCCGGCTCCGGCTCCGGCGCGGCCTCCCCCACCGTTCTGGTGCTGCGCGAGCCCGCGGCCGGCGACACCGTCGCGCTGACGCTCTGCGCGCCCGAGCCGGACGGCGCCCCGGACCTGCCGGCCCGCTATCTGACCACCGCGCTGTTCGGCGGTCACTACGGCGCCCGGCTCGCCGAACGCTGCCGTCGGCTCGGCCGCGCCGGGCACGTGATGCTGGCGGGCCGGGACGTCGTCGCCGGCCGGGCGCGGGCGCTGGTCCGGATCACCGCGCCCCGGGCGGAGGCGGCGCGGGCCGTGCGTGACGTGGCCGAGGAGGCCGCCGCCCTGGCCGCCGCCCCGCCGGGGCGGGACGAGCTGGACACCGTACGGCGGTACTGCGCGGCCCAGTTGCTGTCGGCCTTCGACTCGCCGGGTCTCCTCGCGGACGCGCTGCGGCACACCACGGGGTCCGGGCGCGGCCTGGACTGGGTGATCGGCCGGCCGCAGCTGCTCGACACGGTGACGGGCGACGAGGTGGCGGCTGCCGCCGCACACCTCTTCGTACCCGCCACGGAGACCGTCGTCGCCCTGGGAAACATCGAACAGGGCCGGCTGAGCGACGAACTGACGGTCAGCCAGTGAGCGCGGCGGACGGGGCGACGAGCGGTCACCACTCTCTTGCCACCATGGAAACAGAAGGCTACTCTTTCCACTATGGAAAGGGGCGGATCGCAACAGGGAAAGGCCCTCGCACCCACCGCCCGACGGGAAGGAGAGTCATGGATTCCGAAGAGGCGCGCCGCGCCCTCGAACAGGCCGGAGCGGACCGCGCGAACACGGTGGCACGGGCCGCGGCCCCGGGCTGGTACTACCCGGCCATCGGCGGCTGCCTGCTGTTCGCCTTCGCCTCGGTGAGCATCGACTGGGACCTCATCCCGTACGGCGTCATCCTCGGCATCGGCCTCGGCCCCCTGCTCGTGACGACGGCCGCGGCCCGGGCCACCGGCGTCTCGCTCGACCGCTTCCACGCCACCCCCGGCGCCCGGCGGATCTCGGCCTTCTACGGCCCGTTCGTCATCGCGCTGATCGGCATCGGCCTGGCCCTGGAATGGGGCGCGGACCTGCGCTGGTCGATGGCGGTGTGCGGGCTGCTGGCCCTGGCCGGCACGGTCGTCGCGGGCCGCCGGGTGGACCACGCCGTCGCAGAGGAGCTGAAGGCGTGAGCGAGCCGGAGTTCGACGAGGTGATCCACCCGATCAACCGGCTGCGGATCTGCTCGATGCTCGCACCGGTGGACTCGCTCGCCTTCTCCGTCGTACGGGACGAGCTCGGCCTGAGCGACTCGGTGCTCAGCAAGCAGCTCAAGATCCTGCAGGCGGCCGGGTACGTGAAGCTCACCAAGGAGCCGCTCGGCTCCCGCACCCGGGCCTGGATCGCCCTCACTCCCGAAGGCCGCACCGCGCTCACCGCCCACCTCGCCCACCTGAGGGCCATCGCGGAGGCCGCGAACCCGCCCGGACCCGGAGCCGGCTGACCCCCTCCCCACCACCCGACCCGCAGACCAACCCCGCATCCCCACCCCGCACACCGACCGCGCAGGCGGTCCCCTACAGACCGTCCCCGTCCCACCGCGAGAGGAGCCGTTCATGCAGGTCCCCACGGGCGCGCACATCGCCCTGATGTCCGTGCCCCTGCACGGACACGTGAACCCGATGCTCGGCCTGGCGACCGAGCTGAAGGCCCGCGGCCACCGCGTCACCTTCGCCACCGGCGAGGACTTCGCCCCGCTCGTCGAGGAGGCCGGCGCCACGGCGGTCGGCTACCGCTCCGGCTTCCCTTCGGCCCGCGGCGGCGCCGGCGACTGGATCCCCGCCGAGGACGACGGCACCCTCGCCGTGGCCGCCTTCGACCGGGAGTGCCGCACGGCGCTGCCCCAGCTCGCCGAGGCCTACGCGCAGGACGTGCCCGAACTCGTCGTGTACGACACGGTGACGGGCTGCGCGCCGCTGCTCGCCCGCCGCTGGGGCGCGGCGGAGGTGCAGTTCTCGCCCACCCACGCCTTCCCCGACGCGGTGGCCGGCCCGGCCGTCGGCGCGGGCCGGGCGGCACTGGACGGCACCGTGCCGTGCGTGGTGGCCATGCCGCGGTCGCTGCAGTTCCGGGCGGAGGAGATCAGCGGGCGGCACGTCTTCGTCGGCCCGGTCGGCGGTCCGCGCCGCACGGACGGCGACTGGGCCCCGCCGCGCCCCGGCCGTCGCTGCGCCCTGGTGTCGCTCGGCACGACGTACAACCGGCGCACCGACGTCTTCCGGACGTGCGTCCGCGCCCTGCGCGGACTCGGCGACGACCGGCACGTGGTCGTCGCCACCGGCCACCCCGCCACCACCGCCGAACTGGGCGACCTGGCAGGCGAAGAGGGCGTCGAGGTCCACACCTGGGTGCCGCAGCAGCGCGTGCTCCGCCACACCGACGTGTTCCTCACGGCGGGCGGCACCGGCAGCGTGCTCGAAGGGCTCGCGCACGGCGTCCCGCTCGTCGTACTGCCCCAGGCCGTGGAGCAGTTCGTGACGGCCGAACGGGTCTCGGCACTCGGCGTGGGACGGGTGCTGCGCACCCTCTCGGCGGCCGGGCCGGACGCCGCCGACGAACAGGCGCTCACCGAAGCGGTACGCGACCTGCTCGCCGACGACTCGGTCCCCTCCCGGCTGTCCGCCCTCCGGGCCGAGGCCGCCGCGGCGGGCGGCGCCCGCGCGGCCGCCGACGTCGTGGAGGCGGCACTCGCCCGCCGGACGGAACTCCAGGGCCGACGGGGCAGACGGAACGGACAGGCCGGACCGGGCGGACCGGGCCACCAGGAACACGCACGGCACAGGGACGACGTACGGGAGGAACAGCGGTGACGACGACACAACAGGCGACAGGCTCTCCCGCACCGCCGGCGACCGCACCCTCGGCGTTCGCACCCTCAGCGGTCACCCCCTCGACGGCCGCACCCTCAGCGGTCACACCGCCGGTCGTCGACCCGGCGACGGGCTCCCCCGTACGGCCGGACGCCGCACCGCCGGTCGTCGACGTGCGTGACCTGCGCATGCGGTACGGCAGCCACGAGGTGCTGCGCGGAGTGGACTTCCAGGTGCACCAGGGCGAGGTCGTCGCCCTGCTCGGCCCCAACGGCGCGGGCAAGAGCACCACCGTCGAGATCCTCGAGGGCTTCCGCGCCCGGTCCTCCGGCACGGTACGGGTCCTGGACACCGACCCCGCCGAGGGCGACGAGCTCTGGCGATCCCGCCTGGGCATCGTGCTCCAGTCCTGGCGGGACCACGGCAAGTGGCGGGTGGCCGAACTGCTGCGCCACTTCGCCGGGTTCTACGCCCCCTACTCCACCCCCGCGCACCCGAAGCCGTGGGACGTCGACGAGCTGCTGGCCCTGGTCGGGCTCGACGGCCTCGAACAGCGGCGGATCTCCAGCCTTTCCGGCGGCCAGCGCCGCCGCCTCGACATCGCGATCGGCGTGCTCGGCCGGCCGGAGGTGCTCTTCCTCGACGAGCCCACGGTCGGCTTCGACCCGGAGGCCCGGCAGGAGTTCCACGACCTGGTGCGGGCCCTGGCCGGGGCGGGGAACACGATCCTGCTGACCACGCACGACCTGCAGGAGGCCCAGAAGCTCGCCGACCGCGTCCTCATCCTCGTCGGCGGCCGGATCGTCGCGCAGGGGACGGTCGACGAGCTCACCCGGCGGGTCGGTGCCGAGGCCGAGGTCGGCTGGACGGCCGGCGGCACCGCCCACCGCCGGCGGACCACGGACGTCACCGGGTTCGTCCGCAGGCTGTTCCAGGAGAACGGAGACGACGTGCACGACCTGGACGTCCGGCGGGGCGGCCTGGAGGAGGTCTATCTGACCACCGTCAGGGAGGCCGAGGCCGGCCGCTCCGACCGAGCGGCGCGGCTCTTCGAAGGAGCGGTGCGATGAGCGCCCGCCACGTGCTGCGCGAAGGGGTGCGCCGAGGCGGCCGCGAACTGCACCAGATCGCCACCACCAAGCAGGACCTGGCCGCCAACCTCGTCTGGCTGGTCGGCCTGCTCGCCCCCCTGTACATGCTGCGCGACGAGCAACTGGCCGACACCGGCATGACCGTCGCCGGCTTCCTCCTGCCCAGCCTGATGAGCATGTGCGTCGCCTTCAACGGCATGCTCGGCCTGACCCAGCAGCTGATCGTCGAGCGCCAGGACGGCACCCTGCTGCGGCTCAAGGCGCTCCCCCACGGCATGCCGGCCTACCTCGTCGGCAAGCTGGTCTCCGTCTCGGGCACCGTCCTGTCCGCCTGCGCCGTGGTCGCGTTGACCGGCATCGTCGTGCTGCCGGACGTCTCCGCGGCCGACCCCGGGCTCTGGGCCGCCCTCGCCTGGGTGCTGCCGCTGGGGCTGCTCGCCATGCTCCCGGTCGGCGCGGTCCTCGGCTCGCTGATCGAGAGCCCGCGCAACCTCGGCCTGGTGATGCTGCCGCTGTTCGGGCTCGCCTCCGTCTCCGGGATCTTCTATCCGGCCTCCCAACTGCCCGTCTGGGTCCAGCACCTGGCCGAGGTCTTCCCGCTGTACTGGATCGGCCTGGCCGCCCGCTCCGCCCTCCTCCCCGACTCCGCGGTGGCCGCCGAGATCGGCGGGTCCTGGCGCCACGCCGAGACGGTCGGCGTGCTCGGCGTCTGGGCGGTGGCCGGCCTGCTGATCGCGCCGGTGGTGCTGCGCCGCATGGCCCGCCGCGAATCCGGCTCCGTCATGGCGACCCGCCGCGAGCGGGCGCTGCAGCGCCCCGTCTGACCCGCGCCGCCGCTCACCGCACCCGTCCGACCCGCCCCGACTCCGTACGCACACCCAGCACCTAGCGAAAGAGGCACCCGTGTCCGCTCTTGCCCAGGACCTCGCCCTGCTGCTCCTCGACGACACCTCGGGACGGAGCACGGTCGACCTCGGCCGCCGTCACCGCGCGGTGGGCAGCGCCGTCCTGCTCGACCTGGTCCGCGCCGGCCGGGTGGCCGTCGACCGCCCGGAAGGCGACCCGAAGGACGCCCGGCCGGTGGTCCTGGACGCCGCCCCCACCGGCGACGCGACGCTCGACCGTGCCCTGTCCCTGCTCACCGCGAAGGACCGGAAGCTGGCCTGGGCCGCGGAGAACATCGGACACGCCTGCTGGGAGCCCCTGATGGAGGCACTGACCGACCGCGGTCTGGTGCGCCGACAGGAAGGACGGTTCCTGGGCCTCATCCGCACCAGCTCCTGGCCGGCCGAGGACACCTCGTACGAGGCGTCCGTCGTGGCCCGCGTCCGTGCCGCGGTCACCGGGGAGGCCGACGGCGGGCCGGACGAGTCGACCGTCCTCCTCGTCATGATCCTCGACGGCATCGGCGCGCTGCCCGCCGTGCTGCCCGGCGAGGACCCGCGGGCCGTCTCCGAGCGGGCCGGCCGGCTGGTCGCCGCCCACCGCGAGCACGGTCCCTGGGCCGAGGCGTTCAAGGGCCTGGACAGCGCCCTGATCACCGTGCTGTTCGCGGGCTGAGGGGCCGGGGGGAACCACGACCATGACCGACGGATCCCCGCGGACGGCGGACCTCGTGCTCGTCGTCGACCAGCGGCTGCCCGCCCCGGACGAGGACTCCGGATCGGTGCGGCTGTCCCGGATGGTCGAGGAGCTGGTGGGCCTCGGCCACCAGGTGCTCTTCTTCCCGCTGGACGGGCGCGCCGACGTGCCGTACGCGACGCGCCTGAAGGAGCTGGGCGTCGCGGTCCTCGGCGACCCGGCCGGGCAGCTGCGGTTCCTGCGGGAGCAGGGGCACCGCATCGCGCTCGCGCTGCTCTGCCGTCCCCAGCCGGCGATCCGGCTCCTGGGGGAGATCAGGGACCACGCACCGCGGTGCACCGTGGTCTACGACACGGTGGACCTCCACTTCCGCCGGCTCGGCCGCGCCGCCGACCTGGCCGAACGGGAGGGCCGCACCGACCGGTTCGCGCTGCGCGCCCAGGCCGAGACGAGCCGGGCCCTCGAACTGCTCCTCGCCCGCACCTGCGACGTCACGCTCGTCGTCTCGGAGGACGAGCGGACCGCGCTCCGCTCCCTCGTCCCGGGCGCCGACGTCCGCGTCCTGTCCAACATCCACGTCCCGCCGGCCGGCCCCGCGCCGGGCGCGGCGGACGGCGCCCGGGTGCTCTTCGTCGGCCACTACCTGCACCAGCCGAACGTGGACGCCGCGCGCTGGCTGGTGCGCGAGGTGATGCCGCTGGTCCGCCGGGAGGTGCCGGAGGCGGAGCTCGACCTCGTCGGCAGCTCGGCGCCGGAGGCGGTGCTCTCGCTGGCCGGGGACGGGGTCACGGTGCACGGCTGGGTGGCGGACCTGGCACCGCTGTACGCGGCGGCGCGGGTGGTGGCCGCGCCGCTGCGTTTCGGCGCCGGCGTCAAGGGCAAGGTCGGCGAGGCGCTCGAGCACGGCCGCCCGGTCGTCGGCACCACGCTCGCCTTCGAAGGCATGGGGCTGCGCGACGGCACGGACGTGCTCGTCGGCGACAGCGCGCCGGAACTGGCCGACCGGATCGTCCGGCTGATCAGGGACGCCGCTCTGGGCGAACGGCTCGTCCGGGCCGCGCTCCCCCGGCTGGCCGAGCTGTTCGGCCCGGCCCGGGCCCGCGACACGCTCCGCGGACTCCTGCCGTGAGCGCCGCCGGGGCACCGGAGCCCTCTGCCGGGTTCGAACTGGTCGGCGAGCGCACCGACGCCGCGGCACCGCCCGGGCAGACGGCGGTGGTCCGTCTGCTCGTGGCGCTGCCGACGCGGTGGCAGTGCCGGCCGGTGGCCGAGGAGCAGCGGGTGACGGTACGCATCCGGGCGGCCGGGACCGGCCCGGCGGAGGCGCGGTCCCGGCTCGGGGAGGTGCTCGCCGAGCCGGCGTTACGGGGCTGGCGGTGGCGCTACTGACGGCGTGGGGCCACGGGCCCCCGCCGGGCGGCGGGCAACGCCCCGGACGCACCACGCTGGATCCAGTGCGCTCCTGACGGCGCGGGACCACGGGCCCCCACCGGCGGCGGGCAACGCCCCGGACGCACCACGCTAGATCCAGTGCCGCTCCCGTGCGAGGAGCGCGGCGTGCGCGCGGCTGGCCGCGCCGAGGGTGCGCAGCAGATCGGCCACGTGGCGCCGGTAGGTGCGTACCGACACACCGAGGTCACGGGCGCCGATCTCGTCCTTGCCGACCGTGCACATGGACTCGAGGACCTGCCGCTCGATCTCCGACAGCTCGCCTTCGTCCGGCGCGACCACCTGGGCCAGGTCGAGCGAGGAGTCCCAGATCTTCTCGAACAGCCGCTGGATGTTGTCGACCAGGCCGGTCTCGCGGGTGAGCAGGGCGCCGCGGGAGGTGTCGGACGGGTCCTGCGGGATGATCGCCGTCTGCCGGTCGAAGATCAGGATCCGTTCCACGATGCTGTCCGCGACCCTGATCCGCGCCCCGTGCTGGGTGAGTTCCTGCAGGTAGGAAAGGGTGAGCGGATCTCTGGTGGCCTCCCTGAGCACCACGTTGCGCACCTGCACGCCGCGCCGCAGACATCGGAGGTCCAGCGGGCGGGCGTAGTCGATGTCCTCCTGGGTGAGCAGGGCGTACGGCTCGACGGAGTCGACGTGCTCGCGGGTGAAGAAGGCCAGGTCGTCGAGGCGGCCCCGGATCTGGTCCAGCGTCTCCAGGCGTTCGACACCCGGCTGTTCCTCGGCGGTCGCGGCGGCCTCCGCCTCGAGCGCGGGGATCAGGCGGGAGGTCTGGGTGACGTCCTGCAGTCGCTGGTGGATGTCCGAGACCTGTTGCTCGATCAGGCGTCGTATCGCCACGGCGGGCGCCGTCGCGACGACCGCCCCGGCTTCCTCGTCGTCGACCCGCACCATGCCCAGCTCGCACAGCCGCCGAAGCGCCTCCTCGGTGTCCGCGGGCCGGGCGTGCAGGAGAAGGTCGAGGTCATTGGCCGTGGTGTGGGGGTTGCGGAGAAAGTGCCGGTAAACACGCTCCTCCAGCGCCGAGATCCCCAGTGCCGACAGGTTGTTGTTCATGTTTCTTTTCCCCCTACGTCAGCATCCGCACCGGATTGTGGTGGTCAGACCGGGCCGGTGGATAGGCAGCCTAGAAGGTATTGATCTGGTAAAGGAACAATGAACATGCGCTCGCTTTGTGATTAACGTCACTCTCCGAATGCTGCATGTGAACCGATATGCCCGCCCTTCCGGTACGCATCCGGCACTCAGGGGCAGACCCGCCCGCAAGCCCCGGCTCGAATTCCGGTACGGACCGCCGCCCTCAAACCCGCTGTACGAGAAAAGGCCGAATCGCTCGACGGGAGCACACCTGTTCGGCCAAGCTGTCCTTAACGCGCCTTCACACAGGGCCCGTTGAACGACAACAACATCTGCACACACATACGTACGGGGGAAACATGGCACGTATCGCCCAGCGCTGGTCCGCGCGCATAGCAGGCGCGGCGGCCGCAGCCGCACTGATCTTCGGCACCACGACCGGCACCGCGTCCGCCGCGACCGGCCCCACCCCGACCCCGCCGTCGATCCAGGTCGACGAGACCGCGAACTACGCGGTGGTCGCGACCCCGCACCCGGACACCACCGGCTGTAACGGCTACAAGGTGACCGGCACCGGAACCGTCACCGGCGTCCCGACCACCAACGGCACCTGGACGCAGGACGAGACGGCCTGCACCGCGACCATCCCCGGCAAGTGGGACATCAAGGGCACGGCGACCCTCGCCGAGCCCGACGGCGACAAGCTCGTCATCAGCTACGCCCTCACCGCGCCGCTGACGTCGGACACCACGGTCTACCCGTCCGGCACCTGGACGATCCTCTACGGCGTCGGCCAGTACGAGGAGACCACCGGCGGCGGCACGATGAACGCCACGGTCAACCTGAACGACCACGAGCACGTCACCTGCAAGCTGATCGGCTCCTTCCGCTACAAGTACCAGATCTGACCGAGCATCGACCCGGTGGCGGGGACGGCGCGAAGAGCGCCGTCCCCGCCACCGGCGTTCGCCGGGCGCGCGAAAACCGTTGGCGCGGCCTCGCGTCGCGCCGCTAGCGTGCGCTCGAACCAGTCGTCCAGGCGAAGGACATGCCGTTGTACACCGTGTGAGACACCCCGAGAGCTGATCGGTCGCGCGTCGCGCTTCTGCGCCGCGCTGCTTTTTGCTGCGGATTTCTCACACTGGAACCGGTGTATTTCTGTGCTCGACAACTGGGTCGTCATGCCCACCTGCCTGCCCCTCGTCCTCCGTCGCTGCCACACGTGCGCGTCCGAACGTTTCCGTGCGCACGGCAAGTTCCGCGTCAACGCCAACCACAAGCGCATCGACGCCTGGATCCTCGTGCTGTGCACCGGCTGCGGGGAGACGGCGAAACTCACGCTCTTCGAGCGGATGAACGTGCGCTCCGTCCGGCCCGACCTCCTCGACCGGCTGCACGCCAACGACATCGGCCTGGCGGCCGAACTGCTGCAGGATCCGGTCGTGCAGCGCCGCAACCGCATCGCCCTCGACTGGGAGGGCGCCTGGCGCCTCGACACCGGCGGATCCGGTCACCTGGACCGCGAGGTCATCGACGTCACGGTCCGCTTCGCGGCGCGGATCCCGGTCCGGCCGGTGCGGCTGATCGCCGAGGGCTGCGGCCTCTCGCGGGCCGGCACCGAGCGGCTGATCGAGGAGGGGAAGCTCGTCTCGGCGGTCCGGCTGAACACCCGGCTCTCCGGCGACTTCACCTTCACCCTCAAGCGCTGAGCGCTCCCCGGGGCGGAAGGGGTCGGCGGCGGCACCCGGGCGGATGCCGCCGCCGACCGCTCCCTCGCGGCGGCTGCTCAGTCGAACCAGCGGTCGCGGGCCAGCTCCGACGTCCGTGACGGGTCTTCCAGGAGGGCCGCCACCTCGAAGCGGCGGGGCCACTGGCCCGCGGCCCAGGCCAGGCCAGCGGCGACGCCCTCCAGGGTGGCGGCGTGGACGACGCCGTCGGAGGTGCGGCGCCAGTCCAGTTCGACGTCCGCGGCCCGCAGTTCCTCGTGCTCGACGTACGTGGCCGGGGTCGCCGGACCGAGCAGCGCGTGCACCGACGGCGGTACCTCGTGTTCCTCGCCGACCGTCGTGACCTCGGCCTCCACCGCCTCGCTCAGGCGGCGTACCTGGAACAGCTCGGCGAGGTCGGCCGCGCGGGACGGGGCGACCGGCAGGAGGGGGAGGCCGGCCGCGAGCGGGAGGAGGTCGGGCGCGTCCGCGACCAGGGCCTCGGCCGCGTCGACCACCACGAGCGAGCCGTCCACGACCGCGCGCAGCTCGTCGGGCAGGGTGACCTGCTCGGGGTCCAGGTCGGCCAGGGCCGTGTACAGGGCGTGCAGCTGGGCGCCGGACACCTCGCGGGACGGGTCGGCGAGCCGGCCCAGGAGCTCGGCTGCGCCGCCCGGCTCGTCCAGGAGCGCGGGCACCGAGGTGCGCACGCCCAGGGCCCGCAGCACCTGCTCGTCCTCGAAGCCGGTCGCGTCCGCGGAGTCGTAGAGGCCGATGAGGAGCGGGTCCGTGCCGGCGGCCCGCAGGCCGGCCGGGCGGCGGCCGTCGAGGACGGGGTGGTCGCGCAGCCACCAGGCGGTGTACGACCGGACGGTCTCCGTCGTGCCGTCGGGCAGCAGCACCCGTACGGGCTGGGTGAGGGCGTCCCGCAGCGGCGGCTTGGCGAGCAGGGCCAGCGCCCGCGGCCAGGCGTCGTCGTCGACCAGGTCCAGGTCCCGCACGGCCACGATCTCGGTCGCCACCGGCGGCACTGGGGTCTCCGGCAGCCGGTCCAGGACGTCCTCGCACCACACGTCGACGGCGTCGAGCAGCCCCGCGTCGTCGGGTTCCGCGAAGTCACCCTCGCGCGGCTCCAGTTCGTCCGGGTCGAGGACCAGGTCGGCGGCCCGCACCAGCTGGAAGTCCGCGAGCACACCGCACGCGGCGAGCGGCTGCTCGCCCCAGCGTCCGGCCAGCTCCGCGTCCACGAACGCGAGTTCGTCCTCGCGCATCACGGAGGCGAACGCCGAGCCGGGCAGCACGAGTTCGCCCGCCGGCGCGAGCTCCCCGTCCTCGTCGGGCAGCGCGAGCGCGCCCAGCCACGGCTCGTCCCCGGGGGCCAGGTCCGCGTCCCGTACGAGGGCGAGGACGGTCTCCGCGAGCTCGTCCGCGTCCAGGGCGTCGGCGTCCTCGTCCCAGATCTCGCCCGCGTCGAGGGAGGCGGCGACCGCCGCGCGTACCTGCGGCGTGGTGAGCACCGCGCGCGGTGTGGCCGGTACGGCGCCGAGCTTCTCCAGGATCGGGTGGGCGGCGTCCGGGTGGGCCACCTTCAGGCCGAGCCGCGCCAGGTCGACGGGCGTGTGGTCCTGGGGCAGCAGCACCTGGCGCGGGCCGATGGTGGTGCGGACGCGGGCGGCGGGCGGGGCCGCGGCCGCGTCGTCCTCGACGCCCTCCGTGTGCTCGGTGGCCCCGCCCGCCGGAACCGCGGCCTGCGTGGCCATCAGCGGCACCGGCAGGCCCGAGAGCCGGTCCGGGTCGACGCCCGCGAGCGAGTCGTAGAGCCGCCACCACCACTGCGGGCTCCGGTCCACGCCCGCGAGCCGGTCGACCGCCTCCGTCAGCGGCAGCCGGCCCACGCCGAGCGTCCGCAGCTCCGTACGGCGCTCCAGGCCGGCCGGCAGCAGCGTCGGGAAGACCTCCGCGAGCACCGCGACGGTCTCCGCGCCCGCGCCCTCGACGACCTCCGCCTCGATCGGCCGCAGCGCCGGCAGGTCCTCGGACGCGGCGGCCGGCGCCAGGAACGCCACCCGCGGCAGCCGCTCGAGGACGGCGGCGCGCAGCGCCCCGTCGAGGGCGCCCTTGCCGAGCGGGCCGGGCACGAGGTCGAGGGTGCCGGTGGTCACCGGCCGCCAGTCGGCGAGCAGCTCGGCGTACGCGTCGCCCGCCCGCTCCACGAGGAAGTCGGTGAGCGGCCCGGGCGCCGGGTGGCGGCGGGCGGTGTCCAGCGGGAAGGAGGCGATGAGCAGGGCGGGGATGCCGAGCGGCTCGTCGGTGGGGGTCGGTGCGTGGACGACGGGCGCGGTGCGCGGGAACTGCGGCGCGCCGTCCGTGTCCACGGGTACGGCCCAGGTGACCGACCAGTGCGGGCGCAGGCGTTCCTCGACGGGGCGGTCCTTGAGCAGGGCCGGGTCGAGCGGGCCGCCGTGGCTGACGGTGCGCCAGCGGCGCGGTCCGGCCGCGGAGTCGGCGATGTGGACGTATCCGGCCTCGGCGGTGCGGGTGAGGGTGCGGACGGCGCCGTCCGCCGTCTCGACGACGACCTCGGTCAGACCGGGCAGGGTGAGGAGAAGGGCGTCGTCGACGGCCGCGAGGAGCCGCTCGGCGAGGTCGACGGCGGCGGCGTCGCGCAGCGGCAGGACGACGACCGTGTCGTAGCCCTCGGGCGCGGTGCCCTCGGCGGGCAGCGGGAGCCGGAGCAGCGGTACGTGGCCGTCGCGGCGGCGCAGCTCGTCGCCGAGTCCCGGGCTGTGCCGGGCGGTCTCCGCGGCGAGCGTGCGGGCCTCCGCGAGGGACCAGCGGACGCCGCCGTGGCGGCCGAGGACGGCGGGCTCGTCGGTGACGGCGAGCACGGCGGCGAAGCCGACGCCGAATCGGCCGACGGCGCCGGTGTCGCGCTCGGTGCGCTTGGCGGAGGCGCGGAGGGTGGACAGCGACTCGACGCCCGTCGCGTCGAGGGGGGCGCCGGTGTTGGCGGCGGCCAGGACCGCCGGGCCGTCGGCGTCCGCCGGGTGGAGGGTGAGGCGGAGCCGGCCGGTGACGCCGGCGCGTCGGGCGGCGTCGGAGGCGTTCTGGGCGAGCTCGATCACCAGCCGGTCGCGGTAGCCGCCGAGGACGAGGTCCTCCTCGGCGTTGGCGTCCTCCCGGAAGCGGGCCGGGCCCGCGCCCCACGCGTCGAGCACGCCTCTGCGGAGCCGTGCGGTACCGAAGGGGTCGGTTCCGTCGGTCGACGTCCTGACGCTGACGCTCACGTCTGACTCCACTCTGCGGGACGGGGAAGTGGCCGGTGCCCGAAGGTACCGTGCCCCGCCCCACCCCGACGCCCGGGGCACGTCCACCCCCAGGGGGCGCGCGGAGGCACCCACACGCCGGAGGCGCACCCACGCTCCCAGGAGCCCCGCAGGGCCCCTGCCAGGGCGCTTGGGGCCCGGGTCGCCCAGACCCGACGAGCGGCCGGCCCGGGTCCTACGAGTGGCGGCCAGGGCCGCACGAGCGGCCGGCCGGGCTCGACGGCGGCCGGCCAAAGCTCTACGAGCGGCCGGCCCGGTCCTGAGTGGCCAGGGCCGCACGAACGGCCGACCCAGGCCGCACGAACGGCCGGCCCGGACCCGACGAGCGGCCTGCCCGGGCCCTACGAGCGCCCGGTCCAGTGCCCTACGAGTGGCCCAGGTCCTCCGACGCGTCCGGTTCCGTCGTCGACCCGGAGTCCTTCGCCGGGCGGAGGGGGAACTCGTCGGCGGCCATCGAGTCGAGGACCGGCGGGGCCGGGCGCGGGGGCTTCGGCATGACCGCGGCCTCGGAGTGGCCGCCGCAGCCGTACGAGAGGGAGACGACGCGGCCGTCGGCCGGGGAGAACTCGTTCGCGCACACGCCGAAGGCCTGCTTCAGGGAGCCGGCGATCGGCACCAGGAAGGCGCAGGACTGGCAGCTCGCGGGCGCCGCCTGGGCCATCGGGGTCTTCGCTCCGAAGGCCTCGTCCCAGCGGTCCGCGGCGATGTGCAGGCCGTAGCGGGACAGCACCCGGGCGCGGCGCATGCCGAGCTCCTCGGCGACCGCCGCGATGGCGCCGCGCGACGGGGTGCGCGAGGTGAGCTCGGCGTCCTCCTCGTCGAGGTGGTCCTCCATCTCCTCGGAGACGACGGAGTTCGGCGGCGGGGCGTCCTCGCCCGACCAGCCGGGCTCCAGGCGCAGGTCGTCCTGCTCGGTGGGCAGCAGGTCCCCGGGGCCCATGTCGCCGGGCCGCAGCCGCTCGCTCCACGGCACCCACTCGGGCGCGAGGAGCGCGTCGGAGCCGGGCAGCAGGACGGTTTCGTCGAGCGTGACGTTCTTGGCGCGGGAGGCCCGGGTGACGGTGACCGCCCAGCGCCAGCCCCGGTAGCCGGGTTCCTTGCACTCGAAGAAGTGCGTGACGACCCGGTCACCCTCGGCGACGACCTCGACGTGCTCCCCGACGACGCCGGGCGCGGCGGCCTCCTCGGCCGCCTCCCTGGCGAGGTCTACCGCCTCAACGCACAGACGGTCGGGGGTACGCGTGGCTCGCGGGGTACGCGGGGTACGGCTTCGCGTCGTCGCAGCACTCACAGGTCTCGCTTCTCTCCTACGCCGTCTCACGGGTGCGCCGGCCGAGGAGCGGGAGCGAGCGGGAGCGACGTCCCGGGCGGTGGTACGGAGCGGACCAGAGGGCCGCATCGACGTCCACGCCCGACGAGTCTCGCGTGCTTCTCGCGCGTCTCGGGCACACCTATCGTCATCCATTCTGCGGGATGCCGAAGAGGCGCGCGGCCGAGAACATCCGCCGGTGGCGCGCTACGCACGCTACCCCGTTCGCAGCGCTCAGCCCACCTGCGCGCCCCAAGTGGCCCGCATCGCGGACCGCGGCACCCCTCCGGAGACGGCTCGCGGGCCCCGCCAACGGTTCGTACGACCTGCGCGTGGGGCACTATGACGGAGTGGCAGCCGCACGGTCTTCCGCACGATCCCACGATCATGCCGGGCCGCTCAGCCGAGCGGGCCGGAAGGTCGGCCGCGCCCTGCACCTGCCCTTCACGGGGACCGCCAAGGGCATCAGAAAAGCCACCCATGCGCACGGCGCGGGCGAGTCGGGGCTCGGAAAACTGATCGAGCTGCACGCCGTCAACGGCGCCGGCGACGTCATGATCACCGTCGCCCTCGCCTCCACCGTCTTCTTCTCGGTGCCCACCGACGAGGCCCGCGGCCGGGTCGCGCTCTACCTCGGCATCACGATGCTGCCCTTCACCCTCCTCGCGCCCGTCATCGGTCCGCTCCTCGACCGCATCCCGCACGGCCGCCGCGCGGCCATGGCGGCCGCGATGCTCACCCGGGCGGTGCTCGCCCTCCTCATGTCGGGCGCGGTCGCCACCGGGGGGATCCAGCTGTACCCGGCGGCGCTCGGGGTGCTCGTCGCCTCCAAGGCGTACGGCGTGGTGCGCAGCGCCGTCGTGCCACGACTGCTCCCACCGAACTTCTCCCTGGTGAAGGCGAACTCGCGGGTGACGCTGGCCGGCCTGCTCGCCACCGGGATCGCCGCGCCGATCGGGGCGGGCCTCCAGCAGATCGGCCCGGGCTGGCCGCTGTACGGGGCGTCCGTGCTGTTCCTGCTCGGCACGTACTGGGCGCTGCGGATGCCGCACAAGGTGGACTCGGCGAAGGGTGAGCGGCGGGCCCACCTGCTGACCCACGGCGAGAAGAAGCCGAGCCTGCGGACGGTCGGACCGGCCGTCCTGCACGGCCTCCAGGCGAACGCCTCGCAACGGATGCTGTCGGGTTTCCTGATCTTCTTCCTGGCGTTCCTGCTGCGGGTGCACCCGCTGCCGGGGCAGAGCGCGGCGGTGTCGCTCGGCATGGTGGCGGTGGCGGCGGGCGTCGGCAACGCGTGCGGCACGGCGGTCGGCTCGCTCCTGAAGGAACGGGGCCACGGGCCCGAAGTGATCATCGCCACGATGGTGACGACCGTCCTGGGTGCGGCGATCTGCGCGGCGGTCTTCTTCGGCGGCCTGATGGTGGCCGTGCTCGGCGCGGTGGCCGGCCTGACCCAGGCGCTGTCGAAGCTGTCGCTCGACGCGCTGATCCAGCGCGACGTGCCGGAGTCCGTCCGGACCTCGGCCTTCGCCCGTTCGGAGACGGCACTCCAGATGGCCTGGGTGGTGGGCGGCGCCATCGGCATCTCCCTGCCGCTGAACGGCACGGTGGGCATGTCGGTGGCCGCGGGCATCCTGGCCCTGGGCGCGTCGCTGTCGGTACCGGGTCTGCTGGCGGCGGCCCGCCGCCAGCCCAAGGGGCGGGGCGGCCCGCAGAAGGCGAAGGCGGCGTAGGCCCGTCCGGCCCTGATCCGCCGGACGGCCCTGGGCCCGTCCGGCCCGCCGGGAAGCGGCCGGGCGGCGGCCGGGGGCCCGGGCGGCGTAGCCCGGACGCGGCACGCCGTACCCCCGCGTGGCGTGGGCGCGGCGGCCCGATAGCCTTCGGCCCATGACCGTTGCGTTCCTGACCCGTAAGCGCCGCCGGGCCGCCGTGGCCCTCGGGGCCGTCTCCGCCGGGCTCCTCGTCCTCTCCGCCTGCGACAAGCCGACCCCGCTCGCGACCGTGACGGTCGGGTCCTCGTCGGTGAACTCCGAGGCCGCCTGCTACAACGACGGCGACGCCCTGCCCGACAAGGAGATCACGGCCTGCCTCAACAAGAAGGCCGGCAAGTCGATCTCCGTCGACCCCTCCGACAAGATCCGCTTCGGCGTCGACCCGGAGATCGCCGAGAAGGGCTGGACGATCTTCCTGAACGGCACGAACGCCGAGCCGGAGCCGTTCAAGAAGACCTACCGGACCATCCCGGCCAGCGCGTTCTTCGCCAGCCAGATGGGTGAGTCCACGGACAAGACCCAGGTCACCATCGTCGAGAGCGATGCCGAGAACAAGAAGGTGACCGGCATCTGGTCCTTCGAGCTGAAGAAGAAGGACTCCTGACCCGCCGGACCCTCGTCGTGACGGCCGTGGCGGCGGAGGCGGACTCCGTCGCCGGCGGCCTCGCGATCCCCTGGCCGGGCGCGGGCACGTCGCCGCTGCCCGGCGGTTACGTGCTGCGCCGCCACACCGGCCCGGCGACGCACCCCGCCGTCGACGGCCCGGTCGTCGACGTCCTCGTCGCGGGCGTGGGCCCCGCGGCCGCCGCCGCCGCGACCTCGACGGCCCTCGCGCACGCGACGGCGCTCGCACACCCGTACGACCTCGTCGTCTCCGCCGGGATCGCCGGCGGTTTCCTCCCGCACGCGCCCATCGGGACCGTCGTCGTGTCCGACGCCGTCGTCGCGGCCGATCTCGGCGCGCAGACGCCGGACGGCTACCTGGCCGTCGAAGAGCTCGGCTTCGGGCGGTCGGCCCACCCGGTGGCGCCCGGACTGGCCGGGGCCGTCGCCGAGGCGCTCGCGGACGGCGGACTGCGGCACGTCGTCGGACCGGTGCTCACCGTGTCGACCGTGACCGGCACCGCCGGCCGGGCGGCCGAACTGGCGGGGCGTCATCCCGGCGCCGCCGCCGAGGCGATGGAGGGCTTCGGCGTGGCGGAGGCCGCCGCCGCGTACGGCGTGCCCGTCGTCGAGATCCGGGCCGTGTCGAACGCCGTCGGCCCGCGCGACCGCGCCGCCTGGCGGATCGGCGAGGCCCTGGCCGCGCTGCGGCACGCCTTCCAGCTGGTCGGCCAGACCCTGTTCGTGGAGCCGGAGGAGTCCTCGTCGTGCCCAAGCTGAAGATCGCCTACTCGCCCTGCCCGAACGACACCTTCGTCTTCGACGCCTGGGCGCACGACCGGGTCCCGGGCGCGCCGCGGCTCGACGTGACCTTCGCGGACATCGACCTGACCAACGGGTGGGCCGAGCGCGGTGACGCCCGGCACGACGTCCTGAAGGTCTCGTACGCCGTCCTGCCGTGGATCCTCGACGAGTACGCGCTGCTGCCCTGCGGCGGCGCCCTGGGCCGCGGCTGCGGCCCCCTGGTCCTGACCCTCCCCACGGCCGGCGGCCCGGCGGACCTCGCCGGGAAGACGGTCGCGGTGCCGAGCGAGCGTTCGACGGCCTATCTGCTGTTCCGGCTGTGGGCCGCGGACATGGTCCCGGGAGGCGTCGGCGAGGTCGTCGTCCTGCCGTTCCACGAGATCATGCCGGCCGTCCGCGACGGCAAGGTGGACGCCGGGCTCGTCATCCACGAGGCCCGCTTCACGTACCGGAACTACGGTCTGCACGCGCTCGCCGACATGGGCGAGCACTGGGAGCACACCACCGGCCTGCCGATCCCGCTCGGCGCGATCGTCGCACGGCGCTCGCTGGGCGAGGACATGCTGCGACTGCTCGCCGAGTCGGCACGGGCATCGGTCAGGATGGCCTGGGACGACCCGTCCGTCTCCCGCCCGTACGTACTCGAGCACGCGCAGGAGATGGACCCGAAGGTGGCCGATCAGCACATCGGTCTCTACGTCAACGAGTTCACCGCCGACCTCGGCGAGACCGGTTACGCGGCGGTGCGCGGGCTGCTCACGCGCGCCGCGGCCGAGGGACTCGTACCGCCCCTCGGCCCCGACGCGCTGCGTTTCCCGTAAGGGTCAGACGTCGAGCTGGTCCGCCACCGCCCGCAGCAGGCCCGCGATCTTCTTGCCGTGGACCTTGTCGGGGTAGCGGCCGCGCTCCAGCATCGGCGTGATGTTCTCCAGGAGCGTGGTGAGGTCCTGCACGATGGACGCCAGTTCGTCGGGCTTACGGCGCTGCGCCGCGGCGACGGACGGGGTCGGGTCGAGGACCGTGACGGAGAGCGCCTGGTCGCCGCGCTGGCCGGCGACCACGCCGAACTCCACGCGCTGCCCCGGCTTCAGGGCGTCGACTCCGGCGGGGAGCACCGACGAGTGCACGAAGACGTCACCGCCGTCGTCGCGGGAGAGAAAGCCGAAGCCCTTCTCGCTGTTGAACCATTTGACCTTGCCGGTAGGCACGTCCGTTCCTCGTCCTCGTACTCGATGGGTGCGCCGGGATCCCGGCTACGGAAAGAGATACAGCGGGTCACCGAGACCCGCCGGCACCAAGGCTAATGGGCTGAGGCCCGGTGACAAGACGTCCCCGGTCCGTTCCCTCCGGCCTGGGAACTACCCTGGCCGAATGCGTGATGAAACCCCTTCGGCCCCGTCGGACGACAGTGCTCCCGGTGACGGCCTCGTGCGCGCCGGTGCGATCGTCTTCATCGTCGGCGCGATCGCGACCCTGGTCACGGTGGCTCCGCTCTTCCTCGGAACCGACCCGTTCCCGACGGTCGCCTACCTGGTGTCGATGCTCATGGGCGTCGGCTTCCTGATCGCCGGAGCGGGCGTCCTCCGCTCGATCGCCGCCGGGCGCCGCCGGGCGCGGGCCGTGCAGGCGGCGGCCGCTCAGCCCCGGTAGCCCTCCCACCAGGGCCGGAAGTCCGTCAGGTCGGCGAGGACCACGTCCGCGCCGGCCGCCCGCAGCTCCTCCGGGGCGCACGGACCGGTGGCCACGGCCACCGACAGGGCGCCCGCGGTGGCCGCGCCCCGCACGTCGCCCACGTGGTCGCCGACGTACACCCCGGCGCCGTGCTCCCGCAGCGCCTCCGCCTTGCCCTCCGCCCACAGGCCGCCGATGACGGCGTCGGGCTCGATGCCGAGGTGGGACAGGTGCAGCTTGGCGTGCGGCTCGTTCTTGGCGGTGACCACGATCGTCCGGCCGCCCGCCTCGCGAACGGCCTGAATCGCATCCCGCGCGCCGGGCAGCGGCAGGCTGGGCTCGATGGCGTACGCCGGGTAGAGCGCGCGGTAGCGCGCCACCATCTCCTCGACCTGCTCCGCCGGGAACCACTCGGCTATCTCCCGCTCCAGCGGCGGCCCCAGCCGCGAAACGGCCAGATCGGCGTCGATGGCGACACCGGTCTCGGCGGTGAGCGCCACGTAGGCCGCCCGGATCCCGGGCCGGGAGTCGATGAGCGTCATGTCGAGGTCGAAGCCGACGGTCGGCGGCAGTGTGGATCGCATGGGGGCCATTGTGCCCGTGAGGGCGAAAACGGCTCTGTCTAGACTGACGAGGCCATTCCGCTTAGCGAAGCCTTACCGAACCACCTGCCCGTACCTCCGATGGGTGTCCATGTCCGCCACACGCTCCCGACGCGCCGCGCGGCGCGTCGCCGCGACCACGGCGGCCGTCGTCGCCCTGCTCCTCGCGATCCTGCTCAGCCTCGCGGTCGGCGCCCGGGCCGTTCCGCCCGCCACCGTCCTCGACGCGCTGCTGCACGGCGCCACCGGCGACGACGCGGAGGTCGTCCGGCAGCTCCGCGTGCCGCGCACGCTGATCGGCCTCATGGTCGGCGCGGCGCTCGCCCTCGCCGGCACCGCGCTGCAGGGCATCACCCGCAACCCGATCGCCGACCCCGGCATCCTCGGCATCAGCCAGGGCGCCTCGGTCGGCGTCGTCCTCGCCATCGCCTTCGCCGGGGTGCACACCCTCACCGGCTACGTGTGGTTCGCCTTCGCGGGCGCCGCGCTCGCCTCCGTCGCCGTGTACGCCGTCGCGTCCAGCGGCCGGGGCGGGGCGACACCGGTGAAGCTGGCACTCGGCGGCGCCGCGATCAACGCGCTGCTGCTGTCGGTGACGACCGGCGTGCTGACGACGAAGGCCTCGGCGCTCGACGAGTTCCGGTTCTGGCAGATCGGCTCGCTCGACGGCCGGGACGCCCACATCGTGGGCCAGATCTGGCCCTTCCTGCTGGTCGGCGCGGTCCTCGTGGTCGCCGTGGCGCGCGGGCTCGACGCGCTCGCGCTCGGCGAGGACGTCGCCAAGGGCCTCGGACAGCGCGTGGCGACCGTACGCATCGTCGGAGGCGTCGGCGCGACCGTGCTGACCGGCGCGGGAGTCGCCGCCGCCGGGCCGATCGCCTTCGTCGGCCTCGCCGTGCCGCACATCGCCCGCGCGGTCGTCGGCTCCGACCACCGCTGGGTGCTGCCGATGGCGGCGCTCATCGGCCCGGTGATGCTGCTCGTGTCGGACGTGCTCGGCCGGATCCTGTTCCCGCCGGGCGAGGTCCCGGCGGGCGTGATGACGGCGCTGATCGGCGTGCCGTTCCTGGTGACGCTGGTGCGGCGGAAGGCGGTGCCGGCATGACGGCGACCACGTCCACGACGACCACCGCCCCCGCGGGCCGGGTCCGCCCGTACGGCTACGCCCTCGTCCGCGCCGGGCGCGCTTCCTTCCTCGTGCACCGGCGCTCCGCGCTGGCCGCCGCCGGCCTCGTCCTCCTCCTGGCCGCCGCCTCGGTCGCGTCCCTGTGCGTCGGCGAGCGGTTCGTCGCGCCGGGCGAGGTGCTCGACGTGCTCGTCGGCGGCGGCACGTCCTTCGTCGTCGAGGAGCTGCGGCTGCCACGGCTGACGACCGGCCTGATGGTCGGCGCCGCGTTCGGGATCGCGGGCGCGCTCATCCAGACCGTCGCCCGCAACCCGCTCGCCAGCCCCGACGTCATCGGCATCAGCCAGGGCGCGGGCGCCGTGACCGTCGCCGCGATGACCTTCGGCCTCGCCTCGTACAGCGTCATCCCGTACGTGTCGATCGCCGGCGGCCTCCTCGCCGCCGGGCTGGTGTACGTGTTCGCGTGGCGCGGCGGACTGCACGCGACCCGCTTCGTGCTCATCGGCATCGGCTTCGCCATCGCCCTGCGCTCCCTCACCCACCTGTTCATGACGAAGGGCGACTACCTGGTCGCCCAGCAGGCCCAGATCTGGATGACCGGCTCCCTCAACGGGCGCGGCTGGGACGAGTCGGCGCCACTGCGCTGGACGCTCCTCCTGATGCTGCCCGCGGTGCTGTGGGCGGCGCGGGCGCAGCGGACGGTGTCGCTCGACGACGACACGGCGACGGCGCTCGGCGTACGCCTCGGGCGGGTGCGGCTCGGTCTGGTGACCGTGGGCGTGGTCCTGGCGTCGGTCGCGACGGGCGTGGCCGGCCCGGTCGACTTCGTCGCCCTCCTGGCCCCGCAGATCGCCCGCCGCGTCACCCGCACGGCGCAGATCCCGCTGCTGTGCTCGGCGCTCCTCGGCGCGCTGGTCGTGGTCGTCGCCGACGTGCTCGGCAGGCGGCTCTTCGCGCCCACCGAACTGCCGGTGGGCGTCCTGACGGCGGCGGTCGGCGCCCCGTACCTGATCTGGCTGATCGTGCGCAGCCGTGGAGTGGGAGGCAGTCGTTGAGCAGGCTGAGGACGCGGGAGCTGACGCTCGCGTACGAGGAGCGGACCGTCGTCCACGAGCTGGACCTGGCGATCCCCGACGGCAAGGTGACCGTCATCGTCGGGCCGAACGCGTGCGGCAAGTCGACCACCCTGCGGGCCCTCGGCCGCCTGCTGCGGCCCAGGGGCGGGGCGGTCCTGCTCGACGGCGAGGAGCTGGCGAAGGTCCCGACGAAGCGGATCGCCCAGAAGATCGGCCTGCTGCCGCAGACCCCCGTCGCACCGGAGGCCATCACGGTCGCCGACCTGGTGGCTCGCGGCCGGCAGCCGCACCAGGCGTGGTGGAAGCAGTGGTCGGAGGAGGACGAGCGGGCCGTCGTCGACGCCATGGAGCGTACGGACGTGAGCGCGCTGTCCCACCGGTCGGTGGACGAGCTGTCCGGCGGCCAGCGCCAGCGGGTGTGGATCGCCATGGCACTCGCCCAGGAGACGGACCTGCTGCTCCTCGACGAGCCGACCACCTACCTGGACATCGCCCACCAGGTCGAGGTCCTCGACCTGGTCCGCCGCCTCAACCGCGCCCGCGGGCGCACGGTCGTCGTCGTCCTCCACGACCTGAACCAGGCCGCCCGCTACGCCGACCACCTGGTGGCCATGAAGTCCGGCCGCGTGGTCGCCGAGGGCGCACCCGGCGAGGTCGTCACCGCCGGTCTCGTACGCGAGGTCTTCGGCCTGGAGTCGGTGGTCGTCCCGGACCCGGTGACGGGCTCACCGCTGGTGGTACCGGGTGCGCCGTGGGAAGCGGACGCCCCCGCCGAGGTGTACTCCGACGGGGCGGTTCCACCTGCGTGACGGCCGGACCCGGGTGCCGCCCCGCGCCGCCCCCGGGATTTCACCGCCTTCGCGACCGCCACAGCAGGAACAACGCCGACGCGATCGCCGCCGCGCGCAGCGTCCACGGCCAGGTGGCGGAGACGGCGGCGCCCATGGCCTCGCCGCCCGGGGCCACCGGGTCGCCCCAGCGGCCCTCGACGCGGCCCCAGAGCCAGACCGCGCCGGCGGCGGCCACCGCGCCGGGCAGGACGAGGACGGCGGCGCGGCGCTCGCGGGAGGCGTAGGCGAGGAGCCAGCCGGCGGCGAGCGGGACGAGGGAGCCGACGGCGGCGCCGACGAGGAGGAGCACGGCGGCGGCCAGGAGCAGCGGACTGCCCAGGCGCAGGCCGCGCAGGCGGGCGGTACGGCCCGGCGGGGCCTCCTCGTCCGTCGCGTCCTCGGGCGCGTCCCCGGGCGCGTCCTCGGCCTCGGCCTCGTCGTCCTCCGCGGGCGGGGGCTTCAGCAGCTCCGGGATCTCCACGCCGCCGACGAAGCCGGGCACCGCGCCGGTGTCCGTGGACTCGTCGTGCCACCAGTCCGCCGCACGCGGCTCGGGGACGGCGGAGGCAGGAGTCGCGGGGTCGGGGCGGGGCCGGAGCGCGGCCGCCGACGGCGACGCCGGGGACGGGGGTGCCGAAGGGGGCGTCGGGGACACCCGGCCCACGACCTCGTCCGGCGTACCGAGGGCGTCGAGGATGCCCGGCACCGCCTCGCCCTTCACCTCGCGCCGGCGTTCGATCTCGTCGCGCAGGCCCGTCACCAGCTCGCGGCGCTCCGCCGCCGGGACCTGACGCTGCTGCGCCAGATCGCCCACCCGGCTCAGATAGTCGAAGACCAAGCGGTCGTTCTCGTTCCCCACGGCACGACGGTAGCGCCTGCGCAGGGGCTAACGTGGTGCGGATGGGGATCGGTGAGCTCGACCGGGAGGCGCACGTGCCCGAAGGAACTGGCGTCGACGGCGCGACGGCCGGCACCGGCGCCGTGCCGCGCACGCTCGCGGAGGCGCTGCGCGCCGGCGGCGACGAGGCGCTGGCCGCGCTGCTGCGCGCCCGCCCGGACCTGCTGTCGCCCGTCCCGAACGACCTGACGCAGCTCGCCACCCGGGCCGGCACGCGCGGCTCCGTGGTCCGGGCCCTGGAGCGGCTCGACCGCTTCGCGCTCCAGACGGCCGAAGCGCTCGCCGTGGCCCCGGACCCCGCCCCGTACCCCGTACTCCTCGCCCTGCTCACCGGCGACGACGGCCACGACGGCGCCGAGATCGAGGCGGCGCTGCCGCGCGCGGTGACGGTGCTGCGCGAGCAGGCCCTGGTGTGGGGCGACGACGAGCGGCTGCGGCTGGTGCGGACCGCCCGCGAGCTGCTCGCGCCCTCGCCGCAGCACCCCTCGCCCACCGGGCTCGGACCGTCCGTCGCGGAGGCGACGGCGGGGATGTCGCCGGGCCGGCTCCAGGAGATCATCGCGACGGCCGGGCTGCCCCCGACGCACGACCCGGTGTCGGCGGTCGCGGCGCTGACCGAGCTGTTCACGGACCGTACGAGGATGGCGGCGCTGCTCGACACCGCGCCGCCCGACGCGCTCGCCGTCCTCGACCGGCTGGTGTGGGGCCCGCCGTACGGAGAGGTCACGGCCGATCCGGCGCCGCCGGTGCGCTGGCTGCGCGACCGGGGCCTGCTGCTGCCGGTCTCCACCCGGACGGTGGTGCTGCCGCGCGAGGCGGCCCTGCACCTGCGCGGCGGGCGGGCGCACCGGGCGCCGGAGCCGCGCGCGCCGGAGGTCGTGGCGGCCCGCGACTACCGTCCACAGGTCGTGGACAACGCGGCGGCCGGCCAGGCGTACACGGCGCTCGCGACCGTCGAGGAGCTGCTGAAGTCCTGGGACCAGGGCGGCCCGCCGGTGCTGCGGGCCGGCGGCCTGGCCGTGCGGGACCTGAAGCGGACCGCCGCCGCGCTCGACGTGCCGGAGCCGCTGGCCGCGTTCTGGCTGGAGCTGGTGCACGGGGCCGGGCTGCTCGCCTCGGACGGCGAGGCGGACGAGCGGTACGCGCCGACGCCCGCGTACGACGACTGGCTCGACCTGCCGCCCGCCGAACGCTGGGCGCTGCTCGCCGGCACCTGGCTCACCGCCACCCGCACCCCGGGCGTCGTCGGCACCCAGGACGGCAAGGGACGCACCCTGTCCGCCCTCGGACCGGGCCTCGACCGCGCGCAGGCCCCGGAGGTGCGCCGCCGGGTCCTCGCGCTCCAGGCGACGCTGCCGCCGGGCGCCGCCGCCGACCGCGAGACGCTGCTGGCCCGGCTGCGCTGGGACCGGCCGCTGCGGAGCGGCGGCCCGCTCGCCGACCTGCGCGAGCAGATCGCCGTGTGGACGCTCGACGAGGCCGAACTGCTGGGCGTCACCGGGCGCGGGGCGCTCGCCTCGCCCGCCCGCGCGCTGCTCAACCTGCCGCTCGCCGAGGCCGCTCCTGCGGACGCGCTCGAGGGGCACGACTGCGAGCCTTCCGTCGCGGCCTCGCGGGCGGCGACGCTGCTCGCGCCGCTGCTGCCGGAGACCGTCGACCACGTGCTGCTCCAGGCCGACCTGACGGCGGTCGCGCCCGGCCCGCTGCGCCGCCCGCTCGCCGACACGCTGTCCGTGCTCGCCGACGTGGAGTCGAAGGGCGGCGCGACGGTCTACCGCTTCACGCCCGCGTCCGTACGCCGCGCCCTGGACGCCGGACGCAGCGCGTCCGACCTGCAGGACTTCCTGACCGCGCACTCGCGCACGCCCGTTCCGCAGCCGCTCGCGTACCTCATCGACGACGTGGCCAGGAAGCACGGGCACCTGCGGGTGGGTGCCGCGTCCGCGTACGTGCGCTGCGACGACGACACCGTGCTCGGCGAGATCCTCGCCGACCGGCGCGCCGCGGCGCTCGGGCTGCGCAGGCTCGCGCCGACGGTCCTCGCCGCGCAGGCGGACCCGGCCGGGCTCCTGGAGGGGCTGCGGGCGATGGGATACGCGCCGGCCGCCGAGTCCGCCGAGGGCGACGTCCTGATCACCCGCGCCGACGCCTACCGCACCCCGCCCCGCACCGCCCCGGCGCCGGTCCCGGAGGGGCCGCCGACCCCGGACGCGACGCTGCTGAAGGCCGCGGTCAGGGCGATCCGCGCGGGCGACCGCGCGGCGACGGTGGTCCGCAAGGAGCCGTCCTCCGCCCTCGCCGCCGGCGAACTCCCCCGCACCTCCCCCGCCGAGACCCTGGCCACCGTCCAGGCCGCCGCCCTCACCGGCTCGGCCGTCTGGATCGGCTACGTCAACGCGGAGGGCGGCGCGAGCCAGCGCGTGATCGCCCCGGTCCGCGTCGAGGGCGGCTTCGTCACCGGCTACGACCACACGGCCGACGAGGTCCGCACGTACCCGCTGCACCGGATCACGGGCGTGGCGGAACTGGCGGACGAGGACCACGTGTAGGGCGTATAGGGCCTGGCCTCCGCGCCGTGCGGGGTCAGGCCTGCGGGCAGTCGGGTCAGGCCCGCGGGCTCACCAGCCGGCCCGGGTCGACCTTGAGCGGGAACGGCTCCTCGATGGACGTCTCCCGGCCCGCCTCGGCCACGAGCCGCTCGACGTAGCGCCCGTCGCGCAGCTCCGAGACGACCAGAGCGGGAACCGGCTCCAGTTCGAGGCGCCAGAGGTGCTCGATGTTCGCCTCCGCGTAGTACGGAGGCTTGAGCAGCCGGTCGGTGCGGCGGCCGGAGGACGAGGGCGAGACGATCTCGACGACGAGGAGGACGGCCTCGGCGTCGTACGTGATCGGATCGTCCGCGGCTGCGGATGCCTCGACCACGACGATGTCGGGGATGAAGAGCCCATCGGGCAGGACAAGATGCACTGCCTCGAGGACCTCGGCCGAGACGCCCGCTTCCTGGACGGTGCGGTCCAGCAAGGATGCCGGCCGAAGCGACGCTCGCTGGTGCTTCGTTCCCGGAGCCGGTGACATCACGAGCGCTTCCCCGATCAATTCACGACGCTGACCACGGTCCTCCCCCAGAGCAAGCACCTGCTCTGTCGTCCAGGGCCCGTGATGCGGATCGTGCGCGACGCTCCTCTCGCCACCTCCCTCTCAGCGGTCAGTCGTCTTCAGCCTGGCAGACCCCACCGGCATCGGGCGTGCGATCGCTCGCAGCTCCTCCGGCGTGACGCCCGTCAGCCCGGCCACCACGGTCCGGCCCGGGGCCGGCGCGATCGGGGCCAGCGACGGCACCGCCAGGACCGCGCAGCCCGCCGCCTCCGCCGAGGCGACGCCCGTCGGGGTGTCCTCGACGGCGACGCAGTGCGCGGGGTCGACGGCGAGGGCCCGGCAGGCGGCGAGGTAGGGGTCGGGTTCGGGCTTGGTGCGTGCCGTGTCGTCGGCGGTGACCGTCGCCGCGAACGCGGGCGCGCCCAGGGCCGCCAGCGCCGCGAGCACGGTGTCGGCGACGGTCCGCGGCGAGGCGGTGACGAGGGCGGTGGGGACGCCCGCACCGGCCAGCGCGGTCAGCAGGCCGAGCGCGCCGGGGCGCGGGACGACTCCGGCGCGGACCCGGTCGGCGAACTGCCGATGCAGCTCGGCCGCCAGGGTGGCGGTGAGCCCGGCCGTCGGCTCCACGGCCGGCCCGGCCGTCGGCGCGGCGGTGTTCCCGGCCGTCGCCGCTGCCAGCCACGCCGCGGTGTGTTCGACCGGGCGGCCGAGGACGTCCGGCCGGTCGGCCTCGGTCAGCGGGCGGCCCGCGACCTGCTCCACCGCCTCCCACCACAGGCCCTCGGTGTCGACGAGCGTGCCGTCCATGTCGAACAGGACGGCGTGGAGGGGGCGGTGCGGGGGTCCGGGGGTCACGTGGGTCACTTTCTCCTCTGCTACTGGCGTGCGGCGACGAGGACGGGGCGTTCCCGCAGCGTCACCGTCACCGCGTCACCGGCGGCGAACGCGGCGGCCTCGTGGGTGGGCAGGTCCGCCTTGACCTCGGTGGCGTCGGCGAGCCGTACGGTGAGGCGGGTGGTGGCGCCGAGGAAGGCCGTCGCGACGATCCGGGCCGCGCACGCCCCGTCCGTCGTGACCCGCAGGTCCTCGGGCCGTACGAGCACGTCGACCTCGCGCGCCGCGGGCGGCTCGCCGTCCACCGGGAGGCGGCCCCCGAGCACCTCGACGGTGCTGCCGTCGAGGTGTCCGGGAATCCGGCTCATCGTGCCGACGAACTCGGCGACGAACGCGGTCGCCGGCCGGCCGTACAGCTCTGCGGGCGGCGCGCACTGCTCCAGCCGGCCCGCGCGCATCACGGCGACCCGGTCGGCCATGGACAGCGCCTCCTCCTGATCGTGCGTCACGAAGAGCGTGGTGATGCCGAGTTCGCGCTGGATGCGGCGGATCTCCTCGCGCAGGGTGAGCCGCACCTTGGCGTCGAGCGCGGACAGCGGCTCGTCGAGGAGCAGGACGCGCGGGCGCAGGGCGAGCGCGCGGGCGAGCGCGACGCGCTGCTGCTGGCCGCCGGAGAGCTGGTGGGGGTAGCGGCCGCCCTTGTCGGCGAGGCCGACGAGCTCCAGCAACTCGGCGGCGCGCGCCTTGCGTTCGGCCTTGCCGACCTTGCGCATGCGCAGTCCGAAGGCGACGTTGTCGACGGCGTCGAGGTGCGGGAAGAGGCTGTACGACTGGAAGACCATGCCGGCGTCACGGCGGTGCGCGGGCACCTGGGTGACGTCCAGGCCGTCGACGAGCACCGCGCCGGAGTCGGGGTGCTCGAAGCCGGCGAGCATGCGCAGGGCGGTGGTCTTGCCGCAGCCGGACGGGCCGAGCAGGGCGAGCAGTTCGCCGGGCGCGACGGTCAGGTCGAGCCCGTCGAGCGCGGTGGTGGGCCCGAACTGCCTGCGCAGTCCGCGGAACTCGACGGTCGCGGCGCCGGTGGCGGCCCCGTCGGTCGCGGGCGCGGTCGTGGTCACGGTCATGGTCATTCCTTGGCGGTACGGGGGCGGCGCCCGCCGGCCCCGGCGAGGGCGAGGAGCAGCAGCCAGGTGACGAGGAGGCTGAGCACGGAGACGGCCACGGACAGCTGGGCCTGCGAGCCGGAGACGTTCACGATCCACACGGCGAACGGCCGGAAGCCGAGCAGCTGGGCGACCGTGTACTCGCCGAGGACGAGGGCCAGGGTGAGGAAGGCCGCGTTCATCAGGGCGCCGCGCAGATTGGGCAGGACGGCGCTGACCAGGGCCTGGACCCGTCCGGCGCCGCAGCTGCGGGCGGCCTCGACGAGGGTGCGGACGTCGACCGCGCGCAGTCCGGCGTCGAGCGAGCGGTACACGAACGGCAGCGCCATCACCACGTACGCGAGGACGAGGACCAGCGGGAAGCCGGGGTTCTGCAGGGCCACGAAGGTCTGGAAGAGGGGCGTGCGGGCGAGGTGCTCGGGGCCCCACTTCAGGACGGTGCCGATGCCGGCGACGAACGCGATGGGCGGCACGACCAGCGGCAGCGAGCACACGGTCTCGACGACCGGCCGCAGCCGCGGCGCGCCGAGCCGCAGGGCGACCGTGGCGGGCACCATGAGCAGCAGCACGACGGCGATCGTCGCGGCGCCGAGGCCGAGGGACAGCAGCAGGCTGCCGCCGAAGCCCTCGGTGCCGAGGATCTTCGTGTACGCGTCGAACGTGACGCCCCGGCCGGGCACGTCGACGGTGAACACGACAGAGGCGGCGAGCGGCAGCAGGAAGTACAGCCCGGCGATGCCGAGGACGGCCCGGCGCCAGAGCTTGTCGGACGTGTTCAGGCGAGCCATCGCGAGCTCCGGCGTTGCAGGGGCAGATAGACGGCCATGACGAGCCCGGCGACGACGACCATGTCGAGGCTGAGGGCGAGGGCCACGTTCTCCTGGCCGACGAGGACGTTGCCGGAGAGGGCGTCGGAGATCTGCAGGGTGACGAGCGGGACGGCGCTGCCGACCATCGCGGCGGCGGTGGCGTACGCGGCGAACGCGCTGCCGAAGAGCAGCACGAGCCCGCCGAGCAGACTGGGCAGCAGTACGGGCAGGGCCACGTGCCGCCAGTACTGGAGGGCACCGGCGCCGTTGTTGCGGGCGGCCTCGCGCCACTGCGTGCGCAGGCCGTCGAGGGCGGGCGTGATGGTGAGGACCATCAACGGCACCAGGAAGTACAGGTAGACGATCACCAGGCCCCAGAAGCTGTAAAGGCTCCAGCCCCGCTCGGCGAGGCCGAGGTGCCGGGTGAGGACACCCGCGTTGCCCAGGGTGGCGACGAACGCGAAGGCGAGCGGGACGCCGCCGAAGTTGGCGAGCACGCCGGAGGCCGTGAGCACGGCCTCGCGCAGGGCGCGGGAACGGGAGGCGACGACTGCCTGCGCGAGCGGCAGGCCGAGCAGGGCGGCGAGGCCGGCGGCGGTCGCGGAGAGCTTGACGCTGCCCAGGAGCGCGGTGAGGTAGGCGCCCTGGAGCGAGGCGGTCAGGTTCCCGGTGCCGTACGCGCCGGCTCCGGTGGCCGGGTCCTCGACGGTCAGGGCGCCGCCGAGCATCGCGACGGCGGGCACGCCGAAGGCGACCGCGGTGAACGCGAGCAGCGGGACGGCGGCGAGCCAGCCGGGCACACGCCGCCGCCGCGCCCGGACGGCACCGGGGTGCCGGGGCCCGGCGGCGGACGTCGTAACGGAGCCCGTCATCCGGAGACGGCCTTGCCCCAGCCCTGGGCGAGGACCGTCTTGGCCTTGGCCTGCTGGGCCTCGGCCGGGAAGGACGGCACGCCGGAGACGGCGGGAAGCTTGAGCGCTGCGTCCTCGTCGAGGGTGCCGGCCTTCTCGAGGGCGGGCATCAGGACGGGCCGGGCGAAGCCCTTGAGCCAGAGGTTCTGGCCCTCGGCGCTGTACAGGTACTCCTGCCACAGGCGGGCGGCCGCCGGGTGCGGGGCGTCCTTGTTGATCGCCTGCGAGTAGTACATGGCGTAGCGGCCGTCGGTGGGGACGGCGACCTTCCAGTCCAGGCCCTTGGACCGGAACTCCTCGGCGTAGCCGGCGTTGAGGTAGTCCCAGTCGATGCTGATGGGCGTCTCGCCCTTCTCGACCGTGGCGGGCGTGGACTCGACGGGCGTGTAGTTGCCGTTCTTCTTCAGCTCGGCGAAGAAGTCGAGGCCGGGCTGGATGTCGTCGAAGGAGCCGCCGTTGGCGAGGGCCGCCGCGTAGACGCCGCCGAAGGCGGAGCCGGACTTGGTGGGGTTGCCGTTGAGGGCGACCTGGCCCTTGTACTCGGGCTTGAGGAGGTCCTTGAAGGTGGTGGGGCAGTTCTTGACGCGCTTGGCGTCGCAGCCGATGGAGACGTAGCCGCCGTAGTCGTTGTACCAGCGGCCCTTCGGGTCCTTCTGGCCCTCGGGGATGTCGTTCCAGGCGGTCACCTTGTACGGGGCGAACAGGCCCTGCTGGGCGCCGCTGAGCGCGAAGCTGCTGCCGAGGTCGAGGACGTCGGGCGCGCGGTCCTGGCCCTTGCGGGAGGTGACGGCGTTGATCTCGTCCTGGCTGGAGGCGTCCGGGTTCTCGACCTCGACCTTGATGCCGTACTTCTTCTGGAAACCGTCGATGACGGCGCCGTAGTTGGCCCAGTCGCGGGGCAGTGCGATGGCGTGCAGCGTGCCTTCCTTCCTGGCCGCCGCGACCAGGGCGTCCATGCCGCCGAGGTCGGCGGCGGAGGTGGCGGTGGCGGCGCCGTTCGCGCCACCGCCGGCGGCCTCGGGGGCAGCGCCGCAGGCGGTCAGGGCGAGGACGGAGACGAGGGCGAGGGAACCGCCGAGGACGGCGTTTCTCGGGAGGTGCGCGGGGACGGGCACGGCTTCTCCAGGGAGGGTCGGGGGTGCGACTTGTCTGAACAAGTCGGCCCCAGTACGCCCGGCGCCGGTGACGCGAAGGTGAACGAGGACGGAACGGATCCCCGCCATTCCCTGCACATTGGCGGCGCTTTTCGGCCACCACATGCTCAACTACGCTGGTGTTCCTGCGCACAGCGCGTAAGAACACAGCGCACAACCGAGGACGCGACCAGGGGGAACGATGACCGCGCGCCACGAGCAGATCGCCGCGGAGCTCCGGCGGGCGATCCACCACGAGGAGTACCCGGTCGGCGCCCTGCTGCCGGCCGAGACCGAGCTCGCCGCCCAGTACGGCGTCTCCCGCGGCACCGTCCGCCAGGCCGTCGCCGCCCTCACCGCCGAGGGCCTGATCGGCTCACGCCAGGGCGCCCGCCGTGTCGTCCTGGCCCCGCGGCGCAGCCAGAGCTTCGCCGAGCTGCGCAGCTTCGCCCAGTGGGCACAGGCGATGGGCCGCACGGCCACGGGCCACGTCGTCGCCCAGGAGTACCGCCCCGCCACCGCCGAGGACGCCGGCCGTCTCCACCTGCCCCAGGGCACGCCCGTCCTCAACGTGCTCCGGCTGCGCGGCCTCGACGGCGAGCCGGTCCTCGTCGAGCGCACCGTCTACGCCGACTGGATCTCCCCGGCCGTCGAGGCCGTCGACCCGGACTGCGCCTCGGTCACCCAGCGCCTCTACGACGACACGGGCCTGGTCTTCGCCCACGGCGAGCACGTCATCGACGCGATCTCCGCCGGCTCCCAGGACGCCGCCCTCCTCGCCGTCCGCCGCACCAGCCCCCTCCTCCGCGTCCGCCGCGTCACCACGACCCACGACGGCCGCCCCGTCGAGTGGTCCGACGACCGCTACCGCCCGGACGCGGTCAGCTTCACGGTCCACAACGCGATCGGCCACAACCCACTGATGCGGACGACGGCGGGCTGACGAGCGCGGACCGACCGGGGCGGTGCCGACGAGGGCGGGCCGACGAGGGCCGGGCCGACGAGGACGGTCCGGCCATGCGATCAAGCTGGATGCACATGCCTAGCACAGCGGAAGGCCCCGCCCGGCTGTGTTGCTCGCCGTCGCCGGACGGGGCCGAATAGGGGCGCTTCACGCAGTCGGGCGAGGCTAGCCACTCACGGCCTCCACCCTCGGGCCACAGGAAGGCCGTCGGGCGCGCTCGACGCTTACCCGGCAGGTCGGCGGGGTCCACGTAGTCCGGGATCACATCACGCAGAATGCCGACCCGGCCGGCACTGTCTTCCACACGTCGACCGATGTCCTCTGCGGTGACCATCAGTGCCCTTCGGGGTGCCGCCGCAAGTAGACGTTGCAGTCGGACACCGTCGTCCAGTCGCCCACGGCCCGGGCGCGGCTTCGCACGGCGGCGAGTTCGGCGCAACCCGCGCACCCCTGGACAGCCTCCGGCTCCCGGTCCAGGTTCAGCGGCAGTTCGACAGGTGTAGCGCTGTATCGCGTGGGCTCACTCATGGCGCGATGGTCGGGCCGGTCGTCAGGACGGAGGAACCTCGTACGTTTCCCACTTTGGGACGTCCCACCATGTGTAGAACGTCCCTGGGAACGTCCGAAGCCTAGGGGGCGCAGCATGTCCAACGAGCGACTTCGAACCGTCATGGAGGCAGGAGGCTGGACACATGCGGCCTTGGCCGGCGTCACAGGTGTCGACCCCAAGTCCGTGGAACGGTGGGTCAATCTAGGGCGCACCCCGCGCCGGGCAACGGCGCTGGCGGCAGCGGAAGCATTGGGCGAGGACGTGCACGCCCTGTGGCCGGCACTACGACAGGCGCGTGCCGCACGCGCTGTCAGCTCCGAACTGGTCGCTCTCTACGGGCAGCGGGCAGACCTTCCTGTGTCGGTCTTCGTGGACCTCCTCTCCCAGGCGCGCCAGCGAATCGACGTGCTGGTGTACGCGGCCGTCTTCCTGCACGAGGCATACCCTCGCCTCAACGACCTCCTGCGCGAACGGGCCGACGACGGATGCGCGGTCCGCATCGCCGTGGGCGACGCCGATGACCCCAACGTCCAGCAGCGCGGGCGGGAAGAGAGATTCGGCCACGGCATCGAATCCCGCTGCCGTCTCGCACTCCTGCACTACCGGCCCCTCGCGGACGTACCGGGCATCGAGCTGCGCACCCACGGAACGACCCTCTACAACAGCCTGTACCGCGCCGACGACCAGATGCTGGTGAACGCACACGTGTGGGGCGTCAACGCCTACGGCGCGCCCGTGTGGCACCTCCGGCGCCACGGCGACGGGGGCATGTTCGACACCTACGCGGGAAGCTTCGACGCCGTATGGGAAACGGCCCACCCCGTGGAAGGCTGAGCGCCGTGGCCCGAACCGAGTACTACGACGATCCCAACGCCCCCCGGCCGAACAGCCTGGTCGTGGCAGCCTCCGCCGTCGTCACGGATGGGGATGGCCGCGTACTTCTCCAGCGGCGCCGGGACAACGACTTGTGGGCGCTCCCGGGCGGAGCCATGGACACAGACGACTCCCTCCCCGGTACGGCCGTGCGAGAGGTCAAGGAGGAGACCGGACTGGACGTCGAGATCACGGGACTCGTCGGCACATACACCGACCCCCGCCATGTCATCGCGTACAGCGACGGAGAGGTACGCCGGCAGTTCAACGTCTGCTTCACAGCCCGGGTCGTCGGCGGTGCTCTGGCCATCTCGGACGAGAGCACTGAACTCCGCTTCGTGGCGCCAGAAGAACTCGATTCACTTCCCATGCATCACACGCAGCGGCTGCGAATCCGGCACTTCCTGGAACATCGCGGCGCCCCGTACTTGGGGTAGGGCCACGAACCACCCGACAGAAGAAAGCCTCACTGCGGGCACATCGCCACCCCGCTTCGGCTTGCTCGACGGCACTCTGCCGCCCGTATAGCGGCCCTCCCGTCGCAGGTTCATGGGCGCTTGAGACGCTCATCCCGATCGTGTCGGACTCCAGCTCGGCGAAGACCGCGATCACCTTCACCATGGCGCGCCCCATGGACGACGTGAGGTCCAGCGGCTCACTGGCGGAGGCGAGAGCCACGCCCTCAGCCTGAGTGACCTTCATGATCTCCGCGAAGTCCACCGTGGACCGGGCCAAGCGGTCGATCTTGAAGAACACGATCACTCGAACTCGGCGAGGCGGGCCAGTATCCGCTGAAGCCCGGGACGGTCCAGGCCGCGCGAGTAGCCCGAGACGTCGACGTCCTCCTCGACGGCTACGACCTGCCAGCCACGGGCCGCGCACAGTGCCTCACAGGCCGCACGCTGACGCTCGGGCGAGGTAGAGTTTTCTGTTTCCCGCGAAAGGCGGACATAGATGGCCGCGCGCATTCCTGGCGCATTGGCTGAGACGCCCTTCGGGCGACGGGCACGGGGCAAGGCCCGGGCCGTAGCGGTGGCAGGTGTGGTGTCTGTCACGCGACGATCCTATCTGCGGAGGTATGTGTGTCCTGCCTGATCGTCCAGAGCGACAAAACGCTCCTGCTGGAGGTCGACCACGAGCAGGCCGACGCCTGTCGGCGGGCCATCGCGGCCTTCGCCGAGCTGGAGCGGGCGCCCGAGCACATCCACACGTACCGGGTGACGCCGCTCGGCCTGTGGAACGCCCGGGCGGCCGGGCACGACGCCGAGCAGGTCGTGGACGCGCTCGTGGAGTTCTCGCGGTACCCGGTGCCGCACGCGCTGCTCGTGGACGTCGCCGAGACGATGGCGCGCTACGGACGGCTGACGCTGTCCAAGCACCCCACGCACGGGCTCGTGCTCACCACCACCGACCGGCCCGTCCTCGAGGAGATCCTGCGCTCGAAGAAGGTGCAGCCGCTCGTCGGGCAGCGGATCGACGAGGACACCGTGGTCGTGCACCCCTCGGAGCGCGGCCAGATCAAGCAGACCCTGCTGAAGCTGGGCTGGCCCGCCGAGGACCTCGCCGGCTACGTGGACGGCGAGGCGCACCGGATCGACCTGGCCGAGGACGGCTGGTCGCTGCGGCCGTACCAGCAGCAGGCCGTCGAGGGCTTCTGGCACGGCGGCTCCGGCGTCGTCGTGCTGCCCTGCGGAGCCGGCAAGACGCTGGTCGGCGCCGGCGCGATGGCCCAGGCCAAGGCGACCACGCTGATCCTGGTCACCAACACCGTCTCCGCCCGCCAGTGGAAGAACGAGCTGGTCAGGCGGACCTCGCTGACCGAGGACGAGATCGGCGAGTACAGCGGGACCCGCAAGGAGATCCGGCCGGTCACCATCGCCACGTACCAGGTGCTCACCACCCGCCGGAAGGGCGTCTACCCGCACCTGGAGCTCTTCGACTCCCGCGACTGGGGCCTGATCGTCTACGACGAGGTGCACCTGCTGCCCGCGCCCGTCTTCAAGTTCACCGCCGACCTCCAGGCCCGCCGCCGGCTCGGGCTCACCGCGACCCTGGTCCGCGAGGACGGCCGCGAGTCCGACGTGTTCTCGCTCATCGGCCCCAAGCGCTTCGACGCGCCGTGGAAGGAGATCGAGGCGCAGGGCTACATCGCGCCCGCCGACTGTGTGGAGGTGCGGGTCGACCTCACCGACTCGGAGCGGCTCGCGTACGCGACGGCCGAGGCCGAGGAGAAGTACCGCTTCTGCGCGACGACCGCGACCAAGCGGAAGGTCACCGAGGCCCTGGTGCGGAAGTTCGAGGGGCAGCAGATCCTGGTCATCGGCCAGTACATCGACCAGCTCGACGAGCTCGGCGAGCACCTGGACGCCCCGGTGATCAAGGGCGAGACCTCGAACGCGCAACGCGAGAAGCTGTTCGACGCCTTCCGCAACGGCGAGATCAGCGTCCTCGTGGTCTCCAAGGTCGCGAACTTCTCCATCGACCTGCCCGAGGCCACCGTCGCCATCCAGGTCTCCGGCACCTTCGGTTCCCGCCAGGAGGAGGCCCAGCGCCTCGGCCGCGTCCTGCGCCCCAAGGCCGACGGCCACCAGGCGCACTTCTACTCGGTCGTCGCCCGCGACACCATCGACCAGGACTTCGCCGCCCACCGCCAGCGCTTCCTCGCCGAGCAGGGCTACGCGTACCGGATCGTCGACGCGAGCGAGCTGCTGGCCGCCGACGACTGACGCGACGAGGGGCCCCGTCCGTGCTTCCGTGCCCGGACGGGGCCCCTCGCGTACGACGGTCAGGCCGCCGGGTTCAGGACGATCCTCGCCCTGTCGTTCGCGGGGTTCGGGTCGAACGGCAGCGGCTCGGTGCCGTACGGCGGCCCCAGCACCACCGCGCCCTTGGCGCCCGTCACGACCGTGTCGACGCGCAGCCGGAACGGCAGGGTCACCGTCTGCTTCTCGGCGACCCAGATCGGCAGGTTGCACACGTAGCGCGGCGCGCCGGTGCGCACCTCGCCCTCCCACCAGCCGCCGTCCGCCGTGCGCGGCTCGCACGCGTCCGGTACGGCGGTGGCCGTGGCGCCCCGCGGGACCGTCACGTCGACGCGGCCGACCGGGTCGCCGGAGCCGAGGTTGGCGACCCAGGCCGGGCCGCGGTTGCGGAAGGTCACCTCGGCGGTGACGGTCTCGCCGGCCGCGGCGGTCAGCCGGGCGCCGCGGACCGCGAAGTCGGCCGTGTTGGTGACGGTGACGGCCTTGAGCGCGCCGTTGTCCTCGGGCTGGAGGTCCTCGGCGCCGTCGAGCGGCTGCACGCCGACGTCCACGCGCTCCTGGAGCCCGTACGCGGCGACGGTGGCGGTGACCGGTGACGGCAGGGTGAACGTTCCGCCGGGCTGGACGACGTCGTCGTACGCGCAGTCGACCTTGGTGACCGGGTGGATCGGGCCCTCGTCGTTGCCGGCCGGGGCGCCGACGCACTGCGGCGCGAGACCGCCCAGGGTGAGACCGCGGGTCACGTAGTAGGTGACCCGGACGCCGTTGACGGGCCGGTCGCCGTTGTTGACGGCGGAGACCGGCACGGGGACGGTGGCGCCGGGCGTGACGCCGGTGGCCGGGGCCAGAGGGGCGACGGAGAGGTCGGGGCCGGAGGCGACCCGGACGTCGGTCCAGTTCTCGCCGGCCGTGAGCTGCTCGCCGGTCGTCGTCGTGGCCGTCGCCCGGTAGCTGATCCGTCCGCTCGCGCCGACGGCCGCGCCGACCGCGGCGCGGACCTTCACCGCCACCTTGAGGGGACTGTCGTTGCCGGTGGCCGGGACCTCGGGGACGGAGCAGACGGCGGTGGTGCCGGCCGGGGCGCAGTTCTCCGGCCAGGTGACCTCGGCGATGCCGGCGAGGCCCGAGACGTCGACGGTGAGCAGGCCGTCGACGACCTGGTTGGCGGGGTTGTCGTGGGACAGGCTGAGGTTGAGCGTGGTGGGCGCGGGCTGCGGCCCGGTGTCGCTCGCCTTGGGCAGCACCAGCTGCCACGGCGACGCGGTCACCCACAGCTGGTCGCCGTCGGCGAGGGCCGGCGTGGCGACCGCTCCGACGGTGACCAGGCCCGCCGCAGCGGCACAGGCACCGAGCCGCGCGAGACGGCGGCCGGTGGAAGGCTTCTTCATGATCTCCTCGTTCGTCTGCGGCGATTGCACAGGCGGTGCAGGCGGTGCGAAGAGGAGACCTGCGAGGCCGGGCGAAGGTTGCGCTCGGCCGGTGGAGCGGCCGGCGGCCGCGTGCCGCCCCGGTCCGTCCGGCCCTGATCCGGTCCGGCCCTGATCCGAAGGAGACGGCCTAGTCCAGTGCGGCGAGCACCGGGCCGAGGACCGCCAGGGCGTAGGCGGCGGTCACGGTGATCGCGCGGGTCCGGTACGCCATCGCGTCGCGGGGCGCCGCGGCCGCCACGAGCGCGCAGAGGCCGGAGGCGGCGAGGGACCAGCCGCCGGCGGTGGCGAGGCCGCCGCTCACGCCGTCGCCCCCGATCGCGTCCTGGAGGACGGCGGCGGCGGTCAGGAGGGCGCACAGGACGAGCACGGCGAGCGCGCCGAACGCCATGGCACGCAGGGCTCGCACGGAGGGGGACGTGGGGTCCGGCGGTGTCGTCATGCTCCGATCACATCATCGGCCGGGCGGGGCCGGCACGGCTGCCGTACTCACTCGGGGGCGCGGGAGTACTCAGGGCGGGGGTCGCGCACCCCCGCCGCCTGCCCGTCCGTGTACGAGCCGAGCAGGACGACGCCGACGGCGGCCGAGCCGAAGGCGCGTATCGCGCGGAGGGCGAGGCCGAGGCGGTGCGGGACGGTGGTCGCTGGGGTGAGGGTGGTGGCGGTCATGCATCCATCATCCGAAACGGACATTCCGAACACATCGGCCTGGGGATCGAACCTGGGTCCCCCGCAGGTCGGACCCGATCCCCTACGGGTCGTACGGGGTCCGTACGCACGCCGGGCGCGGGAGAAAACCATTCGCGTCCCCTCCGGCGACGGCGTACACTCGCCAGCTTCCCCGCCTCCCGTTCGGCTCCGTACGTGGAGAGCCGCCGCCCGGTCGGAAACCGGCGGCCACCTGACGTGTCCGCGTACCCGACCCGGAGGCTTCACCGTGTCCGCACCGTCCGCGCTGTCCGCCGACGACCCGCTCGCGCGCGAGCGCGCCCACCTCACCGCGTCCCGCGCCGCCCTGCGCGCCATGCGCGAGGACGTGGAGTCGCTCGACATCAAGGACGTCACCGCGAACTGGGTCAACGCCGCCGTCCTGGAGCGGCAGATCGAGGACCGCATCAAGGCCCTCGCCGACCTCTCCGACACGCCGCTCTTCTTCGGCCGCCTCGACTACCTGCACACCACGCAGGAGGGCCAGCGCTTCTACATCGGCCGGCGGCACGTCCACGACGCCGACGGCGACCCGATGGTGATCGACTGGCGTGCGCCGGTCTCGCAGCCGTACTACCAGGCGTCGAAGCAGAACCCGCAGGACGTCGGCCTCCGCCGGCGCTTCGGGTACACGGGCGGCGACCTCACCGCGTACGAGGACGAGCACCTCTCCGACCCGGCCGAGCTGGAGCGGACCAGCCGTCTGCTCCAGGCGGAGATCGAGCGGCCCCGCGTCGGACCCATGCGCGACATCGTCGCGACCATCCAGCCCGAGCAGGACGAGATCGTCCGCTCCGACCTGTCCGGCACGGTGTGCGTGCAGGGCGGCCCCGGCACCGGAAAGACCGCCGTCGGTCTGCACCGCGTCGCGTACCTCCTCTACGCGCACCGGGAGCGGCTGGCCCGCACCGGCACGCTCGTCATCGGGCCGAACCGTTCCTTCCTCCACTACATCGAGCAGGTCCTGCCCGCGCTCGGCGAGCTGGAGGTGAAGCAGGCGACGGTCGACGACCTCGTCGCCCACGTCGAGGTGCGCGGCACGGACGAGGCGGCGACCGCCGTCGTCAAGGGCGACGCCCGGATGGCGGAGGTGCTCCGGCGGGCCGTCTGGTCGCACGTCACGCTGCCCACCGAGCCGCTCATGGTCGTGCGCGGCTCGCGGCGCTGGCGCGTCCCCGCGTACGAACTGGAGGAGATCGTCCGCGAGCTGACGGACCGTGACATCCGTTACGGGGCCGCCCGCGAGGCCCTGCCCCAGCGCATCGCGCACGCCGTGCTCGTACGGATGGAGCAGGCCGGCGAGGCGCCCGACGACCGGGTGCAGAACGCGGTCGCCCGCAACGCCGCGGTCAAGGCGGTCGTGAAGGAGTGCTGGCCCGCGGTCGACCCGGCGAAGCTGGTCCTGCGCCTGCTGGGCGACCCGGACTTCCTCGCCGAGCACGCGGCGGGCATCCTCGACGAGGACGAGCAGAAGCTGCTGCTGTGGGCGAAGCCGGCCCGCAGCGTGAAGACGGCCAAGTGGTCGGCGGCGGACGCGGTCCTCGTCGACGAGGCGACGGACCTGGTGGAGCGCACCCACTCGCTCGGCCACGTGGTGGTCGACGAGGCACAGGACCTCTCTCCCATGCAGTACCGGGCGGTGGGCCGCCGCTGCACCACCGGCTCGGCCACGGTCCTCGGCGACCTGGCGCAGGGCACCACGCCGTGGGCGACGGAGAGCTGGGCGCAGGCGCTCGCGCACCTGGGCAAGCCCGACGCGGTCGTGGAGGAGCTGACCGCCGGCTTCCGCGTGCCGCGCGAGGTCATCGCGTACGCCTCTCGGCTGCTGCCGCACATGTCGCCGGGCCTGGCGCCGGTGGAGTCGGTCCGTGAGAACCCGGGTTCGCTGGAGGTCCGCCGGTCGGAGCCGGAGACGCTGGACACGGACGTGATCGCGGCCTGCCTCGACGCCCTGACGCACGAGGGCTCGATCGGCCTGATCGCCGCCGACGCCCGCATCGCCCCGCTGGCGGAGGCCCTGGCGGCCGCCGGCCTGACCCACCTCTCCCCCGGCGAGGAGACGACGGCCGAGTCCCGCCTGACCCTGGTCCCGGCCTCGCTGGCGAAGGGCCTGGAGTACGACTACGTGGTCCTGGACGAGCCGGCCGCCGTCGTCGACGGCGAACCGGACGAGCGCACCGGCCTGCGACGCCTGTACGTGGCGCTGACGCGTGCGGTGTCGGGCCTGACGGTCGTCCACTCGGCCGACCTGCCGGGCCAGCTGACGGCCTAGGCGGGGTCGGAGGGACCGGGCGGGGCGGGCGCCGATGGTTCGCCGGGCGGCCCGGGCGGGGCGGGCGCCGATGGCTCGCCGGGCCTGGTGAACCGACGGCCCGAACCGGACCCGGCGGACCCGATCGCTCGAACCGGACCGGCGGACCGATCGCTCGATCCGCCGGGCGACCCCGACGGCTCGAACTTCCCCTGCCGGCCCTGACGGTTCGAACCGACCCGGAAGACCCGGCGGCGCGAACCGGACCCGGCGGACCGATGGCGCCATCGGCCGGGGGTGGGCGGGCTCCTAGGCCAGGATCTCCGCGTACTCGGACAGGGCCTGCGACCACGAGCGGTGGGCGACGGAGGCGAGGACCGGGTTCTTCTCGCGGTAGTAGTGCTCGGTCACGATGCCCCAGCACAGGGCCCAGCCCCGCCCGCGCGCCCAGGTCGCGCCGTCGGCCCGGGCCGCCTCGCGGAACAGGGGCCGGGTCCCGGGCGTGAAGAGGGTCCAGGCGGCCATCATGTCGCAGGCCGGGTCGCCGGTGCCGAGGCCGCCGAAGTCGATGACGGCGCTGAGCCGCCCGTCGCGGGTGAGCAGGTTCCCGGGCAGCAGGTCCCCGTGCACCCACACGGGCTCGCCCTCGTACGCCGGCAGCCGGAGTACCGACTCCCAGGCGGCGGTGGCGAGTTCGCCGTCGAGGGTGCCGTCGGCGCCGAGGTCGCGCAGGGCTCCCGCCATGGCGCCCTGCTCCCAGTCGGTCACCGGACCGCCCCGGAAGGAGGTGGGCCCGCCGGTGGCGTCCGCTCCCCGCAGGGCGACCCCGAAGCGCCCCAACTCCTCGGCTGCGTGGGCCAGATCGGTGATCGGCGCGTCGAAGGCGTCCCGGCCGTCCAGCCACGCGTACACCGACCAGGGCTGCCCGAAGCCCTCTCCCGGCACGCCGAGGGCGACCGGTACGGGCACGTCGAGCGGCAGCGCCGGCGCGAGCCGGGGCAGCCAGCGCTGCTCCTTCTCCACCTGCCCGAGGGCCCACTCGGCCTTCGGCAGCCTCACGGCGAACTCCTCGCCGAGCCGGAACATCGCGTTGTCGGTCCCGGCCGAGGCGACCTCCCGTACGGGAAGCCCGGCCCACTCGGGGAACTGGGTGCTGATGAGGCGGCGTACGAGATCCTCGTCGAGGCGGGTCTGCGGCTGCATGCGCGCGAGGCTACGGCGGGCGGCGGCGAGGCCGCCACGGAGTTTCGCCCGCGGCCGCCGCGGTGGGCCAGGCGGCGCAGCCTCGACGTGCCCGGGTGCGGCAGGCGTGGTGGGCTGACGACGGGAACACGGATCGACCGCCTACAGGGGGCCGAGGGCCGCACTCATGCTCACCACCATCACCGTCGTCATCATGCTGGCCGCGCTCGCGGCCGGCCTGTTCGCCAACCGCATGCGCCGCCGCCGCGCCGATCCCGACGGCGACGGGGACGGCGAGGAGGCCTCGGTCAGCGACCTGATCAGCCCGCTGGAGACGCTGGCCGTGCTGCTCGTGGCCTTCGTGATCGTGGTGGCGGCCGAGTCGTACGGCGCGGCCGGCACCGCCGTGGGCGCGGAGGCCCATCGGGTGGACCAGCTGTACGAGGTCGCCGACTACGCGCCCGAGCCGCAGCGCGAGGGCGTCCAGGCCGACGCGGTCTGCTACGCGCGGGCGATCATGTCCTACGAGTGGCCGATGATGACGGACACGGGCGAGAAGGCACCCCAGGCATCCGTCTGGTCCTCGGACTTCCGCCGCCATTTCAAGGAGCTGGCGCAGCGGGACAGCAACACCTTCGAGCTCCTGGTGCAGGCCGACGACGAGCGTTCCGTGGCCCGCCAGACCCGGTTGTCGGAGGCCATGCCGGCCATCCCGGCGGTCGTCTACTGGTTCATGGTGCTCTCCCTGGCCGCGACGATCGGCGCCTTCGCCTTCGGACTGCCCCGCCGTCGCGGCCCGTCCCACTACGTCCTGCTGGTCGTCCTGGCGGGCCTGTTCACCGGGGCACTGCTCCTGATCGAGGACATCGACAAGCCGTTCTCGGGCCAGATCCGCATCACGAGCGAGACCATGTCGGAAACGGCCGCCGACATCGCCGAGGACTTCAGGGCCGACCACCCGGGCCGCCCCCTCCCGTGCGACCCGACGGGCGCACGACTGGGAACGTGAGACGGAGGACGGGAGGCGGGGGACGTCAGGCGAGGGACGTCAGGCGGGCACACGGGGCGGGGGACGCCAGGCGGGACACGGGGCGGGGGACGCCAGGCAGGGGACTTCAGGCCGGGACGTCAGGCGGGGGACGTCAGGCAGGGGACTTCAGGCGGGGGACGGGGGACGTGAGACAGGGGAGCGAGGCGGGGACTTCGCATCGCGACCGGTCCCTCTCCATCCACCGGCCGTCACCGGCGGCCCGTCAGTCCCGAACGGACGGCCGTGGACGGCCGCTGACCGACCGTGCGCCAGAGGGCTCCCGGTCGTCGACCTCCGCGCCTACCATCACGCACATGTCGATCACTTCTCCCATACCCGTTCTTCACGCCGGCAGGGAAACCGTCGCGCTCGTGGAGAACGAGGCGCTGATCGTGCGCCGTCCGCACGAGCAGACGCACATCCCGCTGCAGGCTGTCAGCCGTGTACTCGCCGAGGGGCAGTCCGTCACGATCGAGCTGACCGCCGCGCCGACCACGGAGAGGACGCACGTCCACCGGATCTGGGACGTGGTGGACGCTGCGTCCGCCGTCGCCTTCGCCGACGCCGTCAACGCGGCCCTGCCGGAGCGGACCGAGGGGACGGAGGCGATCGACGGCGCGGACCTCGTCTCCGGCGAGCGCCTGTACCAGCCGAGCTACCGGAACTGGCTTCGCGGGATGAAGCGCGGCGCGCTCGTCGCGACCCTCGTGGCCATCGGCTCATGCGTGCTCGTGGGCTTCACGGGAAGCCCGGCCGCCATGGTCATCATCATTCCGTTCAGCTTCATCGGGATACCGATCCTCGCGTTCGGCGCGTACCTGGCCTACGCACCGGTCGAGGAGCGGTACCTGCGGAAGCACGGCGTCCGGACGGCCGCCATCCGGCTCCAGGACCGGTCCGGCCTGTACGCGTACACGGATCCGGGCGGCGTGATCCGCACCGTGCGGCACTCCATCCCGACCTGGAGCATCGAGGCGGCGTACGACCCACGCGACCCCGGCCGCGTGCTTCCGCTGCAGTCGCGGGGCCGGCGGATCCGGGAGGCCCTCCTGGCCGTCTTCGTCCTCGGCATCGGCCTCCTCTTCGCCGGCGGAGCCGTCGCAGCGGTGGTCGCCGCCTTCCTCGGCGAGTTCGACAGCCTGATCTGAGAAGCGCCCGCTCGAGGCGCATCGACCTCAGCCGTGTCTTCAGGGGAACAGCGGACCAAGGGAAGGCGTCCCGCTCATTCCCGCCGCGAACCGAGCCCCACGCACCGGCCCGCCACTGTCGGATCCGTCCGGAGCGATACCCGGCCCCATCCACCGCGGCCCGCCATCCGCCTACGGCGCAATGGGCTGCTCCCGCCGGATGCGATACAGCACGCAGGCCCGGAGCGGCCCCTCCGGCGCGAACGGGTCCTCGAAGTCGTCGGCCGGGTCCCGGGTCATGCCGAGCCGCCGCATCACCGCCTGGGACCGCAGGTTGCGGACGGTCGTGGACGCGACGATCTCCTCCAGCCCGAGCACGTCGAACCCGAACCCCAGGCAGGCCCGCCCCGCCTCCGTCGCGTACCCGCGCCCCCACGCCGCCCGCTTCAGCCGCCACCCGACGTCGACCCCGCCGTACGGCAGCTCGTCCCCCACCCGGTCCAGCCCGGCGCGCCCCAGGAACTCCCCGGTCTCCAGCGACTCCAGCGCCCACCACCCGAACCCGCGCTCCGCGAACTCCGCCCGCATCAGCGCCACCGTGGCATCGCTCTCCGTCCGGCCGAGCAGCTCTCCCAGATGCTCCCGGATCTCGGGATCGGCGTTCATCGCCGCCCACGGCTCCAGGTCGTCCTCCCGCCACGGCCGCAACAGCAGCCGTTCGGTCCTCAGCTCGCGCTCACACTCACCCATGCCTCCAGCGAACCGGACGGGACGGGGCGCCGTCGACCGGTTAATCCTTCCGAGGAGAGGCCCACCAGGTCGAGGGCGCCGCGACGGCGTAACCCAGCGACTCGTACAGCGGCCTGCCCAGCTTCGAGGCGGTGAGCGTGACCGGCAGGTCCGCCAGATGGGCGAGGGCGCCGAGCATGACGGCCCGCCCCACGCCACGCGACCGGAACGCCGTCGACGTGGCGACCCAGTAGTGGCTGCCGACGCCGTCGTCCACGACGCTGACGCAGGCTCCCGCGGCCGCGCCGTCGTGCAGGGCCACGAACACGTCCACGCCGGGCTGCCCGATCAGCGCCATCGGGAACAGCTCGCCGGGGCGGTAGGGCTCGAACCCGGCCAGCTCGAAGCCCTCGATCACGATCCGCTCGGCCGTCCGGAGGTCCTCCGGCCGCTGCACCCTGATCACGTCCAGCGCCGGTTCGGCGACGGGGCCGGGCAGGCGCAGCATGACAGGCATCTGCCAGTTGCGCATGCCCAGGTGGCTCAGGTCGGTCGAGCCGAACGGGTCCTCGACGTTCACCGGGCCGGCGGCCCGGTGGGCCAGCTCGCTCAACTCGGCCACTTCGCCGGGGTCGAGGTCGGGCTCCTGGACCAGGATCCGCAGACCGGCACGCTCGCCGCCGTCGACCGCGAGGAATCCCCGTCGCCGGACCACTTCATGCCCGCGGCTGCGTCCGGTAGCGGCCCAGAAGGCGGCGGAGTTGCGGGCCTGCCGCATCGGCGCATCGGCCAAGGACACGGACGCGGACGCGGACGCGGACTGTCCGGCAGAAGGGGAGCTCGTTGTCATTGCGCCTACGGTAGTGCGCAATTGGCCTGCTACACGGGCCAATTGCCTGCGAACCGACCGGGCCAATCGGCGCCGGCACCACCGACAGCGGCGGAGGCGGTACGGGCTGGGCGGGAAGCACCGGTGACACCTCGAAGCGCGCCGGTGCCGGGGCCTTGGGGCGCGGGTTTCTGAGGTGGCGGTGGGCTGAGGGGCAGGAGGGCTTCTGGTGCGGCCGCCCTCTTTCCGAGTGTGGCTCCCTCCACCACCGGGTCAAGGGCGCTCCCTTCGGTCGCGTCGCTTCGCGATGGCCTGCGGCCACCCTTGACCCGGTGGCTCCGGGAGCCTTTTCACACTCGGAGGGCGGCCGGGGGCCCGGCCACGCGGACCGGCCCGGGTAGTCCGCCGCGCCGAGGGCGGGAGGCGGGCCGGTGGTGGGTGGGGCCGGGTATCGCTCCGCGCCGGGGGCATCTGCTTCCCGGTGGGGTGGGGCTGGGCTTGTGGCCAGGGCGGGTGGGACTGCTTGTCTCCGCTCGGGGTGCGGAAGTGGAATGGGGCGGCCCGGGCCGGCTCAGCGGCCAACGACCTTCACATGGCCGGGACTCAGGCCCCGCTGGTCACTCACGGTGGGTGGAGGAGGCCAGCCCGGGGGTGGAGGAGGCCGGCCCGGGGGGTGGAGGGGGCCAGCCCGGAGGGTGGAGGAGCCGGCCCGGTGGGTGGAGGGGCCGGGGCGCGAGCAAACTCGCAGATCCCGAACCGATATGTGACGGAAGAGAACGGATGTGACGAGGGAGACGACCTTGGCCCGTCTCCGTCCCGGTTTGCTCGGAACAGGTGCGCGAACAGGCTTGCACGTCACGCCGGTTGACCTCCGGTGCGACGGGGAGGGACTCGTGTGACTCCAGTGGCATCGCTCGCCTCCTCCCCTCCGCATTCCCGTCGCCTCTGCGGGAAAAGCTGGATATCCCGGGGCCTGTGGTGTGAGGGAAGGGAACCCGTGTGACGAGCAGATGCTCGTGTGACGTGCGGGACAGGTCCGGTGGACTACTCGGCGCGGGAATCACGGACTTTGCTCGCGCCCGCCCCTCACCCGCCGGGCCAGCCCCCTCCACCCACCGCCCCGGCCTCCTCCACCCACCGGGAGTGACCAGCGGGGCATGAATCCCCATCGGAAGACGGGAGTTGGCCGCTGAGCCGGCCCGGGCCGCCCCATTCCACGTCCGCGCACCCCAAACCGAGACAAGCAATCCCACCCGCCCCGGCCACAAACCCAGCCCCCACCCACCGGCCCGCGCCGCCGCAACCGACCGGAGCGATACCCGGACCCCACCCACCACCGGCCCGCCTCCCGCCCACGGCGCGGCGGACTACCCGGGCCGGTCCGCGTGGCCGGGCCCCGGCCGCCCTCCGAGTGTGAAAAGGCTCCCGGAGCCACCGGGTCAAGGGTGGAGCGAAGCGGAATCGCGTCAGCGACGCGACCGAAGGGAGCGCCCTTGAGGCGGTGGCGGAGGGAGCCACACTCGGAAAGAGGGCGGCCGCACCAGAAGCCCACACGCCCCCCAGCCCACCGCCACCTCAGAAACCCGCCACCTCAGAAACCCGCCACCTCAACGACCTCCCACCCCAGCGACCCGACTTCCCGCCCCGCCCCCCTACTCGTCCAGCGCCTCTCGCCACGTCCGTACGGCCTCCGCCGCCACCGGGGCCGTCCAGCCGTTCGGGCGGGCCGCGCCTCCGATGTGGAAGGCGTCCAGGCCGGCGGCGCGGAGTTCGGGGAGGTGGTCGAGGCGGAGGCCGCCGCCGACGAGGATCTGTGGCTCGTAGCCGGGTTCACCGGCGCGGGCGGCCTCGGCCTTCAGGGTGGCCAGGCCGTCGTCGACGCCCGTGGCGGCGCCCGCCGTGAGGTACGTGTCGAGGCCCGGCAGGTCGGCGAGCTGCTTGCGCAGGGCGTCGCGGTCGGCTGCGCGGTCGATCGCCCGGTGGAAGGTCCAGCGGCAGCCGTCGATGACGGCGATCAGGCGCTCGACCGCCACCAGGTCCGGCTCGCCGTCAGGGGTGAGGAAGCCGAGGACGAATTCCGTCGCGCCCGCCCCGCGCAGTTCCGCGGCCCTGTCCACCAGCGCGGCGACGTGTTCGGGGTCGCCCGCCGCGAAGCCGTCCGTCAGCCTGAGCATCACGCGCAGCGGGATGTCCACCGCGGCGCGGATCGCCGCGAAGCCGGTCGTGGACGGGGTGAGTCCGTCCGCCGCCATGTCGGTGACCAGCTCCAGGCGATCCGCCCCACCGGCCTGGGCAGCGACCGCGTCCTCCTCGTCGAGGGCGATCACCTCCAGCACTGCACGGTTGCTCATCGAGTCCGTTCCTCCACCGCTCGCACGCCTACAGGTCTAGTCCAATGTTCGAGACCAGACTAGCCGTGGGAGTGGCCTCCCGCATCGTGCGACGCCTCGTCCACCGGGGCCGGGGCGGAGGAAGTCGCCGGGGCCGCGCCGCCCGCCGCGCCCGCGCGGACCGTGAAGGCCGCCGTGCGGACCTTGCCCTCGTGCTGGAAGTCCAGGAACAGGCGGTACGTCCCCGAGCTCGGCGCCGTCGCGGTGAAGGAGACGTCGGGGCCGGGGCCGCCCTCGTTCGGGTGGACGTGGAGGTAGGCCAGGTCGCCGTCGCGCAGCGCGACCAGGTGGCCGTACGCGCCGAGGTAGGGCTCCAGGTCCGTGACGGGCTTCCCCGCCTTGGTGACGGTCAGGCGCAGCTCGCCCGCCTTGCCCGGGTCCAGCGCGCCGCCGAGGCGGACCTGGTAGCCGTCGACGTCGGCGGTCGGCGCGACCGGCGGCATCGGCTTCGGCGCGTACGCGCCCGGGACGGAGAGGTCCGCGCCCAGCGTCACGCCCTTCGCGCCCTTCACCGCGGGCTTGAAGTCGGCGAAGGCCTTGTAGGCGCCCGCGGCAGGCAGGTCCGCCGCCACGCTCCAGGTGCCGTCCGCGCCCTTCACCGGGTGCAGGTGGCGGAAGACGGTCAGGTCGCGCGAGGCGACGATGAAGTGGAGCTCCTTGCCGTGCTCCGTGGTGAACGCGGTGACCTTCTTCCCGGCTGCGTCCTTGATCGAGAACTTGAGGGTGCTCTTGCCGGGCGCGGGCGTCGGGGTGTCCAGGGCGAGGGTGTAGCCGCCTTCGGAGACCTGGAGGCCGCCGGCGGCGGGCGCGCTCGCCGCGCCCTCGGCGTGGCCGGCGTGGCCGTCCGCGGCCCCCTCGCCCTTCGGCGCCGCCTCCGCGTGTCCGCCGTGCTCGGCCTTCTTCGGCTCGTCGAGCGGTCCGATGCCCTTGCCGACCCCGTACGCGGTCCCGAAGGTCGCGGCGAGCGCGGCGGCAAAGGCAGTGATCTTCACTCCGGTGTTCATGGCTGCTCTCCCGTACGTGGGGTGGCTCCGTTGCGCTTCCGTTGCGCTCCAATGCACCTCACCATACCCCTGGGGGGTATCAAGTCAAGTCGGATCGACACTTGCGCGGCATACGGGAGGGGGGTATACATTGGATCCACACCGATACCCCCCGAGGGTATCCGGAATCGAGAGAGCCACCACCGATGGAGGACGACATGGGTTCCTGCTGCACCCCCGACAACAGCTGCTCCACCAACACCGTGGAGGTCTCGACGGCCACCGCCGTCGCCGACACCACCAGCACGGTCTACGCCGTCTCCGGCATGACCTGCGGCCACTGCAAGACCGCCATCACCAACTCCGTCGGCGCGCTCGCCGGCGTCGTCTCCGTGGACGTCGACGTCGCCGGCGGTCTGGTGACCGTCACCACCGGCGGCGCGCCGGACGACGCCGCGATCGCCGCGGCGGTCGACGACGCGGGCTACGAGCTGACCGGCCGCGCCTGACCGGCGCCGAGCGCCAACCGGCCGCCGGGGCTCGCCCACCACGCCCGGGCCCCGGCCCCCGACCCGTCACACGTACCGAGGAGCAGACCTCATGACCACGACGACCCCCGGCACCGCCCAGGTCGAGCTCGCCATCGGCGGCATGACCTGCGCCTCGTGCGCGGCACGTATCGAGAAGAAGCTCAACCGCATGGACGGGGTCGAGGCCACCGTCAACTACGCGACCGAGAAGGCGAAGGTCACGTTCGACGCCGACATCGACGTCGCCGAGCTCATCGCCACCGTCGAGGCCACCGGCTACACCGCCAAGGAGCCGGAGCCCGAGCGCCCGGCCGCGGCCGCCTCCGGCGACGGTGGCAGCGGTCCCTCCGACGAGGAGAAGGCCGACGCCGAGCTGCGGCCGCTCAAGCAGCGGCTCGTCACCGCCGTCGCCCTCGCCGTACCCGTCATCGCCATGGCGATGGTCCCGGCCCTCCAGATCGAGTACTGGCAGTGGCTGAGCCTCACGCTCGCCGCGCCGGTCGTCACGTACGCCGCGTGGCCCTTCCACAAGGCCGCCTGGACGAACGCCAGGCACGGCGCCGCCACGATGGACACGCTGATCTCGGTCGGCACCATCGCCGCGTTCCTGTGGTCGCTGTGGGCGCTGTTCTTCGGTACCGCCGGCACGCCCGGCATGACCCACCCCTTCGAGTTCACCATCGCCCGCACCGACGGCGCCGGGAACATCTATCTGGAGGCCGCGGCCGGCGTCACCGCCTTCATCCTGGCCGGCCGCTACTTCGAGGCCCGCTCGAAGCGCAAGGCGGGCGCCGCGCTCAAGGCGCTGATGCAGCTGGGCGCGAAGGAGGTGACCGTCCTCAAGAACGGCCAGGAGATCACCGTCCCGACCGCCGAACTCCAGGTCGGCGACCGCTTCCTGGTCCGCCCGGGCGAGAAGATCGCCACCGACGGCACGGTCGTCGAGGGCTCCTCCGCCGTCGACGCCTCCATGCTCACCGGCGAGTCCGTGCCCGTCGAGGTCTCCGTCGGCGACTCCGTCACCGGCGCCACCCTGAACGCCGGCGGCCGTCTGGTCGTCGAGGCCACCCGCGTCGGCGCCGACACCCAGCTCGCCCGCATGGCCAAGCTCGTCGAGGACGCCCAGAACGGCAAGGCCGCCGCCCAGCGCCTCGCCGACAGGATCTCCGCCGTCTTCGTGCCGATCGTCATCGCGCTCTCGCTCGGCACCCTCGGCTTCTGGCTCGGTACGGGACAGGGCCTCACCGCCGCCTTCACCGCGGCCGTCGCCGTCCTGATCATCGCCTGCCCGTGCGCCCTGGGCCTCGCCACCCCGACCGCCCTCATGGTCGGCACCGGCCGCGGCGCCCAGCTCGGCATCCTCATCAAGGGTCCCGAGGTCCTGGAGACCACCCGCAAGGTCGACACGATCGTCCTGGACAAGACCGGCACCGTCACCACCGGCCGGATGACCCTGCTCAAGGTCCACACCGCCGCCGGCACCGACGAGAACGACGTCCTGCGCCTCGCCGGCGCCCTGGAGCACTCTTCCGAGCACCCGATCGCCCAGGCCGTCGCGACCGGCGCCGCCGCCCGCGTCGGCACCCTGCCCACGCCCGAGGACTTCGCCAACATCCCCGGACTCGGCGTCCAGGGCGTCGTCGAGGGACACGCCGTCCTCGTCGGCCGCGAGAAGCTGCTCCACGAGTGGGCGATGGAGCTCACCCCGTCGCTCAAGGCCGCCAAGGACGCCGCCGAGAAGGCCGGCAAGACCGCCATCGCGGTCGCCTGGGACGGCCAGGCCCGCGCGGTCCTCGAGGTCGCCGACGCCATCAAGGAGACCAGCGCCGAGGCCATCCGGCGGCTCCGCGCGCTCGGCCTGACCCCGATCCTGCTCACCGGCGACAACAAGGCCGTCGCCGAGGCCGTCGCCGCCGAGGTCGGCATCGACGAGGTGATCGCCGAGGTCATGCCGCAGGACAAGGTCGACGTGGTCAAGCGCCTCCAGGGCGAGGGCCGTTCGGTCGCCATGGTCGGCGACGGCGTCAACGACGCCGCCGCGCTCGCCCAGGCCGACCTGGGCCTCGCGATGGGCACCGGCACGGACGCGGCCATCGAGGCCGGCGACCTGACCCTCGTACGGGGCGACCTGCGGGCCGCGGCCGACGCCATCCGGCTCTCCCGCAAGACCCTCGGCACCATCCGCTCGAACCTGTTCTGGGCCTTCGCCTACAACGTGGCCGCCCTGCCGCTCGCCGCGGCCGGACTGCTCAACCCGATGATCGCCGGCGCCGCGATGGCCTTCTCCTCGGTCTTCGTGGTCGGCAACAGCCTGCGCCTCCGCGGCTTCCAGGCCGCGGACAAGTGACCGTCCGCCACCGCCTGCTGTAACTGTCCGACAAGGAGGCCGCCGTGGCCGGTTACGTACAGCACAAGGAAGACATCATCAGACGCCTGCGCCGCATCGAGGGCCAGGTCCGGGGAGTGCAGCGGATGGTCGACGAGGACGTCTACTGCATCGACGTCCTGACCCAGGTCTCCGCCATCAACGCGGCGCTCCAGTCCTGCGCGGTGGCCCTCCTGGACGAGCACCTCAGCTGCTGCGTCACGGAGGCCATCGAGGCCGGCGGGGACCAGGCCAAGGTCAAGGTCGGCGAGGCGTCGAAGGCGATCGCCCGCCTGATCAGAACCTGAGGCCCGCGGAGCCCGGCTCCACGGGCCAGAACCGACCTGACGCACTTCGCGTGTGACAAGAGAAAAGAGTCAGCCGCCCTTGTGCGAAGGGCAGTCAGCGGTCAGTCGGACGCTCAGCCGAAGACAGAGGCCGAGCACCTGACGGAGGACCACCAGTTCCGCCGAAGCCGGCGGACCGGGGACGCAGACCTTCGCACAAGGGCGGTTCTTCATGAGGGTCGCCATGAGGGTCGTCATCCCGCCATCGTACCCCTGGGGGGTATACCTGAGCGGGTGAGGCGGCCCGTACGATGAGCCGCCCGTGAGCGGGGAGGGGATGCACGTGCGCCGGCTGGGAGAACTGGAGGCCGAGATCATGGACCGGCTGTGGGCCTGGCAGCGGCCCGCGACGGTCCGCGAGATCGTGGACGACATCAATCTGGGGCGCCGGGTCGCCTACACGACCGTGATGACGGTCGCGGACATACTCCACCGCAAGGGCTGGCTCCGCCGCGAGAAGTCGGGCCGGGCCTGGCTGTACGAGCCCGTTCGCAGCCGCGAGGAGTACACCGCGGGCCTCATGCAGGACGCACTCGGCGACAGCCAGGACCGGCCCGCGGCGCTGCTGCGGTTCGTCGAGACCATCTCCGACGAGGACATGGCCGCCCTCGACGCGGCCCTGCGCACCGCCCGCCGCGCACCCGGCGGCGACTGCGGCGAGAGCAGCGGCTACGGCGAGGGCGGCGGCCTTACCCACACCGGCGGCTACGACGAGGGCGGCTGTTACGGCGAAGGCGGCGGACGCCCGTGAACCACCACGCCCTGCCCCCGCTCGGCCTGATTCTCTGTACCGGCTTCGTCGTCCCCTGGCTGCTCGTGCGCGCCCGCTGGGTCCAGCAGTTGCCGCGGCTCGCGCTCGCGGTGTGGGTCGCGAGCGGCGCGCTGTTCGCCGGCTCGGCCGCCCTGCTCCCGGCCCAGCTGATCCTGCCCAGCAAGACCGGCCACCGCCTCAGCGACGCCCTGTTCGCGCTCCGCCTCCCGCCCCCCGGACGGCTCCTCGAACTGGGCCCGCTGGAGCACACGGCCCTCGGCGTCGCCCTCGCCGTGCTCGCGATCCCGGTCACCGGTTTCGTCCGCGCGCTGCTGCGGGCCCGCTGCCGGCGCAGCCGGCACGCGGAGACCCTGCGACTGGTCGGGCGGTACGACGCAAGCCTCGGCGCCACCGTCCTGGAGCACGAGCGGCCCGCCGTGTACTGCCTGCCCGGCCGTTCGCGCCGCATCGTCGTCTCCTCCGGCGCCATCGACACGCTCACCGAGCCGCAGCTGGCCGCCGCCCTCGCGCACGAGCGGGCGCACATCTCGGGGCGGCACCATCTGCTCGTCGCCGCCGCGGAGTCGTTCGCCTCGGTCTTCCCGTACCTCCCGCTCGCCCGGCACGGCGGTACGGCGGTGCCGCTCCTGCTCGAAATGGCCGCGGACGACCGGGCGTTGCGCCGGTGCTCGCGCGACGCCCTGGCCACCGCCCTGTACGCGCTCGCCTCCGGGAAGGCGCCGCGCGAGGCCTTCGGAGCCGGAGGCCCGTCGGCGGCGCTGCGCATGCGTCGCATCCTCGCCCCGCACAGCGTGGGGCACCCGGTGTTCTGGGGACTGCTGACGATCGCGGCGGCCGGTCTGGCGGCCGCACCGCTGATCATCGCCTGCTGCTCGTTCCCGAATTAATTACTAAGGGAATTCGTAGATTTCACATCGGTCACAACCTGGCCGAATTCCCGGCTATTGTGGGTATGTTGGCGCTCAGCTCGGCACGTCGAAGGGTACGAACCAATGCAGCTGGCGGACGTGCGGGCGGCGGAAGCCGCCGACGCGACGACGATATCCAGGCTGCTTGCGGAGTCCATTCGGGGCAGCTACACGGAAATACTCGGAGAAATCCCCACCCGCCGGCTCGTCTCCTCGCAATGCGCACTCCCCCGTATCCGTGCGGAAATTGAAATTCCCGGCGGCGCGCCCGGCTGGCTCGGCTGGCTGGTGGCGGCCGGCGCGGACGGCACCCTGCTCGGCGCGGTGGCCGGCGGCGTGCCCGTACCGGGCGAGGGCGAGCTGTACGCACTGGCCGTGGTCCCCGGCGCGCGCCGCGGCGGCGTGGGTACGGCCCTGCTGGCGGCGACCGGCGAACGGATGCGGGCGTTCGGCGCGACCGAGCAGCGGGTGACGCTGCCCGCCGGCGACGACCCCTCGCTCCCCTTCTACGAGAAGCAGGGCTTCGTCCCGCTCGGCGGCACGAACCGCCTGGGCCGCCCGCTCTGACGCCCGGCCCCGCGCCCCGCCCTCGACGCCCCTCCCCCGCCCGCCCTCGTACCCGCCTCCTCGGCTCCCTCGTCTCCCCCTCCTCCGCCCGCTCCCTTCCCCGTCTCCCTCACCTCCTCCGCTTCCTCCCCGCCCCCTCCCCGGCCCCCTGGCGGACTCACGCCATCGCGTGTTCACGCCCCCGCTTCCGCTGGAACCGGTGCTCCGCCGCAGGTCAGGATGGAGCCCAGCGGCGCGGCCCCGGCGGCACGGGAGCCCCGCCCGGACGGCACGGACCGAGCGAGCCCTGGAGGAGCGATGCACACACCGAGCGGCATTTCCCTGCCCGTCGTGCCCGCGGCGCTCGCACCGGTCCTGCCGTCCCGATACGGCCTCCACCCCGACCACCTCGAACTGCCCGCCCCCGGCGCCGGCATCCGGCTCGAGTCCGACACCCTTCCCGGACTCGAGACCGTCTCGCCCGGCGACGAGGACTCGGTCTGGCTCCACGACGCGCTCCTCGGCCCGCACAGCGCCGACATCGTCCGGTACCTCGGTCTCGCCCGGTCCACCGGCGGCCCCGTTCTCGATCTCGGCTCCGGCGCCGGACGGCTCGCCGTCCCCTTCGCCCGGCACGGCTTCGCCGTGGAGGCCGTGGACCGGGACGGCCCCGCCCTGGAACGCCTCGAGACCTGGGCCCGGCGCATCGGTCCGCAGGTCGCCGGGCTGGTCGTGACCACCAGGGCCGACCTCACCGAGCTGCGGCTCGACGGCGACTACCGGCTCGCGCTGCTCGCGGGCGCGATGGTCTCCGCCGTGCCGCCGAGCGCGCGGCCGCGGCTGCTGCGCGAGATCGCCTCGCACCTGGGGGCGGGCGGAGCGCTCGCGCTCGACTACACGGCCCACCTGCTGCCCGGCCTGGTCGCCGAACCGCAGCGCACCTGGGCCTTCCAGGTGCCGCGGTTCGACGGCATCGACGAGTGGGTGGTGGCCCGGCAGACCTTCGACCTGCGCACGATGAGCGAGCGGATCACGTACTACTCGGCGCGCACCGGGAAGCTGTCGACCGAGCGGGTCGTGCTCAGCACCGACAAGTGGATCGTGGACGGCGAGCGCCTCGCGGCCGAGCTGCACTCGGCGGGTCTGCACATCGAGGGCCGGCGGCGGCACCGGATCGACGAACGGACCGAGAGCGTGCTGCTCGTCTGCCGGGCCGAGGACTGACCCGCGCCCCGCGCGTACACGGACCTGGCCCGGACCACTGACGGCAGGGACCGCCAAGATGTACGATGCCCACAAAGGTTTGGGCCGACCAGGTGGCGGGTGGCGGGCGGAGAAGATGGCAGTCGTGGAAGACCTGACGGGCCGCGAGGCGGTGATCCAGCGCCTGCGCGACGTCGGCCTGCGGGTCACCGGTCCGCGCCTCGAGGTGCTCACGGTGCTCGCCGCCGGCGGCCATCTCGACGTCGAGGCGATCACCGCGACCGCCCGCGAGCGCCTCGGCACCCTCACCAGCCAGGCCGTCTACGAGATGCTGCGGCATTTCCAGGAGACCGGTCTGGTCAGCAAGTTCGACCGGCCCGGCCTGCCCGCCGTCTTCGAGATCTCGGGCCCCGCGCACCAGCACGCCCTGTGCCAGAGCTGCGGCCGCGTGGAGAACGTGGCCGCCACCGCCCCGGCGCCGCCGCGCGGCAGCCTGCCCGAGTGGCGGGTCAGCGACGCCGAGGTGGTCTTCAAGGGCCTTTGCCCCGACTGCCACGAAGAGCCCCCTTCGCGCTGAAAGCACGTGAACACCGTGCGTCGCGTTCGAATTTGTGGCAGGGTCTAGCGGGGCGTTTCAACAGGATCCGCGCGATCCGAGGGGAGTCTGCTGCGTCGTGTCCAAAAACGCCGCCGGAGCGCGTACGGGAAGCGAGCAGGCCCTCGCGCTCTACCAGGAGTTACGCAGCACGACCGGCGCGTCCTTCGACGACGCGGCGCACCGGCTGGAACTGACCGGCGCCGAACGCGAGCGCTGCCAGGAGGAGTTGGTCGCCCTCGGTCTGATCGACCACGCCCCCGGGGCCGACGGGTCCGCCCCTCTCGTGATCTCTCCCGACGTCGCCCTGCTCCGGCTGCTCCAGCACGAGCGCGAGCGCCTGGAGAACCGGCTGGCCGAGACCAGCCGGGCGCACACCACCCTGGAGACGCTGGCAGGACCCTTTCTGCGGGCCGGGATGGAGCCCGGCTCCGAGGTCGAGGTGGAGGTCGTCGAGGATCCGGCCAGGATCCGCCGGGAACTCGCCGACCTGACGAACACGGTGCGAAGCTCCGTCCATTCGATGCTGACCGGATCGGTACCGCGCGAGGAGATGTCGTTGGAGCTGGAGCGGGACCGCGACCGGGTGGCCCGGGGCGTGCTCGTCCAGGCCATGTACAGCCACCGGGTGGGGCAGGTTCCGGAGATGGTGCAGCACCTCGCGGAGCGCTGCGCGCTCGGCGTCGAGGTGCGCCTGTCCCCCGTCGTCCCCATGAACATGGTCCTCGCCGACGAGAACTTCGCGCTCCTGCCCGCCGATTCGCGCGACCCCGACTCCGCCGCCATCCTGGCCCGCGGCCCCGGCCTGGTCCGTTCCTACCGGGCCCTGTACGAGTACTGCTGGCACGCGGCCACCCCGTACGGCCACGAGGAGCCGGCCGAGCACGGCGGCGACGGCCTCTCCGAGCAGCAGCGGGCGGCCCTGCGGATGCTCGCCTCGGGGATCAAGGACGAGCAGGTGGCCCGCAACCTGGGCGTCTCGCTGCGTACGGTCAGCCGGCTGATCTCCGAGGTGATGCAGGAGCTGGACGCGGCGAGCCGTTTCGAGGCGGGCGTGAAGGCGGCCCGGCTCGGCCTGCTCGACGGCGAGCCGTACGAGCAGCCGTCGTAGGCCCGGCGCGCCCATGCCGCCCCCGCCGGACCGCGCGACGCCGCCCGCCGGCTCCCGAACACGACGCGTAATCTGGCCATTTGGGGTGCGACAACGGATTCGCGGCACGGATGCGCGACACGGATTCGGGACACGGGACACGGGGACCACGAAGAGCAGAAGGGGGAACCTCGCGTGATCACGACGAGCGGTCTCGGCGGCGACGGACCGGCGGAGGGCGCGGCGGACGGCGCGGCCGGGGGCACGGCGGCGTACGGACCGGCGGACGGCCGGCTCGTCGCGCTCTACCAGGAGCTGCGCAGACGCGGGGTGTCGAACCTCCCCGAGGTCGCCGAGGGCTTAGGACTCGCCGCCGAGGAGTACGAGCGATGTCGGGCCGAACTGATCGCGCTCGGCCTGATCGTCCCGACCACACGTACCCACGCCACCATCGCCGACGTGCGCAACGCGGCCTGGCGGCCGGACGCCGACACGGTCGCCGCGGTCGACCCGGAGATCGCGCTGCTGCGGCTCCTGGACCGCGAACGGGCCCGGCTGCGGGAGCATCTGGCCGAGGCGGACCAGGCGTACGGCACCCTGGAGACGCTGGCGGGCACGTTCCTGCGGGCCAGCGTCCTGGCCGGCTCCGAGGTCGAGGTCGAGGCGCTGACCGACTACCGGCGCATCCAGCAGGCCCTGGACGACATCATCGACGTCATGCAGGAGAGCTCGGCGTCCATGTACCCGGGCGGGCCGAGCCGCGAGGTCCACGACGTGACCCTGGCCCGCGACCGGCGGCGCCTCGAACAGGGCATCCGGGTCCGGGCCATCTACGCGCACGAGCACGCCACTCGCCCTGACGTGGCCGAACTGCTCGACGCCCGGAGCGAACTGGGAGCGGAGATCCGGGTCGCCGCGGTCGTGCCGCTCAACATGATCATCATCGACCAGCAGTACGCCCTGCTGCCGATCCGGCCCGAGGACGCGCGCAAGGGCGCCATCCTGGCCCGCGGCCGGGCGCTGGTCCGCTCGTACCTCGGGCTGTTCGAGCACTGCTGGCACACGGCCGTGCCCTACGGCTCCGGGGCCGCCGCCGAGCGGGGCGGGGACGGACTGTCCGAGCAGCAGCGGGCCGCCCTGCGGATGCTGGCGACCGGAATGAAGGACGAGAAGATCGCCCGGAATCTCGGGGTGTCGCTGCGCACGGTGAGCCGAATGCTCTCGGAACTCATGCAGGAATTGGGGGCGACGAGCCGATTCGAGGCGGGAGTGCGGGCGGTGCGGATGGGCTGGCTGGACTGACGGCCGCGGCTCACCCGGCCCGCGCGGAAGCGGGCAGGGAAAAGCCCCGCGATCGTGGCAGGGCGATCGCGGGGCTTTTTCTTCGGTTTTCGATGTTCAGTTGGAGGGGGCCGGGGTCGGGACCGGCCAGTTGTCGTCGGCCAGCATCAGACGGGGGGCCGCGGGCGCCTCGGCGTCGCCGGAGCCGGCGACCGCCGCACCGCCCGCGACCGCCATACAGGCCACCAGGGCGAGGGTGAACTGACGGACGGTCTTGCGGAGGCCGGTGTTCTGCTGAGCGGACATGATTCCTCCAGGAGTGGGAATGGAATTCCGCCTTCTGGGGGCCCGTGCCGCCGGGCGCTCCCTGAAGACATCTCTATTCTGTCCGGCGCTCCAGAGCGAATCCAGGGATTCTCCATGCGTGGATGTGCCATGGCGTGAGTGCGTCAATGAGCCGCGTAATGAACGGAATTGACTCATCCGGGCCGCCTCTAACCTTTGGTTAGACCAAAAGAGATGCTAGACTCGTGCAACGGCCTTCTCGTTCCTCCAGGAGAGAGGGGCCGACGGGGCAGGGGCGTGCCGCCGCCCTTGCCCCACCCGTCCGGACACCCCTGCGGTCATCCGCTCCGCGATCCGCGAGGCCATCCGTTCCCGGCCCGCCAGCGCGTTCTCGTACACGTCGATCGTCCGCGTGGCGGAGGCGCGCCAGCTCATCCCCCGGGCGTGCCGGACCGCCGCCTCGCCCATCGTGACCCGCGCCCGCGGGTTCCGGGCCAGCCACAGCAGCCGGCGCGCGTACTCCACCGGGTCGTGGCCCTGGACGAGCAGCCCCGACACCCCGTCCCACACCGCCGTCGAGAGACCGCCCACCGCCGAGGCCAGCACCGGTGTCCCGCAGGCCTGCGCCTCCAGGGCCACCAGACCGAACGACTCCGAACGCGACGGCACCACGAGGACGTCCGCCGCGCGGTAGAAGTCCGCGAGCCGCTCCTGCGGCACGGGCGGACAGGCCTTCAGGACGTCCGCGACGCCGAGGTCAGCCGCGAGCCGCCACACCGTGCCCTGCTCCGTCGCCCCCGAATGCCCGCCGACCACCGGCACGAGCAGCCTGGGCCGCAGCTCCGGTGCCGTCCGCAGCAGTTCGGCGACCGCTCGCACCAGAACGTCGGGCCCCTTCAGCGGCTGGATCCGCCCCGCGTACAGCGGGACGAAGGCGTCGTCCGGCAGCCCGAGCCGCGCCCGAGCCGCCCGCTTCCCCGCTCCCGGGCCCTCGCCCGGACCGTCACCCGGACCGAAGGTGCGCAGGTCCACGCCCGGCCGCACCACCTCGGTGCGCGCAGGGTCCGCCCCGTACAGGGTGCGCAGGGCCTCCGCCTCGTCGCCGGTGTTGGCGATCAGCCGGTCCGCGTCCCCGACCACCTGGTGCTCGCCGCGGATCCTCAGCTCGGGCTCCGGGGCGTCGCCCTCGGCGAGGTGGGCGTTCTTGACCAGGGCCAGGGTGTGCGCCGTGTGCACCAGCGGTATGCCCCAGCCGAACGCGGCGATCCGCCCGGCCTGCCCGGACAGCCAGTAGTGGGAGTGGACCAGGTCGTACCGCCGGAACTCCTTCAGGAGGGCCAGCGAGAACGGCACGACCAGGTCCGGCATGGCCTCCTTGGGCAGCGCCCGGCGCGGGCCCGCGGCCAGGTGCCGCACCCGCACGCCGGGCTCCAGGTCGACGAGGCCTGGCAGGCCCTCGCCGCGGCAGCGGGTGAACAGGTCCACCTCGACGCCCTGTTCGGCCAGGGCGCGGGACAGCTCGACCATGTAGACGTTCATCCCGCCTGCGTCCCCGGTTCCGGGCTGGTGGAGCGGGGAGGTGTGGACGCTGAGCATGGCGACGCGCAGGGACACGTGGGGCTCCTGTGGGGTGGGCCGGCCACGTGGCCCCGCGCGCGGCGCGCACGGTCACGCGGCAGGGATGCGGTGGGAGGTGCTGCGAGGTGCCGGGGAAGCGACAGCGGTGAGGCGGCACCGAGGAAGTACGCGACTTCTTAGCGGATTAGAAGTGAAGAGCGGGAACGGACGGGCACGGGCTCAGAATCCGAAGACCGGCCCCGACGGCGGCGCGAGCCGCGTCCCCGGGAGCGGCGCGATCAGCGCCGACCAGTCCACCGGCCGCCCCGGCGCCACCTGCAGCGCCGCCGCCAGCCGGTCCGCGCCCTCCGGCATCACCGGCCGCGACCACGCCGACAGGGCCGACGCCACCGCCAACTGGGCCGCCAGCGCCGGAAGGTGACGGCACGAGGTGGTCGGCCGGCAGCGCTCGTGGGCGTTGACGTAGCCGAAGTCGGCGACCGAGCGCACCATCTCGTCGAGCACGGCGACCGCCCGGCGCGGGTCGAAGGCGTCGGGGCCGTACGCCTCGCGCAGGTCGTCCACGCCGCGGTGCAGCCGGCGCTCCAGGATCTCCCAGCCGGTGCCGCCGGGCATCGCCTGCGGCGCCACCCCGTCGCACTCCTCACGGACGGCCGTGAAGAGCCGGGTCAGCCAGCTGTTCCAGTTCTCGTCGAGCTCCAGGCGCGCGGCGGCGAGCCGGTCACGCTGGTGGACGGTCCTGCGGCCCGTCGGCCGGGACTGCAGGACGTGCCGGCGCAGGGTGTCGGAGCCGTACTCGGTGAGCAGGTCGAGCGCCCACACGTTGCCCTCCTGGACGCCCTCCTCCACCACGTACGACTCGTTGACGTTGAACTCCTGCGGCAGCTTGACGTCCTGCGCGAGCAGCAGCACCGGCAGCAGCACGGCGTGGCAGAAGGCGTGCCCGAAGCCGCAGAAGTGAATGGTGCGGGCGGGCAGCGGGCCCTTGGTGTCGTAGCCGAACAGGTGCATCGCCGCGGCCTCGAAGCACGCGTCGATCCGGTGGTCGGGGAAGCCCTCGACGGGCACCTCCAGGCCCCACTCGGCCGGGTGCCCGACCGCGATGTCCGGCAGCCCGTCCTCGACGAGCGACTCGCACAGCGCGGCGAGCCGCGGCGGGAGGCCGGCGAGCGCCCAGTAGTCGGAGAGCTGGTCGCGGAACGGTTCGAGCGGTACGTACAGCCGGCGGCAGCGCCTGGCGACCGCCGGGGTGTCGCACATCGAGCAGCGCGGCGACAGCAGGTCCCCGCCGTCGTTCGGCCGCGCGCACTCGTGGCACATGCCGCCGTCGCTCGACGCCCCGCAGTGCGGGCACGAGCCGGTGACGTGCGCCCCGTACAGCCAGCGCTCGCACGGCTCGCAGTACGGCAGGAGCCGGGTCCGCGGCGCGATCACGCCCTGTGCGTAGAGCCGGCTGAACAGCTCCTGCACCCAGCGCGCGTACCCGCGGTCCCGGCGCGGCTTGACGATGTGGTCGAACTCGACGCCGGAGCGCAGCCAGTCGGCGGTGATCGCCGCGCGGTAGCCCTCGGCGACCTCCTCGGGCTTGCGGTTGTGCCGCAGCGCCCGCACCTCGACGGAGCTCGCGTGGTCGGCGGTGCCGGTGGTGAAGCGGACGGGTTCGCCCTCGGCGCGCAGGAAGCGGGTGAGGACGTCGGCCGCGACGTACGGACCCGCCAGATGGCCGATGTGCAGTTCGCCGTGGGTGGCCGGGGGGGTCGCGGTGATCCAGACGGGGGTGCTCATGGGACCTCCTTGACGCTGTCGTGCGATGAGCTGTCAGCGGTTTCGGTCGGCGAGGTGCGGTCAGCGGGGTTCGAAGTGGAAGGAGCGGATGAAGCAGTCACGGGGCTGCTCGACGGCGTAGACGATGCACTCGAAGAGCGCCTGGGTGGTGAGCTTCTCGTCGGGCGCTATGCCGTCGGGGTTCGCGCCGTCCCATTCCGCGAACCGCGGGTCGGACGTCGAGAAGTCCGGCGGGAACAGCGAGAACACCCTTACTCCGGACGGCCGGAGGCGGCGGGAGAGGATGTCGGCGAAGCCGGCCTGGGCGCTCTTCGCCGCCCAGAAGGCCTCGTGTGCCGCCGAGGCGGTCGCGGCGGAGGCGCCCTCCGCGTCGCGGACGGCGACCATGTTGACGATGTCGGGCCGCAGCGAGCCGCGCAGCAGCGGCAGGAAGTGCTTCACCATGAGGACGGTGCCGCCGGCCGTCGACTCGATCGTCTCGACGATCTGGGCGTCGCTCGCCGCCTCCAGGTCCATGCCGTCCAGCCAGCGGGCGCCGTTGTTGACCAGCAGGTCGACCCGGTCGGTGCGCTCGCCGACGCGGGCGGCGAACTCCCGGATCTCCGCGGGCCTGCTCAGGTCGCAGCCGAAGGCGTGGATGCGGTCCCGGGCGGAGCCCATCACCTCGGCGCGGGTGCGTTCGGCGGCCTCGACGGTACGGGCCGACACGTAGACCTCGGCGCCGAGATGGGCGAATCCGACGGCGAGCGCGCGGCCGAAGTAGCGGGACGCCCCGGTCACGACGACACGCAGGTTCTCGAATTTCATGTCTGCCTGCTCTCCCCACGGATACCGAAAGCCGGTCGGTCCCGTTCAGCGTGGCAGAGGAGAGCGGTGGATGACCTGGCCGGACGGGTGCGCGTTCACGCCGTTGCGTGGATACGCCAAGGGGCAGGCCAGGGCAGGTCGAGACGCTGCAGCAGGCGGGCCCGCTTGTGGTGCACCCGGACCCGGTCCGGCGCGGTGGACACCGTCGCGGTGCCGGCGCCCGGCGTGCGGAGGCGGGAGACGGGCCCGCCGACGACGGTACCGCCGATCGCCCCGGCGGCGGCGAACGCGGCGGCACCGGTGAGGGCGAGCCGCGGGTGCCAGCCACCGACGGTGAGGGCCCGGACGGCGAGGCCGCCGGGGCCGGTGCGCGTGAAGAGGGCGATCTTGGGCAGCGGGGATTCCGGCGCGTACCCGAGCAGGCGGGCGGCCTGGGCCCGCAGCTCCAGGAGCCACGCCTGAAGGGCGTCGACGGGCACATGGGCGGTGCCGGCGACGGGCGGATGGCGGCCGTCGGCGGCCAAGTGGCCGGTGTGGGCGCGCAGGTGGCCTGCGATGGGCGGATGGCCGGTGTAGGCGGGCAGGTGGCCTGCAAAGGGCGGATGGCCGGTGTCGACCGGCAGACGGGCGGGGTCGGCGGGTAGGTGGCGGGCGTCGACCAGGACGTACGGGTTCCCGTACTGCACGAGCGTCACCGGCACACCGTCGAGGACGTCGACGGGCCGGCCGGTGGGGAGCGTCCCGGGCGCGTCGGGCGGCCTCAGGAAGTCCAGGGTGTACGCACCGTCCTTCTGCGGCGCACACCGCACGACGTCGCCCGTCGTGACGGCCCGCACGGTGACCTCCCTGCCCGCGTGCCCGTCGGCGACGACGCAGGCGAGCAGCGAGTGCCCGCACCCGGCCCGGAAGTCGAACCGCCCGCCGGGCAGGGCCTGGACGAAGCGGTAGTCGAGTTCGGCCGCCCCGACGGCCGAGGGCCCGTACAGCGCGATCTTGTTGAGCCCGGCGTACGGCGTGCGGGCGAGCGCCCGGCGCAACCGTGCCAGCTCGTCGCTCAGCGCGAGCGCCCCGGGCGGCAGGCGGTCGAGCCGCACGACGAGGGTGGGCCCGGGTGCGTCCTCGGCGAGGACGACATGGGCGAGGACGCCGTCCGGGGCGGCGTCCTCGCCCGCCGGCGGGCCCGAAGGCCGGGGCCGCCGGTCAGGCCGCACAGCCCACCGGAATCCGCATGCCCTGGACGACCTCCGTCCACAGCTCGTGGACGGCGAGGGCCCAGAGCGCGAGGGCGATGTGCTGGTTCGGGCGTTCCAGGTGGCGGGCGAGGAGGCGGTTCACGCGGTCCGCGCGGATCTTGCCGCCGAGGACCAGGCGCGCCGGGGACAGCAGTTCGCGCACCGTGTCGAGGAGCGGGCCGCCGGGGGCGATCATCGCGGCGATCGGAAGCGTGAACGGCTGCTTCGGGCGGTTCAGGACCGATGCCGGCAGCAGTTCCGCGCCCGCCTCGTACAGCGCGCGCTTGCCGTGCCGGGCCTCCGGCGGCAGTTCGCGGGCGTGGGTGACGACGCTCGGCTGGCAGAAGGGCAGCCGCGCCTCGACCGCCCACGCCATCGACAGGTGGTCGACCCGCCGCAGGTGGTACGCGGGCAGTCGGCGGCGCGTCTCGAACGCGCTCGTCGCCGTCGCCCGGTCCGTCCCCGCCGCCTCCGCCGAGCGCAGCTCGCCCTCGACGCGGTCCGCCGCCGAGCCGTGGTCGGCGATGAACGCGGCGTACGAGCTCGTGTACAGGTGTTCCCGGAGCAGCCGCGGCGCCGCCGAGAGCGCGTCGGCGTACGCGCCCGCCCAGTCCACGCCGGGCGGCGCCGTCAGCGCGGCCCGCATCCGGTCGTAGCCGCCGAAGAGTTCGTCCGCGCCGTCGCCCGCGAGGGCGACCGTGAAGCCGTTCTCGCGGACCGCGCGGAACAGCGCGTACGTGGACAGCGCGATCGGGTCGGCGTTGGGCTGCCCCAGGTGCCGCACCGTCCGCGTGAGCAGCGAGGGGATCTCGTCCGGGTCGATGCTCACCTCGTGGTGCACGGTCCTGGCCCGCCGGGCGACGGAACGCGCGTACGCCGCTTCGGAGTCGGGCCACTTGCCCCGGTAGGTGAGGTGGAAGGTGTGCAGCGGCGGCGCGTCCGTCTCCCGCCGGTGCTCGGCGGCCAGCGCCGTGACGAGCCCGGAGTCGAGCCCGCCGCTGGTGATCGCGCACACCGGCGCGTCCGCCGTGGCCAGCCGCCGCACCTCGTGCCGCAGCACGTCCTGCGTGTCGCCGACCGGCCGCGCGCCCGCGTGCGGGGCGCGGCGGCGCACGACGGGCGCGCAGCCGGGCCGTACGACCGCGGTCGCGCCGGGCAGCAGCACGTCGACGCCGTCGAGGGCGGTGTGCGTCGCGTACGAGGTGCGGGTGGCGAGGAGGGTGTCGAGGGCGTCCTCGCGCGGCGCGATCCGCACGCCCTCGAAGGCGAGCAGCGCGGGGATCTCCGAGGCGAAGCGGGTGGACCCGTCGTACGGGTCGTGGTGGAAGTGGACCGGCTTCATGCCCATGTCGTCGACGGCGAGTACGAGTTGGGCGCTGCCCGGGCGCAGGTCGAGCACGGCGACCGCGAACATGCCGTCGAGGTGCTCGGCGAAGGCCGCCCCGTACTCCGCGTAGAGCGCGGGCAGCAGCGTGCCGTCGCAGCGGTCGGGGAAGCGGTGGCCGCGCGCGGCGAGGCGGCGGCGCAGTTCCTCGTGGTTGTAGATCTCGCCGTTGAGGACGGCGAGGACGCCCGGGAGGTGGGGCAGCCGGTACGGCTGCGTGCCGCCGCACGGGTCGGTGACGGCGAGCCGGTCGCAGCCGAGCGACCAGCCGGGGCCGCTGAGCACCTGGTGCTCGTCGGGGCCGCCGTGCCGCTGGCGGGCCGAGACCGCCGCCAGCTCGGCAGGGTCGGGACGGTCCGCCCCCGCGGCGAAGGAGCCGAGAATCCTGCACATGGGCGGTCGCCTCCGGTCTCTCTGCTGAGCTACGAGTAGGTCTCTGCGCACCCGTTCACATGTCGCACCCAATGATTTGAATCTACCAACTTTTTGGGTGGCGCGTAAGTGCCATGTCCGGTTCACGCCACGACTTGGCCTTGCGACGCCCCCGCAGGCCCAACAGGCTGGCACCATGGAGGACTTCGCGACGACCGACCTGCCGGAGCCGACCGCCCGCAGCGCCCCGGAATCACTGCTGGTGGTGGCGGCGCACCCGGACGACATCGAGTTCTGCGTGAGCGGCACCGTCATGCAGTGGATCGAGCGCGGCACCCGCGTCACGTACTGCATCGTCACCGACGGCGGCGCCGGCGGTTACGACCCGATGCTCCCCCGCCAGGCGATGGCGGACCTGCGCCGCGCCGAGCAGGTCCACTCGGCGAAGCTCAGCGGCGTCGCCGACGTCCGCTTCCTCGGCTACCCCGACAGCTTCGTCGAGGCGGACGTACCCCTGCGCCGCGACCTGTGCCGGGTCATCCGCGAGGTCCGCCCGCAGCGCTGCATCGTCCCGTCCCCGGAGATCAACTGGGCCCGCGCCGCCGACCTCCACCCCGACCACCGCGCCGTCGGCGAGGCCTGCCTGCGCGCGATATACCCCGAGGCCCGCAACCCCTTCGCGCACGCCGAGCTGCTGAAGGAGGAGGGCCTGGAGCCGTGGACCGTCCACGAACTGTGGCTGATGACCGGCCCCACGCCGAACCAGTACGTGGACGTCACCCCCGTCTTCGACCGCAAGGTCGAGGCCCTGCGCATCCACACCTCCCAGACCGCCCACTTCGACGACCTGGCGGGCCTGCTGCGCGACTGGCTGAGCGAACACGCGCGGGCGGGCGGGCTGCCGACGGGGCGGATGGCGGAGGCGTTCCAGATCGTGCACATCGACTGAGGCGACGGGGCCGGGCGTGAACTCGCGCCGGCCTCAAGGGTGTTCAATACAATTTCACATTGCTATGTTACGCGGCACAGCAGGCCCCTCCCCTGACGACAGGAGACCTCCGTGTCCCGTCCGAGACCCGTGCGCGCGCTCCTCAGAGCCATGGCCATGGCCACCACCTGCGCGGCGACCCTCGTCCTCCCCGCCACCACCGCGACGGCCGCCCCCGCACCGGCGCCCGCTGCGGCGTCCGCGCCCAAGCTCGGCGGGCACGACAAGGCGTACGACCACGCCGAGCGCCGCGCGACCCGCCCCGCGGCCGAAGCGGGCACGGCCCCGTGCAAGTCCCCCAAGTGCAAGGCCGAGCTGGAGGCCCGGCTCTTCCCGTACACCTACGTGTACGACAAGGGCGCCATCAAGGTCCGCACCGCGCTCGACAAGGCGACGGTCGACCAGCTCTACTACGCGAGCAAGCAGGTCAAGGCGCACTTCCACCGCGTCCTCGGGACCGAGGCGCCGCTCGCCGGCGACACCAACTCGGTTCTGACGGTGGTTCTTTACTCCTCGCGCGCGGACTACGTCGCCTACCAGACGCTCCTCTACGGCCTGAGCACCAACAACGGCGGCATGTACATCGAGGACGGCGCGACCTTCTACACCTACCAGCGGCGCGTGCCCGAGGACTCCTCCCTGACCCTGGAGGAGCTGTTCCGCCACGAGTACGCCCACTACCTCAACGGCCGGTTCGCGGTCCCCGGCACCTTCGGCTCCGGCCCCTGGTACACCGGCGACCGGACCACCGCGATGGACGAGGGCACCGCCGAGTTCTTCGACGGCGCGACCCGCGACGACGGCATACGGGTGCGCCGCTCGCTCGTCCAGGGCGTCATCGACGACACGGCCTCCGGCGGCCCGCGCATGACGGTGGACCAGCTGCTCCACGCCACGTACGACGGCGACGGCTTCCGCTTCTACGACTACGCGGGCACCTTCTTCGAGTACCTGTGGCGGGAGCGGCCGAGCGAGCTCCAGGCCATGTACGGATTCCTGCGCGCCGGCGACGTGACCGGATTCGACGCCTGGCGCGGCCGGCTCGGCGCCGACCCGGCCGTCCAGCGGGCGTACGACGCCTTCCTCGACGCCCAGATCGCGATCGTCGACCAGTTGTACGTGCCCGCGACGACCTTCCAGCCGACCGGGACGCTCACGCACGGCACCGCGGAGCAGGTGCGGGCGGCGCTCGCCACGGCGTCGGGCACCGCACCGCAGTGCGCCGACACCGGTGACACCGGCACCAACCGGCGCTTCGTGTGCGGCGGCAGTCTGACGACGGCGACGGCCGACGCGGCCAACGGTGACGCCGTGTTCCGGACCTTCACGGCCGCGGCCGACCGCACCCTCATCGAGGCGGCGCTCACCGGCGGGACGAACTTCACGGACATGAACTGCTGGTTCGGCCCGGTCAGGGCGACGGGAACGACGGCGACGGCGGCGTACAGCTGCGAGGGCCCGCTGCGGGGCTGATCGGACTCCGAGGGAGGACGTGACGGCGGCGGTGACGGCCGTGGCCTGGCCTGAGAGGGCAGCACGGCGCCGGCCCGCAGCGGCGTGCGCCGGGTCACCGCCACCGGCTGACACGCCGGGTCGCGGACCGGTCGCGGCCCCGCACGCTCACGGCGTGCGGGGCCGGTGTCCGCGCCTACCGCGACCGGCGGCCGGCCGTGGAGCCGAAGCCCAGCCACGTGTGGCGGTTGCCCCACCAGCACCAGCCGACCTTCGGCGCGTCGCGCCGCTCGCGGCCGTCGCGGCCCGTGCCGTTGCTGATCCAGATCGCGGGCGTACGGGCGTCGTACGCGCCGTTCGGCTTGCGCAGCCGGGAGCCGATGGTCATGAAGCAGCGGTTGCGCTCCAGGGCCTCGGGCTGCTGGAGCACCCAGTGGATGCCCTCGGCGAGCGTGAGCGGGCTGCGCCCGTCCTTCTCGATCGCCGGAAGCGCCTCCTCCGGGCTCCAGTTGGCCATGTGGTCGCCACGGTCGAGCCCGGTGACGAGGTAGAGCGGGCCGTCCGGCAGCTCGACCGTGTACGGGGCGAAGTCGTCCACGTCCGGCATGTCGACGACGACGAACCCGGGCTTGTCGTCGCGCCGGAGCAGCGGCGCGAGGGCGGAGGCGGGCGCCCGGTCGGGGTGCACGGCGAGGAGGGCTTCACCACCGTCGTCGGTTCCGGCGTTCGCGGCGAAGGCGCGGAGCTCGTCGGCGGTCAGTCCCGCGAGCTCGTGCACGCCGAGCTCGATCAGCTTCTCGGCCTGGGCGGCGAGGGTCGGCAGCGGGGCGAGGGCGTCGGTCAAGGTACTCCTAGGTCGTCCGGTGATCGGCCTGGAGTCGAACGAGGCGCGGGGCGGGATTGTTCCCACCGTTTCCCGCGGCTTTCCGACGACGACCTCCCCCTGTTTCCGGGTGACGAGCCGGCGTACGGCTGGCACACGGGGCCGGCGTACGGGCGGGCCGTACGAGCGGGCTCAGACCACGCGTGCGTTCACCACTGGACCATGTCCATGGAATGACCGTCGAGCCAGTCCGAGAACGTGGCCGAGCGGCCTTGGACCCTCATCGGGAGGAGCAGGTCGCAGGTGGCTCGGGCGTCGAACCACAGTTCACCGTGGTGGGGGCCGGTGACGACCAGCCAGGTGGAGAAGCCGCAGCCGTTCTCCTCGAGGCAGACGGCGCCCGCCGTCTTCATCTCCTGGAGGACCCCGCACTCGTCGTCCCAGGCCGCCCAGGCCTCCGCGTCCTCGCGCGGGGGCTCGCGGTCGCCCAGCTCGTCGTCGTAGCCGGCGTACGAGTCGGGATGCGGGAAGGGCACGGGCAGCAGGTCGTAGTTGGTGTCGGTGTCGCCGTACCAGCCCCAGCCCCGCGGCCCCTTGAAGAGGTGCTTCGCCTTGCCGCCGGCACTGTGCCGCAGCAGGTGGTCCCGGTACTCGACCGGAAAGGCGATGCCCAGATCCGCCTCGGCCTCACGCACCTCCGCCTCGGAGAGGGGCGGCGGGACGGACCCCGGGTGCTCCCGCCACCAGGGCGGCGGGTCTGTGTGACCGTGGCGGCGGCCTGACAGCAGGCGGCGGTACTCGGCGTTCCAGTCGGTGGTCATGGTGACCGAGAGCGTACCTTCTGGCCATGGCCTGGTTCCGGGTCGGCGAGTCCGACGAGGCGCACGCCTTCCGGGAGTTGCCGGATGCCGGACGCCGCGGCCGTCCGGCCTGGGCGGTGCGGAACCGGCGCGAGCGGGGCGACGTCCCTCCGGAAGTCCGCAAGATCGACTCCGACGGAGGACCGACGTGACCGGTACGGCAGCCCGCTATCTCTACCTCACCCGGCACGGGGAGGCATCGGCCGACGAGAGCGAGCTGACGGAGGCGGGCCGGCGGCAGGCGGTGCTGCTCGGGGAGCGGCTGCGCGGGGTCCCGCTGGCGGCGGTCCACCACGGGCCGCTCGCGCGGGCCGAGCAGAGCGCGCGGCTGGTGGGCGAACAGCTCGACGGCGTACCCGTGCGGTGCTCGGAGGCGGCCGGGGACTACATCCCGTACCTGCCGCTGCGTGACGAACTGCCGCCGGAGACGGCCGACGCCACGCTCCGGTCCCTGGCCGGGTTCCCGGCCGGGGAACGCGAGCAGGGGCCCGCGCTCGCGGCCGCGGCGGTCGCGGAGTTCACCGGGCCGGTCGCCGGTGACGAGCCGCGCCACGAGCTCGTCGTCACGCACAACTTCCTGGCCGGGTGGCTCGTCCGCGCCGCCCTCGACGCTCCGCCGTGGCGCTGGCTGGGCATCAACCATGCCAACGCGGCGCTGACCGTCATCCGCTACGCCCCCGGCCGCCCGCCGGCGCTCCTCCTCTTCAACGACACCGGCCACCTCCCCGCCGAGCTGCGCTGGACCGGCTTCCCGCCGGAACTGCACGTCTGAGAGATTGCTCCCGGGAGGCGGACAGTGGAGTTCGGGGTGGAGCTGCCGGGGTAGGGCGGCGCCCGTCGGTACGGCGGCCGGCGCCGCACCGGCGCCGGTCGAGGTGGAAGTCGCTCGCCTCGGTGTTCTTCGTCCGCTTCCTGTTGTCCTTGCCCGAGGATCCCGTAGAGGCCTTCGGGGCGCTGTTCGAGCCGTTCCAGAAGGCCTTCCGGCTGCCGAAACGGCGCCTCGCGGACCCGGCGATGCGGGGTGGCTGGGACAGTGACGCGGGGCGGCTCGTCCTGGCGGTGCACGCCGCGCACTTCCGCCGCCGCTACCGCCGCACGCCCTTCACCGCCCAGGCCCGTGCGGTGAGTTCGACCGAGCCGTCCGGCTCGCGGGGCACGGCTTCGGCCAGCGCGGTACGGACGCGGTCGCGGTCGCCCGGGGTGAGAGAGGCGACGTAGCCCGGGGCCGGGCCCTGGCCGGTCAGGAACGGGTCCCAGAGGTCGGCGAAGTCGGTGAAGACGGTGGGGACGTCGATCGGGACGGTCGTGACGCCGGCCAGGCCCGCCTCCGTCCACAGGCTGTGGAGTCGTTCGGGACGGCAGAGCGTCCCGAAGCGCCGGCCCTCGTCGAGGGCGACGGCCGCGGCCGGGTCGACGGTCGCGACCGCGTCCCAGAAGTGGCGCAGGAAGCCCATGCCGTCGGCGTAGTCCCAGACGTACGCGGCGACCGTGCCGCCGCCCGGGCGGACCGCGCGGACCAGCTCGGCGGCACCCGCGGCCGGATCCGGCAGGAAGTTCAGGGTCAGACCACAGACGGCCGCGTCCCAGGCGGCGTCGCGCACCGGGAGCGCCGTCGCGTCGGCCACGACGAAGGCGCCCCTGGCGGTGGACCCGCCGGCTGTGGACCCCCCGGCGGTGGTCTCCGGGTCGGCGGACTCGCCGGCGGTGGTCTCCTGGGCGGCGGACTCGCCGGCGGTGGTCTCCTGAGCGGCGGACTCGCCGGCGGCGAAGCTCGCGGCCGCGAGGTCCCCGGCGGTGGATTCCCCTGTCGTGCCGCCCCCGGCCGCGGGGGCCCCGGCGGTGGCGCGGGCCGCGCGGACGAAGGGCTCCGACAGCTCGAGGCCCAGGAGGACACGGGGGCGGCAGCGGTCCGCCACCGCGGCGGACAGTGCGCCGGTGCCGCAGCCCACGTCCAGCCAGCGCAGGCCCTCCGCCGGATCGAGCCACTCCGTGAAGCGGGCCGCGGCAAGCCGGCTCCAGCGGCCCATGTACCGCTCGTAGGCCGGACCGGACTCCCACGGGTCCTTCCCCGCGCTCTCCCACGGGTCCTTCCCCGCGTCCTGCGACGGGTCCTTCCCCGGGTCCTTCCCCGCGTTCTCCGACGGGTTCCCCGATGCGTTCTGCCCCGTGTCCATGGCGCCACCTCTCAGTCCAGCGTCTCCTCCTTCCCCGGCGTCAGCCAGCGCAGACGGCCGGCCAGGGCCGGGTCGGCGGCGAAGGCGGCGGTGATTCGGGCCGGGTCCTCCGCGAGGTGGGCCCATGAGTCGAAGTGCAGCGGGACCACGCGGCGGGCGCCGAGGGTCCGGGCGAGGGCGGCGCCCTCGGTGGCGGAGAGCGAAAAGGCGCGGTCGCCGGTGGACGGGAAGTGGGCGTCGCCGAAGTGGAGGAACGCCGTGTCCAGCGCGAAGCGGGCGCCGATCTCCGCCAGGGCGTCGTGGCGGACGGTGTCGCCGGAGACGTAGAGCGTGCCGCCGTCACCGGTCTCGACGACGAAGCCGGTGACCGGGCCCGTGGCCTGTTCGGTGCCCTCGGGGCCGTGGCGGGCCGGGGTCGCGGTGACGGTGATCGTCGTGGCGCCGACGGTGACGGTACGGCTCTCCCACGGCGCCAGGCCCTCGGCGGCGCCGCCGAGCCGGGCGGCGGCCTCCGGGGTGGTGAGGACGCGGCCGGCCCGGGCGAGGACCTCGCGGCCGGCGCGGTCCAGGTTGTCGAAGTGCTGGTCGTGCGAGAGCAGCACCAGGTCGACGGGCGGCAGCCGGTCGGCGCCGAGGGCCGGGCCCGCCGTGCGGCGGAGGGGCCGGGCCGCCGGGTAGTCGGCGGGGGCCTCGTCGAAGGCGGGGTCGGTGAGGACGGTCAGGTCACCGATGCGCAGGAGCACGGTGGCGGTGCCGATGTAGGTGGCGGTGACGGGGGCGGTGGCCGTGGCGGGGGTGGTGTCAGGCGTGGTGGGCATGGTCCGGCGCCTCCGGTTCGAGGGGTCGAAGGTTCGAGGGGTCGAGGGTGCGAGGGCGCGAAGGGTTCACGGCTCGCCTCGCCTGGACACCCCGAAACTAAACCGATCGGTTTAGTTCAGTCAACTACACGGTTCAGTCGGTAAGTTGAACCGATCGGTCCGGTCGTCCGTATACTCGCCCCATGGGCACCCAGGACGTCCTCGACGCGTACGGCATCCCCGTCATCCCCGACCCGGCGGACGCCGCCGCCCGCAAGCGCCGCTCGATCACCGACGCAGCGCTCGCCGAGTTCCTCGCCGAGGGGTACTCCGCGGCCTCGATGGACGCGATCACGCAGCGCTCCGGTGTCTCGAAGGCCACCATCTACAAGCACTTCGGCAGCAAGGAACGGCTCTTCCTCGCCGTCGTGGGCAACGTCCTCGCCCAGACCTACGCCGACGCCGGGCCCGCCGACTCCGCCCTCGCCGACATCGGCACCGCCGCCGACACGGGCCCCGAGACGGGCTTCGACACCGTCTCCGCCCGGCTGCGCGCCGCGCTCGTCCGCGTCACCACCGACTGGGCGCGGGTGCTGCTGCGGCCCGACATCATGGCGCTGCGCCGGCTGGTGATCGGCGAGATCGACCGCTTCCCGCAGCTCGGACAGCTCTGGTACCGGGTGACGTACGACCGCTGCAACCGGCCGCTCGTCGAGGCGCTCACCATGCTGCACGCCCGCGGCGTCCTCGACGTGCCCGACCCCGAGCTCGCCGTCCGCCAGCTCGTCGCCACGACCGTGGGGGTGCCGCAGCTCGTGCACACCTTCGCGCCCGGCACGGAGCCGGACGAGGACGAGCTCGCGCGGGTGACGGGCTCCGGCGTGGACCTGTTCCTGGCCGGATACGGGCGCACCTGACCGCGACGGCGGAATACGATCGGGCCGTCGGCGGCTGATCACAGCTGACGACGGCAACATCCTCAGTCGAAGGAGAGATTCCTCATGGCGCAGGTCGCGCTCAAGGGCAACCCCGTTACGGTCGACGGCATCCTGCCCGCCGCGGGCAGCCAGGCTCCCGCGTTCACCCTGGTCGGCGAGGGTCTCGCGGACAAGACGCTGAAGGACTTCGAGGGCAAGCGCAAGGTCCTCAACATCTTCCCGAGCGTGGACACGCCCACCTGTGCCGCGTCGGTGCGCGCCTTCAACGCGAAGGCCGCCGAGCTGGACAACACGGTGGTGCTCTGCATCTCCGCGGACCTGCCCTTCGCCCAGGCCCGCTTCTGCGGCGCCGAGGGCCTGGAGAACGTGCAGAACCTCTCCACCCTGCGCGGCCGCGAGTTCCACACCGACTACGGCGTCTCGATCGCCGACGGCCCGCTGGCCGGCCTGACCGCCCGCGCCGTCGTCGTCCTCGACGCGGACGACAAGGTCCTCCACACGGAGCTCGTCAACGAGATCTCCGAGGAGCCGAACTACGAGGCCGCCCTCGCCTCCCTGAAGTAGGCACCCCGGCGCCGCCCCGGCGCCATCCGGTGGCACCTCGCGCAATCGCGCGGCGAAGGCCCGCCCGGCAGCACCGTCGCCGGGCGGGCCTTCGCGTTCCCCGCGAACGGGCGCGCCCCGGCGCCGCCGCGCCTACGATCAGGGCATGCGACGCGACAGCGGCTCAGGCTTCCGGTCCGGCTTCCGGCCCGGCTCCAGGCGCGGCTCGGGCTCCGGCTCCTGCCTCTCCCTCTGGTCGAAGGACTCCTTCCTCTCCATCGGGTCGGTCGGGTCCTTCATGTCCATCGGCTCCGTCGGCTCCGCCTTCTCCATCGGGTCCGTCGGATCCTTCCTCGGCGTCGGTTCGCTGCTCTCGGCCCGCTCGGTGCTCGCCGTCATGTCCTGGCGTTCGACGTGCGCGGTCATGAGCTCGCGCAGCCGGCGACCGGGACGACAGCGACCACGTCCGTGACGGGGAAGTCGACCGTACGGCCCTGAACGGTCAGGGCCGGAGCGCCGCTGCCCCGGGTGAGCTCCCCGCACCACGTGCCCGTGGACGTCGTCACCGCGACGGCGGGGGCCGTCTCCGCGCTCACGCCCGTGTCCGTCTCCGGCGACGGCCCGCCGGCTGGAGCGTCAGCCGGCCGCGGGCGGCGGCCTGGACTACGTACAGGTCACCGGCGTCCGTGGACCCGGCGTCCTCGGCACCTCCGGCGCCCCGGTCCTCCCCCGCCTCACCCGCGTCGCTCATGGGCGCAGGGATGCCGACACCCTGGCCCGGCAGGCGGGGTGCCGCGCCGAGGGGGAGACTGAAGGGGTAGCGCGGCCGCCGGACAGGGGTGCCCTGAAGGAGTGACCATGGGCGGCACAGCTGTGGAGACCCTGCGCGAGCAGTTGCGGGGCGATGTGATCGGACCCGAGGACCCCGGATACGACGAGGCCCGGACGATCTACAACGCGATGATCGACCGTCGGCCCGCGGCCATCGCGCGGTGCGCCGACGTGACGGACGTGCGGGCGGCGGTGCGTTACGCCCGCGACAGCGGCATGGACCTGGCGGTACGCGGCGGCGGCCACAGCGGCGGCGGCCTGTGCATGGTCGACGACGCGCTGGTGGTCGACCTGTCGGACGGACTGCGCTGGGTACGGGTGGATCCCGAGTCCCGTACGGCCCTGGTGGGCGGCGGCGCTCAGCTCGGCGACCTGGACCACGAGGCACACGGCTACGGGCTCGCGACACCGGCCGGGGTCATGTCGACGACCGGGGTCGGCGGGCTCACGCTCGGCGGCGGACACGGGCATCTGACGCGCGCGTACGGGCTGACGATCGACAACCTCCTCGGCGCGGACGTGGTCCTCGCCGACGGTACGACCGTCACCGCCTCCGCCGAGGAGAACCCGGATCTCTTCTGGGCCCTGCGCGGCGGCGGCGGCAACTTCGGCATCGTCACGTCCTTCCGGTTCGCCCTGCACCCGGTGGACAACGTCGGGCTCGGCGTCACGCTGTGGGAACCGGAGCACATCGGTGAGGTCCTGCGCTGGTACCGGGACTTCCTGCCGGCGGCCGGCGAGGACCTGAACGGCTTCTTCGCGACGCTGGTGGTGGCGCCAGGGCCGCCGTTCCCGGAGGAGATCCACCGCAAGAAGATGTGCGGCGTGGTGTGGTGCTCCACGGGGGCGACGGACGAGGAGAGCCTGACGAAGACCTTCGCGCCCGTCGCCGAACCCGCCCGGCCCGCCTTCCACTTCGCGACGCCGATGCCGTACCCGGCGGTCCAGGCGATGTTCGACGAGCTGATCCCGAAGGGCCTCCAGTGGTACTGGCGCGGTGACTTCTTCGACACGATCACGGAGGGTGCGATCGACGTGCACCGCACCTTCCTGGAGAACATCCCGAGCGACCTGTCGACGATGCACCTCTACCCCGTCGACGCCGCCGCCCACCGCCTCGGCCCGATGGACACCGCGTGGGCCTACCGCGACGCGGTCTGGTCGGGCGTGATCGGCGGGATCAGCCCGGACCCGGCCGACGCGGACGCGATCCGCGGCTGGGCCGTCGACTACTGGGACGCCCTCCACCCGCACTCGATGGGCGGCGCCTACGTCAACTTCCTCGGTCAGGACGAGGGCGGCGAACGGGTCCGGTCGACGTACCGGGGCCACTACGACCGGCTGGCGGAGGTGAAGAGCACGTACGACCCGGACAACGTCTTCCACCACAACCAGAACATCCGGCCGGCGAAGAGCTAGCCTTCGCCGCCGCCCCGGGCCTCCGGTATATACTCTGAGCTCTCAGATATACGACCATGCTGGAGGCCCCGTGTCCAAGACCCTGGTCGACCTCGACGACGAGATGCTCGCCTTCGCACAGCGACAACTCGGCACCAAGACCAAGCGCGACACCATCAACCGGGCGCTGGCCATAGCGGCGGCGATCAGCGCGGAGGACCGCGCCCGGGCGCTCCGGTGGCTCCAGGACAATGCCGAGGACTTCCTCGACTTCGAGTTCCTGGAGGAGCAGGAGCGGTCCGGCCGATGAACTACCTCGCCGACACCTCGGCGGTATGGCGCATTCTGCGTCGCCAGGTCGGCACACCATGGCCCGAGCGGGTCGCGCGGGGACAGGTCTCCCTGTGCCCTCCCGTCGAGGCCGAGCTGATGTGCGGCCTCCGCTCCGACCGCGACCACGAGCCCTTCGTCACGATGCTGAACCAGACCTTCGCCTGGGTTCCCGCCATGGACGACCCCTGGCCGGAGATCATCGCGGTCCAACGTGACCTGGTGCGGATCGGCCATCATCGCGGCCCGTCCCCCATGGACATTCTGATCGCGTTGACAGCACGACAGCACCGGATGACCCTCATCCACGTCGACGACCACTTCGGCTCCATCGCCAAGGTGCGCCCGGACGTCTCCATGTGCCGGCTCGACACCCTCTGACGCCTTAGCGCACCAGCCGCACCGCCAGCACCACGATCAGCGTGCTGGACACCAGGGTCGTGGCCAGGCGGCCCCGGGTGCCCGTCAGGGCGCGGCCGAGGAGGGTGCCGCCGGTGGCGAGGAGGAGTTGCCAGCTCGCGGAGGCAGCCAGGGCAGCGAGGACGTAGACGGTGCGCTCGGCGCCGGAGGACGGCGCGTCGGGGCCGGTGGCCAGGACGAGCGCGGCGAAGTAGATCACCGTCATCGGGTTGAGGACCGTGATGCCCAGGAAGGTGAGGTAGGCGCGGCCCGGGCCGGGCCCGGCGGCGCCGTCGTCGCGGGAGGCGAGCTCGCCTCCGCGGTAGGCCCGCACGGCCGTCGCCGCCGCCCGGACCGCCAGGACCACCAGGACCACGGCGGAGACCCAGCGCAGGGGGGTCGTCACGGGGGCGAGGAGCGGGACGAGGACCGAGCCGCCCGCGACCGCGAGGAGGGCGTAGACGCCGTCCGCGGTGGCGACGCCGAGCGCCGCGGCGGCGCCCGTTCGCCAGTCGGTCCGGGCGGTTACGGCGACCAGATAGGCGCCGACCGCGCCGACGGGGATCGCGATGCCGTAGCCGGCCAGCAGGCCGGCCACCGCCGCGGCGATCACGCGACGGCGGGGGTCGCTCCTGCGGGGACGCCGGGCTGTCGCTGGTAGGCCGAGCCGTCCTTGGTACGGGCGAGCTGCCCGCCGACGACCAGGTGGCGGCGCAGGGCCGGGAAGTCCTCGTGCACGGTCTTCAGGGCCTCGTTGACCTCGCGCTCGGTGTAGACGCGGGCCGGCTCGAAGAGGGTGGCGGCGAGGTGGTCGAGAAGGGCGGCCCTGCGGGCGGGCCGGCGCGGGATCGCCTTCAGACGCCCGTCGGCGGCGAACAGATCGACGGGGACGGCGGGCGCGGCGCCTTCGGCAGCGGAGGCGGGCGCCGCGGAGGCGGGCGCCGCGGAGGCGGCGTGGTCGGCAGTCATGCGGTGCAGACTGGACCGGCCCCTACCGCTCCCGCAAAGGGTTTATCGCGCGGTCCTACTTGAGGATCACGTTCACCGCCTCCTCGACCCTCGGCGCGGCCTGTGACATGCCCTCCTCCTGGAAGATCGGCGCCGCCTTCTCCGCGAACGCCATGAAGTCCGCCTCCGACTCCCAGAAGTCGACCACCCGCCACCCGCCCGTCCCGTCGGGCCCGGCCGCGTGCGCGAGGAACCCCTTGGCCGGCCACCACGGCGCGCTGGTGATCTTCTCGGTGGTCCGCTCGTAGACCTCCCGGGTGCCGCCGGGGATCTCGACGGTGACGATGACGGCCATGGTGGTGCTCCCGTACGCGTGGGGTGAGGGTCCCGACCAGCACACCAGCCGGTCCCCCGCCCCGCACGACAGCGGCACCCGAACGGGCTGTGTCCATCTCCCTCGCCTAGGTGGTCCGCGGCCCGGGCTTGCGGTTGTACGGGTGGTGGTGGTGGGCGCAGGTGCAGCGGCGGACCAGCAGAATCCCCCCGCCGTGCGGTAAAGGCGCGTCCTCCGTCTGTCGACATTCGCGGTGCAGGTCCTCGTAGCCCGGACACTGGGCAAGTCTGCACTCGGCGGACATGATCGCCTTCATGAGAAGATCCTGCCTCTGCTGACCGAGTTCAGAGCACGTGTGCGCCGCCTCATGGCCGTGAGCCGTTCCTCGTCCGTGGCCGGGCGGACGTGAGCGGGGTCGGCGTCCCACTCGCGTCCGCCGGTCACAGGGCGGAGTCGTGTCGCCGGGCCGACGTGGCCCATGACATAGCCCAGCTTGTCGAGTTGGGTGTCGACGACCAGCGCCCCTTCAGGCGGTTCTTCGACGGCCGTCATTCCTCGGCTCCATGCCGAAGCGCCTGGGCCAGGCGGACGGCCACGTCCGCGCGGACCCGGCCCAGCTCGACGAGCCGCAGTTCGGGGGATGCAAGGTCAACCCGCAGGGACGGCAGGACGATCCCGACCCCGCCGAGCGCTGCTCTCAGGGACTCCACCGCCGAGTACGCATTGTCGTCCCACAGCTCCTTCGTCGTCATGAACGTGAATCTATGCGTGGGCAGTTGACCGCCTATATGCTGTTTTCTCGATTTTTCTCGACGGGCGCCAGAGATTGCTCACGTTTTCTCCTGAGAGGTGCCCGATCCTGTGGTGCCGGACCGGAGCCCCGGACATGCTGTTGGATCAACACCCCTGAAGGGAGAGCGTCCATGGCCCGTCAGCTGCGCTTCACCGGCACAGACAGCAAGATCGACGGCTGCCCCGCCCTGCACACGGACGAGGGCACCGGCGAGATCATCGTGCAGGGAACCCCAGTCACCGACCCGGAGGACCTCGCACAGCTCCAGCACCTGGGGCCGGACGAAATGGCGGTGGCCGTGCCGCGCGAACTACTGGTGAACTGGGGACCGAAGGAGATGGAGCGGGTGCCGGAGCTTGTCGACCGGGACACCTTTCGGCGTCTCTTCGAGACCTTCAAGCACACGGCCTGGCGACTTGAGACGCGTCGCGGTTACGCGTCGGACCGACAGGACCCCGACTTCCAGGCGTTCCTGACCACCGGCTCGTCGCCTTGCGACCCCAATGAGCCCTGGTTCGTCAACATCCGGACCCAGACGGAAGCCGGTAAGACGGTCGGTCGTGTTCGCCTCGCCGACAAGCCGCCCACCACTGAGCAGCTCTTCCTGCTCGACTACGCCCGTCACAACGCAGCAGTCGGTGAGGACATCCGCTACCTGTGGCGTGAGGACGCCGACCGGGCCGCTCTGCCCGCCGAGGATTTCTGGATCTTCGACTCCCGGGTGGTGGCGCTGCTGCACTTCGACGACGAAGACAACCTGCTCAACGTCGAGCTGATCACGGAACCCGCCGAGGTCGTGTGGTACTGCGCCGTGCGGGACGCGGCCATGCACGGCGCGGTGCCGTACGACCGGTTCGCCGCCCAGGTGGCCTCGACCGAATAGCACGGTGATCGGTGAGCACTGACTATCAGCAGGCACGGGCGGCGCTGGGCACGCGGCTGCGCGAACTCCGCTTGTCGTGCCCCGGTGGTCGGCTCACCGGCCGACAGCTCGCGCAGCGGCTCGGCTGGCAGGGCTCCAAAGTCAGCAAGTTGGAGAACGGAAGGCAGACGGCCACACCCGAGGACCTTCGGGCTTGGGCCGACGCGACCGGGCAGCCGGACGTGTATCCCGAACTCGCCGGACGCCTGGCTGGGTTCGAGTCCCACACCAGGTCCTGGCGGAGGGCTCTGGCCAACGGCTTCAAGCCGCTGCACGAGAGCCTGAGCACGGAGATCAACCGCGCCTCGGAGATATGGGTCTGGGAAGAGGCGGTGATCGCCGGACTGCTGCAGACTCCCGAGTACGCGCGCTACGTCATCCAGCGCTACGCGGACTTGCTGGGAGTCTCCGGAAACATTGAGGACGCCGTACGCGCCCGGGTGCAGCGGCAGGGGTGGCTGTACCAGCCCGGCCGCAAGATGCGCGTGCTGATGTGGGAGGCCGCGTTGCGTTCCCTGATCTGCCCGCCCTCCGTACTGGTCGCCCAGCTCGACCGCCTCGCCGGACTGATCGGCATGGACACGGTCGAGCTGGGGATCATCCCGTTCACAGCCCCCGTGAAGATCGTGCCCGCCAACGGCTTCTGGATCCTGGACGACCGCCTGGTCGTCGCGGAGGACTGGCACGCAGAGCTGTGGTTGGACGACGCCGACAACGTCACCCTGTACAGGAAGGTCTGGAAGACCCTCCGGGAGTCGGCGGTGTACGAGGCAGAAGCCCAGAACATCATCAATTCGGCGAGGCGCGCTCTGAACCCGCGTTGATAGTGACACCTTCTGATCGGCCTCTCACCCACCAGAGGCACATTCACCTTTCGCGTTCATCTCATCACTCTCCGTGCGGTACGGTTCACGCAAAACGGCCCTCGCGATGGTTCGCACCCATCGGCGAGGGCCTCGACCAGCTAGTGGAAGACGACTCCACCGTGATCTACCGCAACTTTATCGCGCCCTCGCATGGCTTCACCCAGTTCTCGCACGAGCTCATCCGGCATCCGCGGCTCAACTCCGATGCCGTACGCCTCCTGACCTGGCAGCTTTCCCTTCCCGAGGGAGCCCGTGAATCGCTGTCCCGAACGGCCGAACGCGCCCGGATCGGGGCATGCGCGTTCACCCGGGCGAAGCGGCAGCTGAAGGAAGAGGGGTTCGTCCACGAGCGGCGGATGCAGGTAGCCGGAGGACGGTGGGTGACCCAACAGCTCCTCTCCAACCGGCCGTTGAACGAGGCCGAAGCCGCCAAGCTGCTCGGCGGGATGCCCATGTCCGTGGCCGCACCCGCACACGTACACGCACCCGCACCCGCACCCGCACCCGCACCGAGTCCTCGGATTCCGGCCGTCGGTGAACCGGCACCCCCGCCAACCGACGGTCATCCAAAGAAAGACCGTGACGAAGACACCTCCAACCCTCCGCCTGAGCCGGCTCCGGAAACGGAACCGGGCGACGAAGCCCGCGTCCTCCTCACCGCCTTACCTCTCCTCTCCCCCGCCCTCCGGAACATCCCGCCCGGCATGCGCGACGAGCTCGCCCGGCTCGTCGCGCGGTGGCTGGCCGCCGGGCACACGCCCGACGACGTGCGCCGGCACATCCTGCGCGGCCTGCCCGGCCCCCGGACTCCCCTGCACCGGCCCGGCGGCCTGCTGCGCTACCTGCTGCGCGAGGTCCCGCCCGTCGTCGCACGGCCCGCGCCCCGGCTGGCGGGAACGCGGGAGTGCGAGGGCGATCACGTCCAGGGGATGCTCTTCCGGCCTGTCGCCGACGAGACCTTGTGCGGTGCCTGCTCGGCCGCCGAGCGGCCGGCTACCGCCCCAGCCGGTAGCTGATCTGCTTCACCAGCTCCTTCAGGTCCGGCGCCCGCAGCAGGCTGTAGTGGTCCGCGGCCAGCTCCACCACCGTCGGCGGCCGCGTCGACCAGCCGGTCGTCCGCTCCAGGAAGGAGTAGTCGTCGCCCTGCGCCTTGAAGATGGTGACCGGGCAGGCCACCTGGCGCTGCGTCAGTTCCTCGAAGGTGTAGGTGAAGTCGAAGGTCTTCTCGACGATCGCGATGATCCGGGCGACCAGGTCCGGGTCCAGTGCCGGGAAGCGCTCCGTCACGTACGTCGCGAACGACTCCGCGTCCGTCGCCGGGACGTCTTCGAGGGCGCCCGCGAAGACCGAGTACAGGATCCGGGTGAAGGCGGGGTTGTCGTACGTCGCGCCGCCGGCCGCCGACTCGGCGCGCACCTTCGGCGAGCCCGGCGCGATCAGGAACAGGTGCTCCACCTGCTCCCCCGCCGCCTCCAGCAGGTGTGCGGACTCGAAGGCGACGCGGGCGCCGAAGGAGTAGCCCCACAGGGTGTACGGGCCGGCGGGCTGGCGCTTGCGGATGGCCGCCACGTCGGCCGCGGCCATCTCGCGGATGGTGTCGTACGGCGTCTCGCCGCGGTTGATGCCGTGCGCCTGGACGCCGTAGAACGGGCGGTCGACGTCCGCCTCCTCCGCCAGGAAGCGCAGGTTCATGGTGTAGCCGCCCAGGCCCGGCCAGCAGTAGACGGGCGAGCGGTCGCCGCGCGCGTGCAGCCGGACCAGGCGCGAGGCGGGCGTCGCGGCGGCGCCGTCGACGCGGTGGGCCAGCTTCTCGATCGTCGGGGCCTCGAAGAGGATCTGGAGGGGGAGGCGCGCGTCGGGGAACCCGCGGTTGATCTTGGTGATGAGCGCGACCGCGATGAGCGAGTTGCCGCCGGACTCGAAGAAGTCGTCCTGGACGGAGACGGCCCCGACCTCCTCGTACCCGAGGGCTGCCGCCCAGAGCTCCGCCAGCCGCCGCTCGGTGGCCGTGCGCGGCAGGACGTGCGGGCGGCCGTGCAGACCGGCGTTGACGACGGCGAGGTCGGCGAGCGCCTTGGTGTCGACCTTGCCGTTGGCGGACAGCGGCAGCCGGTCCAGGACCACGACCCGGTTGGGGATCATGTAGTCGGGCAGGTGGTGGACGAGGTCGTCGCGGATCATCTCCGCGGGGCCCTTCATGTGGACGGTGTCCTCGTACATGCCCTCGCCGAGTCGCTGTTCCTCGCTCACCCGGCCGCCGACGAAGAAGTACGAGGGGCCCGTCGGGCGCCCGGCCGCGGTCAGGATCTCGTCCATGCGGCGCGCGGCGGGCAGCGGGTTGCCGGACATGGAGCTGTAGCCGGAGGACATGAACCCCAGTCCGTGCCCACCGAGTTGGAGACGCTGCAGGGCGCGTCCCAGGTCGATGTACGCGCGCCAGGACTCCGCCGTGCGGCTGATCGCCGTGATGCCGAGCGAGGCCCGCTCGTACACGGCCTGGTTGATGGCGATCACGTGCTTCTTCTCGACCAGGGCGTCCGACATGCGGACCAGCTCGCCGCCGCGGTAGGCGTACTGTCCCCCGGGCAGGTCGGCGATCCGGTCCGGGTGGGCCTGGACGTAGAACTCGACCTCCGGTTCCGTCACCGACCCCTCGTCGTACGGGACGAGTTCGAACCACCCGGGGTCCACCGGCCGGATGTCCAGGCCCAGGCCCGGCAGGACCTCCTCGAACAGCCCGACCATGTGGCCCGTCTCGATCTCCAGGACCTCGCGGATGTTGTTCTTGTAGACCGGCTCGATCGCCTCCCGCTTGCCGCGGAAGGCGAGGCGGACGCCCGGCTCTCCCCCGGCCGTGCCCGCCGTCCCCGGCTCCGTGAGGTGCAGCTGGTGGTGCACCGGGTGGTAGTAGTACGTGCCGGGTTCCAGGCCCGCGACGCCGCGCAGCTCCACGTACAGCTGGGTCGCGTAGAGCGCGCCCGGCGAGGCGTAGCCGTACTTCGGGAGCAGGCGCTCCTCGCTGAGGAACTGGCCGAACCAGCGCAGGATCTCGCCCAGGTCGCCGGCGGTCAGACTGCCGACCGCGCGGGAGCCGATGGCCTCGGGGCGACGGGACAGGGCGGCCAGGACGTCGGCGCGGGTCACCGGGCCGCCGTCGTAGAAGCGGTAGGTCTTGCGGGCGAAGACGGTGCGGCGCATCTGTTCGGTGGGCGTGCGGCCGGGCAGCTCGACGACGGGGCGGCCGGCCAGTTCGGCGGCGTCGAGGGTGCCCGCGTTGGACAGCTGGGCCTTGACCTGGAGCTTGGACTCCTTGGACTGGTGGTGGGCGCCGTGGTTGCCCTGGTCCATCAGGGCGGCTTCCTTCGGGGACAGCTCGACGCAGGCGACCAGGTTCTGGAAGCCGGTGCGGGGCTCGTCCTTGACGATGACGGCGGCGTTCTTGACCCAGTCGTGGTTCTCGATGGCCAGCGCGATCTCGTCCAGCTCGACGCGGAAGCCGCGCAACTTGATCTGGTTGTCCGCGCGGCCCGCGAAGTGCACGGTGCCGTCCTCGTCGATCGTGGCCAGGTCCCCGGTGCGGTAGAGGCGCTCGCCGTCCTCGGCGACGACGAACCTCTCGGCCGTGAGCTCGGGCCGGTCCAGGTACCCCCGCGCGACCTGGACCCCGCCGACGCACAGCTCGCCGTCGCGTATGCGGAAGGTGGTGTCGTACGCGGGTCTGCCGATGGGTATCGCGGCCGGGCCGTCGGCGACGCGGGTCCGGTCGACGGTGTGCGAGGAGGCGTTGATGGTGCACTCGGTGGGGCCGTACAGGTTGATCAGCTCGGCCTCGGGCAGCTCGGCGAGGAGCCGGCCGGCCAGGTTGCGGGAGAGGATCTCGCCGCCCGAGTAGACCCGGCGCAGGCTGGTGCAGGTGCCGAGGCGCTCGGTGTCGACGAGGGCCTGGAGCAGGGTCGGCACGCACTGGAGCATGGTGGCGCCGTGCCGCCGCACGGTGTCGATCAGGCCCTCGGGGTCGCGGTAGACGCCGGGCGGGCCGACGGCGACGCGGGCGCCGACGGCCGGGGCGAGGATCTCCCACTGGGCGGCGTCGAAGCTCATCGGCGTCTTCTGGACGACGGTCTCGCCGGGGCCGAGCCGGTGTTCGCCGGCCATCCAGCGCATCTGGGCGACGATCGAGCGGTGCTCGACCATCACGCCCTTGGGCCTGCCGGTGGAGCCGGAGGTGTAGATGACGTACGCGAGCTGCTCCGGGCTCGGCGCGGGGTCGACGACCGGCCGCTGGTCGCCGCCGGTGCGCCAGGCGTGCTGCACGGCGTCCTTGAGGGTGACCACGGTGGTGCCGGGCGGTGCGAGCTCGGCGACGCGCTCGCGGAAGCGTTCCTGGGTGAAGACGACCCGGGCGCCGCTGTCCTCGATCATGTAGCGCAGCCGCTCCTCGGGGTACTCCGGGGAGAGCGGCACGTACGCACCGCCGGACAGCACCACGCCCCACGCGCCGATCACCAGTTCGAGTGCGGGTTCGACGTGGACGCCGACCCGGTCGTCGGGGGCGACGCCGAGGGTGCGGAGGTACGTGGCGAGGACGGCGGCGCCCTCGTGGAGCTCCCGGAAGGACAGGGTGTCGTCCTCGAAGACGACGGCGGTCTCGTCGGGCCGCGCTTCGGCCTGTGTGCGGAGGAGCCGGTCGAGCGTGGGCATAGGGGTCCTCTTCGTGGGTGAAAGGGGCGGGCCCCGGTCCCTGAGGACCGGGGCCCGCCGCCCTCAGCGGTAGATGAGTAGTTCCTGCTCCGTCGCACCCGTCAGTTCGTAGCGGGTGCGGACCAGCGGCCGGCCCGAGTAGATGCGGATCAGGGTGGCCGCGTCACCGTGGAAGCGGGCCGGGGCGCGGCCCTCGATCTCGTTGCCGAGATCGACCTCGCCGGCCCGGTCCGCGAGGACGCCGACCAGGCGGGGGGTCTCCCGCCGGCGGCTGGTGACGGAGAGCAGCGGCAGGGCCAGGTCGAGGGCTTCGCCGCAGTACGCGCCGGGTGCTCCGAAGGCCTCCCGCACGTCTCCGGCGTGCACCCACTCGCCGAGCGCGACCGCGTCGAGCCGGCCGTCCTCGTGCCCGGCGATGACCGGCCCGGCCTCGGTGAAACCGCGCTCCAGCTCGTCGAGGACCCGCTCGAGCGGCCAGTCCTCGCGTTCGGCCACGTCACAGGCGTTGGCCTCGGGCAGGAACACGCCCTCCTCCAGCCGCCCTTCGACGATCCGCACGAGCGCCGCGCCGCAGTGGGCGATCACCTGCCGGACCGTCCAGCCGGGGCACGCGGTGCGGAGCTCGTACGCCTCCTCGGGCGTACGCCGCAGCAGCGGCATCAGCAGGTCCCGCTCCGTCTTCAGGAGCCGGTCCGGCAGCCAGGGGTCGCGTACGTCGTGTCTGCAGTCGGTACACATACGGCCTCAGTAGCGGTAGTGGTCCGGCTTGTACGGGCCCTCCACCGGGACGCCGATGTACTCGGCCTGCTCCGGACGGAGGGTCGTGAGCCTGACGCCGAGGGCGTCGAGGTGGAGGCGGGCGACCTTCTCGTCCAGGTGCTTCGGCAGCGTGTACACGCCCACCGGGTACTCGGCGGTCTTCGTGAACAGCTCGATCTGGGCCAGGGTCTGGTCCGCGAAGGAGTTCGACATCACGAAGGACGGGTGACCGGTCGCGTTGCCCAGGTTGAGCAGCCGGCCCTCGGACAGCACGATGACGACCTTGCCGTCCGGGAAGGTCCAGGTGTGGACCTGCGGCTTGACCTCGTCCTTGACGATGCCCGGGATCCTGGCCAGGCCGGCCATGTCGATCTCGTTGTCGAAGTGGCCGATGTTGCCGACGATGGCCTGGTGCTTCATGCGGGCGATGTCGGACGCCATGATGATGTCCTTGTTGCCCGTGGTGGTGATGAAGATGTCGGCGGTCTCGACGACGTCTTCCAGGGTGGCGACCTGGTAGCCGTCCATGGCGGCCTGGAGCGCGCAGATCGGGTCGATCTCGGTGACGATCACGCGGGCGCCCTGGCCGCGGAGGGACTCCGCCGAGCCCTTGCCGACGTCGCCGTAGCCGCAGACGACGGCGGTCTTGCCGCCGATGAGGACGTCGGTGGCACGGTTGATGCCGTCGATCAGCGAGTGGCGGCAGCCGTACTTGTTGTCGAACTTCGACTTCGTCACGGCGTCGTTCACGTTGATCGCCGGGAAGAGCAGGGCGCCGTCGCGGTGCATCTCGTACAGGCGGTGGACACCGGTGGTGGTCTCCTCGGTCACGCCCTTGATGCCGGCCGCCAGCGTCCCCCAGTCCAGCGTGCTGTTCTCCAACAGGGAGCGTACGACGGCCAGTTCCTCGTTCTCGGCCTCCGGCAGCCGGCCGGTCTTCTGGTACTCCACACCCTTGTGGACGAGGAGGGTGGCGTCGCCGCCGTCGTCGAGGATCATGTTCGGGCCTTCGCCGCCGGGCCAGGTCAGCGCCTGCTCCGTGCACCACCAGTACTCCTCCAGGGTCTCGCCCTTCCAGGCGAAGACCGGGATGCCGGCCGCGGCGATCGCGGCGGCCGCGTGGTCCTGGGTCGAGTAGATGTTGCAGGAGACCCAGCGGACCCGGGCGCCGAGGGCGACGAGGGTCTCGATGAGGACGGCGGTCTGCACGGTCATGTGCAGCGAGCCGGTGATCCGGGCGCCGGCCAGCGGCTGGGCCTCCGCGTACTCCTCGCGGATCGCCATCAGGCCCGGCATCTCGTGCTCGGCGAGGGTGATCTCCTTGCGGCCGAACTCCGCGAGACCGATGTCGGCGACCTTGAAGTCGGTGAATCCGGGGTCCGTGAACTCAGACACGTGCGAGGCTCCTTGAGGCTTGGATCGATCGGTGGATTTCGAGTGCGGCCGTCGACTTGTTGAGCGTGATGTAGTGCAGCCCCGGCGCGCCCTCGGCGAGCAGCCGCTCGCCCATGGCGGTCGCGTACTCGACACCGGTCCGGTACGCGGCGGCCGGGTCGTCCTTCGCCGCCTCCAGGCGGTGCGCCAGGTCCTCGGGGAAGGCCGCGTCCGACAGCTCGGCGAAGCGGCGGATCTGCCGGACGTCGGTGGCGGGCATGATCTCCGGGATGATCGGGGTGTCGCAGCCGGCCGCGGCGACCCGGTCGCGCAGCCGCAGGTAGTCCTCCGGGTCGAAGAACATCTGGGTGATCGCGTAGTCGGCGCCCGCCCGGCACTTGGCGACGAAGTGCGCGAGGTCGCTCTCCGGGCCCGCCGAGCGCGGGTGGCCCTCAGGGAAGGCCGCCACGCCGATCCGGAACTCGCCCAACGACCGTACGAGCTCGACGAGTTCGTACGCGTACGTGAAGCCGTCCGGGTGCGGCTCCCAGGCGCCGCGCGGGTCGCCCGGAGGGTCGCCGCGCAGGACGAGGACGTCCCTCACGCCGGCGTCCGCGTACGCGCCGATGATCGCGCGCAGCTCGGCGACCGAGTGGCCGACGGCGGTCAGGTGCGCCACCGGCCGCAGTGTCGTCTCCGTCACGATGCGCTTCGTCACGTCGATCGTCCGGTCGCGGGACGAGCCGCCCGCGCCGTACGTCACGGAGACGAAGTCCGGCGCGAGCGCCTCCACGCGCCGGATCGCGTCCCACAGGGTCCGCTCGCCCTTGTCGGTCTTCGGCGGGAAGAACTCGAACGAGAAGGTGGGGGGCGTGGGGTTCACAGGCGTCGGCCTCCCGCGTTGAAGTAGGTCGCCTCGGGGTGGTGGACGACGAAGGCGTCGGTGGACTGCTCGGGGTGCAGCTGGTACTCCTCCGACAGCTCCACGCCGATGCGTGCGGGGTCGAGGAGGGCGGCGATCTTGGCGCGGTCCTCCAGGTCGGGGCAGGCGGGGTAGCCCAGCGAGTAGCGGCAGCCCTGGTACTCGGTGCGGAACATGGCGGCCATCGACGCCGGGTCGGCCCCGGCGATGCCCCACTCCGCGCGGACGCGGGAGTGCCAGTACTCGGCCAGGGCCTCGGCCAGCTGGACGGACAGGCCGTGGAGTTCGAGGTAGTCGCGGTAGGAGTCGGCGGCGAACAGTCTGGCCGTCTCCTCGCCGATCCTCGACCCGACGGTGACGACCTGGAGCGCGACCACGTCGACCTCGCCGGAGTCCTCGGCGCGGAAGTAGTCGGCCAGGCAGAGACGGCGGCCCCGCTGCTGACGGGGGAAGGAGAAGCGGGTCCGCTCGCCCCCGTCCTCGTCCAGGACGATCAGGTCCTCGCCCTTGGACACGCAGGGGAAGTAGCCGTAGACCACCGCCGCTTCGAGGAGCTGCTCGGTCTGCAGCCGGTCCAGCCAGCCCCGCAGCCGCGGCCGGCCCTCCGACCCGATCGTCTCCCGGTCCTTCAGACCCCACTGCCCCTTGAACAGCGCGCCCTCGTCCAGCCAGCTCGCGTACTCCGCCAGCTGGATGCCCTTGACGACCCTGGTCCCGAGGAAGGGGGGCTCGGGTACGGGGTTGTCGGCGGCCACGTCGGAGCGGCCGGCGGGCTCGGGCTCCCGCACCTCGTCGAGGAGCGGGGCCGGGATCTCCCGCCTGGGCACACGCCGCTGCTTGAGCTCGGGGAGGGTCGCGCCCGGCACTCCGCGCTTGACCGCCATGAGGGCGTCCATGAGCCTGAGGCCCTCGAAGGCGTCCCGGGCGTAGCGGACCTCGCCCTGGTAGATCCCGTGCAGGTCCTGCTCGACGTACGCCCTGGTCAGCGCCGCACCGCCCAGGATCACCGGATACTTCGCGGCCAGCCCGCGGCCGTTCAGCTCCTCCAGGTTCTCCTTCATGATCACGGTCGACTTCACCAGGAGCCCCGACATCCCGATCACGTCCGCACGGTGCTCCTCCGCGGCCTCCAGGATCGCCGACACCGGCTGCTTGATCCCGATGTTGACCACGTTGTAGCCGTTGTTGGACAGGATGATGTCGACGAGGTTCTTGCCGATGTCATGGACGTCGCCGCGCACGGTGGCGAGCACGATCGTGCCCTTGCCCTCGGCGTCGGACTTCTCCATGTGCGGCTCCAGGTACGCCACCGCGGTCTTCATCACCTCGGCCGACTGCAGCACGAACGGCAGCTGCATCCGACCCGAGCCGAACAGCTCACCGACCGTCTTCATGCCGTCCAGCAGCACGTCGTTGACGATCTCCAGAGCCGGACGCTCCGCGAGCGCCGCGTCCAGGTCGGCCTCCAGGCCGTTCTTCTCGCCGTCGACGATCCGCCGCTTGAGCCGCTCCTCCAGCGGAAGCGCGAGCAGCTCCTCCGCCTTGCCGGCCTTCAGGGACTTCGCCGTCGCGCCCTCGAAGAGCTCGAGGAGCCTCTGCAGGGGGTCGTAACCCTCCCGGCGCCGGTCGTAGACGAGGTCCAGCGCGACCTCGACCTGCTCCGGCTCCAGTCGCGCGATCGGCAGGATCTTCGACGCGTGGACGATCGCCGAGTCCAGGCCCGCCTTCACGCACTCGTCCAGGAACACCGAGTTCAGGACGATCCGGGCCGCCGGGTTCAGACCGAAGGAGATGTTCGACAGGCCCAGGGTCGTCTGCACGTCCGGGTGGCGCCGCTTCAGCTCGCGGATCGCCTCGATCGTGGCGACGCCGTCGCCCCGCGACTCCTCCTGGCCCGTACAGATGGTGAAGGTCAGGGTGTCGATGAGGATGTCCGACTCCCGGATCCCCCAGTTCCCCGTGAGGTCGGCGATCAGCCGCTCGGCGATCTCGACCTTCTTCTCCGCCGTCCGGGCCTGGCCCTCCTCGTCGATCGTCAGCGCCATCAGCGCCGCTCCGTGCTCCCGTGCCAGCGCTGTGACCTGCGCGAACCGCGACTCGGGCCCGTCACCGTCCTCGTAGTTGACCGAGTTGAGCACCGCACGGCCGCCCAGCTTCTCCAGACCGGCCCGCAGCACACCCACCTCGGTGGAGTCCAGGACGATCGGCAGCGTGGACGCCGTCGCGAAGCGGCCGGCGAGCTCCGCCATGTCGGCGGCGCCGTCCCGGCCCACGTAGTCCACGCACAGGTCCAGCATGTGCGCGCCCTCGCGGATCTGGTCCCGCGCCATCTCGACGCAGTCGTCCCAGCGCCCGTCGAGCATGGCCTCGCGGAACTTCTTCGAGCCGTTGGCGTTGGTCCGCTCGCCGATCGCCAGGTACGAGGTGTCCTGGCGGAACGGCACATGGCTGTACAGGGAGGCGGCGCCCGGCTCCGCCTCCGGCACCCGGGCCGGCACGGCCGCGCCGCGCACCCGGTCCACGATCTCCCGCAGGTGCTCGGGTGTGGTGCCGCAACAGCCGCCGACCAGGGCGGGGCCGTAGTCCCGTACGAACGCCTCCTGGGCGTCCGCCAGCTCGACCGGCGTCAGCGGGTAGTGCGCGCCGTCCGAGGTGAGCACCGGCAGGCCCGCGTTGGGCATGACGGAGACGGGGACACGGGCGTGCCGGGACAGGTAGCGCAGGTGCTCGGCCATCTCGGCCGGGCCCGTCGCGCAGTTCAGGCCGATCATGTCGATGCCGAGCGGTTCCAGGGCGGTCAGCGCCGCCCCGATCTCCGAGCCGAGCAGCATCGTGCCGGTCGTCTCGACCGTCACCTGCACGATCAGCGGCAGGTCGAGCCCGAGGTGCTCCAGGGCGCGGCGGGCGCCGATGACGGCCGCCTTCGTCTGGAGCAGGTCCTGCGAGGTCTCGATCAGCAGGGCGTCGGCGCCGCCGACGACCAGGCCCTCGGCGTTGCGCTGGTAGGCGTCGCGCAGCGGCTCGTACGTGACGTGCCCGAGGGTGGGGAGCTTGGTGCCGGGGCCCATGGAGCCGAGCACCCAGCGGGGCCGGCCGTCGGTGGCGGTGTGGGCGTCGGCGACGCCGCGCGCGATGCGGGCGCCGGCCTCGGACAGTTCGTGGACGCGGTCCTCGATGCCGTACTCGGCGAGGGCGGCCAGGTTCGCGCCGAAGGTGTTGGTCTCCACGCAGTCGACGCCGACGGAGAAGTAGGCGTCGTGGACGGAGGCGACGATGTCGGGCCGGGTGAGGTTGAGGATCTCGTTGCAGCCCTCCAGGTCCTGGAAGTCGTCCATGGTCGGGTCCGCGGCCTGGAGCATGGTGCCCATCGCCCCGTCGGCCACCACGACCCGGGTGGCGAACTCCTCGCGCAGGGAACGCCGTACGGTGCTCACGTCAGCCCCCTCAGATGGTTGAGCAGTTCGGCGGTGCAGCCCACGCCGTACGTCGTCCTGATCCGGTCCAGGAGCGGGTCGCGGTGCAGCCGGTACTCCTGGGTGCCGACGTAGTCGAGGACGGTCGCGGCGACCGCGCAGCCCAGCTGGGCCGCGCACCGCTCGGGCACGCCCCACAGCGTTCCGGCGAGGAATCCCGCCCGGAAGGCGTCGCCGACGCCGGTCGGGTCGACCACGCCCGCGACCGGCACCGCGGGCACGGCGAGCGGGGCCCGGCCCTCGCCGCGGATCCGCACGCCGGCCTCGCCGTGCGTGGTGATCCAGGTGCCGACGCGGCGCAGCACCTCCGCCTCGCTCCAGCCGGTCTTCTCCAGGAGCAGGGCGGTCTCGTACTCGTTGGTGAACAGGAAGCGGGCCCCGTCCACCAGCTCCCGAACCTGTCCGCCGTCGAGCCGCGCCAGCTGCTGCGACGGGTCGGCGGCGAAGGGGACCTGGAGCTCGCGGCAGGTACGGGCGTGCCGCAGCATGGCCTCCGGGTCGTCCGGCGACACCAGGACGAGGTCGAGCCGCCCCGTCCGGGCGAGGACCTCCCGCAGGTCGATCTCCCGGGCCTCCGCCATCGCCCCGGCGTAGAAGGTGGCGATCTGGTTCTGGGCCCGGTCGGTGGTGCAGACGAACCGGGCGGTGTGGAGCGACTCGCTGACGCGCACCGAGTCGGTGTCCACACCGTGGTCCTTCAGCCAGATCCGGTACGGCTCGAAGTCGGCGCCGACCGCGCCCACGAGGACGGGGCGCAGGCCGAGCACGCCGAGTCCGAAGGCGATGTTCGCTGCCACTCCGCCGCGCCTGACCTCCAGGTCGTCGGCGAGGAACGACAGGGAGACCTTGTCGAGCCGGTCGGCGATCAGCTGTTCGCTGAACCAGCCGGGGAAGGTCATCAGATGGTCGGTCGCGATGGATCCGGTGACAGCGATGCGCATGTCGACTCCCTCAGCTCCTTCAGATCCTCGGATCCCTCAGAGGCCCGCGGCCGTCTTGAGGGCGTCGACCCGGTCGGTCCGCTCCCAGGTGAACTCCGGCAGCTCCCGGCCGAAGTGCCCGTACGCCGCCGTGGCCGCGTAGATCGGGCGCTTCAGGTCCAGGTCGCGGATGATCGCGGCCGGCCGCAGGTCGAAGACCCGGCTGACGGCTTCCTGGATCTTCTCGTCGGGCAGCGTGCCGGTGCCGAACGTCTCCACGAACAGGCCCACGGGCTCGGCCTTGCCGATCGCGTACGCGACCTGCACCTCGCACCGCTTGGCCAGCCCGGCGGCGACCACGTTCTTGGCGACCCAGCGCATCGCGTACGCGGCCGAGCGGTCCACCTTCGAGGGGTCCTTGCCGGAGAAGGCACCGCCGCCGTGGCGGGCCATGCCGCCGTACGTGTCGATGATGATCTTCCGGCCGGTGAGGCCGGCGTCGCCCATCGGGCCGCCGATCTCGAAGCGCCCGGTCGGGTTGACCAGCAGCCGGTAGCCGTCGGACTCCAGGTTCACGCCCTCCTCGACGAGCTCCTTGAGGACGTGCTCGACGACGTGCTCGCGGACGTCCGGCGTGAGCAGGCCCTCGACGGAGATGTCGGCGGCGTGCTGGGAGGACACCACGACGGTGTCGAGGCGGACCGGCCGGTCGCCGTCGTACTCGATGGTGACCTGGGTCTTGCCGTCGGGCCGCAGGTACGGGACGGTGCCGTTCTTGCGGACCTCGGTGAGCCGCCGTGACAGCCGGTGGGCCAGCGCGATCGGCAGCGGCATCAGCTCGGCGGTGTCGTCGCAGGCGTAGCCGAACATCAGGCCCTGGTCGCCGGCGCCCTGCTTGTCGAGCTCGTCCTCCTGGGAGGCTCCCCCGACACGGGACTCGTACGCCGTGTCGACGCCCTGCGCGATGTCCGGGGACTGCGCGCCGATCGACACCGACACGCCGCAGGAGGCGCCGTCGAAGCCCTTCGCGGAGGAGTCGTAGCCGATGTCGAGCACCGCGTCGCGCACCAGCTGCGCTATCGGCGCGTACGCGGCGGTGGTGACCTCGCCGGCGATGTGCACCTGGCCGGTGGTGATCAGGGTCTCCACGGCGACGCGGGAGGACGGGTCCTGGGTGAGGAGCGCGTCGAGGATCGTGTCGCTGATCCGGTCGGCGATCTTGTCGGGGTGGCCCTCGGTCACGGACTCCGAGGTGAACAGGCGGCGGCTCATGCCTGGACCTCCACCGGAGCCTTGGCGAAGAAGGACTGCTCGATGGCGGCGAGGGTGCGGATGGAGTCGACCTCGAGGGTCTCCATCTGGATGGCGGTGCCGCTCTCCTGCTCCAGCAGGAAGACGAACTCGACGAAGGACAGCGAGTCGATGAGCCGGTTCTCGATCAGGTCGAGGTCGGAGGCGATGTCCTCGCGCTCCGGGTGACGCTCGAGGATCCAGTTCTTCACCGTCTGCAGGCCGTCGGCCATGATTGCTCTCCTTTAGCTGCTGCTCGATGAGCTGCTGGGTACGTAAGGGGTGGGGGCGATGATCGGCGCGGCGACCGCGACCGCGTAGTCCACGTCGTGGCTGATGGACACGGTGATCTCGGAGATGCCGGACTCCTGGGCCATCCCGGCCGCGGGTCCGCGCAGCTCCACCAGCGGCCAGCCGCCTTCGGAGCGCCGTACGACGATGTCCGTCCAGGGCAGGAACCTGCCGCGGACGCGCAGCGTCTTGAAGGCCGCTTCCTTGGCCGCGATCCGGCCGCACAGGCTCAGGATGTCCAGCCCTGCGGCGGTGCGGCAGTCGGCGAGTTCGCCGGGGGTGAGCATCCGCTCGAAGAACTTCTCCCCGTACTGCGCGAGAAGCCTGCGGACACGGTTGACGGACACGATGTCCATGCCGAGGTTCGCCCAGCCCAGGCCGCCCGCCGGCGGGGCGACGGGACGGGCCGGCACGTCAGATCACCGGCCCGGCCGCGAGGCTCGCATCGGCCCGCAGTCGGGCGTCCGCGTCGAGGACCGCCCGGGTGGCGGACTCCCAGTCGCCGTGCCGGCGGGTGAGCGCCGACAGCCAGCGTTCCAGGCCGAAGGCGACACAGCTGGTGAAGGCGGGCCCGCCGGTGGACTCCAGGGTGATGCCGCAGCGGTCGCCGAAGAAGTTCCGGTGCGTGTTGACCGAGGCGATGGCCAGGTCCTCGTACAGGAACTCGTGCTTCACCGGCGTGAGCCGCTGGAGCAGGGCCTTCGAGCCGCCCTTGTCGAAGAACGGGTCGCAGGCGGCTTCCTTGCGCAGCGGCAGGTCGAGTGCCGCGGCGAAGGCGTGGATGCGGGCGGTGAAGTCCGCGAGGTGGTTCTCGGCGTGCTCGCGGGAGCCGACGGCGACGATCTCCCGCATGCGGAAGCCGAGTTGCCGTCGCATCCCCTCGTAGTGCGTCTCCTTGCGGAAGCACCAGGAGCAGACGGTCACCAGGTGGTCGTCGGCGACCCGGGTGCCCTGGTGGGTGAGGTAGACGGCGTAGCAGGACGCCGAGGGCAGTCCGAGCGCGGCCGGTTCGAGCGCGGCGGTCGGAAAGCAGCCGGTGTCGGTGGAGAAGGGCTCGGTCGCGCGGCGCTCCAGGTCGAGCGGGGCGGCGACGACGGCCTGGTGGGGGAAGTTGTCGTAGTAGTCGAGCCGGGCCAGGTCGGCGGCCGGGAGCAGCGGGGGCATGGTCATCGGGCGGGCGCCCGCGGCCACTCCCCAGCCCTCGAAGGTGTCGTCGAGGAGCCGCAGCAGGCGGGTCCCCTCCGGGCCGAGCGTGGGCAGGCCCCTGGTCGCCCCGACGTTCTGCTCGGGGGTCGTCATGGTCATGATCGGTGCACCTCTCGGTGGGAGGTTCCTGGGGACTCAGACGATGGGCAGGCTGTCGTCGGAGAAGATCCCGGTCTTGAGGAAGAAGGCGAGCGGCTTGCGGATCGCCTTGCGCTCGTGCGGGCGGCGGCGCTCGTCGGCGACGAGGGAGTTGCGCAGCGCCAGCGGGTCGGGGATGCCGGCGTCGCGGTACACGTGGGGGTTGTAGAGCGAGTTGATGCTGTAGACGACGTAGCGCTTGAGGTACGCCTCGACCTCGCGGACCCGCTCGGCGCTGACCGCCTGGCACATCCGCTGGTGGAGGAGGCTGACCAGCTCGCGGCCGAACGCGATGTGGCGGGACTCGTCCTGGTGGTGGATCCGGTTGACCTCGCGGATGGTGTGGCACAGGGCGTCGTCCTTGGCCATCCGGGAGTTGTAGTGGTCGACCAGCTCCTCGAAGAACAGGATGCGCGTGAAGACGAGGAAGTTCTCGACCTCGGGCTCCCAGGCGGCGTCGGCGCGCATGGCGGTGGATCCGTAGATCTTGTTGCCGTAGCGGCGGCAGAACTCGGAGAAGAACCACATGTGTTCGTTCTCCTCGCCGATGAAGTGGTGGAAGAAGTCCGAGGGGACCTCGAAGCCCGGCATGTGGATGCGGCCGACGACCTCGATGAGGAGCTCGCGGATGCCGTGCACGTTGAGGCTGTAGAAGTTGACGGACTCCCACTTCGACAGGCGCTGAAGCGTTTCCTCGCCGAGGGTGTCGAAGTGCTCGGTGCCGTAGACGGTGAGCAGCTCCGGCGTCATCCAGTACCGGTTCTCCTCCAGGCTCTCGGGCCACTGGAAGGTCTGGTACGGGTTGTAGTAGTCCTCGACGGAGCGCTCGCTGAGGCGCGAGAGCACCTCCATGAACCGGTCGGTGACGGGCAGCGGGGCGGTGACGCCCATGGTGTGACTCCTTGTGACGGGTGGGGCGGAGCGCTCGCGGGGGCGGACGGGGACCCGGGGAGCGGCGGCGCCGGACTGTCGGTGCCGGACGACGGGAGCGGGCCGTCAGGGCCGGACTTCGTAGACCGCGTTGACCGGGGTCTCGGTGGCGCGCCGCCAGCGGGTGAAGCCGGCCTCCTCGGCGATGGCGCGGAAGGCCTTCTCGCCGGAATGGTTGCCGAGGGCGTGCGGGCCGCGCTGGGCGACGGCGACGGGCAGGCACATCACGGCGGACAGGGCCATGAACATGCGGGCCGCCGGGGTCTGGGTGTCGATGTCGGCCGGCGACACGTTCGACTCGACCAGCATCCAGGTGCCGTCGGCGTCGAGCGACTTGTGGACGTGCTGGGCCGCGGCGACCGGGTCGCCCATGTCGTGCAGGGCGTTGAAGAAGCACACCAGGTCGTAGCCGGAGCCCGGGTAGTCGTCGGCGGACGCCACGTCGAAGACGACCCGGTCGGACAGACCGGCCTCCTCGGCGAGCTGCCGCGCGATGGAGATGGCCTCCTCGGAGTAGTCGAAGCCGTGGATCGTGGCGTTCGGGAAGGCCTTGGCGATGAGCAGCGTGGTGTGGCCGACGCCGCAGCCGACGTCGGCGACGGTGCCGCCGTTCGCCAGCTTGTCGGTGACCTCGTGCAGGGCGGGCAGCCAGTCCGGGACGAGCTTGTGCTCGTACGTCGGCTGGAAGAAGGAGCCCATGCCGGTGTCGAGGGCCGCGTCGTGCTCGGCCCAGCCCACGCCGTCACCGGTCCGGTACGCCTCGACGAGCAGGTCCTCGGTGGCGTACAGCGCCTTGAGGGCGGTGAAGAAGCCGGCGGCGAAGGTGACGGCCGTCGGGTCGGCGAGCACGGCGACGTGGTCGGCGGGCAGCGTGTACGTGAGGGAGCTGGGGTGCCGCTCCACGTAGCCGGCGGACAGCTGGGCGTGCAGCCACTCCTCGATGTACCGCTCGTTGGTGCCGGTCTTCTCGGCGAGCGCGGCGGCGGTGAGCGGGCCGTGGTCGGCGAGGGCCCGGTAGAGGCCGAGGCGCTCGCCGAGGGCGACGGTCAGTCCGCGCACGGCGGCGCCGGCGTCGGTGATGACCTTCTGGTGGAAGTCGTGGGCGCTCATGCGGCCGTCTCCTCCTTGTACGCGGGGAGGTCACAGGTGAAGAGGAAGGAGCGGGGCACGCCCGGGACGGAGCGGGCCGGGACCGGGTAAGGCCAGCGGTCGAAGTGGGCGCCGGGCTCACCCGGCTGCCTGACCTCGCGCACGGCCCAGCCGCAGTCGTCGAGCAGCTCCTCGGGCTCCTCGGTGCCGAAGAGCCACGGGTTGCCGTCCTCCTCCAGCGCCTTGAGGAAGCCGCGGGCGAGCGGGTTCACCAGGGCGGCCTTGGAGATGACGTCGCCGAGCAGCACGGAGCCGGGCGCCGCGTGCGCGGAGAGCGTCGAGATGAGGGTCCGCACCGCCTGCTCGGGCAGGAAGAACAGCAGGCCCTCGACCACCCACAGGACGGGCTCGTCGCTTTTCCATCCCGCCTCCTTGAGGGGGCCGGTCCAGTCCTGGGTGAGGTCGACCGGGACGGTGATCCGGGTGCGGCCGGCCGGCTGCGGCTCGTCGGCGAGCATCGCGGCCTTGGCCTCCAGGAGCGCCGGGCGGTCGAGCTCGTAGACGGTGACGCCGTCGGGCCAGGGCAGTCGGAAGAAGCGGGTGTCCATGCCGGCGGCGAGGAAGACGACCTGACGGATGCCGCGCTCCTCCACCGCCTTGACGATGGCCCGGTCGAGGTAGGTGGTGCGGATGGCGAGGAACGGCACGGTGCCGCCGCCGGCGTAGCGCTCGAGCAGTTCGAAGCCGATCTGGTCGGCGACGGTGCGCGCGTAGGGATCGGCGAACAGCCGGTCCTCGCGCTCGGTCTCCAGGGCACGCGCGGCGGCGGTCCACTGGGCGGTGCGGGATACGGCCTCCACGGGAGGTCCCCCTTCACTGGTGGATTCGCTGGTGGATTCGCTGGTGGTTGCGAGGGATGGGGAGAGACGGCGGGATTCGGACGGCCGTGCTCAGGGGCCCGACGAGGACGGTCGTCAGGCGCTCATGGCGGCTGCGGGCGCGCTCTTCCTCGCTCGGGTGCAGCACCCGGCGGGATCCTCGGCGGCGGGCATCGACGACAGACGTCCGGCCTCGGATCCGGCGGGACGGCGCCGGAAGATGCTGTGCAGGACCATGCTGAACACGGCCGTCCCGTCGGCGGCCACCAGCGTGCAGCGCGGCTTGACGGTGCCGCTGGTGGGGTTGAACGGCGACGGCGTGGCGCCGAGGATCTCCACGCGCGCCGTGAGGACGTCCCCGGGACGCACGGGACGCAGGTAGCGGACCTCGTCGATGCCGGGCGAGCCCAGACAGGCGCTGTAGGCGAGCAGTCCGTCGACGTAACGGCGCATGAACATCGACTGGGTGTGGAAGCCGCTGGCGATCAGTCCGCCGAACGGCGAGTCCTTGGCGAGCTCGGGGTCCGTGTGGAAGGGCTGCGGATCGAAGCGCTTTCCGAACTCCAGCACCTCCTCCGCCGTGACGGTGACGGTGCCCAGCTCGTGGACGTCGCCGGGCCGGAAGTCCTCGAAGTAGCGCATCGCGCGCCCCCCTTGACCTAGGAGTTGTCGTTCCCTGGCATCTCCTAATTTACGAATCGACCATTTATTTTGTCAACCCAAAAGAAGGCCGGAACTCGAAGGAACGCCCCTCAGTCGAGGGGCCGTTCGGGGGTTCGTCCGCCGGGCCGCGCGACGGCCCGTTCGAGGGCCTGCTCGATGTCGCCCCACAGGTCCTCGACGGCCTCGATCCCGACCGACATCCGCACCAGCCCCGGCGCGATCCCGGCCGCGGCCAGGGCGTCGCCGTCCAGCTCGCGGTGCGAGGTGGACGCCGGGTGGGTGACCAGGGACTCCACGCCGCCGAGCGACAGGGCGAGCCGGGCGACCCGCACCCGCTCGATGAAGGCCCGGCCGGCCTCCCGGCCGCCCGCGAGCTCGAAGGAGAGCAGCCCGCCGCCGCCGGACAGCACCTTGCGGGCCGTCTCGTACGAGGGATGGCCGGGAAGCGACGGATGGTGGACGGCCGTGACGTCGCCCCTGACTTCGCTCCGGGCCGCGAGCCGCTGGGCGAGCACGGCGGCGTTCAGGCAGTGCTCGCGCATCCGCAGCGGCAGCGTGGCGATCCCGCGCAAGGTCAGCCAGGCCGCGAACGGATCGGCGCAGGCCCCGAGTTCGACGGTGCGCGGCCACACCGCGCGGCGCAGCGCGTCGTCGGCGAAGACGGCGGCGCCACCGAGCACGTCGGAGTGGCCGGCCAGGTACTTGGTGGTGGAGTGCACGACGACGTCCGCGCCCAGCTCGACGGGCCGGCACAGCACGGGCGAGGCGAGCGAGTTGTCGACGACGCTGGTCACGCCGAGGAAGCGGGCCGCGGCCAGCAGTCCGGGCAGGTCGGGCACCTGGCCGGTGGGGTTGGCGATCGTCTCCAGGACGAGCAGCCGGGTGGCGGGGTGCGCGGCGGCCCGCTCGAACTCCTCCACGTCGTCGCCGGATATGTACGTGACCCGGATGCCGTAGCGGGCGGCGAGGTCCGACAGGACGGCGTACGTCCCGCCGTACAGGCAGCGCTGCGCCACCACCCGGTCGCCCGGCTTCAGGAGCGCGAGCAACACGCCGCTGATCGCCCCCATCCCGGACGCGAAGGCGATGGCCCCGGCGCCTCCTTCGAGCCCGGCGAGCGTCTGCTCCAGGGCCCGCACGGTCGGATTGCCGCGCCGGCCGTAGACGTACTGCCCGTCGGGCCCGGCCATGGCCTCGGCGAGCGCGTCGGCGGAGGAGAAGGCGAAGGCGGAGGACTGGACGAGGGGCACGGAGAGCGGGTGACTGCCGCTGGGAAGCGGGGGGTTGGAGACGTGGACGGCGCGGGTGCTGAGCTGCACGGCGAGTTCCTCTCGGGGATACGGGAAAGGGCTCGGGTACGGAAAGGGGGCCGGGCACGGAAGAGCCGGCCGGAACAGGGCTCGGGTACGGAAAGGGGGCCGGGCACGGAAGAGCCGGCCGGAACAGGGCTCGGGTACGGAAAAGGGGGCCGCCCGACGGCCGGTGAACGGACATCGGGCGGCCCCTCCGGGGGTGCGGCCGGGTCAGGCGGAGACCTTGTCGCCCTGCTGCTGCGGGGCGGGGGCCGGCGCCTCGGCGGCGAGGGCCTTGTCGGACTTCATCACCAGGAGGGTGACGACACCGCCGACCGCGGCGATGATCGCGGCGCCGATGAAGGCCGCGGAGAAGCCCTCCGTCAGCTTCGGCAGGTTGCCGAGCTGGTCGGCGCCCTGCGACATGGCGACCGCGGTGAGCGCGGCGAGGCCGAGCGCGGAGCCGACGTTGTAGGTGGTGTTGACGATGCCGGAGGCGAGACCGGCCTGCTCCTGCGGGGCGCCGGACATCGCGGCGATCATGGCCGGGATGTAGGCGAGGGACATGCCGAGGGCGGCGACCAGCGAGGCCGGCAGGACGTCGACGAGGAAGGTGCCGGTGGGCTCGACGGCGGCCAGCCAGACCAGACCGGCGGCGAGGAGCAGCAGACCGACGCCGATGAGCGGCTTGGCGCCGACCTTGGCCATGAGCCGGGCGGTGATGGCCGTCATGAAGATCATGAGGAGCACGGTCATCGGGAGCAGCGCGGCACCGGAGGCGAAGGCGCCGTAGCCGAGGACCTGCTGGAGGTAGAGGTTGAGGAAGTACCACATCGGGATCCAGGCGGCGCCGAGCAGCGTCATCGCCAGGTTGGCGGAGCCGAGGCGCGGGACCCGCCACACGCTGAGCGGCATGAGCGGCTCGCGGACGGCCTTCTGGATCACGAAGAAGAGGACGATGAGCGCGGCGGCGCCGACCAGCTCCAGGATGGTGGCGGTCGCGCCCCAGCCGACCTCGGGGGCCCGGACGACCGCGAAGACACCGAGGGCGAGACCGGCGGTGACGGCGACGGCGCCGAGGACGTCGACGGAGCCGCGGCGGGACTCGACGTTCGGGAGGAGCTTCGTCGCGGCGAGGGTGGCCAGACCGATCGGGACGTAGATGATGAAGCACCACTGCCAGGCGGCCCACTCGGTGAACACGCCGCCGAGGAACACACCGGCGGTGCCGCCGGCCGGGGCGGCGGCACCGTAGAGCGCCATCGCCTTGCCCAGCTCACGCGGGTCGTGCATGAAGAGCATCATCAGCAGGGTCATGGCGGACGGCGCGATGAGCGCACCGCCGACGCCCTGGACGGCGCGGCCGGCGATCTCGACCCAGGCGGTCTGCGCGGCCGCGGCGAGGATCGAACCGGCGATCATGATCGCCCAGCCGGACACGAAGATCTTTCGGGCTCCGACCAGGTCGGAGAGGCGGCCGCCGAGGAGCAGCAGTCCGCCGAAGACGATCACGTAGGCGTTGAAGACCCACTGCAGCTCGCCCTGGGAGAAGCCCAGGTCCTCCTGCATCTTCGGCAGTGCGACGCCGATGATCGAGGTGTCCATGATGACCATGAACTGCGCGGCGGCGAGCACGGCAAGTGCCCACCAGCGCCGGGGATTGACGGTTGACATTGCCCTGACCCTTCACTCGCGGTGACATACCCCTGGGGGGTACCTGCGGGAGCACCGTAGCATACCCATGGGGGGTATGTAAGACGAGATGAGGGCCGGATGGAGCACGCGCTTCCGGCGGCAGGGGCCGGGGCCGGGGCGGCAGAATGCGAGCCATGACCGCCCCGATGAAGGCAGCCCAGGAACAGGAACTCCTCCACCGCTGGACCGCGACCCTGCTCGCGGCACGGGCCGGGCGTGAGGGCCCGGACCCGCTCCCGTACGGCCGGAACCTGTTGTCCCGCTGGACGGAGCCGCAGCGCCGCTACCACACCGCCGAGCACCTGCTGGCGGTCCTCGACCGCATCGACGAGCTGTCCGAAAAGGGCGGCGAGGGCGGCGAGTTGGAGCTGGTCCGGCTCGCCGCCTGGTTCCACGACGCGGTCTACCGCCCGGACCGCTCGGAGAACGAGGAACGCTCGGCGGTCCTGGCCGAAAAGGCCCTGCACGAGGCGGGCCTGACCACCCACCAGGTCGCCGAGGTCGCCCGCCTGGTCCGGCTCACCGCCACGCACGACGCCGCCCCCGGCGACCTCAACGGCGAGACCCTGTGCGATGCCGACCTGGCGATCCTGGCGAGCGACCCGGATACGTATAGGGGGTATACGGCCGCGGTGCGCGAGGAGTACGCCTTCGTCCCGGAGGCCGCCTTCCGCGAAGGCCGGGCGGCGATCCTGCGCCACCTCCTCGCCCTGCCCCGGCTGTTCCGCACGCCGTACGGAGCGGCGGTCTGGGAGGAGAAGGCACGGGAGAACCTGGAGGAGGAGCTGAGGCGGCTGACGGAGGCCTGACCCGGCCCGCCCGCCCGGCCGTCGCGCGTATCCTCTCGCCGTCCCCCGTTGGAGGGGTACACGTCAACGAGAGAGCAGGACCTGTCCCGTGCGACCCAGAGTCATCCGGGCGGCGGCGGCCGCGGCCGCCGCGCTCGCCCTCACGCTCGCGGGTGCGGTGGTCACCGCCGCACCGGCGAGCGCCGCGTCCACCACCTTCGACTACGAGGTGACCCGGAACGCCGACGCCTACCTCGACGTCCCCGGCACCGAGATCGCCTTCGACGCGGCCGCCGGCGAGCGGTCCTACCTGTGGTCCCGCTTCTTCACCACGCAGCCGGTCGACAGCCTGTCCGCCGGCGACAACATCGGCAACACCTTCGCCATCCGCTGCCGCAACGCCGACGGCACCGCGCTCCCCGCCGGTACCGAGGCCGGGGTGTACTGGGCCGCGAACCTCGTTCCGCCGGGCGAGAGCAAGCTGACCGCCGCCCTGCGCTGGGTGTTCGTCGCGCCCTCCGCCGGCAGCTACACCTGCCGCCTCTCGATCGTCTCGTACTCCTCGATCATCGTGAACGGCCGCACCGTCACCATGCGCGTCCCGGCCGGCGCCGAACTCGCCCGCCGTACGGAGCCCGACTACACCGACCAGACGCGCTGGACCCTGCTCGCGGGCAGCGGCACCACGGTCGCCCGCGGCACCACCGCCACCACCCTCGGCTACACGGTCACCCCGACGACCGGCAACCGCCTGTCGATCTACCAGGACGCGGCCCTGTCGACCTGCGCGGCCGGCTCCCCGATCTGCTCCGGTGGCACCACCGCGTACGACGGCACCGTCGTCGAGACCTGGGTCGAGGCCCAGCCGCGCAACCCCGACGGCTCCGTGTGCGGAAGTCCGATCGCCGGCCCGGTCTCCCGCTGGGACATCACCAACGCCAAGCACCACCAGACCGCGGCGAACACCCTCACCCTGACCACCGCCCAACTCGGCGGCTGCACCCAGGTCCGCGCGACCCTGAAGGTCCGCAACGTCGACGGCAACCCGGTCAGGATCCACGACGGCTACGCCTCGGGCACGATCGCGGCGACCCACGGCGCGGCGATCACGTACACGGTGGCCTGACGACGCCTGCCGGCGCGCGTCGGCGGGCGTACCGTACGCCCCGCCGGAAGCCCTCCCCGGGTGATCGTCTCGCATCCCGAGACGATCACCCGGGGGAGGAATGACAGGGACTAACCACAGGTTGCCCATGTCATGCCGTCGACCCCTGCCGAAGCCGCACCGCCCGCTCCCGCCCCGGCCGCCGTCGGCGGCCGCATGCCGCTGGCGGTCTACATTCTCGGACTGTCCGTCTTCGCACTCGGCACGAGCGAGTTCATGCTGTCCGGGCTGCTGCCGCCCATCGCGGAGGACATGAACGTGTCCATTCCCCGCGCCGGGCTGCTCATCTCGGCCTTCGCCATCGGCATGGTCGTCGGGGCGCCGCTGCTCGCCGTCGCCACGCTGCGGCTGCCCCGTAAGACCACCCTCGTCGCCCTGATCAGCGTCTTCGGGCTCGGGCAGGTCGCCGGCGCGCTCGCGCCGAACTACGCGGTGCTCTTCGCCTCCCGCGTGGTGAGCGCGCTCGCCTGCGCCGGGTTCTGGGCGGTCGGGGCGGCCGTCGCCATCGCCATGGTGCCGGTCGGCGCCCGGGCACGGGCCATGGCCGTCATGATCGGCGGGCTCTCCATAGCCAACGTGCTCGGGGTGCCCGCCGGTGCCTTCCTCGGCGAGCACCTCGGCTGGCGCTCCGCCTTCTGGGCCGTCGGCGCGGCCTCCGCCATCGCCCTCGTCGGCGTCGTCACCCGCATCCCGCACATACCCCTGCCCGAGACCAAGCCGCGGCTCAAGGGCGAACTGGTCATCTACCGCGACCGGCAGGTGCTGCTCTCCGTCCTGATCACCGCGCTCGCGGCCGGCGGCGTCTTCTGCGCCTTCTCCTACCTCGCCCCGCTGCTCACCGACGTCGCCGGCCTCGACGAGGGGTGGGTCTCCGCCGTCCTCGCGCTGTTCGGCATCGGCGCGCTCATCGGCACGTACATCGGCGGCCGGGTCGCCGACGCCCACCTCTTCGGCGTCCTCCTCAGCGGCATCACCGCCTCCACCGTCTTCCTGGTGGCCCTCGCCCTCCTCGCGTCCAGCCCGGTCGCCACGATCACGCTGACCTTCCTGCTCGGCGTCTCCGCGTTCTACACGGCGCCCGCCCTCAACGCCCGCATGTTCAACGTCGCGGGCGCCGCCCCCACCCTCGCCGGCGCCACCACGACCGCCGCCTTCAACCTCGGCAACACCGGCGGCCCCTGGCTCGGCGGCACGGTCATCGACGCCGGCCTCGGCTTCGCCTCCCCCGCCTGGGCCGGCGCGGCCATGACCCTGCTCGGCCTCGGCGCCGTCGCCGCGTCCCTGCGGCTGACGAAGTCACGCTCGCGGGTGGTCATGGGGGCGTCCGCGAAGGAGCCGGAGCAGACCCCGGTCACACCTCGCTGACCTCACGGTTCCCGAGGGATCGGTGGATCCGCTCGCCGGCCTCGCCGGCTACTCCACGTCCTGACGCGGCAGCTTCTGCCCCTGCGCCGGCCGTCCCTTCGGACGGCGCAGCCCCGCCTCCGTGATCCGGCGGACGATCTCCTTCGAGCCGACCTCGACCGCGCCGGCCGCGACGGCCGAGGCGTAGTGGTCGGAGGGGACGTCGTAGTGGTCGCGCTCGAAGGCGCGGGGCGGGCAGCCGATGGCGGCGGCGAAGGCGTGCAGCTCCTCGAAGGAGACGTCGCTGACCAGGTGCGACCACATGCGGCCGTGACCCGGCCAGGTCGGCGGGTCGATGTAGAGGGTCACGTGAGGCCGCCCACCGGGGCGACCACCACTCCCTGCTTGCCGCAGACCCAGTGCGGGTCCGGGCCCATCTCCGGTTCGACGTCGAGGGCGTGCGGGTCGCCGGAGGCGCAGACCGGGCACAGCGGCCAGCGGCCGTACCGTTCGAGCAGGGCGTCCTGGACGTCCTGCGCTATCAGACCGGCCACGAAGGCCCGGCCCTCGGGCCACTGCTCGACCCACCAGCGGCGGTGGGCGACGGCGTCCTCCACCATCGAGACGACCTCGGCCATGGCGACCTCGCGGGCCACCAGGTCGGCGAGGACCAGGGCGCGGGCGGCATGGAGGGACTGCTCCAAGGGGTCGATGTCGTCCATGTTCACATTCTGCTCCCTGCTCTCGCGGGGGACCAATGTCCTGCGCCGATGCGGACCCGGCCCGGACGGTACGGGGCCTCCGAGGGCTTGACGCTCCCTCCACCCGAAAATATCTTTCAGGTGTGACCAATGACGTGAAGGAAAGTTTCACCGACGCGGGCGGGCCGGGCAACGGGACGGCCGGCGTCGCCGCCGGCACGGCGGCCCCGCTCGCGGCGGCCCCGCCCGCGCCCGCCGCGCTCGCGGCCAAGGTGCGGACCCTCGCCCCCTCCATGACCCGCTCCATGCAGCGGGTCGCCGAGGCCGTCGCCGGCGACCCGGCCGGCTGCGCCGCCCTCACGGTCACCGGTCTCGCCGAGCTCACCGGCACCAGCGAGGCGACCGTCGTGCGCACCGCGCGCCTCCTCGGCTACCCCGGCTACCGCGACCTGCGCCTCGCCCTGGCCGGCCTCGCCGCCCAGCAGCAGTCCGGCCGCGCGCCCTCCGTCACCGCCGACATCGCCGTCGACGACCCGGTCGCCGACGTGGTCGCCAAGCTCGCCTACGACGAGCAGCAGACCCTCGCCGACACCGCCGCCGGACTCGACACCGTCCAGCTCGGCGCCGCCGTCGCCGCCCTCGCCACCGCCCGCCGCATCGACATCTACGGCGTCGGCGCCTCCGGCCTCGTCGCCCAGGACCTCGGCCAGAAGCTGCTCCGCATCGGCCTCGTCGCGCACGCCCACAGCGACCCGCACCTCGCCGTCACCAACGCCGTGCAGCTGCGCTCCGGCGACGTCGCCATCGCCATCACCCACTCCGGCTCCACCGGCGACGTCATAGAACCGCTCCGCGTCGCCTTCGACCACGGCGCCACCACGGTCGCCATCACCGGCCGCCCCGACGGCCCGGTGGCGCAGTACGCCGACCACGTACTGACCACCTCCACCGCCCGCGAGAGCGAACTGCGCCCCGCGGCCATGTCCTCCCGCACCAGCCAACTCCTGGTCGTGGACTGCCTGTTCACCTGCGTCACTCAGCGTACGTACGAGACGGCGGCCCCTGCCCTCGCGGCCTCGTACGAAGCCCTGGCGCACCGCCACTCCCCCCGCACCCGCTGAAAGAGCCGCCACACATGTCCACCAGGTCCGCCTCCGCCTACGCCGAACTGCGCGCCCAGCTGGCCACCCTCACCACCGAGGCCTTCCGCCCCGAACTCGCCGAGATCGACACGCTGCCCACCGCCGAGATCGCCGCGCTGATGAACGCCGAGGACCAGACCGTCCCCGCCGCCGTGGCCGGGCAGCTCCCGGCGATCGCCGCCGCGATCGACGCCACCGCCGAGCGGATGGCCCGCGGCGGCCGGCTCATCTACCTCGGCGCCGGCACCGCGGGACGGCTCGGCGTCCTCGACGCCAGCGAGTGCCCGCCCACCTTCAACACCGACCCCTCCGAGGTCGTCGGCCTCATCGCGGGCGGCCCCTCCGCCATGGTCAGGTCCGTCGAGGGCGCGGAGGACTCCAGGGAACTCGCGGTCGAGGACCTGACCGCGCTCGGCCTGACCGCCGACGACACCGTGGTCGGCGTCTCCGCCTCCGGCCGTACGCCGTACGCCGTCGGCGCCGTCGAACACGCCCGCGCCCACGGCGCGCTCACCATCGGCCTGTCGTGCAACGCGGACAGCGCGCTCGCCGCCGCCGCCGAGCACGGCATCGAGGTCGTCACCGGGCCCGAACTGCTCACCGGATCCACCCGGTTGAAGGCCGGCACGGCCCAGAAGCTCGTCCTCAACATGATCTCGACGATCACCATGATCCGGCTCGGCAAGACCTACGGAAACCTCATGGTCGACGTCCGCGCCTCCAACGACAAGCTCCAGGCCCGCTCGCGCCGCATCGTGGCACTCGCCACCGGCGCGCCGGACGAGCAGATCGAGACCGCCCTCGCCGGCGCCGACGGCGAGGTGAAGACCGCGATCCTGATGATCCTCGCCGACATCGATGCCAAGGCCGCCGAGCAGCGGCTGAAGGACTCCCGGGGCCACCTGCGCGCGGCACTCCACGCGTAGGGCACGGGCCCGCACCCCCTCACAGCAAGGCACCACCGCACATGAGCACAGACGACAAGAACCGCGCCGTCGCCGCCGCGATCCTCCCCCTCGTCGGCGGGCCCGCGAACATCGACTCCGTGGCCCACTGCATGACCCGCCTCCGGCTGGGCCTCCGGGACCGCGCGCTCGTCCAGGACGAGGCCCTGAAGGCCCTGCCGTCGGTGCTGGGCGTGGTGGAGGACGACACGTACCAGATCGTCCTCGGCCCGGGCACGGTCGCCAGGGTGACGCCCGAGTTCGAGGCGCTGGTGGCCGAAGCGGCCGTGAAGCACACGGCGGCGGACCTGGCGGCGGCGGGCGCGGCGATCAAGGCCGCCCGGAAGGCGAAGAACGCCACGCCGTTCAAGCTCTTCCTCCGCCGGATCGCGAACATCTTCGTCCCGCTGATCCCCGCCCTCATCGGCTGCGGCATCATCGCCGGCCTCAACGGCCTGCTCGTCAACCTCGGCTGGCTGCCCGGCATCACCCCGGCGCTCGCCGCCGTCGCCAGCGGATTCATGGCGCTGATCGCGGTCTTCGTCGGCCACAACACGGCCAAGGAGTTCGGCGGTACGGCGATCCTCGGCGGCGCGGTCGCGTCCGTCATCGTCTTCGCGGGCGTCGCGAAGGTCGAGGTCTTCGGCCGGACCCTGTCCCCCGGCCAGGGCGGGGTGCTCGGCGCGCTGGGCGCGGCGGTCCTGGCCGTGCACGTGGAGAAGTGGTGCCGCCGCCGGGTCCCGGAGTCCCTCGACGTCCTCGTCACCCCCACGCTCACGGTCCTGGTCTCCGGCCTGGTCACGGTCTTCGGCCTGATGTACGTGGCCGGCGAGGTCTCCCGGGCCATCGGCGACTTCGCCGACTGGCTCCTCGCGAACGCCGGCGCCGGCGCCGGCCTCGTCCTCGGCGCCCTGTTCCTGCCGCTGGTGATGCTGGGCCTGCACCAGGCCCTCATCCCGATCCACACCACTCTGATCGAGCAGCAGGGCTACACGGTCCTCCTGCCCATCCTGGCGATGGCCGGCGCGGGCCAGGTCGGCGCGGCCATGGCCGTCTACGTGCGCCTCCCCCGCAACGGGTCCATCCGCCGCACCATCAGGTCCGCCCTCCCGGCCGGCTTCCTCGGCGTCGGCGAGCCCCTCATCTACGGCGTCTCGCTCCCCCTGGGCCGCCCCTTCGTCACCGCCTGCGTCGGCGGCGCCTTCGGAGGCGGCTTCGTCGGCCTGTTCAACATGCTCGGCGACAAGGTCGGCTCCACCGCCATCGGCCCTTCCGGCTGGGCCCTCTTCCCCCTCCTCGACGGCAACAAGGGCCTCGGCGAGACCATCGCGATCTACGCGGGCGGGCTCCTGGTCGGTTACGTGGTGGGCTTCGTGGCCACGTACTTCTTCGGCTTCGGCAAGGGGCTGATCGAGGAGTTCGACGTGGACACGGAGACGGAGTCGGAAAGGGAGAAGGGGAGGGAGAGGGAGAGGGAGAGGGAGACGGCGGGGCCGATCACCGAGGACCCGGACTCGAGCGGGGAGCCGGTCGCCGCTCCCGTGAAGGCCTGAGCCGGCAGGCCCGGCAGGTCTCGGCACCTCGACGGAGCTCAGCAGGTCGCATCGGCGGCCGGACGCTCGCCCGTGAGGAGGAAGCGGGTGACCGTCCGGTCGCCGCAGGCGTTGCCGTTGCCCAGGTACATGCCGTGGCCGCCGTGGTCGACGGAGACGAGGCGGGCGCGGGCGCCGAGGGCCGCGCGCATCTCCAGGCCCGCGGAGTGCGGGGTCGAGGGGTCGCGAAGGCCCTGGATCATGAGGATGTTCGACGGGCCCTCGTCGGTGATGCGCGTCGGCTTCTCGACCGGGGAGTCCTTCCAGAAGGAGCAGGGCGTGATGTTGACCGGCATGCCCGCGGTCAGCGGGTGGGCGGCGCGGTCGGCGGCGACGGCGCGCCGGTGGGAGGGGACGGAGCCGCGCCACCGCACGTCGTTGCAGACGACGCCGACGGTGACGGTCGCGTCCTCGTCGGGCATCGGGCCGGACAGCACGGGCGGGAGCGCGGGCGTCCCGCCGGCTTCGCCCGCCTGCTGCACCAGGCGGGCGAAGTCGGCGAAGGCGGCGTCGGAGTAGAGGGCGTTCTGCAGGGCCTGACGGAGCAGGTTGCCGGTCAGCGGCACGCCCGGCGTGGCCGAGGGCTTCGGCTGCCGGTCCAGGCGGGCGGCGAGGCCCAGGACCAGCGGGCGGACGTCCTCGGGCCGTTCGGCGAGCCGCAGCCCGTCGTTCGCGCGGTCCGGGTGCGCCGCCCAGGCCGCGAAGTCGGGGAAGCGGTCGTCGGCGCCGCGCGCCATGCCGGCCAGCCAGCCCTGGGCGACCTTCCTCGGGTCCGGGTCGGCGCTGCTGTCGAGGACGACGCGGTCGGTGCGGTGCGGGAACTTCTGCGCGTACTGGGCGGTGACGTACGTGCCGTACGAGGAGCCCCACGCCGACAGCTTCCGCTCCCCGAGCGCCTGCCGCAGCCGGTCCATGTCCCGGACCTCGTTGGCGGTGGTGAGGCCGCGCAGTTCGGCGCCGCCGTTGCGGGCGCAGGCCTCGGCGACGCGGCGGGAACGCTCCACGTTCTCGTCGATCGAGCCGTCGGCGGCGGGCCAGGCCCGCAGGGTCACCAGGTGCCGGTCCTGCTCGGCGAGCCCGCAGTGCGCCTTGGTGCTGCCGCCGACGCCGCGCGGGTCGAAGGCCACCAGGTCGTACGCCCCGCCCAGCTCCTTCTTCAGGGCCGGCCCCTTCGAGGTCAGCCGCTGCACTCCGGAGCTGCCGGGCCCGCCGGGCACGACGAGGAGGGTGCCGCGCCGGGCCGCGGGCTCGGTGCTGCGGATCCGGGAGACGGCCAGCTCGACCTGCCGGCCGTCCGGGTCGGCGTAGTCGAGCGGCGCCCGGAGCGTGGCGCACTCCTGGCCGAGGCCGGCAGGCCCGCAGGCGCTCCAGGAGAGACCGGGGACGGACGGGGGAACGGGCGCCGGGCCGTGGGACGGGGCGGCGAGAGGGCCGGCGGAGGCGAGGGCGAGAGCGAGCGCGATTCCTGCGTAAGTCGTCATGCGGCAAGCTTTGTTGATCTGCCGTCAGCTCCCCACCCGGCAGGCACGCGGGTACGGGGTGGGGCTGTCCCCCTAGACTCCGGCCCATGACCGACGCCGACGCCCGCACCCGCGACTCCGATTCCACCTCCGCCTCCGTCCGGGCCCTCGTCGCCGACCTGGCGCCGACCGGGACCCTGCGCGCCTCCATCAACCTCGGCAACCCGGTCCTCGCCCAGGGCACTCCCGAGGCTCCCGGCGGCATCACCGTGGACCTCGCCCGCGAGATCGGCGCCCGGCTGGGCGTGCCCGTGGAACTGCTCTGCTTCGACGCGGCCCGCAAGTCGTACGAGGCGATGGCGACCGGACGCGCCGACCTCTGCTTCCTGGCCGTCGATCCGGCGCGCGAGGCGGAGGTCGCGTTCACCGCCCCGTACGTCGTCATCGAGGGCGTGTACGCGGTGCCGCGCGACTCCGAGCTGAAGAGCCCCGCCGACGTCGACGCCCCCGGCGTCCGCATCGGCGTGAAGGCCGGCTCGGCGTACGACCTCCACCTCACCCGCACCCTGCGCCACGCCACCGTCGTCCGGGGCGCGGAGGGCGTCGACACCTTCGCCGAGCAGGGCCTGGAGGCGGGCGCGGGCATCCGCCAGCCGATGACCGCGTACGCCGCGTCCCACCCGGAGGTCCGGCTGCTCGACGAGCGCTTCATGGAGATCCGCCAGGCGGTCGGCACGACCTCGTCCCGGTCTCCGGAGACCGTCGCCTTCCTGCGCGCCACGGTCGAGGAACTGAAGGCGAACGGCTTCGTCGAGGACGCCCTCCGCCGCGCGGACCAGGACCCGGCCCTGCTCGCCCCGCCGGCCCAGGGGGTGTCCGGAAAGTAGCGCCGTCTGCCCGCAGGCCAGGCGGGACTTTGCGGACACCCTCTGGGCCGTTCCTCTCGGATCGGGGCCGGACAGGCCGCGGACCCGGCCGGGATCCGGAAGGGACGGCCCGGGACCCGCCGGGCGAATCGGGGCCGGGCCGCCGGACGGACACCCGGGGCGCCGGACACGGCCTAGGACACGGTCAGCGGGCACCCGTCCCCGACGCGGGCCACCAACTCGCGCCGCATGCGGGCCAGTTCCTCCATCCGCCCGTCGATGACCCGGATCTTCTCCTCGAACAGCGCGGACAGCCGCTCCGCGCTGTCCGGCGCGTCCCGCAGTTCCGCGCCGATGCGGGCGATCTCCGCGAGCGAGAAGCCGAGGGTCTGGGCCGTACGGACGTAGAGGAGCCACGGCACGGCCTCCGGCGGGAAGTCGCGATAGCCGTTGGCGCGGCGCTCGCCGGTGACGAGGCCGCGCTTCTCGTAGAAGCGGATGGTGTCGCGCGCCATGCCGGTCGCGGCGGCGAGTTCGCCGATGAGCATGCGTCTCCTCGAAGGGCTCGGGCTCGGCCCGGGGTTGACCTTGGACCGTGCTCCACTGTTTAGCGTCGCCGACATGACCGCTGATTCCCGTTCCTACCTCCTCCTCGTCCGCACGAGCGGCTGGTACGACCTCGTCGTCACGGCCGCGTTCGTGACCCCGTGGACGTACGCCCTGCTGCACGAGGCCCTGGCGCTCGGCCCGCTGCCCGAGGGCAACCCGGTACCGGTCCTGTACGCGAACCTCATGGGCTCCGTCATCGTGGTCTGGTCCCTGCTGCGCGTGCTGCGGCCGCTGCCCCTCCACGGTCTCCTCGACGGTGTCGCGCGCGTGCTGTTCACGACCTGGCAGGCGTACGCGCTGGCACACGGCGCGCCCGCCGTGGTGTGGCTCTTCCTCGTCGTCGAGGTGACGTTCGGCGTGGCCCAACTGGCGCCGTGGGCACGGCCGGACGCGTGGAGAAACCGTCCCGGCCTCCGTCCGGAAACCCCCTGAGACGGCGCGCGAAGCCCTCTCCCGGCCCCTGTCCCGCACCTCCGGGACAGGGCCCGCCGCCCCCTCCGCGGACGCCCGCCAAGCCCCCGTACAGCCCCGTCCGCCACCTCACCGAACAGGCTCTGACCTGGGCTTTCGCCAACGGCTCCCGTAGCGTTTCCCTGACACGGAAGGGGATCCGCATGGACCGCACGACCCGTACCGCCGAGGACGTACTCCGGCTGCTGGACGGCCTGTTCGCCGAAGACGCCGACAAGTGGCAGGGGTTCTACGAGGACCGCTCACGGCCGGTCCCGTTCTTCGTCGCCAAGCCGGACGAGAACCTGGCCGACCACCTCGGCACCGGGCTGCTGCCCACCGGCGGCCGCGCCCTCGACCTCGGCTGCGGCCCCGGCCGCAACGCGCTCCACCTCGCGGCCCGCGGCTTCGAGGTCGACGCGGTGGACCTGTCAGCGGGCGCGCTCGCCTGGGCGCGGGAGCGGGCGGACGAGGCCGGCCTGGACAACATCCGCTTCCTCCACGGCGACGCCTTCACGACGGACGGCCTGGTGGGCGACCGAGGCGCCTACGACCTGATCCACGACTCCGGCTGCTTCCACCACCTGCCGCCGCACCGCCGCGTCAGCTACCTCGCCTTCCTCGACCGCCACCTCGCCCCCGGCGGCCACTTCTCCCTGACCTGCTTCGCCGCGGGCCCCGGCGGCATGGGCTCCGAACTCCCCGACGCCGCCTTCTACCGCGACGCCTCCCTCCACGGCGGCCTCGCCTACACCGCGGACGCCCTGCGCGGCACCTTCGACGGCTTCGAGGAACTGACCCTCCGCCGCATGCACGACGAACCCGCCGGCTCGCCCCACTTCGGCGAATCGTTCCTCTGGACGGGCCTCTTCCGCCGTCCCCGGGCCGCCTGAGCCCCCTCGCGCCTTGCCGCTCCCGTCAGCCCGCCGCCCGCGCCCTCCGCGGGCACAGACAGAACGGGTGGCCGGCCGGATCCGTGAGCACGAGGAACCGCTCCGGATCCGGCTGGTACGCGGCCCGCGCCGCGCCCAGGGACAGCAGGCGGGCCTCCGCCTCCGCCAGGTCGTCCACGTCGAAGTCCAGGTGCAGCTGCTGCGGCGCGTCCTGGCCGGGCCAGCGCGGCGGGCGGTAGCCGTCGACGCGCTGGAAGCCGATCATCGGCGCGCCCTCGCGCGACACGGCGGCGAAGTCGGCGCGGTTCGCGGGATGCAGCGGAAGCCCGGTCGCCCGGTGGTAGAACTCGGCGAGGGCGAGCGGGTCGGCGCAGTCGAGGGTGATCGCGGAGAGCTCCATGATCCCCAGCCTAGGGACGGCCTTCGCCGCCCCGCCGCGAAATCCCGCTGCCGACCGTCCGCCCGCACGCCTACCCTGGCGTGCATGAGCTACACCAAGACCTCGTACGTGTGCCTCCCGTGCCGGGCCTCGTACAAGCAGGGCTACGGGCCGGAGCGCGAGCGGCACTGCCCGCGCTGCGCGCGCGTGATGATCCACGCGGGCTCGGCGTTCCAGCCGCCCCGCCGCCGCGACCGGGACGCCTGGCGGGCGCTGTCCGTCGTCCTGAACGCCGGGATCCGCTTCCACAAGAGCTGCTGCGGCGGCCCCGGCTGGCGACCGCGCACCCTGCGCGAGGTCAAGGAGCGCACCGCGTACGCCCGCCGCACGGGCGAACCCGTGGCGCGGGCGCTGCTGCGCCACGAGCTGCCGTAACGCGGCACGTCGGCCCCGAAGCTCAAGTCTCGAGACTCGGGCCTTCTTTCTACGGATCGGGCATGAGCCTGGGACCGAACCCGCCCACCCACCCTGTGAGTTGACGCTTCGCGACCGACTTGCCACGCAGCGTCATATGCCTCTAGCGTGGCGTCCGATAGTCGTGCATGACGCAAACGACCCCCAGCAGGTGCGCCAACACCTGGAGGGGGTCTCACCACCGAATCGAGAAAGCAGTCTCGACGCCATGGTTGATGCCGAGCTTAGTGCTCCCCTCCACCCCCTCGCCAACCCCGGCTACGGCAAGCGCTCCACCGGGTACGAACGCCCCCGCGCCGCCGCCGACTTCGCGCACCTCCCGCCCCGCGAGGCCGCCATCGCCGCGTACATCGACCGGCTGCCCGAGGGCAGCGACATCTCGGTGAAGACGCTGGCCAAGCACCTGCCGTACGGGCAGTGCGCACTGCGCACCGCGCTCAACCGCATCCAGCGGGCCGGGCATCTGCGGCGCGGGCGGGAGTGTCTGGGCGGGCGCTGGATCACCCGAACGTGGTTCACCCGTACGCCCCGTGACCACGTCTGGTGGGCGGCGTTCCGGCGCGGGGACGTGCCCCGGGAGCCGAAACGGCCGACGCGGTCACGGGCCTACGTGCTGCTCGCCGCGCTCGGGCGGACGAACTCCGCCATGTCCCTCTCCCACGCCGAGTGCCACGCCCTCTCCCCGCTCGTCGACGAGTGGTTCGCACGCGACGCCGAGGAGGACGACGTCGTACGCGCCCTGCTCAGCGGCCTGCCGACGCCAGTCCACCACCCGGCCGCCCTCGCCCGCCGCCGGCTGACCGACAAGCTCCCGCCGGAGCCGATCCGCAGCGACCAGATCCGCCGCCGCATGCTCGAATGCGCCGAGTGCGGCGCACCCGACTACACGGACTCCCTCGTCGACGGCCACTGCGCTCCCTGCCGCGGTGCGCCCTCTGCACCCACGAGCGGCTGCCTCCCCCGGGCCGACGTCCACGCCAGGGTCGCCGCCATCCGCCAGGAAATGAAAGGGACCCCTAGATGACCCCCGACATGTGGGGGACCCCAGGGCGTTCTCATGGTCGTCGAGGTCAGGTCCCCCGGCGCCAAGGCCCGCAATCACGACCTCGTCGAGAAGCGCGACGGTTACGCCGCCTCCGGTATCCCGGTCCACCTCCTCGTCGACCGCGAGACGACCACGCTCCACGTCTTCACCGACCCCGAGCGCGGCGCCTACCGTACCGAGGAGCCCTACCCCTTCGGCACCGCCGTCCCCCTCCCCTCCCCCGTCGACATCACCCTCGACACCGACAAGCTCAAGGACTACGTGTCCTGACCTGTACCGTCAGGCCCCCATCGCCCTCAGGTGCTCCGCCAGCCTGTCGTACTCCTCCCGCACGCCCCCCTCCATGCCCGCCGCGAGTGCCTGGTCCCGGATCTCCGTCGTCGGCCAGAAGGACGTGCTGGTCAGGGCCGTGCCGCCGTCGGGTGTGGCGTCGAAGGAGAGGGTCACGCGGACCGGTTCGGCGCCCGGCATCTGTTCGAAGACCTCGGAGTAGACGAGCCGCTCGCGCGGGACGATCTCCTCGTACACACCGGAGAAGACGATCTCCTGGCCGTCGGGAGCGCGCTGCCCCCAGCGCCACGCTCCGCCCGGCCGCAGGTCGATCTCGCAGACCGACATGGTGAGCGCGGCGGCGCCGTACCACTTCCGTACGTGCTCGGGGCGCGTCCACGCCTCCCAGACCCGCTCCACCGGGGCGTCGAAGGTGCGGGTGATGACCAGCTCGCGGTCGGCCGGCGTGGTCAGCAGCGTGATCATCGGATCCTCCCGTACGTAACGGGGCCGACTCCGTCTCCCGGTTCCCTCTCCTCGTTCCCTCTCCTCAGCATGGACCCGGCGGACTTCCCGGGCGAACCGGGAATCGAGTGAACACGTTCAACCGTCAAGCGCTATCGTGCTCCCACGCGGCCTGCGATTTTCCAACGCGCCGCTCTTCCGACCTGTGGGGGGTCCACCAGATGCGCTCAACGCGCACGCTGCCGCATGCCTTGGTACGTGCGGCAACCGTATTCGCACTTTCGGCAGGCGTCGCCCTGCCGGCCGTCGTCGCGGCTCCCGCCGCGTACGCGGCCACCGTCACGCAGACGACCACCCTGGACGACGGCCGGCTGACCCTGGCGGGGCTGCCGAACACCGCGCTCTGGGTGAAGGTGAGCGTCCTCGCCTCCGCCGACGCCGACGCCGCCGTGCTCGCCTCGACGGACGAGCTCTCGGCCACCGGCACCTACGCCTGGACGACCGACGCCCCGATCAAGCTGCCCGAGGGCACCGCCTTCGGCGACTACCCGCTCGCCGTCGAGTACCGCCTCCCCGGCGGCCTCGTCACGCGCTGGACCGGCGGGACCTTCGGCTACAAGCTCCACACCGGTGTCTCCTCGGTCGCCTTCGACCGCGCGACCACCACCTTCGACCAGCGTGACGTCACGCTGTCCGGCAAGGCCACCACCTGGAACCCGGCCACCGGCGAGCGCACGCCCGCCGCCGAGGGCACCTCGGTGAAGGTCACGCTGAACCTGACCGACGCCTACGGCCTGCCGAAGACGAAGACCGCCACCGCCACCACGGTGGCCGACGGCGCCTTCTCGCTGCCCGTCACGCCTGACGCGAAGATCACCGGCGGCACCGCCGAGGTCCAGGCCACGACCGAGGTCGACCCGGACGCCGCGCGCCAGGTGCCCGCCGTGGGCGTCGAGAAGCTCACGTACCGGATCACCTCGGACGCGAGCAAGTACCGCGTCAACGCGGGCACCGACGTCACCGTCTCCGGTCGCGTCGAGCGCCTGACCGAGGACGGCTGGAAGGGCTTCGGCGGCGCCCCGGTGGTCACCACCGGGACCGAGCAGCTGTCGTACGAGAAGGTGCTGCGGAACGAGATCGGTTCCGGCACCTCGCTCCAGGACGGCTCCTTCTCCTACCTGTCGCGGGTCCAGTACTCGACGACCGGCGCCTACACCGGTCTGCGTCCCTCCGTGTACTACGGCGAGGGCAACGATCGCCCGACCGACGTGGTCAAGCTCGCGGTGCCGCAGCAGTTCTCGTTCACCTCGACCGCGCAGACGCTCAGCCAGTTCGGTGAGCTCCAGGTGCGCGGCCGGCTGGGCGACGGCACGCGGTACTGCGACGTGAAGCCCGACTGGGTCGCCCTCCAGGTCTCCCTGGACGGCGGACGCACCTGGGGCCAGATGAAGTCCATGCCGGTGGACACGTGGTGCAACTACACGTTCAACGTCTGGGGTTACGAGAACGCCCTGTACCGGGTCTACCACCCGGAGACGGATCGTTTCGTCACCAAGACGAGCAGCCCGGTCCGCCTGTCCCGCATCCCGACCCGGATCGTCAACGTCACCATCAGCCCCTCGCGTCCGCGCACCGGCGGCAGCATGACCGTCAAGGGCCTGGTGCAGCAGAAGGTCAACGGCGTCTGGAAGGCCATGCCGGGCGCGCGCCTGACGCTCTACTACAAGCCCAAGGGCGACCCGAGCTGGTACTGGGCCAAGAAGGACATCCCGACCAACTCCTACGGCAACTTCAGCTTCAGCACCACCAACTACGGCGACGGCACGTGGGCCCTGGGCTGGCAGGAGAAGGCCGGTTACTTCTACAGCGAGTCGAGGACGATCTATGTCGATGCGCTCTGATCTCCGACGGCTCTCCGCCGTCTCCCTCGTCACGGCCCTCACCCTGGGCGCGGCGGTCGGCCCGGCCTTCGCCGAGGACGCTCCCGCCGCGAGCCCCGTGGGCATCGGCCGTGCGCTCACCAACGACGCCCAGCGCGGCACCTTCAAGGTGACCGCCTGGACCGACGCGCCGCAGGCGACCGTCACCTCCGTCTCCGCGAAGGTCCGGCAGGGCGACACCGTCCTCGCCGAGATCCCGGCGCTGGAGGAGAACACGGCGAGCCGAGGCACCTTCGCGCTGCCCGAGGCGTCCACGCTCAAGCTCACCGAGGACGGCGGCACCATCCCGTCGCTCGGCAAGTACGCGATCGACGTCACCGCCACCGACTCGCTGGGCAACACGGTGACGCGGTCCGACGCGGGCACGCTCGACTTCACGCTGAAGCCGCGGCTGGGCGACTTCACCATCGGCAACCCCAGCTGGACCGACCGGAACCTGCACCCGAAGGGCTCGCTGTTCGGCGTCCAGCCGGGCTCGGGCGACGAGGTGCCGCTGTCCGGCCGCACCGTGTCGTACGAGAGCACCGGCGGGAGCACGACGCTCGGCTCCGCCGTGACCGACGAGACCGGCGCGTTCGCCGGCGAGGCGGTCCCGGTGGCGACGCGGTACTCGTACGCCGAGGCCAGGTTCACCGAGGACAGCGCCCAGGTGCACGGCACCGCGACGTACAACGCGTACACCAGCGGGAACGAGAAGTGGTCCACGGTCACCGCCTCCGCCGACAAGGCCCGCGCGGAGTCCGGCGAGACGGTCACCATCACCGGTCAGGTCACCGACCCGGCCGCCAACGGCGTACCGCTGGCTGACATCCCGCTGTCGGCGCGACTGGGCGGCGGTCTCCCGAAGACCGTGCGCACCGACGCCGAGGGCCGCTTCAGCGTGCAGCTCGTCGCCGCGCCCGGCCGGGACGCGAACGGCTCCACCTGGTCCGGCTGGTCGGTCCAGTCGGCGGACTCGTTCGTCACCTTCTACACCAGCGGGCCGTTGGCGCTGCCCTCCGACTCCCTCACCTCCGTGGTCGGTTACAAGCTCGGGACCGACGCGCGGCTGAGCGTCTACGGCGAGCTCCGCTCCCCGTACCAGAGCTGGACGTCCACCTCGTCCCAGCAGACGGTGGTCCTGGAGCAGTCCCCGGACGGGCAGACCGGCTGGAAGCAGATCGCCTCCACCAACTTCTACAACTACAACGAGGGCCGGACCCCGTTCGTCGCCGCCGCGTGGAACAAGGGCGGCTGGTTCCGGCTGCGCCACGTCGCGAACGACTACTTCGGGGCGTCCGTCAGCAAGCCCTTCTACGTCGTCCGCACCGAGTCCCGGGTCACCGGCCTCAAGGCCTCCCAGGACCCGGTGGCCAAGGGTTCGGCGATCACGGTCACGGGCTCGCTGCAGCACTACACCAGCGGCGCCTGGCGCGGTCTGGGCTCGCAGTCGGTGAGCGTCTGGTACAAGAAGTGGGGCACGACGACCTGGAAGCAGGTCGCCTCCGGCAAGTCCTCCTCGACGGGCGCGGTCTCGCTGAAGACCACGGCGACCGCCGACGGCTGGTACCAGATCCGTTACTACGGCGACGGCACCCACTTCCAGACGTTCAGCGGCCAGGACTGGGTCGACGTCCGCTGAGCCCCTTCCCGTAGGCCCCGGATTCCCGCAGGTCCCGGAAGCACTTCCCGGAAACCGCGGAATCCACGGGACCACGGAACCCCGGAAACACTGAAGGGCGGCACCCTCTCGGGTGCCGCCCTTCGGCGTTGCTCAGGAGATCCGATCCGTCAGGATCAGAAGTCCATGTCACCGCCCGGCATGCCGCCGCCGGCCGGCGCGGCGGCCTTCTCCGGCTTGTCGGCGATGACGGCCTCGGTGGTGAGGAACAGGGCCGCGATGGAGGACGCGTTCTGCAGCGCGGAACGGGTCACCTTGGCGGGGTCGATGATGCCCTCGGCGATCATGTCGACGTACTCACCGGTCGCGGCGTTCAGGCCGTGGCCGACGGGCAGGTTGCGCACCTTCTCGACGATGACGCCGCCCTCGAGACCACCGTTGACGGCGATCTGCTTCAGCGGAGCCTCCAGGGCCAGCTTGACGATGTTGGCACCGGTGGCCTCGTCGCCGTCCAGCTCCAGCTTCTCGAAGACGGAGGAGGCCTGCAGCAGGGCCACGCCACCACCGGCGACGATGCCCTCCTCGACGGCCGCCTTCGCGTTGCGCACGGCGTCCTCGATGCGGTGCTTGCGCTCCTTGAGCTCGACCTCGGTCGCGGCACCGGCCTTGATGACGGCGACGCCACCGGCGAGCTTCGCCAGGCGCTCCTGGAGCTTCTCGCGGTCGTAGTCCGAGTCGGAGTTCTCGATCTCGGCGCGGATCTGGTTCACGCGACCCGCGACCTGCTCGCTGTCACCGGCACCGTCGACGATGGTGGTCTCGTCCTTGGTGATGACGACCTTGCGGGCGCGGCCCAGCAGGTCCAGGCCGGCGTTCTCGAGCTTGAGGCCGACCTCCTCGGAGATGACCGTGCCGCCGGTGAGGATGGCGATGTCGTTCAGCATGGCCTTGCGGCGGTCGCCGAAGCCCGGGGCCTTGACCGCGACGGACTTGAAGGTGCCGCGGATCTTGTTGACGACCAGGGTCGACAGGGCCTCGCCCTCGACGTCCTCGGCGATGATCAGCAGCGGCTTGCCCGACTGCATGACCTTCTCGAGGAGCGGGAGCAGGTCCTTCACCGAAGAGACCTTGGAGTTGACGATGAGGATGTACGGGTCCTCGAGCGCGGCCTCCATGCGCTCCATGTCGGTCGCGAAGTACGCCGAGATGTAGCCCTTGTCGAAGCGCATGCCCTCGGTGAGCTCGAGCTCCAGACCGAAGGTCTGGGACTCCTCGACCGTGATGACGCCTTCCTTGCCGACCTTGTCCATGGCCTCGGCGATGAGCTCGCCGATCTGGGTGTCAGCGGCGGAGATGGAGGCGGTGGAGGCGATCTGCTCCTTGGTCTCGACCTCCTTGGCCTGGTCGAGCAGCGCACCGGAGACGGCCTCGACGGCCTTCTCGATGCCGCGCTTCAGGGCCATGGGGTTGGCACCCGCGGCGACGTTGCGGAGGCCCTCGCGGACCAGGGCCTGGGCGAGAACGGTGGCGGTGGTCGTACCGTCGCCGGCGACGTCGTCCGTCTTCTTGGCGACTTCCTTGACCAGCTCGGCGCCGATCTTCTCGTACGGGTCCTCGAGCTCGATCTCCTTGGCGATGGAGACACCATCGTTGGTGATCGTGGGGGCGCCCCACTTCTTCTCGAGGACGACGTTGCGACCCTTGGGGCCGAGGGTGACCTTGACGGCGTCAGCGAGCTGGTTCATGCCGCGCTCGAGACCGCGCCGGGCCTCCTCGTCGAACGCGATGATCTTGGCCATGTGAAGTGGTCCTCCCGGACATGGGGTGGATAACGCTCCTGGACCGCGCCGACGCCCGCGACGGACGGCCCGCGCTCCTCGTGGGTTCCTTCCCCACTCGGTCCGCGACCTCGTCTGCCCGATCCTCGTAAGCACTCTCACCTTCAGAGTGCTAACGCCAATGATTAGCACTCGCCCTAGGAGAGTGCAAGCGACTCAGGAGGATCGACCACCCTCCGGTCACCCGCGGGCCCACGCTCCGGCCACCGGTGGACCCGCGCGCCGGCACCGGTGGACCCGCGCGCCGCCACCCGTGGGCGCACCCGCCGGTCCCCCACCCGCACATGCCGCCGACCTCCACGGACAAACGCGCGAGGGGCCCGCATCCAGGTCAGGATGCGGGCCCCTCGACGGAAGTGCGTCGGTGGCCGATCGCGCCGCGCTCAGACGGCGAGCTTGACCATGTCCGCCTGCGGACCCTTCTGGCCCTGCGAGATCTCGAACTCGACCCGCTGACCCTCTTCGAGGGTGCGGTACCCGTCCATCTGGATCGCGCTGTAGTGGACGAAAACATCCGCACCACCGTCGACCGCGATGAAGCCGTAGCCCTTCTCCGCGTTGAACCACTTGACGGTGCCCTGAGCCATGCCTAACTCCCCTATTACTGGCCCTTGCGCGGGACCGCACTTCGCGGACCCGGGTCAGACCCTGCGCCGGAACGCGTCGACCGCGGCTGAATGTATCTGCCCAACTGCCCTCTGCAACAGGTCAATCGGACGAGAATTCTGGGCACCCCGGAAAGGGGAATTGGGGAGATTACGCTGAATTCCGGGGCAAGTCGGGCCCGGCAAACGGCGCAGATGGGGCACAAGGCGCGGGCACTTTGGCTGCTTCTTGTCAGGTCGAGGCGCATTCTCATATGCGTCTGGCATGGGCAGCGGAGGGGGCTTCCCCAACTCTATCGCGCTCAACCATGCAGAATTGCCCCTTCCGCTTCTTCCCGCGGAAGGGGCAATTCAGTACTGACCGGTAAGGGTCGGCCTTTACGGATCGGCGCTGACGGATCAGCCGCTTACGGACCGGCCTCTTACGACTCGTCCGCCGAGGGATCGGCCGCTGACGAATCGGTAGCCGATCGATCGGCCGCAGACGGAGCGGTCGCCGACGGATCGGCCGTTGACGGAGCGGTCGCCGACGGATCGGTCGCAGACGGAGCGGTCGCCGACGGATCGGTCGCAGACGGCTCAGCAGCCTCCGGCGACCGCCGGGATGATCGAGACGCCGGCGCCGTCCGGAGTCGCCGTCTCCAGACCCTGCTCGAAGCGCACGTCGTCGTCGTTCACGTACACGTTGACGAAGCGGCGCAGCTTGCCCTGGTCGTCCAGGACGCGGGCGGCGATGCCCGTGTGGTTCTTCTCCAGGTCGGCGATGACCTCGGCGAGGGTCGTGCCCTCGGCGGGGACCTCGGCCTGGCCGCCCGTGTAGGTGCGGAGGATGGTGGGGATGCGGACGTTCACGGCCATGTCTTCGTAACCTCTCGGCGCGTCGGGCGGGTCAGTGGGCCAGGCCCGCGTCGCGGAACGCGTCCAGGCTCGGGCGGATGGTGGCGGTCGCCTGCGAGCTGTCGGCCACAGCGTCCAGGGTCTTGAGGCCGTCGCCGGTGTTGAGGACGACCGTCGTCAGCGTGGGGTCGAGCAGACCGTTCTCGACGAGCTTGCGCGTCACGCCGACGGTCACGCCGCCCGCGGTCTCGGCGAAGATGCCCTCGGTGCGGGCGAGGACCTTGATGGCGTCGACGACCTGCTCGTCGTTCACGTCCTCCACGGCGCCGCCCGTACGGCGGGCGATGTCGAGGACGTACGGGCCGTCGGCCGGGTTGCCGATGGCCAGCGACTTGGCGATGGTGTTCGGCTTCTGGGGCCGTACGACGTCGTGGCCGGCCTTGAAGGCCGCCGACACCGGGGAGCAGCCCTCGGCCTGGGCGCCGAAGATCTTGTACGGCTTGTCCTCGACCAGGCCCAGCTTGACGAGCTCCTGCAGACCCTTGTCGATCTTGGTGAGCTGGGAGCCGGAGGCGATCGGGATGACCAGCTGGTCCGGGATGACCCAGCCGAGCTGCTCGCAGATCTCGTACGCGAGCGTCTTCGAGCCCTCGCCGTAGTACGGGCGGAGGTTGACGTTGACGAAGCCCCAGCCCTCGCCGAGCGGGTCGCCGATGAGCTCCGAGCAGAAGCGGTTCACGTCGTCGTAGTTGCCCTCGATGGCGACCAGGTCGCCGCCGTAGACACCGGCCATGACGACCTTGCCCTGCTCCAGGTCGTGCGGGATGAACACGCAGGAGCGGAAGCCGGCCCGGGCGGCGGCGGCGCCGACGGCACCGGCCAGGTTGCCCGTGGAGGAGCAGGAGAGGGTGGTGAAGCCGAAGGCGCGCGCGGCCTCGATGGCCTGGGCGACGACCCGGTCCTTGAAGGAGTGGGTCGGGTTGCCGGAGTCGTCCTTGACGAACAGCTTGCCGGGCTCGACGCCGATCTCGCGGGCGAGGTTGTCGGCCTGGACGAGCTTGGTCCAGCCGGGGTTCAGGTTGGGCTTCTCCGCGACGTCGGCGGGGACGGGCAGCAGCGGCGCGTAGCGCCAGATGTTGGCCGGGCCGGCCTCGATGCGCTTGCGCAGCGCCTCGGGGTCGCCGGTCGGCAGGTCGTAGGCGACTTCGAGCGGGCCGAAACACAGCTCGCAGGCGAAGATCGGGCCGAGCGGGAAGGTCTCACCGCATTCACGACAGGAGAGGCCGGACGCGGGACCGAGGTCGACGGTGGTACCGGGAGCAGAGGTTCCGGAAGCGGGTGCGACGGTCTGTACAGCCATTGGAGGCGAGGCCCTTTCTCCTCATCTTCCTCATGACGCATTTCGCCATGAGACGGATTTGGCACCTTCCCTAGTCGGGGACCTCACTGGAGGACGAGTAGTGACCGACTGGAGGGTTGCCGGGGCTTCAACGGGCCGTTTCCCTCTGCCCCTCTGGATGAGCGGTATTCGATTGTGAGACGCGGGCGGCACCCCGACATGCATCGGGCATCCGCGTTGTTCAAGACTGTAACCGAAGCCCTGGACGGGCGAGACGGTCGTCCGATCCGCGAGATGGAGATCACGTTGCTGGAAGAAGTGGAGCGCTGGCTGGCCCGGCGGTCCTGGTCCGTGGCCGACCGTCCGCTGGAGCGGGTCCTCGCCGCGAAGCGCGGGACGAAGGTCAGCGTGGTCCTGCCCGCGCTGAACGAGGAGGCGACGGTCGGCGCGATCGTCTCCGTGATCCGCCGCGAGCTGATGACGGAGGCGGTGCCGCTGGTGGACGAGCTGGTGGTGATCGACTCGGGCTCCACGGACCGTACGGCGGAGGTGGCCGCGGCGGCCGGCGCGCGGGTGGTGGCGCGGGACGCGATCCTGCCGCGGATACCCGCGGTCCCCGGCAAGGGCGAGGTGCTCTGGCGGTCACTGATGGTGACGAGCGGGGACGTCGTCTGCTTCGTCGACGCGGATCTGCGGGACTTCTCGGCGGACTTCGTGACGGGGATCGTCGGCCCGCTTCTCACCGACCCGGACGTGGACTTCGTGAAGGCGATGTACGACCGGCCGCTCGGCGACGCCCCTGGTCAGGGCGGGCGTGTGACGGAGCTGGTGGCCCGGCCGCTGCTCAATCTGCACTGGCCGCGACTGGCCGGGTTCGTGCAGCCGCTGGGCGGCGAGTACGCGGCACGGCGCTCGCTCCTCGAGCAACTGCCGTTCCCGGTCGGTTACGGAGTGGAGCTGGGCCTGCTGGTGGACGCGCTGCACACGGTCGGCCTGGACGCGCTCGCACAGGTGGACGTGGGAGTGCGCAAGCACCGCCACCAGGACGGGCAGGCTCTGGGCCGGATGGCGGCGGCGATCTACCGGACGGCGCAGCTGCGGCTCTCGCGCGGCCATCTCGTACGGCCGCTGCTGACCCAGTTCGAGCGGGGCGAGGACGGCTTCGCGCCGCGCACGTACCCGGTGGACACGGAGGAGCGCCCGCCGATGACGGAGATCGCGGAGTACGCGGAGCGGCGCCGCGTGGCGTAACACCCGATAATGCGCCTTTCTGGATAAATTTCCGTTTCATGCGGTTCAGAACGGAAACGGGAATTCTGCTGGGAGCCCTGGGCCTCATCACCGGGGCGCTGTCCTGCGCCGGAGCCGGCCCCGCCGCCGCCGGCACGGTCGAGCCCTCCGGCGAGCGCGAAGCCGGCGTGTACCTCGGCGACGCCAGGACCGACCTCGGCAAGGCCGGCGGGACGGCCCCGAAGATCACGTACACCTCTTCCCCGGCGCACACGCCGTCCGCCATTCCGCGCCCCGGCCCGCACGGCGGCGCGGCCGCCCGGGGCCGCACGACGGCGGCGACCGGCACCGGCACCGAGCGGCTGTGGCTGCTCGGCGGGCTGGGCCTGGCGCTCGCGGCGACCGGCGTGGTGGCCGTGGCGGCGATGCGGGGCCGCAGGGAGTACTGAGAAGGCGGGACGCATGCGCGGAGGGCCCTCCGCACGCGGAAGGCCCTCCGTCTCTCGGCAGGTGCGCCGGTCAGCCGGTGTAGTAGCCGGCCATGTCGGCGATGAGGTCGACGGACCCGCTCCTGTTGTAGAAGGTGATCTTCCCGTCCCTGACCGGGACGACGACCATGTTCGCCACCGTCTGCCCCGCGACGAAGTTCAGGTTCGACGCCGCGGTGCGGGCGGTGCCGTACGGGTACACCGACACGAAGCCGGTCGCGGTCGGGTTGGTCGCGGTCACGTTGAGGACCACCGCCTTGTACCGGTCGCCGACGGTGAGGCTCACCGTCTGCCCCGCTCCGACCTTCGCCTGGGTCACACCGACACCCGTGCCCGTGCGGGTGTCCATCAGCCGCTTGGGCTCCGTGCCGGTGAAGACCGCACCGGTGCCCTGCTTGAAGTAGCCCGCGACGTCGGCGATCACGTCCACCGAACCGGCCCGGTTGTAGAAGGTGATCTTCCCGTCCCTGACCGGGACGACGACCATGTTGGGCACGGTCCGTCCGGCCGGGAAGTTGACGTTCGAGACGTTCGGCCGGGCGGTGCCGTACGGGTAGACCGACACGAAGCTCGCGGCGGTCGCGTTGGTCGCGGTCACGTTCAGGGCCACCGCCGTGGCGTCCGGCTCGGTCACCGGCAGCGTGACCGTGCCGCCGCCCGGCAGCTTCGCCTGCGCCACACCGGTGCCGTCACGGGTGTCCATCAGCCGCTGCGGCGTCACCGGCTGGTACGCCGAAGCCGTGGTGCCCTCGGTGTAGTAGCCGGCGACGTCGGCTATCAGGTCCACGGAACCGTTCTTGTTGAAGAACGACACCGCGCCGTCGACCACGGGCACGGTCACCAGGTTGGACGCCGTCTGGCCCGCGGCGAAGTTGAGGCTGGACGCCGACGACCGGGACGTGCCCGTCGGGTAGACGGAGACGAAGCCGCCGGCCGTGGGACCGGTCGCGGTCACGTTGAGGACCACTGCCGTCAGCCCGCTCGCGGGCACGCCGCCGACACCTGCCACCTCGAGGGAACGCGTCTCCCCCGGACCCACCTTCGCCTTGGATGTGCCGAGGCCGCTGCGGGTGTCCATCAGCCGGGCGGGCGTCAGCGGCGTGAAGGTGCCAGGCACGGTGGTGAGACCCACGTCGAAGGCCTCGACCTGGCCCACGTCCCGCAGACCGGTCCCCGTGCCGTCGGCGGGCTGCGCCGTCATGACGTACGTGTAGAAGGCGTTCTCCACGCCCCGGCCGAGCTGGTCCCGGCTGTCCCAGTCGATCGCGACGCCCGCGCCGTTCCCCCTCGTTCCCTGGTAGGTGCGGACGGCCTTGCCGGCGGTGTTCAGGATCTCGACCTTCCAGGCGCCGACGGCGCGGGAGGTCCGCCAGCGCAGCTGGGTCGTGCCGCCGCTGATCCGCCGCTCGAACGTGTCGAGCATGACGAACGGCTGCGGGGCCACCGGCACCCGCTTGACGTGGATGTTCTTCTCGGCGTCGACGAAGGCGACGTTCGCGCCGAACTTGTCCACCGTCCAGGTGGCGCCCCGGCCGTCCGCGTCCGCCCAGGCGGGCACGGCGGCGAGGTCGCTGGTCTGCCCGGTGGCCGCGTTCGTCACAAGCAGCTTGTGCGCGGTGCGGTCGTGCCGTACGACGAAGCCGTCGCCGAGCAGCGATTCCCCCGCGGTCACGGGCACGTTCTTCTTCAGGGTCCGGTCGAAGACGCCGGCCTTGTCGGCACCGCACGCCCAGTACAGCCAGCGGCCGACGGCCTGGAGTTCGGTGGGCCGGCAGCCGGAGCCCAGCTCGACGGGCGCCGACGTGGCCCCGGTCCTGAGGTCGTAGGCGTTGACCTGGCCGGTGGAGGTGGCCGTCGCGGGCTTCCAGACCTGGCTGCCCCACAGGGCCGCCGCCGACTTGTCCAGGGTGAGCCGGACCTCGTTCCGGTTCAGGTTGTCGATGTCGAGGTCGACGGCGTAGGTCGTGTCACCGTTCCTGGCCAGGACGTACCGGCCGGCGGCGTCCACGACGGTGCTCTCCGCGGGCAGGTCCGTGTAGCGGTAGGAGTCGTCCGTGGGTGCCTTGACGGTCGTCCCACCTCCGTACGCCGCGTTGCCGTCGCCCAGCGACCGAAGCCCGTTCGGCGTCTGCCACAGACGGTGGCGCAGCCCGGGCGCGGTCGCGGCCGGGGTGCCGGTCATGGTCGTGTCGACGTCGAACAGCGCGGGCATGCCGGGCTTCAGGGACCAGGTCGAGTCGGAGAGGTAGCTCAGTCGGCCGCCGCCCAGCGCCAGACCGCTGTACGTGGCGGGCACCTGGGGCACCTTCTTCACGACGTCGACCACGGGGGCGCCGCCGTCGCCGGGAGAGACGCGGTGGACCGCCCAGTCGGTGGCGCTGCTGCCGCCGACGACGAGGACGCTGCCGTCCGGGGCCGTGACGAAGCCCTTCGCCCCGGCGGGCAGCAGGTCCCGGACGGGGCCGCCGCCGAGCGGGACCTCCTGGAGCTTCTGCCGCAGCACGCCGTCCGGGTCGTAGGACGCGGCGGAGTGGACGTAGACGACGTGACCGCCGACCACGGCGAACTCCGGGTACTCGGAGGTGGCGTACGGCTTGGCGACGACCGTGCGCACCGGCGTGGCCGCGGCGTCCGAGCGGGGCACGGTGGACAGGCTGTTGCCACCGCTCGACCAGCCCAGGACGTGCTCGCCGCCGAGCCGGAGGTTCCCCGTCGCTTCGAACGCTCCGGGGAGCCTGACGAGCGTGGCGGTCCCGTAGTCGAGGTAGAAGCGCGCCGAGCCGCCGGCGGAGAAGCGAAGGATCGCGCCACGGGTGTCCTGGGTGACGGGCGCGGCCCGGCCCAGGTCCGCGGGGACGCCGGTGACCGGGGTCTCGGCGGTGCCGCCGTCCGCCGCCAGGCGCACCAGGGTGAGGGCCGTCGTCACGCCGTCCTGATCGGTGCGGGTGACCACGGTGTCGGCGGTGTACGCGCCGAGCCAGCTCTGGCCCGCGGGAAGCGGGATCCTGGTCACGGCCTGGCTGGCGGCGTCGACGATCCGGGCGGTGCCGGCGTCGTCGGAGGCGTAGAGCCCGGAGTGCCCGTACTGGGCCTCCACGCGCCGCGTCGTCGTGGCACCGGTGGCGGTGTCGGTCCACAGCAGGTCGTTCGTGCCGTCCTGCCGGTGGAGGTAGCCGGAGGTCCCGGCGCCGATCAGTCGTTCCAGGCGCGGCTGGTGGCGACCCGGGTCCGGCACGACGACCTCGTCGGCCGGCAGGGTATCGGCGGCGAGCGCCGGTGCGGTGAGCGCGGTGGACAGGCCGGCGGTCATGCCGACGGCGGTCACGAACGCGAGCGCTCCGCGGGTGCGTACGTACAAGGAAGTCCCCTCCGTGAGCCTGTTCCTCAGGCTTCGGGCGGGTGGCCAGTGCTCGCGCGTGTCCCGCGCGGCCCCCTCCGGCGCTTCCCGTCCGAGGCGGTGATCGTAACAGCGGGGATCCGGCCACCTGGCGGCAATTCCGAACGGGTTCAGGCCGCGCGTCGGCTCGATGACCTGCGGCCCGCGCACCCGTCGCGTCCGCGCGCCCCGCATCCGGACGTCTGATATCCGTACGTTTGAGCGTTTACCGGATGGGCTAGGTTCGCCATATGGCTTCCGTCCTCCTGGCATCGAACCGCGGCCCGGTCTCGTACAGCGTCCGTGACGACGGGACGCTGGACACCCGACGGGGCGGTGGCGGGCTCGTCTCGGGCCTGAGCGCCGTCTCCTCCGAGGGCTCCGAGGGCGACACCCTGTGGGTGTGCGCGGCGCTCGGCGACGGCGACCGCGAGGCCGTGCGCCGCGGGGTCGCCGAGCCGGGCGTACGGATGCTGGACATCGACCCGGAGGTGTACTCCGAGGCGTACAACGGCATCGCGAACTCGGTGCTGTGGTTCCTCCACCACCACCTGTACGACGTCCCGCGCGAGCCCGTCTTCGACGCGGCGTTCCGCCGCCGCTGGGAGTCCTACCGCGCCTACAACCGCGCTTTCGCCGACGCCCTCGGGGAAGCCGCCGACGAGGGCGCGGCGGTGCTGGTGCAGGACTACCACCTGGCCCTGGTCCCGGGGATGCTCCGCGAGCTGCGCCCGGACCTGAGGATCGGGCACTTCACGCACACGCCGTGGGCGGACCCGGCCTACCTGCGCATGCTGCCGGAGGACATCCGGGAGGAGCTGGTGTGGGGCATGCTCGGCGCGGACGAGCTGGGCTTCCACACCGCCCTGTGGAGCGGCGCCTTCATGCAGAGCGCGTCCATGGACAACGCGTCCGGGATCGCCGTGCCCTACTTCCCGGCGGGGACGCCCTGGCGGGGCGTGGAGCACCGGCGCGGCGGCGGGCCCGGCCCGCAGCGCACCACCAACGTCACCGTCCGCCCCCTCGGCGTCGACGGCGACGAACTGCGGGCCCTCGCCCACCGCCCCCAGGTGGACGACCGCCTGGCCCGGCTCCGCGAGGAGGTCGGGGACCGGAAGACCATCGTCCGCGTCGATCGCACCGAGCTGTCGAAGAACATCCTGCGCGGACTGCTCGCCTACCGGGAGCTGCTGACCGCCCATCCCGAGTGGCGCGACCGCGTGGTCCACCTGGCCTCCGCCTACCCGTCCCGGCAGGACCTGGAGTCGTACCGCGCGTACACGGCGTCCGTCGTCGCCCTCGCCGAGGAGATCAACGCCGAGTTCGGCACGGCGGACTGGCAGCCGGTCCTGGTCTCTGTCGAGGACGACTTCACCCGCTCCCTCGCCGCCTACCGCCTGGCCGACGTGGCACTGGTCAACCCCGTCCGCGACGGCATGAACCTGGTCGCCAAGGAGATCCCGGTGGTCTCCGAGGCCGGCTGCGCCCTGGTGCTCTCCCGCGAGGCCGGCGCGCACATGGAACTGGGCCAGGACGCGCTCACGGTGAGCCCCTTCGACGTCACCGGGACCGCCGAGGCCCTCCACCGCGCCCTGTCGATGCCGGCCGCCGAGCGTGCGGAACGCACCAAGCGCCTCGCCGCCGCGGCCACGGCGCTGCCGCCTCAGCGCTGGTTCCTGGACCAGCTGGAGGCACTGCGATCCGGATCCTCGGGCGACTCGGGAGCCGACGGCTCCGCATGACCGCGGGGCCGCTCAGGCGGCCGACGGATCCGTAAGACCCCGCCTCGGAGCTGCTCGGACGGCCGACGGCTCCGCATGACCGCGGGCCCGCCCAGGCGCCGATGCGCGCCGACGCGCGCCGTGACGGCCTCGCGGCGGCGGGCCCTCCGCCGCCACCCCTACCCCTCCCCCTGCTGCTCCCCTGTATCCCGGCGGAAATTGTTCGGGGTCTCCCCCTCCTCCCGGCAGGGTCTTCCGTGTCAGACTCTGCGACCGATCGTTCCCCCAGGCGATCCGTAACCCCCGACGGAATCACGCGCACCATGCGTCACCCACGCATGCGAGCGAAGGGATCGCGAACAACGTGAAAAAGATTGTTGTGGGCATGACCCTCGGGTCGGCGCTCACCGCACTCCTCGCAGCGGGGCTCACCCCGGCCGCCGCGCAGGAAGCAAGGGATGCCGGCGCCGGCGCCGGCGCCACGCACCGGCCGGACAACCGCCCCGGACCGCTCACCAAGCAGCGCACCGAACTGCGTGAGCAGGCGATCGACCTGGTCGCCAAGGGCAAGGCGAAGGCGAACGCCAAGGGCGTCGTCGAGGTCGCACCCGGCAAGTTCGCGGAGACCGAGACCACCACCGCCACGCGCCAGGAGAAGATCTTCACGATCCTCTCCGAGTTCGGCACCGAAGGCTCCGGCAAGCTCGGCACCGTCCCCGGCCCGCTGCACAACGAGATACCCCAGCCCGACCGCAGCGTCGACAACTCCAACGCCTGGAGCGCCGACTTCAACAAGGCGCACTACGAGAACCTGTTCAACGGTCCCGGCGAGTCCATGCGGACCTACTACGAGAAGCTGTCGAGCGGCGCCTACTCGGTCACCAACGTGGTCGAGGACTGGGTCAAGGTCCCCGGCAACGCCTCCACCTACGGCGACAACTCCGTCGAGGACACCGGCGGCTCCTGGGCCTTCATCCAGGACACCGGCGACGCCTGGTGGAACGCGCAGATCGCGGCCGGCAAGACCCCGGCCGAGATCGACGCCTACCTCGCCCAGTTCGACGTCTGGGACCGCAACGACTGGGACCACGACGGCAACTTCGACGAGGCCGACGGCTACATCGACCACTTCCAGGCCGTGCACGCCGGCATGGGCGAGGACGCGGGCGGCGGCGCGCAGGGCGAGGACGCCATCTGGTCGCACCGCTGGTACGTGAACGGCGACGACTTCGGCCTCACCGGCCCCGACGTCGCCGGCACCCAGAACAAGGCGGGCGGCGCGCGCATCGGCCAGTCGAAGTACTGGCTCGGCGACTACACCACCGAGGGCGAGAACGGCGGACTCGGCGTCTTCTGCCACGAGTTCGGCCACGACCTCGGCCTGCCGGACTTCTACGACACCGACGGCGGCGAGAACTCCACCGCCTTCTGGACCCTGATGAGCTCCGGCTCCTGGCTCGGCCACGGTGCCGCCGCGAACGAGGGCATCGGCACCCTGCCGGGCCTCATGGGCGCGGAGGAGAAGCTGTTCCTCGGCTGGCTGGACTACGCCGACGCGCCGCTCGGCGCCTCCGGCACGTACACCCTGAACCCGGCGCAGCTCCAGGTCACCGGCAAGGAGCAGGCGGTCCGCATCGCGCTGCCCGACAAGACGAGCAGCACCACCTACGCGACGCCCGTCTCGGGCAGCCACGCCTGGTGGACCGGCTCGGCGGACGGCCTCAACCAGTCCCTCACCCGCTCCGTGCCCGCCTCCTCGCGGATCACGGTCAAGGCGAGCGCCTGGTACGAGATCGAGGCGGACTACGACTACCTCTTCGCCGAGTACTCCCTCGACAACGGCGCCACCTGGTCGCGCGCCGGCGCCGCGGTCTCCGGCTCCTCGGCCGGCAGGTGGACGACCCTGCGCTACTCGTACGACTCCCAGGGCAAGCCGTCCCTCTTCCGCTTCCGCTACCAGTCCGACGGCGGCGTGCACTTCGCCGGTGCCTTCCTGGACGACGTCACCATCGGCTCCGGCGGCACCACGCTGCTGACCGACAACGTCGAGCAGGGTGTGAACGGCTGGACGGCGCAGGGCCGCTGGAAGATCTCCACGGGTACGGAGACGGCCACGTCCCCGCGCTTCTACCTGGTGGAGAACCGCGAGTACGTCGGCAGCGACGCGCTCCTCGCCGAGGGCCCGTACCAGTTCAGCAAGGGCATCACCGCCCCGGACTGGGTGGAGTTCTTCAAGTACCAGAACGGCATGCTGGTCTGGTACGTGGACCGCTCCTACGACGACAACAACGTCAGCGCCCACGCGGGTGCCGGCTCGGCGATGGTGGTCGACGCCCGTCCGGCGCCGTTCCGCTACGACGACGGCACCGCCCCGAGCAACCGTCGCCAGCCCTTCGACGCCACCTTCGGCCTCGAGCCGACGGACGCGACGTGCCTCCACAAGGAGGTCCTGGTGGGCAAGGGCGGCAGCCAGACGGTCGCGACGAAGGCGGCCTGCGCCCCGTCCGTCCCGGGCAAGCCGGTCTTCGACGACACCGACCCGAACGCCTACTACGACCCGACGGCCCCGCAGGCCAGCGTGAAGGTCGCGGGCCACGGCGTGAAGGTCACGGTCACCGGCGACGCGGGCGACGACCTGACGATCAGCGTGGTCAACCCCTCGTAATTCCGACCCTGTTCAAAAAGGGGCGCCCCGGCAGGCCGGGGCGCCCCTTCCCGCTGTTACGCTCCCGTCCACCTGCGGTGGGGGGCACGGCAGGTTCCGAGTTTCGGGGAGGGAACCGGGTGCTTCGACACACCCTGACGCGGGGCGCGTTCGCCGCCGCGACGGCGCTCGCGCTGACGCTGGGCGGCGGCCTGACACCACTGGCGGACACGGCGAGGGCGGAGGAACCGGCGCCGACTCCGCAGGAGGTGGTGGTGCCGGCGGCCCCAGGACAGTCCGTCCTGAGCGCACAGCTCCACCTGACCGGACAGGCCGAGTACCTGCGGGCGGACGCCATCGGTGCCGAGGGTGTGTTCCACACCCAGTCGGGGCACGAAGGCGTCCTGTGGACCCGGTTCGCGGACGGGCGGAGCACTCCCGTGCCGCTGCCCGCCGCGACCGAGGCCACCGTCATGGGCACGGGCACGGCCTCGCTCGCCATGGTCCGGAGCGGTGAGGTCGAGTTGCGCGACACCGACGGCGCCTCGCGACGGATCGCCCTTCCGGAGGGCACGGTGGCTTCATCGGTCTTCGGGTCGACCGTGTACGCGGTGGAGACCGTGACCCAGCCGGACGGCAGCAAGACGGCCGTGCAGCATCTGCTCACCCTCGGCGCAGACGGCACGACCCGCGACGCGACCCTGACCGGACCCGAGGACGGCACGCGCCTGGGCAGGGTGCTGGGAGGTGACGCGTCGGGCGTCGTCGTCACGACGGCGGCACAGGACGGCAAGCGCCGGTTCGGCATCGCTCCGGTGGACACGGGACAGCTCGGGGCACTGACGCCCGAGGTCCCCGAGGCGTACGCGCGCGTCAAAATCTCCCCGAAATACCTGGCGGTGTACTCGACGGTCGCCACCGACGACACGGTGCTAGTCACCTCGCGGACCGACCCGTCAGCCCCGTTCACCGCGATCGACCTGAACAACTACAACCACAGCGGCAGCTCCGACCGCAGGTTCGCCATCGTCGGCGACTGGCTGGTCTTCCTTTCGGCGCGTGGTGCGCTGAACGCCGTGCCGATCGCGGGCGGCCCCGCCGTCACCCTGCTCCCCCGAGCCGACTACAAAGGCCCCTCCGCCGGGCCCGACGGAACCGCCGCCGTGATCGGCGGCGCCGACTCCGTCGACTGGGCGCTCCGGCACATCACGGCGGACGCCTCCGGGAAGCCGGTGGTGACCGTGGCCAAGCGGCTGCCGAAGCCTGCCCTCATCAAGGGCATCGCCCTCGCGCAGGGACGCCTGTCCGTCGTCGACAACTCGAACGGTGACTGGGAGTGGGTGCGCGACATCAGCACCTCCGGTGCCCTCGGCTTCGGCGACCGGACGAAGCTGACCGGCATCCCGATGCACTGGTGCGCGGCGAACGACTCCGCCTGCGCCGCATACCTGGCACTCGGAGACGGACGGTTCATGCGCCGCGTGGACACGGACGACACGCGCTGGCGCTACTACATCAACGGCCCCGGTGACTACGACCTCGACGATGTGTACCTGCCCGTCGGCAGCAGGATCGACGACGTCGCCGCCGACTACCTGGTCTCCACCGCCCCCGGCGACGCCGGCAAGCAGACCGTCTACACCACCTGGGGTCAGTTCCTCGAGCAGCGAGCGCCCGTCGCCTCCGCCCTGTGGGGCGTCCTGCTGTGGAGCGCCGGCACGGAGAAGGGCGCCGTCACGGTCAAGGACCTGAAGACCGGCAAGGCGGTCGAGGCCCTGAACACCGGCGCCCCCTGCGTCCCCGAGGAACTCCAGGCCACCGAGCGCTGGCTTTACTGGTCCTGCGGCGTCAACGGACCGGCCGGGGTCTACGACCGTATGGCGAAGTCCTCGCGGTCCGTACCGTCCGGTGAGGCCCTGCTCGGCGACGGTTACGTCGTCACCCACGACAGGTCCGCAGGCACCCTCGTGCTCACCGGTGCCGCCGCCGAGGGCCCCGCGAGCCGTGTCGTCGGCGCACTGCACGACACCGGCGTCTCCCAACGTCATGTCCGCTGGACCGTTGACAAGTTCGGCGGCCACCTCGCCTATGTCGACGGCGACGAGCAGGTGCACGTCGTCGCGACGGGCATTCCCGCACAGCCGTTGGTGCTGATGGCCGGAGAGACGTGGACGACGGGCCGCACCGACGGCGGTGCGACCGGCAGGCAGCCGTTCCTCACCCGCCGCTTCAGCAAGCCTGTGGGTCCTTGGACCCTGACGGCCCGCCACACCCTGACGGGCCAGGTCAGCGAGCTGGCCAGGGGAACGGAGGTCCGCGGCAGGCTGGAGATCGACTGGAACGGGCGGGACACTGCCGGCACGCTGCTGCCGAACGGCCAGCACGACTGGACGCTCACCGCTCCATCCGCCGACGGCGTCGGTCCCGCTGTCCAGGTCAGCGGCACCGTGACCCTCGTCAACGGCACCTCGCTCGCCTCCAGCCGGTTCACCAACGTCCTGCCGTATCCGACGCATCCCGCCAGGATCCTGGACACGCGCAGCGGCCTCGGCGCGCCCAAGCGCACGGTCGGTCCCGGTGGTTCGATCACCCTCCAGGTCGCCGGCCGCGGCCAGGTCCCGGCGACCGGGGCCACGTCCGTCGCGTTGAACGTGACCGCGGTCAACCCGAGCGCCTCGACGTTCGTCACGGTCCACCCGTACGGCACCGCCCGTCCCACCGCCTCCAACCTCAACGTTCCAGCGGGCCGGATCGTGGCCGGGATGGTCGTCGTACCCGTCAAGGACGGCAAGGTCACGCTCTACAACCATGCCGGCAGTGTCGATCTCGTCGCCGACGTGACCGGTTACTACACGACCGACCAGGGATCGCTCTTCGAGCCGGTGCAGCCGGCCCGGATCGTGGATTCCCGCACCGGCCTCGGCATCACCAAGGGCAAACTCCTCGGGGGCATGCTCGGCTCGACGCCGATCCTCGGGCGCGGCGGAGTGCCGAAGACGGGCGTCTCGGCCGTGGTGCTCCAGCTGACCGCCACGAACCCGACGGCGTCCACGTTCCTCTCGGCCTACGGCACGCTCTACGCCGACAACTACCAGTACTCGCACGTCCAGGTGGCGGCCGGGCAGACTGCCTCGAACCTGGTGGTCGTCCCGCTGTACGACGACTCGCTGTTCTTCCTGAACCGGAACGGCGCGACCGACGTGATCGCCGACGTCGTCGGCTACTACCGCACCGACGACCTCGGCTCGCTCTTCCAGCCCCTCGCCCCCTCCCGCTCCCTCGACACCCGCACCGGCACCGGTGCTCCCAAGGCCAAGGTCGGCCCGGGCAGGACGGTCGCGCTGACCGTCGCCGGGCGGAACGGGGTGCCGGCGGCCGGGGCGACGGCGGTCGTCATGAACGTGACGGCGGTCAACGCCTCCGCCAGCACGGTCGTCACCGTCTACCCGTACGGGACGGCCCGCCCGGGCACGTCGAACCTGAACGTGACGGCCGGGCGGACCGTGTCCAATCTTGTCGTCGTGCCCGTCGTGGACGGAAAGGTGATGCTCCACAACAACTCCGGCAGCGTCGACCTCATCGCCGACGTGCAGGGGTTCTACGCCCCCTGACCCAGCTCCCGCGCCAGCCCGGCGAGCAGTTCCACCACCGCCGCCGGGCCCGGGACCGTGAGGTCGGCGCGGGCCGAGAGGTCGGGGACGGCGGCGGATTCGGCGGCCGAGCAGACGAGGAGGCCCGGGGTGCCGTCGGAGCGGAGCTTCTCGACGGCGGCGTACGCGGGGAGGTCGCCCAGGTCGTCGCCCGCGTAGAGGACGGAGCCCGCGCCGGTCTCGCGGAGGAAGTCCGCGAGGGCGACGCCCTTGTCCATGCCCGGCGGGCGGAGCTCCAGGACCATCCGGCCCGGTTCGAGGACCAGGCCGTGCCGGGCGGCGAGGTCGCCGAGCGGGCCCCTCAGGGCCTCGAAGGCGCCCTGCGGGTCCTCGGCGCGGCGGGTGTGGACGGCGACCGCGCGGCCCTTCTCCTCGATCCACGTGCCGGGCCAGGCCCCGATCCGGTCCAGGAAGCCGGGAAGCTCGGCGCGCACCGACGCCACGCCCGGGTGCGGCGCGGCGGCCTGCACGGTGCCGCTGACGGCGTCCCAGCGCTCGGCGCCGTAGTGGCCGAGGACCACCAGGTGCGCCAGGCCGGGGACGCCCGCGAAGCCTCCGTACCGTACGGCCACTCCGGCGGGGCGGCCGGTGACGACCACGACGGCGGCCAGGTGCGGGGCGAGGGCGGAGAGGGCGGGGACGGCGCCGGGGTGGGCGCGGGCCTGCTCCGGGTCGGGGACGATCTCGGCGAGCGTCCCGTCGAAGTCGAGGGCGACGACGGCCTTCTCGGGCCGCGCGAGGAGCGCGGCGAGGCCGTCGCGGCCGGCGGCGGTGGTCGGGTGCGGAAGGCTGCTGACCATGCCCACGACCCTACCGAGGGATGCCGGTCCCGTCAGCGGCACGCGTGCGGCGGCGCGGACTCAGCGGCGCTGTTCCCGTTCCGCGCGGACCCGGCGCAGCCGGTTGACGGTGACCGGGTCGTGGGCGAGGGCGCGCGGGTCGTCGAGGAGCGCGTTGAGCAGCTGGTAGTAGCGGGTGGCGGACAGGCCGAGCTGTTCGCGCACGGCCCGCTCCTTGGCGCCGGGGCCGGGCCAGGAGCGGCGTTCCATGGCGAGGACGGCCCGCTCGCGCTCGCCGAGGGCGGCCGGGGACGGCCCTTCGGCGGCCCGCCCCGGCTCCCCGAGTTCACTGGTCATACAGACCAACTTATGCCGCGCCGGTCACTCCGCGCTCTCGGCCGCCGTCGCCTGGCGGGCCAGCCGGCCGAGGACGTCGCCGGGCTTGGCGCCGGGCTGCACGGCCTTGCCGATCTCCTGCTTCACCTTGCTGCTGACCTGCGCCCAGGAGGTCTTGCCGACGGGGGGCAGCTGGGAGTCGGGCAGCGCCTCGAGGAACTCGCGGAGGTGCGCGGACTTCGGGTCGGACTGCATGGTCGCGGAGGCGGTGACGGTGGAGGGCAGCAGGTCGTTGTCGCCCGCGAACTTCAGCACGTTCTCGTCGGCGAAGACGAAGTCGAGGAAGGCGCCGACCTCCTTGCGGTGGCCGTTCTGCTTGAAGCCCATGATCCAGTCGGCGACGCCCATGGTGGCCTTGGCCCTGCCGTCGGCGCCGGGCAGCGCGATCTTGCCGACCTTGACGCCCTTCTTCTCGGCCTCCTGCATGAGGGACGGGTGGCCGTTGAGCATGCCGACCTCGCCGCGCGCGAAGGCCGCGAAGGCCTCCTTGCGGTCGAGCTCGCCGGGGGCGGTGGGGCCGGTGAGGCCCTTGGCGACGAGGTTGTCGCGCAGCCAGCCGAACGTGCGGACGTTGGCGGCGGAGTCGAGGTCGTAGTGCCCGGTTCCGTCGGTGTAGCCGCCGCCACCGCTGAGCAGCCACATCATCGTCTCGGCCTGGGCCTCCTCGGGCCCGAGGGGCAGCGCGAAGGGGTAGGTGACGCCCTCCTTGTCCAGCTTCCCGGCCGCGGCGGCGAGCTCGTCCCAGGTGGTCGGCGGCCCGTCGACGCCGGCCTTGTCGAACAGCTCCTCGTTGTAGAAGAGCAGCCGGGTGGAGGCGACGAAGGGCAGGCCGTACTGGGTGCGCTTGTACTCGCCGGCGTCGACGAGCGGGGCCAGGAAGTTGGCCTGGACGGGGATGGAGAGCAGGTCGTCGGCCGAGTACAGCTGGTCGGCCGCCGCGTAGTCCGCGTAGGCGCCGATCTGCGCGATGTCGGGGGCCTGGCCGGCCTTGACGAGCTCGGCGACCTTGCGGTCCACGTCGTTCCAGGACTCGATCTGGACCTGGACCTTCACTCCGGGGTTCTTCGCCTCGAAGGCGGCGACCAGGCCGTCCCAGTACTTCCTGGTGGTGTCGCCGCCGGTGAGGTCGTAGTCGGCGGCCACCAGCTTGAGGGTGACGTCGCCGTCGTCGCCGCCGAGCGTGCCGCAGCCGGAGAGGCCGGCGGTCAGTCCGAGTGCGGTGGCCGCCGCGGCCAGTCCCAGGAATCGTCGCCGCTGCACAGCCGTAACCCACCCTTTGCTCGTCGTCGAGGCAATGTTCGGCCGTAAGTTTCTCCCGGGTAGCCACAGGAGGTCTACACCACTCGCATATCGCTTCTGCAACGCATTGCCTTGCGGCGCGGCGCACTGCTATGCACGACCTGGCAGTACCCGGCAGAACCTTCCCGGATTTCCCGCTGGTCTGGACCATTAGGAGTCGCCGCGCATGTCCCGCACCTCCGCCGCCCACACGTCCGCCGCCCGCACGTCCGCCGCCCGTACATCCGCCGAGATCGCCACCCAGCCCGCCGCCTGGCGCCGCGCCGCCGGGGCGGCGGCCGGTTTCGAGGGGCTGCCGGAGCCCGGGGAGCGGGTCGCCGTGACCGGCTGCGGCACCTCCTGGTTCATGGCGATCGCGTACGCGGCCCTGCGGGAGGCGGCGGGGCTCGGCGAGACCGACGCCTTCGCCGCCTCGGAGTTCCCGGCCGGCCGGAGGTACGACCGGGTCGTGGCGATCACCCGCTCCGGCACCACGACCGAGGTCCTCGACCTGCTCGGCGCCCTCAGGGGGCGCGTCCCGACCACCGCGCTCACCACCGACCCCGCGACTCCCGTCATGACCGCGGCGGACGCGGTCGCCGTGCTCGACTGGGCGGACGAGGAGTCGGTCGTCCAGACCCGCTTCGCCACCACCGCGTTCGCCTTCCTGCGCGCCGGCCTCGGCGACCTGTCCGGCGGACTGCCCGGCGGGCCGGCCGGCCGGACGACCGGCGGGCTGCCCGGCCTGAAGAGCGTCGCCGAGGCCGCCGTCGAGGCCGAGCTCGCGCTCACCGAGCCACTGCCCGAGGCGGTCCTCGGCGCCGAGCAGTGGACCTTCCTCGGCCGCGGCTGGACCTACGGGCTCGCCCTGGAGGCCGCACTGAAGATGCGCGAGGCCGCCGGCGCGTGGACCGAGGCGTATCCGGCGATGGAGTACCGCCACGGCCCCATCGCCGTCACCGCGCCCGGCCGCGTCACCTGGGTCCTCGGCCCGCTCCCCGAGGGACTGGCCGGCGAGGTCGCCAAGGCCGGCGGGACCCTCGTCTCCCGCCCCGGCGCCGACCCGCTCGCCGACCTCGTCCGCGCCCAGCGGCTCGCGGTCACCGTCGCCGAGTCCCGCGGCCTGGACCCGGACCGCCCGCGCAACCTCACGCGCAGCGTGATCCTTTCGCCGTGAGCACGCGAGGGACTCACCGTGAGCACGCGACGGACTCGCCGTGAGCACGTGAGGGACCCCGCGCGGGACACACCTGCCACCGCGGGCCCGAACGCGCCGGAAGCCGCCTCCGCGCGGATTTGTATCCGACCGCAACAATCCTCAGCAGTGGACTAGACCTTTCGGGTCCTGACACGCGAGACTGTCTCCGTGAGACACGTCATCGCCCTCGATGTGGGCGGCACCGGCATGAAGGCCGCCCTCGTCGGGGCGGACGGCACCCTGCTCCACGAGGCCCGGCGCGCCACCGGCCGCGAGCGCGGACCCGAGGCCGTCGTCGAGACCATCCTCGGGTTCGCCGAGGAACTGCGCGCCCTCGGCCAGGAGCGGTACGGCGAGCCCGCCGCGGCCGCCGGAGTCGCCGTCCCCGGAATCGTCGACGCCGCGAACGGCATCGCCGTCTACGCCGCCAACCTCGGGTGGCGCGACGTCCCCATGCGCGCCATGCTCAGCGAGCGCCTCGGTGGCATCCCCGTCGCCCTGGGCCACGACGTGCGCACCGGCGGCCTCGCCGAGGGCCGGATCGGGGCCGGCAACGGCGCCGACCGCTTCCTCTTCGTGCCGCTCGGCACCGGCATCGCGGGCGCCATCGGCATCGGCGGCGAGATCGAGGCCGGCGCGCACGGGTACGCGGGCGAGATCGGCCACATCGTCGTCCGCCCGGGCGGTACGGAGTGCGGCTGCGGCCAGCGCGGCTGCCTGGAGCGGTACGCCTCCGCCTCCGCCGTCTCCCTTGCCTGGGCCGAGGCCTCCGGCGACCCCGAGGCGGACGCCGCCGACTGCGCCAAGGCCGTCGAGTCCGGCGACCCCGCCGCCGTACGGGTGTGGCAGGACGCCGTGGACGCACTCGCGGACGGGCTGGTCACCGCGCTCACCCTGCTGGACCCCCGCACGCTCATCATCGGTGGCGGTCTCGCCGAGGCCGGGGAAACCTTGTTCACACCCCTTCGGGCCGCCGTGGAGCAGCGCGTCACCTTCCAGAAGCTGCCCGCCGTCGTCCCGGCGGCGCTCGGGGACACCGCCGGATGCCTGGGCGCGGGCCTGCTGGCCTGGGACCTGCTCGCCGGCCCGACCGACCGACAGCCGACCGACCGACAGTCCACCGACCGACGGTCCGCCGGCCCGCAGCCCACCGACCGACAGCCGACCGACTCCACCGACCGCCCCACCGCCCCGGAGGTATCCGCCTGATGGCCGTTTCCACAGTTCTCGCCGGGGCCCGCGTGGTGCTGCCGACCGGGATCGTCGAGAACGGACGAGTGATCGTCGAGAACGGCCGCATCGCGGGAGCCGCCCGCGAGGACGTCACCACGCTCGACCTCACCGGTCACTGGCTGGTGCCCGGCTTCGTCGACATGCACAACCACGGCGGCGGCGGCGCCTCCTTCACCTCCGGCACCGTCGACGAGATCCTCACCGGCGTCCGCACCCACCGGCAGCACGGCACGACCACCGTCGTCGCCTCCTTCGTCACCGGCGAGATGGACTTCCTCACCCAGCGCGCGGGCCTGCTCTCCGAGCTCGCCGAGCAGGGCGACATCGCCGGCATCCACTTCGAGGGCCCCTTCATCTCGCCCTGCCGCAAGGGCGCCCACGACGAGACGCTGCTGCGCGACCCCGAGCCGGCCGAGGTGCGCAAGCTGATCGACGCCGCGCGCGGCCAGGCCCGCATGGTCACCCTGGCCACCGAGCTGTCCGGCGGCATCGACTCCGTACGGCTGCTCGCCGAGCACGGCGTGATCGCCGCGATCGGGCACACCGACGCCACGTACGAGCAGACGCGGGCCGCGATCGACGCGGGCGCCACCGTCGCCACCCACCTCTTCAACGCGATGCCCGGCCTCGGACACCGTGCGCCCGGCCCCATCGCCGCGCTCCTCGAGGACGAGCGGATCACCGTCGAGCTCATCAACGACGGCACCCACCTCCACCCGGCCGCCCTGGAGCTGGCCTTCCACCACGCCGGCCCGGCGCGGGCCGCCTTCATCACCGACGCGATGGACGCCGCCGGCTTCGGCGACGGCCGCTACATGCTCGGCCCGCTGGAGGTCGAGGTGAAGGACAGCGTCGCGCGGCTCGTCGAGGGCGGCTCCATCGCCGGCTCGACGCTCACCCTCGACCGGGCGTTCAAGCGCGCGGCGACCATCGACGGGTTGCCCGTCGAGTCCGTCGTCCAGGCGATCTCCGCGAACCCCGCGAAGCTGCTCGGCGTGTACGACCGGGTCGGCTCCCTGGAGCCGGGCAAGGACGCCGACCTCGTGGTCCTCGACGAGGACTTCGAGCTCAAGGGCGTGATGCGCAAGGGCGCGTGGGTGGTTGAGCCGCAAGTGGGCTGATTTCCCCACACGTTGCGTGACGGCGGTTGGTCCGGGGTCTGGGCCAACCGCCGTCTCTTTGGCATGATCAGGGCGCTACCGGCGGTGACACGGAACGACAGGGGGTGGGTCAGGTGATTCTCACGGTCACCCTCAACACGGCGCTGGACCTCACCTACCGCGTCCCGGCCCTCACCCCGCACGCCTCGCACCGCGTCACCCAGGTCATCGAACGGCCCGGCGGCAAGGGTCTCAACGTCGCCCGGGTGCTCGGCGCACTCGGCCACGAGACGGTCGTCACCGGCTTCGCGGGCGGCACCACCGGCGAGACGCTCCGCTCGCTGCTCGCCACCACCACCGCCGGCCGGCCGGTCCACGACGCGCTGGTCCCGATCGCCGGTGCCACCCGCCGCACCGTCGCCGTCGTCGACGCCGCGAGCGGCGACACCACCCAGCTCAACGAGCCAGGCCCGGCCATCACCCCCGGCGAATGGGCCGCGTTCACCGCGCGCTTCGCCGAACTCCTCGACGGGGCACGGGCCGTGGCCCTGTGCGGCAGCCTGCCGCCGGGCATCCACGTCGGCGCGTACGCGGAACTCGTGCGGCTCGCCCGGGCCGCCGGCGTCCCCGCCCTGCTCGACACCAGCGGCGAACCGCTGCGCCGCGGCATCGCCGCCCGCCCCGACATCGTCAAGCCCAACGCGACGGAACTCGCCCAGCTCACCGGCTCCCGCGAACCGCACCGCGCCACCCGCGACGCCCGCCGCCGCGGCGCCCACGCCGTCGTCACCTCCCTCGGGCCGGACGGCGTCCTCGCCGCCACCCCGGAAGGCCTGTGGCAGGCCGCCCCGCCCTCACCCGTGAAGGGCAATCCGACCGGCGCCGGCGACTCGGCCGTCGCCGCGCTCCTCGCCGGCCTGGTCGACGGCTCCGACTGGCCCACCCGGCTCACCCACGCCGTCGCGCTGTCGGCGGCGACGGTCCTCTCCCCGGTCGCCGGCGAGTTCGACGAGAACGCCTACGAGGCCCTGCTGCCCCGCGTCACCGTCCACGACCGAGCAGCCGCGGCCTGACCGGCGGGACGGCGCTCCGGCACGCACGCAACGGAGGAAGCATGCTCGTCCGCACCGCCGACCTCGTCACCGACGCCCGCGCCGCCGGCACCGGCCTCGCCGCCTTCAACGTCATCACCCTCGAACACGCCGAGGCCATCGCCGCCGGCGCCGAACGGGCCGGCGTCCCCGCCGTCCTGCAGATCTCCGAGAACGCCGTGAAGTTCCACGGCGGCCGGCTCTCCGCCGTCGCCGCCGCCACGACCGCCGTCGCCCGCGCCTCCAGCGCGCCGCTCGCCCTCCACCTCGACCACGTCGAATCCGTCGACCTGCTCCGCCAGGCGCACACCGAGGGCTTCGGCAGCGTCATGTTCGACGCGAGCAGGCGGACTTACGGCGACAACGTGAAGGCGACCGCCGAGGCCGTCCGCTGGGGCCACCAGCGCGGCATCTGGGTCGAAGCCGAACTCGGCAGGGTCGGCGGCAAGGACGGCGAGCCGCCGCTCGACGCCCACGCGCCCGGCGTCCGCACCGACCCGGCCGAGGCCGCCGCGTACGTCGCCGACACCGGCGTGGACGCCCTCGCCGTCGCCGTCGGCTCCACCCACGCGATGACCGAGCGCACCGCGACCCTCGACCACGCCCTGATCGCCGCCCTCAAGGACGCCGTCCCGGTCCCGCTCGTGCTGCACGGCTCCTCCGGCGTCCCGGACACGGAGATCCGCGCCGCCGTCGCCGCCGGCATGGTCAAGATCAACGTCGGTACGGCGCTGAACACGGCCTACACTGCGGCCGTCCGCGCCTTCCTCACCGAGGACCCGAAGTCCGTCGACCCGCGCCGGTACCTGCACCCGGCGCGAGAGGCGATGACGGAGACGGTGACGGCGTTCCTGCGGCTGTTCAGCCGCTGATCTTCTCCTTGCTGATCTTCAGCCAGTCGAAGACCGCGTCGCACTGGTTGCCCTGCTCGCACGACAGCTTGATCGTGTTCTGCCCCTGCTTGAGGGTGACCGGCGCCCAGGTCGTCTGCCAGTTCTTCTCCAGGTTCGGGTCCGACGAGGAGATGAAGTTCTTCAGGCCTATCGGGTTGCTGTTGGCCGTGTCGTTGACCGTCAGCGTGGCGTTGGCGTCCTTCGCCGGGATCGCGTACCGCACGTACAGGTAGTAGCTGCCGGCCTCCGGCACGTCCGCCTGCCAGGTCACCGACGAGCCGATCGCGTTGAACCCGGTGACGTACGCGCCGTCCGCGCCCTGTGCGCCCTTGATGTCCCTCGCCAGCGCCGCCGAGCCACCCAGCTTCAGCGTCGCGGCGTCCTGCTGCGGCAGTTCCACCGGACCCTGCGAGGACTGGCTCGGAGCGACCGAGGGAGACTCCGAGACCTGCCCGGGCGCGCCCGTCGGGTTGCCGCCGCCGCCCGCGTCGTTCGACTTGTCGCCGCTGTTGCTGATCACGGCGGCGGTGATGCCCGCCACGACCACCGCGACCACCGCCACGGCGCCGATCAGCAGGCCCTTGGTGTTGGGGCCGCGGCCGCCGCGCGGGGCGGGCTGCGGCGGGGTGGGGCGGTGCTGCCCGCCGCCCGGGTAGGTCTCCGGTGCCGCGTACTGCGGGTGCGGCTGGCCGTAGCCGGGCTGCTGGCCGTACGCCTGCTGCTGCGGGACCTGCGGCTGCTGCGCGTGGCCGCCGTACTGGCGCTCGCCGACCGTGCGGACCTGGTTGTACGAGGTGCGCGGGACGCCCGGCTGTGCCGCCGGACCCGGGTAGCCGTAGCCGCCGCCCTGGGGCCGCTGTGCCCCCGCCGCCTGTCCGTCCGCGTACAGGTAGCCGAACGGATCGTCGTCCTCGGGCGTGTTCGCGCCGTCGTTACCGGCAGCCATCCGGGTCACTCCTATCCACTGCTCGCCAGCCGTCGCCGACCGGCCGAGCCTACCTCGAACGGCCCTCCCGACGTTCCGGTGCCGTGTGTACGAGCGGTGAACGAACCGCCCTCGCGACCGCCGGACCGGGCCCTAGCCCGCCCGCCTGTGCACCTTCGAACGGGACCGCTTCTCTATGTACATCCGCTGGTCGGCACTGTTCAGGACCTCTTCGACGGTCATGCCGCACTCGGCCCAGCCGATGCCGAAACTGGCGCCGACCCGCACCGCCCGTCCGTCGACCCGGATCGGCGGGATGATCGCGTTCCGCAGCCGTACCGCGAGGTCGGCCGCGTCGGCCGAGCCCAGGCCGTCGGCGAGGACGACGAACTCGTCGCCGCCGAGCCGCGCGACCGTGTCGCCGTCCCGTACGCCCGTGGTCAGCCGGCGGGCGACCTCGATGAGCACGGCGTCGCCGGTGTGGTGCCCGAAGCGGTCGTTGATCGACTTGAAGCCGTCCAGGTCGCAGAAGAGGACCGCGAGCCCCTTCGTCCCGTCGTCGATGTCGCCGCCGGTGGGAGCGACCGTGTGCACGTGGTGGTCGTACGGCCCGGCGCCACCGCCGGCCGGCGAGAAGCCGAAGCCGTGCTCGTGCTCGTAGTCGTATTCGTACGGGGGCTCGAAGCCGGACGCTGTCTCCTCGGGCGCCGCCGCGCCGGCGGCGAACGGGCGCTCGCAGAGCCGGGCGGAGAGCCGGGAGCGCAGTTCGGCGCTGTTGGGGAGGCCGGTGAGGGCGTCGTGCGAGGCGCGGTGGGCGAGCTGGAGCTCGTGGCGCTTGCGTTCCTCGATGTCCTCGACGTGGGTGAGGAGGAAGCGGGGGCCGTCGGCGGTGTCGGCGACGACCGAGTTGCGCAGGGACACCCAGACGTAGGTGCCGTCGCGGCGGCCGAGGCGCAGCTCGGCGCGTCCGCCCTCGGCGGAGGTGCGGAGCAGGGTGCCTATGTCCTCGGGGTGGACGAGGTCGGCGAAGGAGTAGCGGCGCATCACGGAGGCGGGCCGGCCGAGCAGCCGGCACAGGGCGTCGTTGGTGCGGAGCAGCCTGCCGTGCTGGTCGCCGCCCATCTCGGCGATGGCCATGCCGGAGGGCGCGTACTCGAAGGCCTGCCGGAAGGACTCCTCGCTGGCGCGCAGCGCCTGCTGCTCGCGTTCCAGGCGGACGAGGGCGCGCTGCATGTTGGAGCGGAGCCGGGCGTTGCTGATCGCGATGGCCGACTGGGAGGCGTACATCTGGAGGGCTTCGCGGCCCCAGGGGCCGGGGTGGCGGCCGTTGCGCGGGCGGTCGACGGAGATCACGCCGAGCAGCTCACGGCCGGAGCCCGGGGGTCCCCCCGGGTGGGCGGAGCGAGATCCGCTGGAGTACATCGGGGCGTAGAGCCGGTCGTGCGGGTGCCACTCGTCCTCGAAGCGCGGCGCGGGCCCCTCGGTGTGCCACTGCGGGACGTCGTCCTCGATGAGCACCCAGCCCTCGGTGTGCGGGATGAAGCGCAGGTCGCCCCAGGCCTGGCCCATGGCGAGGCGGCGGTCCCAGGAGGCGCGGGAGCCGACCCGGCCGGTGATCAGGGCCTCGGCGGCGGGGCTGCCGGCGAAGGCGGCGACGACCAGGTCGCCGTCGGGGCGTACGAGGTTGACGCAGGCCAGCTCATAGTTGAGGCCCGCGACGATGCCGTCCGCGACGGCCTGCAGGGTGTCCGCAAGGCTGCGGGCGGTGTTGAGGTCCGCCACGACCTGATGCAGCTGCCGCAGGGTCGCAAGACGGACGTACGGCTCCGACTCGGTCTCCATCGCTCGCTCTCCCCGAGACCTCGACAGCTGACTCCTGGGTTCTCATCGGCTTCATCGGCTTCGTGGTGCACTGTCCCCGCCACTGAATCACAGCGAGCTGTGCACCCGGTACACAGGGTCAACAAATACTGCTCTCTGTGACTCAAGTCACAAGCACCTGCGGGGCTTCGGTCCCTACCCGGAGAACGCCTCCCGATCCGCTCCCGGGTCCTAGGACCCGGGAGGGAAGCCGGGTGGTCCCGGGGCCCGATGCCCCCGCACCGGGGCGCGGACTAGCGTGCGAGGGTGCTGCAGAAGACGCCCGCCTCGGGGACCACCGCCGTCGACCTGGCCATCCCTCATGCTGAGGGGGTGAGCAACGACGCGTTCAAGGCCGCCATGTCCCGCCTGGCCGCGGGCGTGGTGCTGGTGACGGCCCATGACCCGGAGGACGGTCCGCACGGCGAGGACGTCGGCATGACCGCCACCGCCTTCCTCTCCGTCTCCCTCGACCCGCCGCTGGTCATGGTCAGCCTGCGCAACGGCTCGCGCATGGACGACCTGCTCGCGGACGTCCCGGTGTGGGCGGTCTCGCTGCTCGCCGAGAGCCAGCGGCACGTCGCCGGCCGCTTCGCGATGAAGGGCCGGGTCAGCGACCGGCTGCTCTTCGCGGACCTCCCCTGCACGCGCGGCACGCACAGCAACGCCCCACTGATGGGCGGCGCGCTCGCGACCCTGGAGTGCCGTACGGAGAACCGCGTCCTGGCGGGTGACCACACCCTCGTCATCGGCCGCGTCCTCGACACCCGGCTGCCGTCGGCGGAGGGCGGCCCGCTGACGTACTTCCGCGGCAGGTACCGGACGCTGGGCTAGGGCCCCGGCCAGCGGGCCGAGGACCGGGCAGGCGGACAACGGTCCGCGCCAGGCCCGGTCACGGCCAAGATCCACCGGATGGGCCCGGCGCCGGTCGGGCCCCAGGCCCGGTCGAGCCCCAGGGCCGGTCGGGCCCTGGTCCACCGGCCGGTCCCTAGGCCCAGTCGCGGCCCTGGCGGCCGCGCTTGGTGTCCGAGCGCTGCTTCTTCTCCCGCAGCCGGCGCTCGTTGATGCCGCGCGGGATCCTCGTCGGGCGGCGCGGCTTCGGCGGCGGTGCCGTGGCCTCCGCGAGGAGCGCGGCGAGCCGGACGGCAGCCGTCTCGCGGTTGCGCCACTGGGAGCGGTGCTCCGAGGCGCGTACGGTGACGACCCCGTTCACGAGGCGCGACGCGAGCCGCTCCAGGGCCCGCGCCTTCCACACCTCCGGCAGGGCCTCGGTCGCCGCCAGGTCGAAGCGGAGCTCCACCTGCGAGTCGCTGGTGTTGACGTGCTGGCCGCCCGGCCCCGAAGACCGCGAGAAACGCCACATGAGCTCGGCCTCGGGCAGCGAGACGGAGCCGCGGATCGGATAGGGACCGGACATGTCTTCCATGTTCCCCGCCGGGCCCGCCGTGCGTCACCCTGTTTTCGCACTGGAACCACCGGGCCGCCGTAGGCGTTATCCGGTAGGAACACACCGCGATGAAAGGGACTTCCCATGGCTGTAAGCCTCTCCAAGGGCGGCAACGTCTCCCTGACCAAGGAGGCCCCGGGCCTCACCGCCGTCACCGTGGGCCTCGGCTGGGACGTCCGCACGACCACCGGCACGGACTTCGACCTCGACGCGTCCGCCATCGGCGTGGACGCCACCGGCAAGGTCGTCTCCGACGGCCACTTCGTCTTCTTCAACAACAAGTCCACGCCGGACCAGACCATCGTCCACACCGGTGACAACCGCACCGGCGAGGGCGGCGGCGACGACGAGCAGATCAACGTCAACCTGGCGGGCCTCCCGGCCGGCGTCGACAAGATCGTCTTCCCGGTCTCCATCTACGACGCGGTCAACCGCTCGCAGAACTTCGGCCAGGTCCGCAACGCCTACATCCGCATCGTCAACCAGGCCGGCGGCGCCGAGATCGCCCGCTACGACCTGTCGGAGGACGCCGCCGTCGAGACCGCCATGGTCTTCGGCGAGCTGTACCGCAACGGCGCGGAGTGGAAGTTCCGCGCCGTGGGCCAGGGCTACGCCTCCGGCCTCGAGGGCATCGCCCGCGACTTCGGCGTCAACATCTGACGTACGGCGGGAACGTGAGACCGGAGCCCCGGCGCATCCCGCGCCGGGGCTCTACGCTTGCGCGGGTGATCGTCGAACCGCTGACCGCCAAGGACCCGCACGACATCCCCGGCCCGCTGCTGACCGAACTCACCGGGCTGTACGCATCGAACGAGGAGTTCCAGCAGCTCAGCGGCGACTTCCCGGACCCGGGCCGGATCCTGCCCGAGCAGGTCGCCGCCGCCCTCGCAGACGAGCTCGCGCAGCCCACCGCCGAGGTGCTGCTCGCCCGCTCCGCCGGCCGCCTCGTCGCGATCGCCGTCACCCTCGGCCGGCACCCGGACCCGGCCGAACCCGATCCTTGGCTCGGCCTGTTGATGGTCCACGCCGCCGGGCACCGCGCGGGCCACGGCCGCCGCCTCGCCGCGTACGTCGAGGAGGGCTTCCGCTCCCAGGGCCGTACGGGACTGCGCCTGGCCGTCCTGGAGAACAACCCGCGCGCCCTCGCGTTCTGGACCGCGCTCGGCTACGAGGAGACCGCGCGGCGCCCGGACCTGGCCCACGGCCGGCCGTGCATCGTGATGCGGAAGTCCCTCCAGAGCCATACGGACACCCAGGGCCTCTAGGACTTCCCTCCCATTGCCGGGGCTTCCAGAGCTCCAGGGTTTCCGGGACTCCAGGACTCCAGGACTCCAGGACTCCAGGACTCCGGGACTCCGGGACTCCAGGGCTCCAGGGCTCCAGGACTCCGACACCCCAGGACTCCAGGGCGCAGGATCCCCGGCCCTCGGCCCTCGGTCCCGGCCTCCGCCCCTCGGCCCCGGCCCCCTAAGGCTTCTCCGGGCGTCCGTCCCCGTACAGCCACACGTCCCACAGCTCGCTCAGGTCCCGGTCCGCGACCGACTCCACGTACTCCGTGAAGTCCTCGGTGTCGGCCGTGCCGTGACGGTACTTCGCCGGCCAGCCCGCGAGGATTTCGTAGAAGACGTCGTCGCCGAGCGTCTGGCGGACCTTGTGCAGCACCATCGCCCCGCGCTGGTACACGGGGACACCGAACAGGTCCTCGGCGGCGGGCGGTTCGGCCGGCGGGAAGGCCCACGCGGCGTCGTTCGCGAAGGCCGTCTCGAAGCTCTTCTGCGCCGGGAAGTGCTCGAAGTCCTCCTTGTAGAGCCACTCGGCGTACGTCGCGAAGCTCTCGTTCAGCCACATGTCCTTCCAGGTGGCGGGCGACACGGAGTCGCCGTACCACTGGTGGGCCAGCTCGTGGACGAGTGTGGTGGTGTCGAAGGAGCCGGCGGGGAAGACCGGGCGGGTCTGGGTCTCCAGGGCGTAGCCGACGTCGTCGTCGCGCTCGACGATCGCGCCGGCGGCGGCGAACGGGTAGGGCCCGAAGTTCTCCGTCTGCCACTCCAGGAGTTCCGGGATCCGGGCCCGCAGCGCGGCGGTCTGGGCGGCCACCACCGGGTCGGCGGCGGTGAGGACGGGCACCTTGCCGAGCGCGGTCGTGGTGGTCGTGTCGTAGCGGCCGATCGCGAGGGTCGCGAGATAGCTCGCCATCGGCTCGGCGGCGTGCCAGACGGAGGTGGTGCGGCCGTCGGCGGTCTTCCGCTCGGCGTTGAGCACCCCGTTGGAGAGGGCCTTGAGCCCGGCCGGGACGGTGACGGTGATGTCGTACACGGCCTTGTCGGAGGGGTGGTGGTTGCCGGGGAACCAGGCCATGGAGCCGACCGGTTCGCCGAGCGCGAGGGCGCCGTCGGCGGTCTTGAGCCAGCCCTCCTCCGAGCCGTCCGAGTCGGTGATGGTCTCCGGGACGCCGTCGTACGTGACGACGGTCCGGAACTCGGAACCCTTGTCGACGTCCTCGCGCGGGCGCACGGTCAGCTCGTTCCCCGCCCGGTTGACGGCGGCGGGCGCCCCGCCGACGGTGGCGCCGCGGACGGTGAGCCCGGCCAGGTCCAGGTTGAAGGCGCTGAGGTCCTGGGTGGCCTTCGCGGTGATCTCGGCGCGCCCGTCGAGCCGGCCGGTGGCGGGGTCGTAGGAGAGGGTGAGCGCGTAACGGCTCACGTCGTAGCCGCCGTTGCCGAGCTTGGGGAAGTACGGGTCGCGCAGGCCCGCCGCGCCGGGCGTGCCCCGCACCCCGCCGCCGTCGCCGCCGGCGGTGCAGGCCGCGGCGAGCAGGGCGAGGGCGAGGGCCGGGGCTCCGGTCCTGACGCCACGGCGACTGGAGTCGCTGCGGCGGCTGCGGCGGCTGCGAGTGTTCACGAACCGATCCTAAGCAGACATACGAAAACAGTCGTACGAATACGCCGATGGCGCCCGGCGGGGGGCCGGGCGCCATCGGGGACCGTGGGGCGTCAGTCGTCGAGCGACGCCACGCCCGCCTGGGCGAACTTCTCGTCCAGGTCGCCGGAGGGCGCGCCGGCCACGCCGATGCCGGCGATCGGGGCGCCGTTCGCGGTGACGGGGGCGCCGCCGGCCAGGAAGAGGGTGCCCGGGATGTCCTTCAGGTTCGGAGCCTGGGCGAGGCGGCCCGCGAGGACGGAGGTCGGGGCGTTCCAGGAGACGGCGGTGAACGCCTTGCGCTCGGCCGACTCGTACGACTGCGGGCCGGCGCCGTCGCCGCGCAGGGTGACGATGGTGTTGCCGTTGCGGTCGACGACGGCGACGGAGACGCGCTGGTTCTCCTTCTCGGCGGCCTTCAGGGTGGCCTGCGCGGCCTTCGTCGCGGCCTCGATCGTCAGGTGGGTGTCCTGGCGCAGGTTGTCGTCGCCCGCGTCGGCCTTCTTGGCGACGGCGGCGACCGGGGCGGCCTGCGGGGCGGAGGAGGCGTTGGCGGAGACGGCGCCGAAGGTACCGGCCGCGAGGACGACGGCGGCGGTGGTGCCGAGGAGGAACTTCTTCTTCATTGCGGGCTCCTGAGGTGGTTGTTCCGTTCGCTCTGCATCGATCCTCCGCCCGGGAACGGGGCCCGCCGGTCGACGTTCCGGCTCGGTCCGGCGCGCACAGTGGATGACGGGCGTGTCAGCCGATCGGTTGATGCCGCCCTGGTCCTCCTGGGCCAGGATGGACGCGTATCCCCAGGTCAGATCCTCGGGAAGGGATCGGCGGCAAGGGATCCCCGAGAGGAGTCCTCGAGAGGAGTCCTCGGGAGGAGTCCTCAGGAGGAGTCCTCCCGAAGAAGATCCTCGGAGGACATCCCCAGGACGAGGTCTCCCGGACCGGGATCTGCGGGACGAGATCTCCGCGACGGGATCTCAAGGACCAGGCCTCCGGGACCAGACGGACCAGGCGGACCAGGCCTCAGGACGGGATCTCCCGGGCGGGATCCCCCGGACAGCGATCGAAGCAGGTGAACGATGGACCGGACGACCGACCGGGCCACGACCCCGGAGCGGGACCCGGACGCCCGCTGGCTGGCGCGGGTCATGCACGTGGCCTTCTTCCTCCTCCTCGGCGCGTCCCTCGCCCGCTTCCTGCTGCGCCACCCCTGGGAGGACCGCAGCCCCTGGATCGTGGCGCTGTCCGGCGCCCTCGCGTCCCTCTACCTCCTCGGCCCCGTCCTCGGCACCCGCGCCACGCCCCGCCGGATCGCCTGGCTGGGCACGGTCGTCGCCGTCTGGATGGTCCTCGTGGTGCTCGCGCCGAGCTTCGCCTGGTGCGCGGTGCCGCTGTTCTACACGGGCCTGCGCACGCTTCCGCCGCGCGCCGCGCTCGGCCTGGTGACGCTGCTCACGGTGTTCGTCGTGACCGCGCAGGTGCAGCTGTCCGAGGGCGGCTTCGACCCGAACCTGGTGATCGCCCCGCCGGCCGTCGCCGCCATCGCCACCGCCGTCTTCGTGCACGCCGACCGGCAGGCCGAGCGGCAGCGGACGCTCATCGAGGACCTGATCCGCACGCGCCGCGAGCTGGCCGCGACCGAGCGCCGCGAGGGCACCCTGGCCGAGCGGCAGCGGCTCTCCATGGAGATCCACGACACCCTCGCGCAGGGCCTGTCCAGCCAGCAGATGCTGCTCCAGGCCGCCGACCGCACCTGGGACGCCGACCCCGCCACCGCCCGCCGCCACGTCCGTACGGCCGAGTCGATCGCCGAGCGCAACCTCGCCGAGGCCCGCCGCTTCGTGCACGACCTCGCGCCGGCCGACCTCGCCGAGGGCGGCGGCCTTGAGGAGGCCCTGCGCGGGCTCGCGGCCCGCGAGTCGGCCGTGTTCCGGGTCGACGGTCCGCCGGTGCCGCTGCCGGACCGGGTGCAGTCGGCGCTGCTGCGGATCGCGCAGGGCGCCCTCGCCAACATCCGCGAGCACGCCGAGGCCGCCTCGGCCGCGCTCACCCTGACCTATCTGGACGACCAGGTCGTCCTCGACGTCGCCGACGACGGCCGCGGCTTCGACCCGGCGGCCGCGCGGGAAGACGCCGGGGTGCGCGGTCACGGGCTGCCCGCGATGCGGGTGCGCGCCCGGCAGCTGGGCGGCACGCTGACGATCGAGTCCACCCCGGGCGAGGGCACCGTGCTCTCGGCCGCGATCCCGCTGGAGGTACGACAGTGAGCGCGCCCGCAGCGCCCGTACGGATCCTGCTCTGCGACGACCACGCGGTGGTCCGCGCCGGGCTGCTCGCGCTGCTCGGCAGCGCTCCGGACATCGAGGTGGTCGGCGAGGCCGGCAGCGGTGAGGAGGCCGTCGCGATGGCCTCCCACCTGCGGCCGGACGTGGTCCTGATGGACCTCCAGCTCGGTCCCGGCATCGACGGCGTCGAGGCGACCCGGCGGATCGCGCCGACCGGAGTCCACGTCCTCGTCCTCACCACGTACGACACGGACGCGGACATCACCCGGGCCATCGAGGCGGGCGCGACCGGCTACCTCCTGAAGGCCGAGCGCCCGGAGGAGCTGTTCGCCGCGATCCACTCGGCCGCGCAGGGCCGTACGACGCTGTCGCCGCCGGTCGCCAGCCGGGTGATGGACCGGATGCGGGGCGCGGCGGGCCCGTCCCTGACCGACCGGGAGCGCGACATCCTCGGGCAGCTCGCGCACGGCCTGGGCAACCGTGAGATCGCCCGCGCCCTGTTCATCAGCGAGGCCACGGTCAAGACCCACCTGGGCCGGATCTACGCGAAGCTCGGCGTCGACACGCGGGCGGGCGCGGTGGCGGTGGCGAAGGAACAGCGCCTGCTGCCGTAGCGCCCGCGAAGCCGGCGCCCGCTGCCGAAGCGCCTGCCGAACCGGCGCCCGCTGCCGCGGCGGTACGAGGCGCGGGGTGCTTCACCCGGGCGGGCGGACCGGGCACGGCTTTCCGCTTCCGGCGGTGCGCGCGCTGCTACCGTGCGTTGCCACTTCAGCGCACCGTGTCATGTCCTCGTGGGAGCACCCGTGAAGATCACCATCGTCGGCGGCGGGCCCGGCGGCCTCTACTTCTCGATCCTGATGAAGCGTCAGGATCCCTCCCACGACGTCACCGTGTACGAGCGGAACCCGGAAGGCTCCACCTACGGCTGGGGCGTCACGTACTGGGCCGGGCTCCTCGACAAGCTGCGCGCGGGCGACCCGGAGTCCGCGGAGGCGATCGCCGCCGCATCGGTCACCTGGACCGACGGCGTGGCGATCGTCCGCGACGAGCGGACCGTCCACCGCGGCGACGCGGGCTTCGGCATCGGGCGCCGGCGGATGCTCGCGCTGCTCGCCGACCGGGCCCGGGAGCTGGGGGTACGGGTCGAGTACGAGCACTCCGTGAGCGGCCCCGACGCTCCCGAGCTCGCGGACGCCGACCTCGTCGTGGCCGCCGACGGGGTGAACAGCGCGCTGCGCGAGGCGCACGCGGACCGCTTCGGCACCGAGGTCACCAGCGGCCGCAACCACTACGTCTGGCTGGGCACGACGAAGGTCTTCGACTCCTTCAGCTTCGCCTTCAAGGAGACCGAGCACGGCTGGATCTGGTGCTACGCCTACGGGTTCAGCGGCGAGCAGTCGACGTGCGTGGTGGAGTGCGGCCCCGAGACCTGGTCGGGCCTCGGGCTCGACCGGCTGAACGAGGCCGACAGCCTGAACCTGCTGGAGAAGCTGTTCTCCGACCTCCTCGACGGCGAGCCGCTGATCGGCCGCGAGCAGCACGGCGACGGCGCCCCGGCCCAGTGGCTGCACTTCCGCACCCTCACCAACCGGGTCTGGCACCACGGCAGACTGGCCCTGCTCGGCGACGCGGCCCACACCACCCACTACTCGATCGGCGCGGGCACCACCCTGGCCCTGGAGGACGCCCTCGCCCTCGCCGCCGCCCTGCGCGACCCGTCGGTGCCCGTGCCCACGGCCCTCGCCGCGTACGGCCGGCGGCGGCGCTCGGAGCTGGTCTCGGCGCAGAGCGCGGCCCGCTACAGCGCCCAGTGGTACGAGAACCTGCCCCGTTACATGCGCCTGGAGCCGGCGCAGATGTTCGCCCTGCTGGGCCAGCGCCACTCCCCGCTGCTCCCGCACGTCCCGCCGCAGCTGTACTACCGCCTCGACCGCGCCGCCGGGCAGCTGGAGGCGCTGCGCCGCCTCAAGCGCTGGCTGGGCCCGCGGGTGGCGAGGGCCGTCCACCGGGGCTGAGGCACCCGACGGGAAACCGGCCGAGCACGCGGCGGGCAACCGGCCGGGCACGCGGCGGAGCGTCCGGCCGGGCACGCGGCGGAGCGTCCGGCGGGCCCCGCGAGGCCCGTCAGGGCGGGGAAGCCCGGCCCCGGCGAGGGGCACCGCCGCGGCATGGGACCATCGACCCGTGCTCGACATCGGCTACTCGCTCTCCCGCCGCTTCCCGGACCCCCCGCAGACCGACTACCGGGCCGTGGACGTCCACACCCTGCGGCACGACCTCTTCTGCGGCGACGTGTACCTCGCGGACACGGAGAAGGACGAGGAGCTGTCCACAGCCTGGGGATGGGTGCCGGTGCTCGACTTCGCGTGGGCGCTGTGCGACATCGTCGAGCAGATCGACCGCGACCCGCGCGGCAGCCGGGCCTCCCGGCCCCAGTACGCGGAGCTGGACTTCACGGAGTCGTCCGACGTCATGATCTTCGAGCGCCGCTTCGGCTGGGTGGACGTCGAGGCCGACTGGATGCCGGGCGACCAGCCGCCGCTCACCTTCAACCACGCCGAACTGCGCCGTGAGGCCCGCGACTTCCTGCACGACCTGATCGCCGACCTCACGGACATGCACGAGGGCCTGGCGGACAACCCCGCGATCTGGGACCTCCAGGCCCGCTTCCCCCGCGTGTCCTAGGCCCTGTCGTCACCCTCCCGCCTGCCCGCGACGCCGTACACGCGCTCTCGCCGCACCGGGCACAAGCCCGAGTACGTCCCGTACGAGGCCTTGCGCCCGGCACGCCGAGAGCACGCACCTGACGCCGCAGGGCCGCCCTCGGGACGACGACGGGAGTTCGACGACAGGACCTAGAGGTGTCTCACCGGTCAGGCCGGACAGGGGCGTCGCGGGCCCGGCATGACCGGCGAGAAAGCCCCCGGCTCAGGAAGGGTCTTCCACCCGCACCCCCAGCTGCGCCGCGAACACCGGCGCCAGGTCGAGCAGCTGCGCCGTGGAGATCACCGCGCCCGCCAGGGCGTCCACCCCGCGCGCGATCTCGATCCGCTGGACGGTCCGCAGGTCGACGTCCTTCAGCTTCGCCCGGCTGAGGTCCGCCCCCGTCACCACGCAGTCCCGGAACTCCACCCGCTCCAGGACCGCGCCCCCGAAGTCCGGCTCGCCCAGCACGCACCCCTCGAAGAGGACGTCCCGCAGCTCCGCCATCCGCAGGTTCAGATAGTCGATCTTCCCGCCCCGCACCCACACCCGCTCGAGCACCGCTCCGTGCAGCTGCGTCCCGCCCAGCCGCGCGTCCACCAGCTCCACGTCCCGCAGCTGCGCCCCCGCGAGATCGGTGCCGACGCCCCGCACGCCCTCCAGCACCGAGTCGAGGAAGCGGGCGGACTTCAGCCGCGCCTCGTCGAGCCCGCAGTCCCGCACCGCGCAGTCCAGGAACCGCGCCCCCGCGCCGTTCCCTCCGGCCAGGTCCAGGCCGGCGAGCTCCAGGCCGTCGTAGTCCCCGTCCGGCTCCAGACCGCCCTCGTACGCCTCCAGCGGAGGCAGGCGGACCTCGGCCCTGCGCACCTTCGCGACCGTCTTCTTCCTCGTGCCCATGACGGCCATGGTGACGCACGCCACTGACAGTCCCCCGCCGGCGATGTCACGAACGCGCCCGGGCCGCTCGTCCCCTTCGTGAAACCCGACACGAGAGAGCCGGACAGATGCGGAAGATCACGATCATCGGCGGCGGCTTCGCCGGACTCACCGCGGCCGTCACCGCCGCCGAGGCGGGCGCCAAGGTGACCCTGTACGAGTCGCACCACACGCTCGGCGGACGCGCCCGTACCGCCGAAGGCCCGTACCTGACCAACGAGGGCCCGCACGCGATCTACGACGGCGGCCCGCACTGGACCTGGCTGAAGCAGCGCGGCCTGCTCGGCGAGCTCGCGCCGCTGCCGTTCCGGGAGGCGGCGAAGCTGCGCTTCCACCACAAGGGCGCGCTGCGCCGCGTCCCGCCGCTGGGCTTCCTGCGGCAGTCGTTCCGCACGGCGGACCGGGCGCCGGTCGACGAGGACTTCCGCACCTGGGCGACCCGGCTCGCCGGGCCGGACGCGGCCCGCGCCGCCGCCTCGTACAGCGGTGTCGCGCTGTACCACCACGACCCGGGCGCGCTGTCGGCCCGCTTCGTGCAGGAGCGGCTGCACCGGGCCGCGTCGGTGCCGGCGGAGGCGCACTTCATCAAGGGCGGCTGGGGCAGGCTGATCGAGCGGATGGCGGCGCGCGCGTGGGAGACGGGCGTACGGATCGAGACCTCGTCGCGCGTCGACGGCCTCGGCGACCTGCCGCGCGGGGCGGGCCCGGTGGTGGTGGCGACCTCGCTGCCGGCCGCCGCGCGGCTGCTCGGCGACCCGTCGCTGACGTGGGAGTCGGGCCGTACGGTCCTGTTCGACCTGGCGCTGAGGAGCCGGCCGGGCCGGAAGGGCGATCCGTTCGCGATCTCGGACCTGTACGCGCCCGGCTGGGTCGAGCGCTTCACCACGCAGGACCCGAGCCTCGCTCCCGCGGGCGAGGAGCTGATCCAGGCGCAGCTGCCGATCGGTCCCGGCGAGGCGAAGGCGGACGGGGTGGCGCACGCGGAGCGGCTGCTCGACCTGGGCTTCGCGGACTGGCGCGAGCGCGCGGTGTGGCGCCGCGAGGCGGTCTCCAACGGCCGTACGGGCGCGGTCGACCGCCCCGGCACCACCTGGCGCGACCGGCCGGCGATCGACCGGGGCGACGGCGTGTACCTGGCGGGCGACCAGGTGGCGGCGCCGGGCGTGCTCGCGGAGGTGTCGTTCACGAGCGCGGTGGAGGCGGTGTCGCTCGCGATGCGGGCGGATCTGCGGACGAAGCCGCTTGACCTCAAGCACGCTTGAGGTCGGAGGCTGGTCCCGCCGCACGAGATCACCGGGCCCGACGGACCCGACCGACCCAGGGGAGCCAGCCATGCACGCCATCCGCCTCCACGCCTTCGGCCCGGCCGAGAACCTGACGTACGAGCAGGTCGCGGACCCGGTACCGGGCCCCGGCCAGGTCCGCGTCAGGGTGACCGCGGCCGGCGTCCACCTCCTCGACACCGTGCTGCGCGAAGGCGGGACGGGGCCCTTCCCGGCGCCCGCCGAACTGCCCACCGTCCCCGGCCGCGAGGTCGCCGGCACGGTGGACGCGCTCGGCGAGGGCACCGACCCGACGTGGCTCGGCAAGCGGGTGGTCGCCCACCTGGGCATGGTGCCGGGCGGCTACGCCGAACTCGCCGTCACCGACGCCGGCCGCCTCCACGCCCTTCCCGACCACGTCGGCGAGGCGGAGGCGGTCGCCATGATCGGCACGGGCCGCACGACCCTCGGGATCCTGCAGTTCACCGAGCTCGGCCCGGAATCGGTCGCGATCGTCCCGGCCGCGGCGGGTGGCATCGGCACCCTGCTCGTGCAGTACGCGAAGAACGCCGGCGCCACCGTGATCGGCCTGGCGGGCGGCGAGGAGAAGGCCGCCAGGGTGAAGGAGAACGGCGCGGACCTGGCGGTCGACTACACGGCGCCGGACTGGGCGGAGCAGGTCGCCGCGTACCTCGACTCGCTCGGCAGGAGGGCGACGGTCGTGTTCGACTCGGTCGGCGGAGCGACCGCCCGTGCCGCGGTGGACCTGCTCGGCGAGGGCGGACAGCACGTCGTCTTCGGCTGGTCGGGCGGCGAGGAACTCACCTTCACGGAGGAGGAGCTCACGGCCCGCGGCATCACGTCGACGTCCGTCCTGGGCCCTGCGATGATCCAGAAGGCGGGCGGCGACGTCCGCAACCTCGAACTCGCCGCCCTGGCCGCGGTCTCCGCCGGCACCCTCCGCCCGGCGGTCCACCGCTTCCCCCTCGCGGAGGCGGCGGCGGCCCACCGTGCCCTGGAGACCCGGGGCACGACGGGCAAGGTGGTCCTGGTCCCCTGACGAGCCCCGCGGGCTCAGATCCCGAGCACGTCCCAGGAGTGCCCCTTGAACTCCTTCTGGAAGTCGGGGTGGTCCTCCCACATCCGGGCGATGGAGCGCAGCACGTCCCAGTTGTGCTCCAGCGCCTGGTCCACGACCTGCCGCAGCTCCGGCGCCGAGGCCCGCTTCTCCAGCAGCCCGTTCACCGCCGATGCGGCCTGCACGGTGTAGCGCAGCGCCCGCAGCGCACGGGAGGTGTCGTCCATCCCGAAGCCGTGGTCGCTCCCGTTCTCCGGGTCGAAGAGCGGCGTGAGCCGCGCCTCGACGAAGGCCGTGATCCGCTCGAACCGCTGCTGAATGTCCTTGTCCATGCCCCCTTCCTACCTTCTCCCGCCCCCGCCCAGCGACTTCAGGGCCCCGTCCGTCAGGCGGTACACCGTCCACTCGTCCTGCGGGCGGGCCCCCAGGGACTCGTAGAAGTCGATGGACGGCTTGTTCCAGTCGAGGACCGACCACTCCAGGCGCTCGTATCCGCGTTCCACGCAGAGGCGGGCGAGTTCGGCGAGGAGGGCCCTGCCGTGGCCGCCGCCGCGCATCTCCGGACGGACGTAGAGGTCCTCCAGGTAGATGCCGTGGACGCCGCGCCACGTCGAGAAGTTGAGGAACCAGAGGGCGAAGCCCGCGACCTCGCCCTCGGTGGTCTCGGCGATGTGGGCGTAGGCGGCGGGACGGTCGCCGAAGAGGGCTTCGTGGAGCTGTTCGGGAGTCGCGCGGGCCTCGTCGAGGGCCTTCTCGTACTCCGCGAGGTCGCGGACGAGCTGGTGGATCACGGGGACGTCGGCGGGCGTGGCGGTACGGATCATGGAGCCAGGGTGCACCCCGTCAGGGGTGCCTGGCCAACAGGTTCCGCGCGATGGACACCTGGTCCGGGTCCAGGGCCGGTTCGCCGTCCGCCACGTCCCACAGGCCGTTCTGGAGCACCCGGGCCAGCGTCCAGGCCCTGGCCCGGGCACGGTCCAGGGCCAGGCGCTCGGTGAGGAGGTCGAAGCGCCACGAGGTCACGGCCGGGTCCGGGTCCCACAGGTTGGTGAGGGCCGGCAACAGGTCGAAGCCCGGGTCGCCGACGAGCGGCTTCGGGTCGATGGCCAGCCAGGGCTCGCGCTCGGAGGCCAGGACGTTGTCGTAGTGCAGGTCCCAGTGGAGCAGCCGGTCGCCGGGCTCGCCCATGACCTCCCGTACCACCGCCGCGCAGGTCCGCAGGAGCGCCGCGTCGTCCGGGTCCGCCAGCCGCTCGGCCGCCTCCGGCGTCTCCGCCACCATCCGCGCCGCGACGTCCCCCAGGGACCGCAGGCCCGGCGGCGCGGGGACGGCGGCCAGGCGGGCCAGCAGGTCCGCGAGGACGCGCACGGCCTCGCGCGCGTCGCCCAGCGCCGACAGGTGACGGGTCTCGTCCGCCCGTTCCAGGAGCATCGTGCCCGTCTCCTGGTCGTGTTCGAGGAGGCGCACGGCCCCGTCCCCCGCCCACGCCCGCAGCGCGACCGGCTCGCCCTCGGTCTCCTCGTCCAGGAGCTGGAGCTTGAGCGCGGCCCGCGTGCCGTCCGCCCGGACGGCGGGCAGCACCAGCGACGCCGCCCCGTGCATCGACGGGCCGGTCAGCCGCAGCCCCCAACGGTCCACGAACTCCTCGGCCCGGCCGGGCAGTCCGGCGATGAACGCCCGCCCCGCCTCGCCGTTGCACTCCGCCTGCGACGCCGCCAGTGCCTCCGGGATCTCGATCACCCCACCGAGAGTAGGGCGTGTCTGTCGAAACAGCGCCGGGTCAAGGAGCGGCGGCCGGCCTGGTCCGCCGGGCGGGCCCTGGACACCGGCGTCGCGCACCTTCCCGGCCGCCGCCCGCTCGGCGAGGCCCCCGAACCCGCCTCGAACCTCGCGCAGTAGCTGCACCGCGGATCGACGAAAACCGTCACCGTGTGCGGCGCCTCCGCCTCCCCGACGACGATCTCCGCGCCGTCCACCGCCGCCGGCAGCCCGGCGAGCACGTCGGCGTGGTCCGCCGCCGCCACCGTCAGCGCCGCGTCCGAGGCACCGCCGCCCTGCGAACAGCCCACCGCCGCAAGGGCGGTGAGACCCGCGACGGCCGCCGCGAGGGCGGCGCGCCGGGTCCCGCGTACCCGCATGGGGAGAGTCCTTCCGGAACGACGAAATCCGTACTCCCGAAGCAAGGCGCGCCGCCGCCCGGCAGCCCGCGGCGAAGGACCCGTATCCACGGAGCCGAGGCCCCCGGTAGCCTCCCGCGCACGGCCCCGGCAGGACCCGGAAGAGGGATGGACATGAGCACGATCGGCACGGTCAACGGCGGCATCTCGTTCTGGTACGCGCAGGACGGCGCCCCCGCCCCGCGCGAGCCGCTGCCCGGCGACACGACCGCCGACGTCTGCATCGTCGGCGGCGGCTACACCGGCCTGTGGACCGCCTACTACCTCAAGAAGGCCGTCCCCTTCCTCAACATCACCGTCCTGGAGGCCGCCTTCTGCGGCTACGGCGCCTCCGGCCGCAACGGCGGCTGGCTCTACAACGGCATCGCCGGCCGCGACCGCTACGCGAAGCAGCACGGCCACGAGGCCGCCGTCCGCCTCCAGCACGCCATGAACGACACCGTCACCGAGGTCGTCGACGTCTGCGCCGCCGAGGGCATCGACGCCGACGTCCACCGCGGCGGCGTCCTGGAGGTCGCGACCTCGCCCGCCCAGCTCGCCCGCCTCAAGGACTTCCACGCCGTCGAGATCGCCTTCGGCGAGAAGGAGCGCGAGCTGTACGGGGCCCGCGACACCGCCGAACGCATCCGGGTCACCGGCGCCGTCGGCTCCTCCTGGACCCCGCACGGCGCCCGGCTCCACCCGGTGAAGCTGGTCAAGGGCCTGGCCGCCGCCGTCGAGGCGCTCGGCGTCACCATCCACGAGTCCACGCCGGTGACGGAGATCAGGCCGAAGCACGCGGTCACGCCGTACGGCACCGTCCGCGCGCCCTACGTGCTGCGGTGCACCGAGGGCTTCACCGCCTCGCTCGCGGGCCAGCGCCGCACCTGGCTCCCCATGAACTCCTCCATGATCGCCACCGAACCCCTCACCGACGCCCAGTGGGAGGCCATCGGCTGGGACGGCCTGGAGACCCTCGGCGACATGGCGCACGCCTACATGTACGCCCAGCGCACCGCCGACGGCCGCATCGCGCTCGGCGGCCGGGGCGTCCCGTACCGCTACGGCTCGAAGACCGACAACGACGGCCGCACCCAGCCCCGGACGATCGAGGCGCTGCGCGAGATCCTGATCCGCTTCTTCCCGCAGCTCGCGGGCGTCGGCATCGCCCACGCCTGGTCCGGCGTCCTCGGCGTGCCCCGCGACTGGTGCGCCACCGTCACCCTCGACCGCTCCACCGGGCTCGGCTGGGCGGGCGGTTACGTCGGCTCCGGCGTCGCCACCGCCAACCTGGCCGCCCGCACCCTGCGCGACCTCATCCAGCAGGACTCCGGCCAGTCGGGCCCGACGGACCTGACCGCCCTGCCCTGGGTCGACCACCGCGTCCGCAAGTGGGAACCGGAGCCGCTGCGCTGGCTCGGCGTCCAGACCATGTACGCCGCCTTCCGCGGCGCCGACCGCCGCGAGTCCGCCGCCCGCACGGCCGAGACGGACCGCATCGCGGTCCTCGCGAACAGACTCAGCGGCCGCTGAGCCCGGCCGCTCCGGACTCCGGGCGCCGGGCGGCGGCCTCCGGGCCCCGGGCGCCGGGCGGCGGTCTCCGGGCGGCGGTCCCGGGCCCCGGTCTTCGGGCTCCTGCCTGACCGAAGACCGAGGCCGCCCGCTCCCGCACTCCGACGCGCCGGGCTCCGGGCCCCTGCCGCAGCCGAGGCCGGCCGCTCCGGGCTCCGGTATCCCGGCGCCCTGCCTCAGCCGAGGCCGCCCGCTCCGGGCCCCGGACTCCGGCCCCCTGTCTCAGCCGAGCCCCGTCAGTCCCTGGATCGCGGAGAGCGCCCATTCCTGGGCCCCGACCGTCGTCCCGGCCGCCACGCCCGTCGCGACCGGGGCGAGCGCGCCCCGGAGCATGGTGAGGGAGCGGCGCAGCCGGCCGGGCTCGGGCTCGTCGGTGCCGCTGATGGTGTCGAGGACCTCGTTGGCCGCGGCCTCGGTGTCCTCGCGCTCCTGCGCGCCGAGGCCCTGCTCGGGCAGCCGCGCCAGCAGCTCCCTCACGAGGTCGGCGAGTTCGGTGTAACCGGGGGCCACCGCCGCGGGGGTGTGGTTGATCTGGTTCTGGGTGACCTGCTCGTTGCCCACGGCGATCTGCGAACCGGTCACCGAGCCGTGGATGTGGAGCCCGGGGGTCCCGGAGCCGTCGGAAGGCGTCACGCCGTGCTGGGGATCGTTCATGCGGGAGTTCCGTCCTCGTCGGTCTGCGTCGGCTGCCGGCTGGTGATGTGCTGGTTCATCTCGACCCGCTCGTTGCCCACGGCGATCTGGGAGTTGATCACGTTCCCGTGGATGGTGAGGGCCGGGCCCATGACGTAGGTGACGTTCGCGGGCGCCTGCGCCGGCTCCTCCGCCTCCTCCACCGGCAGCGAGGTCCGCAGCGACGGCATCGCCACCCGCCCGTTGTGCCGCACGCCCGTCCCGCGCGCCCCGGTCACCGCGCAGTCCACGAGCTGCCCGCCCGCCTCGTCCCGGACCCACGCGCCCACCGCCGCGCAGTCGGCGAACTCGCTGCCGGAGACGTCCAGATAGGCGTGGTCCTTGGCGAGGAGTCCGATCGAGTCCGAACCGGCCACCGTGAGACGGCGGGCGACGAGCCGGCCCTTCCCGAGGGCCACGGCCCCCACCGTGCTCACCGCCCGCGCGCCGCAGTCGGTCACGAACAGCTGTGCCTCTTCGGCGACGCCGAAGCCCACGGTGCCGCGTTCGGCGGTGACCCGGCGCAGGGTGACCCTCGACTGGCCGAGGGCCTCCACGGCCGACATCGCGAAGTCGTGGAAGACCGCGTCGGTGACGTCGGCCGTCGTGCCGCCGTCGCCCCGGGTCTCCAGGTGCGTCGGGCAGCGCTCCACGCGGACCTGCTCGAACTCGGCCTTGCCGCCGTCCCGGACCCGCAGCGCGACTCCCGTCAGGTCCGCGACCCGGAGCCCGGTGAAGCGGCCCCGGCCGGCGCTGACGACGGCCACGCCCACGTTGCCGCCGAGGATCCGGCAGTCGTCCACGCGCGGGGCGCCGCCCTCGCCCACGTGCACCGCCACGTTGCCGGCCCGGCCGACCTCGCAGTCCTCGAAGCGGCCGCGGCCCGCGGTCCGTACGTTGATCCCGGTGTCCCGGCAGCCGACGAAGGCGCAGCCGCGCACGACCGGGTCGGAGCCGCTCGCGACCGCGATGCCGTGCTCGGCGTCGGTGACGCGGACGCGGTCCACGGAGCCGACGGACTGCTCGATGTACGCGACGCCCTCCGCGTGACCGGCCTCGACGACGCAGTCCGCGACGGCGAGCTCCGCCTGCGCGTCGGCCATCACGGCCGCGTTGCCGGTGCCGGTCAGCTCGCAGCCGGTGACCCGGGCCCGGGCGCCGCTGACCCGGATGCCGTGGATCCGGCTGCGCTCGAACCGGCTGTGCGCGACGGACACCTGGGCGCCCTCGATCGCCGCGAGCGCGTTGTCCGCGGCGTCGGTGAACCGGCACCGCTCGACGAGCCCGCCGGCCCCGGCGAAGAGCACCCGGCCGTGCCGGAAGGCGCTGTCCCGGAGCGTCACCGCGGTGCCGGGCGTCGCGTGCACGCAGACGCCGCCCGGCGCCCGTACCTCCGTGTGCTCCAGCGTGAGCGCGCCCGCGCCGCAGCGGACGACGTCCGCGTCGCGCGAGGCCAGGACGAGACCACGGGCCAGGACCGTCCCGGCCGTCTCCAGGACGGTGCCGCGCGGCAGCCCCACCGTGACCGAACCCGGCTCGCCCGCCGCGACCAGCTCGACCTCGCCCCGGACGAAGAGCGGCTCCGCGTAGTGCCCGGGCGCGATCTCGATCCGGGCCGGCCGGCCCCTTCGGGCCGCCGCGGCGAGCGCGGACGCGATGTCCCGGTGGGCGCCCATGCCGCCGCGCGGCGAGACGCGGTACCTCGCGACCATGGCGGCACCTCCCCCGTCCGCTCCGCACGCCCCAAAAAACCGAGGCCCCGCCGCCCGCACGGACGACAGGGCCTTGGACCTGGTGCTGTTTCAGAGAGCCCCCTGTCGGGTTCGAACCGACGACCCCCGCTTTACAAGAGCGGTGCTCTGGCCAGCTGAGCTAAGGAGGCAGCGAGTGCAGTGTAACGAACGCCCGCCCGCCCACGGTCGGAAATCTCACGCATCCCGTAGCACCCGGACTGCTGACAGATCCGACGGCGCCAGGTAGCGTCACCTCGAGTTCACCCTGGTGGACTAGACCTCAATCCTTCCTTTACTCGGATCGTCCGGCACGTTCCTGCCGGTGAAGGGACACATCACCATGGCTTCCGTCACCTACGACAAGGCGACCCTGGTCTACCCCGGCGCCGAAAAGCCCTCCGTCAACGAGCTGGAGATCGAGATCGCCGACGGCGAGTTCCTCGTCCTCGTCGGCCCCTCCGGCTGTGGCAAGTCGACCTCGCTGCGCATGCTGGCCGGCCTGGAGGACGTCACCTCCGGCGCCATCCGCATCGGCGACCGCGACGTCACGCACCTGCCGCCGAAGGACCGGGACATCGCCATGGTGTTCCAGAACTACGCGCTCTACCCGCACATGACCGTCGCCGACAACATGGGCTTCGCGCTCAAGATCGCCGGCGTGAACAAGAGCGAGATCCGCGCCAAGGTCGAGGAAGCGGCGAAGATCCTCGACCTCACCGAGTACCTGGACCGCAAGCCGAAGGCGCTCTCCGGCGGTCAGCGCCAGCGCGTCGCCATGGGCCGCGCCATCGTCCGCGAGCCGCAGGTCTTCCTCATGGACGAGCCGCTGTCGAACCTCGACGCCAAGCTCCGCGTCTCGACCCGTACCCAGATCGCGAGCCTCCAGCGCCGCCTGGGCATCACGACGGTGTACGTGACGCACGACCAGACCGAGGCCCTCACCATGGGCGACCGGGTCGCGGTCCTCAAGGACGGTCTGCTCCAGCAGGTCGACACCCCGCGCAACATGTACGACAAGCCCGCCAACCTCTTCGTGGCCGGCTTCATCGGCTCCCCGGCCATGAACCTGATCGAGGTCCCGATCACCGACGGCGGCGTGAAGTTCGGCGCGAGCGTCGTCCCGGTCTCCCGCGAGGCCATCGCCGCCGCGGCCGCCAGGGGCGACACCACCGTCACCGTCGGCGTCCGCCCCGAGCACTTCGACGTGTCGGGCCCGACCGGCAAGGACGGCCTGGCCGTGACCGTGAACGTGGTCGAGGAGCTCGGCTCCGACGGCTTCGTGTACGGCTCCACCCGCGTCGGCGGCGAGGACAAGGACGTCGTGGTCCGCGTCGGCGGCCGCGAGGTCCCGGCCAAGGGCTCCACGCTGCACGTCGTGCCGCGCTCGGCCGAGCTGCACGTCTTCTCGACCTCCACGGGCGAGCGTCTCTCCGACTGACGCTCGCGCCGCACGCCGGACGCTCCGACCCCGCTTGCGGGGGCGGGGCCGTTCGCGTACTGGAGGCATGAATCCCCGACTCGGCGAAAACCCCGGCAGAACTGGGCAAACAGGCACCCGCCCACTCCCCTGCGTCAACACGGGATTCGAAAAGCCGCCTCGAACCATCCCTCGCGAGAGTGACTAAATGTCGCCATATCACTACCGGCCGCTACGCTCGCCTGCGTGACGCACACTGCCCGCCGAATCGGCCGCTCTCTCGCCCTCGTCCTGCCCGTCGTCCTGGTGCTCTCCGGAACGCTCGCGGTGTCCGCCGTTCCGTGGGCCGGACAGAGCCACGGGACCCAGATGCTGACCGCGTCGACCGCCTCGTCGACGGATGCCTCCACCCGGGCCAAGTCCCGTGCCCCGCAGGATATTCTCCGCGACCAGCTCCTCGCAGAGCTTCAGGAGAAGGACCCCGGGGTCGCCCTCACCCACCTCCAGCGTGAGGTGGAGAACCGGCCCTCGCTCGCCCAGCACTGCATGTCCATCGCCCGCGCCCTCGGCGCCGCCGCCGTCGAGCGCTTCGGCCCGACGCGTGCCCAGTCCTACTCCCGCCCGGTCTGCGACACCTCGTTCGCGACCGGCGTCATGAACGCCGCCTGAGCCGGGCCCGGTAGGCCTGCCGTTCACCGCATATCGTTCCCGGTATGCACTCTTCCCCGACGCAGGCCGTGGTCCTGGCGGGCGGCCAGGGCTCGCGGCTGCGCCCGTACACCGACGACCGCCCCAAGCCGATGGTCGAGATCCCGGGCACCGGGACCCCGATCATCGGCCATCAGCTGTCCTGGCTCGCCGCCGAGGGAGTCACGGACGCCGTCGTCTCCTGCGGCCATCTCGCCGAGGTGCTCCAGGAGTGGCTGGAGACCGCGGACCTGCCGCTGAAGGTGACCACGGTCGTCGAGTCCGAGCCGCTGGGCCGCGGCGGCGGCCTCAAGTACGCGGCGGCGCACCTGCCCGAGCCCGGGAAGCCCTGGTACGCCACCAACGGCGACATCTGGACCCGCTTCTCGCTGCGCGAGATGGCCGAGTTCCACACCGAGCGCGACGCCACCGCGACCCTCGCGCTGGCCCGGCCGCGCATCCCGTGGGGCGCCGTCGAGACCGACGCCTTCGGGCACATCACCGACTTCATCGAGTCGCCGCCGTCCCCGTACCTCATCAACGCGGGCGTGTACGTCTTCTCCCCGGCCTTCACCGAGCTGCTGCCCGAGCGGGGCGACCACGAGCGCACCACCTTCCCGCGCCTCGCCAGGGAGCGGCGTCTGGCGGGCTTCCCGCTGCCCCAGGGCGCGTACTGGCGGGCCATCGACACCGCCAAGGACCTGACGGAGGCGGCGAAGGAGCTCGCCGCGCAGGCGTAGCCCCGGCGAAGCGCGGGCCCGGCCCCCGAAACGCCGAGAGGGCGGCACCACGGATCGTGGTGCCGCCCTCTCGCGCGTCGCGGCCCTCGGCGCGGCGCGGTGGGCCCGGCGCGGCCTCACACCAGCGCGGCGGCGGTCAGGGCCAGCGCGGAGCCCGCGAAGACGGCCGTGTGGCGGACGTTCTGGAGGGTGCGGGTCCAGGCGGGGAAGGCGCCCTCGGCGGCCTTCAGGAAGGCCGGCACGTCGACGCGGAGGAGCTCGGCGTCGCCCTTGCGGCGGAAGGCGGCCTGGACGGACTTCACGGCGCCGAGCTGGCTCTGCAGGATCGCGATGTTGGCGAGCAGGGCGATGGAGGAGAAGACCCAGGTGAGGGTGGTGCCCCAGGGGTTGCCGGCCAGGTTGAGCGTGGCGGCGGCGATGTTGACGAGGGCGAAGGAGCCCGGCGCCCACCACTCGTGACCGCTCGCGTCGAAGCGGAGCTTGTTCTCCTCCAGGACCTCGGGGCGGATGCCCTGGCGGCGCAGCTCGGCGACGGCGGCGGCCTTGGCGGCGGCGCCGAAGCGGTGGCGCAGCAGCGGGATGCCGAGGAAGGCGGTGGCGACGAGGATCTGGGCGACGGCGGCGACGAGGGCGAGCGCGTTCATGAGAACTCCCGGTCCGAGGGACTTGCACTTAGTTCAGGTCCTGGTGCCGAGAACTGTAGACCCGGACTTGAACTAAGTGCAAGAACTGCGAGGAGTATCGGCACGGACGTCGGCAGCACGAAGGGCCCCTGGCGTTCCCATGGACACCAAGGGCCCCTCGTGAACCGGTCCGCCGGCCGCCGGACCAGCCAGGTCTCCGGGCCGCCTCAGCCCAGCAGGCCCCCGATCGGGTTCCGCGCGCCGCCCGACGTCGAGCCGCCGTCCGACGAGCCGGTGCTGCTCCCGCTCGACGGGGTGCCGCTCGTGCCGCCCGACGTGGAGTCGCTCGTCGAGGACGACGGAGCCGTCGTACGGGTCTGGCTCGGGCTCCGCGTGGTCGTCGCCGGCGGGCTCGTACGGTCGCTGCCCCGGGTCTCCCGCGCCGACTCCGTCGGCTTCGCCTCGTCCTCGTCCTGCTCGCCCGTGCCGCTCGCCCCGGTCGTCGCCGTGGGCTTCGGGCTCTTCGTGGCCTTGCCGGACGGGCTGCTCGTGCCCGGCTCCTGCGGCAGCGGCTGCCCCGGCAGGTGGTTGATCGGGTCGTCGTTCGGCCCGGGCACCGTGACCATCTGCGAGGAGCGCACCGCGCCGCCGAGCATCGAGCCGACGAGCAGCGTGAGTCCCACGACCACCGCCGCCACGACGGTGCCCCGCCGCAGCACCCGGCGGCGCAGCTCCCACAGCTCCGAGCGCGGCCCGAGGGTCCGCCAGGCCTCGCCGGCGAGCCGGCCGTCGATCGAGTACACCGGGGCGCCCGCGATGATCAGCGGCGACCACGCGGCCAGGTAGATGATGTCCGGCGCGTCGTAGACCGGGACGGTCTTCCAGCTGACGGTCAGGATCAGCGCCGCCGACAGCAGCGCGCCGACCACGGCCGCGACCCGCTGCCACAGGCCGAGGACGGTGAGGACGCCGACGACGACCTGGAGGAACGCGACGGTGAGGCCCGCGCCGACCGGGTGCTGCAGCGCGAAGTCGCGCAGCGGCTCGGCCAGCGCCCACGGGTGCAGCGAGTGCAGCCACTTGACCATGGAGCCGCGCTCGCCGCCGTCGAAGTAGACGGGGTCGCAGAGCTTGCCCATGCCCGCGTAGATCGAGATGAAGCCGAGGAAGACGCGCAGCGGGAGGAGCACCACGCCCAGGTTCATCCGGCGGCCCGGGTAGTAGGCGTGCCTGACGGCGTCGGGAGCCTGCCGCTGCGCGCGGGCGTGCGGATCGGCGCCCTCGTCGTACCCGTCGGGCGCCATCTCGTACACGTCGTCGTACGCGCCCTCGGCGCGCCGCATCGGCGGCAGCAGCGGGGCGGGCGGCCCGGCCGCCGGCACCACCGGGGTGGGCATCGTGTCGTCGATGCGCGGAATGGTCTGGGTCGTCGGCTCCAGGGTGGAGACGGCACCCGCCGCGGACGAGTCGCGGACCGCCTGGAGCAGCCCGGTGGCGCCCGGCGCGGACCTGCCGCTCCACACGACGGGCCTGCGGCGGGCCTGGCCGGCTCCCGCGCCGACACCCGCCGCGGCTCCGGCGAGCGCGGCGATACGGGGAGCGACCTTCGTCTCCTTGGCCGGCGCGAGCCGCACACGGAAGCTGGCGTGGTTCACGATCACCTGGGCGGGATCGGAATCCACCTTGACCATGCTCAGCGCCGGCTGATCGTCGAACCCCGGCCGGGGCGTTCTGGTGTCCACACTCATCTAACCGAGTGATGCGGGGTTAGGACACTGCCTTGACGGACCCGAAATGTCGGGGGCCCGTCAAGATCACGGCCGGGGCGCGTCCCCCGTTCGGGTCAGCCCGTACGGGGGACGGATCAGCTCATGCGGCGGCGGGCCGCCTCGTAGAGCACCACGCCCGCCGCGACACCGGCGTTCAGCGACTCGGCGCCGCCCGGCATCGGGATGCGGACGAGGAAGTCGCAGGTCTCGCCGACCAGACGGGACAGGCCCTTGCCCTCGGAGCCGACCACGATGACGACCGGGCCGGAGAGCGCCTCCAGCTCGTGCACCTCGGTGTCGCCGTCCGCGGACAGACCGACGACCGTCAGGCCCGCCTTCTGGTACTGCTCCAGGCAGCGGGTCAGGTTGGTGGCGCGGGCCACCGGCGTACGGGCGGCGGTGCCGGCCGAGGTCTTCCACGCGCCGGCGGTCATGCCGGCCGCGCGCCGCTCGGGCACGACCACGCCGTGGCCGCCGAACGCGGACACGGAACGCACGACGGCGCCCAGGTTGCGCGGGTCGGTGACGCCGTCGAGGGCCACGATCAGCGGGTCCTCGTGGTCGTCGTAGGCCGCCTCGGCCAGGTCCTCGGGGTGCGCGTACTCGTACGGCGGGACCTGGAGGACGAGGCCCTGGTGGTTGAGCCCGTTGGTCATCCGGTCCAGCTCGGGGCGCGGCGCCTCCATGATGTTGATGTTGCCGCGGCCGGTGGCGAGGTTCAGGGCCTCGCGCACGCGCTCGTCGTTGTCGATGAACTGCTGGACGTAGAGCGTGGTGGCGGGCACGCCGTCGCGCAGCGCCTCGAAGACCGGGTTGCGGCCGACGACCATCTCCGACTGGCCCTTGCCGCCGCGGCGGGCGACGGGCTTGCGCTTGGCCGCGTTCCGGGCCATCGCGTTGGAGACGCGGTACGCCTTGTGGCCCTTGCGGTTCTCGGCCTTGGGCGTGGGGCCCTTGCCTTCGAGGCCCTTGCGTCGCTGGCCACCGCTGCCGACCGTCGCGCCCTTCTTGTTGGACGTGCGACGTCCCCTGCGCTGGCTGTTCCCGGCCATGACTGCTACCTGTTTCCTCTACCTGCGTGCGTATGAAGTCTGTAAGTGAAGTGTGCCGCCCGGAGGCCCGGACGGCACACGCGTCGTCGTACTAGCGGTTGGCGAGGGTCCAGCGCGGACCGTCCGGGCTGTCCTCGATGGCGAGGCCGGACTGCGTGAGCTGGTCACGGATGGCGTCCGCGGTCGCCCAGTCCTTCCGCTCGCGGGCGGACTCGCGCTGCTGGAGCACCAGCCGTACGAGCGTGTCGACCACCCCGTGCAGCTCCTCGCCGCCACCGGTCTCCTCGGCCCAGTGCGGGTCGAGCGGGTCGAGTCCGAGGACGCCGAGCATGGCGCGCACCTCGGCGAGGCGGGCGATGGCCTCGTCCTTGTCGTCGGCGGCCAGCGCGCTGTTGCCCTGGCGGACGGTGGTGTGGATGATCGCCAGCGCGTGCGGCACGCCCAGGTCGTCGTCCATGGCCTCGGCGAAGGCCGGCGGCACCTCGTCGGCGGGCGCGACGGGCGAACCGGCCTTCTCCGTGGCGCGCTGCACGAAGCCCTCGATGCGGCCGAAGGCGGCCTCGGCCTCGCGCAGGGACTCCTCGCTGTACTCGATCATCGAGCGGTAGTGCGGGGTGCCCAGGTAGTAACGCAGGACGATGGGGCGCCAGTTCTTCACCATCTCGGAGACGAGGACGCTGTTGCCCAGCGACTTCGACATCTTCTCGCCGCTCATGGTGACCCAGGCGTTGTGCACCCAGTACGAGGCGAAGTCGTCGCCGAAGGCCTTGGCCTGGGCGATCTCGTTCTCGTGGTGCGGGAAGATCAGGTCGAGACCGCCGCCGTGGATGTCGAAGGCGGAGCCCAGGTACTTGTGCGCCATCGCCGAGCACTCCAGGTGCCAGCCCGGGCGGCCGCGGCCCCAAGGCGTCTCCCAGTCGGGCTCGCCCGGCTTGGTCGCCTTCCACATGGCGAAGTCGCGCGGGTCGCGCTTGCCGGAGACGCCCTCGTCGGGCTGGCGCAGGTCGTCGATGTCCTGGTTGGACAGCGACAGGTACTCCGGGAAGGAACGCACGTCGAAGTAGACGCTGCCGTCGGCGACGTAGGCGTGGCCGCGCTCGATGAGGCCGCGCATCATCTCGACCATCTCGGTGACGTGGCCGGTGGCGCGCGGCTCGTACGTGGGCGGCAGGCAACCGAGGGCGTGGTAGCCGTCGTTGAAGGCGCGCTCGTTCTCGTAGCCGATGGACCACCAGGGGCGGCCCTGCTCGGCGCCCTTCCTGATGATCTTGTCGTCGATGTCGGTGACGTTGCGGACGAACGTGACGTCGTAGCCGCGGTACGCGAACCAGCGGCGCATGATGTCGAAGTTCAGGCCCGAGCGGATGTGCCCGATGTGCGGGGCGGCCTGCACGGTCGCGCCACACAGGTAGATCGAGACACAGCCCGGCTTGATCGGGGTGAAGTCACGGATCTGCCGGGCGCTGGTGTCGTACAGGCGAATAGTCACCACACCAGGGTAGTGGGCGGGGGGCAGTGCCCCGCGACCCTTTGCGGGTCGCGGGTGACACTTTTCCACGCGTACCCACGCGGCGCGGACCCGGCGGACATCCGCCGGACCGGCTCCAGGGCGTGCCGTCCGGATCTTCGCCGGGTCCGCGGCGGGCCCGGCCCCGGTCCGAAAGACCCGGCCTAGGCGCGGGCAACCGGGTAGACGAGGGCGGTCGCGAGGGCGGCCAGGCCCTCGGCGCGGCCGGTGAGGCCGAGGCCGTCGGTGGTGGTGCCGGAGACGGACACGGGTGCGCCGGCCGCCTCGCTCAGCGCCTTCTGGGCCTCGTCGCGGCGCTTGCCGACCTTGGGGCGGACGCCGACGACCTGGACGGCGATGTTGCCGATCTCGTAGCCCTCGGCCCGGACGATACGGGCGGCCTCGGCGAGCAGGGTGACGCCGGAGGCGCCGGACCACTCGGGGCGCGAGGTCCCGAAGTGGGCGCCGAGGTCACCGATGCCGGCGGCGGAGAACAGCGCGTCGCAGGCGGCGTGGGCGGCCACGTCACCGTCGGAGTGCCCGGCGAGCCCGTACTCCTCGTCCTCCCACAGGAGACCGGCGCACCACAGCTCGCGCCCCTTCTCGAAGGCGTGGACGTCGGTGCCGATGCCGGTACGCGGCAGGGGCAGGGGCGTCGTGCGGAGCTCAGAAGCCATCGTTGGCCCTCCTGCGGGCGAGTACGGCCTCGGCGAGGACGAGGTCGAGGGGACGGGTCACCTTGAAGGCCTCTTCGTGGCCGGGCACGACGACGACGGGCGCGCCGAGCTTCTCGACCATGCCCGCGTCGTCGGTGGCGCCCTCTCCGGTGAGGGCGACGGTGGCGTGGGCGTTGACGAGGGTGTCTCGGTCGAAGCCCTGCGGGGTCTGTACGGCGCGGAGGCGGGCGCGGACCGGGGTGGCGACGACCTGCTCGGGGCCGCCGGGGCGCTCGGCCGGCTCGACCTCCTTGACGGTGTCGGCGACGGGCAGCGCGGGCACGACGGCGACGGCGCCGTCCCGTACCGCCTCGATGACGGCGTCGACGGTGTCGACGGGCACGAGCGGGCGGGCGGCGTCGTGGACGAGGACGGTGGTGACGTCGTCGGGGATCGCCTTGAGGCCGAGGTGGACGGACTCCTGGCGGGTTTCGCCGCCGGGCACCACCACGTAGTCGGTCCGCTCGGGCAGGGCGTGGGTGTCGAGGAGGTTCTTGACCTCGGCGGCGCCGTCGGACGGCGCGACCACGACGACGAGGGAGACGGCGCGCGAGGCGGCCATCGCCCGGACGGCGTGGATGAGCATGGGGGTGCCGTTCAGCGCGCGCAGCGCCTTGGGGGCGCCCGGGCCGAGGCGCACGCCCCGGCCGGCCGCGGGGATCACCACGGCGGTGCGAGTAGGACGCGCTTCGTCTGTCATCGGTTGCACTCCGGCAGGTTTGTTTCCGCGGGCGACGTGGGTATGGCGTCAGCAGGCTTGCCGCGACGCCTTGACCGGGCCCTTTCCGTGACGACGGTCGAGGCGTCGCCGTGCGAGCCGCCGTGATCGTCGTGATGGGTGCCGAGGTCGGCAGGGGGTCGGGAAAAGAGAGACGAACATGCCGCAGTGCCCGGCGACGGCACTGTGGAATCAGTGGGATTCACAGCGCGTCAGCGGGCACCGCGGCATTGTGCGTGGCATGTGTGTGCGCCAGACGTCGGATGGCATCAGACGGCAGGCGTCAGGACGCGAGCACCTCGTCGAGAAGTGCTTCGGCCTTGTCCTCGTTGGTGTTCTCCGCGAGGGCCAGCTCGCTCACCAGGATCTGGCGCGCCTTGGCGAGCATGCGCTTCTCACCGGCGGAGAGACCGCGCTCGCGCTCGCGGCGCCACAGGTCGCGCACCACTTCGGCGACCTTGATGACATCGCCCGATGCGAGCTTCTCCAGATTCGCCTTGTAGCGACGGGACCAGTTGGTCGGCTCCTCGGCGTACGGCGCGCGCAGCACCTCGAAGACCCGGTCCAGCCCGTCCTGACCGACCACGTCGCGAACACCGACGAACTCCGCATTGTCCGCCGGCACACGAACCGTCAGGTCGCCCTGCGCGACCTTGAGCACCAAGTAGGTCTTGTCCACGCCTTTGATCTGGCGAGTTTCGATGGCCTCGATCAGCGCGGCCCCGTGATGGGGATAGACCACGGTGTCGCCAACCTTGAACGTCATGTGACAGGTACCCCTTCCGTGGCTATCCAGAGTAACACGGATACGGCTTCTTCTGAATGGCGTTTTCGCAGGTCAGGGCATATCTCGGGGCTTGACAACAGCGCCGCGGACGTGCTGCGGAGGCCTTCCGGAAGGCGGTATTCGCAGGTCGGAGCGGCTGCGTGGACGCAGAGAAACACCCACGTTACAGGCTCCGAGGGTGGCGCGAGAGAGGGGTGATGTCCGGGTTTGCCGGGTTCGGTGTGGCCCTCTTCACGTAGTCCGTTCGAGGATCGACCACCCGTACGGGCGGATTCTCGAATTGATCACCGGAGGATTCTCGAATGGCGCCGAGGGGTGGTGCACGGGTAATGCGCGGCCGGCGGCCGAATTGATCACGGCGCTTATGTGAACGGCGCGTCAATGGGGCGTGATCCGGCCATGACGGCGGGTTCTCGACGGAGGGACGGCGGGCGGACCGTAGGGAGGGGCGGGCAGCGGGCGGGCGCCGGGGCCGGGGCGGGCGCCGGGCGACGCCCGGGCGGGGCGGGGCGGGGCAGGGGCGGGGCCCGGCGGCGCGCCCTCGCCCGCGGTGGTCCGCGCCCTTGCCCGCGGTGGTCCGCGCCCTCGCCCGCGGTGGTTTCCTCAGCGTCGAGACGGGTGCGCCTCCGCGTCCGAGACGGTTCCGCCACGCGTGCGATACGGGTCCGTCCCGCGTCCGATACGCGCCGGGTACGCGTCCGGTTACGCGTTGGGGGCGGGTCGGGTGCGGGACGGAGAGTGCGGCTCGGTAACCTAAGCGCGCTGACACACCTTTAGTCGTTACTTAGCCCGTCCGTACGTCCTAGGAGTTGCCGCCGCCGTGAGCCGCAGCCTTCGACGCGGCGCCCTCGCCGCCACCGCCATCGTGATCTCGATCGCCTCGCTGTCCGCCTGTGGTGCGGGCAACGACGCACAGACGCTCGGCGTCCGGCCGGACAACGCCGCCGTCACGGTGGACGACGTCAAGATCCAGAACGCGCTCGTGATCACCCAGCCCGACCCGGGCGTCGTCGGCCCGGCCGTCGTCTCCGCCACCATCTTCAACGACGGCCAGACGCGGCAGACCCTCGAGTCGATCACCCTGCCGGGCACCGTCGGCACCGTGAAGCTCAAGGCGGCCGAGGGCAGCGGCCCGATCGTCGTCCCCGCCGGCGGCTCCGTCGTCATCGGCGGCGCCGGCAACGCGACCGCCACGATCGAGGGCGGCCTGCGGGAGGCCCGGAACGGCGACGCGCAGAAGGTCGTCTTCAAGCTGAGCAAGACCGGCGACGTGTCGCTCGACGCGTTCGTCGTCCCGGCGGAGGGCTACTTCAAGGAGTACGGCCCCGCCGAGATCCCGAAGCCGCCGGTCACCACGCCGACCACCGGCGCCACCGCCACTCCGACGGGCGAGGCCGGCCACGGCGCCACCCCGACGGGCACGGCCACCCCGACCGGCACGGCCACGCCGACCGGCGAGGCCACCCACGCGGCCGGCCACTGAGCACCGCACGCACACACGCGAAAGGGCGCCCCCTCCGAGGAGGGGGCGCGCTTTCGTATACGCGCCGGCGCGGCGTCCACGCGCCGGCACGGGGCCGGCCTACGGCTCGAACTTGTAGCCCAGGCCGCGCACCGTCACCAGGTAGCGCGGGGCGCCGGGGTCGGGCTCGATCTTGGCGCGGAGGCGCTTCACGTGGACGTCGAGGGTCTTCGTGTCGCCGACGTAGTCGGCGCCCCAGACCCGGTCGATGAGCTGCATGCGGGTGAGGACGCGGCCCGCGTTGCGGAGCAGCATCTCCAGGAGGTCGAACTCCTTCAGCGGCAGGTCCACCTTGCCGCCCGCGACGGTGACCACGTGACGGTCGACGTCCATGCGGACCGGCCCGGCCTCCAGGGCGGCGGGCGTGACCTCCTCCGGCTCGCCGCGGCGGCGGAGCACCGCGCGGATGCGGGCGACCAGCTCCCGCGAGGAGAAGGGCTTCGTCACGTAGTCGTCGGCTCCTATTTCCAGCCCGACGACCTTGTCGATCTCGCTGTCCTTGGCGGTCACCATGATCACCGGGACGTTGGAGCGGCCGCGCAGCTGCCGGCACACCTCCGTACCGGGCAGTCCCGGCAGCATCAGGTCGAGGAGGACGAGATCCGCTCCGTTGCGCTCGAACTCGTCGAGGCCGTCGGGCCCGGTCGCCGCGACGGCGACCTCGAAGCCCTCCTTGCGGAGCATGTACGACAGGGCGTCGCTGAAGGATTCCTCATCCTCGACGACAAGCACTCGGGTCACGGAAGGACCTCCGGGGCAGGGAGTGGTTCGGTCATGAGATCGGGGGTGGTGGAGGTGGAGGTGGCGGCGGAGAGGGAAGGCGAGCCGGAGCCGAGCCCGGAACCGTGGCCCGAGCCGGAGCCCGGCCCTGAGCCGGAGTCATGGCCGGAGCCGTGGCCGCCGGAGCCGGAGCCGTGGGCGGAGCCGGAGCCGGAGTGGCCGGAGCCCTGGACCGAGCCGGAGCCGGAGCCCTGGACGGAGCCCGGGCTGTGGGCGTGGCCGAAGCCGTCGTCGTGGCCGAGGTCGTGGTCATGACCGGGGTCGTGGTCATGGCCGTGGTCGCCGTACTCGTCGTCGTGATCGTGGTCGCCGGCCGTGCCGTTCTGCTCGGCGCGGCGGTTCCGCCCCGCGCCCGCCTCGGGCAGCCGCAGGGTGAAGGTCGAGCCCTGGCCCTCGGTGCTCCACACCGTGACCTCCCCGCCGTGCGAGGCGGCCACGTGCTTGACGATGGCCAGGCCGAGGCCCGTACCGCCGGTGGCGCGGGAGCGGGCCGGATCGACCCGGTAGAAGCGTTCGAAGATCCGCTCGCGGTCCTTCTCCGAGATGCCGATGCCCTGGTCGGTCACCGCTATCTCGATCAGGTCGCCGCCGGGTGCCGCGACGCGGCGGGCGGCGATGCCGACCCGGGTACGGGCCGGTGAGTAGTTGACGGCGTTCTCGACGAGGTTGCCGAGGGCGGCGGCCAGCTGGCCGCGGCTGCCCCAGACGTACAGGTCGGCGGTGCCTCCGGACGCCATCGTGATCTGCTTGGTGGAGGCGGTGTGCCGCGAACGGTCGATCGCCTCGGCGACCAGCTCGTCCACGCGCACCGGCTCGGAGTCCTCCAGCGGGTCGTCGTTCTGCACCCGCGAGAGGTCGATGAGCTCCTGCACCAGATTGGTGAGGCGGGTCGCCTCGATCTGCATCCGGCCTGCGAAGCGGGTGACCGCCTCGGGATCGTCCGAGGCGTCCATGACGGCCTCGGAGAGCAGCGAGAGAGCACCGACGGGCGTCTTCAGCTCGTGGCTCACGTTGGCGACGAAGTCGCGCCGCACCGCTTCGATGCGGCGGGCCTCCGTCAGGTCCTCGACGAGCAGCAGCACGAGCCGCGACCCCAGCGGGGCGACCCGGGCGGATACCGCCAGGGCCTCGCCGCGTCCGGTGCCGCGCCGCGCCAGGTCGAGCTCGACCTGGCGTATCTCCCCGTCGCGGCGGGTGTCGCGGGCCATGTTGAGCATGGGCTCGACGGCCAGCTTTCCGCCGCGGACGAGGCCGAGCGCGTACGCCGCCGAGCTGGCCTTGACCACCGAGTCGCTCTCGTCGAGGACGACCGCGGAGGAGCGCAGCACGGACAGCACGGTGTCGACGCCGGGCGGGAGCACGGCGTCGGTGTGCAGGGAGGTACGGGTGGGTCGCGCCTGGTCGCGCTCGCTCCAGCGGAATGCCAGCATGGCGATCACGCCGGTGCACACGCCGGCGATAGCGGCCAATGCGGCGACCGCCGCGTTCACGTCCATGCCATCCAGGTTATGCGGGTCGAATGACACTCTCCCAGCCGTCCGGGTGGCTCCTCGAACAGTCGTCGCCCAGAGTTCACCGAGGAGACGGTGCCGGTTCATTTGCCCTGGTGGACACTGCGGCGCGCGTTGCCCAGAGTTCACCTGGGTGACAGGGGTGGTTCACGCGAGGGGGTGGAGCCCGACGCGTACGGGCCCGAACGTGGGAGCGTGGGGGCACGGACCGACCCGGGAACCGGGGTCCGGGCCCCGAGGCATTTGCGTAGAGCGCGCAGAGACGTAGAGAGGGACGACATCGATGCGGGACGCGTACCACGAGGAACTTGACTCGATCGGCGAAGGCCTGGTCGAGATGGCCCGTCTGGTCGGTTCGGCGATCGGGCGCGCCACGACGGCGATGCTGGACGCCGACCTGAAGCTCGCGGAGAGCGTCATCGCCGCGGACCAGAAGATCGACGACCTCCAGCACGACCTGGAGGCACGGGCGATAGCGCTGCTCGCCCGGCAGCAGCCGGTGGCGACGGACCTGCGGATCGTGGTCACCTCGCTGCGCATGAGCGCCGACCTGGAGCGCTCGGGCGACCTCGCCCAGCACGTCGCCAAGCTGACCAGGCTGCGCTTCCCGGACCGGGCGGTGCCGAACGACCTGCACGCGACCATCCTCCAGATGGGGCAGCTGGCGCAGCGTCTGATGGCGAAGGCGGCCGAGGTGATCATCACCAAGGACGTCGACCTGGCGATGCAGCTGGAGCAGGACGACGACGAGATGGACCTGCTGCACCGCACGCTCTTCCAGCACCTGATGGACGACCGCTGGAAGCACGGCATCGAGACGGCCGTGGACGTGACGCTTCTCGGCCGCTACTACGAGCGGTTCGCCGACCACGCGGTGTCGGTCGCGAAGCGCGTCGTGTACCTGGTGACGGGCGAGCACGCGGACGAGCTCCAGCCGGCGGAGGCGCCGGTCGAGGGCGCGTAGGCGCTCCGGGGCGGACGGCCGGGCGGCGGCCGCACGGCCGTCGCACACCTGTGCGCCGTTGATGCGCCCAGGTGACTGGGCATGCAATGGGGGGAGGCGAGGTACGCCTCTCAGGGAGGGACCCATGGCCGAATCCGCTCCGATCACCGACCCTCAGCAGGAGAGCGCGCTCCCGCGCGACGCGACGTTCCTGCCCGTCCTCGGCGCCTGCGGGTGCGGCTCGGGCTGCGGCTGCGGCTGCCAGTCCGGCGGGCCGTGCCAGTGCGGGGGCTGCTCCGGCTGACCAGCGCGAAGCCTCGGTGCGGGCCCCGCCCGGCTCTCGGGCGGGGCCCGCGACGCGCGCGGTGTGCGTACGTACGCGGCGAGGCCGCGACGAGCGGGCGGATACGCGTGGAGCTGGAGGCCGGGGCCGGGGGCCGGGGCCGGGGGCCGTACGTGTGCGGCGCGGGGCGAGGCCGTGCCTGGGCGGCCCGAACACCTGGGGCCCCCCGGTAGCACCCGTACTCCTGGGGCTTAGTCCCACTCCTGCGAGCCCCACCCGCACTCCTGGGAGCCTCACCGGTGCTCCTGAGAGCCCCACCCGCACTCCTTGGGCCCTTCCCTTTCTCCTGGGAGCCCGACCCGTACCGCTGAGAGCCCCACCCTTGCTCCTTGGGCCCTTTCCCTCCTCCTGGGACCTCTAAGAGATGTCCAGGACGCCGACCGTCTGGTCTCCGGCCAGTTCGCCGGTCTCGCGGAAGCCGAGCCGGCGGTAGAAGTCGCCGGGGCCGTTCCCGCCCTGGTGCCAGCTCACGTACATCTCGGTCGCCCCGCGCCGCTTCAGCTCCTCGCGGACGGCGTCGACGGCGAAGCGCCCGTACCCCTTGCCCTGCTGCCCGCCGCTGATGTTCAGCCGCCAGAGCCCGCTGCGCCGGTCGTCCGGGTCCTTCTCCGCATTCCACTGGATGTCGACGAAGGCCATCAGGAAGCCGACCAGCTCGTCGCCGTCGAAGATCAGCCGGGGCCAGGCGGTCTCGCCGTACGCGTAGGCCTCGGCGAGCGAGCGGACGACGGGGGCGACGTGGTCCCGCTGGTGCGGATGGACGCTCAGGCCGAGGGCGGCGTCGACGTTGGCGGGGGTGACCGGCTCCAGGCGCGGTGACGTGCTCATGGCCGGGACGCTAGGCGAGGGCAGGCACCGACCGCGCGCGAATATCGCTCACGCGCATCGCGCACAACAAGGGGCGCGGACCCGGCCGGCTCGACCAGGATGACCCGCATGCCGACCTCACCGTTGCTGCCGCACCACACCGTCCTCACCCAGGCGACCACTCCCGGGGAGGTGGGCCCGGAGCTACGCCGGCGGCTGATCGAGTGCTGGACGGCGGTGACGAACGCGGGCGGCGCCGCCGGTTTCCCGTTCCCGCCGGTCACGGAGTCGGACGTCGCACCCGTGACGGACGCTCTCCTCGCCCGTCTCGCGCCCGACGGCCACCGGCTGATCACGGCGACGGTCGGCACGCGGCTGGCCGGCTGGGTGGTGCTCGGCCACGAGCCGAACCCGCTGGTCGCTCACTGGGGCACGGTCCACCACCTGCAGACCCACCCCGACTTCCGCGGCCTCGGCCTGGGCGGGGCCCTCATGCGCGAACTCCACCGCGTCGCCCGCGACGAACTCTTCCTCACCCACCTCCGCCTCGCCGCCCGCGGCGGCGAGGGCCTGGAGTCCTTCTACGCGTCCCTCGGCTGGACGGAGACGGGCCGCTGGCCCCGCGCCCTACGCCTGGGCCCGTCCCCGGAGGACGTCCGGGACGAGGTACTGATGGGCCTGGAGCTACGGCCGGCGGCCGAGAGCTCCGGTCTCGTCCGCGACGACGGCGCCGGGGTCAGCCCCTGAGGAAGACCACCGAGCGCAGCTTCAGGCGGTCCGTGGCGGGGTTGCCGTGGGGGCGGAGGGTCCAGGTGTCGCCCGTGCAGTCGGGCTCGGTGAAGACGACCGCGTACTCGTCGGTGTCGTTGTGCGGGGCGAAGGCCGGTGAGGAGGCGGAGGGGTCCGCCACCTCGGGGAGGGTGACGCACTGCCCGCTCGCCGGATCCTGCAGGGTGACGAGGAGGGGCTGCCCGTCCAGGTCCGTCACGCGGTAGCCGAAGTCACCGGTGGCGGCGTGGGCGGGCGAGGCCAGGACGGCCGTGAGGGCGAGGGTGCCGCACGTGGCGGCGAGGGTGTGCCGAAGGCGCACGGGGGTTCTCGTTTCGTGAGGACGACCAAGGTCGTCCTCACTGTGCTCGCCGGGCGCGACCGCCACGCGCGCCGCCGGAGCCGAAAGCTTTCTTTGTCGCCCGTCCGGGCGACCGCCCGGCCGGCTACGGCGTGAAGACCTGCTCCAGGCGGTGGATCGCCCCGTCGTCGCCGGTCGTGTACTTGAAGACCAGACCCGAGTCGGGGTGCGCGTTCACCCAGTCGATGAGCTCCTGCACGCCGATCCGCGTGTTCTCGGTGCTCGCGACGATCGGGTCGGTGGCCGTGACGTACGCGGCCTGGTCGAGCGCCCAGCGGCTGTCCTCGCCGCTGACGACGAAGGGCCCGCCGTCGGTGTCCTTGCCGCCACAGCCCCAGGCCCCGTGCTGGAGAACGAGATTGACCTTGCCCGTGCTTCCGGGAAGCTCCTCGATGCGGTAGAGGGCGAACTCGTCGGGGTCGTACTCGTCGGGCGTCGGCGCGGCGGTGACGCAGTCGGCACCGGGCGCGCCGCCCGGCTTGGTCGCGGGCTTCGCCGTCGGCTTCGTCGCGGGCTTCGCGGTCGGCTTCACCGTCTCCTTCGACGGCGTCGCCGCAGGCTTGGCCGCCGGCTTCGCGCTCGCCCCTCCCGACGCGCCGGCGGACGCCGCGGTGCCCGGGTCCTGCGACGGCGCCGGCGCCGACGCCGTGGCGGCCGTACCCGGCTGCGCGGCCGCGCCGTCGTCCTTCTGACAGGCCGTGAGCGAGGCGGCCAGCGCGACGGCGGCGAAGGCGACACCGGCGGATCTGAAGCGCGTGATGTTCATCCCGGGACTCCCCCTTGTCAACGGCGGCCATCCGAAGCCGCGTCCCGTCCCGGAACGTAGCAACGCCCCACCCCAGGCGCGATATCCGGCCACGCTCTGTCGCACACCCGCGACATTCCCGTCACGCCCCGCGGACGGGAGCACCCGCTCCGCCGCCGCGGAGGTGCGGCTCACCACCCCGCGTGCTGGACTGGAGGAGCCGCTCCCGTCGGCACCGTGAGGAGAAGGCCAATGGAGAACCTCGAAGAAATGGGGCCCGTCGACTACCTGGTCATCGAGTTCCCCGGGAACCGCATGACGGGTGAGGCGTTCCCGCTCCTCGTCGACCTCGCCGATCGCGGCATCATCCGGATCATCGACCTCGCCTTCGTCGGCAAGGACGCCGACGGCTCGGTCGCGGGTCTGGAGCTGCGGGACCTGGGCGACGGCGAGACCGACATGTCGGTGTTCGACGGAGTGTCGACCGGAGTGCTCGACCAGAGCGACCTGGAGGAGGCGGCCAACGCCCTCGACCCCGGCAACTCGGCCGCCGTGCTGGTCTACGAGAACCTGTGGGCCGCTCCCCTGGCCCGCGCGCTCCGGCGCAGCGGCGCCCAGCTCGTGGCCAGCGGCCGCATCCCCGTACAGGCCCTGCTCGCGGCCCTGGACGCCACGGAGGAGGCGTCGCCGTCCGGCGGCCCCGTGGCCGCCTGATCCGGCACCCGCACGGACACCGACCCTGGGAGAGGACCGACCATGCCCGGACTGCTGAGGGGCGTCGCACGCACGGCCGTCGTCGCCGGAACCGCCACCGCCGTGTCCAACCGCGTCTCACGGCGCCAGGCCGGCCGGTGGGCGCAGCAGGACTACGCGCAGCAGGAGCAGTACGCCCGGCAACAGCAGTACGCCCAGCCCGAACCCCCGCCGCCGCCGTCCGCCCCGCCGACCACCGCCACGGACGACGACATGAGCCGCAAGATCGAGCAGCTCAAGCAGCTCGGCGACCTGAAGGCTCAGGGCGTCCTGACGGACGAGGAGTTCGAGGAACAGAAGCGCCGGCTGCTGAGCTGATCCCCCGCCGAGCCACGAAGAAAGCCCCCTCCCCGCCGGAAACCCGGCAGGTCGGGGGCTCTCCCGTACGCGTCGGCCGGCCCTCGCGAGCGGCCGCGAGCGTCGGGACTACTTCTTGCCCTGGTTCTTGATCCGACCTGGGCCGCTATCCGGCTGATGGCCTCTGACCTGCGGCTCAGCCGTCATGGCCTGTCACCGTTGGCCGCCCTCGATCGCCCTTCCACGGCCCAGGGACGGCCCAGCGCTAGACGGTCTCACTCCCCGGTCCCGGTGGAACTCGCAGCGACAAGGGCTAGTAGCCCCCTATGTTGGTGCGATGTCGATGTCGAAGTCAGCTATCCAGAGGCTCGGGAAGCGTCTACAGGAGCCCGATGGAGCGACGGATGATGCCCTGTCGCAGTTGGAAGAACTACTCATCGACTACGACGACCTGCTCTCTGCCGCACGCGGAGTGATTGACAACCTCTGCGACGCCCTTTCGTGGCCCCTAGGAGTGACCCATCGCCTCAAGACGACAGACACCTTGATCCAGAAGCTGCGACGCGCCAAGGAGAAGGGTGAGAGCACCAACCTGGCTCGAGTCCAGGACATCGCCGGCATCCGGGTGTCGGGGGACATAACACTGACCGAGCAGAACGACCTCCGCGACATGATCATCGAAGCCTTTACCAAACAAGGGCATACATGCACGATGAGGGATCGCCGCGAGGAGCCGGTAGTCGGATACCGCGCCGTTCACGTCATCGTGACCCTGGGGAGTCAGTACGTGGAGGTCCAGATCCGCACAACTGCCCAAGACCTGTGGGCCAACGTCTTCGAACGTATCGCTGACATCTTCGGGCGCGACATCAGGTACGGGAAGGACCCAGAGATCGGCGGTCAGGCAGCCAAGGACGTCATCGCCGGCATGGAATCCATGTCTGAGGAGCTGTACGCGCTAGAAAAGTTGGCCGACGAGGGAGTTGCCACCCCAGGTGGGCAAGAAGCTACTCTAGAGGTCCAGAAACGACTAGATGCACTCCGTAGAGTGCTGAGGCAGATCGAGACGATCAAGGGAGGGCTCCCCACATGAAGGCGTTGAAGCACTTCCTTCTCGTCTACAACCGCCAGAGCGGTGCAACCGACATTCGTGAGGAGTTCCCTTCCTCTGAAGGGCGCGCTGCCCTGAAGGCTCGATTCCGGCTGGAACGAGAGCTTCACGGCCAGGACACGGAGATCGTCGTACTCACCGGATCCTCTGTGGCTGCACTCAGGAAGACTCACTCCCGGTACTTCAACTCTGATGCCAGCCGAGCCCTGACGGCCGCTTGATCAGGCCTTTATCCGGCCGCGCTTACAGAGCGTAATTTCCAATGGTCGCCGTGTTGCTATCCGGGTTACGCTCCGTCGCTACGCTGACCTATGGCCACGGAGCGTAACCCGGATAGCAACACGGCGACAACGTGGCGAGTGTTCTTGGTGAGAAATTTACCTACGGATGCCGGTCCGAGCTGCCTCGGACGCTGCTGACTCCCCCCACCAACTACCCCAACTCCCATCCCGTCTGCCGTCGGCCCACACACCGTGGAGCAGGCGCGGTGCCGGGCGTCCAGGTGGAGCGCCCAACTGGACGAACGACCTGGACGCCCGGTGCCGTGTCTGCTCGGCTCTGCCTGGGCCGACGGCAGACGGGATGGGAGTTGCCCACCGCCACACCCCACCGGCCGGCACCCGCGTACGGTGCCCCCGCCATCCCGGAGCCTGAGGCCCCCGCCGGAGGCATGTCGGTGACCATGGGCATCCCGTTGGGGCTCGACTCATGCCCTTGGGCCTATCCCGCCTTGCAGGGGCGGGCGTCGGCGCAGCGGGGCGGAGCGGGCCGAAGGCAGGAGCGGCGCCCCGAGCGGAGCCGGAAAGCCCGCCCGGCGGAGCGGAGCGCAGCCGGGTGCTTGATGAGGTAGAGAAACCTGTAACAGCTCCCCTATGGGCGGATGTACGCGATCGTCGCGTCGTCGTGCTGCTTACTCCGGGGCCATCGGCTGAGATGGGGGTCGGACTGCTCCGCTTCGCGGACTTGCCGGATCGCGTAGTCGGGGCCGTGGCTGGTGAGCAGATCCAGATAGCCCGGCCAGTCGGTCGTGTGAAACGTGGTCACGAGTCGCGCCGCGCCATCGGTCAGCAGGGCTGCTCTTTGGACGTGAGATGCGCTCGCCGTACCGGTGAGGGCCTGGCTCGCTGCTGCGGGGTCGGCCGCTGCCACCCAGTACCCGCCTTGAGTGTTCCGTAGACCACGCTCTTCCCTGACGAGGGCCTGATGGGCTTTCCCCCGCTCCTCCGATCCGGGAGTCGCCTGCGCGAGAGCTTCACGGGCTTGTGGCGCCACGTGAGCAAGGCGGTCATCCGTCACGGCCGTGACCACCCCTTTCTGGTCGACGACGACAGTGCAGTCCCCCAGGACCAGCCATTCGAAAAGCTCGCCCTGTACACGGGCCATGGCCACCGTTGCGGATGGCGAGAGCGGGGCATCGACAGTGCACGTATCCCTGTGCAAGTCAGCCGTGGACTCGATCGCCGCGGCCAAGCAATGGATGAGTGAAGACTCCTCCCGAGCCGCCTCAGCGTGAAGTCGTGCGCCCAACTGCTGCACGTACCATGCGACTCCGTGACTGCACCCCGAGTCCATGCCGGGTGCCATGCCGGCGCCGTCCAGGATCACCGTCGCAACCGGGCTGGACAACACCAGGTCTTCGTTGGCCCCGTGCGGCCGTGCGGCGCTGGCCTGGCGGACCTGCACGCTAAGCCGTCTCGTGCATCAGGACGTCGCTCAGGGCTCGGCTGCCCGTGATGGTCTTGGTGCCCGGTTCGTAGTCGGCGGTGACCACCATGGAGAACGGCGAGGATCCCGCCTTCTCGTAGACGCTGGCGATGTTCTCCGTGAGGAAGTGGGCGACCCCCAGTGAGCCGACAGCGTGGACACCCGCGATGAGCAGGAAGGTGCCCTGTCCGTCGGGTCTCGGCAGCCTGCCCAGATAGGCGATGTCAGTGGGTGCCGGATCGTCGGGGCGGTCGCTCGGGGAGGTGTGGACGGTGCCGCTGTCTCGCTCGATGAGCGCCCAACGTCCATCGGCCAGGGTCTCGAAGGCCAGCTTGGGGTCCTTGCTCAGGGCCTCGGCGGTCACCGGTGAGGTCTTGGGGCCACAGACGACGATGAGGTCGTCGCGGTTCAGGTCGATCTCGCCCGAGGTTGGGATGTAGCCCAGGTCTCCTTCGAGCTGTAGCTGATGCGCCAACGCCAACAGCTTCTGACCCGTGGAGCTGTCTTCCAGGGCCACGTAGTCCCGCTCGCCGGGTCGCATGGGGACAAGCACCTGTGTGCGCTGGGTACCGAGGAACGCTCGCTCCGGCGGTGGGCCGGCATCACGAAGCTGTGCGACGCGCGCCCGGCTGACACCCATGAGCCTCGCGACGTCCGCCATCGAATGCCCGTGATCACGAAGCCACGCGATGCTCTCCTTGCGCATGCGTGAGGTCTCGACAACGGCGGCCTGGAGCTCCCCCATCAGGTCCACAGCGGCCTTCACGCGGAGCGCGTGATCTTGCATGGCGGCGACGCGCCGCACTTCGTCAATCACGGCGAACACCTCGCGGCAGCGGATGGGGGAATGTCTTCATGCCCAACATGCTAAGGGGGGGTTGACATCTCGCACCAGTCGCGTGCATCTTTGGTGGTAACCCCCCCTTAACGGAGTGGGGGTTCGAGCGCTCGGGCTGTTAAGCCCCCCTTACCGGGAGAGTGGAAATGCCGTCCTTCAAGATCGACCTTTCGACTGCCGTGGTGTTCGTCGCGACCGCGCCGGCGCCGAAGCTCGTGAGCAAGCAGACCGGTGAGCGTGCGATGGACCGGGAGACCGGTGCCGGGCTGTCCACGGTGGGCCTGCTGATTTCGGATGAGGGGGAGGGCAACCTGTACCAGGTGACCGTCCCGGAGACCGGCCTCCCGGAGAACCTGGCGCCGGGCACGCCGGTGTCGGTGATCGGGCTGAAGGCCCGGGACTGGGAGAACACGTTCAACGGCCAGATCCGACACGGCATCTCATTCCGCGCCGTCGCCGTCACGCCGATGGGGGCCTGATCATGACCGACCTGTCGACGTTATGGGAGGTCGGCCTCCCGCTGGCCGGGGCCGGTGGCCTCGGAGTCGCGAAGGTCCGCGCTCCGCGCCTGTACTGGAGCCTGGCGGGACTGCCGGTCACGCAGGTTCGGTTCGCGATGACGTACCGCTCCACGATGGACGTGTGCGGGCTGACGGTGCAGCCGTCCCGCTTCCGTGCGTTCATGGTCCGCACCGTCGCCCGTCGCAGCGAGGTCCAGCCGGTGCCGCCCAAGATCCGACGCGTCCGGGGCACGTCGACCGGACTGCGGATCACGCTCCGCCTCCCTGCCGGCCTTGAACCCGCCGATGTGGTCACGGCCTCGGAACGGCTCCGACACGCCTGGGGCGTCCACTCGGTCAAGGTGATCGAGACCAAGCCCGGGTTCGTCGAGCTGCGGATGACCGGTTACGACGTCCTGCGACGAGTGCGGATGCCTCGCCGGGTTCCGTCCGGTCTGCTGACCGCGCCGGTCGCGCTTCGGGAGGATGGCACCGCGTTCGTCCGCGACTACCTGAGGGTCCCGCACGCGCTGACGCTCGGCGCTAACCAGTCGGGCAAGTCGATGTATCAGCGCAACCTGATCGCCGGTCTCGCCCGGCTGAACGTCGCCCTGGTCGGGATCGACTGCAAGCGCGGTGTCGAGCAACGGGGCTATGCCCCGCGTCTGTCGGCCCTCGCGATCACGCCCGAGCAAGCCTCCGATGTCCTGGACGCTCTGGTGGGCGAGATGGAAGGCCGCTTCGACTTGCTGAGCGAGTACGGCGCTGGCGACATCTGGGATCTGCCCGACAAGGTTCGTCCCGTACCGGTCGTGCTCCTGATCGATGAGGTCGCCGAGCTGTTCCTTGTCGCGACCAAGAAGGACGAAGAGCGTCGGGATCGGATGGTCACGCAGATGATCCGGCTCGGGCAGATGGCCCGCGCGGCCGGTATCTACCTGGAGGTCTGCGGCCAGCGCTTCGGCTCGGACCTCGGCAAGGGCGCCACCACCCTGCGCGCTCAGCTCACCGGCCGTGTCGTCCACCGCGTCAACGACAAGCAGACCGCCGACATGGGACTGGGCGACATCGCCCCCGACGCAGTCGTGGCCGTGACGACGATCCCGCCCGACAAGCCCGGCCTCGCGGTGGCCGGCGACTCCTCCGGCGGCTGGTCCCGCATCCGCACCCCCGAACTCAGCGCGGCCAAAGCCGCTGCCATCTGCGCCGAGTACGCGCACCTCACCCCGGACCTTCCGGCGCTCGCCGCCTACCGGCCGGTGATCAGCGCCGTAGCCCCGCCGGAGAAGCCGGTGCCGCTGGTGAAGCCGCTCCCGGCGACGGACTGACACACCCCTTGCCCCTCGGTCGGCGTGACCGTCTCACGCCAGGTCCCTACCCGACCCATGCCCGAAACCGAAGGGAACCGCCATGAGCACCACCAAGAAGCCCCCGGCCCCACGCCGCCGCACCGCCAAGCCCGCGCCCATCCCGCCGGCCTGCGGCACATGCGCCGGGACGGGCGAGACCACGACCGCCGTCCGGGTCGGGCGTAAGCGCCGGGCGATCGATGCCAACCAGACCGCGCTGTGCCCTGACTGCTTCGGCACCGGCACCGCCTGACCCAGGAAGCAGGTGCCCCGTGTCCCGCACCCTCCGCTTCGACGCCGTACTCATCCAAGCCGTCATCGCCGGTGCTCTCTCCTTCGCCCACCTGCACGATCTGGCTGCGGCGGCCGGACAGGACGGATGGAAGGCGTGGGCCTACCCGGTCAGCGTCGACCTGCTGTTGGTCGCCGCCTGGCGCCGGATGCGTACGGAATCCGGGAACCGTGACGCGTGGCTGTGGTTCGCCATCGCCCTGACCGCGTCACTCGGCGCCAACGTCGCCACGGCCGGAATGCTCGACATGCAGAACGTTCCGGCCTGGCTGCGCATCCTCGTCGCCGGATGGCCCGCCCTCGCCTTCCTCGGCGGCACTCTCCTCGCCCACGCACACACCCCAGCACCTCAATCCGAACCGGCACCGGTCGCCGTGGAAGCGCCGGCCCCCGAACCGGTGGCGGATGTGGCCGTGGAGCGTGCCCCGGCGCCCGAACTCCCGCCGGTCGCTCCCGCCCTCGTGGAAGCAACGTCGGAGCCCGCCCCGGAGCAAGTCCCGGTGGAGGTCGATCCCTCGGTGCCTCTGGTACCGGTCCCGCCTGCGCTGCTCGACCACGCCCGGAAGATCGCGGATGCCCATCACGCACAGACCGGTGCCCCGATCGACGCGGCCACCCTCCGCGCTCGCCTCGGAGTTCCGGCCGCGCTGGCGGACTCGATCGCCCTTCAACTCCCCTGATCCGAAAGGAGACAGACCCCGTGCGCCCGAACCGCTTCTACAACGTCGTCCGCTTCGGCCCGGTGCGCGTCGGCACCCACCACGACGGCCGCGGCCGCACCAAGCACACCGCCGTGTGCACCGCCCCCGGCTGCGACTACTCCGCCGACTACTTCACCCGCGCCGCCGCCGAACTCGCCGCCCGCACCCACCGCTGCAAGGCCTGAGAGGACCAAGCCCGTGTTCAAGCCCAAGTACCCGACCCCCGACACCTACACCCCGACCCAGCACACCGCGCCCGACCACTCCACGGCCCTCACGCCGACCACCCCGAACCCGGCCCCGGTACCCATCCCGGCTCCGGCGCCCGTGCCGGTCGCCCCGGCCCGTCCGACGGTTCAGCTCACCCCGGGCAGCGCGGTGGCGCTCATGGCCGGTGGCGGGGCCGTGGTCCTGGTCGTCGGCACCGTGCTCGTCTCCCTGCTCCTGGCGGTCGCCATCACCGGCGTATCCGTTGCCGTCGTGGCGGTCGTGCTGCGGCTGCTCGTCCGGGACATGCAGAGGGGCCGGTGACACTCATGGACACGTACACGCTGGCAGCCGCTGGCTTACCTGCCTTGGGCTGGGCCCTGCACGGCAGCATGCTCATCCGCCGCCTGGCCACCGCCCGCCGCGACCCCCTGACCGGCCTGCACACCCGCGCCGGATGGACCACCCGCGCCGAACACCTCATCACCCGGCGCCCGAACGCGCTCGTGGTCCTGGTCGACCTGGACGACTTCAAGGCCATCAACGACACCCACGGCCACGCCGCCGGCGACACCGTCCTCACCGCGACCGCCCGTCGACTCACCGACTGGTGCGGACGCCACGGCATCGCCGCCCGCCTCGGCGGAGACGAGTTCGCCGCCATCGTCACCGACCCCGCCCACACCGACGGCCTTCGGGCCCTCCAGGCCGCCCTCGACCAGCCGGTCACGCACGACGGCCACACCCTGCGGGTCTCCGCCTCCGTGGGCCACTGCCACCGCGACGACCTGCCGGTCCCGGTCCTCACCGACGCTCTGTCCGCCGCCGACATGGCGATGTACGCGGCCAAGGGCCACGGCAGGCGCAACACACGCTAAGCGGCCCCGGGGCGGCCTCGGTCGCCAAACTTCCGCCGCCCCGGGCGCCTGAACCCACTTCCAGATCCAACGGACCCGAAAGGGAAAGCCCATGATGCCGCAGCCCCACCCCAAGCGCGTCTGCTCCCACTGCGACGGATTCGCCGTCGTTCACGTCACCACCGGCAACACCACCACCGACGGCAAGCGCCGCACGCTTCCGGCCAACTGCCCGGCCTGCAAGGGCACCGGCAACCGCGCCCACCTCGTGCGCAGCGCGGAGGTGTCGGCATGAGGGTCCCCTTCCGCCGCACGCCGCTCAACGACTGGGACCCGGTCGAGCAGCTGGCCGCAGCACACAACGAGCACGACGCCCATCGACCGGAGGCGAAGCAGCCCCGTAAGGGTTCGTGGGGCCGCCCCTCCAAGGACATCACCGGCCCTGTCGACGCCTCGGTCAACACCCCGAAGAAGGGACGGCGCTGGTGACCAACTCCGCCACCCTAACGGCGGGCCTGGACCCGGCCACCCTGGGCGATCTGCTCCGGGTGGCCGGGTCCCCCGGCTTCGACCGCCTCACCGAACAGATCCGCCACACTGGCGGATGCGCCGCCCCCATCCGCCTGTCCGGCGGCACCAAGCTCGTCGACCCCACCACGCGGACCCTGCTCCACGCCTACACGACCGACGCCGAGCCGGGCGGGGTCCTGCGGGTCGCGTGCGGCAACCGGCGTGCCTCCCGCTGCCCCTCCTGCGCCTGGACCTACGCCGGGGACACCTACCACCTGATCCGCGCCGGCCTCGTTGGCGCCCCCGACAAGGGCACCCCCGACACCATCCGGGACCACCCCCGCGTCTTCGCCACCCTCACCGCCCCGTCCTTCGGCCCCGTGCACAACCGGCCCGGCAACCGGCCCTGCCGCTGCGGCACCCGGCACGCCGAGGACGCCCCGGAGCTCGGCACGCCGCTCGACCTGGCCACATACGACTACGCGGGTGCGGTGCTGTGGAACAACCACGCCTCCGAGCTGTGGCGCTACTTCACGATCTACCTCCGCCGCGAGATCGCCGCCCGCGCCGACCTCACCCAGGAAGCCGCCCGCGAACAATCCCGCGTCTCCTTCGGCAAAGTCGCCGAGTACCAAAAGCGCGGCGCCGTCCACTTCCACGCCGTGATCCGCTTCGACGGGCCGGACGGCCTCCACTCTCTGCCCCCGTACTGGGCGACCCTCGACCTGCTCACCGACGCCATACAGGCGGCCGCTGCCCGCGTCCGCGTCGTCGTCCCCGCCGCACCGGCACACGGCGTCGAGCAGGACGTGACACTCACCTGGGGCACCCAGCTCGACGTTCAGCCCATCGGCGCCTTCGGAGACGGCGAGGAACTGACCGAACAGGCCGTCGCCTCCTACGTCGCCAAGTACGCCACCAAAGCCGCCGAGACCACCGGCACCGTCGACCACCCCGTCGGCAACAAGGAAGCCCTCATCCTCCTCGGCATCCCCGACCACCCCCGGCGCCTCATGGAAGCCTGCATGGACCTCGACGCGGCCTACCCCGACCGGAGGCTCCGCGCCTGGGCCCACATGCTCGGCTTCCGCGGCCACTTCTCCACCAAATCCCGCCGCTACTCCACCACCCTCGGCGCCTTACGCCAGGTCCGCGCCGACTACCGCGCCGCACAGCAACGCACCGCCCTCGGCCTGCCCGACCCCGACGAACACCCCGAAGCAACCGTCCTCGTCGTCGCCCACTGGACCTACGCCGGCCACGGCCACACCCCCGGCGAGTCCTGGCTCGCCGCCAACATCCGCCGCGACATCCAACACAACCGCGAACACGCCCGCGAGATCCGAACCGAACTCGAAGCCGACGACACCAACGGGAAGTGGTGACCATGACCCGTGCTCTACCCGAGCGGTACCTCACGCCGACCGATCTCGCCGACCTCCTGGGCGTCCCGCTGGAGACCGTCTACCAGTGGCGCCGCAAGCGGACCGGCCCGCGCGGCTTCCGGGTCGGCGTCCACCTTCGGTACGACCCGGAGGACGTCCGTACGTGGGTCGGCTCACTGATGGATCAGGAGAGTGCTGCCTGATGGCCGGCCACATCCAGGACCGCTGGTTCAAGACGGAGTTTGGCCCCGACGGGAAGCCCCGCCGGGTGAAGAGCGAGCGCTACGGCACCGGCATGCGCTACCGGGCCCGGTACGTCGGCCCCGACGGCACCGAGAAGTCGAAGAGCTTCCCGGACCGGCAAAAGCGGCTCGCCGATCAGTGGCTCGCCCACATCGAGACCGACATGTCCCGGGGCCAGTACATCGACCCCAAGGCGAGCCGGATCACCTTCCAGCAGTACGGGGAGAAGTGGCTCCGGAACCAGCAGGGCGACCCGAACACGGGCTTCTCCATGGAGTCCCAGCTCCGTCTGCACGCCTTCCCCTACATCGGCTCCAGGCCGCTCGGGTCCTTCAAGCCGGAGGACATCCGGGACTGGGTCGCGGATCTGACGGCGACCGGTGTGGTCGGGTCGTACGCCCGGGTCATCTACTCCAACGTCCGTACCGTCCTGAACGCGGCCGTGGACGACGGCCACCTTCCGAAGAACCCGTGTTCCGCCCGCTCGGTGAAGGCGCCGGCCGTCGAGAACAAGCGGGTCGTTCCCTGGACTGCTGAGCGCGTCTTCGCTGTCCGCAAGGCCCTGCCCGACCGGTATCAGGCCATGGTCGACATCGGCGCCGGGTGCGGGCTCCGTCAGGGCGAGATCCTGGGCCTCACCGTCGACTCGCTCGACTTCACGACGAACACGGTGCACGTCGTCCAGCAACTCAAGCTCAGCCGCAGCAAGCCGGTGTTCGCCCCACCGAAGGGCGGCAAGCTCCGGGACGTGCCGCTGCCTGGCCCCGTCGCCGATGCGCTCCGCGCGCACCTGACGAAGTTCCCGCCCGTCGACATCACACTGCCGTGGATGACCCAGCGCGGAGCGCACGTGACCAAGCAGCTGATCTTCACCGCGCCCCTGGGCAACCATGTCTGGCGGAACATGTTCAACACCGACCAGTGGAAGCCCGCCCTCGCCGCCGCCGGCGTCATCGCGGGGCGGGAGAAGGGGCAGCAGAGCTACGCCTCCGCCCGCGAGCACGGGATGCACGCGCTCCGCCACTTCTACGCCTCGGTGCTCCTCGACGCCGGGGAGAACATCAAAGCCCTCGCGGAGTACTTGGGCCACTCCGATCCGGGCCTGACTCTGCGGGTGTACGCGCACCTCATGCCGAGCAGCCGGGAACGCACCCGAAAGGCCGTGGCTCACGTCTTCCAGGGCGCATACGCTCCCCGGCACTGAGGAAGAGGGGGACGAAATGGATGCCGGGGACGACACGGAGCACTTCACGTTGATCTGCGATGACCCGCCGTACGCCGTCGTGCTCCTCGACTGCGGGCCGCGCGAGATGGACGTGGTCCGGGCCGTGCGTCAGGTGACGGGGCTGAGCCTCTGGCACAGCAGGGTGCTCATGCGGCAGGCGCCAGTCGCCGTCCTTGAGACCTGGCCCCAGGACATGGCCGACGAGGCGGTCGCGGTTCTCCGGAGCGCCGGCGCCCAGGCAGAAGTAAGGCAGGAGCCGGAGCCCGAGCGTCGCACGGCCCCGACACCCTAAGACGGCCCACAGACGGCCCCACGGCACGAAGAAGCCCCCTCCCGGCGGAGAAACCGCAGGTAGGGGGCTCTTTCGTAGGTAAGGACTACTTCTTGCCCTGGTTCTTCACGGCCTCGATGGCCGCCGCCGCGGCCTCCGGGTCGAGGTAGGTGCCGCCGGGCTTGACCGGCTTGAAGTTCTCGTCGAGCTCGTAGGCCAGCGGGATGCCGGTCGGGATGTTGAGGCCCGCGATGTCGGCGTCCGAGATGCCGTCGAGGTGCTTGACCAGGGCGCGGAGGCTGTTGCCGTGGGCGGCGACGAGGACCGTGCGGCCGGCCAGGAGGTCCGGGACGATGCCGTCGTACCAGTACGGGAGCATCCGCTGGACGACGTCCTTCAGGCACTCGGTGTCCGGGCGCAGCTCCGGCGGGATCGTCGCGTAGCGGGCGTCGTGCGCCTGCGAGAACTCGCTGTCCTCGGCGAGCGCCGGCGGCGGGGTGTCGTAGGAGCGGCGCCACAGCATGAACTGCTCCTCGCCGAACTCGGCGAGGGTCTGCGCCTTGTCCTTGCCCTGCAGCGCGCCGTAGTGGCGCTCGTTCAGACGCCAGGAGCGGTGGACCGGGATCCAGTGGCGGTCGGCGGCCTCGAGGGCCAGCTGCGCGGTGCGGATGGCACGCTTCTGCAGCGAGGTGTGGACCACGTCCGGGAGCAGACCGGCGGCCTCGAGCAGCTCACCGCCGCGCGCCGCCTCCTTCTCGCCCTTCGCGGTGAGGTTGACGTCCACCCAGCCGGTGAACAGGTTCTTCTCGTTCCATTCGCTCTCGCCGTGGCGGAGGAGGATCAGCTTGTACGGTGCGTCGGCCATGCCTCCGAGACTAGACGACGGCCGACGATTGACGCGCACCGTCAATTCGCTGGCGTCCGGCGTATGAGATCCGTAAGTTACGGGAGCGGAATGCGGGACTTACAGATCACCAGGGGGCGGCCACACATGTCCATCGACTCTCTCAGACGATCGGCGCGTGCGACCGTCTCAGGACTTCCCGGCGGCTTCTGGTGGCTCTGGCTGTCGACCCTGGTCAACCGGACCGGCGCCTTCGTCCTGACCTTCCTCTCCCTCTACCTCACCCAGGAGCTCGGGCACTCCGCCTGGTTCGCCGGACTCGTCGTCGCCCTCCACGGCCTCGGCGGTGTCGCCGGCTCGCCGCTCGGCGGCATGCTCACCGACCGCTGGGGCCGCCGCCCCACCATGGTCACCATGCACCTGGCGGCCGCCACCTGCGCCGCCCTGCTCTCGGTCGTCACCCACGCCTGGGGCGTCGCACTCGTCGTGCTCCTCATGGGCGTCGCCATGCAGGCCGTCCGGCCGTCCATCAACGCCACCATCGCCGACCTGGTGCCGGCCCACGAGGTCCGCCGCGCCTACGCCCTCAACTACTGGGCGCTCAACCTCGGCTTCGCCATCGCCGCCATCGGCGGCGGCGCCGCGATCGTCTTCGGCTACCGCACCCTCTTCCTCGTCGACGCCGCCGCGACCGCACTCTGCGCCCTGATCGTCTTCCTCCGACTGCCCGAGACGCGGCCGGAAGCCAAGGTCGACCAGGCCACCGGCGAGACCCTCGCGGAAGAGAAGGTCAGCGTCCTCACGGTGCTGCGCGACGCGCCCTTCCGCACCCTGGTGCTGCTCAACCTGCTCGTCTGCCTGGTCTTCACCGCCCCCTGGATCGGCCTGCCGCTCACCATGGCCGGCGAGGGCCTCGAGCCCTCCGCGTACGGTGCCGTCATCGCCGTCAACGGCGTCGTCATCGTCGGCTTCCAGCTGCTCGTCAACAAGGTCACCGACAAGCGCTCGCCGGTGATGCTGCTGACCGTCTCGTCCCTCCTCTTCGCCGTCGGCACCGGCGCCACCGCGCTCGCCGGCAGCTCCGTCGCCTTCGCCGCGACCGTCGTCGTCTGGACGATCGGCGAGATGGTCCACGTCCCCACCAACGCCGCCGCCACCGCCCGGCTCGCCCCGGAGCACGCCCGCGGCCGCTACCAGGGCGTGATGGGCATGTCCTGGGCGGTGGCCGGCTTCGTCGCGCCGATCCTGGCCGGCTGGGTCGTCGACGGGCCCGGGCCGGACGTCCTCTGGATCGCCTGCGCGGTGATCGGCGCCGTCGCCGCCATCGGCTACCAGACCCGGCTGCGGTCCGCCCTGTGCGAGGCGGAGACCGAGGAGCCCCCGGCTCCCGCCGCCGGGACCGGGGCTCCGTCCCCCCAGGTGGAGGCTCCGACCGCCAAGGTGGAGGCTCCGACCGCCAAGACGGACGCTGCCGGTGCTCCCGCCGCGGGGGCCGTCAGCTCTTCCTGAGGTCTGTGGGGCCTGTGGGTCCCGTGGGGCCCTTGGACCTCGCGGGGCCTGTGGAGCCTGTGGGGTCTGTGGGGCCTGAGGACCTCGCCGGGCCGGAGGGGCCTGCGAGATCTCTGGACCCCGTGAGGCCTGTGGGCCTCGCGGGGCTCGCGGGACCGTGAGGCCTGCGGACCTCGCGGGGCCCGTGAGGCCCGTGGGCCCCGTGAGGCCTGTGGCGCCCCTGGAGTCCGTAAAACCCCTGAAGCCCGTGGCCTCCCCCGAGTCCCTGACGTCCCTCAAGTCCCTGAACCGCTCCTGCTCTGCGGCCGGCGACGCGACCGGCGAGAAGCCAGCAGAGAAAGGTCAGTTCGCGGGCTTCTGGGTCAGGTTCTTGAACGCGTCGAGATTGCGCGTCGACTCCCCGCGCGACACCCGCCACGCGTACTCCCGGCGGATCGCCGTCGCGAAGCCCAGTTCGAGCAGCGTGTTGAAGTCGCCGTCCGCCGCTTCGAGGACGGAGCCGAGCAGCCGGTCCAGTTCCTCGGGCGTGACCGCCGCCAGCGGCAGCTTGCCGGCCAGGTAGATGTCGCCGAGCTGGTCGATCGCGTAACCCACCCCGTACAGCCGGAGGTTGCGCTCCAGGAGCCAGCGGTGGACGCCGGCCTCGTTCTCGTCGGGGTGGCGGATGACGAAGGCGTTGAGGGAGAGCGAGTGGCGGCCCACGCGCAGCGACAGCGTGGTGAAGAGCTTGCGCGTGCCCGGCAGCTTGACCACGTAGGAGCCCGGTTCGGTGGACTCCCATTCCAGTTCCGCGTCCTTGAACGTGTCCTCGACGATCCGCCGGACGCTCTCAGCCTCGACCTCAGCCATGGTGCGAGCGTACGCGACGCCGATGATCACGCGCCCGGAGGTCGTGCGTGCGGTGCCGGTGGTCGTGCATCGCGGCCGTGTACACGTCCGCCGTCCCCGACGCCGCCGTGTCCCAGCCGAACGAGCCGGCGTGCCGCGCCGCCGCCGCGCCCATCCGGTCGGAGAGCCGCGGATCGTCGACGAAGCGCTCGAGCGCGCGGGCGTAGTCCACCGGGTCGTGGCCGTGCACGAGGAAGCCGGTGGTGTCGTCCCGTACGGCCACGGGCAGACCGCCGACCGCGGCCGCGACGACCGGGGTGCCGGCCGCCTGCGCCTCGATGGCGACCAGGCCGAAGGACTCGCTGTACGAGGGCACGACGAGCACGCTGGCGGCGCGGAACCAGTCCGCGAGCCGGTCCTGCCCGACCGGCGGGTGGAAGCGGACGACGTCGGAGATGCCCAGCTTGGCGGCGAGCTTCTGCAGCCCCTCCGGCTTGGCGAGGCCGCTGCCGCTCGGCCCGCCGACCACCGGCACCACCATGCGCGAGCGCAGCGAGGGGTCGCGGTCCACGAGCAGCGCCGCGGCGCGCAGCAGGATGTCCGGGGCCTTCAGCGGCTGGATCCGGCCGGCGAAGGCGGGGATGAAGGCGTCCTGGGGCAGGCCGAGCCGGGCCCGGGCGGCGGCGCGGCCGTCGGCGGGCCGGAAGTGGTCCAGGTTGACGCCGGGGTGCACGACGGCGATCTTGGCCGGATCGGCGTCGTAGAAGCGGGAGAGCTCGTCGGCCTCCTCGGCCGTGTTGGCGATCAGCCGGTCGGCCGCCTCGACGACCTGGGTCTCGCCGATCACCCGGGCCGCGGGCTCGGGCGTGTCGCCCTCGGCGAGCGCCGCGTTCTTGACCTTGGCCATGGTGTGCATGGTGTGGACGAGCGGGACGCCCCAGCGCTCGGCGGCGAGCCATCCGACGTGGCCGGACAGCCAGTAGTGGGAGTGCACCAGGTCGTAGTGGCCGGAGCGGTGGCCCGCCCAGGCCTGCATCACCCCGTGCGTGAAGGCGCAGAGCTGGGCCGGCAGCTCCTCCTTCGCCAGGCCCTCGTATGGACCCGCGTCGACGTGCCGGACGAGCACGCCGGGCGCGAGCTCGACGACCGGGGCGAGGCCGCCGGTGGTGGCCCGGGTGAAGATCTCGACCTCGACGTTGATCGCGGCGAGCCGTTTGGCCAGCTCCACGATGTAGACGTTCATGCCGCCCGCGTCGCCGGTGCCCGGCTGATGGAGCGGGGAGGTGTGGACACTGAGCATGGCCACGCGGCGCGGGCCGCGGTGCCGGCCGGGAAGCCGGAGCCGGGGCGGCGCCGCCAGGGTGCCGGCGAACCGGGACACGTACTGGCTCACGTCGGCGGTCCTTCCGCTGTCGGGCATGGCAGGCATGGCAGAGGGAGGGCGGGTCGCACCCTCCGACCCCGCACAACACCGGAATCCCCCCTTTCATTTCCCCGGCGGGCCGCGCTTTGCCAAGTCATTACCGCGGGGGACGGCGCGCCTCCCGGAGGCGGGGGCTCCGCTGGGGGCCGGCTCACGCCGGTACAGGGTTCCGCCCGGGGCCGGCTCACGGCGCGTTCGCCGACGCGGAGCGGGGCAGCGGGGCACCGGGCCTCCGTCACCGCTGCCCGCACCCGGGCCCGCCCGGCAGCCCTTCCCGACCCCTTACGCTCGTTCCATGGCCCCGCGCACCACACTTCCCGCCGTCGCCCGACCCGTCGGCACGGTCACCCGCGGGACCACCAACCCCAACCGGCTGCGCCGCCAGGACCGCTGGATCGCCGCCGTCCACGGTCCGGCCCTGCGCCGCTCCGCGACCCCGCCCCTCACCGTCGACCTCGGCTACGGCGCCGCGCCGTGGACCGCGGTCGAGCTGCTCTCCCGGCTGCGCGCCGAGGACCCCCGCACCCGGCTGTACGGCATCGAGATCGAGCCGGCCCGGGTCGCCGCGGCGCGGCCGTACGAGCGCGAGGGCCTGGAGTTCCGGCACGGCGGCTTCGAGGTGCCGGTACCCGGCGAGGTCTCGCTGATCCGGGCCGCGAACGTGCTGCGCCAGTACGACGAGGAGCAGGTCGCGGCGGTCTGGGAGCGGCTGCGCCGGCGGCTCGCGCCGGACGGGCTGCTCGTGGAGGGCACCTGTGACGAGATCGGGCGGCGGCACGTGTGGGTCGCGCTGGGCCGCTCGGGGCCGCGGACGGTGACGTTCGCGACCCGCCTCGGCTCGCTCGCCCGGCCGTCCGACCTGGCGGAGCGGCTGCCCAAGGCGCTGATCCACCGGAACGTGCCGGGCGAGCCGGTGCACGCGTTCCTGCGGGACTTCGACCGGGCGTGGGCGGCCGCCGCGCCGTTCGCCTCGCTGGGCGCGCGGCAGCGCTGGATCCGTACCGTGCGGGACCTGGCGGCGGACTGGCCGGTGACGGACGGCCCGCGGCGCTGGCGGCAGGGCGAGGTGACGGTGCGCTGGGAGGCCCTGGCCCCGCGCACCTGATGACCCCGGGGCGACCGGAGATCCCTCGCACCCGACCGTAGGCGCGGCTGGAGGCGCCCCGTCCCTGGCCCGGGGCCCTTCTGAACTTCCCCTGAACTCTCCGTATTTTCATCCGCCTGGGGAACGCGAGCGGCCGAACGCTCGTCCCCCGTGGGGGGAAGTGACCCGACAGGACCCGCTTTCCCCTGTTGCTTTCGGGTTTCGCGTGGCACTATCGCCAAGGTCACGACCAAGTTACTGACGGTAAATCAGATTCAGATCGCATACGCATGACCGGGTGTCTTGAGGGGGAGCCTGTGAACCGACGCCGCCACGCCATCGCCACGCTCACCGTGGTCTGCGCCCTGACGGTGCTTGCCTCACCCGCGCTCACCCTCCAGGCCGCCGCCGCCCCGCTCCCGCCCGGGCCGCCGGCGCAGCCCAAGAAGACGCTCGAAGAGGTACGCAAGGAGATCGACGGCCTCTACCGCCAGGCCGCCAGCGCCACCGACGCGTACAACCTGGCCGAGGAGAAGGCCAAGGAGCAGTCCGACGAGATCGTGAAGCTGGCCCGGATGATCGTGGCCGGCCAGGAGAAGATCGACGACCTCAAGGCGCGGGCGGGCGCGGCGGCCCGCGCGCAGTACCGCAACGGCGGACTGCCCGACGGCGCCCAGCTCGTCCTCACGAACGACCCGCAGCTCTTCCTCGACAACGCGGGCCGGCTCAAGGAGGGCCAGAAGGCCACCAAGGACCTGCTCGCCGAAATGACGAGCACACAGGCCCAGTTGACCACGTACGCGAAGGACGCCAGCCTCAACTGGAAGAAGCTGGAGGAAAACCGGCTCAAGCAGGCCAAGGCGAAGCAGGAGATCAACGACAAGATCGACGCCGCGAAGAAGCTGGAGTCGCAGCTCGCCGCCGAGGAGCGGGCCCGGCTGCTGCGCCTGGAGCAGCAGGAGCAGTACAAGGCGCAGACCGCCTGGATCAACTCCGGAGTCCTGAAGGGCCTGAGCGAGAAGGCGACGCCGGCGGGCAAGCGGGCGGTGGAGTTCGCGACCGCGCAGATCGGCAAGCCGTACGTGTGGGGCGCCGAGGGCCCGGGCTCGTTCGACTGCTCCGGCCTCACCCAGTCGGCATGGCGGGCGGCCGGCCGTCCGATCCCGCGCACCTCGCAGGAACAGTGGCGACTCCTCCCGCGCGTGGACATCAAGGACATGCGGCCCGGCGACCTGATCGTCTACTACAAGGACGCCAGCCACATCGGGATGTACGTGGGCAACGGGGCGATCGTGCACGCGCCGCGGCCCGGGCGGGACGTGACGATCGCCGGCGCGGGCTCGATGGAGATCCTGGGAGTCGTCCGCCCGGAGTGACCCGAGCGGTCCGGCCGGAGCGGCCCGAGCCCTGCGGCCGAGTGGCCTGCGCGGTCCGCCCGGAGTGAGCCGAGCGGGCCGGAGGGAGTGACCCCAGCGGCTCCGCCCTGAGCGACCCGGGCAGTACGCACGAGCGACCCGCGCAGTCCGCATGAGCGGGCCGGGCAGTCCGCACGAGCGACCCGGGCGGTACGCCCGGAATGGCCCGATCCGGCATCTGAGAGGCGTGGGGGGCGCCCGCCGAGTGGCGCGGGGCTCGCCCGCCGAGAGGCGTCGGACCGTCCGTCCGGAGGGCGTTCCGTCCGCTCGAAGTGACACGTCGCACGTGACGTTTCTCATCGTCCGGAGGTCCTCGCCCGCCGTCGTGACGGCCTCCTGGCGGCGACTACCTCCCCATCCGTGGCATATGCCATACCGCCGTGCCGGTTCACCGCGTGATCGCCATTCCGCTGCGCCGCGAGGTACCGCTATGGTCGGTCCCCGGCCCTCGGGGGGAGGGGAAGGAAACCCATACCGATGCCCGTACCCGTACCGCGTCAGAGAATCGATTCTCCCGCGGCACCCGGAACGCCCGGCACCGCCCACGCCCACGACCTCACGCTCCTGGTCGTCGAGGACGACCCGGCCGGCGCCCTCGCCGTACCCGAGCTGCTCGACGCGGCCGGCACCCGGGTCCGTATCCGTACCGCCCGCAACCTCACCGAGGCCGAGCGGCTGCTCACCGACGACGTCCACTGCGTCCTCGTCGACCTCGCCCTGCCCACCCCCCGCGGGGCCGAGGACGAGCCGCTCGCACCGCTCCAGCACATCCTGCGGCTCGCGCCGCGCCACGCCGTGCTCGCGCTCGCCGCCTCCGCGGACGCCGAGCTCGCGGCCGAGGCGGTACGGGTCGGTGCGCAGGACCACCTCTTCCGCGAGGAGCTCGACGGGCGGCTGCTCAGCCGCGCCATCCGCTACGCGGTCGAGCGCAAGCGCAACGACGTCGTGAAGATGAAACTGGCCGAGTCGCGGCTGCGCGCCCAGGAGAACGCCCGCCTGGAGCGCGGGCTGCTGCCCACGCCGCTCCTGGAGGGCTCCGACCTGCGGTTCGCCGCCCGCTACCGGCCCGGCCGGTCCCGGGCGCTGCTCGGCGGCGACTTCTACGACACCGTGCGCACGCCCGACGGCACGGTCCACGCGATGATCGGCGACGTCTGCGGCCACGGCCCCGACGAGGCCGCGCTGGGCGTGGAGCTGCGGATCGCCTGGCGGGCGCTGACCTTCGCGGGCCTGTGCGGGGACGAGCTGCTCTCGACGCTCCAGCAGGTACTGGAGCACGAGCGCGAGAACGACGAGATCTTCGCGACCCTGTGCACGGTCGACATCTCCGCCGACGGCCGCCGGGCCGGCCTGTGCCTGGCCGGCCACCCCACTCCGCTGATCGCCCGGCACGGGCGGGCGGCCGAGCTGCTGCCGTACGAGGACGGCGGCCCGGCCCTCGGTCTGCTGCCGCGCGCCCGCTGGCCGCGCCGGCAGGTGGAGCTAGGCGGTTCGTGGAGCCTGCTGATGTACACCGACGGGCTGATCGAGGGCCGCTCGGCGGGCCCCGGCTCGCCGCGGCTCGGCCAGGACGGGATGGTCGAGATGATCAACCGGCAGCTGGCCTCGGGCCTGCGGGGCGAGGAACTGCTCGACGCGGCGGTGACGGAGGTGCGGTCGCTGAACGGCGGGGAGCTGACGGACGACGTGGCGGTCCTGGCCCTGGAACGGGACAAGGCCCGGGCATAGGCCCGGGCCTTGGGACCGCGGTCGTTCCGCCGGCTCCTACCGGCCGCCGTTGTAGGGGCCGTACGGGCCGTCGCTGCTGGAGCCGCCGCGCCGGCCGCCGCCGGACACCTGCTTGAGCGCGGGGCGGACGTCGACCATGAAGACGATGGCGGCGATGAGCCCGGCGATCTGGAGGAACAGCATCGGCAGCAACAGGTTCAGGACGAGGTTGATGCCGAGCAGGATCAGCCAGAACTTCTTGGTCTGCTTGTCGGCCGCTCGGTACGCGTCCTCGCGCGCCGTGGCGGCGAAGACGAACGCGGCGACGGCGAAGCCGGTGAAGACCAGGAAGGTCACCAGGGACAGAATCGAGTCGAAGCCGTTCGCCAACATGCTGAGCACCGCCTAGGTGTGTGGGTGGAGCGCCTCGCGGCCAAGGTACCCGTTACAACGCTCAGGACACCGGGATTGGTGCCCGGACCGCCGTACGGCCTATTTCCGCCCGTACGGCTTCTTTCCCGCCGCACGGCCTCCTCGCCGCCGTGCGGCCTCGTTTCCGCCGTGCGGCCTCTTCCCCGCCGCACGGCCTACTTGTCGGCGCCTTCGGTGGCCGGAGCCTTCTTGGCGGACGTCTTGCGGGCGGTGGTCTTGCGGGCGGCCGGCTTGGGAGCGGCGGCCTCGGAGCCGTCCTCGGTGGTGGAGGCCCCGGCCTTCTCGGCCTCCGGCTCCTTCTCCGAGCCGGGCTCGACGACGACGGCGATCTCGGTGATCTCCTCGGCGACCTCGCCCCGCCAGGCCTTGACGGCCTCCTCGCCCTGCGCGGCGAGCTCCTCGTACTTCTCGCGCGCCTTGACCGCGTACTCGGCGGCGACGCCGACGCCGCGAAGCGCCAGGTCCTGCGCCTGCTCGCCCAGCTTCTTCAGGTCGGTGTCCAGGCCGCCGACGAGCTCGGCGAACTTCGCCTGAGCCTTCTCCTGCACCGCCTTCGGGTCCGTGTTCTTCACGGCCTCGATCCGGCCGGGCGCCTCGGCCGCGAGCTGCTCGATCAGGCCGGGCACCTTCTTGGCCTGCCGGACGGCGAGGTCGGCGGTGCCGGCGGCGAAGTAGAGGGGCGTGCGGAGTTCGTCGATGATGGCCATGGTCGTGGTCCTCCCAGAGGTTCTACACGTCGGTGGACTGCGCCTGCTCGGCGGCGTTCTCCTTGCGGAAGGAGTCGTAGATCTGCAGCAGCACCTGCTTCTGCCGCTCGTTGATCGAGGGATCGGCCAGGATGACGGCGCGCGTCTCCAGCTCCTCCCGCTCCTTCTCGTCGAGGATCCCGGCGCGCACGTACAGCGTCTCGGCGGAGATCCGCAGCGCCTTCGCGACCTGCTGCAAGACCTCGGCGCTGGGCTTGCGCAGCCCCCGCTCGATCTGACTCAGATACGGATTCGACACCCCCGCGGCCTCGGCGAGCTGCCGCAGTGACAGCTGCGCGGTGCGCCGCTGCTCACGGAGGTACTCGCCAAGATTGCCGACGTTGAGTGAAGCCATGCTCCGACCATGCCAGCTGGTGCTAACTATTGCAAGCAGCCGCTTGCAATAGTTCTGTCACACGAAAGCGGCGGCCACCGCCCGGCGTTCGGGTCCCGCCCGGGCCGACGGCCCTGGCGGCACGGCCACGACGGTGAGGAGACCGCCTGGGGGACGTCACGGCGCGTCCACGTGGCCCGCGCCCGCGGCGGACTCCACCACCACGCTCGGGGTCAGCGCGCGCAGGAAGTCCGCGGCGTCGAACAGGGCGCCCGCCGAGACCGCACCCGCCGGGACCCGCGTACGGCCCGTGAGGACGCGGTCGACGGCCTCGACCGCCAGCGGCGCCGTCACCGCGTAGATGTCCCGGCCCGTCGCGACCGCGCGGCGCTCCTCGGCGCCGGAGCGGACCAGGACGTCGATCAGGAAGGTCTGCGCGGAGCGGCCGCTCTCGTCGGCCGGGGCCGGCGGCGGGGTGTCCGCGGCGGCCAGGTCGCCTGCCGCCTCGGTCGTCATGTACGTGCGCACCTCGGGTACGGCGAGATGGCTCGGCACCGTGACGACGTCCGCCATCGTGAACTCGCCGATCACCGCCCGGGGTCCCATCGGCTCCGGGAACGCCCACTCCAGCCTCGGCGGGGCGTCGTCCCGGTACTGGAGGCGGCCGTCCCGGTGGACCGGGCGCCGGCCGCCGCGCCGCTCGCGGGAGACCGCGCCCGCCGCGCGCGTGCCGGCCGTCGGGTGCCAGCTGTCCAGGCCGTACGCGACGTGCACCTCGTCCGCCGCGGTCCACTCCCCCATCGCGGCGGTGGCCAGCAGATCGCCGAGCCCGCCGTAGAAGGCCATCGCCGGGACCACCAGGACTCCGGCCGCGCGGGCCGGCTCCGCGTACCGCGCGAGCGTGTCCACGTTGGCCTCGATCTCGGCCGCCACGTCCACGTACGGGATCCCGGCGCGCAGCGCCGCCTCGATCACCGGCGCGGCCGTCGTCGCGAACGGGCCCGCGCAGTTGATCACGGCCGCCGCGCCGGCCAGCGCCCGGTCGAGCGCCGCCGGGTCGTCCACCGCCGCCGGGCGGACCTCCAGGCCGTCCGTCGCCTCCTGCAGCTCCTTCAGCTTCCGCTCGTCACGGCCGGAGAGCACCGGGACGAAACCGCGCTCCCGCAGCTCCGCCACCACGAAACGGCCCGTGTGCCCGTACGCGCCGTACACCACCACTGCCCGCTGCGTGGTCCCCGGCGTCCCCGCCGTCTGCTCCGTCTGCGTCGCCTGTGCGGTCTGCGTCGTCTGTGCGGTCTGCGTCGTCTGCGTCGTCATACGGCCATCCTGGCCGCCGCGCCCCGGCCGCCGTGAGTGTCGGAAACGACGTGACCCGTACAGTTTCCGACATGGATTCCTGGGACGCCCGGCCCGCCGCCCCCTCTCCCGCCCCCTCCGTGGCGCTCGCCGTCACCGACGGCATGCTCCACTTCGAACTCGCCGTCGCCTACGAGGTGTTCTCCCGCGACTACGACCTCACCGTCTGCGGGCCCGGCCCCGTCCGCGCCGGGCGGTTCCTGCTCGAACCCGACCACGGGCTCGACCGGCTCCGCGACGCCCGCACCGTGATCGTCCCCGGCTGGGCGGACGTCGACGTCGCCCCGCCCGCCGCCCTCGTCGACGCCGTGCGCGCCGCCCACGAGGCGGGCGCCCGGGTCGCCTCGCTCTGCACCGGCGCGTTCGTGCTCGCGGCCGCCGGGCTGCTCGACGGCAGGCGGGCGACCACCCACTGGGCGCACACCGACGTCCTCGCCGCACGCCATCCCCGCGTGACGGTCGACCCGGACGTGCTCTACGTCGACAACGGCAGCGTCCTCACCTCCGCCGGCAAGGCCGCCGCCCTCGACCTGTGTCTGCACCTCGTCCGGCTCGACCACGGCTCGGCCGTCGCCAACACGGTCGCCCGACGGCTCGTCGTACCGCCGCACCGGGACGGCGGCCAAGCCCAGTTCGTCACCACGCCGGTTCCGGCGCCCGGCAACCACCCGCTGGGCGAGCTGTTCCCGTGGGTCATGGCCCGGCTCGACCGGCCGCTGACCGTCGAGGACCTGGCCCGGCGGGCCGGGATGAGCAGCCGTCATCTGGCCCGCCACTTCCACGCGGTGACCGGCACGACCCCGCTGCGCTGGCTGCTCGCGCAACGGATCCGGCGCGCCCAGGAGCTCCTGGAGACCACCGACGACGGCATGGAGACCATCGCGGCGGCCACCGGGATGGGGACCGCCACGACTCTGCGCCGGCACTTCGCCCGTACGGTCGGGGTGCCCCCGGACACGTACCGCCGCACCTTCCGCGTACGGGCGACGCACCCGGCCCCCGCCCCGGCCTAGAACGGCCCGTCCGGCCGCGACCAGCCGCGATCGGCGGTGATCGGCCGGCCAGGCCGTGTCCGGCCGTGCTGGGCCGTGACCGGCGGGCGGGCTCCCGGACGTCACGCGCCGACGTACTCCGCGAGGTGCTCGCCGGTGAGGGTGGAGCGGGCCGCGACCAGGTCGGCGGGCGTGCCCTCGAAGACGATCCGGCCGCCGTCGTGACCGGCGCCCGGGCCGAGGTCGACGATCCAGTCCGCGTGCGCCATGACCGCCTGGTGGTGCTCGACGACGATCACGGACTTGCCCGAGTCGACCAGCCGGTCCAGGAGCCCGAGCAGCTGCTCGACGTCCGCCAGGTGCAGCCCCGCGGTCGGCTCGTCGAGCACGTACACCCCGCCCTTGTCGCCCATGTGCGTCGCCAGCTTGAGCCGCTGCCGCTCGCCGCCGGACAGCGTGGTGAGCGGCTGACCGAGGCTCAGATAACCGAGGCCGACGTCGGCGAGCCGCTCCAGGATGCGGTGGGCGGCGGGGGTGCGCGCCTCGCCCGCGCCGAAGAACCGCTCGGCCTCCTGCACGGACATCGCGAGCACCTCGGCGATGTTCCGCCCGCCGAAGTGGTATTCGAGCACCGCGGCCTGGAACCGCCGGCCCTCGCACTCCTCGCAGACCGTCGCGACCCCGGCCATCATCGCGAGGTCCGTGTAGATCACCCCGGCGCCGTTGCAGGTCGGGCAGGCGCCCTCCGAATTGGCGCTGAAGAGGGCCGGCTTCACGCCGTTGGCCTTGGCGAAGGCCTTGCGGATCGGGTCGAGCAGGCCGGTGTACGTCGCCGGATTGCTGCGCCGCGAACCACGGATCGCGCCCTGGTCGACCGAGACCACGCCGGCGCCCGCCGGGATCGAGCCGTGCACGAGGGAGCTCTTGCCGGAGCCGGCGACACCGGTGACGACGGCGAGCACGCCGAGCGGGATGTCGACGTCGACGTCCTGGAGGTTGTTGGCGTTCGCGCCGCGGATCTCCAGGGTGCCGGTGGGCTTGCGCACCGACTCCTTGATCGAGGCCCGGTCGCCGAAGTGCCGCCCGGTGACGGTGCCGCTCTTCCGCAGCCTCGCGACGGTCCCCTCGAAGCAGACGCTGCCGCCCGCCGTGCCCGCGCCCGGACCGAGGTCGACGACGTGGTCGGCGATCGCGATCGTCTCGGGCTTGTGCTCCACGACCAGGACCGTGTTGCCCTTGTCGCGCAACCGCAGCAGCAGGTCGTTCATGCGCCGGATGTCGTGCGGGTGCAGACCGGTGGTCGGCTCGTCGAACACGTACGTGACGTCGGTGAGCGAGGAACCGAGGTGGCGGATCATCTTGACGCGCTGCGCCTCTCCGCCCGACAGGGTGCCGGAGGGGCGGTCGAGCGCCAGATAGCCGAGGCCGATCTCGACGAACGAGTCGAGGGTCTGCTGGAGCGTGGCGAGCAGCGGCGCGACCGGCGGCTCGTCGATGCCGCGCACCCACTCCGCCAGGTCGCTGATCTGCATCGCGCACGCGTCGGCGATGCTCACCTTGCCGATCTTCGAGGAGCGCGCGCCCTCGTTGAGCCGGGTGCCGTCGCAGTCGGGGCAGGTGGTGAAGGTGACCGCGCGCTCCACGAAGGCGCGGACGTGCGGCTGGAGGGAGTCGACGTCCTTCGACAGCATCGACTTCTGGAGCTTCGGGATCAGGCCCTCGTAGGTGAGGTTGATCCCCTCGACCTTGATCTTGGTCGGCTCGCGGTGGAGCAGGTCGGCAAGCTCGCGCTTGGTGTAGCGGCGGATCGGCTTGTCCATGTCGAAGAAGCCGGTGCCGCTGAAGATCCGGCCGTACCAGCCGTCCATCGTGTAGCCGGGGATGGTCAGCGCGCCCTCGGAGAGCGACTTGGAGTCGTCGTACAGCGCGGTCAGGTCGATGTCGGAGACCGTGCCCCGGCCCTCGCAGCGCGGACACATGCCGCCGGTGACGCTGAAGGAGCGCCGCTCCTTCACGGTCTTCCCGCCCTTCTCGTACGAGACCGCGCCGGCGCCGCTGACGGAGGCGACGTTGAAGGAGAAGGCCTTGGGGCCGCCGATGTGCGGCTCGCCGAGGCGGCTGAAGAGGATGCGCAGCATCGCGTTGGCGTCGGTGGCGGTGCCGACCGTCGAGCGCGGGTCGCCGCCCATCCGCTGCTGGTCGACCGTGATGGCCGTCGTCAGACCGTCGAGCACGTCGACGTCGGGGCGGGCGAGGGACGGCATGAAGCCCTGCACGAACGCGCTGTACGTCTCGTTGATCAGCCGCTGCGACTCGGCGGCGATCGTGTCGAACACCAGGGAGCTCTTGCCCGAGCCCGAGACGCCCGTGAACACCGTGAGGCGGCGCTTGGGGATCTCGATGCTGACGTCCTTCAGGTTGTTCTCGCGCGCGCCGTGCACGCGGATCAGGTCGTGGCTGTCGGCTGCGTGCGGCTTGCTCATGGCGTCGTCTCTCCCGTGCTGCCCTGCTCTGGGGTCCGGCTCTCGGGGTCCGGCTTGGATGTCTGCTCTGGTGTCCGGCTCTGGTGTCCTGGGAGCCAGGCTAGGCGCGGGGCGGTCGCCGTGCTTCTCGATTCCTGCTCATCTGTGGACAACCGCCCGGCCTGTGCACGACGGGCCCGCCCGGTCGTGCACGACGGGCCCTCTCTTCGTGCACGACGGGTCCGCCTGTGGACAACCGGTCCGGTGTCCGCGGGCCGTGCCATCCTGGGCACTGTGACGCCACAGACCATCGACGACCTGGTCAGACTGCGCCGGGCCCGGGACATGATCGACCGCGACTACGCGGAGCCGCTGGACGTCCCGGCCCTCGCCCGGGCCGCCCTCATGTCGACGGGCCACTTCCAGCGCAGCTTCCGCGCCGCGTACGGGGAAACCCCCTACAGCTACCTCATGACCCGTCGCGTCGAGCGGGCCAAGACGCTGCTGCGGCGCGGCGACCTGAGCGTGACGGAGGTCTGCTTCGCGGTGGGCTGTACGTCGCTGGGCTCGTTCAGCACGCGCTTCACCGAGCTGGTCGGGGAGAGTCCGAGCGCGTACCGGGCGCGGAACCACGAGGCGGGCGAGCCGATTCCCGCGTGCGTGGCGATGTTCCTGACCCGCCCGACGCGGGGCGGGACTGCGGCCGCGAAACCGGTCAGGAACGGAGAAGCGGAAAGCGCCCCGGCCTCGTAGCGTCGGGGCCATGAACACCACCATCAATCTCGCACAGTGCTTCATCGCCGTCGACGACCACGACAAGGCGCTCGCCTTCTACCGCGACGCCCTCGGCCTTGAGGTCCGCAACGACGTCTCCTTCGAGGGCATGCGCTGGGTGACCGTCGGTTCGCCGGACCAGCCGGACGTCGAGATCGTCCTGGAGCCCCCGCTCGCCGACCCGAACGCCCCGGCCTCCGACCGCCAGGCCGCGGCCGAACTCCTCGCCAAGGGCATGCTGCGCGGCGTCATCTTCCGCACCGACGACGTGGACGCCACCTTCGAACGCGTCCGCGCGGCGGGCGGCGAGGTCCTCCAGGAGCCCATGGACCAGCCCTACGGCGTCCGCGACTGCGCCTTCCGCGACCCGGCGGGCAACATGCTCCGCTTCAACCAGCCGCGCGGCTAGCAGGCATCTCGGCCGGAGAGCATCACGGCCGGGAAACCTCGCGCCCGAACCGGGAAGCACCGCGCCCGAACCGGGAAGCACCGCGCCCGAACCGGGAAGCACCGCGGCTAGGAAGCACCTCGCCGATCGGCCCGCGCCCAGGCCTCGACCGCCCGGTAGTCCGCCTCCGTGAGGCCCGTACGCGGGTCCACGCGTCTCAGCAGCGCGGGCGCCGGGTGGTGGGCCCGGGCCCAGGTGCGGTCGGCCGAGGTGATCTCGTCGTCGAGCCAGACGTACGGGCGACCCGCCGCCCAGGCGGCGAGCGCGCGGGTCTTCCAGTGGAGGCCCGCCACGGCGTCGACGTCCCCATCGACATCCCCGTCGACGTCGGCATCGGCACCAACTCGGGCGCCGACATCGGCCCCGGCTCCGGCTCCGGCCTCATCGTCGTCCGGCCAGGACACCACCGGCAGCGGCGGCAGTCCGAGGCGCGGCGCGAGCACCTCGTTCGCGTCCGCGCCCCAGGTCGTGGCCCAGACGAGCTCGCCGCCGAACGCCGCGAGGGACGTCACCCGGAGGCCATGGGCCGGGTCCACGCGGTGGAGCAGCGGGTGGGCGTCCGGCGGCGGTTCGGGGGCGTGGGCCGGGTGCGGGCCCGGTCCGCCGAAGGGGATCAGAGGACCGTCCACGTCGAGGAAGATCAGGAACCGCATGCTCCCAGACTGCCACCGACGCCCCAACCGGGTCCTGACTGATCCGTTCACCGATCGTCCGCAACGGAACCGTTCTCGTTACCCTGGGCCGCATGACTGCCATGGCACCCACCCGCACCGAGCCCGACCTCTCCTACCTCCTCGACCATTCCAGCCATGTGCTGCGCACGCAGATGGCCGCCCGGCTCGCCGAGATCGGGCTGACCGCACGTATGCACTGCGTGCTGGTCCACGCCCTCGAGGAGGAGCGGACCCAGGCCCAGCTCGCCGAGATCGGCGACATGGACAAGACCACGATGGTGGTCACCGTGGACGCACTGGAGAAGGCCGGCCTCGCCGAGCGGCGACCGTCGAGCAGCGACCGGCGGGCGCGGATCATCGCGGTGACCGAGGAGGGGGCGAAGGTCGCCGCCCGCAGCCAGAAGATCGCCGACGAGGTGCACGCGGGTGCGCTGGGCTCGCTGCCCGACGACGAGCGCGAAGTCCTCGTCCGGGCGCTGAACCGGCTGGTCACCGGCCATCTGGAGACGCCCGTCGAGGGACCGCACACCGCCCGCAGGGCTCGCCAGAAGACCACCTGAGCCGGGCCGGCCACGCCTCGGCCGACCCCCTCACCGGATCATCCGATCCGAGATAGATGGTCTACAACAAAACTATCTGCTAGCGTCCTACCTGTCGCGCCTACTCGACAGGAGAACCGCCATGCGCACCTCTTCTTCGCCCTCTTCTTCGCCCTCGTCCTCACCTTCCCCCTCGTCCCATTCCTCGCCTTCCTCCTCTTCGCCCTCCCCCTCTCCCTCCCTCTGGTCCTCCCGCTGGACGGCCCTCGGCGTCCTCGCCACCGCCATGCTGATGACCGTCCTCGACGGCAGCATCGTCACCGTCGCCATGCCCGCCATCCAGGCCGACCTCGGCTTCACCCCGGTCGGCCTGAGCTGGGTCGTCAACGCCTACCTCATCGCCTTCGGCGCCCTGCTCCTCCTCGCCGGCCGCCTCGGCGACCTCCTCGGCCGCAAGCGGATGTTCCTCGCCGGGACCGCCGTCTTCACCGCCGCCTCGCTGCTCGCCGGGGTCGCCGGCTCGCCCGGCGTCCTGATCGCCGCCCGCTTCCTCCAGGGCGTCGGCAGCGCGATGGCCTCCGCCGTCAGCCTCGGCATCCTCGTCACGCTCTTCACCGAACCCCGCGAACGCGCCAAGGCCATCGCCGTGTTCAGCTTCACCGGCGCCGCCGGTGCCTCCATCGGCCAGGTCGCCGGCGGTCTCCTCACCGACGCCCTCACCTGGAACTGGATCTTCTTCATCAACCTGCCCATCGGCGCCGCCGCCCTCCTCCTCGCGCTCCGCGCCCTCCCCGCCGACGGCCCGGCACGGACCCGCGGCGGCGCGGACGTCACCGGAGCCCTGCTCGTCACCTCCGGCCTGACGACCGGCATCTACGCCGTCGTCAAGATCGAGGAGTACGGGGCGGGTTCGGCGCACACCCTCGGCCTCGGCGCCCTCGCGCTCGTCCTCCTCGCCGGCTTCCTGGTCCGCCAGGCCACCGCCGCCCAGCCCCTGATGCCGCTGCGGATCCTGCGCTCCCGCGCCGTCGCCGGCGCCAACCTGGTCCAGATGCTGATGGTCGCCGCGCTGTTCTCCTTCCAGATCCTGGTGGCGCTCTACCTGCAGAAGGTGCTCGGCTACGGAGCCGCGGAGACCGGCCTCGCGATGCTGCCCGCCGCGGCGGTCATCGGCGTGGTCTCGCTCGGCCTCTCGGCCCGCCTCATCGCCCGCTTCGGCGAGCGGAACGTCCTGCTCACCGGGCTCGTCCTGCTCGTCGGGGTGCTCGGCCTGCTCGCCCGGGTCCCGGTCCGCGCCTCGTACGCCGTCGACCTGCTGCCCGTGATGCTGCTCGCCGCCGGGTTCGGGCTCGCGCTGCCCGCGCTGACCTCGCTCGCCATGTCGGGCGCGAGGGAGGAGGACGCGGGCCTGGCCTCCGGCCTGTTCAACACCACGCAGCAGATCGGCATGGCCCTCGGCGTCGCCGTGCTCTCCACCCTGGCCGCCGCCCGCACCGAGTCCCTCACCGCGGCGGGCCGGTCCGCCGCCGAGGCCCTGACCGGCGGCTACCACCTCGCCTTCGCCGTCGGCGCCGGACTGCTCGTCGCCGCCTTCGCCGTCGCCTTCGCCCTGCTCCGTACGCCGAGGAAGGCGGCGCCCCAGGGGCCGGAGAGCGAGAAGCGCAGCCCCGAGGTCGCCCTCACCGCCTGAGCGCGGTCGGCAGCGGCTCGCTGTGCACCAGGTCGAGCCGGGACACCGCGCGCGTCAGCACCACGTACAGCCGGTGCAGGCCGCGCGGTTCGGCCGCCACGATCGCCGCGGGCTCGACGACCACGACGTGGTCGTACTCCAGGCCCTTGGCGAGGGAAGCGGGCACTACGGAGACCCGCCCGGCACGACCACCGCGAGGGCCGCTCCCGCCAGACCCGCCAGACCCGCTGGACCCGCCGGAGCCGTGGGACCCGGCAGGCCCGTGGGACCCGGCAGGCCCGTGGGACCCATCGGACTCGTGGGACCCGGCGGGCCCGTCGGCGCCCCCGGACCCGTCGACCCCGCCGAACCCGTCGCTCCCGTCCGACCCACCTGGCCCACCTGGCCCACCTGGCCCGCCAAACCCGCCAGACCCGCCAGACCCGCCGAACGCATCGGCGCCCCAGGGTCCGTCGGCGCCGTCAAGGCCCTCGATGCCCGACTCCCGCAGCCGGCCCGCCAGCGCGTCCGTCGCGATCACTCCCACCGAGCCCTCCTCCGCCAGTGCCGCCCGTACCGCGTCGGCCGCGCCCGCCACCAGGTCCGCGACCCGGCGCACGCCCACCGCGCCGCCCGCGCGCAGCGAACGCCCGGCCGGCACGCCGGCGCCGAGCTCCGGAAGGAGCCGGTTGGCGAGGTCGACGACGGCGGCCGGAACCCGGTAGCCGGTGGTCAACGGCACCACCGCGGCGTCCGGCTTGCCCAGGTGGGCCAGCTGCTCGCGCCAGTCGCGCGCCGCCCAGGGCGTGGTGCCCTGCGCCAGGTCGCCGAGCACGGTCAGAGAGCCGAAGTCCGCCCGGCGCGCGATGGCCCGGCACTCCATGGGCGAGAGGTCCTGGGCCTCGTCGACGACCACATGCCCGTAACCCTCGGGCCGCTCGATCAGCCCGGCCAGCTCGTCGAGGAGGACGAGGTCGGCGGAGCTCCAGCGGGCACCGCGGTACGAGCGCGGGGGCCTGGCCCAGCGAACGGCCGCCCGCTCGTCCGCCGTCAGCAACTCGCCGTCCGGGCGGGCGCCGTTCGGGCCGGGGGCGCCCGAGCCAGGGGCGCCCGAGCCAGGGGCGCCCGAACCGGGGGCGCCCGAGCCGGGGGCGCCCGAGCCGGTCATGTCCGGACCCGTGGCCCCCGAACCGGTGCCGTCCGGGCCGGTGGGGTCCGGGCTGGGGAGGAAGGCGCCCGGGTCGGTGAGGAAGGCGTCCGGGTCGGTGAGGAAGGCGGCGAGCACCTCCTCCGGGGTGACCTTGGGCCAGCAGGCCTCCACCGCCGCCGACACCGGCCGGGCCCGCTGGATCCGGCGCACCCAGGCGGCGCCCTGCGGCCCGGCCCGGCGTTCGGCCCGGAGCTGGAGGGAGCGGACGATCCTGGCCCGCACCCGTTCGCGGCCGACGGCGTAGGGCGGGGCCTCCGCCCGTACGTCGGCGACGATCGCGGCGAGTTCGTGGGCGGGCACGCGCCAGCGGTACGAGCCGTCGGGGACGGCCAGGTCCTCGGCGGGCGCCGGGTCGACCCGCGCGTACAGGACCCGGCGGAGCACCTCGGCCATCCGCGGGTCGTGCTTGATCCGGGCCGCCGCCTCGTCGTCCTCGGCGCGTACCTCGTGCCGGGCGATCTCCTCGGCGACCGTCGACTGGCGCACACCGGTCTCGCCGAGCGCGGGCAGCACCTCGGAGATGTAGGAGAGGAAGGTGCGGTTGGGACCCAGGACGAGGAGTCCGGACCGCTGGAGGCGCTGCGGGTGGGTGTAGAGGAGGTACGCGGCGCGGTGCAGGCCGACGGCGGTCTTGCCGGTGCCGGGCGCGCCCTGCACGCACAGGGAGTCGGCCGGTCCGGAGCGCACCAGGTCGTCCTGCTCGGGCTGGAGGGTCGCGGCGATGTCCCGCATGGGACCGACGCGGGGCCGCTCGATCTCCCCCGCGAGGATCGCGCTCACGCCGGACTCCGCCGCCGCCGGGCACCCGATCCCTTCACCGGCCGAACCGTCGCCGGCCGGACCTTCGCCTGCCGGCACCTCGCCGGCCGAACCGTCGCCGTCCGGACCTTCGCCTTCCGGCACCTCGCCGGCCGACCCGTCGCCTGCCGGCACCTCGCCAGCCGACCCGTCGCCGGCCGGACCTTCGCCTTCCGGCACCTCGCCGGCCGACCCGTCGCCGGCCGGACCTTCGCCTTCCGGCACCTCGCCGGCCGACCCGTCGCCTGCCGGCACCTCGCCGGCCGAACCGTCGCCTGCCGGACCTTCGCCCGCCGCTGATGCGCCCGCCGGCACCGCCCCCACCGGCACTGCGCCCGCCGGTGATGCACCTGCCGGCGGCGCAACCGCCGGCACCTCTCCCACCGCCCGCGCCCCCGCCAGCCGCTCGTCCTCCAGTGCCGTCAGGTCCTCGGTCGCGCCGAGGCTGCCCGGCGCCCAGCCGAACCTGCGGCGCCGTACGACGCCCTGCGGGTCCTGCGGTCCGGCCTGGTAGTACGCGCGGGAGACGGGCGCCCGCCAGTCGACGACGAGCGGCGGGGCGGACGGGTGCTCGGCGATCCGGCGGCGGCCGATGTGGTGGACCTGGCCGTCCTCGCGGTCGAGGCGGCCGAAGAACAGCGGACCTGGCGGCATCTCGCGGAAGACCTTGGCGCGGCTGCGCAGGTGGTGGCCGAGCACCTCGGCGTCGGCCCCGGAGGCGGCGGTGTCCTCGCCGATGACGACCTGTTCCTCGACGTCCTCGGCCATACGGGCGAGGGCGGCGCGGCAGGCGTCGTGGTGTGCGCGTTCCTGGTCGAGGTCATGACGGAGCGACTGGGGGGTCTTCATGACCCCAGAGTAGACGAGAAACGTTACTCGGTTACATTTTTTACGAGGTCACACCCTCGCATCGCTGCCGCCGCCGTACGGCAGGCCCTCCGCCAGCCGCCGGAAGGCTTCGCGCGTCGCCGCCTCCGCCTCCGGCAGCAGTTCCTCGACCTTCTCGCCCGCCGTGATCCGCCGTACGTTGTCGTGCGCGAGGACCCGCAGCACCGCCACGATCTGCGCCGCGGCGAGCCGCGCCGCCAACGGGCCGCTCCCCTCACCCCCGCCGCTACCGCCGACCCCGACCAGCGCTTCCGCCAGCGCCTCCTCCGAACGGCCCTGGTACTCCGACATGCGGGCGACCAGCGCAGGCGTGCCGTACAGGAGGCGCAGGAAGGCGAGCACGCCCGGCGCGTCGTTGAGGCCCGTCACGGGGTCGCGCCGGGCCAGGCCCGCGAGCACGTGGTCGCGCAGGGCGTCGAGCGGCGCGACGCCGGCCTCCCGCGCGGCGGCGACCACCCGGGCCGGCTCGTCCTCGTGGTCGGCGAACCGGTGCAGCGCCAGGTCCTCCTTGGCGGGGAAGTAGCGGAACAGCGTCGGCTTCGACACCTCCGCCGCCGCGGCGATCTCCGCGACCGACACCGCGTCGAAGCCCTTCTCCAGAAAGAGCCCGATGGCCACCTCCGAAAGCGTCTGCCGCGTCCGCTCCTTCTTCAGCTCCCGCAGCCCGCTCAAGAAACCCACACCCTCCACAAGCCCCGCATGCTCCACATGCTCCGCGTACTCCACATGCTCCGCGTGCCCCTCATGATCCGCGTGCCCCACATGCTCCGCGTGCCCCACATGCTCCGCGTGCCCCACACGCTTTCGGTCAGAAGATGTCCATGCTCCACGGTCGCCGCGGCGCCCGCAGCAGCAGGTCCGCCCTGGCCGCCGCCCCGGCGGCGGTCTCCTCGATCCGGCCGAGTGCGGCGAGCCGTACGGCCGACTCGTCTCCGAGCGCCAGCGTCGCCAGGTCGGCCACGTCGAGGACGAGGTCCGGCGAGGCGTCCGTCGGCGCGCAGGCGCCGCCCTCCGGCGAGGCGTCGAGCCGGAAGCGCCCGCCCGCGAACCCGGCCGCGTCCTTCACGTCCAGGACCAGGCTGCCCTCCGTCGCGTACGTCCGCGGCTCCAGTACCTGCGGCACGTCCAGGACCCGCATCCAGAGCATGTCCGCGTGCGTCAGGACCTGCGCGGCGCGCGGGTCGGGCAGCAGCAGCGGCAGGATGTCGTCGGGCGCGCGGTAGCCGGTCCTCACACGGGTGATCCAGTCGACCGAGCACACGAAACGCCACAGCGCGCGCTCGGCGGCCGGGGTGACGGCGATCAGGTCGCGCACGCTCGCCGTGTTCACCGGCTGCTTGTTGTCGTTCCACCGGTCGTCCGCCGTGTACGCGACGTAGCCCTCGACCTCGCCGGACCCGGAGCGGTAGACGGCGTAGAACGGCTCGGTCCACGGATCGGAGTGGTAGGCGTTGCCCGTGCCGACGTCCCAACCCCGGGACGTACGGTCGGTGATCCCGGCCCGCTGCGCGGCGAGCGCGCGGTGCAGCGCCGGGCCCTCCTTGCGGATCTCGGCGCCGTCGGAGAAGTCGATCCGCCCGCCGCCCTCCTCGGCCGTCGGTCCGGACCAGCGGCGGTCGAACCCGGAGCGGGTCACGTCGACCGCCCACTCGGTCACCCAGCTGGCCGCGCCGAAGCCGAACCGCCCGTAGATGGGGTACTCGGCGGCGATCAGCGTCGCGCACGCGTCGCCGCGCTCCTTCGCGAGCGCCAGGTCGTCGGCCATCATCCGGCTGAGCAGGCCGCGTCGGCGGTGCGTCGGGGCGACCGTGACGCCGGTGACCGCGTCGGCGGCCAGATCCGCGCCGCCGACCGTGCTCAGCCGCTGGCCGTACGACTGGAAGGTGGCGACCATCCGGCCGCGCTCGAAGGCGCCGTAGGTACGCGAGAGATCGGTGTGCGGCAGCCTGTCCGCGACCTCCTCGTCGGCCACCGCCCCCGGAGGCCGGAGGAAGCCCACCCGCCTGGTCCGCAGCCATTCGGGGAACTCCGACTCGTCGATCGTGCGCACCTCAAGGCTCATCCTTCGAGGCTATGCGCGAGGCCGCGGGACCCGCACCCGACTTTCCGGGCCCCCGGCCTCACGCCGCAGGTCACGGCCGGCCTACGCCGACCGTCCGCGGCCCGGCCCTCCGCCGGCAGGTCGCGGCCCGCGTGTCAGGCCGGCAGGTCGCGGCCGGCCCTCGCGCCGGGCAGGTGGCGCCCCCGGCCTCACGCCAGCAGGTCGTCGACCTGTGCCTCGCCCTCGCGGTAGCGGCGGGCGATCTCCGCGCTGCAGTCGTCCGCGGTCCGCTGCAGCTGCTGCCGGCTGCGCGAGACCTGCTGCTCGTAGCCCGCGAGCCGGCCCATCGCCGCGTGCAGCTCCTCGTCCGTACGGGCCGTCAGGTCCGACAGCTCGACCTCCGAGAGCATCTCGGCCGCGAGCCGCCGGTACTCCTCGCCGCGCGGCGTGGACAGCGTCACGTGCCGCGCCGAACGCGCCACCGCCCCGGGCCGGGACGGCGTGTCAGCGAGGATCTCCGACAGCCGGTCCACCACCGGCGCCTCCGGGTCGGTACGCCGCGCCAGCTCCGCCCGCAGGATGTCGATGCGGCCCTGCAGCATCCGCCGCACGTAACTGAGGTCGGCCTCGTCGCCCTGCGCGTCACGGCGCAGCGCCCTCAGCTCGGGCAGCCGCAACGCGGCGAGGTCCGGCTCGGGCCGGTCCGGCAGGTCGGGCTCGGCGGTCCGCTGCACGGGCGGGCGCCCGACCGCACGTCCGGCAGCTGCGCCGCCGGCGCGGGTCAGCGGTACGGGACCGGACGGCGTGTGCCCGGTGCCAGGTGCACTCATGTGAATCGTCCCCTCGACCGGTGCGGAACCGCACCGCCTCCCACGCATGGTGCCACTCCCGCCCCGGCGCACGCAGGCGGTCTGCACCCGTTCGGCCCTCGCTACGTCAGCCGGTGGGACGATCGGTAGGTTGGTCGGTATGCGAGCAGTGGTGCAGCGGGTGGACGGCGCGAGCGTCGTCGTGGCAGGGGAGACCGTCGGAGAGATCGTCGGCGAGGGGCTGTGCGTCCTGGTCGGGGTGACCCACGACGACACTCCCGAGAAGGCCGCGCAATTGGCCAGAAAGCTCTGGTCCGTCCGGGTGCTGGAGGCCGAGAAGTCCTGCTCCGACGTGAACGCGCCGCTGCTCGTCATCTCCCAGTTCACCCTCTACGGAGACGCCCGCAAGGGCCGCCGCCCCACCTGGAACGCGGCCGCCCCCGGCCCGGTCGCCGAACCGCTCGTCGACGAGGTCGTGGCGCAGCTGCGGCAGCTGGGCGCGCACGTGGAGACGGGCCGGTTCGGAGCGGACATGCGCGTCTCGCTCACGAATCACGGCCCGTTCACGGTCCTGATCGAGGTCTGAGCCCGCCTGATCGAGGCCTGAGCCCGAGGCGTCGAGGTGGAGCCGGGATCGAGGGCCGAGCCCGACGGTCGTACGGCTCGACGCCCTACGACTCGACGGGGGCTACTGCTCGACGGGGCCACGGCTCCACTGGGCCACGGCTCGACGGCCCGACGCCCTACGGCTCGACGACGATCTCCTGCGCCGCGGCCGTCGTCCCCGCGATCAGGTCCGCGTCCACCGGCACGTTCCGCTTCACCAGGGCCAGCGCGATCGGGCCCAGCTCGTGGTGACGCGCCGAACTCGTGACGAAGCCCAGCTGCCGGCCCTCCTCGCCGTCCGCGGCCAGCCGTACCGGCGTCCCCGGACCCGGCAGGTGCACCTCGCTGCCGTCCAGGTGCAGGAAGACGAGCCGGCGCGGCGGTTTGCCCAGGTTCTGCACGCGGGCGACCGTCTCCTGGCCGCGGTAGCAGCCCTTCTGGAGGTGGACGGCGCTGCCGATCAGGCCGATCTCGTGCGGGATGGTCCGGTGGTCGGTCTCGAAACCGAGCCGCGGCCGGTGCGCCTCGACGCGCAGCGCCTCGTACGCGAGGACGCCGGCCGCCGGCCCGTGGGAGGAGGCGAACGGCTCCAGGTCGGCGCGCGGCAGGAACAGATCGCGGCCGTACGGGGTCTCCCGTACGACCACGCCCTCGGGCACCTCGGCGATGGACCCGGCCGGCAGGTGGACGACCGCGAACTCCTCCGTACGGTCGGCGACCTCGACCCGGTAGAAGAACTTCATCGACTCGAGGTACGCGACGAGATCGGCCTGCGTGCCCGGCTCGACGTGGGCCCAGACCGTCTCGCCGTCGTCGACGAGGTACAGCGCGTGCTCGATGTGCCCGTTCGCGGAGAGGATCAGCGCCTCCGTGGCCAGGCCGGCCGGAAGGTCGCTGACGTGCTGGGTGAGCAGCAGGTGCAGCCAGCTCAGCCGGTCGTCGCCGGTGACGGTGACGACACCGCGGTGCGAGAGGTCGACGAAACCGGTGCCGTCGGCGAGGGTCCGCTGCTCGCGGAACAGATCGCCGTAGTGCGCGGCGACGCCTTCGTCACGGCCTTCGGCGGGGACGGCGCCGGGCAGGGACAGCAGAGGGCTCTTCATGGGAAAAGCGTACGACTCGGCGACTACGACTCGGCGGCGGCGTGCTTCCGCGCGCAGTCCCGGCACCGGCCGAAGATGGCGAAGTGCTTCATGTCGGTCTCGAAGCCGAAGGTGTCGCGGAGCTTCCCGGTGAAGTCGGCGGCCACCTCCACGTCCGCCTCGATGACCTCGGAGCAGTCCCGGCAGACCAGGTGCAGGTGGTGGTGCCGGTCGGCGAGGTGATAGGTCGGCGCCCCGTGCCCCAGATGGGCGTGGCTGACCAGACCGAGCTCCTCCAGGAGCTCCAGGGTCCGGTAGACGGTGGAGATGTTCACGCCGGAGGCGGTCTTGCGGACCTCGACGAGGATGTCGTCCGGGGTGGCGTGCTCCAGCGCGTCCACCGCCTCGAGGACAAGCTGGCGCTGAGGCGTCAGCCGGTAACCGCGCTGCCTCAGATCGCTCTTCCAGTCGGTGCTCACCACGCCCCCCAGTGTAGGAGGGCGCGGCGGAAGCACCAGGAGCGTGCCGTGGGAACGGAAGCGTCCTACTTGAAGAAGGCGATGCCGTCGTCGGGCATGTCCGGGAGGTTGCGCGCCATCTCGGCGACCTCCTCCGGGGTGACGACCTTCTTGAGGTGCGCCGACATGTAGGGGCGCAGCGGGACCTCGGGGGTCGCCTTCTCGCCGACCCACATCAGGTCGCTCTTGACGTAGCCGTAGAGGCGCTTGCCACCGCTGTACGGGCCGGAGGCCTCGGTGCGGGCGACGGCGTCCGTCACGATGTCGATCTGCGGCTTCTGGTCGGCGAGCTCGCCGTACCAGACCTCGACCACGCCCTGGTCGCGGACCATGACGATCTCGACCTTGCGGTCCTTGTCGATCCGCCAGTAGCCGCTCTCGCTCTCCAGCGGGCGCACCTTGTTGCCCTCGGCGTCGAGGACCCAGGAGTGCGAGTGGTACTCGAGGAAGTCCCGGCCGTCGTGGCTGAAGGTCACGGACTGGCCGAAGTTGCACTTCTCGGCGCCGGGGAAGTCGGAGACGCCCGCGCCCTCCCACGTACCGAGCAGGAACGCGAGGGGGACGAGCCCCGGGTTGAGATCGGACGGAATCTGGATCATGGGCAACTCAGGCGATCTGTGTGGAGGCGATCTGTGTGGGGCGTTCTGGGGAGGCGGTCAGCGCTGGCCCTGGTACAGCTTCTTCACGGTGAGACCGGCGAAGGCGAGCACCGCGACGCAGACCAGCGCGAGCAGGACTTCGAAAAAGACGATCACTTGGTGCTCCTCGGTGAGCGGTGAAGGCGGACGGGCCGGCCCCCAGCTTAGTGGGCGGGGGCCGGGCCCTCTCGGTGAGGTGGGCCTCAGCCGAGCAGCTGGTTCTGCAGGGTCACCGTCTGCTGGAAGGGCACGGCCGCGGCCTCCCCCTTGCGGGACTGGACGACGAGGGCGAGTGTGTCGCCCGCCTGGATGTAGGCCCAGCGGGTCTGCTCGGGGCCGTAGGGCTTCTTCTCGGACACCGCGTACAGCGCCGTGTCCGTCACCCGTACGTCGTCGCCGAGCGCGTCGGTCTCGACGTACTGCACGCCGTCCAGGAGCACCGTGTCGGCGGAGCCGGCGTCCACGGCCTCGTCCTTGAACGTCTCCGAGAAGGAGACCGACTTGAAGCGCAGCAGGTAGACGGCGCTCTTGGTGCCGTCCGGCATGGTCCAGGCGCGGGCGGTGACGTGCCGCAGCGCCGAGTCGTCCAGGGCCTGCTTCAGGTCGTCGCGCTGGTCCTCGGCGTAGAGGGAGAGGTACTGGTCCACGCCCACCCAGCCGCCGTCGAGCTTGGGGTCCACGGTCGCACCGGCGGGCGCGGGCAGCAGCAGCTTGTGCAGCTCGGCGTGGTGGATCTCGCCCTCGTTGCCGTCGGTGAAGGGCCGCGGGGACCCTTCGGGCAGCGGCGGCAGGCTCAGCTTCGGGTACGCCCAGCGGCCGTCGCTCTCGGTCGCGAGACCGGGCACGTCGGTGCGCTCCATCGAGGTGATCGCGGCGGCGGTCCCGGCCCCGAGCCCACCGCAGACGACCACGGCGGCGGCCCAGCGGGCGACGGCCCCGAGGACGCGGCGGGAACGGGCGGGCCCGGCCTGCACCGGAACGGCGGCAGCCGCCGCGGGCGCCACCACGTCGGGAGCCGTCTCGGCCGTCGCCTCGGGGGGCGTCTCGGCCGTCGCCTCGGCCGTCGCGTCAGGGAGCGTCTCGGCCGTCACCTCGGCCGTCGCTTCGGGGCTTGTCTCGGGGGCCGCCTCAGGCACTGCCTCGGTCGTCACCTCGGGGGCCGCCTCAGGCGCCGCCACGGCCGTCACGTCATGCCCCGCCTCGGGCGTGGCGCCGGCCGTCGTTTCGGTCGTCGTGCCGTCCGTCGGCTCGGTCGCGGTCATACGTACTCCCCCGGGGACTTGATGTGGTCGAGCTGCTTCTTCACCAGCTCGGCGACGGCGGACCTGTCGAAGGGCCGGGTGCCGGAGGCGGTGACGGTGACGGAGTACTCGGAGTCGTGCGCGGAGCAGACCATGCCGTCGAGGCTGTTCTCCCGCTCCTCCTTGTCGCCGCCCTTCGGCTGCGGCATCACCCAGCAGGCGGCGTTCTTGTGGCCGTCGATCTTCGGTCCCTTGGGGAACTTCAGGATGCCGGCGACCTCGGAGCGCAGCTCGTGCATCTCGGCGCCGTACCGCTTGTTCTTGAGGTGCACCACCTGGATGTCGACGACGAGGGTGGAGTCGTCCGTCTCGTAGGAGCGCATGGCGATGCCCTGGATGCCGAGTTTGTCGACGCGCTTGTCGAAGTCGCGGCGCTTCTTGCCGGTCAGGCCCTTGCCCGCCTGCTTGAGCAGGGCGCGGGCGTCGCGCGCGCTGACCTCGCCGTCGTTGCCGTACTGCTCGATGTCGGGCCCGAGGCCGTAGCCGTCGGGCACCGGCAGCAGCAGCTTGCTCAGCGGGGTCGAGGCCCGGCCCTTGCCGAGGTTGGTCGCGGCGGGGTCCTTGCCCGTGGCGGGCGGCTCCTCCCAGGCGACGGTGGGCGCGGTGCGGTCGGCCGACGAGACGGTGACGCCGGTGAAGGTCGCGCCGGCGCCGACGCCGAGCACGAGGACGCCGGTGAGGACGTACGGGAAGACCCGGCGCGGCTTGCGCGGCGCGGCGGCGTCGGCGTTGGGCGCACTTTCCGGCGCGGCGGCCGGCGCGGCGGCGTCGGGCGCGCTTTCCGGCGCGGTGGCCGGGCCGTCGACGGGAACGTTCACGGTGGTGTTCTCCTCGCTCACAGACGCCCCAGCTGCTGCTCGGCCAGCGAGGAGATCTCCTTCTGGCTGATCTTCTTGGTGTCGCTCAGGAAGATCTCGACCATGACGTCGCCACGGTGGAAGACCGCGCGGGCCTCGTAGATGTCGAAGCCCTCCTCGCGGTTCACCGGCAAGAGGTAGGTGCGACCCTCGGCGCTGCCCTTGATCGGCGTGCCGTAGCCGGCGTCCTCGGTCTGGAACCCGCGGTGCTCCGTGGCGCGTTCGGCGGCGACGTGCCCGTACTCGGCCCGGAACTGCACCAGGTTGATCTGGACCATCTTGAACTCGCCGATCCGCCAGCCGGTGGTGGCGACCCGGCGCACGCCGTCGCCGAGCAGCTCCTCGAACACGAACGACGGGGACCCGAACTCACCGGCGTACGAGGCGACGCTCGACCAGTGGTCCTCGGGGACGTAGTCGACGTCCTTCGCCCCGGCGGGCTTGGGCAGCAGCAGCTTGCGCAGGTCGCCGTCGGTCTTCAGGCCCCGGTCCTCGGCCGCGGAGAGCGCGGCGGGCGCCTGGCCCTTCGGCGCAGGCTCGGCCGGATAGGCGAGGCCGGGCTGGTTGAGGGCCGGGAGCGGCGTGGGCTCGCGGTCGGCCTGGATGCCGTAACCGACGGCGGTGCCGCCGACGGTGCCGAGCACCGCGGCGACGGCGAGCAGCGCGAGCGTACGTCCGCCCCGGCGGCGCGCCTGCGGCGCGGCGGGGTCGGAGACCGGCACGGGCGCGGGGCCGGTAACCGGCACCGGTGCGGGTTCCGGAGCGGGCCCGGGTATGGATACGGGCTCCGCCTCCGGGGTGTTACGAGCGGTTTCCACCGCTTCCGTGGCTTCCAAGACAGTCCCCCCACGAGACTAGAAGCGCGGGTTCCGTTACCCGCGCGCCTAGCTGACACGCGAGTGGTGCATGAGGTTGCGGTGGACCGCATTACAGTTCGGTATATGGCGAAGAAGCTCGTGATCAAGGTGACCGCAGGGGCCGACGCCCCCGAACGCTGCTCCCAGGCCTTCACCGTGGCCGCCGTCGCCGTCGCGAGCGGCGTCGACGTCTCCCTCTGGCTGACCGGCGAGTCCTCTTGGTTCGCCCTGCCGGGCCGCGCGGCCGAGTTCGACCTCCCCCACGCCGCCCCGCTCCCCGACCTGATCGACTCGATCCTCGCAGCCGGCCGCGTCACGCTGTGCACGCAGTGCGCCGCCCGCCGCGAGATCACGGAGGACGACGTCCTGAAGGGCATCCGCATCGCGGGCGCCCAGGTCTTCGTCCAGGAGGCGATGTCGGACGACACCCAGGCGCTGGTGTACTGATCTCCCGGTCGGCTCCAGCCGGTCGGGACCCCAGCAGGTCGGGACCCCAGCAGGTCGGGACTCCAGCCGGTCGGGACTCCAGCCGACCAGGACGTTTTCCCGGGCGACCTCGCCGGCCGTCCGACGGCGAGCCGACGTCATCACGCGCCCGTTTCCTCCGGCTTGAGGACTATTCACCGGAGTGTGACGCGGCGGAGTGTCCGCATGCCCGGCGCCGTTCCGTTGTGGCTTGATCGTCGGGCGGCTCCGGTCGGGGCCCGGAACGTCCACCCCAGTCGGCATCCCCGGTCGAGGAGTCCCGAGCGTGAGACTGACCCAGCAACTTGCGGCATCCCCACGACGTCACGCCGAACCGCGGCGGCATCCGGTCCGCCGCAGCGCACTCGCGCTCGCCGCGGCGGCGCTGCCGGCGGCGCTGGTGGGGCCGCTGGCCACGCCCGCCCAGGCGGCGCCCGTGACCGTCACGTTCAACCCCGGCGCCAACCAGCCCTTCACCGTGCCGGCCGGCGTCACCCGGCTGACCGTCACCGCCACCGGCGCCGCGGGGCAGAACGGGGTCAACGGGGGCACGGGCGGCGACGGCGCCACCGTCACCGGCATCGTGCCGTCGGGTACCACCACCCTCTACGTCAACGTCGCCACGGGCGGTGGTGACGGCGGAGCGGGCGACGGCGGTGGGGCCAGCGACGTGCGCACCTGCGACTCCACCATCCCCAGCTGTGTCCTCACCGGCGACCCCGCCACCGACCCGCGTCTGATCGTCGCGGGCGGTGGAGGAGGTGGCGGAAGCATCAGTCCGATCGCCCCCATCGTCCTCACCGAGGCCTTCGGAGGAGACGCCGGAGACACCGGCCAGGCGGGCGGGAGCAGGCCCACCGGCGGCGGAGGCGGCGGAGGCGGAACGCAGACGGACGGCGGCGCGGGCGGCCCCGGATGCCCCGCGCCCGAAGGGGGCGCACCCGGCGCTCCGGGCGGTGCCGGTGTCGGCGGTGACGGAGGAAGCGTCGGTTACGAGGGCGGAGGCGGCGGAGCCGGCTGGTTCGGCGGAGGCGGTGGCGGCAGCTGCAACGGGGTCACCAGCGACGGCCTCGGGACGGGTGGCGGGGGTGGCGGGTCGAACCGCGTCCCGGCGGGCGGTACGTCCAGGCTCGCCACCGGCCCGGCCATGGTGACCATCACCTACGAGCAGGGCGGCGGGAACAACGGGGGAGGCGGGTCGATCTTGCCCATCGACCTCAGCGGCATCCTCCCGATGTTCAACAACATCACCATCAACAACAACGTCAACAGCCCGGGCGCCGTGAACACCACCACGCAGAACCTCGGCGTGAACGCGCCCTGAGACCGCCGCCCACGGTCACCGGTCGCGCTTCTTGCCGTCCAGCTCGTCCCACCACTCGTCGGACTGCCTGTCCCCGCTCGGGTCGTCCCACCAGCGGTCGTCCGGACCCCGCCGGTTCGCGATCATCGCGGCGACGGGCGGAATGACCATGGCGACCAGGCACATGGCGATGGCGGCCGGCACCGACCACAGGCGCACGACGGCCCAGGCGCCCACGAAAAGCACCAGGCAGACGCCCATCATCCAGAAGTAGACGCGCCGTCGCCGTGCGTACACACCTTCAGCGTACGACCGCCGCCCGTGCGCGGACAGACCGAAGGGCCGTGCCCCGAGTCCTGGTGATGGCGTCCAACCCCCCAGGAGGCACGGCCCTTCGGCCGGTACATGAGGCTCCGGCCGCCGGCACCGTCGGACACCCGCCGCGGTGCGGCTGGTGTGACGTCGGCGCGGCGGCGCGAAGCCCGCGAGGCGCCCCTGCGCCGGGTGGCGCGCGGCGCGAAGCCCGCGAGGCGCCCCTGCGCCGGGTGGCGCGAGGGGCGCGTCGGGAAATCAGACCGCGATGGCGACCTCGGCCAGGCCGCCCTTCTGGGCCACGACCTGGCGGTCGGCGGTGGCGCCGGGGACCAGGGCGCGCACGGTCCAGGTGCCCTCGGCCGCGTAGAAGCGGAACTGGCCGGTGGCGGAGGTCGGGACCTCGGCCGTGAACTCGCCGGTCGAGTCCAGGAGGCGGACGTAACCGGTCACGGGCTCGCCGTCCTTGGTCACGTAGCCCTGGATCGTGGTCTCACCGGGCTTGATCGTCGAGGCGTCGGGGCCGCCGGGCTGTGCTCCACACATGCTGGGAATCCTTACGGTCGAGGGGTCCGGAGAAGGAGGTCCGGGGGAATTACTTGTTGGCGCCGAGCTCGATCGGCACGCCGACGAGGGAGCCGTACTCGGTCCACGAGCCGTCGTAGTTCTTGACGTTCTCGACACCGAGCAGCTCGTGCAGGACGAACCAGGTGAGCGCGGAGCGCTCGCCGATGCGGCAGTAGGCGATGGAGTCCTTCGCCAGGTCGACGTTCTCCTCGGCGTAGAGGGCCTTCAGCTCCTCGTCCGACTTGAAGGTGCCGTCGTCGTTGGCGTTCTTCGACCACGGGATGTTGCGGGCGCTCGGCACGTGGCCCGGGCGCTGGGACTGCTCCTGCGGGAGGTGCGCCGGCGCGAGGAGCTTGCCGGAGAACTCGTCGGGCGAGCGGACGTCGACGAGGTTCTGGGTGCCGATCGCGGCCACGACGTCGTCGCGGAAGGCGCGGATGGAGGTGTCCTGGGCCTTGGCCTTGTACTCGGTGGCCGGGCGGTTCGGGACCTCGGCGCCGTCGACCAGGTCGCGGGAGTCGAGCTCCCACTTCTTGCGGCCGCCGTCGAGGAGCTTGACGTCCTGGTGGCCGTAGAGCTTGAAGTACCAGTAGGCGTACGACGCGAACCAGTTGTTGTTGCCGCCGTAGAGGACGACCGTCGTGTCGTTCGCGATGCCCTTCGCCGAGAGGAGCTTCTCGAAGCCCTCCTGGTCGATGAAGTCACGGCGGACCGGGTCCTGGAGGTCCTTGGTCCAGTCGATACGGATGGCGTTCTTGATGTGGTTCTTGTCGTAGGCCGAGGTGTCCTCGTCCACCTCGACGATGGCGACCTGCGGGTTGTCGAGGTTGGCCTCGACCCAGTCGGCATCGACCAGTACGTCGCTGCGAGCCATGCTGTTTCTCCTCCGGGGCAGTGTGCGGCGGTTCGTGCGTGTGCGGGGTGGTGCGGGTACGCCTCGGCGACGTGCGGCGACGACGGCGTACGGCTGCGCAGGGTGGCCCCGACATCACGTCGTAGGGCCTGAGGAATACGGGAGCTGTACGTCCCGCTCAGACGGAGCGACAGAGCATGGCGGCGATGCGGCACAGGTCTACTGCCCGCCGCTTCGTGAGTTCCGCCTGTCGCTTCATGCCCACGATCGTAGGGACGGACAGGCAGCCGTGTCACCGGTGTGTCGTATTTTGAGACGCGATCGTCCGAGATGCGGGATGGGAAGAGGGTTCGGCCTGGCCCGGGAGGCCCGCCGTCGCGCCGGACCTTCATCGTTTCTGCGGATCGGACTCAGGTGTCTCAGCATGTGATCAGGCGGGTGTCCGAAAGCGCTCGGACCCTCTGCACGCCCCTGCGCTGCGCATCCCCTGCGGAATCCTCCGCAGGGTCCGGTACGGCGGGACCGTCGGCGCTCAGCCCGCCTTCAGGGTGACGTTCTCGCCCGCGACCGTCACCACGAGGCCGTCCTCCCGCGCCTCGACCTTCGTCAGCCGCATGCCCTTCGGCAGGCCCTCGATGCGCCGGTCGAAGTCGGTGCGGGCCCGGACCATGTCCTCCAGGCCCGGGATGCCCTCGCCGGGCACCTCGTCCGCCCGCACCCGGATGGTGTCGCCGTTCACCAGCGTCACCGTCGACAGCACGCTGCGCGTGAGCGTCCGGCCCAGGATCCGCACCCCGCCGGTCACCTTCAGCTTGCCGTCGCCGCCGTACGCGACCTGGGCGTCCCGGCCCGACGCGGCGGCCAGGTCCGGGTACGCGATGCGCGCCGTGCCGTTCGCCGAGCCCGCGCGGTCGATCCCGTAGTCCGCGTCCAGCGTCACGTCATGCAGCGTGGCGGTCAGCTCGCCGATGCGCACCGGGTGGCCGCCGGCCGTCGCCCGGACACCGGTCAGCCGCACCTCGACCTCGTCGAAGCGCTTGTCGACGACCTGCGTGAGGAACGGGAAGCCCTTGATGTCGACGTCCGTGGACTCGGCCCGTGCCGTCCCGATCCGCACCCCGCCGGCGGCCTCCGACTCCACGTACGAGGCGGCGAGCCGGTCCGCGCCGACGAGGAGTCCGCCGAGCACCACGGCAAGGATCAGCACCGTCCGCAGTGCCCGCATGGTCCACATCCCCTGATCACGAGTCCGGCCCCCTGACACGAAGATCGACGTGTCAGGAGGCCGGTCGGTTCCCGGGCGGTTACCGGTGGGTTCTCGTGCGGGGCCCGTGCGGGGCCCGTGCGGGGCCCGGGCGGACGTCAGACCAGTGCGCGTCCCAGCAGGTAGATCGCGGGTACGGCCGCCGTCAGCGGCAGTGCCACGCCCGCCGTCATGTGGACGAACCGCGACGGGTAGTCGTAACTGGCCACCCGCAGGCCGACCAGGGCGCAGACCCCCGCGCCGAGGCCGAGCAGCGCCCCTGCCGCGCCCAGGTCCGTGAACCCGCCGGCGGCGATGCCGCCGCCCGCCGCCGCGAGCAGCGCGACGATCACGGAGACCGGGCCCGGCAGCGGCAGGGCACGGGCGAGGACGGTGGCGGCGACCGCGGCCGCGCCCGCGACCACCGCGTCCGGCTCGGCGCCGAGGTGCCCGGCGGCCAGGATGGCCAGGGCGGCGGAGGCGACCGTCGCCATCAGGCCGTACATCCGCTCGTCCGGGTCCGCGTGGCTGCGCAGCTGGAGCACGAGGGTGAGCAGCACCCAGACGCCGAGCGTGCCGATGACGGCGGCGGGCGCGTGCTCCCGGCCGGTCACGAGCAGCACCGCGTCGGCGACGATCCCGCCGAGGAAGGCGAGGGCGATGCCCTGGCGGGCGGGCCACATGCCGTTGAGCCGGAACCAGCCGGCGGCCGTGAGGCCCTGGAGCAGCAGCAGGGGGACGAGCAGCGCGTACTCGCCGACGGCGGCGCCCGCCGCGAGCAGCACGCCGAGACCGGCCGTCAGGGCGGCCGGCTGCATGCCGGGCTCGATGATCGGCGACCGGCCCTCGGCCCGGGCCCGCTGGGCGTCGGTGACCCGGGTGTTGCCGGAGGTGACGGGCGCGGAGTAGGCGGGACCGCCGTCCGCCACGGGCGCCGCCTGGTCGGGGGCCACAGGCGCGGGCGTGGGAGCGGGCGCCTGTGCGGGCTCCGCGTACGGCTCGTAGGAGGCCTGGGTTCCGTACGCCTGGCTCCCGTACGTCTCGTACGACGGCGCCTGCGTGCCGTACGGCTCGTAGGCGGCCTCCGGCGGCAGCGGGTGGCCGCCCGTGGCGGTCGGCTCCTGCCCGTAGCCCTGCTGCGGCAGGTACGCCGTGTCGTAGGAGGCGGGCGCCTGCTGCGGCGCGGCCTGGGGAGCGGCCGGGGGCTGGTGGGCGAACGGGGCCTGGGGAGCGACCGTGGGCTGGTACTGGGTGTCCCAGGTCTGCCCCTCCCACGTCTGGGTGACGTTCGGGTCGTACGGCTGACCGCCCTGCGGGCTGCCCTGCGGCTCGTACGGATACTGCTGATCACTGCTCATGGTGTGCGGTTCACCCTCCTGCGAACGGCGGGAGCACCTCGACCGTGCCGCCCTCGGCCAGCCGTACGGTCTCATGCGCGCGGGTCCCGACCGGGTCGCCGTCGACGAGGAACGAACAGCGCTGGAGGACCCGGGTCAGCTCGCCGGGGTGCCGGTCGCGGACCGCGTCCAGCGCCTCCGCGAGGGTCTCGGCCGCGTACGGCTCCTCGGCGACTCCCGCGGCGGCCTTCGCCGCCGCCCAGTAGCGGATGGTTCCCGCTGCCATAGCGGCACTCCCTTCGTTCGTGTGCGCGCCGCCCACCATGATGGGCTATGGCCGGGCCAGCCAGTTCCCGAGCCGGTCGAGCAGCTCCTCGCCGGCCGCGTTCTCGGCATGGCCCATGCCGCGCTCGAGCCACAGTTCGGCCGGTGCGCCGGCCGCCTCCGCGGCGGCCAGCAGCATCCGGGGGTGGTCGACCGGGAAGTACGGGTCGCGGTCGCCGTGCACGACGAGCAGCGGCGTCGGCGCGATCAGCGGCACCGCCTCGTACGGCGCCAGCGGCACCGGGTCCCACGGCTTGTGGTCGATGCGGGTGCCGAGGCCGTAGCGGCCCACCAGCCGGCCCGCGGGACGGGTGATGACCCAGTGGACCCGGCGCATCGAGGGCGTGCCCCGGTAGTACCAGCGCGCGGGGGCGCTCACGGCGGCGACGGCGTCGGTGTGCGCGCTGCCGCCCGCTCCCGTGTCCCGTTCCAGGGCGGCGTGCCGCAGGACCACCGAGCCGCCCATGGAGAAGCCGACCGTCGCCACGCGCGCGTGGCCGAGCTCACGGGCCCAGCGGACGGCCGCCGCCAGGTCGAGGACCTCGCGGTCGCCGACCGTGGAGAGCCCGCCGGAGCCGCCGTGGCCGCGGAAGGAGAAGGTGACGACGTTCGCGTGCCGGCGGAAGGCCTGCGCGGCGCGACGCAGCGCGGGCCGGTCGACCGACCCGGTGAACCCGTGCGCCACCACGACCGCCGTATCGGTGACACTTGCCGTGGACGGTTCGTAAACCGCCTCGATCCGGACACCGTCAGCGGTACGCAGATACGTACGCACGACGTCCCGCAGAGGACGGGAAGTGATCTGAGAGACATCCACGATGTGAAATCGACCCTCTGCCTCGGAACTCATGTGGGCTATTCTGCTGCCAGAGGATCCGGGCAACGCAGCCCCCGGGTCCTTTTGTGTTTTCCGACCGTTGTTACGGATGGATGAACAAAAGCTCTCAGGGCGCGAGAGCAGCACGTGAGCGTGAGACCGCAGTACAGACGTCCTCGCAGGGACCGAGGAGGAACCGACGTCATGGACGAGCGTACGAAGCACGACCGACCGACGATCACGTCGCACGACCGGGCAGGTGGTGTGCGATGAGCTCTCTGCTGCTCCTGACCAATGCCCTCCAGCCGTCGACCGAGGTGCTGCCCGCACTCGGCCTGCTGCTGCACAACGTGCGCGTGGCACCCGCAGAGGGGCCGGCGCTGGTGGACACCCCGGGCGCCGACGTGATCCTCGTGGACGGCCGGCGCGACCTGCCGCAGGTGCGTTCGCTGTGCCAGCTGCTGCGTTCCACGGGCCCCGGCTGTCCGCTGATCCTGGTGGTCACGGAGGGCGGTCTCGCGGCCGTCACCGCCGACTGGGGCATCGACGACGTGCTCCTCGACACCGCCGGTCCGGCCGAGGTGGAGGCGCGGCTGCGGCTGGCGACCGGCCGCCAGCAGATCGGCGCCGACGACTCCCCCATGGAGATCCGCAACGGCGACCTGTCGGTGGACGAGGCGACGTACAGCGCCAAGCTGAAGGGCCGGGTCCTGGACCTGACCTTCAAGGAGTTCGAGCTGCTCAAGTACCTCGCCCAGCACCCGGGCCGGGTCTTCACCCGCGCCCAGCTCCTCCAGGAGGTGTGGGGCTACGACTACTTCGGCGGCACCCGGACGGTCGACGTGCACGTACGGAGGCTGCGGGCGAAGCTCGGCCCCGAGCACGAGTCGCTGATCGGCACCGTACGCAACGTGGGCTACCGCTTCGTCACCCCGGAGAAGGTGGAGCGCGCGGCCGAGGAGGCGCGTGCCAAGCAGGAGGCACGCGCCAAGCAGGAGGCGCGCGACGAGGCCGGCGCGAAGCCGGAAGCCCACGCCGAGGCCTGAGACAGCCGCGGGGGCGGGGCCCGGCAGGGCCCGCCCCGGTGTGGGACAGGGGTTCCGGCGGGGGCGCGCGTCAAGGACGCCACGCCGGAACTCACTCCGTTGGGCTACGGTTGACGTGGCGTATGCCACATCGCGACCTGCCGGTAGGAAGGTCACCCCGCGTAGACTTCGCCGCGTGGCCAAGGTGACGCGGGATGACGTAGCGCGACTGGCGGGTACTTCGACCGCGGTCGTGAGTTACGTGATCAACAACGGACCCCGGCCGGTCGCCCCGGCCACGCGCGAGCGTGTCCTCGCCGCCATCAAGGAGCTGGGCTACCGGCCCGACCGGGTGGCCCAGGCGATGGCCTCCCGGCGCACCGACCTCATAGGCATGATCGTGCCGGATGCCCGGCAGCCCTTCTTCGGCGAGATGGCGCACGCGGTCGAACAGGCCGCCGCCGAGCGCGGGAAGATGGTCCTGGTCGGCAACTCCGACTACCGCGACGAGCGCGAGATCCACTATCTCCGGGCCTTCCTCGGCATGCGCGTGTCCGGCCTGATCCTGGTCAGCCAGGGCATGAGCGAGCGGGCCGCGAGCGAGATCGAGGCCTGGGACGCCCGGGTCGTGCTCCTGCACGAGCGGCCCGAGGCCCTCGACGACGTCGCCGTCGTCACCGACGACATCGGTGGTGCCCAGCTCGCCACCCGGCACCTCCTGGAGCACGGCCACCCGTACGTGGCGTGCCTCGGCGGCGTGCCGAACACCCCGGCCGTCGGCGACCCGGTCGCCGACCACGAGGAGGGCTGGCGGCGGGCCATGCTGGAGGCGGGCCGCTCGATCGAGGGCCGGCTGTTCCAGGCCCCGTACAACCGTTACGACGCCTACCAGGTGGCGCTGAAGCTGCTCTCGGGCCCGGACCGGCCGCCGGCCATCTTCTGCTCGACGGACGACCAGGCCTTCGGTGTGCTGCGGGCCGCCCGCGAGCTGCGGATCGACGTGCCGACGGAGCTCGCGGTGGCGGGCTTCGACGACGTCAAGGAGGCGGCGCTCGCGGACCCGCCGCTGACCACCGTCTACTCGGACCGCCCGGCGATGGCGAGGGCGGCGGTGGACCTGGTGCTCGACGACTCGCTGCGGGTCGCCGGGTCGCGGCGCGAGCGGGTGAAGCAGTTCCCGTCGGCGCTGATCGTGCGCCGCTCCTGCGGCTGCGGCTGAGCCGCGCCGCCACGCCCTCCGGCCCCGCAACGGGGCTTTTCGCCCCTCGCCGCGGGTGGGCACACGGGACGGCGCCCTCAGCGGCCGCTCTGTCGTGGGGCCTGGCCTCCCGCGCCTGACCGGCCGCCGCAGGGCGGGGCGTCCGGCAGGTGCGGGGGGTCTTTATATCGGGCATACGCGCTTCTGTCGGGCTTCTCAGGTCGTCCTCAGACGGTTCTCATGTACGGCTCCGAGAGTCATAGCCATGACGGACTACCAGCAGCCCCAGCCGCAGCCGTACTACCCGCCCCGGCCGCCGTACGAGCCGACGCAGCCGATCACCACCGAGCCGGGTACGACCGTCTGGCCCTCCGGCGGGCACGACGGGCACGGTGGGCACGTGCCGCCCCCGGTGGCCCCGGTGGCCCCGGCCGGGCACGCCGCGCCCGACCCGCGTCGACGGGCCCGGCGCGGCGTCGGGCTCATGGCGGCCGTGGCGATCGCCGCCGCGGCGGTCGGCGGCGGGGCCGCGACGCTCGTCCAGCAGTGGACGGCCGACGGCTCCGCCACCGCCTCGGGCGCGGTGAGCGGCACGAACGTGTCGGCGAGCAGCAAGGGCACGGTCGCCGGTGTCGCCCAGGCCGTCTCCCCGTCCATCGTGGAGATCTCCGCGAGCTCCACCTCCGGCAAGTCGACCGGCTCGGGCGTGATCATCACCTCCGACGGCGAGATCGTCACCAACAACCACGTCGTCTCCGGCGCCTCCTCGGTCAAGGTGCAGACCTCGGACGGCAAGACCTACGACGCCGAGGTCGTCGGCACCGACCCCGACAAGGACCTGGCGCTGATCAAGCTGGAGGGCGCCTCCGGCCTGAAGGCGGCGACGCTGGGCGACTCCTCCAAGGTGCGGGTCGGCGACGAGGTCGTCGCGATCGGCTCGCCCGAGGGCCTGACCGGCACCGTCACCAGCGGCATCGTCTCGGCGCTCGACCGGGACGTGACCGTGGCCAAGGACGACGGCGGCCGGGACCAGGGCCAGGGGCAGCAGTACGACCCGCGCCAGGGCTGGCCCTTCGAGTTCGGCGGGCAGCAGTTCAACGGCGACACGGGCTCGTCGAAGACGACGTACAAGGCGCTGCAGACCGACGCCTCGCTCAATCCCGGGAATTCCGGCGGCGCGTTGATCAATATGAACGGCGAGATCATCGGAATCAATTCGGCCATGTATTCGCCCAGTTCCTCGAGCGGTTCCACGGCCGGCAGCGTCGGTCTGGGATTCGCGATCCCGATCGACACGGTCAAGGCCGACCTGGACGACCTGCGCTCGGGCGGTGCCGCCTGAACGCATGGGACGCTGAGGCCATGACGGGACAGCAGGGCCAGCAGGGCCGGCACACAGAGGCCGAAGGCGCCGAGCGCATCCTCATCGTCGACGACGAGCCCGCCGTCCGCGAGGCACTCCGGCGCAGCCTCGCGTTCGAGGGTTACGGGACGGAGGACGCCGTGGACGGGCTCGACGCGCTCGCCAAGATGGACTCGTACGCGCCCGACCTCGTCGTCCTCGACGTCCAGATGCCCCGCATGGACGGGCTCACGGCCGCCCGCCGGATCCGGGCCGCCGGCTCGACCGTGCCGATCCTGATGCTGACGGCCCGCGACACGGTCGGCGACCGGGTCACCGGCCTGGACGCGGGCGCCGACGACTACCTCGTGAAGCCCTTCGAGCTGGACGAGCTGTTCGCGCGGATCCGGGCGCTGCTGCGGCGCAGCTCGTACGCGGCCCGGACGGCGTCCGCCGAGGGACCGGCGGGCGAGGTGCTCGCCTTCGAGGACCTGCGGATGGACCTGGCCACGCGGGAGGTGACCCGGGCCGGGCGGCCGGTGGAGCTGACCCGTACCGAGTTCACGCTCCTGGAGATGTTCCTGGCGCACCCGCGGCAGGTGCTCACCCGCGAGCAGATCCTGAAGGCGGTGTGGGGCTTCGACTTCGAGCCGAGTTCGAACTCGCTGGACGTGTACGTGATGTATCTGCGGCGCAAGACGGAGGCGGGCGGCGAGCCGCGCCTGGTGCACACGGTGCGGGGCGTCGGCTACGTGCTGCGCGGCGGGGCCGGGGGCCCGGAGTGAGAAGTCCCCTCGCGTGGTTCCGGTCGCGGCCGCTGCGCTCCAGGCTCGCGCTGCTGACCGCGCTCGCGGTGGCGGTCGCGGTGGCGGCGGTGTCTCTGGCCTGCTGGTTCGTGACGCGGGCGCAGCTGGAGAGCGAGCTGGACTCGGCGCTGCGCAGCAGCAAGGTGGACAACGGCTATCTGAACCTGGTGCTCACCGGCTGCCGGTCGGGCCGTCAGGCGCCTCCGCTGGCCGCGTACACGGTGCAGCTGATCCTGGTCGACGGCACGGTCTGCACGTCCGGCAAGGCGAAGGTCCCGGCGCAGAACGCGGACGTCGCGGTGGCCAACGGGCTGCTCGACGACACGCTGCACACGACGAAGGACGAGGACGGCCGGGAGATGCGGGTGTACACGTACGCCGACCCGAACCGTCCCGGAATGGCCGTGTCACTGGCCCGGCCGCTCTCCGAGGTCGACAACTCGATGTCGACGCTCGGCTGGGTGCTGCTCCTGGTCTCCGGCATCGGCGTGGTCGGCGCGGGCGCGGCCGGGCTGTGGGTGGCACGGACGGGTCTGGCGCCGGTGGACCGGCTGACGGGCGCGGTCGAGCACGTGGCGGCGACCGAGGACCTGACGGTGCGGATCCCGGTGGAGGGCGAGGACGAGATCGCCCGGCTCTCGCGTTCGTTCAACGCGATGACCGCGGCGCTCGCGACCTCCCGGGACCGGCAGGCGCAGCTGATCGCGGACGCGGGGCACGAGTTGCGGACGCCGCTGACCTCGCTCCGTACGAACGTCGAGCTGCTCGCGCGCAGCGAGGAGACGGGCCGCGCGCTGCCGCCGGAGGACCGGCGGGCCCTGATGGCCTCGGTGAAGGCGCAGATGACGGAGCTGGCGGCACTGATCGGCGACCTCCAGGAGCTGTCCCGGCCGGAGGCCGCCGCCCCCGGCCCGCTGGAGGTGGTGCCGCTGCACACCGTCCTGCGCTCGGCGCTCGACCGGGCGCGGCTGCGCGGTCCCGAGCTGCGCTTCGAGACGGATCTCGCGCCCTGGTACGTACGGGCGGAGCCGGCGGCCCTGGAGCGGGCGCTGGTGAACGTCCTGGACAACGCGGTGAAGTTCTCGCCGCCGCGCGGGACGGTCGAGGTGCGGCTGATGCGCGGCGAGCTGACGGTGCGGGACCACGGTCCGGGGATTCCGGCGGACGAGCTGCCGCACGTCTTCGACCGCTTCTGGCGATCGCCGTCGGCGCGGAGCCTGCCTGGTTCGGGGCTCGGCCTGTCGATCGTGGCCCGTACGGTCCGGCAGGCGGGCGGCACGGTGGCGCTCGCCGCGCCGACGGACGGCGGTGGCGGCACGGTGGCGACGGTGCGGCTGCCGGGCGCGCCGACACCGCCGCCGGCGCCCTCAGTTGTGGCGGATGAGGGACTCCACGAGCCCTGAGCGGGTGTTGGGGTAGTCCATGGGGACGATGCCGAGGCCCCTCCAGCCGGCGCCCTCGCCGTCGATCAGCGAGTGCACCTGCGGGTTGAGCCGGTCGGCGTTCCAGCGGGGCGGGAGTCCGGCCGCGGTGGAGACGAAGTTGACGTAGAACGGGCCGGGCCGGGTGGCGGCCTCGCGGAACTGGTCGCGGATCTTGGGCCACTTGGCGAACGGCTCGGCCTGGTAGTCGTCCTGCACGTCGAAGTGGGCGCCGTCGGCCCAGCGCAGTCCGGGCAGTCCGCCGTTGTCGGCGAGGAGCACCACCTTGCCGCGGGCCTCGCCGAGGGTGGGGACGCCGTCGCCGATGCGGAAGAGGGGCCGCCAGCCGCGGTTGTCCAGGTAGTCGTCGAAGATCGCGCGGAAGGTGGCGTCGGAGTCGCTCGAGTACTCCTGCTTGACCCGCATGAGGACGGTCTCGGTGGGGTGGGCGGCGAGGAAGTTCCAGCAGGCGACGAGGACGTCGCCGAACATCAGGTTCTGGTAGAAGGCGCCGTGGTGGATCGCGAAGGATCCCCCGGTGACCCGGCAGCGGATGTCCAGGAACCGGATGCCGCTGTCGAGTTGCTGCGCGATGGTCGTGTTCTGGCACTCGGTCCACAGCCCGCCGTAGCGGGCTCCGGAGTCGTGGGTCCCGGGGATCGTGAGCTTCTGGAGCGGGGTGGGGTCACCGTGGGCAGCCATCCAGTCCTGTGTGCCGAGGGCGGTGGCCGCCCGGGCGGAAGGGGTGCCCACGAGCAGGGCGGCACCGGCTGCGGCGGCGCCCGCGAGAAAGCGTCGTCGGTCCATGGCCCGCACTATGGCACTGCTTGACGTGCCCCTGCCATACTCGCGCACCAACCGGCTACCGCCGGGTATCTACCGCCGGGCATCCGGATCCACCCGCTCCGCGAGCGCCCGCAGTCCGGCCGCGATCTCCCGGGCGTCGGGCGCCGCCTGAGGGTCGGTCAGCCACTGCACCATCACGCCGCTCAGCAGCGCCATGTGCACGGAGCCGAGGGTGCGGACGTCCTCCTCCGCGACCTCGCCCTCCGGCAGGCCCTGCAGCTGCGCAGCCGAGCCGCGCCGCCCCTCCCGCTGGCCCGCCGCGAGCAGCGCGAGCAGCTCGGGCGAGCTCTGCGCGTGCACGAAGGCCTCGACCGAGGCGAGCCAGAGCCAGCGGTGCTCCTCGAAAGAGCGGATCTTGCCGGCCCACAGTTCCTCGAAGTCGCCACTCGCCCCGCCGAACTCCTCGCCCCACTCCTCCATCGCCGCGAACAGCACCTGGTTGAGCAGGGCCTCACGGGAGCCGAAGTGATACCCGATGGCCGCCATGGAGACCCCGGAGGCCGTGGCGATGTCCCGCACGGTGGTGCGCAGATACCCCTTCTCCTCCAGGCAGCGCCGGGCCCCGGCCAGCAGTTTCTCGCGGTTTCCCATGCGGGGATGGTACGCGGGGCAACTCTTTGGGCAGCCGCGCTATACAAACGTATTGCGCATACGATCCATACATCCGTATAGTCGACGCCATCGAGCCGACGCGACGCCAGCGACCGCGCCGGCAGCAACCACGAGGGAGCCGGACATGCGCAAGGACATCCGCGAGGACATCCGCAGGGAACTCACGCTCGCCGACGGCCGCACGCTCTCCTACCTGGACTTCACCCCCGACAGCGCCGGCCGGCCGCTGCTCGCCCTGCACGGCCACCTGTCGGAGGGCGCCTCCTTCGCGCACCTCGCCGAGGCCCTCGGCGACGGATGGCGCGTCATCGCCCCCGACCAGCGCGGCCACGGCGACTCCGACCGGGCCCCCGACTACCGCCGCGAGGGTTACGTCTCCGACGCCCTGGCCCTCATGGACCACCTGGGCCTCGACCGGGTGGCCCTGCTCGGCCACTCGCTCGGAGCGGTCAACGCGTACCACCTCGCCGCCGCCCACCCCGGCCGCGTGGGCGCGCTCGTCGCCACCGACACCGCCGCCCTCCTTCCGGACACCGGTGCGAGCCCGCTCTCCTTCGTTCTCGGCTTCCCCTACACGGCACCCACCCGCGAGGAACTGGCCGCCGCGTGCAGCCCGTTGGGCCCGATGGTCGCCGCCGCAGTGCGCCCCCACGCCGACGGCTGGCGGCTGCCCTTCCACCCGCAGGACACCGTCGACTCCGAGAACCTGGTCCACGGCGACCACTGGGCGGCCTGGCTCGGCAGCACCTGCCCCGCGCTGCTGATCCGCGGCACGGAGAGCCAGGTCCTCACCGCCGCCCACGCCCACGAGATGACCACCCGCCGCCCCGCCACCACCCTGGTCGAGCTGGCCACCGACCACTTCGTGCAACTGCGCGACCCGCGGGGCTTCGAGAGGGCGGTGGGGGAGTTCCTGGCCGGCTGCCGGTGACCGGGAACGCCGAAAAGGCCCACCGCCGCAGGACAGTGGACCCCTTCCCCGCGCCCCCTCCCCGGCGGTCGCCGGGCGGGACATCCCGTACGGGTGGACCGAGACGAAGCCGGTCGCCGTCGCGTTCGTCGCCGTCACGTTCATGACGGCCGCCGTCACGCCCGTGGTCGGCACCCCGCCGCGGCCCGCGACCTGCAGGTTCAGCGTCTTGGCCGCGCCCACCTGGGCCTTCGGCGCGCCGACGGTGAACAGCCGCGTTCAGAAAGGCGGAAGGGGCGGTGCCCGCCGCAGCGGACACCGCCCCTCACCCTGTGCTTCCGAGGGCTACTTCACGACCGTGATCCGGTCCGCCGCCGGCACCTGCAGCGGTGCCGTCGCCGAGGAGTGGGCCGCCAGGTAGGCGTTGAAGAGGTCCAGGTCCGAGGCGCCGACCAGCTTGTTGGTGCCGGTCGCCAGGGCCGGGAAGCCGTCGCCGCCGCCCGCGAGGAACTCGTTCATCGCGACCCGGTAGGTCTTCGACGGGTCGATCGGCTCGCCGTTCAGCTTGATGCTGCCGTCGACCACGCGGTCCGCGCCCGTCTTGGTCATGTCGAGCGTGTAGGTCAGGCCCTTCGAGACCTGGAGGATCTTCACCGCGTTCAGGTTCGAGCCGCTGACCTGCTGCTTCAGCGCGGCGATCACGTTCGCGCCGGACAGGTCGACCACGTTCATCATGTTGGTGAACGGCTGCACCGTGAAGGCCTCGCCGTAGGTCACCACGCCGTCGCCCTCGCTGCCGGACGCCTTGTAGACCAGGTCCGCGCGGATGCCGCCCGGGTTCATGAAGGCGATCTGCGCGCCGCCCTTGTCCGCCGGGGCCAGGCCCTCCAGCTGGGCGTCGGCGATCACGTCGCCGAGCGGCTTCTCGTAGGCCGTGGAGCCGCGGCCGTTGATGTCGGCGGCGATGAAGCCCTGCGGCCGGTTGGCGATCGGGGCCGCGAGGTCCTTCCAGTCCTGGATGAGCTTGGTCATGTCGCCGGCCTTCGGCACGTCACGCGAGACGACGTGGTTGGCCGAGTCGACCGCGGTGCGGACGATGTCCTTGCTGCGGCGGTCGTAGGTCAGCGTGGTGTCGTTGTACAGCTTGCCGAACGAGGACGCCGAGGTGACCAGGCGCGGCTTGCCCGACGGGTCGGGGATGGTGCACACGTACGCCTGGTGGGTGTGGCCCGTGACCATCGCGTCGACCTGCGGCGAGACGTTCTTGGCGATGTCGACGATCGCGCCGGACACGCCCTCGCCCTCGCCGTCGCCGTCACCGTCGCAGTTGTAGTTGTACGCGCCCGAGGCCGGCATGCCGCCCTCGTGGACCAGGGCGACGATGGACTTGACGCCCTTGCGCTCCAGGATCTTCGTGTACTTGTTGATCGTCTCGACCTCGTCGCCGAACTTCAGGCCCTTGACGCCCTCGGCGGTCACGACGTTCGGGGTGCCCTCCAGGGTCACGCCGATGAAGCCGATGCGGACGCCGTCCTTCTCCCAGATGAAGTACGGGTCGAGGATCGGCTTGCCGGACTTCTCGTTCGTCACGTTGGCCGCGAGGTACGGGAAGTCGGCGCCCTGGAAGGGCTCGAAGCCCTTCTCCGCGCCGAAACAGCCGGCGGTCGGGTGACAGCCGCCGTTCTGCATGCGGGCCAGCTCGACCGCGCCCTCGTCGAACTCGTGGTTGCCCACCGAGGTGACGTCGAGGTCGAGGCCGTTGAGCGCGTGGATGGTCGGCTCGTCGTGGAAGAGGCCCGACACCAGCGGCGAGGCGCCGATCATGTCACCGGCCGCGGCCGTGATGGAGTAACGGTTCCCCTCACGGGCCTTGCGCAGGTGCGTGGCCAGGTACTCGACACCGCCCGCGTCGATCTTCTCGGTGGTGCCGTCCTCCTTGACCCGGGTGACCTGTCCGGAGGAGCCGGACGGCGGCTCCAGGGTGCCGTGGAGGTCGTTGAAGGAGAGGAGCTGGACGTCGACCATGCGGCCCCAGCCCTTGCCGTTGCCGTAGCCGGCCTCCTCGGCCTGGTCCTGCGAGGCGCCGGCCGGCAGCGCCGCCACCAGCGCACCGACGGTGGCGAGTCCCGCTCCGGCGGCGAGTATCCGCCGCCCCGCCTTGTTCTTCTTCCGCGTCGCTGCCATTTCTCCCCAGTTCCCTGAACGACTCCGGTGCTGCCCGCGCAGCCTAGAGTCAACGCGCGTAGCGCAACAGGGGGTCACGGGTTACGAGCTGGTTGCCTTTGTCACTCCGCGCGGCGTACGCCCCGCCCGGCGACCTTCCGGCGACCGGCCCGGCCCGCTGCCCGGCGACCATCCCGTCCGCCGTACGCCGTCCGCCTCCCCCGTCCGCCGTACGCCGTCCCCCGCCCCCGGTCCGCCGTCCACCTGACAGTGTCCGGGTGATCTCCCACGGGCCGGAGCGGCGCGGCCGTAGGCTCGTAGGCATGACTTCTGACGCGGCGCCGGCCCTCGAACCCGGCCGGCAGATCAACAGTTACGAAGAGCTGGGCCCCGAGCAGGTCGAGGCCGTCCTCGACCTCCTGGAGGCCGCCGACCGCGCCGACGGGGTGCACGCCGTGTCCGAGCAGGGGCGGCTCTATCTGCGTCACGGCAGGCGGGAGGGCGTGCGGCACTTCCTGCTCACCGTCGGCTCGCACCTCTACGGCTACGCCCAGCTGGAGGAGACCGACCCGGTCGAGGCCCCGGCCGCCGAGCTGGTCGTCCACCCCTCGCACCGCGGCCGCGGCCACGGCCGCGCGCTCGGCACCGCGCTGCTCGACGCGTCCGGCAAGCGGCTGCGGGTCTGGGCGCACGGCGGCAAGTCGGCGGCGCGGCACCTGGCCCAGGTGCTCGGGCTCACCCTGTTCCGGGAACTGCGTCAGCTGCGCCGGCCGTTGGTGCCGCTCGACATCCCGGAGCCGGAGTTCCCGGAGGGCGTCACCGTGCGCACCTTCGTGCCCGGCCAGGACGACTCGGCCTGGCTCGCGGTGAACGCGGCGGCCTTCGCCCACCACCCGGAGCAGGGCTCGCTGACCCAGCGGGACCTGGACGACCGGATGGCGGAGCCGTGGTTCGACCCGAAGGGCTTCTTCCTGGCGGAGCGGGACGGGAAGCTGATCGGCTTCCACTGGACGAAGGTCCACGCCGAGGAGCAGCTGGGCGAGGTGTACGTGGTGGGCGTGGGGCCGGACGCCCAGGGCGGCGGCCTCGGCAAGGCGCTGACGGCGGTCGGCCTGCGGCACCTGGCGGCGCAGACGCTGCCGACGGCGATGCTGTACGTGGACGCGGACAACACGGCGGCGGTGCGGGTGTACGAGGGGCTCGGCTTCCGGACCCACGAGGTGGACCTGATGTACCGCACGGAGTCCTAGGGACGGGGGCAACACCGGGCGCGAAGGGGGCGGTTGACACCGCCCCCTTCTTTGCACCACCCTTTCACTACTTGATTAGTGAAAGGGTGGTGTTGGTACGTGCTCGCCTACCGCATCGACCGGCGCAGCGGGGTCGCCACCTACCTCCAGATCGTCCAGCAGACCAAACAGGCGCTGCGGATGGGCCTCCTGGAGCCCGGTGACCGGCTGCCGACGGCCCGCGAGGTCGTCGAGGCCACCGCCATCAACCCGAACACGGTCCTCAAGGCCTACCGCGAGCTGGAACGCGAAGGCCTCGTCGAGGCCCGCCGCGGCCTCGGCACCTTCGTCCGCGCCACCCTCGGCACCGGCCCCGCCGGCTCGCCGCTGCGCGGCGAACTCTCCGACTGGGCCCGCCGGGCCCGCGCGGAGGGCCTGGAGCGGGACGACGTGGCGGCCCTCTTCACCTCCGTACTGAACGAATTCTTCGAGAACGAGCACAACAAGGGGGACGCATGACACCGGAGACCGCGCTGAGGGCGGAAGGCCTCGGCACACGCTACGGAGGACGGTCCCGGCCCTGGGCGCTGCGCGACTGCTCCTTCGCCCTGCCGGCCGGCCGCGTCTGCGCCCTCGTCGGCCCCAACGGCGCCGGCAAGTCCACCCTGCTCGCCCTCGCGGCGGGCCTGCTCCGCCCCACCGAGGGCACCATCGGGGCGCCGCCACGGGAACGCCTCGCCTACGTGGCGCAGGACAAGCCGCTGTACCCGCGGCTGACCGTCGCCGACACCCTGCGCATGGGCCACGAGCTCAACCCGGACCGCTGGGACGAGGCCACCGCCCTTCGGGTGATCGCCGACGAGCTCGCGCCGGACTCCCTCGTCCGCAACCTCTCCGGCGGACAGCGCACCCGCGTCGCCCTGGCCCTCGCCCTGGGCAAGCGTCCCGAACTACTGCTGCTCGACGAGCCGATGGCCGACCTCGACCCGCTCGCCCGCCACCAGCTGATGGGCCTGCTGATGGCCGACGCCGCCGAGCACGGCACCACCGTCGTGATGTCCTCGCACATCCTCACCGAGCTGGAGGGCGCCTGCGACCATCTGCTGCTGCTCCAGAACGGGCGGATCCGCCTGGACGGCGACGTCGACGACCTCCTCTCCGGGCACGTCCTGCTCACCGGGCCCGCCACCGGCGCCGACCTCGCCCCGCACACCGTCGTCGACTCCCGCACGACGGGCCGCCAGCTCACCGCGCTGATACGCCGCGAGGGACCCGTCGAGGGCCCGTGGGAGGTCACCGACCCCACCCTGGAGGACCTCCTCCTCGCCCACCTCCGCACTCCCGAAGGAGCCCGGTCATGAGCACCCTCGCGCCGAAGGGCCTCGCCTGGGTGACGGTCCGCCAGTTCCGCCGGACGCTGTGGGCGGCCGCGGCCCTCGTGGCCCTCGCCCTCGCCGGCACCGTCGCACTGCGCGTCTGGGACGCCCGGACGCCCGACCGCTGGGTGGACGGCTCCTGGGTCCGCGGCGACGACAACCTCGCCTACGAGGTGCTGCGCCTGGCCATGGAGTACGCGGCGGTGTACCTGCTCCTGCTGGTGCCGGTCGCGGGCGCGTTCGTCGCGGGCCCGCTCGTCGCCCGCGAGTTCGAGACCGGCACCTACCGGCTGAGCCTCACCCAGTCCGTCGCCCCGGCCGCATGGCTGCGCGCCAAGGTCCTCACCGCGGGCGTCGCCGCCGTCGTCACCACGCTCGCCCTGATGGGCGTCTTCCGGATCGGCTGGAGCCGGGTCTCGGGCACGTACCCGTTCGCCTGGGGCGACCGCGGACCGTACGAGGCCGGCGGCGTCGTGCTCCTCGCGTACGTCGTCGCCGCCGTCGGCGTCGGCACCCTCGTGGGCCTCCTCGTGCGGCGCACCCTGCTCGCCATGGCGGCCACCGGCCTGGTCATGGGCGTGGTGCTGATGGTCCTCGGCGCCCTACGCTGGTCCTTCATGCCGGTCCTCACGGTCACCGGACCGGTCGGCCCCACCCTGGAGACACCCGGGAACGCCCTCACGATGCGGACGGGCATGACCACCCGCTCAGGCGGACGGATGGACGACGCGGTCTGCTGGGACCGGGCCGCGGCGGCCGTCCCCGACGACGGATGGATGCCGTCCGACGAGGCGTGGAACAACACGTGGAACAAGGCGTACGACTCCTGCCTCACCGACCACGGCGTGACCGGCCAGTACCTCGACTACCACCCGTACTCCCACTACTGGCCCACCCAGCTCATCGAGTCCGGCATCCTCCTCGCCGTCGCCGCCGTCGCGCTCCTCGCCGCCTTCCGCGTGCTGCGCGCGCGGCTCCCGTAGGCGCGCGCGGACCCCGGGCGGGGCCCGATGCGGCCCCGCCCCCGATTCCCTCACGTCACGTCCCCGTTACCAACCATTCAGACGCGCTTGCGACGCTCACGCAATGAAGCGCTCCGTGCCCGCACACCCGAGGGGAAGACTTCCCAAAGGAAGACTCCCCTCCACCACGGCCCGCTCCGACGCGCCCGACCAGCCCTTCGCGCGGAAGAATGGGGCCATGAGCCAGCAGCCCGCCGAGGTCCCGGTCCAGTCGTCCACGAACGCGTCCGCCAAGACGAACGCGAAGACGGCCGCGAAGGCGTCCAAGACGTCCCCCCGCACGTCCACGTCCAGCACGGCCAAGGCGGCCGAGGCGGCCGAACAGCACGCCCAGCCGTCCCTCGGGTCCATAGCCGCACACCGCCCGCACGCCGTGAACGGCGGCGCCGTGAGCGACCTCGCGCCCGACCTGGACGCCGACCTCGACGTGTACGAGGAGGACGGCGCCGCGGGCGAGCTCCCCCAGGGCCGCTTCCTCGACCGGGAGCGCAGCTGGCTCGCGTTCAACGAACGCGTCCTCGAACTCGCCGAAGACCCGAACACGCCCCTCCTCGAACGGGCGAACTTCCTCGCGATCTTCGCGTCGAACCTCGACGAGTTCTTCATGGTCCGGGTCGCGGGACTCAAGCGCCGCATCGCGACCGGCGTCGCCACCCGCTCCGCCTCCGGCCTGCAGCCCCGAGAGGTCCTCGACCTCATCTGGACCCGCTCGCGCGAGCTCATGGCCCGGCACGCCGCCTGCTACCAGCAGGACGTCGCCCCGGCCCTCGCCGACGAGGGCATCCACCTGATCCGCTGGCCCGAGCTCACCGAGAAGGAGCAGGCGCGCCTCTTCACCCTGTTCCGACAGCAGATCTTCCCGGTCCTCACCCCGCTGGCCGTGGACCCGGCGCACCCCTTCCCGTACATCTCCGGCCTCTCCCTCAACCTCGCCGTCGTCGTCCGGAACCCGGTCAGCGGCCACCGCCACTTCGCGCGCGTCAAGGTGCCGCCGCTGCTCTCCCGCTTCCTGGAAGCCTCCCCCGAGCGCTACGTCCCGCTGGAGGACGTCATCGCCGCGCACCTGGAGGAGCTCTTCCCCGGCATGGAGGTGCTGGCCCACCACATGTTCCGGGTGACCAGGAACGAGGACCTGGAGGTCGAGGAGGACGACGCCGAGAACCTGCTCCAGGCCCTGGAGAAGGAGCTCATGCGGCGCCGCTTCGGCCCGCCGGTGCGCCTGGAGGTCGAGGAGTCCATCGACCCGTACGTGCTCGACCTGCTGGTGCGCGAGCTGAAGATCTCCGACGCCGAGGTCTACCCGCTGCCCGGCCCGCTGGACCTCACCGGCCTCTTCGGCATCGCGTCCCTGGACCGGCCCGAGCTCAAGTACCCCAAGTTCGTCGCCGGCACCCACCGCGACCTCGCCGAGGTCGAGTCCGCCTCCGCGCCCGACATCTTCGCCGCCGTGCGCGAGCGGGACGTGCTGCTCCACCACCCGTACGACTCCTTCTCCACCTCCGTGCAGGCCTTCCTGGAGCAGGCGGCGGCCGACCCCGACGTCCTCGCGATCAAGCAGACGCTGTACCGCACCTCCGGCGACTCGCCGATAGTCGACGCCCTGATCGACGCCGCCGAGTCCGGCAAGCAGGTCCTCGTCCTCGTCGAGATCAAGGCCCGCTTCGACGAGCAGGCCAACATCAAGTGGGCGCGCAAGCTGGAGGAGTCCGGCTGCCACGTCGTCTACGGCCTCGTCGGCCTCAAGACCCACTGCAAGCTCTCCCTGGTGGTCCGCCAGGAGGGCGAGGTCCTGCGCCGCTACAGCCACGTCGGCACCGGCAACTACCACCCGAAGACCGCCCGCCTCTACGAGGACCTCGGGCTGCTCACCGCCGACCCGCAGGTCGGCGCGGACCTCTCCGACCTGTTCAACCGGCTCTCCGGCTACTCACGCCGCGAGACCTACCGGCGACTGCTCACCGCGCCCAAGTCGCTGCGCGACGGCCTGGTCTCCCGGATCAACAAGGAGATCGCCCACCACCGCGCCGGCCGGCCCGCGTACGTGAAGATCAAGGTCAACTCGATGGTCGACGAGGCCGTCATCGACGCCTGCTACCGGGCCTCCCAGGCCGGTGTGCCGGTCGACATCTGGGTCCGCGGCATCTGCGCCGTACGGCCCGGCGTCGAGGGCCTGTCCGAGAACATCCGGGTCCGCTCGATCCTGGGCCGCTTCCTGGAGCACTCCCGCGTCTTCGCCTTCGGCAACGGCGGCGAGCCCGAGGTCTGGCTCGGCAGCGCCGACATGATGCACCGCAACCTGGACCGCCGCATCGAGGCCCTGGTCCGGGTCGCCGACCCCGCCCACCGGGCCGCCCTGACCCGGCTCATGGAGACCGGGATGTCCGACACCACCTCCTCCTGGCACCTCGGACCGGACGGGAACTGGACGCGGCACGCGACCGACCCCGAGGGCCAGCCCCTGCGGCACGTCCAGGAGATGCTCATCGACGCGCGGAGGCGCCGGCGTGCACAACCCTGACATCACCTCGGAGATCCCGACGGGCGCCGGCCCGGCCACGGCTCCGGACGCCACCGCGTCCGAGGTCTCGGCGGGCGAGGTCCTCGCCCCGTACCTGCACGCCCGGGCCGCGGACTTCCTCCGCGGCCTGCGGCTGCACACCGAGAGCGGCGCCGACACCCGCGGCGCGGAGGAGGCCGCCCGCACCCTGCGGGCGGCGGCCCGCCGGATCAGCGGCACCCTCCACACCTTCCGCCCGCTCCTGGACGGCGTCTGGGCCGACCAGCTGCGCACCGAGCTGGCCTGGCTCTCCGGCACCCTGGCCCTCGAGCACGCCTGCACCTCCCGGCTCGTCCGCCTGGTCGACGCGCTGTCCCGGCTGTCGAGCGACGGCGGCCCGCACGGCGGCGGCCCGGTGCCCGCCGCCCGCGGTGCGGAGAGCAGCCGGGGCCTGGCCGTCGGCGCCGCCCGGGCCGGCGCCCTCCTCGAACGCCAGCTGACCCTCGCCAGGACCCGCGCCCACTCCGCAGCGCTCCAGGCCCTCGGCTCCTCCCGCTTCCACGCCGTCGCCGACGCCGTCGCCCTGCTCGCCTCCGAGGTGCCGCTCGGCCCGGCCGGCTCCGCCCGCGCCGCCGAGGTCCTGGACGCGCCCGCGCTGGTCGTCGAGCACCGGCTGCTCGACGCGGTCGGCGCGCTGCCGCTGTCCCGCGCCGCCCACCCGTACAACGCCGAAGCCCTCGCGCTCGCCGCCGCCGAGGCCCAGGACACGCCCTGGCACCAGACCCGCAGCCTGCTCCGGCTGCACCGCTACGCCGGGGAGGTGCTGCGCGGCGGCGCCGAACCGGACCCCGTGCTCTACGAGGCCGGCCGCGCCCTGGACCGGCACCGGGACGCCGCCGAGGCCGCCGCGGCCGCGGCCACCGCCGCCCGCACCCCCCGGATCGCCCCGGCCACCGCCTACGCCCTGGGCGTCCTCCACGCCGACCAGCGCCACGAGGTCGAGGCCGCCCGCTTCGCCTTCCAGCGCGCCTGGTCCCGGGCGGCCGTGGCAGTGCCGTGATCCTGGCGGCGGGCGTCGTGCTGTGGCGACCGGCCACGGCGGGCGAGGGCGGTTCCACCGCCCTCGAGATCGCCCTCGTCCACCGCCCCAAGTACGACGACTGGTCGCACCCGAAGGGCAAGCTCAAGCGCGGCGAGACCCTCGCGGCCTGCGCACTGCGCGAGGTCAAGGAGGAAACCGGCCAGTCCTGCGAACTGGGCACCCGACTGCCGTCCGTGCAGTACCTCGCGCACGGCCGCCCGAAGGAGGTCCACTACTGGGCGGCCCGCGCACTCGGCGGCACCTTCGTCCCCACCAGGGAGATCGACGCCCTGCTCTGGCTGACGCCCGCCGAGGCCCGCACCCGCCTCACCCAGCCGCGGGACCGCGAGCTCCTGGACGCCCTCCTCGCGACGACGGCCCACTAGACCGTTTCCTCCGGATCAGGGGCCGGATCCACGGGGTGTCGCGCGGCACGGCCGGTTTCGCACCTCACCTTCCGGCATGGTTCACCTGCCGTTCACCCTCCCCCGTCGGCGGCTTCACCTGTTCTGCCTAATTTCGGCTGTACCGGGTGCAGAGCACAGCGATGCACCCACCACCCCGACACGCGCCGCCGTACAACGTCAGGACACACGGTCCACGGCAGGCGACTTCTGGAAGGAACACCCGAAAGTGAAGCTTTCGCGCAAGAACGGGCTTCGCGCCTCCGCGATCGGTGCCCTCGTCGTCTCCGGCGCGCTCGTCCTCTCGGCGTGTGGTTCGGACGAGAACACCGCGCCCACCAAGGACGGCGGCAAGACGTCCGCCGCGGCGTCGAACATCAAGTGCGACGGCGCCAAGGGCCAGCTGCTCGCCGCCGGCTCCAGCGCGCAGAAGAACGCGATGGACCTCTGGGTCAAGAACTTCCAGGCCGCCTGCTCGGGCGTCGAGATCAACTACCAGCCGATCGGTTCCGGCGGCGGCATCACCAAGTTCAACCAGGGCCAGGTCTCCTTCGCCGGCTCCGACTCCGCCCTGAAGGACGAAGAGGTCGCCGAGTCGCAGAAGATCTGCAAGGGCGGCAAGGGCGTCAACCTGCCGATGGTCGGCGGCCCCATCGCCATCGGTTACAAGCTGGACGGCGTCGACAACCTGGTCCTGGACGCCTCCACCATCGCCAAGATCTTCGACAACAAGATCACCAAGTGGAACGACCCGGCGATCGCCAAGCTGAACCCGGGCGCCAAGCTTCCCGACTCCACCATCCAGGCCTTCCACCGCTCGGACGAGTCGGGCACCACCCAGAACCTGGGCAAGTACCTGTCGACCGCCGCCGCGGCCGACTGGAAGTACGACCCGAAGTCGAAGTCGTGGCCCGCCCAGGGCGGCCAGGCCGCCAACGGCTCCTCCGGCGTCGCCACCGCGGTCAAGGACGCCGAGGGCTCCATCGGCTACTTCGAGCTCTCCTACGCGACCGCCAACAAGATCTCCACGGTCAGCATCAGCACCGGCGCCGCCGCCCCGGTCGCCGCGACCACGGAGAACGCCTCCAAGGCCATCGCCGCCGCCAAGATCAAGGGCACCGGCAGCGACCTGGCGCTGTCCCTCGACTACGCCACCAAGGCCGAGGGCGCCTACCCGATCGTCCTCGTCACCTACGAGATCGCCTGCGACAAGGGCAACAAGGCCGAGACCCTCTCGACCCTGAAGGCCTTCCTGAACTACACCGCCAGCGAGGAGGGCCAGAAGGTCCTCTCCGACGCCGGCTACGCCCCGCTCCCGGCCGAGATCGCGACCAAGGTCCGCGAGATCGTCCCCACCCTGTCCTGACCCCAGGCCGGGCGCGGCCCCTCACCTCCCGTAATGGGGCCGCGCCCGGCATCCGGTGCACCGCCGCCAGGAGCCCGTACCCACGCGACCCACGCATCGCGCTCGTACCAGCTCCGCAGACCGGAGAAAACAGATGTCTACGACGACACCAGACATACGAAAGGGCCGTCGCGCCAAGAGCGCGACCCGCCCCGGTGACCGCATCTTCAGCGGCCTGTCCCGCGGATCCGGCATCACCCTGCTCGTGATCATGGCCGCGATCGCGGTCTTCCTGACCTACCGCGCCGTCCTCGCCATCTCGAAGGACAGCACGAACTTCTTCACCACCTTCGAGTGGAACCCGGCCGGCACCCCGCCGGTCTTCGGCATCGCCGTCCTCGCCTTCGGCACGATCGTCTCCTCGGTCATCGCCATGGCGATCGCCGTGCCGGTCGCGATCGGCATCGCGCTGTTCATCTCGCACTACGCGCCGCGCAAGCTGGCCAAGCCGCTCGCGTACGTGGTCGACCTGCTCGCCGCCGTGCCCAGCATCATCTACGGCCTCTGGGGCGCGATCTTCCTGGTGCCCTACCTCGACGGCCTGAACAAGTGGCTCGACCAGTACATGGGCTGGACGTACATCTTCGACAAGTCCAGCGACGGCGTCGCCCGCAACATGTTCACCGTCGGCATCCTGCTGGCGATCATGATCCTCCCGATCATCACCAACGTGACCCGTGAGGTCTTCCTCCAGGTCCCGCGGATGCACGAGGAGGCCGCGCTCGCCCTCGGCGCCACGCGCTGGGAGGTCATCCGCATGTCGGTGCTGCCCTTCGGCCGCTCCGGCATCATCTCCGCCTCCATGCTGGGCCTCGGCCGCGCCCTCGGCGAGACGATGGCCGTGGCCGTCGTCCTCTCGCCCAGCTTCGTCCTGTCGGGCCACCTGCTCGACCCGGGCGGCGGCACCTTCGCCCAGAACATCGCCGCGAAGTTCAACGAGGCCAACGAGTACGGACGGGACGCGCTGATCGCCTCCGGTCTCGTCCTCTTCGTCATCACCCTGCTGGTCAACGGCGCCGCCCGCATGATCATTGCGCGCCGCAAGGAGTACTCGGGGGCGAACGCATGAGCCACGCGATCCAGGAGCGTCCCGTGACCGCGACCCCGCGCCGTCCGCTCTCCCACGCCCGCCTCCCCCGCTGGACGCCGGCCGCCGTCGCCGTCGGCTCGATCGCCGCGGGCTGCGGCATCGGCCTCGCCGCCGGCTGGCACAGCAAGGTCCAGTGGGGCCTCGTCGCCGCACTGGTCTTCGTCCTCGCGACGTATGCCATCACCACCAAGGTGGAGGGCTCCCGCCAGGCCAAGGACCGCGTCGCGACCAGCCTGATCTGGGTCAGCTTCGTCCTCGCCGTCGTCCCGCTGCTCTCCCTCGCCTGGGTCACGATCAGCAAGGGCCTGGAAGTCCTCGACGGCTACTTCCTCTCCCACTCGATGAACGGCGTCCTCGACGCCGAAGCCGGCGGCGGCGTCTACCACGCGCTGCTCGGCACCATCGAGCAGGTCGGCATCGCGACCCTGATCGCCGCCCCGATCGGCCTGCTGACCGCGGTCTACCTCGTCGAGTACGGCGGCGGAAGGCTCGCCCAGGCGGTCACCTTCTTCGTCGACGTCATGACGGGCATCCCGTCGATCGTCGCGGGCCTCTTCGTCCTCGCCACCTGGAACCTGATGCTGGGCTTCGGGCCCTCCGGGTTCGCCGGCGCGATGGCCCTCGCGATCCTGATGATGCCGGTCGTGGTCCGCTCCACCGAGGAGATGCTGAAGCTCGTCCCGAACGAGCTGCGCGAGGCCTCCCTGGCCCTCGGCGTCCCCAAGTGGCGCACGATCCTGAAGGTGGTCCTGCCCACCGCGATCGGCGGCATCACCACGGGCGTCATGCTCGCGGTCGCCCGCATCACCGGTGAGACGGCCCCCGTCCTGCTCCTCGTGTTCGGTACGAAGCTCATCAACCCGAACCCCTTCGAAGGCGCCCAGTCCTCCCTGCCGCTGTACGTGTACGAGCAGTACGCGGTCGGCACCGACGCCTCGGTGGCCCGTGCCTGGGCCGCCGCGCTCGTCCTGATCGCCTTCGTCATGATCCTCAACCTGGTGGCCCGCGGCATCGCCCGCTGGAAGGCCCCCAAGACCGGCCGCTGACGCGGCACACTGGAAGTGAACTGATATGGCCAAGCGAATCGACGTCAGCGGCCTCTCCGCGTACTACGGCAACCACAAGGCGATCGACGACATCTCGATGACCGTCGAGCCGCGCTCCGTGACGGCCTTCATCGGCCCGTCCGGCTGCGGCAAGTCCACCTTCCTGCGCACCCTGAACCGCATGCACGAGGTCACCCCCGGTGGCCGCGTCGAGGGCAAGGTGATGCTGGACGACGAGAACCTGTACGGCGCGGGCGTCGACCCGGTGGCCGTGCGCCGCACCGTCGGCATGGTCTTCCAGCGCCCGAACCCCTTCCCCACCATGTCGATCTTCGACAACGTGGCGGCGGGCCTGCGTCTCAACGGCAAGTACCGCAAGGCCGAGCTCAACGACGTCGTCGAGCGCTCCCTCAAGGGCGCCAACCTCTGGAACGAGGTCAAGGACCGCCTCAACAAGCCGGGCTCCGGCCTCTCCGGCGGTCAGCAGCAGCGCCTGTGCATCGCCCGCGCCATCGCGGTCGAGCCGGACGTCCTGCTGATGGACGAGCCCTGCTCGGCCCTCGACCCGATCTCCACCCTCGCCATCGAGGACCTGATCGGCGAGCTGAAGGAGCGGTTCACGATCGTCATCGTGACCCACAACATGCAGCAGGCCGCGCGCGTCTCGGACCGCACCGCGTTCTTCAACCTGGCGGCGGTGGGCCAGCCCGGCAAGCTGATCGAGCTGGACGACACCGAGCGCATCTTCTCCAACCCGAGCGTCCAGGCGACCGAGGACTACATCTCCGGCCGCTTCGGATAAACACGTCATGCGGTGCTGCATGGCGGTGCCACCGCACGACGAAATGGGCCCGGCTCCCCTCACGGGGAGCCGGGCCCAACCACTTCCCGGGGCGGGAAGCCACGGCCGAAGCCGTCGACCGGGGTCCTAGCCGAAGAAGAGCTGCACCACGTAGAAGCTCACCGCGGCCACCAGCGCCGCCGCCGGCATGGTGATGAACCAGCCCAGGATGATGTTCTTGGCGACGCCCCAGCGGACCGCGTTCACCCGCTTCGTGGCACCCACGCCCATGATCGCGGAGGTGATGACGTGGGTCGTGGAGATCGGCGCGTGGAAGAGGAACGCCGAGCCGAACATGATCGAGGCGCCGGTGGTCTCGGCCGCGAAGCCCTGCGGCGGGTCCAGCTCGATGATCTTGCGGCCGAGGGTCCGCATGATCCGCCAGCCGCCCGCGTACGTACCGAGCGAGAGCATCACGGCACACGCGATCTTCACCCAGACCGGGATCTCGTCGCCCTGCTGCTGCACGTCGGCGATGACCAGGGCCATCACCACGATGCCCATCGTCTTCTGGGCGTCCTGGAGGCCGTGGCCGAGCGCCATGCCGGCCGCCGAGACGGTCTGGGCGATGCGGAAGCCGCGCTTGGCCTTGTGCGGGTTGGCCTTGCGGAAGATCCACAGGATCGCGCACATGACCAGGTAACCGGCGATCAGACCGACGACCGGCGAGACGAACATCGGGATGACGATCTTCTCGAGGACGCCCGACCAGATGACCTCCGTGCCACCCGCGAGCGCCGCGCCCACCATGCCGCCGAACAGCGCGTGCGAGGAGGAGGACGGCAGACCGAAGTACCAGGTGACGAGGTTCCAGATGATCGCGCCGACCAGCGCGGCGAAGAGGATGCCCATCCCCTTGTCGCCGTGCGGGGTCTCGATCAGGCCCTCGCTGACGGTCTTGGCGACGCCGCTGCCGAGGAAGGCACCGGCGAGGTTCATGACCGCGGCCATCGCGAGCGCCGCCCGCGGGGTCAGCGCCCGGGTCGACACCGAGGTGGCGATGGCGTTCGCGGAGTCGTGGAACCCGTTCGTGTAGGTGAAGCCGAGCGCGACACCGATGGTCACGATCAGAGCGAAGGTGTCCACGAAGCCTCAGGACTCCTTGACGGCGATGGTCTCCACCGTGTTCGCCACGTGCTCGAAGGCGTCGGCGGCCTCTTCCAGCACATCCACGACCTGCTTGAGCTTCAGCACCTCGATGGCGTCGTACTTGCCGTTGAAGAGGTGGGCGAGCAGCTTGCGGTGGATCTGGTCGGCCTGGTTCTCGAGCCGGTTGACCTCGATCCAGTACTCGGTGAGGTTGGACATGGTCCGCAGGTTCGGCATGGCCTCGGCGGTCAGCTCGGCCGCGCGCGCCAGCACCTCGATCTGCTGCTCGACACCCTTGGGGAGCTCCTCGATGTTGTAGAGGACGACCAGATCGACGGCCTCCTCCATGAAGTCCATGATGTCGTCGAGGGAGGAGGCGAGGGAGTAGATGTCCTCGCGGTCGAACGGCGTGATGAACGAGGAGTTCAGCTGGTGGAAGATGGCGTGGGTCGCGTCGTCGCCGGCGTGCTCCGCTGCCCGCATCCGTTCCGCGATCTCGGCCCGGGCGGAAGGCTCCGCCCCGAGCAGTTCCATCAGGAGCTTGGCGCCCGTGACGATGTTGTCCGCGGACGCGGCGAACATGTCGTAGAAGCTCGTCTCCCTGGGGGTCAGACGAAATCGCACGTGGGGTCCTCGGGGTGCTGGGTTTCGGTCAGGCTGATGCTAGGCGCATCATCCGGCCACGGCTAACCGGCGTCCCTTCAGTGTCGCCCATCAGGCACAGTGATCTGCACGGGCCCCCGCCCCGATTCGCGGGGATCGGTACCATATACCCACGAGGGGTATGTACACCCTTTCTGGACAGCGGGAGGACGCGATGACGACCACCGAGGCGGCGGCCGAGGTCACCCCCGAGACCGCCGAGGCGACCGGCCACGAGCACGGCGTGCACGGCTACCACAAGCAGAAGGACGAACACCTCAAGCGGCTGCGCCGGATCGAGGGCCAGATCCGCGGTCTCCAGCGGATGGTCGACGAGGACGTCTACTGCATCGACATCCTCACCCAGGTCTCCGCCTCGACGAAGGCGCTGCAGTCCTTCGCCCTCCAGCTCCTGGAGGAGCACCTGCGGCACTGCGTCGCGGACGCGGCGACCAAGGGCGGCGACGAGATCGAGGCGAAGGTCGAGGAGGCCACCAAGGCCATCGCACGCATGATGCGCACCTGAGACCGCCCCGCCCGCCGAGGCCCGGCCTCCCGCCGCCGTCGGCGCCGGCGAGGCACAGGCCACCGGCCACCGGCCACCGGCCACCGGCAAGTCCTAGCGGCTGTCGCCGCCGACCCGGAGCACCTCGTCGATACGGTCGGCACTCAGCCGTTCCTCGTCGATGGCCGAGGCCGCGATGATCAGCTCACCGCACAGCTCGATCTCGGCAAGGGCGACGCACTCGGGATCGCCTGGCGCGGTCGCGGTACCGGTCCCGGGCGGCGGAGCCATGCGCGTTCACCTCTTCCTGCCGACGTCGTCTCCCAGCGTAGGGAGCGGCACACGGACCGCACATGACACGTCCGGACCATTTGCCCATGGTTCGCAAGAGAGGATCAGGCCTCGGAAGGTCAGGCCTCGAAAGGATCGGGCCTCGGGAGGTCAGGCCTTGATCTTCCCGGCGTAGATGTCCGCGCGGTCCGGCAGCTTCACGGTCACCCGCGCCCCGAACCCGTACAGCAGCGTCGTCGACGCGACCGCGACCGTGCGGCCCTGGTTGCTGAAGCTGAACTGGTGGCGCACCTTGCGCAGCCGCCCCTCCCGGTCCAGATACGCGTCGAACGGCACCGCGTCCGTGGTGAACCCTTTCGCCGCCGCTGCCAGTGCCCCGCGCACCTGCGGTGAGGCCAGCCGGGCGGCCTCGGCGATGTCCGCGACACCGCGGTAGTGCCGGACCTTCACCCCGGCGAGCTCGATCTCCCCGACGTACGTCACCCGGCGCGCCCCGCGCAGCAGCTCGGCCGCGGCGGCCGGGTCGGTGGCCCCGCCGGTGACCAGGTTGCCGTCGTCGAGGGCGGTGGTGTCCACCCGTACCCACTTGTCGGCGGGCACCCCGGCGCCCCGGTTCTTCATGTAGAGCGCGCCGGGCGCGAGCAGCTCAGTGATCGGGCGGTGCGCGCTCTCCCCGGCGGCGTCCTTGGGCAGCACCACCTGGAGGCTGCCGGTGCGCCGGCGGAAGTCGTAGAGGCCCTCGCCGCGGATGGTGACCCGGGTGCCGCCGGAGGCCATCTCCATGGACGTGCTCGCCTTGGACGACCCGGCGCGGGTCAGCGCCTCGGCCGCGCCGCGCACGGTCCGCACGGGATCGCCGCCGGGCGCGGCGTCGTCCCCGGGAGCGGCGCAGCCGCCGACCACACCGCCGCCGACCGCCAGCGCCGCGGTCACGACCCACACCCGGCCCGTGCGCCCGTTCCGCACCACCATCGCCTGCCAACCCCCAACGCCGTGCCGCCGCTGTCCGGATCCCGCCCACCGGATAACGACGGTCCGGGCGCCCCGTCACGCGCAGTACGGTGGTGGACGTGCATCACACGGAGACCACGGAAAGCGGTTCGTTCGCCTTCGCCCGATGCAGCTGCGGCTGGCGCGGCCCGGCGCGCAGGTCCCGCGACCGGGCACGCATGGACGCGGAGGGGCACACGGAGGAGATGCGCGGCGTGGGCCGCGCCTCCTGACGGACCCGCCCGCAGGTACGGCCCCGGTCCGGGAACGTGACGGCGGATCAGGCGGCGAGGTCGCTCTCGCCGGCGCCGAGCCGGGGCTCGGCGACGGCGGTCTCGGCGACGGCCGGCCGTTCCGCGGCACGCCGGGAGCGCACGAGCCGGGCGCCGCGCCGGGAGCGGGCGACGGCCGAGACGACCGGGGTCAGCAGGGCCAGCGCGAGCGGCGCGAGCAGCAGCGCGACGGCGGTGCCGAGGGCGAGTCCGCCGACGACGTCGGTCGGGTAGTGGACGCCCATGTAGACCCGGCAGAAGGCCTCGGTGAGGGCGAGCCCGATGGCGAGCAGGCCGAAGCGCCGGTGGGCGACGAAGACGCCGACGGCGATGGCCATCGCCATGGTGGCGTGGTCGCTCACGAAGCTGTAGTCGGTCTTGCCGGCGACGAGGACCTCGAGCCCCTGGTGGTCCTTGAAGGGCCGGGGACGCTCGACGAACCCGCGGATCGGGATGTTGACGAGGAGCGCGATGCCGGCGGCGAGCGGCGCCCACAGGAGCCCGGCGACGCCGGCGACGGAGTCGCCGGGCGCACCGCGCCGGCGGACGCTCCACCAGCAGCCGAGCCCGACGAGGACGAGGCCGAGCATGATGCCGTACTCGCCGACGAACTCCATGACGCGGTCGAACCACGGCGGGGCGGCCTTCGCGAGCCCGTTGATGTCGTAGAGCAGGCTGACATCGGGGTTCGAACCGTCCGATGCGAGTCCAGCCATCTGCTGCGGCCCCTTGCTGTCGTGTGGTGGTGTCCAACCCCCGTGGTCAGAGTGGTCGGATCGGGAAACGATCCACCCGAGGGCAGCGTTCCGCTCCCCGCCCAAGATCACTAGGACGTTATCGAAAGGTGACGGCCCGTCGCACCCCAGGGCCGAAGGCTCACGGAGCGTGGTCCGCGAAGCCTGGACCACCGAGCCCGGATCACGGAGCCCGGTCCACGGACTCCGCCGGCCGGCCCGTCACTGCTGCGGAAGATGCGTCGGCAGGGCGGCGGCACCGTCCTCGGTGACGCGGGTCGCCCCGAAGTAGTCGGGCGTGTCGATCCGGTCGAAGCGGATCACCGCACCGGTGCGCGGCGCGTCGATCATGTACCCGCCGCCGACGTAGATGCCCACGTGCCTGATCGCCCGCGAGTTCGTCAGATCGTCGGAGAAGAAGACGAGATCGCCCGGCAGCAGCTCGTCCCTGCTCGGATGGGGACCCGCGTTGTACTGGTCGTTGGCCACGCGCGGCAGGCCGATCCCGACCGACTCGTACGCCGCCTGGGTGAGTCCGGAACAGTCGAACCGCCCGCCCTGGGCCGCCGTGCCCGTACCGCCCCAGAGATACGGCGTGCCCAGCTTCTGCTGCGCGTAGTAGATCGCCCCGGCGGCCTGCCGGGACGGGTCGACCCGCCCGACCGGCCGGGCGAAGCTCTTCTCCAGCGAACGGATGATCCGCACGTAGTTCTGCGTCTCGCTGATCCGCGGCACGCCGCCGGACCTGATGACCCGGTAGGCGCCCGCGTTGTAGGCGGCGAGCATGTTGTTCGTACGGTCGCCCGGCACGTTCTTCACGTAGCCGGCCAGCTCGCAGTCGTACGAGGCCGCCGACGGAATCGCGTCCTTCGGGTCCCACACGTCCCGGTCGCCGTCCCCGTCACCGTCGATGCCGTGCGCGGCCCAGGTGCCGGGGATGAACTGGGCGATGCCACGGGCGTTCGCCGGCGAGACGATGGTCGGGTTCCAGCCGCTCTCCTGGTAGAGCTGCGCGGCGAGCAGCGCGGGGTTGATCGCCGGGCACAGGTTGCCCCACTTCTGCACGAGCCCCTGGTACGCGGCGGGCACGGCACCCTTGGCCAGCGCCACGGTCCCGTTCTTCCCGTTCCCGGCCCCTCCGAGGATCCCGGCGGCGGCGGAGTACGTCCCGACGACGAGCAGCGCGACGAAGGTGAGGCAGACCCCGACGACCCCGCCACCCACCAGCCACGCCCTGCGCGCCTTACGCACCGTCAACCACCCCTCGGTTCCTGGCAGTACGCCCCGCCGACCCAGTCTAGGCGGGCAGCCGCTCCCGAGGGCGTGGACGAACCGGACGCGACGGACTTCTCCGCACCGCGCGGCGCCCCAAAGGTGCCACAACGACAATCATTGCCCGGAGTCACCCTGCGTGATACACAGAGTGACCATACGCGTCCTCGCATACAAACCGGCCACACCGTCGCAGGTCAAGACGGTCGGATCGGTCAACTGTGCGGGGATCGGGTAAAGAGAGCCGTCAAGCCGTCACACGCGAGCGGTTTCATCAGCGAAGATAGGTCGACGACCCATGCCGTCCGGCAGGGGCGACGAACTACCCAACAGGGGCGGTGAGTTACATGTACCTGGCGGCCGAGAAGGGCGACATCACCACCATCATCGGTGGAATCGCCCCGAACTGGGGGCCTTTCGGGAGCCTTGGTGCCGAAGCGAAGGTGATGATCGAGGTCGTGATGGCCGTGGCCATCCTGCTCTGTCTCGGCATCGCCATCTGGGGCGCGGCCAAGCAGCGTATCGGGGCCACCGCCCTGCGCGACACCTTCAGCGCCGAACAGGGCAAGGGCCTGATCGTGGCCGGCCTGACCGGCGTCTTCATCATCGGCTCGCTGGGGACGCTCTTCACCATCGTGTACGGGATGGCCGTCTGACGGCCGTCTGACCCGTTTCTCACCACCGAGGTCGCGTTCCCTGATGTCCAGTCACCACGCCGCGCCCGCGCGGAAACCAGCACGGCTTTCGTCGTACCCGCGAACGGTCGAGGGGGCGTACCCGGCATGAGCTTCGGCGACGAGCACGACGGCCAGACCCGTACCCGCCTCCCGGAGACCGGCACCACCACGCGACCCCCTGCCCGGAGCGGCCGCTCCCTCTTCGCGGTGGTCGGCGTGGTGATCCTCCTGGTCGCGGCCATCGCCCTCGCCAACCGCGGCGACGGCACACCCGAATCCGGCACCCGCGGCGCGGGCCCGGACGCCCGGGCCGGCTCGGCCGCCCCCACCTCCGCGACGGGCGTCCGCCCGGTCACCGGCAAGAACGGCACCATCCCGACGGGCTTCGCGCACGACGAGCAGGGGGCGCAGAGCGCGGCGGCGAACTATGCGGTGGCGCTGGTCTCCGCCGACATCCTCAAGCCGGAGCGGCGTGGTGAGATCGTGCGAGGGGTGTTCGTCGACGACAAGGTCGGCGACATGGAAAGCAAGCTGAACCAGGCGTACAGCAGGGACTTCCTCGACAAGCTGGGCCTCGACGAGCAGGGCAACGCCGCCCCCGGCATGACGTACGTGTCGCGCACGGCCCCCGTCGGCACCAAGGTGACCCAGTACGGGGACAAAGCGGCCATCGTCGAGGTCTGGTGCACGGGCGTGTTCGGCACGGCCGGAGTCAGCTCCACCAACCCCGTGACGAACGACTGGTTCACGATGACGCTCGCCCTGCGCTGGACCGGCGACGACTGGAAGGTCGACTCCTTCTCGCAGAAGGAGGGACCCGCGCCGGTCAACACCGACCGCACGGCCTCCGACGCCGACGCCATCGCCAAGGCCGTCCAGGAGTTCGGAGGCTTCACCTATGCGCGCTGACTCCCGCCCCGCTCTTCGTCTGACGACGGCTCTGGTCGCCGTCCAGACCACCGCCGTCCTGCTGGCCGCACGCGCCTACGCCGCGCCGACGCCCACGCCGCCGCCCGCACCGACGCCCTCACCGTCGCAGTCGGCCAAGACCCAGTGCGACCTCATCGTCGGCCCCGCCCGCGACTACTGCGAGAACGGCCAGCAGTCCCCCGGCTCCCGCGCGCGGCTCGACGACCCCAACGCCGCGCTCGACCCGCTCTCCTCCCTCGCCAACGGCTGCGCCAAGGCCGCCGCCTGGGTCGTCGACACGCTGTCGAAGGCCGTGAAGGAGACCGCCGCGGTCGACTTCACGAACCTCGAGTTCCTCGGCCGCTACGCCGTCGTCTTCGCCGCCGCCACCTTCCTCACCCTCCTCCTCTGGCTGCTCGCCGTCGCCAAGCGCGCCATCCGCGGCGTGCCGCTGACCACCGCGATCTCCGAGGCGATCGGGTTCCTCTGGCTGACGGTCCTCGCCTCCGCCTTCACGCCCCTCATCCTGTACACCGTCGTCAACGCCACCGACGCCGTCACCGAGGTCATCGCCTCCGGCACCGGCCAGCAGACCGACGTCTTCTTCGGCAGCTTCAAGCAGGCCCTGGAGAAGGGCGACAGCATCGGCGGCGGGCCGATCATGCTGATCATCGTGTCCCTCGTGACGATCCTCGCCGCCGGCGTGCTCTACCTCGAACTCGTGCTGCGCGCCGTGCTGCTCTACGTCGGCGCCCTGCTCGGCGTCGTCGTCTACTCCGGGCTCGTCGACAAGAACATGTGGGGCCACGTCCGCCGCTGGGCGGGCATCATGATCGCGGTGATCCTGGTCAAGCCGGTCATCGTCATCGTCCTCGGCCTCGCCGGCGCGCTGTCCTCCGGCACCGGGCCCGACGCGTTCTCCGCCGTCGTCTCCGGCCTCGCCATCATCCTGCTCGCGATCTTCGCCTCCGCGATGATCTACCGCTTCGTGCCCGGCTTCGGCGACGAGATCATCGCCTCCCGCAACAACCGCCTGCACCGCGCCGGCGAGAACACCGCGGCCGCCGTCATCTCCTCCCCCGCCTCCCTCGTGTCCCAGGGCATCAAGACGCACAGCACCCGCAGCGACGGCGGAGGCGGCGGTCAGGCCTCCGGCGGCAGCACGCCCCGCCCCGCCAACCCGCTCTCCGGCGGCGTCGCCGCCCACAGCAGCCGCGGCTCCTCGGGCGGCGGTACGGGTGCCACGCCCCCGCCCCGTAACAGCAGTCCCACCGCGGGCACCCCGCACAGCAACCGCAAGAACACAGGAGCAGGAGGTGCAGGGCGTTGACGACCCAGTCCCAGCCGGTCTCGCCCCGCCGCACGTATCTCATCGGCCGCGCCCGGCCGAACGCGATCGTCGGCAAGAACCGCGAGACCGGCGAGATCGCGCTCATCATCGCCGGCGCCTTCCTCGGCATGATGAGCGGACTGATCGTCCCCGTCCTGTCCCTGCGCATCGTGCTGCTCATGGGCTTCCCGCTGATCGCCCTCGCCATGGTGTACGTGCCGTACAAGCACCGCACCTTCTACAAGTGGTTCGAGATCAACCGCAGTTACAAGCGCATGCTCAAGCGCGGCACCGCCTACCGCTCCGCCGCGACCGAGGCCGGCACCCGTCTCGACGGCCGCGAGGTCGAGATCGGCCCGCCGCCCGGCATCGGCCGGGTCAGCTGGCTGTCCGCGCCCTTCGGCCCCGACGAGATCGCCGTCCTCCTGCACGCCGACCGCCGCACCGTCACCGCCGCCATCGAGATCGAGGGCCCCGGCGTCGGCCTGCGCGACTCCGAGGACCAGGAAGCCCTCGTCGACCGCTTCGGCACCCTCCTCAAGCACGTCGCCAACGGGGACGGCTTCGTCACCCGCCTCCAGATGCTCGCCCGCACCCTCCCGGCCGACCCCGACGCCCACGCCAAGGACGTCGCCCAGCGCGGCGACCACCAGGCCCCGGCCTGGCTCCAGGAGTCGTACGACCAGCTCCAGTCCATGGTGTCGACCTCCAGCGAGCAGCACCGCGCCTACCTCGTCGCGTGCATGCACTACACCCGCGAGCTGGCCGCCGAGGCCAACGCCATGGCCCGCGCCGCCCGGCACGCCTCCGGCGCCCGCCGCCTCGACCGCGACGCCGGCCTCGCCGTCGTCATGGCCCGCGAGCTCACCGACATCTGCGCCCGCCTCGCCGAGGCCGACATCCGCGTCCGCCAGCCCCTCGGCCAGTCCCGGCTCGCCTCCCTCGTGCACTCCATGTACGACCCGGACCACCCCATCGACCACATCCAGGCCATGACGAAACGAAACGCTTGGCCGGCCGAACTCGACGCCATGGAGCCCACCTACCTCCAGGCCAAGACCCGCGAGTCCGCCACCCGCGCCCCCTGGTGCCACGCCACCGCCTGGGTCAAGGAGTGGCCGATGACGCCCGTCGGCGTCAACTTCCTCGCCCCGCTGCTCGTCCACACGCCCGACGTCATCCGGACCGTCGCCGTGACCATGGACCTGGAGCCCACCGAGGTCGCCATCGAGCGCATGCTCACCGAGAAGACCAACGACGAGGCCGAGGCCTCCCGCCAGGCCAAGATGAACCGCACCGTCGACCCGCGCGACATCGCCGCCCACGGCCGGCTCGACCAGCGGGGTGAAGATCTCGCGAGCGGCGCGGCAGGCGTCAACCTCGTCGGGTACATCACCGTATCGGCGCGCTCCCCCGAGGCCCTCGCCCGGGACAAGCGCACGATCAGGGCCTCCGCCGGCAAGTCCTACCTGAAGCTGGAGTGGTGCGACCGCGAGCACCACCGGGCCTTTGTGAACACCTTGCCGTTCGCGACCGGCATCCGCCGCTAGGGCCGAAGGGGCACAGACCGATGCGAGATCCGCTGTCCGTCCTCACCGAAGCCTTCACCTCCTTCCTCTTCGGGAAGGTCGAGACGACCCGCCTGCCCGTGCGCACCTCCACGGGCCAGGCCCAGGCCGTCTACCTGCCGACCGCGGCCCCCGGCCTCGGCGACTCCGGCGTGATCATCGGCCGCGAGGTCTACAGCGGCAAGGGGTACATCTACGACCCCTTCCAGCTGTACGGCCAGCAGCTCCCGGCCCCCCACTGGCTGGTCCTGGGCGAATCCGGCAACGGAAAGTCGGCCCTCGAGAAGACCTACGTCCTGCGCCAGCTCCGCTTCCGCGACCGCCAGGTCGTCGTCCTCGACGCCCAGGGCGAGGACGGCGTGGGCGAATGGAACCTCATCGCCCAGCAGCTGGGAATAACTCCCATCCGGCTCGACCCGATGGTCGCCAACGACGACGGCATCCGCCTCAACCCCCTCGACCCCGCCATCACCACGACCGGCCAGCTCGCCCTGCTGCGCACCATCATCGAGGTGGCGATGGGCCACGGCCTCGACGAGCGCTCCGGCTTCGCGCTCAAGGTCGCCCACGCCTACGTCACCGAGCACATCACCGACCGCCAGCCGATCCTCACGGACATCGTCGAGCAACTCCGTCACCCCGAAGCCGAATCCGCCGAGGCGATGAACGTCGACATAGACGACGTACGGGCCTGGGGCCTCGACGTCGCGCTCGTCCTCGACCGCCTGGTCGACGGCGACCTCCGCGGCATGTTCGACGGCCCCACCACGGTCGGCATCGACCTGGACGCCCCGCTGATCGTCTTCGACCTCTCCCACATCGACCGCAACTCCATCGCCATGCCGATCCTCATGGCGATCGTCGGCGTGTGGCTGGAACACACCTGGATCCGCCCCGACCGGAAGAAGCGCATCTTCCTCGTCGAGGAGGCCTGGCACATCATCAACAGCCCCTTCGTCGCGCAGCTCTTCCAGCGCCTGCTCAAGTTCGGCCGCCGCCTCGGCCTCTCCTTCGTGGCGGTCGTCCACCACCTCTCCGACGTGGTCGACGGAGCGGCGGCCAAGGAAGCCGCGGCCATCCTCAAGATGGCCTCCACCCGCACGATCTACGCCCAGAAGGCGGACGAGGCCCGCAACACCGGCCGGGTCCTCGGCCTCCCCCGCTGGGCGGTCGAGATCATCCCGACCCTCACCCCCGGCATCGCCGTCTGGGACGTCAACGGCAACGTCCAGGTGGTGAAGCACCTGATCACCGAGAACGAGCGCCCGCTCGTCTACACGGACCGCGCCATGACCGAGTCGTCCGTCACCGACCAGGAACTGGAGTGGGAGACGGAACAGCGCGCGATGCTCATCGAGCAGCAGATGAACGACCAGTCGACGGTGGCGTGACGTGGAGAAAGAGGTACGAGGGCAGGGCGGCGGCATCCCCGACGGTTTCGTGGTCGGGCTGCTCGCCCTGCTGCTCGGCCTCGCCGTCCTGATCTGGACGGCGACCGGTCTGGCCGGCCTGCTGGCCCACGGCGGCTGGCCCCCGGGCGTGACCTTCACCCGCACCCCGCAGGCCCTCCGGTCCCTGATGACCGCCCCGACGGACCTGGCAGCCGCCTGGCCGACGACACCCCCGGGGACCCTCTCGGGCTACGGCCTCTTCTGGGGCCTGGCGATCGGCGAGGCGATGGTCCTGACCGTCCTCGCCGTGTTCGTCCTGGGCACCTTCGCCCGCTGGCGCACGGTCCGGGCGCACCGGAAGACGACGGCGGTAAGGGGCCGGCAGCCGGAGCGGACGCCGGAGCGGGGGCGGGAAGTGTCCGGAGCCGGCGGCGAACTCCCCGAGCGCGGTGAGGTGGAGGTGGCGGTCCGGCCTCCCTCCCCCGTGGAGGCCCCGGACACCGCGAACCCACCGACGGCGGTGCACCCACCGTCCGCCGAAGAGGCGCCACGGTTCACGGTCCCACCCCAAGTGACGGCGGCCCCCCAAGCCGCGGCGGCCGGGACGGACCTCACGGCCCCCCAGGGCACCTCCCGGATCGTCTACGCCCCCGCCGCCACCCGCCGCCCCACCGCCGCACAGGCGGTGACGGACGCCGAGGGCGCCGCGCTCGTCGTGACCTCCGACCCGGCCCTGTGGGCCGACACCAAGGACGCCCGCGCCAAGCTGGGCCCTGTCCTCGTCTACGACCCGGGCCACCTCTGCGACACTCCCGCCCGGCTCCACTGGAACCCGGCCGAGCGCTGCGAGGACCCCGACACGGCCCGGGAACGCGCGGTGGCACTGCTCGCGCCCGTACGCCCCCAGTCCCGGCTCGACGCGGCCCTCGCGGACACCGCCGAAACGCTCCTGCGCTGCTGGCTGCACGCCGCCGCCATAGACGGCCGGCCGTTCAAGCAGGTGCACCGCTGGGCACAGGGCGCCGACGCCCACGAGCCCGTACGGATCCTCCGTACCCACCCCAAGGCCGCCGCCGGCCACGCCGGACTCCTCGAATCGGCCCTCACCGCCCACCCCGAACGCCGCCGGACCGCGCAGGAACTGACGGCGCGTGCGCTCTCCGGCCTCTCCTCGATCCACATCAGGCAGGCCTGTACGCCGAATCGAACGGATTCGCTCACGCTGGCATCTTTCGTCGCCGAGCAGGGCACCCTGTACGTGGTGGGTGAACCGATCGAGGACCCGCGTACCCACCCGGGCGCGATGCCCCTCCTCACCGCGCTCGCCGCAAGCGTGGTCGAGCACGGCCGCCGCATGGCCGCACGGTCATCCGACGGTCGGCTCGACCCACCACTGACGCTCGTCCTCGACGACGTCGCGGCCGTCGCGCCGATCCCCCGGCTCCCCGAACTCGTCGCCACGGGCGCGGACACCGGCCTGCCGACCCTCGCCCTGATGCGCTCCCAGGAACAGGCCAGGTCCCGCTGGCCGGAGCACTACTCGCTCAGCCGCTGACCGCCCGCGGAATCTCGTACTCCACCTCGCGCGCCGACGGGTCATTCGGCATCGGGACGGTCTCGCCCGATGCGACGAAGCCGAACTTCCGGTAGAAGGCGGCGGCCCGGACGTTGTCCTCGTGCACGTACAGCCGCACCCGCTCGATCGGGGGCTCCGGCAGCGACCACGACCAGTCCACCGCCGCCCGGAACAGGGCGTCCGTCACGCCGGCGCCGCGCGCCTCGGGCCGTACGAACACGCCCACGACGTGCGTCTGGTCGACCTTCGCCGCATCCCCGAACCGCACCTCGTCCGAGGGCCGCTCGACGAGCACGCTCACCGAGCCGACCCAGCGCCCGTCCGGCGTCTCCGCCACGAACTGACGCACCCGCCCGTCACCGGTCTCGGCCGCCCCCGAGGCCCGCCCCTGCCAGAAGGAGTCGGGCTGCGCGGAGGCGTCCTCGTACGTCTCCAGGAAGGCGATGCTCGCGACCGGGTCCTGAAGGGCGGCGAGCCGCAGCTCGCGCACCTTCTCCCACTCGTCGGCGCGGATGGTGCGTATCGAATAGTCCATGCGCCCGATCCTCGCGACCGGCACACGCCGCTGACAAGGCCTTTTCCTCACAGCCACCTCCCACAGCCGGCCCGGAGCCGTCCAGCGGCTCCCTGAAGGGGGCCGGTGTCGTACCTGGGTACGACACCCACCGCCCACCGCCCACCCCCGGTCCGACGCCCCGGCCCAGCCCGCTCCCTAGCGTCGGAAGCATGATCCGAGCAGAGAGACTCACCAAGCGCTACGGCGACCGGACCGTCGTCCGCGACCTCTCCTTCACCGTCCGCCCCGGCTCCGTCACCGGCTTCCTCGGCCCCAACGGCGCCGGGAAGTCCACCACCCTGCGCATGCTCCTCGGCCTCGACGCCCCGACCCACGGCCGCGCGACCATCGCCGGCCGCCCGTACGCCGAACATCCGGCCCCGCTCACCCAGGTCGGCGCCCTCCTCGAAGCCCGCTCGCTCCACCCGGGCCGCAGCGCCCGCCACCACCTCACGGCCCTGGCGCTCACCCACGGCATCCCGCGCTCCCGCGTCGACCACGTCCTCGACCTCGCCGGACTCACCGAGGTCGCCGACCGGCGCGTCAAGGGCTTCTCGCTCGGCATGGGCCAGCGCCTCGGCATCGCCGCCGCCCTCCTCGGCGACCCGGCCGCCGTCGTCCTCGACGAACCCGTCAACGGACTCGACCCCGAGGGCGTGCTGTGGATCCGCACGCTGCTCAAGTCGCTCGCCGCCGAAGGCCGTACGGTCCTCGTCTCCTCCCACCTGATGAGCGAGACGGCCCTCACCGCCGACCACCTCGTCGTCATCGGCAAGGGCCGGCTCCTCGCCGACACGACCGTCACCGACCTCGTGCGGGAGGCCGGCGGCACCACCGTCAAGGTCGTCAGCCCCGACACCGACCGCCTGCGCACCCTGCTCACCGGACCCCCGTCGGTACGGCTGACCGCGGACGGCCCGGACACCCTCCAGGTCACCGGCCTCGACGCCGCCGACATCGGCCGTACCGCCGCCGCCCACGGCGTACCGCTGTACGAACTCACCCCGCAGACCGCCTCCCTGGAGCAGGCGTTCATGGACCTCACCCACGACTCCGTCGAATACCACGGACACCAGAGCCAGGGAGCCGCCGCGTGATCACCCCGACCCGAGTACTGCGCTCCGAATGGCACAAGCTGTGGACGGTCCGCTCCACCTGGGCGACCCTGCTCACCGCCGTCACGCTCGTCCTCGGCGTCGGCATCCTCATGGGCGCCACCTACACCTCCGGCGGCGGCGACTCCGACGTCGACACCGTCGTCCTCACCCTCTTCGGCTCACAGCTCGGCGGCATCGCCCTCGCCGTCCTCGGCATCCTCCTCACCGCGGGCGAGTACGCCACCGGCCTGGTCCGCGCGACCCTCACCGCCGTCCCGCGCCGCCTGCCCGTCCTGTGGGCGAAGGCCGCGGTCTTCACGGGCGTCGTGTTCACCGTCTCCCTCCTGACCGCCCTGATCACCTTCCAGAGCGCCCAGGTCTTCCTCGACGACACCGACCAGGCCGCCTCCCTCACCGACGACGGCGTCCTCACCGCCATCGCCGGGAACGCCGCCGGCGTCACCCTCCTCGGGCTCGTCGCCCTCGGCCTGGGCGCCGCGCTCCGCTCGGTTCCGGGCGCGCTCGGCGCGTTCATCGGCGGCGTGATGGTCCTGCCGGAGGTCCTCGGGATGCTCCCGTACGAGAGCGTCGACACGGTCATCCGCTACTTCCCCACCCAGGCGGCCGGCGCCCTCGGCTCCGCCGCCCCGCTCCCCGGCGCCGCCACACCCGGCGCGGCCCTCCTGGCCCTGCTCGTGTGGGCGGCCGCGTCCCTCGTCCTCCCGGCGGCGCTGCTCAGGCGCCGCGACGTGTGAGAACGAGCCGCAGGGACGAGAAGCGTGGGTGAGGATGTGCGGGTGACGACGGAGACTCCAGGCCCCACCGGCCCGAGCCGGTACGTCCAGCGCGCGCTGGCCCGGTCACGCGCCTTCGACCGGGCCCGCCCCCAGCTCTGGGACACGGCCCTGACCGCCGGCTGGACGCTGGCCGCCCTCGTCGACGCGGCCGGCGGCTGGCGGAACACGGCCCGGGACCCGTCCGTGGCGCCCTGGCTGGTCCTCACGACCACCCTCGTCCTCTCCGTCCCGCTCTACTGGCGCCGCCGCCGGCCGATGGCGGCCCTGGCGGTGATGGCGGGCGGGGCGCTCGTCAGCGCCATCTCGGGCGCCTTCCTGCAGGCCGCGTTCCTGCAGGCGATCCCGGTGTTCCACATCGCCCTGAACCGGCCGCCCCGCGCCCTGCTGTGGTCCGCCGCCCTGATCGTGCCGCCGCTGGTGACGGGTGCGCTCCGCTGGCAGGCCGAGACGTGGGACGTGCACGTCGTCCCGAACCTGTGGGCGTACGCGATCGTCGCGCTCCTCGGCATCACGGTCCGCTCGCGCCGCGAGGAACGCGAACAGGAGGTCCGCCTGGCCGCCGCCGCCGAACGCGCGCGCATCGCCCGGGAGATGCACGACATCATCGGCCACAACCTCTCCGTCATCACCGGCCTCGCGGACGGCGGCCGGTACGCCGCCGCCAAGAACCCCGAACGCGCCGCCCAGGCCCTCGACGCCATCGGCACCACGAGCCGCCAGGCCCTCGGCGAACTCCGCCGCCTGCTGGGCGTCCTGAGGGAGGAGGAGACGCGGAGCACCGCGCCGGAGTCCGCGGAACGCGCCCCGCAACCCGGCCTCGCGGACCTCCCGGCCCTCGTCGAGGGCGTACGGACAGCAGGCCTCCGCGTCCGTACGGAACTGTCCTCCGCGCCGCACGCGCTGTCTCCCGGCGCCCAGCTGACGGTCTACCGCGTGGCCCAGGAAGCCCTCACGAACACGCTGAAGCACGCCGGTGAGGGAGCGGAATCGACGATGACGCTGACGTACGGCCCCGGGTCCGTGACCCTCACGGTCACCGACACGGGCCGGGGCCCCACGGACCCGGCTCCGGGCCAGGACCGCCCGGGCCAGGGCCTGGTGGGAATGCGCGAGCGCGCGGCGCTCTACGAAGGCACACTCGAATGCGGCCCGCCACGGGAAGGCGGCGGCTGGCAGGTCCGGCTCACCCTTCCCCACCACCCGACCCCGGAGGACAGCACCTCGTGACCACGGTCCTGATCGCGGACGACCAGCCGATGCAGCGCTTCGGCTTCCGCATGCTGCTGGAGAGCCAGGACGACATGACGGTCGTCGACGAGGCCGCCAACGGCACGGAGGCCGTCCGCCTGGCCGACCGCCACCACCCGGACGTCGTCCTGATGGACATCCGCATGCCCGGACTCGACGGCATCGAGGCCACCCGCCGCATCGTCGCCACCGGCGACCGCACGCGCGTCCTGATCGTCACGACCTTCGACCTGGACGAGTACGCGTACGAGGGCCTGCGCGCCGGCGCGAGCGGCTTCCTGGTGAAGGACGCCCAGCCCGAGGAGCTCCTCGCCGGAATCCGCGCGGTCGCGAGCGGCGACGCGGTGGTGGCCCCGAGCCTGACCCGCCGTCTCCTCGACACCTACGTCCACCACCTCCCGCCGTCCCCGAAGACGAACACCGCGGCCGCCCCCGAGCAGGACCCTCGGCTGTCGGCCCTCACGGACCGCGAGCGCGAGATCCTGACGGTCATAGGCCGGGGCTGGACCAACACGGAAATCGCGGGCCGGCTCCATCTCGCCGAATCCACGGTGAAGACCCATGTCACCCGCATCCTGGCGAAGACGGGCTCGCGCGACCGCGTCCAGGCGGTCATCCTGGCCTACGACACGGGCCTGGTGACGCCGGCCTGAGGGCCCGCGAAAGGGGCCCTGAGAGGGCCTGGCCTGAAAGGTCCTGAAAAAGGTCGTGAACGCAGAAAAGCCCCGCACCATAAGGTGCGGGGCTTTCCCACAATGATTGTTCGGCGGCGTCCTACTCTCCCACAGGGTCCCCCCTGCAGTACCATCGGCGCTGAAAGGCTTAGCTTCCGGGTTCGGAATGTAACCGGGCGTTTCCCTAACGCTATGACCACCGAAACACTATGAAGTTGAACCGCCGCACCTCCCGAAGGGGGGCGTGTTCGTTACTTCAGAACTAACACAGTGGACGCGAGCAACTGAGGACAAGCCCTCGGCCTATTAGTACCGGTCAGCTCCACCCATTACTGGGCTTCCACATCCG
>NZ_JBIBDS010000003.1:0-856657 GCF_042954805.1 Streptomyces sp. NPDC012637
ATGTCGAGGAGGGCGGAGAGGGTGGAGGTGGTGGCCTGGGTGGCGAACTTCTGCATGGCGGGTTCCTTGTTCTCGTCGTTGTTCCCGTTGTCGCTTTCGGTGTTTCCGACATGGGAAAAGCTACGTTGCCTTCACCCATCCGGCAACGGTCTTGTTGCGCAGTAACCAAGAAATGCCAGGTCAAGGTAGGGAAATCGTTGCAACGGGTCCATGGGTAACGCAACGTCAGCCCGCATTGCGTTGCAATGGATTGAAGGTGAACGCTATAGTGGGGCACACCACGCACCTGAAGGAGGCCGCGATGCCCGGAGGCAGGCTCACCCAGCCCGAACGTCAGCAGATCGCCCTCGGACTGGCCGACGGACTCGCCTACGCGGAGATCGCCCGGCGCCTCGACCGCCCGACGTCCACCGTCACCCGCGAGGTCATGCGCAACGGCGGCCCCGCCGGCTACCGCGCCGACCTCGCCCACCGCGCCACCGAACACCGCGCCCAGCGCCGGAAGCAGACGCCGGCGCGCGGCACCGGAGCCGGGACCCGCCCCGGCTCCTCCGACGAGCAGGCCTACGGGCGGGACACCGAGGCCGTGCGCGCGTACGAGGAGACGTTCACGACCGTCCTCATGCAGTCCGGCATGCCCAAGATGATGGCCAGGGTCATGGCCTGCATCATGATCAGCGACCAGGGCAGCCTCACCGCGCCCGAGCTGGTGCAGCGCCTCGAGGTGAGCCCGGCCTCCGTGTCCAAGGCTGTCGCGTTCCTCGAAAGCCAGGGCCTCTGCCGCCGCGACCGCGGGGAGGGCCGCCGCGAGCGTTACATCGTCGACGACGACGTCTGGTACGAGTCGGTCATGGCCAGTGCCCGCGCCACCGCCCAGATCACCGAGACCGCACGGCAGGGCGTCGGTGTCCTCGGGCGCGACACCCCCGCCGGCATCCGCCTCGAGAACGTGGCCCGCTTCGCCGACTTCGTCTCCGAGAGCATCACCCGCGCCGCCACGCAGGCCCGCGCCATCCTGACCAGCAGGCCCCAGACCGCGGACCTCTCGGCCGCCTTCGACGAGGCCCCGGCGGAAGAGCCGCCCGTGGGAGGGGCCGCCTCCTAGGTCGGGGTCCGGGTCTGGATCCGGGCCTGGGCCTGGGTCTGGGTCTGGGTCTGGGTCTGGATCAGGGCCTGCGCCGGGTCCTCGGCCCGCGTCAGCTCCCAGACCCGGAACTCGCCGTCCCCGTCCCGCAGTCGCGTCAGCTCGGTGAAACCGAGCTTCGCCGGGACGGTGGCGCTCGCGTGGTTCTCCGGCATGTGCAGCACCAGCAGCCGACGCACGCCGGGCAGCCGGAAGCCCTCGGCGACGAGGGCCCGCGCGGCCCGGGCGGCCAGACCGTGGCCGGTGGCGGCCGGATGGAGCCAGTAACCGATCTCGTAGGCGTCGTCGGGCGTCTCCTCGCGCCGGTGCAGGCTGCAGGCACCGACCATCGCCCCGTCGAGCACGATGACGTACGTGAACTCCGCGCCCGCCGCCCACTGTCCGACCCGCCGCGAGAGGTAGCCGGCGGTCCACTCCGGACAGTGGTCCTCGACCCAGTCCATCCACGGCCGCAGGTGCTCGACGGACTCGTCGATGAGCCTGTGCAGCTCGTCCAGGTCGGCCGGGTCCTCGGGGCGGCGCAGGACGAGGCGGTCGTCGATCCGGACCAGGTGCGCGGGACGGGGCACGGCGGTCACCCGGTGGCCGCCGTCACCGCCACGAAGACGAGCCCCGCCGTCACTGCCCACAGCGTGAGGGCTCCGGGCGTGGCGACGGCCGTCACCTCTTGACCCCGGCGACGAACGCGGCCCAGGCGGCCGCCGGGACGACGAGCGCGGGGCCGTCCGGAACCTTGCTGTCGCGGACGGGGACGACACCGGGGACGCCGTCGAGAACTTCGAGGCAGTCACCGCCCTCGCCGTTGCTGTACGAGCTCTTGCGCCAGGCGGTGCCGGCGAAGTCGTAGGAGACTTCGACGCAGTTGCCGCCCTCACCGTTGCTGTAGGTGCTCTTGAACCAGTGGGCGTTGGTCAGGTCGTACGCGCGCATCGTCTGAAGTCCTCCGCCGCCGACTCGATCAGGGCCAGGGACGCCTCCGGCGACAAGGCGGCGACCCTGAGCAGATCGTAGGCGCGCTGGGCGCGCTTCACCACAGCCGGATCTTCGAGGAGCGTGCCCGAAAACGAGGTCTCCGTGTAGGCCGTCGGCGGCTGGTCCACGAACTCCATGAGTTTGAGCGTTCCGTTCATGGAGGCGTGTGCTCCGGCCGTGCGCGGCAGCAGGGTCACCAGCGCCCACCGTTGCCGGATCAGCGCCACGATGTGCTCCAGTTGCGCGGCCATGGCCGCCGCGCCGCCCACCGGGGCGCGTACGGCGTTCTCGTGCAGGGTGACCCAATACTCGGGCCTTGTAGCGTCCTTGAGAATCGCCTGTCGTTTGACCCGAGCGGTGACTTTTTCTTCGACGTACTCCTCCGTCGCGAACGGATTTGCCGCCAGCGTCACCGTCCGCGCGTACTCCGGTGTCTGCAGCAGCCCCGGGATCACCGTCGGCGCGAACTCGCAGTCTTCGTCGCCACGGCCTCCAGCTCCGCCGCCGCGTTGAAGTATTCCGCGTACGGCGACCTGTCGATCAGCTTCCGCCAGGTCCGTTCGAAAATACCGCCGGTTTGTAGGACCTCGTCGAATCTCTGGGCCAGCTCCAGCTGCGGCTTCCTGATTCCCTGCTCGAACAGGCCGATGTACGCCGCCGAGACGAACACCCGTGCCCCCAGCTCGTTCTGCGAGGGCCCCGCCGCCTCCCGGCGTTCCTTCAGCAGCTCGCCGAAGAACTCCCACACTTCTTCCCGCTTGGCTTTGGCCATGGATTAACTCCCGAACCCCACACCGCAGTTGTAGCCCCAGCGCATCTGTCGATTCTAGGGAGCCGCCACCACCCTGGATGCGGAAAGCGGGAAATGGATTCGGAAAGGACCGCGTTGGTGAAGGAAGACAGCATGCGGCCGACGGAAACTGGAGCAACGCGGGAAGCGCGAGAGGTGGTGAGGGAATTGCGCGAAGCGCTGGGACGGGCCGGAATCACGCTCCCCTCGCTCGGGCTCGACGCCCTGACCCTCGCCGCCGAGCCTCCCCGGCCGCTGATCGAGCTCGGGCGCTGTACGGCGGCCACGGCACGGCTGCTCGCCGCCGCGCTCACGCCCACGGACGAAGGGGGACGCGAATGAAACCGCCCATCGGCGCGTACGTCGTCGACATCCGCACCGGCAGGGTCGGCACGGTGATGGGGCACGAGGGTCCCTACCTCCAGGTCCGGCCCATCGGCGGCGGGCGCGAGTGGGACTGCGAGCCGGACGGCGTCCGGGTCGCGACCGCCACCGAGCGCCTGCGCGCCGCGACCGCGCACGCGAACGCGCGCAGTCGCGGCGAAGTGCCGTGAAGCGTGGCCCGGCCCGCCGGACCCGGAACGCCCGGCTGTGGAGCAGCGCCGTGGCCGGCCTCGCCCGCTTCCGCCTCCGGAAGGGGCGAGGGGGTCCCTGAGCACTGCTGCCGTACGGGAGAATGGGCCCATGAGTCTGTTCCGCGACGACGGCATCGTGCTGCGCACCCAGAAGCTGGGTGAAGCGGACCGCATCATCACGTTGCTCACGCGGGGTCACGGACGCGTACGCGCCGTCGCGCGCGGCGTGCGCCGGACGAAGTCGAAGTTCGGGGCGCGGCTCGAACCGTTCTCGCACGTGGACGTGCAGTTCTTCGCCCGCGGGAGTGAGCTGGTCGGTCGCGGTCTGCCGCTGTGCACGCAGAGCGAGACCATCGCCGCGTACGGCAGCGGCATCGTCACCGACTACGCCCGGTACACGGCGGGCACGGCGATGCTGGAGACGGCGGAACGGTTCACCGACCACGAGGGCGAGCCGGCCGTGCAGCAGTACCTGCTGCTCGTGGGCGGGCTGCGCACCCTCGCGCGCGGCGAGCACGCCCCGCACCTCATCCTCGACGCCTTCCTGCTGCGCTCGCTCGCCGTCAACGGCTACGCGCCCAGCTTCGAAGACTGCGCCAAATGCGGACTTCACGGGCCGAACCGCTTCTTTTCGGTCGCCGCGGGCGGAGTCATATGCGGGGACTGCCGGGTGCCCGGAAGCGTCGTACCCTCTGCGGAGGCCGTAGGCCTGCTCAGCGCGCTGCTCACCGGCGACTGGGAGACGGCGGACGCGGCCGAGCCGCGTCACGTCAGGGAGGGCAGCGGACTGGTGTCCGCCTATCTGCACTGGCACCTGGAGCGCGGACTGCGCTCGCTGCGGTACGTAGAGAAGAGCTAGGAGAGACCACGCCATGGCCATCGCACGACTCCTCGGGCGCCAGCGACGGGAGTACAGGACCCCCGAGCCGCACCCCTCCGGTGCCCGCCCGCCGAAGCTCCAGTCGGAGCTCGTGCCCGAGCACGTCGCGATCGTCATGGACGGCAACGGCCGCTGGGCCAAGGAGCGCGGCCTGCCGCGCACCGAGGGCCACAAGGTCGGCGCCGAGCAGGTGCTCGACGTGCTCCAGGGCGCGATCGAGATGGGCGTCGGCTCGATCTCGCTGTACGCCTTCTCCACGGAGAACTGGAAGCGCTCGCCCGAGGAGGTGCGCTTCCTGATGAACTTCAACCGGGACTTCATCCGCAAGACCCGTGACCAGCTCGACGAGCTCGGCGTCCGGGTGCGCTGGGTCGGCCGCATGCCGAAGCTGTGGAAGTCGGTGGCCAAGGAGCTCCAGGTCGCCCAGGAGCAGACGAAGGACAACACCAGGCTCACGCTGTACTTCTGCATGAACTACGGCGGGCGGGCCGAGCTCACGGACGCGGCGCAGGCGCTCGCCGAGGACGTGAAGGCGGGCAGGCTCGACCCGGCGAAGATCACCGAGAAGACCATCCAGAAGTACCTCTACTACCCGGACATGCCGGACGTCGACCTCTTCCTGCGGCCCAGCGGCGAGCAGCGCACGTCGAACTACCTGATCTGGCAGAGCGCGTACGCCGAGATGGTCTTCCAGGACGTCCTGTGGCCCGACTTCGACCGCCGCGACCTGTGGCGGGCGTGCGTCGAGTACGCGCAGCGCGACCGGCGCTTCGGCGGCGTGGACCCGGCGGACCTCGCGGTCCTCGACAAGGCCTGACGGGGGACAGGGGGGATCCGCGATGGAGCTCGTCTACACGCCGACGCGTGAGGATCTGGTCGACGCCGTACGGGTGCAGATGCGGCACGGCTCGTTCCGGACACTGCGGTGGCTGATGCCGACCACCGCCGTACTGGCATTCCTCGTCGTCGCCTTCCTGCTGTCCGGACCCGGAGAGCCGAACACCGGGGGCGCGATCCTCATGGGCGCGCTCGGACTGCTCGCGGCCGTCCTCGGGCCGCTGGCCCTCAGGCTCACCGCCCGGCAGATGTACGCCGTGATCGAGCGGCAGGGCGAGCACCGTGCGCGCGTCGACGAGGACGGGGTGCGCTGGGAGACCCGGGACAGCGAGGTCGTGGCCCGCTGGCAGCTGACGCCCCGGTACTTCGAGACGCCGACGCAGTTCGTGCTGCTCTCCGCCGACAAGGGCGGCGCGGGCGTCGCCGCCCTGCCCAAGCGCGGGCTCGCCGACCCCGCCGACGTCGACCGGCTCCGTGCGCTCCTGGACCGGAACCTCACCCGTATGTGAGACGTACGCGTACGCGAGAGGGCCCGCACCGGGCGAAACCGGTGCGGGCCCTCTCGCGTACGACTGAAGCTACTTCGCCGCGCACTCCGCGCACGTGCCGAAGATCTCCACCGTGTGCGCCACGTTCACGAAGCCGTGCTCCGCCGCGATCGTCTCGGCCCACTGCTCCACCGCCGGGCCCTCCACCTCCACGGCCTTGCCGCAGACGCGGCACACCAGATGGTGGTGGTGGTCGCCGGTCGAGCAGCGGCGGTAGACGGTCTCGCCGTCGCTCGTGCGCAGCGCGTCGACCTCGCCGGCCTCGGCCAGGGACTGCAGCGTGCGGTAGACGGTGGTGAGGCCGACGGAGTCGCCACGGTGCTTGAGCATGTCGTGCAGCTCCTGGGCGCTGCGGAACTCGTCCACCTCGTTCAGGGCTGCCGAGACTGCGGCCCGCTGCTTGGTCGAGCGGCCTTTTACGGGGGGTCCTGCCGTCACCACGGGGGCCTCCTTGAATCCTTGTCTGCCCCCGCCATTCTGCCAGCCCCCCGTTCCTCCGCCGTCAGACCTTCACGTCGTCCGTGGGACGGCGGGTGGCCGGAAGGCATCGTGCGTCGCATTCCGCGGTGGCGCGCTCGGCGGCGCGGGCCCGCCGCCGGGCCAGCGGCGCGGCGAGCACGGCGAGCGCGATGAACACGCCGATCGCGAAGAGCACGATCGTCGCGCCGGGCGGCACGTCCTGGTAGTACGACGTGATCGTGCCCGACAGGGTGACGCCGGTGCCGATCACGACCGCGAGGACGAACGTCGTACGGAAGGACCGGGACAGCTGCTGGGCCGCCGCGACGGGAACCACCATCAGGGCGCTGACCAGGAGCAGGCCCACCACGCGCATGGCGACCGTGACGGTCACGGCCGCGGTGACCGCGACGAGCAGGTTCAGGGCGCGCACCGGCAGGCCGGTGACGCGGGCGAAGTCCTCGTCCTGGCTGACGGCGAAGAGCTGCCGGCGCAGACCGACGGTGACGAGGACCACGAAGGCGGCGAGCACGCTGATCGACGTGACGTCCTCGGCGGAGACCGTGGACAGCGAGCCGAAGAGGAACGAGCTCAGGTTGGCGTTGGAGCCGGTCGGCGACAGGTTGATCAGCAGGACGCCGCCGGCCATGCCGCCGTAGAAGAGCAGGGCGAGGGCGAGGTCGCCGCGGGTCTTGCCGTAGGCCCGGATCAGCTCCATGGCGACCGCGCCGGCGACGGCGACCAGGGTGGCCATCCACACCGGGTTGGCGGACATCAGGAAGCCGAGGCCGACGCCGGTCATGGCGACGTGGCCGATGCCGTCGCCCATCAGCGCCTGGCGGCGCTGGACGAGGTAGATGCCGACGGCGGGCGCGGTGATGCCGACGAGGACGGCCGCGAGGAGCGCCCGCTGCATGAAGGCGAGTTCGAGGAATTCCATCGTCAGGTCAGCAGTCCCGTGCGGAGCGGCTCGTCGGCCGCGTGGGGGTGGACGTGGTCATGGCCGGGCAGGGCGTGCTGGCCCACGGCCCGCGGCGGCGGGCCGTCGTGGACGACGCAGCCGTCGCGGAGCACGACCGCGCGGTCGATGAGGGGCTCCAGCGGGCCGAGCTCGTGCAGGACGAGGAGGACGGAGGTGCCGCCGGCGACCTGCTCGCGCAGGGTGCCGGCGAGGATCTCCTGGCTGGCGAGGTCGACGCCGGCCATCGGCTCGTCCATGATCAGCAGCTCGGGCTCGGAGGCGAGCGCGCGGGCGATCAGCACGCGCTGGTGCTGGCCGCCGGAGAGGGCGCTGACCGAGTCGCCGGCGCGGTCGTCGAGGCCGACCAGTTCCATGGCCCGGGCTATCGCGGCGCGGTCGGCCTTCGTCGTGAGGCCGAACCTGCGGCGGGACAGCCGGCCGGAGGAGACGACCTCGCGGACGGTCGCGGGGACACCGCTGGCGGCGGTGGTGCGCTGCGGTACGTAGCCGACGCGGGCCCAGTCGCGGAAGCGCTTCTGCGGGGTGCCGAACAGCTCGATGCTGCCGCCGGTCAGCGGCACCTGGCCGATGACGGAGCGGACGGCGGTGGACTTGCCGGAGCCGTTGGCGCCGAGCAGCGCGACGACCTCACCGCGGTGCACGGTGAGGTCGACGCCGCGCAGGACGGGGCGCGAGCCGAGGGCGGCGGTGGCGCCGCGCACGGAGATGACGGGCTGGTCGCTCACGGGAGAGCCCACGACTGCCTCCTGCTGGGTGCTGATCACTTCACGCTCACTTAGGCGCTCGCTTCCGCGCTCGCTTCGGGCTCACTTCGCGCCGAGGGCCTTCTTCAGCGCGGCGAGGTTGGACCGCATGACCTCGATGTAGTCATCGCCCTTGGACTTGTCCGTGATTCCCTCCAGCGGGTCGAGCACGTCGGTCTTGAGACCGGTGTCGCTCGCGAGGGTCTTGGCGGTCTTGTCGCTGGCCAGGGTCTCGAAGAAGACGGTGGTGACCTTGTCCTTCTTCGCGACGTCCTGGAGCTCCTTGATGCGGGCGGGGCTCGGCTCGGACTCGGGGTCCATGCCGGAGATGCCCTCCTGCTCCAGGCCGTAGCGCTCGGCGAGGTAGCCGAAGGCGGAGTGGGTGGTGATGAAGGTCTTGGTGGAGGTGTTCTTCAGGCCGGTCTCGAACTCGCCGTTCAGGGCGGCGAGCTTCGTCATCAGGGCCTGGGTGTTCGCCTTGTACGTGGCGGCGTGGGCCGGGTCGGCCTTCTCGAAGGCGGCGCCCACGCCCTGGGCGACCTCGCCGTACTTCACGGGGTCGAGCCAGACGTGCGGGTCGGCGCCGGCTTCGGAGCCGTGGTCCTCGTGGCCCGCCTCTTCGGAGCCGTGGTCGTGGCCGACCTCGGTGCCGTGCTCCTCGAGCTTGGTGAGGGTGGCGGCGTCGATGGTGGTGCCCGTGGCGGACTGCGCGATGGCGTCGTCGACGGCGGGCTGGATGCCCTTGAGGTAGAGGATGACGTCGGCCTGGCCGAGCTCGCCGATCTGCTTCGGCTTGAGCTCCAGGTCGTGCGGCTCGACGCCCGGCTTGGTGAGCGTGTTGACGGTGACGTAGGTGCCACCTATCTGCTCGGCCAGGAACTGCATGGGGTAGAACGACGCGACGACGTCCAGCTTCCCGCCGCTCTCGTTGCCGGCCTTGTCGGCGGCGTCGGAGGTTCCGGAGCAGGCGGAGAGGGTCACGAGACCGAGGGCGACGGCTCCGGCGACGGCGGTGGCGGGTATCAGTCGGCGTACGTTCATGACACTCATTTTCAACAAAAGTGGAAACGGTTGTCAATTGCCGCACGTGTGTCCTGGCGCACTGGCACCGCCTCCCGACGGGCGAGGGGCAACCGATTTGAAAGTGGGGGCCCGGGCGCCGGTAACCTGAGGCATTCGCACTTCGTCGTCGTAATGAAGAGAGCACCGTGGCCGCCGACAAGATCGACACCATCGTCAGCCTGAGCAAGCGCCGTGGCTTTGTTTTCCCCTGCAGTGAGATCTACGGCGGTCAGCGCGCCGCCTGGGACTACGGACACCTGGGCGTCGAGCTCAAGGAGAACATCAAGCGCCAGTGGTGGCGTTACATGGTCACCTCGCGCGACGACGTCGTCGGTATCGACTCGTCGGTCATCCTGGCCACCGAGGTCTGGGAGGCCTCCGGCCACGTCGCGACCTTCACCGACCCGCTGACCGAGTGCACCTCCTGCCACAAGCGCTTCCGCGCCGACCACCTGGAGGAGGCGTACGAGGAGAAGCACGGCCGCCTCCCCGAGAACGGCCTCGCCGACCTCAACTGCCCCAACTGCGGCAACAAGGGCACCTTCACCGAGCCCAAGCAGTTCTCCGGCCTGCTCTCCACGCACCTCGGCCCGACCCAGGACACCGGCTCCGTCGCGTACCTGCGTCCCGAGACCGCCCAGGGCATCTTCACCAACTTCGCCCAGGTGCAGACGACCGCGCGCAAGAAGCCCCCGTTCGGCATCGCGCAGATGGGCAAGTCCTTCCGGAACGAGATCACTCCGGGCAACTTCATCTTCCGCACCCGCGAGTTCGAGCAGATGGAGATGGAGTTCTTCGTCAAGCCGGGCGAGGACGAGCAGTGGCACGAGTACTGGATGGAGCAGCGCTGGAACTGGTACACGAACCTGGGTCTCCGTGAGGAGAACATGCGCTGGTTCGAGCACCCGAAGGAGAAGCTCTCCCACTACTCCAAGCGCACCGCCGACATCGAGTACCGCTTCCAGTTCGGCGGCAGCGAGTGGGGCGAGCTCGAGGGCGTCGCCAACCGCACCGACTACGACCTGAAGGCCCACTCCGAGGCCTCGGGCGCGAACCTGACCTTCCTGGAGCAGGAGGGCGAGCGCTACACGCCGTACGTCATCGAGCCGGCCGCCGGTGTCGGCCGCACCATGCTGGCCTTCCTGCTCGACGCGTACACCGAGGACGAGGCCCCCAACGCCAAGGGCGTCATGGAGAAGCGCACCGTGCTGCGCCTCGACCACCGCCTGGCCCCGGTCAAGGTCGCCGTGCTGCCGCTGTCCCGCAACGCGGAGCTCTCGCCGAAGGCCAAGGGCCTCGCTGCCGACCTGCGGCAGAACTGGAACATCGAGTTCGACGACGCCGGCGCCATCGGCCGCCGCTACCGCCGCCAGGACGAGATCGGTACGCCGTACTGCGTCACCGTCGACTTCGACACCCTCGAGGACAACGCGGTGACCGTGCGCGAGCGCGACACCATGAAGCAGGAGCGCGTCTCCCTCGACCAGATCCAGGGCTACCTGGCCAGCCGCCTGCTGGGCTGCTGACCCCGGTCGAACCCGTACGGCGAAGCCCCCGGTTCCGTTCTCGGAACCGGGGGCTTTCCCGTACGTACGTGTCAGGCCTTCAGCGCGCGCTGCACCAGGGCGACCACCGCGTCGAAGGCGGCCCCGCTGCCCGGGGCCGACCACTCGGCGGAGTGGGCCGGGTTGTGGAAGCGGTCGGTGGCGAGGAAGACGGCGCGGGCCGTGGCCGGGAGGTCCGCCTCCGGCGTGGTGAACACGCCCGCGCTGCGGCCGTCCTCCAGGATCCGGGCGATCTGCTCGACCAGGTGGTCCTCGTGCCGGTCGACCACCGCGCTGTTCTCGCCGATCAGCACCTGGAAGGTGGCCATCAGCTCCGGATCGCCGCCCGCCTTCTCGCGCTTGAGGGCGAAGAGGGCGGTCAGCCAGCCGGTCAGGCGCTCGTCGGCCGGCTCCGCGCCGTCGACGTACGGCCGGAGGGCGTCGATGGTCCGCCCCAGCCAGCGCTCGGTGACCGACTCGCGCAGCGCCGCCTTGGTGCGGAAGTGACGGTAGACGCTGCCGTGGCTGACGCCGAGGGCCCTGGCCACGTCCACGACGGTCGCCTTCGCCGGGCCGTAGCGGCGCAGCACCTCCTCGGTGGCTTCGAGGATGCGCTCGGCGGTCAGGGTCTCCGTGGTGGCCATGGAATGACAGTACCTGTCACCCGGTCGGTGCTCACCGCTCGCTGTCCAGGTGGTCCATCTGGCTCTCCGGGTAGCGGGCGCCGGACGCCGCGCCCGCCGGGACGGCCGCCTCGATCGCCGCCAGGTCGGCCGCGTCGAGCGTGACGTCCAGGGCGCCGAGGGCCTCCGCGAGCCGGTCGCGGCGGCGGGCGCCGATCAGCGGGACGATGTCCTCGCCCCGGGAGAGCGCCCAGGCGATGGCGATCTGGGCGACGGTGACGCCCTTCGCCCCGGCGACCGCGCGCAGCCGGTCCACCAGGTCCAGGTTGCGGCCGAGGTTGTCGCCCTGGAAGCGGGGCGACATGCCGCGGAAGTCGCCCGGCGCGAAGGTCTGCTCGCGGGTGACGTGGCCGCTGATCAGTCCGCGCGAGAGGACTCCGTACGCGGTGATGCCGACGCCCAGCTCGCGGGCGGTGGGCAGGATCCGGTCCTCGATGCCGCGGGAGATCAGCGAGTACTCGATCTGGAGGTCGGCGATCGGGGCGACGGCGGCGGCCCGGCGCAGGGTGTCCGCGCCCACCTCGGAGAGGCCGATGTGCCGGACGTGGCCCGCCTCGACCAGCTCGGCGATGGCGCCCACGGTCTCCTCGATCGGCACGTCGGGGTCGACGCGGGCGATCCGGTAGATGTCGATGTGGTCGGTGCCGAGTCGCTGCAGCGAGTACGCGGCGAAGTTCTTCACGGCGCCGGGGCGGCCGTCGTATCCGGTCCAGCCGCCTTCGGCCGTGCGCAGGGCGCCGAACTTGACGCTGGTGAGGGCCTGTTCGCGGGCGGCGGCGGGGGCGGTGCGCAGCGCCTCGTTGATCAGCAGCTCGTTGTGGCCCATGCCGTAGAAGTCGCCGGTGTCGAGGAGCGTGACGCCCGCGTCCAGAGCGGCGTGGATCGTCGCGATCGACTCGGCGCGGTCGGCCTCGCCGTACAGGGCGGACATGCCCATGCAGCCGAGGCCGAGCGCGGAGACCTGGGGGCCGGTGGAGCCGAGGGTGCGGGTGGGGAGGGAGGTCAGAGTGCTCATGCATCGACTATGACATGGGTGATGACAGATTTCAATATTTGTCAGTCCCTTCATGCTCCGGCGCCGCCCGTCGTCCTCCCCGATCCCGGGCCCGGCCCTCAGCTCTTCGACGGGAGGCGCAGGCTCAGCAGCAGCGTCAGCGCCACCACGCCCAGCTGCACCAGGAGCGTCGTCGTCAGGGCGGAGCCCATGCCGGCGGGGGAGGAGCCGAGCGAGAGGAAGAGCGAGCCCAGCGTCGCCACGCCCAGCGCCAGCGCCGACTGCTGCGTCGTCACCATCACGCCGCTGCCGACGCCCGCCCGCTCCGCCGGCACCTCCGAGAGCACCACCCGGAACAGCACCGGCAGCTGGAGCCCCTGGCCCAGACCCGCGACCGCCATGCCCGGCAGCAGGCTCCACACCGTCAGGTCGGGCCAGCCGCGCGCCACCGTCCAGGCGAGCAGCCCGATGCCGAGCGCCTGGAACACCGCGCCCGCCGGAACCACCCGGGTCGCGCCCCAGCGCCCGATGAGCCGCGGGCCCGCGAGCGAGGCGCCGAAGAAGGCCACCGCCATCGGCACCAGGGCCAGGCCGGAGGCGACCGCACCCATCGCGAGGCCCTGCTGGAGCGAGATCGCGATCACGAACATGAAGCCGCTGAAGCCCAGCGACAGCGGCAGCACCACGGCGAGGCCCCGGCGCAGCGAGACCAGGCCGAGCAGGCTCGGCGGCACCAGCGGCGTACGGCCCGCACGGTCCGCCCGTACCTCCACCCACCAGAACGCGCCGGCCGCGAACGGGAAGACGGCCAGCGCCACCCAGGTCCACAGCGGCCAGCCGGCCGCCCGGCCCTCGGTGAGCGGGGCGAGCAGGGTGAGCAGTGCGAGCGCGAGCAGCAGCGTGCCGGGCAGGTCGACCGGCGCGGGCCGGTCCGAGCGGGTCTCGGGGACGCTGCGGGCCGCGAGCACGAGCCCGACGAGTGCCACCGGCACGTTGACCAGGAAGATCGAGCGCCAGCCGGTGCCCGCGACATCGGCGGCGACCAGCACGCCGCCCAGGATCTGGCCGGCCACCATGGCGAGGCCGGCGGTCGCCCCGTAGAGGCTGAGCGCCCGCGCGTGCCGGGCGCCCGACGTCGAGGAGTGAATCGTCGCGAGCACCTGCGGCAGCATCAGCGCCGCCGCGGCACCCTGTGCCACCCGGGCGCCGACCAGCGTCCAGGCGTCCGGCGCGAGGCCGCAGGCGAGGGAGGTGAGGCCGAAGGCGGCCATGCCGACGAGGAAGAGCCGGCGCCGGCCGAACTGGTCGCCGAGCCGGCCGCCGAGCACGAGCAGGACGGCGTACGCGAGGCCGTACCCGGCGACGACCAGCTCCAGCATCGCCGGTCCCGCGTTCAGGTCGTGGTCGATGGTGGGCAGGGCGACGTTGACGATGAAGAAGTCGATCAGCGGCAGCGCCGCGCCGAGCAGCACGGTGAACAGGCCGAGTGAGCCGAGCGCCGGGCGGGCGTGGTCGACGACCGGTACGGCGGTACGGGCGGCGGACGGGGAGGTTGTCGTAGTCACGTGATCGAGCCTCGCGCCCGGATTAGCCTGGTACCAGAGTGGACTTATCCTGGTACAAGGACTACCTGGCAACGGGCTGAGAGCCCCGGCACCCTGGGAGCATGACCGTCATGACGCTCGACACGGCAGCCGCGGCCCGCACGGAACGAACGGCGGGCAAGCCCTCGGCCCCGGCCGCCGAACCCGACGTCCGGCGGCACGAGCTGGCCGCCTTCCTGCGCAGCAGGCGCGAGCGGATCAGCCCCGAACAGGTCGGGCTGCCGCGCGGCCGGCGGCGCCGCACCCCGGGACTGCGCCGCGAGGAGGTCGCCCAGCTCTCCGCCGTCGGCGTCACCTGGTACACGTGGCTGGAGCAGGCCCGGCCGATCCAGGTGTCCCCGCAGGTCCTCGACGCACTCGCCGGCGCCCTGCTGCTCGACCCCACCGAGCGCACCCACCTCTTCTCCCTCGCCGGGCAGTCCGACCCGCACCCCGAGACGCCCTGCCCGACCGTCACGCCGGCGCTGCGCGCCCTGCTCGACCAGCTGGAGCCGATCCCGGCCGCCGTGCAGAACAGCCGCTACGACTTCCTCGCCCACAACCGCACCTTCGGGCGGCTCTTCTGCGACCTGGACGCGCTGCCCCGCGAGGAGCGCAACAGCCTGTGGCTGGCCTTCACCAACGAGGACTTCCGCGCCGCCGTCACCGACCTGCCCGAGGTGCTGCGCGCGCTGGCCGGCAAGCTGCGCGCCGCCATGGCCGAGCACCTCGCCGAACCGGCCTGGAAGGCGCTGCTCCACCGCCTGGAGGAGGCCTCGCCGGAGTTCCGCGAGATCTGGGCGCGGCACGACGTGGTCGACCAGTCCGGCCGCACCAAGCTCATCGACAACGCCCACGTCGGCCTGCTCCGGCTGGAGCACACCAACCTGTGGCTCGGCCCGACCGCCGGACCGCGCCTGGTCACGTACGTACCGGTCGACGAGGCGAGCCGGGCCGGGATCGAGCGCCTGCACGCGCTGGTCCTGGCGGAGGAGGCCGCCCGCACCGAGGCCGAGGGCGCTGCGGTGACCGCGCAGGCCGTGGCCCCCGCGCCGCACGCGCAGGCCGTGGACTCCGCGCCGCACGCGCAGGCCGCGGGCCCGGCGCCGACCGCGGGGGCCACGGAGACCGGGCGCGCGGAGGGGGCCACCCGGGTCCGTCAGGGCGAGGACGCCCTCGCCGTCGCCTGAACCCCGGCGTCCTCCGTCTCGAGCCGCCGCGCCGTCCGTTCCGCGGTGCGCTGCGCCCACGGGCCGCTGCTGACCGCCCCGGCGAGCAGCACCGCCAGGCCGCAGCCGGTGACGACCCAGTACACCGGCTTGCTCGCCTCGACGAAGCCCTCGGTGGTGTAGGCCGCGGCCGAGGCCAGGCCCGCGGAGAGGACCGCGCCCGCCACCGCGACGCCCAGCGTCTGCCCGGTCTGGCGGCTGGTGGAGGCCACGGCCGCCGCGACCCCGGCCTGGGAGCGGGGCATGCCCGACACCGCCGTGTTGGTGATCGGCGCGTTCACCAGGCCGAAGCCGATGCCGAAGACCACGTAACCGGTGAAGAGCAGCGGCGTGCTGGTCTCCGCGTGGAAGGCGGCGAACAGCAGCGCGCCCGTGGCCATCGCCGTGCCCGCGAGCAGCAGCGAGGGCCGCGGGCCGCGCGTCCCGACCAGCCGGCCGGACAGCGGCGCGAAGACGAAGGTCATCGCCGCCATCGGCAGCATGTAGAGCCCGGCGTGCAGGGCGGACAGGCCGCGGACGTCCTGGAGGTACAGGGTGTTGAGGAAGAGGAAGGCACCGAGCGCGGCGAAGGCGCACACGGCGATCACGGTGGCGCCGCTGAACGGCGCGCTGCGGAAGAACCGCAGGTCGATCAGGGGCTCGCGGCGCCTCGGCTCGTAGACCAGGACGCCGAGGAGGGCGAGCACCGCGACGCCGGCGAAGAGGGTGCTGGTCTCGATGATCGCGTAGGTGAGGGAGCCGAGCAGCACCGTCACCAGGACCTGGCCCACCGGGTCGGGGCGGCGGGGCCGGGGCGCGCGGGACTCGGGGACGTGGCGCAGGGTCAGGGCGAGCGCGACGAGACCGACCGGAAGGTTCACCCAGAAGATCGACCGCCAGCCGACCGACTCGACGAGCAGACCGCCCACGAGCGGCCCGGCCGCCATGGAGACGCCGACGACCGCGCCCCAGACGCCGATGGCACGCGCGCGTTCGGCCGGTTCGGTGAAGGTGTTGGTGATGATCGACATGGCGACCGGGTTGAGCATGGAGCCGCCCACGGCCTGCACCATCCGGAAGGCGACGAGGGTCTCCAGCGTCGGCGCGAGCGAGCAGAGCAGCGAGCCGAGGACGAAGAGCACGAGCCCGGTGGTGAAGACCTTGCGGCGGCCGATCCGGTCGGCGGTGGAGCCGGAGAGCATGAGCAGCGAGGCGATCACGAGGGTGTAGGCGTCGATGGTCCACTGCATGCCGGAGACCGAGGCGTCGAGATCGCGCCGCATCGAGGGCAGCGCCACGTTGAGCGCGGTGTTGTCCAGGCTGACGATCAGCAGGCTCATGCAGCAGATCGCTAGGACGAGCCGTCGGCGGGAGCGGCTGAGCTGCGGCTTCGGTGGCTCGGGCATGTGCGGATCGTACGGCTGTCTAAAGACTCGCGCAGTGCGGGACAATGGGCGAATGACCGCGTTCTCCCCCCTCGCCATCGGGCCGCACATCGTGCAGCCGCCGGTGGTGCTCGCGCCGATGGCCGGCATCACCAACGCCCCCTTCCGCACCCTCTGCCGTGAGTTCTCCGGAGGGAAGGGTCTGTTCGTCAGCGAGATGATCACGACGCGGGCGTTGGTCGAGCGCAACGAGAAGACGATGCAGCTCATCCACTTCGACGCGACCGAGAAGCCGCGGTCGATCCAGCTGTACGGAGTGGACCCGGTGACCGTCGGCAAGGCGGTCCGGATGATCGTCGACGAGGACCTGGCCGACCACATCGACCTGAACTTCGGCTGCCCGGTGCCGAAGGTGACCCGTAAGGGCGGCGGCTCGGCGCTGCCGTACAAGCGGCCGCTGCTGCGGGCGATCCTGCACGAGGCCGTGACCAACGCGGGCGACCTGCCGGTCACGATGAAGATGCGCAAGGGCATCGACGACGACCACATCACGTACCTCGACGCGGGCCGGATCGCGGTCGAGGAGGGCGTCACGGCGATCGCCCTGCACGGCCGGACGGCCGCCCAGCACTACGGCGGCACGGCCGACTGGGACGCCATCGCGCGGCTGAAGGAGCACGTGCCGGAGATCCCGGTGCTCGGAAACGGCGACATCTGGTCGGCGGACGACGCGCTGCGGATGATGCGCGAGACCGGCTGCGACGGCGTGGTCGTGGGCCGTGGCTGCCTGGGCCGCCCGTGGCTGTTCGGCGACCTGGTGGCGGGCTTCGAGGCCCCCCGAGCTCCCGGCTTCGCTCGAGCAGGGGGAACCCCCACGGGCACCTATGCGACGCCGGGGCTGCGGCAGGTCGCCGAGGTGATGGTGCGGCACGCGACGCTGCTCGGCGAGTGGATCGGCGACGAGACGCGCGGTGTCATCGACTTCCGCAAGCACGTGGCCTGGTACCTGAAGGGCTTCGCGGTCGGTTCGGAGATGCGCAAGAGGCTGGCGATCACCTCGTCCCTGGACGAGCTGCGCGCTCAGTTGAGCGAGCTGGACCTGGACCAGCCGTGGCCGGCGGGCGCGGACGGCCCGCGTGGCCGTACGTCCGGAAACAACCGGGTCGTCCTGCCGGACGGCTGGTTGAAGGACCCGTACGACTGCGCGGGAGTGAGCGAGGACGCCGAGTTGGACACGTCCGGAGGCTGAGATCCGAGCTCATCGGAGCGCTCTCCGGCGAGTGATTCTCGCCACCCCTGATAGGGGTCGCGCTCAGATGAGCAGGTTACAAGCTTCTCTCCCGCTTGAAGGGTGGCACTGGGTGCCACCCTTTTTGCGTTCAAGAGTTGAACGCAGATGCTGGATTACGCGCTCATGTGAGCGTTCTAGGCCTGGTTCGGGTCAAGCGGCCTTCGGGGCCTGAAAGCGGAAGCTACCCGTCAGTTACTTTCGAAGTGCTGGCGGACGGGTGGTTAAGACCGGGTGACCGGTAGGCGTACCTCCCCAGACGCCTTCGATCTGGGTATGTTCCTCGCCGTCAGGGCAGCCAACCGAGTCGTCGAGGAGTCGAGACCCGTGTCGGAAAACAATGATCAGAAGTTCGTGTACGACTTCACCGAGGGCAACAAGGATCTGAAGGATCTCCTCGGTGGCAAGGGCGCGAACCTGGCCGAGATGACCAACCTCGGTCTCCCGGTTCCTCCCGGCTTCACGATCACGACCGAGGCGTGCAAGACCTACCTCGACAGCGGCTCCGAGCCGGCCGAGCTCCGCGACGAGGTCAGCGCGCACCTCGACGCCCTCGAGCAGAAGATGGGCAAGAAGCTCGGCCAGGCCGACAACCCGCTGCTCGTCTCCGTGCGCTCCGGCGCCAAGTTCTCGATGCCCGGCATGATGGACACCGTCCTCAACATCGGCCTCTCCGACAAGTCCGTCGAGGGCCTCGCCGCGCAGGCCGACAACGAGCGCTTCGCCTGGGACTCGTACCGCCGCCTGATCCAGATGTTCGGCAAGACCGTCCTCGGCGTGGACGGCGAGCTCTTCGAGGACGCCCTCGACGAGGCCAAGGCCGCCAAGAAGGTCACCAGCGACACCGACCTGGACGCCGGCGACCTGAAGAAGCTCGTCAAGCAGTTCAAGAAGATCGTCAAGAGCGCGACGGGCCGCGACTTCCCGCAGGACCCGCGCGAGCAGATGGATCTGGCCATCAAGGCCGTCTTCGACTCCTGGAACGGCGACCGCGCGAAGCTGTACCGCCGCCAGGAGCGCATCCCGCACGACCTCGGCACCGCCGTCAACGTCTGCTCCATGGTCTTCGGCAACCTCGGCCCGGACTCCGGCACCGGCGTCGCCTTCACCCGCGACCCCGCCTCCGGCCACCAGGGCGTCTACGGCGACTACCTGCAGAACGCGCAGGGCGAGGACGTCGTCGCCGGCATCCGCAACACCGTGCCGCTCGCCGAGCTCGAGTCGATCGACAAGAAGTCGTACGACCAGCTCATGCAGATCATGGAGACGCTGGAGACCCACTACAAGGATCTCTGCGACATCGAGTTCACCATCGAGCGCGGCCAGCTGTGGATGCTGCAGACCCGCATCGGCAAGCGCACCGCCGGTGCCGCCTTCCGCATCGCCACCCAGCTCGTGGACCAGGGCCTCATCGACGAGGCCGAGGCGCTGCAGCGCGTCAACGGCGCCCAGCTCGCCCAGCTGATGTTCCCCAAGTTCGACGAGAACGCGAAGGTCGAGCAGCTCGGCCGCGGCATCGCCGCCTCCCCGGGCGCCGCCGTCGGCAAGGCCGTCTTCGACTCGTACACGGCCGTCAAGTGGTCCCGCTCCGGCGAGAAGGTCATCCTCATCCGCCGTGAGACCAACCCGGACGACCTGGACGGCATGATCGCCGCCGAGGGCATCCTGACCTCCCGCGGCGGCAAGACCTCGCACGCCGCCGTCGTCGCCCGCGGCATGGGCAAGACGTGTGTCTGCGGCGCCGAGGAGCTCGAGGTCGACACCAAGCGCCGCCGCATGACCACCGCCTCCGGCGTGGTCATCGAGGAGGGCGACGTCGTCTCCATCGACGGCTCCACCGGCAAGGTGTACGTCGGCGAGGTACCCGTCGTACCGTCCCCGGTCGTCGAGTACTTCGAGGGCCGCATGCACGCCGGCGCCGACGACGCCGACGAGCTGGTCCAGGCCGTGCACCGGATCATGGCCTACGCCGACCGCGTCCGCCGCCTGCGGGTCCGCGCCAACGCCGACAACGCCGAGGACGCCTCGCGCGCCCGCCGCTTCGGCGCCCAGGGCATCGGCCTGTGCCGCACCGAGCACATGTTCCTCGGTGAGCGCCGCCAGTACGTCGAGCGCCTGATCCTCGCCGACACCGACGAGGAGCGCGAGGAGTCGCTGAAGGCCCTCCTCCCGCTGCAGAAGCAGGACTTCGTCGAGCTCTTCGAGGCGATGGACGGCCTGCCGGTCACCGTGCGCCTGCTCGACCCGCCGCTGCACGAGTTCCTGCCCGACATCACCGAGCTGTCGGTGCGCGTCGCCCTCGCCGAGGCCCGCAAGGAGCCGCACGAGAACGACCTGCGCCTGCTCCAGGCCGTGCACCGGCTGCACGAGCAGAACCCGATGCTGGGTCTGCGCGGCGTCCGCCTCGGACTGGTCATTCCCGGCCTGTTCACCATGCAGGTCCGCGCCATCGCCGAGGCCGCCGCCCAGCGCATCGACGCCAAGGGCGACCCGCGGGCCGAGATCATGATCCCGCTCGTCGGCACCGTCCAGGAGCTGGAGCTGGTCCGCGAGGAGGCCGAGGCGGTCATCGCCGAGGTCCAGGCGCAGACCGGGATCGAGCTGAAGCTCGCGCTCGGCACCATGATCGAGCTGCCGCGCGCCGCGGTGACCGCCGGTCAGATCGCCGAGGCCGCGGAGTTCTTCTCCTTCGGCACCAACGACCTGACCCAGACGGTCTGGGGCTTCTCCCGCGACGACGTGGAGGCCAGCTTCTTCACCGCGTACCTGGAGAAGGGCATCTTCGGCGTCAGCCCCTTCGAGACCATCGACAAGGACGGCGTGGGCGCCCTGGTCCGCCAGGCCGTCGAGGCCGGCCGCGCCACCCGCCCGGACATCAAGCTCGGTGTCTGCGGTGAGCACGGCGGTGACCCGGAGTCGGTGCACTTCTTCCACGAGGTGGGCCTCGACTACGTCTCCTGCTCGCCGTTCCGGATCCCGGTGGCGCGCCTGGAGGCCGGCCGTGCGGCGGCCGAGGCGAGGGGCAGCGACAGCCGCTGACCTTCGGTTCAGTAGCAAAGACCACCGGAGCCGCCGTTCGTCCCCGACCCTCAAACCGATGGGCGGCGGCTCCGGTTTCCAGGAGAGACGGGGCGGACACCTTGTGCGGAGGTGTCCGCCCCGTCGTGTTTCGTCCCGGTGGACTGTTGCATGATCGTTGGGGAAATGTGGGTTCCTGTTCAACTCATGCGCGGGCGAACATTGAATTATTCGTCCTTGAACATTCGCAAAGAATGAGACGGGCGCGGCCCCCGGATCCCCACCCGGAGGCCGCGCCCATTCGGTTCGTCGGGCGGGTGAGCCGCAACCCTCGCCGACCGCCGCCGGACGCTCCAAAGCCCCCCACGGTCTTCGTCGCGTCACCTCGGTCCTGAAGGTTTCCCGTCCGACGTGCACAGCTTTTCGGTTCCCCGCCGTTCGCCGCGAGGCTTTTCAAGTGTGGCTGAAACACCCTGGTAACGTGCAGTGATGGTGTGCATACTCGTCCGCGGGGGTGGTTGCGAGTGCACAGGTGGGGGTTCCATGCTGCGGATTCATTTCACCGGAAACGACTTGGCGGGGGTGCGGATGGCCGCACAGCCGGACGTTCTGTGGGAAACGATTCTCAGTTTTCATCGTTTAAGGGACCGGCGCGGCTCCGTGGTCTACGGGGAATGGCGGTCCGAAGCCCGGATACGGCTGGGCGGCGAGACGCGGCTGCTGGCCGCGCTCGTCCCGAGCCGCGGCTATTTCCCCGACTTCCTCACCCCGCCCCAGGGCATCCTCGGCCTCGACGAGGGGCTTGACGCGGTCCGCGCCACGCCGCCCGGACGACTCCGCACCGAGCTCGCCCTGATCGGCGCCGCCCGCTCCGGGCGCCCCGTCGTCCCGTCCGCCCTGCGCGCCCTCGCCGAGGGCGGCGCCGGGATGCTCGGCAGGCTCCTCACCGCGCTGCGCGGCTACCACCGGGCTGCCGTCGAGCCGTACTGGTCCCACATCCAGGCCCGGGTCGAGGCCGACCGGGCACGCCGTGGCCGGGCCCTGCTCGACGGCGGGGCGGACGAACTCCTCGCGTCCCTGCCGCCGATGCTGCGCTGGCGCAGCCCCGTCCTGGAGGCCGACTACCCGGTCGACCGTGACGTCCACCTGGCTGGCCGCGGGCTGCTGCTCCAGCCCTCGTACTTCTGCCGCGGCACCCCGGTCGTGCTGCGCGACCCCGAACTGCCGCCGGTCCTGGTCTACCCGATCACCCACTGCGAGGCGCCGACCGTGCGGGCCCCGGGCCTGCCGTCGCTCGCCAAGCTGGTCGGGCACACCCGCTCGGCGGTCCTGAACGCCATCGGCGACGGGGGCACCACCAGCGAACTCGCCCGCAGGGCCGGAGTGTCCCTCGCCTCCGCGAGCCAACACGCCGGCGTCCTGCGGGAGGCCGGCCTGGTCGCCACGCTGCGCCACGGCAACGCGGTCCTGCACACCCTGACGCCCCTGGGCGCCGCCCTCCTCGGAGGGAACGGCGCCCAGGGACCGGTGCAGGCTCCCGCCTACGAGCGGGCCGCCTACGCGCGGAACGGGCCGGTCACCTCGTAGGTGATGCCGCCCGACGAGCTGCCGCTGGTGCCGCGCTGGCTGGAGAAGTACAGCCGGCGGCCGTCGGGGGAGAAGGCCGGTCCCGTGATCTCGGAGGAGGACTGGCCGGTGATCCGCAGGAACGGCGCGACGACGTCGTCCGGCGTGATGATGCAGATCTCCATGTTGCCGCCGTCCTCGGCGACGAACAGGTCGCCCGAGGACGCGCCGGTGACGTTGTCCACGCCGGTCAGCGGCGCGCCGCCGCCGACCACCAGCGAGTCGTCGTAGGCCAGTTCGTACGTGCCGGCGGCCAGGTTGACCTGCCAGACCCGGTTGTCGCCCTTGGTCGTGAACCAGACGGTGTCGTTCGCGTAGTAGCAGCCCTCGCCGCCGTTGAACCGCTTGGCGCCGGAGACCTGGTTGCGGGTCGTGGTCGGCGCGCCGTCCGGGTCCGGGACGGTCTGCCACGTGAAGGTGCCGGAGGTGGCGGTGCCGGCCTTGAAGACCTGGAGGGTGCCGGAGGAGAGGTTGCCCCAGGTGGTGGGCAGGAAGCGGTAGAAGCAGCCGTCCGACTCGTCCTCGGTGAGGTAGATCGCCCGGCGCACCGGGTCCGCCGCGGCCGCCTCGTGCTTGAACTTGCCCATGGCGTCACGGCGGACGGCCGCGTTCACGCCGAACGGGTCGGTCTCGTACACGTAGCCAGGCTGACCTCCTCGCAGGACAGCCAGGTGTTCCACGGCGTCTTGCCGCCCGCGCAGTTCTGCCGGGTGCCGGAGAGGATGCGGTAGGCGCCCGTGACGGCGCCGGTGGAGCCGAACTTCACGGCGCTCGCGCCGCCGCTCGGGTTGATCTCCGAGTTGGACACGTAGATCCAGCCCGATCCGTCGGCGAAGCAGGCGCCGCCGTCGGGGGCGTTGTGCCAGGTGTACGAGGTGCCCGCGACCGTCTGGCCGGACCGGGCGATCACCCGGCTGGTGAAACCGGCCGGCAGCTGGATGCCGTTGGCGTCCGCCGCGCCGAGGGCCCCGTAGGGGCCGGCGCCGGGCTGGGCGGGTGCGGCGAAGGCCGACCCGGCCCAGAGGCTGCCGCCGAAGGCGGCGGCCGAGGTGCCGATGACAGCTCCACGCAGGAAACTGCGTCGCTCCACGTCTCACTCCTGAGGAGAGGGGGTGAACCGCCGCACCGGTCGGCGGCGGGTTCGCGCGCTTCCGGAACCTAGGGGTACGGAGTTGACCGGGCGTCAACGGACGGTGACGGGGAGGCGGCGGGCGCGGGGCGGTGTCAGTCGGGGCCGCTACCTTCTCGGCATGGACGTCGACGCACACCTGATCGATTCGATCGCGCTGCCGGGAGCACGCGGGTTGCTGTACTCCCTGGAGAGCCGGGGCCCTGCCGGCCACCGGGCCCTGCTCCTCCAGGGAGCCGACCTGGAGGTGCACGACCTGGCGGCGGTCCTGGCGGGGGAGCGGGCCCCGGACGTCGTGTTCCCGCTGCCCTGGCCCGGCTGGGGCCGCGGCGTCCACTCGGTGGCACCGGACGGCACCTTCGCCGTCTTCTCGGGGCAGCGCTCCGTGCGGGCGGCGAACGCCGACGGCACGACCCGATGGGTGTACGGGCACGCCTGCTGGGATCCGCAGGTGGGGCACCCGCACACCGGGGACCCGGCGCAGATCTGCCCCGGGTACGAGTCCGGCTCCTGCCACGTCTCCGCCGACGGGCGGTTCGTGTGGGCCCATGTCGTCCTGACGGCCGGGGACGACCCCGACGACTACCAGGAGGGCTGGGTGGTCCTCGACGCCGAGGACGGCCGCGAACTGACCCGGCTGCCGCTGGCCGACAGCTACGCCGCAGGCTCGCACCACCTCGTCCACCCCGACGGCGTGCACATGGGTCTCTGCGTCGGCATGGGGCAGGACGGCGTGCTCGTCTACTGGGGCCGGTGGGACGGGGAGGAGCTGACGGTCCACGACGAGCTGAACGACGGACTCGACCGCATCCTCACAGACGTCCATCCCGCGCACCCCGGCTTCCTCACCGTCGAGCACTACGGCAACGACCTCCAGCTGCACGCCCTCGACGGAACGGTCCTCGCCGAGAACGAGGAGCGGCGCTGGGACCACGGCTGCGGCTTCCTCGACGGGGACGCCGTCCTCGTGACCACCCAGGTCGCGTACGCCTCCGACCCCGCGGACCACGCCACCTGGCTGCTCGACGCCCGCACCCTGGAGACGCGTGGGCGCGTCACCTACCCCACGGGCACGGCCGACAGCCAGGTCCGGCCGCTCGGCGACGGCACCTGGCTCACGTACGACCGCGAGACGGACACCGTCCGCCGCTGGACGCTCTGAGGCCCGGGGACCTTCGGCACTGGCCCCGCGGCGCCGCATCGGGGACCCTTGCCGCATGCGTGCCACCCGTGCCGTCCACGACATCGGCTCCCGCGACGACCTCGACGTCCTGCTGCGCCGCTTCTACGAAGCGGCCTTCGCCGACCCGCTCATCGGGCCGTACTTCACCGAGATCGCCGGCACCGACCTCGGCACGCATCTGCCGAGGATCACCGACTTCTGGGAGCGCGCCCTCTTCCGCGGCGCCGGGTACCGGCGCGACGCCTTCGGTCCGCACGCCGCCCTGCACTCCGCGCGGCCCCTCAGCGCCGCCCACTTCGGCCGCTGGGTGCAGCTGTGGCACGCCACGGTCGACGGCCTCCACCAGGGTCCGCTCGCCGAGCGCGCCAAGGCGCAGGGCGAGCGCATCGCCGTCGCCATGCTCCGGCGGCTCGGCGGGCGGGACGCTTCCACCGACGCGCCCGCGGGCGTCGGCGGCAGCGGCGGCTTCGTGCCGCTGGCGGCGCTCAGGCTGCGGTCGGTGGCCTGAGCGGAAAAGATTTCCGAGGAAAGTGCCGAGACGCCGATGAGTTCCGGCGGGTCCGCCCGTCTTAACTCCCGAAAGCGCCGACACGGCTCCCACGGAAGAGAGAGTGACACCATGGCCCCGCAGATGATCTTCGTGAACCTGCCCGTGAAGGACCTCGACACCAGCAAGGCCTTCTACGAGCGGCTCGGCTACTCGATCAACCCGCAGTTCACGGACGAGACCGCCGCGTGCGTGGTCATCAGCGACACGATCTTCGCGATGCTGCTCACCGAGGAGAAGTTCCGGAGCTTCACCGCGCCCGGCAAGGAGATCTCCGACGCCACCAAGAACACCGAGGTGCTGATCACGCTGAGCGCCGAGAGCCGCGAGAAGGTCGACGAGCTCGCCGAGAAGGCGCTGGCCGCCGGCGGCGGACCGGCGAAGGAGCCGATGGACATGGGCTTCATGTACGGCCGCTCCTTCGCCGACCCGGACGGCCACCACTGGGAGGTCTTCTGGATGGACCCGGCGGCCGCGGCGGGCGACGCCCCGCAGGGCTGAGCGCCCGGGTATTCGCCACGGGCAGGCGCCCGGACGGTCGTCCGGGCCTCCGCCCGGGCGGGACGTCAGGCAGAGACGCCGCCGTCGATCACCAGGTCCGTGCCGACGGCGGAGCCCGCCGCGTCCGAGGCGAGGTACAGCACCGCGGCCGCGATCTCGGCCGCCGAGGAGATCCGCCCGAGCGGCGACTGCTCCTTCATCCGGACCTCCCGCTCGGCCTCCGTCTCGCCGGGCAGCAGCGACATCGAGGACTCCGAGGCACCCGGGCTCACCGCGTTGATCCGGATCCCCTCGCCGATGTGGTCGCGGGCGGCGGCCCGGGTGATCGCCGAGACGGCCGCCTTGGACACCTGGTAGCCGAAGAGGCCCGGGACGCGGACGTGGGCACCCAGGTTGGACGCGATGTTGACGATCGAGCCGCCGCCGTGGCCGCGCATATGGGCGATCTCCGCCTGGAGCGCGTGCAGGACGCCGGTGACGTTGACGTCGAGCAGCGTCTGCCAGTCGTCCAGCGGGAAGTCCGCGGCGCTGTGGCCGCCGCGGAACACCCCGGCGTTGTTGACGGCGACGTCGAGCCCGCCGAAGGCCGCGACCGTGTCCCGTACGAGCCGGTGGGTGTCCTCCGCGACGGAGACGTCGGCGGTGAACGCCCGGGCGGTGCCGCCCGCGGCCTCGATCAGGGCCACCGTCTCGTCGAGGGCCGCGGCGCCGCGGCCGGCGACGGCCACCTTGGCGCCCTCGGCGGCGAAGGCGAGCGCGACGGCCCGGCCCAGGCCGCTGCCGGCGCCGGTGACGAGGACGGTGCGGTCGGTGAAACGCGACATGGTGCCTCCTGGGCTTCGATCTGAACTGGACCGTACGTTCTGTTATTCGTGCCGAAGAAAAGGGCGCCCGTAGGCGCCCGGTGCGGAGCCGGTCAGCCGAGCAGTGCGAGCGCCTGTTCCGCCGCGTCCCGTACCCGGGCCGGGTCGCTCGACGCCTTGCCGACCACCCGCAGGCCCTGCATCAGGACGAGCAGCATCCGGGCGAGCGTCCGCGGATCACGGTCCTCCGGAAGTTCGCCCTGCGCTTTGGCGCGGCTGAGCGCGCTGTACAGCAGGGTCTCGACCTGCTCCCAGCTGAGCTCCACCCGGCGCGCCACCGCCCCGTCGTGCGGGGCCAGTTCGGCCGCAGAGTTGGTGACGAGACAGCCGTTCTGGCGGACCCCGTCGGTCCCGGCCTCCGCCGCGAACCGGCGCACCAGGGCGCGCACGGCGGGCAGTGCCGGGCCCGGGGCGGACAGCTCCGCCATGATCCGCGGGTCGCGGGTCTCCAGATAGCGCTCCAGGGCCTTCATGTACAGCTCGTGTTTGCTGCCGAAGGTCGCGTAGAGGCTGGCGCGGCCGATGCCGAGGTGTCCGACGAGGTCCGCCATCGACGTCGCCTCGTAGCCGCGCGCCCAGAACAGGTCGAGGGCTGCCTGGAGCGCGGCGTCGGGATCGAATTCCTTGGTCCTGGCCACGAGGAGACGCTACGTCCATCTGGAACGACCGGTCAAGTTGGATGTCCGGGGCGGGCCGTCAGGGGCGGGCCGTCAGGGGCGGCGCGTCCGGCGCAGACCGTCCGGGGCGGCGCGCCCGGGGCAGGCCGCCCGGGCCGGCCGTCCGGCGCGGCCCCCCCTCAGACCGCCCCGATCAGACCGCCCCGATCAGACCGTCCGAACCGGATACACCGTCACCGTCACCTCGTCGTCGTCCAGGCACCGGCCCGTCTCCAGGTCGAAGCGCTGCTTCAGGAGCGGCGAGGCCACGAACGGCCGGCCGGCCGCCGAGCCGATCAGCCCACGGGAGAGCACCTGCGCCCCCGTGAACGGGTCGCGGTTGTCGATCGCGTACGTCCGGCCCGCCCGGTCCCTGAAGACCGCGGCCTGCCGGCCGTCCGGCAGCAGCGCCGCCACACCCCGGCCCGGGGTGAGTCTGGACTCCTCGCAGACCGTCATCCAGGAGTCGTCGGACGGCGAGAGTTCGAGCGTCGTCATCGGGAGGTGGCTCCTTCCAGGGTGCCGATCGTGAGGATCTGCAGGTCCGGCTTGATCTGGTCGCGCTCCGGCACGAACCGCACGGAGGGGTCCGGCGCGTCGGGCGCGTTCACGAAGGACACGAACCGCCGCAGCCGGTCCGGGTCGTCCAGGGTGGCCGCCCACTCGTCCTGGTAGTCCGCGACGTGCGCCGCCATGAGGGCCTCCAGCTCGTCGCAGAGGCCCAGCGAGTCGTCCACGATCACGTCCCGCAGGTGGTCGAGGCCGCCCTCCAGGCGCTCCAGCCACGTCGAGGTCCGCTCCAGGCGGTCGGCGGTGCGGATGTAGAACATCAGGAACCGGTCGATCAGGCGCACCAGTTCGGCGTCCGACAGGTCCTGGGCGAGCAGGTCCGCGTGGCGCGGGGTCGCGCCGCCGTTGCCGCCCACGTACAGGTTCCAGCCGCTCGCCGTCGCGATGATCCCGAAGTCCTTCGACTGGGCCTCCGCGCACTCGCGGGCGCAGCCCGAGACGGCCGACTTCAGCTTGTGCGGGGCGCGCAGGCCGCGGTAGCGCAGCTCCAGCTGGATCGCCATCCTCACCGAGTCCTGCACGCCGTAGCGGCACCAGGTCTGTCCCACGCAGGACTTCACGGTGCGCAGCGCCTTGCCGTACGCGTGCCCCGACTCGAAGCCCGCGTCGACCAGCCGGGTCCAGATCGAGGGGAGCTGGTCGACCCGCGCCCCGAAGAGGTCGATCCGCTGACCGCCGGTGATCTTCGTGTAGAGGCCGAAGTCGCGGGCCACCTCGCCGATCACGATCAGCTTCTCGGGAGTGATCTCGCCGCCCGGGATGCGCGGCACGACCGAGTAGGAGCCGTTGCGCTGCATGTTGGCGAGGAAGTGGTCGTTGGTGTCCTGGAGCGCGGCCTGCTCGCCGTCCAGGATGTAGCCGCCCACGCCGATCGTCGGGGCGAGGGAGGCCAGGATCGAACCGACCGCCGGCTTGCACACCTCGCAGCCCTCGCCGCCCTTCGCCTCCTCACGGCCGTGCGAGTCGAGCAGCGCGGCGAACGAGGTCACGCGCAGCGTGCGGGCGATCTCGTAGAGCTCGCTGCGGGTGTACGAGAAGCAGCCGCAGAGCCCTTTGTCGGTGGCCGCCGGCAGCAGCTTCTCGATGACCTTCACGCAACTGCCGCAGCCCGTGCCGGCCTTGGTGCACTTCTTCACCTCGGGCAGGCTCGTGCACTGGGTGATCGCGTGCTTGGTCACGTTGTGGCAGGAGCAGATGACCGCGTCGTCCGGCAGCGCGGACGGGCCGAGCGCGACCGGCGCTCCCACGCCGGCCGGGAGCACCAGCTGCTCCGGCGAGACCGGCGGCCTGCTGCCGGTGAGCGGGCGCAGCATGCCGTACGACTCGGCGTCGCCGACCAGGACGCCGCCGAGCAGCCTGCCCTCGCCGTCGACGACGAGCTTCTTGTAGATCCCCGAGCGGGAGTCGGAGTAGACGACGTCCAGACAGCCCTCGGCGGTGCCGTGCGCGTCGCCGAAGGAGGCCACGTCCACGCCGAGCAGCTTCAGCTTGGTCGACAGGTCGGCGCCGGTGAAGCCCTTGGTGTCCTCCCCTTCGAGGCCGGCGATCACCGTCGCCGCGGTCTGCGCCATCTCGTAGCCCGGCGCCACCAGGCCGTACACCCGGCCGTCCGAGGCCAGCGCGCACTCGCCGATCGCGAACACCGCCGGGTCGGAGGTCCGGCACAGCTCGTCGACGGCGATGCCGCCGCGCTCGCCCACGTCCAGGCCGCAGTCGCGGGCCAGCTGGTCGCGGGGGCGGACGCCCGCGGAGAACACCACCATCTCCGTGGCGAGTTCGGAGCCGTCCGACAGGCGCATCGCCGTGACCGCGCCGTCCTCGGTGACGATCTCCTGGGTGCCCGTGCCGGTGTGGACGGTCAGACCCATCTGCTCGATCGTGCGCAGCAGGGCCGCGCCGCCGCCCTCGTCGACCTGCACCGGCATCAGGCGCGGCGCGAACTCCACGATGTGGGTGTCGAGCCCGAGGCCCTTCAGCGCGCCGGCCGCCTCCAGGCCGAGCAGACCGCCGCCGACGACCGCGCCGACGGTCCGGTCCTTCGCGTACTCCTCGATCGCCAGCAGGTCCTCGATCGTCCGGTAGACGAAGCAGCCGCGGGCGTCCTTGCCGGGCACGGGCGGCACGAAGGGGTACGAGCCGGTGGCGAGGACGAGGGTGTCGTACGCGAAGACCCGGCCGGAGCGGGCGGTCACCGTGCGGGCCTCCCGGTCGACCGCGACGGCCGGGTCGTCCGTGTACAGCTCGATGCCGTGCTTCTCCATGAAGCCGTCCTCGACCATCGACAGGTCGTCGGGCGTCCTGCCGGAGAAGTAGGAGGTCAGCTGGACCCGGTCGTAGGCGGGGCGGGGCTCCTCGCAGAGCACCACGACGCGGGCCCGCGCGGTGACGCCCCGCTCCGCGAGCGCCTCCAGGAACCGCTGGCCGACCATGCCGTGGCCGACCAGGACGATGGTGGGGGTGGTCGGGGTCGTCATGTCAGGAGCCTCCGTCGTGGGTGAGCAGGTGGAGCAGGGGGGCGTCGGGCAGGGCCTCGTCGCCCTCCCAGGCCCGGGCGAGCGTGCCGACCGCGGCGAGATCGCCGAGGAGCACGCCGCCGACGAGCCGGTCGCCACGGACGACGACCTTCCGGTAGGCCCGGCGGGTCGCGTCCGTGAGCTGCACGACGTCGTCGCCGGGGGCGGGGGTGGTCTCGCCGAACGCCGCGAGGTCGAGCGCGTCGGCGGCGCCGCCGAGGGTGAGACGGGTGAGGGAGCGGGTGCCGGTGTAGCGGGGGAGGCCCGCGGTGCCGGGGGCGTCGGCCGTGCGGAGCAGGTCCGCCAGGACGTCCGCCTGGTCGAGGGCCGGGCCGGCCAGGCCGTAGACCTTGCCGTCGTGCTCCGCGCAGTCGCCGATCGCGTGGATGTACGGGTCGGAGGTGCGCAGTTCGTCGTCGATCACGACGCCCGTACGGACGTCCAGACCGGCTTCGCGGGCCAGGGCCACGCGCGGGCGGACGCCGCAGGCCAGGACCACCACCTGGGCGTCCAGGACGAAGCCGTCGGCGAGTTCCACCGCGGTGACCGCGCCGTCCCTCTGCCGCAGACCGCTCACCCGGCACTCGGTGTGCACCTCGACGCCCAGCTCCTCCATGTGCGTGCGGAGGAGGGCCGAGGAGTGCTCGTCCAGCTGGCGCTCCATCAGGCGCTCGCCCTGCTGGGTGAGCATCACCTCGGCGCCCAGCGCGGCGAGGGCACGGGCCGCGGAGACGCCGAGGAGGCCGCCGCCGATGACCACCGCCCGCACGCCCGGTGCGACCAGGCCGCGCAGCGCGAGGCAGTCGTCGAGCGTACGGAACGGGTGCACGCCGGACGGGAGTTCCGCACCGCGCAGGCCCCGCAGCGGGGGCAGCACCGGGGCCGAGCCCGTCGCCAGGACCAGCCGGTCGTACGGGACGAGGGAGCCGTCCGCGCACTCCACGGTGCGGGCCGCGCGGTCGATCCGCACCGCCCGTACGCCGAGCCGGGAGGGCTCCCGCGCCTCGGGCAGCGCGATCACCTCGGGGCCGTAGCGGCCGGCGAGGACGTCCGCGAGCAGCAGCCGGTTGTACGGTGCGTGCGGCTCCTCGCCGAGGAGCGTCACCGGTAGGCGCTGGGCGAGCCGGGCGCCCGCCGTTCCGCCCCCGACCACCACGATCCGTGTACTCATACCCGGAAGGGTGCGCGGCCGGTGTTACCCGACGGGATCCCGACTGTTTCCCGTACGGAACGCTGATCTCACGGCGGCGCCGCCGCACTGTGAGGCTTAACCGGCCGTGAGCGCCTGCTCAAGACCGCCTTAAGGATCGCCGGGACGGCGCCGAACGGCCGGACGGCGTATACGGGCAGCCCTAGGGTGCCGGACGTGACGACCGAGTCCCACCACCCGCTCTACACCCGGCTGCACGTGCCCTTCGGGTCGCCGTCCGCGTCGCCGTCGCCGTCGCCGTCGCCGTCCGCGTCGCCGTCGCCGTCGCCGTCGCCGTCGCCGTTGTCGGCTGCGGCTGCGGTACGGGCCGAGGCCGTGCCGTCGGGCCGGTCCGCCGGGGGATCCCCCGTGTCCGCCGGGCGATCCCCCGTGCCCGCCGCGCGAACCTCCGTGCCCGAGCCGCCGGCTCCCCGCCTGGCGCCCGGGCGGCTGCGCGGCGCGATCGTCGGCGGGGCCGGCTGCGTCGCGCTCTGCTGGGGTGCGCAGGCCCGGCCGTCCGCCCGGCTCGACGCGTTCTTCGCCGGCGGTGCCCACCTCACCGGCATGCTCGCCGGGTACGGCGTGCTCGTCATGCTGCTGCTCATGGCCCGGGTCCCGGCCGTCGAGCACGGTGTCGGCGCCGACCGGCTCGCGCGCTGGCACGCCGTCGGCGGCCGGTACGTCCTCGGGCTCGTCGCCGCCCACGCGCTGCTCGCCCTGTGCGGCTACGCCGCCCACACCGGCACCGACCTCGTCACCGCGGGCCGCGGCCTGCTCGGCTACCCGTGGCTCGCCGCCGCCTGCGCGGGCACGCTGCTGTTCGCCGCCGTCGGCTTCTCCTCCGCCCCCTTCGTACGGCGGCGGATCCGGCACGAGACCTGGCGCGGGCTCCATCTGCTCAGCCACCTCGCCGCCGCGCTCGGTTTCGTGCACCAGCTCGCCGGGCCCGACCTGGCCTCCTCGCCGCTGCTCGTCTGGCTCTGGTCGATGGCGCACGCGACCGTCGCCGTCCTGCTCGTCTGGTACCGGGTCGTCGTCCCCGTACGGCGGGCGCTGCGGCACGAACTGCGGGTCGCCGAGGTGCGCTCCGAGAGCCCCGACGTCGTCTCGGTGCTCGTCCGCGGCAGGGGAGTGGCCGAGCTGCGGGCCGAACCCGGGCAGTTCTTCCGCTGGCGGTTCCTGCGGCCGGGCCTGTGGTCCACCGCCCTGCCGTTCTCGCTGTCCGCGCCCGTCCGCGACGACACCCTGCGGATCACCGTGAAGGCGCTGGGCGACCACACCCGTCGGATCCGCCGGCTGCGCCCCGGCACCCGGGTGCTGGCCACCGGGCCCTTCGGCGCGCTCACCGCCCACCGCCGCACCCGTCGCAAGGTGCTCCTGGTCGCCGGCGGCGTCGGCATCACGCCGCTGCGCGCCCTGTTCGAGACGCTGCCCGGCGGCCCCGGCGACCTCACGCTGCTCTACCGCGCCTCCGACGCGAGCGGGCTCGTGCTCCGCGAGGAGCTGGAGGCCATCGCGCGGGAGCGGCGCGCCGCCCTGCACTACCTCCTCGGCCGCTCGGGCGATCCCTTCGACCCGCTCGCTCCGCGCGCCCTGCGCGACCTGGTGCCGGACCTCGCCGCCCACGACGTCTATCTGTGCGGGCCGCCGGGGATGGCCCGGGCGGCCACCCAATCCCTGATCCGGGCCGGGGTGCCGGCCCACCGCATCCACAGCGAGGACTTCAGCCATGCGCGGTGACCGAACCGGGGCCGGCGCCCGTACCCACGCCCGTCCGCGTACCGAGGCCCGCCCGCCCGCCGAAGCCCGTCCGCGCCCGCGCGCCGCGAACGCCCCGCGCCACCGCGCCGCCCGTGTGCACCCCGCCGAGCTGCTGCGGCGGCGGGTGGCCGGCACGCTGCTCGCGGCCGGGGCGTTCGCCGCCACGCTGCTGACCGTCACGCTCGATCCGGCCGCGCCGCCCGCACCGGACCGCGGGCACGGCCCCGGGGCCGTAACCTCTGACGTTGCTCAAGAGTCCGGGGACTGATGGCTGGGGCACGTATCCGCGCCCTAGGCTCACGGGCATGCCTGACATATCCCTGACCACACTTGTCCTGCTGTGCCTCGCGGCGCTCGTCGCGGGCTGGATCGACGCCGTGGTCGGGGGCGGCGGGCTGCTCCTGCTGCCCGCGCTGCTGCTCGGGCTGCCGCACGTGCCGGCCGCGCAGATCCTCGGTACCAACAAGGCCGTGGCGATCGTCGGCACCTCGGGCGCGGCCGTCACCTACGTGCGCAAGGCGCCGGTGAAGGTGGCGACGGCGGTGCGGATCGGGCTGGCCGCGCTCGCGGGATCGATGGGCGGCGCCTTCTTCGCGGCCGGGATCAGCAGCGACGTGCTGCGCCCGGTGATCATGGTGGTGCTGCTCGGAGTGGCCGCCTTCGTGATGCTCCGGCCGTCCTTCGGCACCCGTCCGGAGGGCGCCGAGCGGCCGCCGCTCACCCGGGCCAGGATCGTCACCGCGATCGTCGTGGTCGGCGGCGGCATCGGTTTCTACGACGGCCTCTTCGGGCCCGGCACCGGCACCTTCCTGGTGCTCGCGCTGACCGCCGTGCTCCATCTGGACCTGGTGACCGCCTCGGCCACCGCCAAGATCGTCAACGTCTGCACCAACGCGGGCGCGCTCGCCATGTTCGCCTACCAGGGGAACGTGATGTGGCTGCTCGCCGCGGTCATGGCCGTCTTCAACCTGGCGGGAGGGATGGTCGGCGCGCGCATGGCGCTGAGCAAGGGCGCGGAGTTCGTGCGCGGGGTGCTGCTCGTGGTCGTCTTCTCCCTGGTCGCGAAGCTCGCCTTCGACCAGTGGGCGTGACGGCCGCTACCTCGCGCCGATGAGGTGGCCGAAGGCGACCACGTTGCCCTGGTAGCCGCCGGACTTCCGGGAGAAGCCGCCGCCGCAGGTGATCACCCGGATCTCGGCACGGTCCGCCTCCCCGTACACCTTGGCGTCCGGGAAGCGGTCCTTCTCGTAGACCTCGACCGCGTCGATGGTGAACACGGCGGTGCGGCCGTCCTGCCGGTCCACCTCGATGCGGTGGCCCTTCTTCAGCGCGCCGAGCGCGTAGAAGACGGCCGGTCCCTGCGCGTTGTCGACGTGTCCCGCGACGATCGCGGTGCCCTGGGCGCCGGGCCGCGTGCCGGCCTCGTACCAGCCGGCCAGGTTGCGGTCGTCCGCGGGCGGCACGTCGAGCGCGCCGCCCGCGTCGAGCCCGAGGCCCATCAGGGGCGTGTCCACGTCGATCTCGGGGATGCGCAGCCGTACGGGCGAGGAGGGCGGCAGCGGATCGGCGGCGGCGTCGGTGTGGACGCTCGGCCCGGCGGCGAAGGCCTGCGCGGCCGAGGGCACGGGCGGTGTGACCTCGCCCGAACCGTTCTGGATCATCCACAGCCCCACGCAGGCGGCGATGGCTATGCCCCAGCCCTTGCTGCTGTTGCTCACGGGCGTGCATCCCTCCGGTGCGGTCCCTGTGGTCCTGCCCCCGCCGCGGCCGTCGACGGGCGCGGCGGGGGCAGGACGGATGGCGGTACGGTCAGCCGTCCTGCGCGCCGCTCGCCCGGCGGCGCAGGAGCCAGGTACCGCCGACGGCGGCCGCGGCCAGCACCGCCACGCCCGCCGCGACCTGGGTGTGGTCGGGGCCCACGCTGCCGCCGATGCCGGTCCGCACGTGGCCGCTGGGGTTCTTGTGCTTGACGACGAGCTCGCCGCGGGCCGTCCTGCCGTTGTCGCAGGCCACGCTGATCCAGTAGGTGCCGGCCTTGGCGTGGTGCGGCACCGTGAACTGGCCGACCACGACCTCCTTGTGCGTGCTGGGGTTGAGCTGGAACTCGCCCGCGCCGAGCGAGTTGGCGTCGCCCACGCCGTGGCCGTGCTTGCCGCAGGCGAGGGTGTTCACGGTGACGGTGGTGCCGGGGTCGGCCGAGGAGGGGAAGACCTCCAGCGAGTGCGAGTCCTGGTGCGACTCCTTGCGCGGGTCGTTCTGCGGGTCGTTGTTCGCGTGGGCCAGGGGCGAAGCGAGGGCGCCGAGGGCGACGACGGCCAGCGCGGTACCGGTGAGAAGGGGGACAGGGGTGCGGCGCATGGGGGCCTCCGTGGCGCGCGGACGGTCTTCCGGAAAGGGGCTTCCGTAGGACCGAGGTAAATGCGTGTACGCGCCCGGCGCCTGCTGATGGGGAATCAGAATTAGTCCGTCCGGTGCGGCGCGTCGCCTGGATGGGGAGCGTTTACGCAGGTCGGAGCGGGTTTCGAGGCGTCAGCTGACGGTCCGTGCCGAACGGGTGACCGGTGGCGGCGGGAAGGGCCGGAAATCGGCACTTGACCTCAACCAAACTTGAGGTCTCAAGATCCTCGGCATGGACATCACGAACTCCGCCACCGCCGCCCCTGCCGCCGACGCCCCGGCGGCGCCCCTGAACATCGCCGTCATCGTGGCGAGCAACCGCGAGGGCCGCTTCGGCCCCGTCGTCGCCGACTGGTTCACCTCCCGCACCGCCCAGCGCGACGACTTCACCACCCACGTCCTCGACCTCGCCGACGTCGACCTGCCCACCGCCCTCTCCCACCGGCCGGGCCCCGCCGTCCGCGCCGAGCTCGCCAAGACGGGCCCGGTCCTCGCCGACGCCGACGCCTTCGTGGTCGTCACCCCCGAGTACAACCACTCCTTCCCCGCCGCCCTGAAGTCCCTCATCGACTGGCACTTCGGCGAATGGCAGGCCAAGCCCGTCGGCTTCGTCTCCTACGGCGGCATCTCCGGCGGCCTGCGCGCCGTCGAGCAGCTCCGCCAGGTCTACGCCGAGATGCACGCCGTCACCGTCCGCGACACCGTCTCCTTCCACTCCGCCCACGGCCGCTTCGACGAGGACGGCAACCCCGTGGACCCGACCGGCCCCGACACCGCCGCCAAGACCATGCTCGACCAGCTCGCCTGGTGGGCCCGCGCCCTGAAGGACGCCAAGTCCGTCCGCCCGTACGCCGGTTGACCGGGAGGCCCCGCCATGCTGCTGCGACTCGTCCTCACCCGGCTCGGCCCCCACCGGCCGCGGCTCGCACTCCTCGTGCTGCTCCAGCTCGTCCAGAGCCTCGCCTCCCTCAGCCTGCCCGCGCTCAACGCGGGCGTCATCGACCAAGGCGTCCTGCGCGGCGACACCGGCCGCGTGCTGTCCGGCGGCGGCCTCATGCTCGCCGTGACCCTGCTCCAGGCCGCGGCCGCGGCCGCCGCCACCTACACCGGCGCCCGCATCGCCATGGGCATCGCCCGCGACCTGCGCTCCGAGGCCTTCCGCCGGGTCCAGGACTTCTCCGCCCGCGAGACCGGACGCTTCGGCACCGCGTCCCTCATCACCCGCACCACCAACGACGTCCAGCAGATCCAGACCTTCACCGTCCTGGTCCTCACCATGCTGGTCGCCGCGCCCCTGCTGTGCGTGGGCGGGCTCGCCATGGCCCTGCGCCAGGACGTGCCGCTCTTCCTCGTCCTGCTGCTCTTCGTCCCCGTGATGACCGGCTCCGTCGGCGCGGTCGTGCTGCGCATGCGGCCCCTCTTCCGCGGCATGCAGCAGCGCCTCGACCGGGTCAACCGGCTGCTGCGCGAACAGATCACCGGCATCCGGGTCGTCCGCGCCTTCGTCCGCGACCGGCACGAACAGCGCCGCTTCGGCGCGGCCAACGGCGAACTGCTCGACGTCGGCCTGCGCGCCGGCCGGCTCCAGGCCGTCATGTTCCCGGTCGTCCTCGTCGTCTGGGAGGCCACCACCGTCGGCCTGCTCTGGACCGGCGCCCACCGCCTCGACTCCGGCGCCCTGCAGCCCGGCGCGCTCGTCGCCTTCCTCGGCTACCTGCTCCAGATCGGCATGTCCGTGATGATGGTGACCTTCCTCTTCCTGCACATGCCCCGCGCCGAGGTCAGCGCCGAACGCGTCCGCGAACTCCTCGACACGACACCCTCGGTCACCCCGCCCGCCACGCCCCTGCCGCCCGCCGCCGACCCCGGCCGGCTCGACCTCGACGGCGTCGGCTTCCGCTACCCCGGCGCCGAGGAACCCGTCCTCAAGGACATCGCCCTCAGCGCCCGCCCCGGCCGCACCACCGCGATCGTCGGCTCCACCGGCAGCGGCAAGTCCACCCTCCTCGGCCTCGTGCCGCGGCTCCACGACACCACCGGCGGCCGGGTCGCCGTCGGCGGCACCGACGTCCGCGACCTCGACCCGGCCCTGCTCGCCCGTACGGTCGGACTCGTCCCGCAACAGCCGTACCTCTTCTCCGGGACGGTGGCGAGCAACCTGCGCTACGGGAGGCCGGACGCCACCGACGAGGAGCTGTGGCACGCGCTCGGCGTCGCCCAGGCCGCCGACTTCGTCAGGGCGCTGCCGGAAGGCCTCGACGCGCCCGTCTCCCAGGGCGGCACCAACCTCTCCGGCGGCCAGCGGCAGCGGCTCGCGATCGCCCGGGTGCTCGTCGCCCGGCCCCGGATCTACCTCTTCGACGACTCCTTCTCCGCCCTCGACAACACCACCGACGCCCGGCTGAGGGCCGCACTCGCCGAGGAGACCGCCGACGCCACCGTCGTCATCGTCGCCCAGCGGGTCTCCACCGTCCGCGACGCCGACCGGATCGTCGTCCTCGACCGGGGCCGCGTCGTCGGCACCGGCCGCCACGCCGACCTGCTCGCGGACAACCCCACCTACCAGGAGATCGTCCGCTCCCAGCTCGCCGACGCGCCCCACGAGGAGGCCGCGGCATGACCACCTCAGCTCCCGCCAGGAAGACCGGACCGGACGACACCGCTTCCGCCGCCGCCCCCGGCCGGGCGGCGCCGGACCGGCGGGCGCCCGGGCGCGGAACCGGCCGGACGGCCTCCGACCGCGTGCCCGCCCGACTCGGTCCCGCCGCCGCCCAGCGCGGCCCCGGCCTCGCCGCGCCCGCCCTCGAACGCTCCCTGGACTTCCGCGCCTCCGGCCTGCGCCTGCTCCGCGTCCTCACACCCGACCGCCCGCTGCTCCTCGCCGTGTTCGCCGCCGCGGCCCTCGCCGTCGCCCTCAGCGTCCTCTCCCCGAAGATCCTCGGCGACGCCACCGACCTCGTCGTCTCCGGCGCCCGCACGCCCGAAGGCGTCGACTTCGGCGCCGTCGGCCGGACCCTGGCCGCCTCCGCCGTCGTCGTCCTCGGGGCCGCCGTCCTCACCTGGCTGCAACAGAGGCTCGCCACCACCGTCGTCCAGCGGGCCGGTCACCGGCTGCGGGCCCGCGCCCAGGCCAAGCTGTCCCGGCTCCCGCTCTCGTACGTCGACCGCCAGTCGCGCGGCGAACTGCTCTCCCGCACCACCAACGACATCGACAACGTCGTCCAGACCCTCCAGCAGGCCTTCAGCCAGATGATCCGGGCGCTGCTCACGCTCGTCGGCGTGCTCGCGATGATGTTCTGGATCTCGCCGCTGCTCGCCCTCGTGGTCCTCGGCACCGTGCCCGTCTCGGTCGGCGTCGCGGCCTTCGTCGGCCGCCGCGCCCAGCCGCAGTTCGTGAAGCAGTGGTCGGTCACCGGCCGGCTCAACGGGCACGTGGAGGAGATGATCACCGGCCACGCTGAGGTCGTCGCCTTCGGCCGCCGGGCCGAGGCCGTCGCCCGCTTCGACGAGCTCGGCGAGGAGCTGTACCGGGCGAGCTTCCGCGCCCAGTTCATCTCCGGCTTCATCCAGCCCGCCCTCACCCTGGTCGGCAACCTCACCTACGTCGTCGTCGCCGTCGTCGGCGGCCTGCGGGTCGCGAGCGGCAGCCTGAGCGTCGGAGACGTGCAGGCCTTCATCCAGTACTCGTACGAGTTCAACGGCCCCGTCACCCAGGTCGCCGCCATGGCCAACCTGCTCCAGTCCGGAGTGGCCTCCGCCGAGCGGGTCTTCGCCCTCCTCGACGCCGAGGAGGAGACCCCGGACCCGGCCGGACCCGAGCGCCCGGAGAAGGCCCCGGGCGCGGCCTCCGGCCGCGTCTCCTTCGAGAAGGTGTCCTTCCGTTACGAGGAGGACAGGCCGCTGATCGAGGACCTGTCGCTCGCGGTGGAGCCGGGCCACACGGTCGCGATCGTCGGCCCGACCGGCGCCGGCAAGACCACGCTCGTCAACCTCCTCATGCGGTTCTACGAGGTCACCGACGGCCGCATCACCCTCGACGGCGTCGACATCGCCAGGATGACCCGGGAGGACCTGCGCACCGGCATCGGCATGGTCCTCCAGGACACCTGGCTCTTCGGCGGCACCATCGCCGAGAACATCGCCTACGGCGCCACCCGCGAAGTCACCCGCGAGGAGATCGAGGAAGCGGCGAAGGCCGCCCACGCCGACCGCTTCATCCGCACCCTCCCCGACGGCTACGACACGGTCATCGACGACGACGGCGCGGGTGTCAGTGCGGGCGAGAAACAGCTGATCACCATCGCGCGGGCGTTCCTGTCCGACCCGGTGATCCTGGTCCTCGACGAGGCGACCAGCTCGGTCGACACCCGCACCGAGGTCCTCATCCAGAAGGCCATGGCCCGCCTCGCCCACGGCCGCACGTCCTTCGTGATCGCCCACCGCCTCTCCACCATCCGGGACGCCGACGTGATCCTCGTGATGGAGAACGGCTCCATCGTCGAACAGGGCACCCACGGGGAACTCCTGGCCTCGGGCGGGGCGTACGCGCGCCTGCACGCGGCACAGTTCGTCCAAGGGGCGGCATAGGAAGGGCAGTTCGCCTATCGTGGCGAGACCGCGGTGCAGAGGGGGAACCAGCGTGGCCGCCGTCCACGAGGAACAGATCCTGGCGCGTTCGGTCGTCCGCGTCCGCTCCCGCTCCGGCCATGTCGTCGGGGCGGGATTCCTCGTCGACGCCGACCTCGTCGCCACCTGCGCCCACGTCGTGGCCCGCGCCACCGGCCTGGAGGGCGTTCTCGACGAACCGCCCGACGGGCCCGTCGACCTCGACCTCCCGTTACTCGGCGGCCGGGAGGCCCGCGCGACCGTCGTCACCTGGCGCCTCGACGACATCGCCCTGCTGCGCCTCGACCGGCCGGTCCCCGGCAGCCGCCCCGTGCCGCTGGCCGACGGCGGCGGCGCCCGGGTCTGGGGCCACTCCTTCCGCGTCCTCGGCTTCCCCGACCACTCCGACGGCGGCGTGTGGGCGACGGGCACACTGCTCGGCGGGCAGGGCGAGGGCTGGGTCCAGATGGAGACCCACGTACCCGGCCCCCGGATCGTCCCCGGCTTCAGCGGATCCCCCGTATGGGACGAGGAACAGGGCGGCGTCATCGGCATGACGGTAGCCGCGGACGGCGCCGCCGACTCCACCACCGCCTACCTGATCCCCGCCGCCGACCTCGTCGACGGGGCCGCGCTGCCCGCCCGCTGCCCCTTCCGGGGTCTCGCCCCGTTCACCGAGGCCGACGCCGCCCTCTTCCACGGCCGCGACGACGAGACCGCCCGCCTGCGGGAGGCCGTCGCCCGCCGCCCGTTCACCCTGGTCGTCGGCCCCTCGGGCTGCGGCAAGTCCTCCCTCGTCCGCGCCGGACTCCTCCCCGCCCTCCGCGCCGACGGCACCACCGTCTCCGAGCTCCGCGCCGTCCCCGGCACACCCGCCGCCCACGCGCTGGCCCACGCCCTCGTCCCCCTCCTGGAACCGGAAGCCGGCGAGGTGGCCCGCCTCGACGCGGCGGAGGAACTGGCCCGCCTGCTGGAGCACGCCCACACGCCCGCCGCGTTACGGGAGCGGGTCGTCGACCGCGCGGGACCCGGCGGCCACGTCCTCTTCGTCGACCAGCTGGAGGAGTACGCCGCCGCCGACCCGGCCGCCGCCCGCGCCCTCACCGGGCTGCTCGTCGCCCTCTGCGGAGGGATCTCACGGGTCGTCGCCACCGCCCGCCCCGAGTCCCTGGACGCCCTCGTCACCCCCGACGCCGCCGACGTCCTGAGCGACGCCACCCGCTACCTCGCGCCGCTCTCCGCCGAAGCCCTGCTCCTGGCCGTCACCGGACCCGTCGCCGCCGTTCCCGGCCTGTGGTTCGAACCCGGCCTGCCCGAGCGGATCGTCGCCGACGCCGCCGGTGAACCCGGCCGGATGCCGCTCGTCGAGTTCGCCCTCACCCGCCTCTGGGAGCGCCGCGAGGCCGCCACCCTCACCCACGCCGCCTACGACGCCCTCGGCGGCGTGGCCGGCGCCCTCGTCGGCTACGCGGAGGAGTGCGTCGAGGACCGGCTGCGCCCCGGCGAGGAGCCGCTGGCGCGGCGCCTGTTCGCCCAGCTCGCCCGCCCCACCGACGACGGGCGCTTCGCCCGCCGCCCCGCCCGCACCGCCGACCTCGACCCGGCCCTGGCCGCCCTCGCCCACCGGCTCGCCCCGACCAAGCTCCTGGTGCTCGGCGACACGGCCGGCGAGGAGATCGTCGACCTCGCCCACGAGTCCCTCACCACCCTGTGGCCCCGCCTCGGCCGCTGGCTCACCGAGACCCGCGACTTCCGCGCCTGGCAGGAGCAGTTGCGCCGGGACCTGGCCCGCTGGGAGCAACAGGGCCGCGACCCGGACGCCCTGCTCCGCGGCTCCGTCCTCGCCACGGCCGCCGACTGGCTGGCCCGCCGTCCGGAGGACCTCACCGGCGCGGAACGCGCGTACATCCGCGCCGGCGACCACCAGGCCCGCCGCGGCACCCGCCGGCTGCGCGCGACCGTCGCCGTCTTCGCGGTCCTCGCCGTGCTCGCGGGCGTGCTCTCGGTCGTCGCCTGGCGCAGCAACAACAGCGTCCAGAAGCAACTCCGGGTCCAGGCCGCCCAGGTGCTGGCCGAAGTGTCGCGTCGCCATGCGGCCAACATGCCCGCGACCGCCCTCCAGTTGGCGCTGGCCGCCCGCGCGACGGACCCGGCGCCCGAGACGTACGGGCCGCTGCTGCGGCAGTACGCGCGGGGCCAGCACCTCACGGGCAGCCACCCGGGCCTGTGGCCCGGAGCCTTCCAGAGCATGGACGCGACGCCCGACGGGCGGACGGCGGTGGTCCTGTCCCTCGACGAGGACGGCAGACGAAGGCTCTCCGTCGTCACGGGCCTCGACGGGGAGCATCCCGGCTCCCGGCCGCTGACCCGCGTCCCCGCGGAGGCCCTCGAGGACGCCGGCCGGGACGGCGCGAGCGAACTCTCCCCCGACGGGGCGACCTTCGCCCTGGCGAGCGGCGACGGGCGGGTCTGGCTGTGGGACCTCACGGAGGACGGCCCCGACGCGTGGCCCCGCACCCTGCCGTCCGACGACGCACGGGGCCGCAGGGTCGACGGGGTCGACATGGACTTCAGCGGGGACGGCCGGCGGCTGCTGCGGATGCTGTCGTTCTACGACGAGACGGGATCCACCGGACCGCACGACCGCCGTGGGGCGCTCTCCGCTTGGGAAGTCCACTCCGGGCGCCCGCTCCCGACGGCGCCGGGGCTGGTCACAGAACCCACGCGATACGTGACGTTCACGGCCGACCCGGGACGGGTGCTGGTGGTGCCGGAGCAGGGAGCGGGGAACCTGCGCGTCGGGGTGCGGGAACTCGCCACGGGCAGGGAGGTCCGCACCTTCGACGCGACCTACTCGACCGGAATGCCCGCCGCGGGCGGCGACCTGCTCGTCGTCGAGAGCCCGGACGTCCGCCGGACCTCTCCCGCCCACGCCTACCCGACGAGCGGCCCGCCCGGCCCCGCGGTGCCCCTGTCGGCAGAGGCCGGTCCACTCAACACCCCCGACCGCACAGGCGAGTTCGCCGTCGTCGTTCCGGAAGGGGCGACGAAGCCGGACTGGTACGACCTGCAGCTGGTCCACTTACGGACCGGCCGCCTCCACCGCACCCGCATTCCCCGGACGGGCCTGCCCGGGGTGACCGACGGCCCGCACGGCGTCCTCGCCGCGTTCCCCGGCCCGGAAGGCGACCTCACCGTCCTCGTCCCCACCAGGGACACCCTGCTGACCGCCCGGGCCTTCCCGGTCGCCGCCCTCCCGCGCGTCGGCGCCCTCCGCGAGCTCGTCAACGGAGGCCTGTCCACGGACGGCACCCGGCTCGCCCGCTCGGGCGAGGACTTCCTGGAGATGGTCCACACCGGCACGGGCCACGCGGAACGGGTGCCGCAGCACCCGGACAGCTACCAGACGCCGGTGTTCTGGACCGCCGACTCCCGCTGGGCCGTCGTCGTCCAGCCGGACGGCGGCCTGTCGGCCTTCTCCGCCGACGATCCCCGCCGTCGCGTCGACTTCGACATGGGCGCGTGGGCCCGCGAGACGCAGTCGAAGGACGTGGAGGCGATCGAGCCGATGCGGGGAAGCGAGCTCGCCGTCCTCACCTCCAACGGCAGGCTGACGCTCTTCGACGCGGCGACGGGGCGCGGGCTTGCCCGCCCCGTCCGGGTGGAGCGGAGGACCCCGGCCCAACTGTCCGGTTTCAACCCGGCCACGGGACAGCTGCGCGCCCGCCCCGGCCACCCAGACCAGGTCGCGGTCGTCACGCGGACCATGCGGGACAACGGCACCGTGGAGCTGTGGAACCTCCGCGCCGGCACCCGCGTGCGGACTTTCCCGACCGGCGCGCTGCCCTACGCCTTCGGCCCCGACCCCTCGCCGTACCTGGTCTTCGATCCCGCCGGCCGCACCCTGCTCACCTCCCACGACGACGGATTCCTGCGCCGCTGGGACGCGGAGAAGGGGACACCGACCCGCCCGCCCCTGGCCCTCGGGGACGAGGGGGCCCGGCTCGTCGGCCTCGGGCCCGACGAGCTGCTCGTCACCGTCGACCCGGTGACGGGCGACACCCGCTTCTGGGACCTCGGCACCGGCCGGCTCCTCACCGACCTGCCGCTGGCCGCGCCGCTCGGCGTCAGGATCCAGGGCACCCGCCTCCTCGCCGCGGGCGACGGCTGGTTCCTCGACCTCGACCTGCGCCCCGGCGAGATGACGAAGGCCCTCTGCGCGGGCGCGCTCGCCCGGGACTTCACCGCGGCCGAGCGCGACCTGCTGCCCCCGGGCGCCCCGCGCACCCCGCCCTGTCGTACCGTGGGCCGGTGATCCCCATCGCCCTCCTCACCGTCCTCACCACCACCGATGCCCGCGCCAAGGCCGAGGCCCTGGCGCGCGGCGCCGTCGAGGCCCGGGTCGCCGCCTGCGCGCAGATCACCGGGCCGATCACCTCCGTCTACCGCTGGCAGGGCGCGGTCGAGACCGCGGAGGAGTGGCAGGTGGTGTTCAAGACGACCGAGGCCGGTTACCCGGCCCTGGAGGCCCACCTGCTCGCCGCCCACGACTACGACACCCCCGAGATCCTCGCGACCCCCGTCGCCCGGGTGAGCGCGGACTACGCGGCCTGGGTCGAGCAGGAGACCACGCCCGCGCCATGAGGACCGAGGAGCTGCCGTTCTTCGTGTACGGGACGCTGCGCCCCGGCGCGTACAACCACGACCGCTTCCTGCTCGGCCGCACCGGCGCCGAGGAGGACGCCGTGCTGCCCGGGGCGCTGCTGCACGACGGGCCGGGCTATCCGTACGCCGTCCCCGGCGAGGGCCGGGTGACCGGCACCCTCGTGACCGCCGCACCCGGCACGTACGGCGAACTGCTCGGCGTGCTCGACCGGGTGGAGCTGCCCGCCGGTTACGAGCGGACCGCCCGCGAGGCGCTGCGGACGCGCGACGGGGCGGCCGTACGGGCGTGGGTCTACGTTGCCGCGCCCGGTGCGCCGCTCGGTCCGGTCATCGAGTCCGGCGACTGGTTCAGGCGCGTTCCAGACGGACCGCGCACACCTTGAACTCCGGCATCCGCGACACCGGGTCGAGCGCCGGGTTGGTCAGGGTGTTGGCGCGGCCCTCGCCGGGCCAGTGGAAGGGCATGAAGACGGTGTCCGGGCGGATCGCGGTGGTGATCCGCGCCGGCGCGACCGCCTTCCCGCGCCGCGAGAACACCGCGACCGGCTCGCCCTCCGCGACCCCGAGCCGCTCGGCGAGCCGCGGGTGGAGCTCCACGAAGGAGCCCGGTGCGGCGGCGTTCAGCTCGGCGACCCGGCGGGTCTGCGCGCCCGACTGGTACTGGGAGACGACCCGGCCGGTCGTCAGGACCACCGGGTAGTCGGCGTCCGTCTCCTCCGCCGCCGCCCGGTGCACGACCGGCACGAACCGGGCCCGCCCGTCGGGCGTCGCGAAGCGGTCGAGGAAGAGGCGCGGGGTGCCGGCGTGGTCCGGCTCGCCCGCCCCGGTCTCCGGGCAGGGCCAGAACACGCCCTGCTCGTCCTCGATCCGGCGGTAGCTGATGCCCGAGTAGTCGGCGGGGCCGCCCGCCGAGGCGCGCCGCAGCTCCCCGAAGACCTCCTCCGCGTCGGTGGGGAAGCCCTTCTCCCAGCCGAGCAGGGCCGCGAGCCCGTGCAGCACCTCCAGGTCGCTGCGGACGCCGGGCGGCGGGGTGAGGGCGCGGCGGCGCAGCAGCACCCTGCCCTCCAGGTTGGTGGTGGTGCCGGTCTCCTCGGCCCACTGGGTCACCGGCAGGACCACGTCGGCGAGTTCGGCGGTCTCGGACAGCACGACGTCGGCGACGGCCAGGAAGTCCAGGGAACGGATCCGCTCCTCCACGTGCGCGGCGCGCGGCGCGGAGACGACCGGGTTGGAGCCCATGAGGAGCAGGGCCTTCACCTCGCCGCCGAGGGCGTCGAGGAGCTCGTACGCGCTGCGCCCGGGCCCCGGAAGGACGTCGGGGTCGACGCCCCACACCCCGGCGACGTGCGCGCGGGCGGCCGGGTCGTCGAGCTTGCGGTAGCCGGGCAGCTGGTCGGCCTTCTGGCCGTGCTCGCGGCCGCCCTGCCCGTTGCCCTGGCCGGTGAGGCAGCCGTAGCCGCTGAACGGCCGGCCGGCCTTGCCGGTGGCCAGGCACAGGTTGATCCAGGCGCCGACGGTGTCGGTGCCCTTGGACTGCTGCTCGGGGCCGCGCGCGGTGAGCACCATGCCGGTGCCGGCCTCGCCGAACATCCGTACCGCCTCGCGGAGCTGAGGCACCGGGACGCCGGTGATCCGCTCCACGTGCTCGGGCCAGTGCGACATGGCGCCGGCCCGGGCGGCCTCCCAGCCCTCGGTGCGCGCGGCGACGAACTCCTCGTCGACCCGGCCCTCGGCGACCACGAGGTGCAGCATGCCGAGGGCGAGCGCGAGGTCGGTGCCGGGGCGGGGGGCGAGGTGGAGGTCGGCCTGCTCGGCGGTGCGGGTGCGGCGCGGGTCGACGACGATGAGCGTGCCGCCGTTCTCCTTCAGCTCGGTGAGGTAGCGCAGCGCGGGCGGCATGGTCTCGGCCAGGTTGGAGCCGACGAGGATCACGCAGCCGGTCTTCGGGATGTCCTCCAGGGGGAAGGGGAGTCCCCGGTCGAGGCCGAAGGCCCGCTGGTGGGCGGCCGCGGCGGAGGACATGCAGAAGCGGCCGTTGTAGTCGATCTGCGAGGTGCCGAGGACGAGCCGGGCGAACTTGCCCAGCGCGTAGGCCTTCTCGTTGGTGAGGCCGCCGCCGCCGAAGACCCCCACGGCGTCGGAGCCGTGGTCGGCGCGGGTGCGGTGCAGCCCTTCGGCGACGGCGGCCAGGGCCTCCTCCCAGGTGGCGGGTACCAGGGACCCTGTGTCAGGGCAACGGACCAGGGGCCCGGTGAGCCTGACCCGGGAGGAGAGCACGGCGGGGGCGGTGCGGCCCTTGCCGCACAGCGCGCCCCGGTTGACGGGGAAGTCGGTGCGGTCGACCACCTCGGCCGGCAGCACTTCCGTGGCTGCGGGCCGCAGGTTCATGCCGCACTGGAGCGCGCAGTAGGGACAGTGCGTGGGGACGGCGGCGGTGGTGACCTCTGACATGACCCGAGGATGCGTCGCCCGTGTTACGGGCGAGGACGCGCCGCATTACGGGGGCGGTGCCATGCCCTCAGGTCAGCGGCCGGCGGCGGGTGAGGCCAGGGCCTTCGTCACGCCGTCCTCGCGCTCGCCGAGGAAGTGCGGGTCGGGCCGCAGGGCCGCGTCCAGGGCCGCCTTTCCGGCGGCGGCGAGCTCGCGGGTGGTGCCGTAGTACCAGGTGGCGTCGTGCGGTTCGGCGACGCCGACGCCGTACGACTCGACGCCCGCCGCGCCGCACAGGGCGACGGCCCGCTTGATGTGGAAGTCCTGGGTGACCAGGACGGCCCGGTCGACGCCGAAGATCTTCTTGGCGCGCACGCAGGAGTCCCAGGTGTCGAAGCCCGCGAAGTCGCTGACGACCTTGTCGTCCGGGACCCCGCGGGCGGCGAGGTAGGTGCGCATGGCGCTGGGCTCGTCGTACTCGGTGCGGCTGTTGTCGCCGGTGACGAGGAGGACCTTGACCTTGCCGGCGCGGTAGAGCTCGGCGGCGGTGTCGAGCCGGTGCGCGAGGTACGGGGTGGGGCGGCCCTTCCACAGTCCGGCGCCGAAGACGACGGCGACGTCCTGCGCCGGCACGTCGGCGGTGGTGGCGAGCCGGTCCTGGGTGGTGAGGTGCATCCAGGTGGCCGGGGCGAGCGCGAGCACGGCGCCGGTCATGAGGGCCTGGACGGCGCGGCGGCGCCCCCGGGTGGTGCGGGGGAGCCGGGGCAGGCGGACGCCGCGCATGGGGTGGACCTCCGAGGTCGGGAAGGAGTCGTCACTCCGTCCGACGCAGTTCGGCGGGCTTCGGTTCGCTCGCGGCCCGATCGTCTCCGCGGTCTCCGTACAGCAGGACGGACAGGGCCATGCCGATCAGCATGCCGAGCAGCTGGGCGGCGGCGAAGGCGGGCACGGAGCCGGGCGCGATGCCGGTGAAGGAGTCGGAGAAGGCCCGGCCGACGGTGGCCGCCGGGTTGGCGAAGGAGCCGGACGAGGTGAACCAGATGGCCGCGCCGATGTAGCCGGCCACGGCGACCGGGGCGAGTGAGGGCCGGCCGATGCGGCGCAGGCCCTGGACGACCAGCACGAGCCCGGCGGTGGCGACCGCCTCGCCGAGGAGGAGGTGGAGCTCGGCGCGCTGTTCGGTGGCCAGGACCGCTCCCGGTGCCCGCCCGAACATCGCCTCCGCGAGCAGTGCGCCCGCGACGGCGCCGGCGAGCTGGGCGGCGATGTACGCGAGGGCCTCGCGACCGCCGTCCCTGCGGCGCTGCGACCACCACTCGGAGAGGGTGACGACGGGGTTGAAGTGGGCACCGGAGAGCGGGCCGATGAGGGCGATGAGCAGGCCGAGGCCGAGGGCGGAGGCGAGGGCGTTGGCGAGCAGCCGGACACCGATGTCCTGGCTGAGGGAGTCGGCGCGGATGCCGGAGCCGACGACGACGGCGACGAGGGAGGCGGTGCCGGTGAACTCGGCGAGGGCGCGTCGGGGGAGCGACGCAGGGGACATTCTCATAGTGGAAAAGATATTCCGTGATTCGGAACGAAAAAAGGGGGGAGGGAACGGGTGCGACATCCGTACGATCCGCTGGTGATCACCGATGCCTCCGACCCGGCCGATGCCTCCGACCCCGCCGCTGCCGTAGATTCCGTCGCCTCCGACCCCGCCGGCGCTGCCGCCGATTCCGTCGGCTCCGATGCCGCCGTAGGCTCCGACGCGGCTGACGCCTCCGAGGCCCCCGTCCTCCCGGACGCCGCCGGCCTTCTCGGCGCTGCCGAGTCCGCGAGCGCCGCCGAGTCCGCGAGCGGCTCCGGTGCCGCCCGCCTCCCGGACGCCGCCGCTCTTCTCCGCGCCGCCGTCCGCAACAACGCCGACTGGTGCGACACCATGTGCCGCGCCCACGGCCTGAGCGGCGCCTTCGGGCCGCGCGCCTGGACCAGTCCGCGCCGCAGTCCGCTGTACTACCCGGACGCCGTCACCCTCGCCGAGGAGGCCACCGCGGACGACGTCCTGACCGGCATCGACCGCACCGCTCCCGGCGCCTCCGTCAAGGACAGCCACGCCCGCCTCGACCTCGCCGCCGCGGGCTTCCGGCTGCTCTTCGAGGCGGCCTGGATCCACCGCCCCGCCCGCCTTCCGGCCCCGCGTCCCACCGGCGACTGGCGCCCCGTCCGCACTCCCGACGAACTCGCCGCCTGGGCCCTCGCCTGGAGCGGTGGCGACGCGGACGAGGCCGCGCTCTTCCGCCCCGCGCTCCTCGCCGATCCGGCGACCACGATCGTCGCCGGCCACGCCGACGACGGCCGGATCCTCGGCGGCGCCGTCCTCACCGGAGCCGCCGGCGTCACCGGCGTCTCCAACCTCTTCACGGCCGACGACGTCCCCGCCTCCTACGCCTGGGCGGGCGCCCTCGCCGCGGCCGCCCCGGGCCTCCCGGTCGTCGGCTACGAGTCGGGCGACGACCTGGCCGCTGCGCTGGCGGAGGGCTTCGAGCCGCTGGGCCCGCTGCGGGTGTGGCTGGACGCGTAGGACGCGTAGACGCGTCGGGCGTGCGGCAGTGGGCGGGGCCTGACGGCCCCGCCCGCGCCGCCGTGAGGCCGCGGCAAACACCCGTGACCCGTGCGAAACGGCCAGGCAACCTGGCACCGGCAGGATCGGCGCATGACGACGTACGAGCCGGAACCTCACTGCGACAGCAGCGCCGCCGACCTGCTCGGGCGCATCGGCAGCCGGGTCGGCGACCGGCTCGGGCGGGTGCGGCCCTTCGCCGTCCGGCCCGCCGCACCCACCCTCATAGCCGTCGGGCACGGCAGCCGCGATCCCCGCGCCGCCACCACGCTCCGGCTGCTCCTCGACCGGGTGCGCGAGCTGCGGCCCGGGCTCGACGTACGGCTCGCGCACATCGAACTGAACGCGCCGCTGCTCACCGACACCCTCGCCGAACTCGCCGGCCGGGACGCCGTGCTCGTCCCGCTCCTCTTCGCCCGCGGCTACCACGTCAAGCACGACCTGCCCGCCGCGCTCGCCGCGGCGCCCGCCGTACGGGGCCGGATCGCCGAGCCCCTCGGCCCGCACCCGCACCTCGTCGAGGCCCTCGCCGACCGGCTCGCCGAAGCGGGCTGGACGCCCGAGGACGGCGCCTCGCCCGCCACCGGCGTGGTCCTCGCCGCCGCCGGCTCCCGCGACCCCGAGTCCGCCGCCGACATCCGCCGGATCGCCGACCGGCTCGGCGACCGCCTCGGGGGAGTGCCGGTCGTCCCCGCCTACGCCTCCGCCGCCGCGCCCACCGTCCCCGACGCCGTCCGCGCCCTCGCCGCGCGCGGCCGCCACCGCGTCGCCGTCGCCTCCTGCTTCACCGCCCCCGGCCTCTTCGCCACCCGCGCCGCCACCGCAGCGCCCTGGCTCGCCGCCGCGCCGCTCGGAGCCCACCCGGCCCTGGCCCGCCTGGTGTTGCACCGCTACGACCAGGCGCTGGCCCGAGCGCCGCACCGGGAGCTCCTCGCCGCCCGGTGACTCCGGCCACGTACGGCCGAATCACGTCACCCCTGCCCCGGCACCTGACTATCGTCGGGCGATCGGGACAAGGGGGTGACCAGTGCGGGGTGTCGTCAAGGGCGTGTCGCTGGCCGGAACCGCCGCGGTCGTGGCCGTGTTGGCCTCGCTGGCGGCCAACGCCGCCACGTCCGAGGACCGTTGGCCCGGCGTGCTGGACCGGATCCGGCAGCAGCCGTGGTGGTGGGTGGCCGGCCTCGCCGCCGTCGCCGTCCTCGGGGCCGTCGTCACGGCCTGGCGGCAGGAGGGGGGCGCCGCGGTGGCGGGCGACCCGCCCCTGCCGTCCCCGCCGGCCGTCCCCGACTGGGTGGTCGACCGCGCCGAACGGGCCCGCACGGTCAAGGCGGTGTGCCGGGGCCGCACGGTCGCCATCACCACCTCCCTGGAGGGCGCGGGCGGCTTCGGCAAGACCGTCCTCGCCCGGGCCGTGGCGGCGAGTCCCCGCGTCCGCAGGCGCTTCCGCGGCCGCATCTACACCGTCACGATCGGCCGCGACGTCCGCGGCCGGGCCGCCATCGCCGCGAAGGTCGCCGAGGCCACCCGTTTCATCACCGGCGACACCACCGCCTTCGACGACCCCGGGCTCGCGGGCGAACACCTCGGCCGTCTCCTCGACCAGCGGCCCCGTACCCTGCTGCTCCTCGACGACGTGTGGGAGGCCGAACAGCTCGAACCCTTCCTGCGCGGCGGGGCCCGATGCGTCCGGCTCGTCACCACGCGTGTCCCCGGCGCCCTGCCGAACGGCACGGAACGGGTCCGCGTCGACGAGATGTCACCCGACCAGGCCCGTGCCGTCCTCACCTGGGAACTGCCCGAACTCCCCGAGACCGTCGTACGGGACCTGCTGGAGGCCACCGGCCGCTGGGCGCTCCTGCTGCGCCTCACCAACCGACTGATCGTCCGCCGGATCGCCACCGGCAGCGATCCCGCCGAGGCCGCGGCGGAGACCCTGCGCGGTCTCGCCGCGCACGGCCCGGCCTCGGTCGACTCCGACCCGGCGGCGCTCGACCTGGACGACCCGGTCCGCCGCGCCCAGGCCGTACGGGCCACGGTGGAGGCGGCCCGGACGCTGCTCCCGGCCGGCGGCGACCGGCGCCTCGCGGAGCTCGCCGTCTTCGCCGAGGACGAGTCCGTCCCCGTCCCGCTGATCGCCCGCCTCTGGGCGGCCACCGACGGCCTCGACGAGGCGGGAACGCGCTCCCTGTGCGGTGAACTCGACCGGCTGTCCCTGGTCTCGCTCACGCCCGGCCACGGCGGCCGGCTCACCCTCCACGACGTGCTCCGCGACTACCTGTACAAGGAGTTGGGCGAGCCGGACGCGACCGCCCTGCACGGCACGCTCGCCGACGCGGCGGGCCCCGTCCCCTGGGAGCCGCCGGAGGACTCCCGCGGCTACCTCCTCGACCACGCCGTCGAGCACCTGCTCGCCGCCGGACGGACGGAGGACGCCGAGCGCGTCGCGAGCCATCCGACCTGGATCGAGACCCGACTGCACCAGCGCGGTCCCATGGCGCCCTGGGCGGACCTGGCCGCCGTCCCCACCGACACGGCGGCGCGCATGGCCGACGACCTCACCCGCACCGCCCACCTCCTCGCTCCCACCGACCCGCCCGAACTCCTGACGAACGTCCTGCACAGCCGCCTGGAGCCGCTGCCGCTGTGGCGGGACCGGATCATCAGCCGCCGGACGGACCCGGAGATCGCCGCCCGGCCCCGGCTCCTCGACCGCCGCACGCCGCCCGACCTGCCCGAACCGGCCCTGCTGCGCACCTTCCACGGTCACGCCGGCCCGGTGTGGTCCGTGGCGGTCGCGGCCGACGGCTCGCTCGTCACCGTCGGTGCGGAGGGCATGGCCCGGGGCCTCGACCCGGACAGCGGCGGCAGGCTGACGGTGGACGTCCGCGGCCCCGGCCGCTTCCGGGCGCTCGCGATGTCCCACGACGGCACCTGGCTCGCCACGGGCGGGCCCGGCCGCACCGTCCAGCTCTGGTCGACGCACCGGGGCACCCGGCCGAGACTCACCCTCGGGCCGGTCGGGGCACGCGGCGCGTCGGTCCGGGCCCTGGCGGTCTCCCGCGCCTTCGGCGACGGGGCCGCCCGCGTCGCGACCGTCGCCACGGACGGCACCCTGGAGGTCTGGCACGCCGGCACGAGGCAGCGTCTCGCCTCGGTGTCCCCGTGGCGGGGCGACGAGCCCCGTTGCGTGATGTTCGCCCCGAACGGCGAATGGATCGCCGTCGGCGGCAGCCGGGGCGGCGTCGTGCCGCTCTCCGCGGACCTCGCCCGCGACGAGGCGCGCATCGCCACCATCGGCCCCCTCGTGAACGCCCTCGCCGTCGCGCCCGGCGGCGGATGGACGGTCTCCGCCGAAGCGAACGGCACGCTGCAGATCTGGGACGGGACGCCGCACGGCGACCGGCGGCGGATCGAGGCACACAGCGGCCCCGCCACCGCCGTGGCCGTGGCACCGGACGGCACGTGGCTGGTGAGCGGGGGAGAGGACGGGACCGTCGCGGTCTGGGACCGGTGGACGCTCGCCTGCCGTGCCCGCTACAGGGCTCACACCGGCCGGGTGAACGCCGTGACCGTCACGCCCGACGGCGGCCGGCTGATCAGCGCGGGGGAGGACGGCACGGTCAAGGTCTGGGCCGCCGACGGACCCGAGCGGCTCGGGTCCGTCGACGGCGAGGGCATGCGGAAGGTCACCGTCGTCGACGGCGGTGACCGGCTGGCCGTCGTGCACCGCGACGGACGGACCCGGCTCTGCGACCCGGTCGGCGGCGCCTGGAGCAGTCCCCTGTCCTCACGGATCGGGGACGACTACACGGGGCCGGTCGCCTTCGCCCCGTACGGCAGCCGGTACGCCGTCGGCCACCTGTACCGGGTGGAGGGCAGGAGCACGGACCGGCCGTCGGGCGTGGGGCACGCCGTCTTCAGGCTCGGCCACGCCGTCACGGCGCAGGCCCTCGCCGTCGCCGCCCACGGCACCTGGATCGCCGTCGCCGACTCCCAGGGCGCCCTCCAGCTGTGGCACGACGCCACGCAACGGCGCACCGCCGTCCTGTCCGGCCCCGCGGGCGGCGGCCCGGCGCACGACGTCGTGATCGCACCCGACGAGAGCTGGCTGGCCGTGCTGTGCCACCGGCCGCGGCCGGGTCCGGCGGACGTCGAGTCGCTGGTGCGGGTGCTCCGGCTCGTACCGGGCGGGCGGTCGTCCGGCCGCCCGGTCGACTTCCGGTACGACGGGCGTCTCACCGCCTTCGCCGCCACCCCCGACAGCACCCGGCTCGTCACCGTCGCCACCACCGGAACGGTGAGCTTCTGGGACCCCCGCACCGGCACCGAGCTCTCCTCCTTCACCGACCCCGACGGCGCCGTCCACGACCTCTCCGTCTCCCCGGACGGCAAATGGATCGCCACCGCCGGCGCCATGCTCCGCGTCTGGGACGCCGCCACCGGCCGTACCGTCGCCGGTGTCCGCGCCGAGACGCCGCTGAGCTCCTGCGCCTGGCTGCCCGACAGCCGGGGTCTCGTCGCGGTCGGCGAACGCGGCCTGTACTCCCACGAGTTCCGGCCGTGATCCGGGGCCCGCGGCATGCCCGGGCCGCGTCCTTGCCGCACTTGTCCGTCCCGCCCGTTACCTTCGGTGCATGGAAGGCATCACGGATCCCAAGGACAACGCCGACAGCGACAGCAACGACGACGGCAGCGCCACCGGCACCCCCGGCTACGACTCCGACGCCACCGCGCGCTGGGCCGCCGAGCCCGACAAACGGCCCGGGCGGACCGCCTTCCAGCGCGACCGGGCGCGCGTCCTGCACTCCGCCGCGCTGCGCAGGCTCGCCGGGAAGACGCAGGTCGTCACTCCCGGCACCCGCGGCCACGCGTGGGACGCCAGTCCCCGCACCCGGCTCACCCACTCCCTCGAGTGCGCCCAGGTCGGTCGCGAGCTCGGTGCCGCGCTCGGCTGCGATCCCGACCTCGTCGAAGCGGCCTGCCTCGCCCACGACATGGGGCACCCGCCGTTCGGGCACAACGGCGAGCAGGCGCTCAACGACGTCGCCAAGGACTGCGGCGGCTTCGAGGGCAACGCCCAGTCGCTGCGCCTGCTGACCCGGATCGAGCCCAAGAGGTTCATCGCCGACCCCGTCACCGGCGAGCCGCTCAGCGTCGGGCTCAACCTCACCCGCGCCGCCCTCGACGCCGCCACCAAGTACCCGTGGACCCGCGGCGGCCACCCCACCGACCCCGGGTCGAACAAGTTCGGCGTGTACGAGGACGACCTGCCCGTCTTCGAGTGGATCAGGGCCGGCGCGCCCGCCCACCGCAAGTGTTTCGAGGCCCAGGTCATGGACTGGTCCGACGACGTGGCGTACTCGGTGCACGACTTCGAGGACGGCCTGCACGCCGGCCACATCGACCCCGACGTGCTGCTGGCCGAGTCCGAGCGCGCCGACATCTGGGCGGTCGCCCTCGGCCGCTACGTACCGGAGGACACCGACCCGCAGGAGCTCGCCGACGCCCTCGACCGGCTCGTCGCCCAGGACTGGTGGCCGCACGGCTACGACGGCTCGGCCGTCGCCCAGGCCCGTCTGAAGGACGCGACCAGCCAGCTCATCGGCCGCTTCTGCCTGGCCGCCGAGGGCGCCACCCGCCAGGCCTACGGCTCCGGGCGCCTCACCCGCTACGGCGCCGAGCTGGTCGTCCCGCGCGAGACGCGCAACGAATGCGCCGTCCTCAAGGCCGTCGCCGACCGTTACGTCATGCAGCGCGCCGAGCAGGAGGCCCTGCGCGCCGACCAGCGGATCGTCGTCGCCGAGCTGGCCGAGGCGCTCGTCGCGCAGGCGCCCGAAGGGCTCGAACCCCAGTTCAGGGCGATGTTCGTCAGCGCGCCCGACGACCGTTCCCGCAAGCGGGTGATCGTCGACCAGATCGCCTCCCTCACCGACGCCTCCGCCCGCGCCCTCCACGCCCGTCTGCGCACACCTCGTCGCTAGGCCCTGTCGTCACACTCCCGCCTGCCCTCCGGGCGGCGACGGGAGTCCGACGACAGGACCCAGCCGGGACCACGGGGCCGTTCGCCCTCTTTCGTCATCCGGGCCGGTGCGGGACCCTCGCATGCACGTCCCGGAGGCGTCCCGAGGCGGAACGGCCCCGGCCGGGCCCGGGGGCGTAGCGTAGGGAACCGGTCGCAACGAGGAGGAATCAACGTGGTCGACGCAGATCAGACCTTTGTCATCGTCGGCGGTGGCCTGGCCGGGGCCAAGGCGGCGGAGACGCTGCGTGCGGAGGGGTTCAACGGCCGGGTGATCCTCATCGGCGACGAACGCGACCACCCCTACGAACGCCCGCCGCTGTCCAAGGGCTACCTCCTCGACAAGGAGACGCGGGACTCCGTCTCCGTCCACGAGCCCGCCTGGTACGCCCAGCACGACGTCGAGCTGCACCTCGGCCAGACCGTCACCGCGATCGACCGCGCCGCCCGCACGGTCCGCCTCGGCGACGGCACCGTCATCCGCTACGACAAGCTGCTCCTCGCCACCGGCGCCGAGCCGCGCCGCCTCGACGTGCCCGGCACCACCCTCGCCGGCGTCCACCACCTGCGCCGGCTCGCCCACTCCGAGCGGCTCCGCGACGAGCTGCGGGCCCTCGGCCGTGACAACGGCCACCTGGTGATCGCGGGCGCCGGCTGGATCGGCCTCGAGGTCGCCGCCGCGGCCCGTACGTACGGCGCCGAGGTCACCGTGATCGAGACCGACCCCACGCCGCTGCACCGGGTCCTCGGCCCCGAACTCGGCCAGCTCTTCGCCGACCTGCACAGCGAACACGGCGTCCGCTTCCACTTCGGCGCCCGGCTCACCGAGATCACCGGGCAGGACGGCATGGTCCTCGCGGTCCGCACCGACGACGGGGAGGAGCACCCGGCCCACGCCGTCCTCATCGCCATCGGCGCCGCCCCGCGCACCGCCCTCGCCGAGAACGCGGGGCTCGCGCTCGTCGACCGCGCCGACGGCGGCGGCGTCGCCGTCGACGAGTCGCTCTGCTCCTCCGACCCCGACATCTTCGCGGCGGGCGACGTCGCCGCCCACCACCACCCGTTCCTGCAGCGCCGCATCCGCGTCGAGCACTGGGCCAACGCCCTCAACGGCGGCCCCGCCGCCGCCCGCGCGATGCTCGGCGAGTCCGTGTCCTACGACCGCGTCCCGTACTTCTTCTCCGACCAGTACGACCTCGGCATGGAGTACTCGGGCTGGGCGCCGCCCGGCTCGTACGACCAGGTCGTGGTGCGCGGCGACGCCGGGAAGCGCGAGTTCATCGCCTTCTGGCTCAAGGAGGGCCGGGTGATCGCCGGCATGAACGTGAACGTGTGGGACGTCACAGACCCGATCCAGAAGCTCATCCGCTCCCGGGCGCGGGTGGACACCGAGGCCCTGGCGGACCCGTCCGTACCGCTGGAGGGCCTCATCCCCTAGGAGGTGGCCCGCCGATCGTGCCGGGGCCGCGGCGCCCGGCGCGATCGGCGAGCCACCCCCGGTCCGCGGCCCCGTAGAATTCCTGCGTGGCAGGCAGGATCAACGATGACGACGTGAAGGCGGTACGGGACGCGGTCCCGATCGACGCCGTCGTGTCCGAGTACCTCCAGCTCCGCAACGCCGGCGGCGGGAACCTCAAGGGACTCTGCCCCTTCCACGACGAGAAGTCGCCCTCCTTCCAGGTCAGCCCCAGCAAGGGACTCTTCCACTGCTTCGGCTGCCAGGAGGGCGGCGACACCATCGCCTTCGTGATGAAGATCGACCACCTCTCCTTCTCCGAGACGGTCGAGCGCCTCGCCGCCAAGGCGGGCATCACCCTGCGGTACGAGGAGGGCGGCTACAACCCCGGCCACCAGCGCGGCGAACGCACCCGCCTGGTCGAGGCCCACCAGATCGCCGCCCAGTACTACGCCGACCAACTCGGCTCCGCCGAGGCCGAGATCGGCCGCAAGTTCCTCGCCGAGCGCGGCTTCGACCAGGCCGCCGCCGAGCACTTCGGCGTCGGCTACTCCCCGGCCGGCTGGGACCACCTCACCCGCTTCCTGCGCGGCAAGGGCTTCACCGACCGCGAGCTGATCCTCTCCGGCCTCTCCCAGGACGGCCGCCGCGGCCCCATCGACCGCTTCCGCGGCCGGCTGATGTGGCCGATCAAGGACGTCGGCGGCGACGTCGTCGGCTTCGGCGCCCGCAAGCTCCGCGACGACGACAACGGGCCCAAGTACCTCAACACGCCCGAGACCCCGATCTACAAGAAGTCCCAGGTGCTCTACGGCATCGACCTGGCCAAGAAGGACATCGCCAAGGTCAGCCGCGCCGTCGTCGTCGAGGGCTACACCGACGTCATGGCCTGCCACCTGGCCGGCGTCACCACCGCCATCGCCACCTGCGGCACCGCCTTCGGCGGCGAGCACATCAAGATCCTGCGCCGGCTCCTCATGGACAACGGCTCGGCCCGCGTGATCTTCACCTTCGACGGCGACGCCGCCGGCCAGAAGGCCGCGCTGCGCGCCTTCGAGGACGACCAGAAGTTCGCCGCCGAGACCTACATCGCCATCGCGCCCGACGGCATGGACCCCTGCGAGCTGCGCCTCGCCAAGGGCGACGAGGCCGTCGCCGACCTCGTCCAGCCGCGCACGCCCCTCTTCGAGTTCGCGCTGCGCCAGATCGTGAGCCGCTACGACCTGGAGATCCCCTCCGGCCGGGCCGCCGCGCTCGACGAGGCCGCGCCGATCGTCGCCCGGATCAAGAACGTCGCCTCGCAGCACGAGGTCGCCGTCCAGCTCGCCGGCATGCTCGGCATCCTCGACACCCAGTTCGTGGTCCGCCGGGTCGCCCAGATCGCCCGCTGGCAGCGCGACCGCGGCGGCAAGGACCAGGGCCCGGGGCAGGGCCGGGGACCGTCGCGGGACGGCGGCCGGCCGCAGCGCGGGTACGGAGAGGTCCAGGCGCCCGCCGCCCAGGCCGGACCGGCGCTCAACCTGCGCAGCCCCGCCCACCGCACCGAGCGCGAGCTGCTCAAGCTCGCCCTCCAGCGCCCCGAACTCGTCTCCCCGGCCTTCGACGCGTACGGCGTCGACGAGTTCACCGCCCCGCCCTACGCGGCCGTCCGCCAGTGCGTCCAGGACGCCGGAGGCGCCACCGACGCCCCGCCCGACTACCTGGACGCGGTCCGCGAGGCCGCGCCCGACGACACCGTCCGCGCCCTCGTCACCGAACTCGCCGTCGAGGCGATCTTCGCCAAGACCATCGACGAGGTCTACGCCGGCGCCCAGCTCGTCCAGGTCCGCCTGCGCGCCGTCGACCGCCGCATCCGCGACGTCCAGGGCACCCTCGCCCGGCTCGGCGCCCACGGCGACCCCGCCCAGGTCGCCGCCGTCCAGAACGAGCTGTGGGTGCTCACCCAGTACGGGCAGTCACTGCGCACCCACGGCGCCGCGGCACTCTGACGTTCGGTCACCTGCCGAACTCAAAAAGTCACCGCACGCCCCTCGTGGCGGCGATGTGTCGTACCCCACACTGGGTCACGGTGCCGTCCCGCTGCCCTACGCCCCCGAACCGGCAGCGATCACCCGCCCTGGAGGTCGCCCCCCGTGCAGACCCAGACCCAGACCCTCGCCGTGTCCGAGCCCTCTCCGGTGGAGCTGGTGGCCGTGGAGCAGGAAACGGAAGCCGAACCCGAAGCGGAGCCGGCGGTCCCGGCCCAGCGCCGCCGCGTCGACCTCGGCGGGAACGGGCCCTCCTCCGACCTCTTCCGGCAGTACCTGCGCGAGATAGGCCGCGTGCCGCTGCTCACCGCGGAGGAGGAGGTCGAGCTCGCCCGCCGGGTCGAGGCCGGGCTCTTCGCCGAGGAGAAACTCGCCAACACCCCCGATCTGGACTCCCGGCTGGCGCTCGACCTGGACCGGCTCGTGGTCCTCGGCCGGATCGCCAAGCGCCGGCTCATCGAGGCCAACCTGCGGCTCGTCGTCTCCGTCGCCAAGCGCTACGTGGGCCGCGGCCTGACCATGCTCGACCTGGTCCAGGAGGGCAACCTCGGCCTCATCAGGGCCGTGGAGAAGTTCGACTACGCGCGCGGCTACAAGTTCTCCACGTACGCGACCTGGTGGATCCGCCAGGCGATGTCCCGGGCCCTCGCCGACCAGGCCCGGACCATCCGCGTGCCCGTGCACGTCGTCGAACTCATCAACCGCGTCGTCCGCGTCCAGCGCCGGATGCTCCAGGAACGCGGCTACGAGCCCACCGCCGACGAGGTCGCCGCCCAGCTGGACCTGGCCCCCGAGCGGGTAGGCGAGGTCCTCCGCCTCGCCCAGGAACCCGTCTCCCTGCACGCCCCCGTCGGCGAGGAGGAGGACGTCGCCCTCGGCGACCTCATCGAGGACGGCGACGCCACGTCCCCCGTCGAGTCCGCCGCCTTCCTGCTGCTGCGCCAGCACCTGGAGGCCGTGCTCTCCACCCTCGGCGAGCGCGAACGCAAGGTCGTCCAGCTGCGCTACGGCCTCGACGACGGCAGGCCCCGCACCCTGGAGGAGATCGGACAGCTCTTCGGCGTGACACGCGAACGCATCCGCCAGATCGAGTCCAAGACCCTCAACAAGCTGCGGGACCACGCCTACGCGGACCAGCTGCGCGGCTATCTGGACTGAGGCGTCAGTCCACTTCGGCGACCGCCTGCGCGAACTGCGCCGCGTACAGCCGCGCGTAGGCGCCGCCCGAGGCCAGGAGTTCCCCGTGGGTGCCCTGTTCGACGATGGAGCCGTTCTCCATCACGAGGATCACGTCGGCGTCCCGGATGGTGGAGAGGCGGTGGGCGATCACGAAGGACGTGCGGCCGTGGGCGAGGCGGGCCATGGCCTTCTGGATGAGGACCTCGGTGCGGGTGTCGACCGAGCTGGTCGCCTCGTCGAGGACCAGGATCACCGGGTCGGACAGGAACGCCCGCGCGATGGTGATCAGCTGTTTCTCGCCCGCACTGACACCCGCGCCGTCGTCGTCGATGACGGTGTCGTAGCCGTCGGGGAGGGTGCGGATGAAGCGGTCGGCGTGGGCGGCCTTCGCCGCTTCCTCGATCTCCTCGCGGGTGACTTCGCGGGTGGCGCCGTAGGCGATGTTCTCGGCGATGGTGCCGCCGAAGAGCCAGGTGTCCTGGAGGACCATGCCGATGCCGGTGCGCAGGTCCTCCCGGGTCATCCTGGCGATGTCGACGCCGTCGAGGGTGATGCGGCCGTCGGTGACCTCGTAGAACCGCATGAGGAGGTTGACGAGCGTGGTCTTGCCGGCGCCGGTCGGGCCGACGATCGCGACCGTGTGGCCCGGCTCCACCGCGAGCGACAGGTCCTCGATCAGCGGCTTGTCCTCCTCGTAACGGAAGGAGACGTGCTCCAGGGCCACCCGGCCCTTCAGCTCGGTCGGCCGCTCGCTCACCGGCGCGTCCGGCTCCTGCTCCTCCGCGTCGAGCAGCTCGAAGATCCGCTCGGCGGAGGCGACGCCCGACTGCACCAGGTTCGCCATCGACGCGACCTGCGTCAGCGGCATCGAGAACTGCCGCGAGTACTGGATGAAGGCCTGCACGTCACCGATGGACAGGCTGCCGCTCGCCACCCGCAGACCGCCGACCACGGCCACGAGCACGTAGTTCAGGTTCGACACGAACAGCATCACCGGCTGCATGACGCCGCTGTTGAACTGGGCCTTGAACCCGGCCTCGTACAGCGCCTCGTTCTGCTCGTGGAAGTCCTCGGCGGACTCCCGCTGCCGCCCGAAGACCTTCACCAGCGCGTGACCGGTGTACATCTCCTCGACGTGCGCGTTGAGCTTGCCCGTGGACTTCCACTGCTGCACGAAGTGCGGCTGCGAGCGCTTGCCGATCCGCGTCGCCACGACCACCGACAGCGGCACCGTGACCAGCGCCACCAGGGCGAGCAGCGGCGAGATCCAGAACATCATCGCGAGCACGCCGACGATCGTGAGCAGCGAGTTGGTCAGCTGGCCCATCGACTGCTGGAGGGTCTGCGAGATGTTGTCGATGTCGTTGGTCGCCCGCGACAGCACCTCGCCGCGCTTGGCCTTGTCGAAGTACGACAGCGGCAGCCGCGCCAGCTTCGCCTGGACGTCCTCCCGCATCCGGTAGACCGTCCGGTTGATCACCTTGATCGACATACGGGTCGAGACCAGCATCAGCAGGCCCGCGAGCACGTACACGCCGAGCGCCAGGCCGAGCACCTCGCCGACCGCCGAGAAGTCGATGCCCTTGCCCGGGGTGAAGTCGACCCCGGACAGCATGTCCGCCATCCCGCCGTCGCCCTTGGCGCGCAGCCCCTCCAGGGCCTGCTCCTTGGTGGTGCCCGCGGGCAGCCGCCGGCCGACCACACCCGCGAAGACCAGGTCGGTCGCCTTGCCCAGGATCTTCGGCCCGACCACCGAGGCCGCCACCGACAGCACGCCGGCGACGAGCATCACCCACAGCGCGCCGCGCTCCGGCGCCAGCTGCTTCAGCAGCCGCTTGCCCGAGCCCTTGAAGTCCATCGACCTCGAGTCCGGCCCGCCGCCGGCCATCATTCGTCCGCCAGGACCGGCCATCAGGCAGCCTCCGCCTCGGTCAGCTGGGAGAGCACGATCTCCCGGTACGTCTCGTTCTCCGCCATCAGCTCGTGGTGCCGGCCGGTGCCGACGACCCTGCCCTCGTCGAGGACCACGATCCGGTCGGCGTCCCTGATCGTCGACACCCGCTGGGCGACGATGACCACGGTCGCGTCGGCCGTCTCCTCGGAGAGCGCGGCGCGCAGCAGGGCGTCCGTCTCGTAGTCGAGGGCGGAGAAGGAGTCGTCGAAGAGGTAGATCTCCGGCTTCTGCACCAGCGTGCGGGCGATCGCGAGACGCTGCCGCTGGCCGCCGGACACGTTCGTGCCGCCCTGGGCGATGGGCGCGTCGAGCCCGCCCTCCAGCTTGCTCACGAAGTCCTTGGCCTGGGCCACCTCCAGGGCGTGCCACAGCTCCTCGTCGGTCGCGTCCGGCTTCCCGTACCGCAGGTTCGTCGCCACCGTCCCGGAGAACAGGTACGGCTTCTGCGGGACCAGCCCGACCGTCCGCGCCATCAGCTCCGTGTCGAGCTTCCGCACGTCCACGCCGTCGACCAGGACCTCTCCGCCGGTCACGTCGAACAGCCGCGGCACCAGACCGAGCAGCGTCGACTTGCCGGAGCCCGTCGAACCGATGATCGCGGTGGTCTCGCCCGGCCGGGCGACCAGCTCGACCTCCCGCAGCACCGACTCCTCCGCGCCCGGGTACCGGAAGTCCGCGCTCCTGACCTCCAGATGCCCGCGCCGGTCCAGGGCGCGCACCGGCTCGGCCGGCGGCACCACGCTGGAGTCGGTCGCCAGGACCTCCTCGATGCGCTCGGCACACACCTCGGCCCGCGGCACCATCATGAACATGAAGGTGGCCATCATCACGGCCATCACGATCTGCATCAGATACGCGAGGAAGGCCGTGAGCGCGCCGATCTCCATGGCGCCGCTGTCGATGCGGTGCGCGCCGAACCACACGACGGCGATCGACGACACGTTCACGACCGTCATCACGGTCGGGAACATCAGCGCCATCAGCCGCCCGGTGGACATCGACACGTCGGTCAGCTCGGTGTTCGACCCCTTGAACCGCTCGCGCTCGTAGCCGTCGCGCACGAAGGCACGGATCACCCGGTTGCCGGTGATCTGCTCGCGCAGCACCCGGTTCACCGTGTCGAGCCGCTCCTGCATGGTCCGGAACAGCGGCCGCATCCTCCGGACGATCAGCGAGACCGCGATGCCGAGCACCGGCACCACCGCGATCAGCACCGCCGACAGCGGCACGTCCTGGCCCAGCGCCATCACGATGCCGCCGACGCACATGATCGGCGCGGAGACCATCAGGGTGAACGCCATCAGGGCCAGCATCTGGACCTGCTGCACGTCGTTGGTCGTCCGGGTGATCAGCGACGGCGCGCCGAAGTGCCCGACCTCCCGGGCGGAGAAGGACTGCACCCGGTCGAAGACGGCGGCCCGCACGTCCCGCCCGAGCGCGGCCGCGGTCCGCGCGCCGTAGTACACGGCCCCGATGTTGCAGACCACCTGGACCAGGGACACGCCGATCATCAGCGCGCCGAACCGCAGGATGTAGCCGGCGTCCCCGTTCACGACACCGTTGTCGATGATGTCGGCGTTGAGCGTCGGCAGGTAGAGGGTGGCGCTGGTCTGCAGCAGCTGCAGCAGCACCAGCAGGGCGATGGGTTTGCTGTACGGCCGGAGGAAGGTTCGGAGAAGTCTTATGAGCACGGGTCCTACTATCGCCCGCGCTCCCGAGACGTTACGACTCGTTTTGCCGCCGGGCGGCGAGCCCTGGCGAAGTCTTTACGAAACGGCCCCGGCTCGGAATCAGGCGCCGAACGCACCCGGGTGGATCTGCTCCCTCGTCGCCGTGTACTGCTGCCGTACGGCCTGCCCCACGGCGAGCTCCTCGCCCGCCTCGAAGACCTGGGCCGCGGCCCCCTGCCAGGCCGGCGGGGTGGCCGGGGACAGCGTGCCCTGCGAGACCCCGAGGGCCCACGCGGCCTGCCGGGCGGCACCGAGCGCCGCGTAGTCGGCCGGCTGGGGCACGACGACCTGGGCGCCGAACAGCGCGGGCGCCATGGCCTGCACGGCGGGCAGCCCGGCGGCCGCGCCGAGCAGGAACACCCGACGCACCTCGACACCCCGCCCGCGCAGCACGTCCATCGCGTCGGCGAGCGAGCACAGCATGCCCTCGAAGGAGGCCCGGGCCAGGTGCGCGGGCTTCATCGACTCGCGGCGCAGTCCGGCGAGGGTGCCGGCGGTGTGCGGGAGGTGCGGGGTCCGCTCGCCCTCCAGGTACGGCAGCAGGACGAGGCCGGAGGCCCCGGGCGTCGACTCGAGCGCGAGCGCGGACAGCTCGTCCAGCGACTCCACGCCCAGCATCTCGGCCGTGCCGCGCAGCGCCCGTACCGCGTTCGACGTGTGGACGACGGGAAGGTGCATGCCGGCGGCGTCGGCGAACGAGGTGATCATGCCGTTCGGGTCGGCCAGGGCCTCGTGGTGGACGGCCATGACGGACCCCGACGCACCGAGGGAGACGACGGCGTCACCGAGGCCGAGCCCGAGGCCGAGGGCGGCGGCCATCGTCTCTCCGGTCCCGGCGGAGATCAGCAGCCCCTCCGGAGTGGTCCCGGCGGCCTCGGCCGGACCGAGCACCTCGGGCAGCGCGGCCTGGTGTCCCAGGGCGAGTTCGACGAGATCGGGCCGGTAGGCCCCGTTCCGCGCGGACCAGTAGCCGGTGCCGGAGGCGGCGCCGCGGTCGGTGGTGCGGCGCGCGGGACGGCCGAGGAGCTGCCAGACCAGCCAGTCGTGCGGCTGGAGGACCGTCGCGACGCGCTGGGCGTGCTCGGGCTCGGTCCGGGCGAGCCAGCGCAGCTTGGCGACGGGAAGCCCGGCGGCCGGCACGGTCCCGACGGCCTCGGCCCACGCCTGCCGCCCGCCCAGCCCTTCGACCAGATCGGCGGCGGCGACCTGCGCCCGCTTGTCGTTCCCGACCATCGCGGGCCGCACGAGGCCGCCCTGCGCGTCGAGGGGCACGAGCCCGTGCCCCTGCGCGGAGACACCGATCGCCTGCACGCCTTCGAGCAGCCCACCGGTCGCGGCGTCGCCGAGGGAGAGCAGCCAGGCCTGCGGGTCGACGTCGGCGGCCTTGGGCTCCAGGGGATGCGGGGCATGCCCCTGGCGCAGCACGGCACCCGTCTCGCTGTCACAGACGACGATGCGCGTGGAGTCGGAAGAACTGTCCAGACCGGCGACTATCCCCATGGCACATGATTCTGCCGTACGTCAGGTGTTGCTGGTGCCCCAGTCGTCGTCCTCGTACTGCGCGGCCTGGCCGTTGTGACTCACCCGCGCCCGGATCCTCTGCGCCTGCTCACCGGCGGCGTGGAACGCCTTCCCGGCCGCCTGCCGACCGGTCTGCGCGGCGGACTCGGCCGCGTTGCGCACCGCCGGGTTCTCGGCGACCTGCTTGGCCGACTTCTTCATCCGCTCGTACGCCTCGCGCCCGGCCCTCGTCCCGATCACGAAACCGAGGCCCAGTCCGGCGATGAACACCAGCTTGTACCGCACGCTGCGATCCTTCCCTGGAGGCCCTGGGGATACCGATTGGCGGAGCACCCCCCTGCTTGCGCTAATCTATGTCTCGCAGCGAGCGCCCGCCCCCCGGCAAGGCCGGAGGTAGGACCGTTCGTCGCAACGCAGCAATCCCCTGTAGCTCAATTGGCAGAGCAGCCGGCTGTTAACCGGCAGGTTACTGGTTCGAGTCCAGTCGGGGGAGCGCGATCCCCTGTAGCTCAATTGGCAGAGCATTCGGCTGTTAACCGGAGGGTTGCTGGTTCGAGTCCAGCCGGGGGAGCCACAAGGAAGAGGACCCTTCGGGGTCCTTTTTCGTTCCCCGGGGAACCACCTGTCCGCCCCTGGTGTCCTCTAGACCGAGCATGGCCGACCATCCGGAGCAGGAGATCGTATGAGCGGCTATGCTGCGGCAGACGGCGCGCACACTTGTACGCGCCGTGGTGTTCGGGGCGGTAGCTCAGCCGGTTAGAGCAGCGGACTCATAATCCGTCGGCCGTGGGTTCGAGTCCCACCCGCCCCACCACCGCCCGCAACCGCAGGAAGGTTCCTGCGGGGGCGGGCTTTTTCACGCTCTACGGTGCATCCGGGGTGCCCCGCATCACGGCAGCGACACGCGGGGGCTCACCCGTAGGAACGAAGGAAGCGGATGGCCGTGAAGTTCCCTGTGTCCCGCGTCGGTGCCGCTCTCGCGACCGCCGCCCTGACGGTGCTCGCCTCGACCGCTTGCGGGCCGAGCGGCCCCACCCATGCCACTCCGAAGGCCGTGCGGCACTCCGAGCTGGTCGGTCGCTGGGACGGGAACGAGGAGTGCGGCTCCCCGTTCCCGGTGATCCGGCTGCGTGACGATTACACCTTCTCCGCCAAGGACGTTCCGGTCGAGTGGGACGGCCCCGGGAGGGAGGTGACGCGTCGCTCGCTCGAAGGGAAGTGGCACGCGATCAACAAGGATCCCGGCCTGACGCCCTACCTGGTGCTCAAGTACGAGAACGAGAACCGGATCATGCCGTTCTTTCTGGACGGCGGAGAGCTCTGGGTGAGCGGGGACGTCCAGGCGGGCGGAGGGGATCCCTACATCCGCTCCTGTGAGTACAGGCGCACGTCTCCCGACCCCGAGTCCGGCCGATAGCGGTCCTTGATCCGGCCACGTCGTCACGCGACGGGGGCGACCGGCGGCGGGGGCGACCCGGAGGGTGCCGCACTCACCGTACGAGCGCGTTCACCGCTCCAGGAGTTCGTCCAGGGCGGCCCCCAGTTCCTCCGCGCCGGTGAAGTGGATCGCCATGATCCCCGCGGCATCGGCGCCGGCGACGTTGGCGGGTTTGTCGTCGATGAAGACGGCCTCGCCGGGAGAGCAGTCCACGAGATCCAGGGCCCGGTGGTAGGCGGCCGAATCGGGCTTGGCGGCCATCAGGAGGCCGGAGAACAGCAGGGCGTCGAAGCGGGAGGCGACCTCGGGGAGCACCTCCGGCAGCGCCTCCATGACCAGCAGGTCGTTGTTGGTGAGCAGGGCCGTGCGGTGCGGCGGGCGGAGCCCGTCCACCAGGGCCAGCATCCGCGGGTCGGGCTCGAAGGCGCTGCACCAGACCTGGTGGAGGGCCGGCAGGTCGCCGGGATAGCCCAGCTCCTCCCGCAGGGTGGCGTGGATCTCCGCAGGCGAGGCCAGGCCGAGGTCCCACCGGTCGACGAGGCCGGAGTCGTAGAGCGTTCTCTCCGCCTCCTCCGGGCTCACCCCGCACGCCGCGGCGAGGGTGGCCAGGCGTCGCTGTGGGTGGAACCGGCAGACCACGTCTCCGAGGTCGAAGAGGATCACCTTTGGCCGCATGGGCCGACGATACGTCCCGGCGCTGCTTCACGGCCGTGAGGTGGTACGTCGTGTCGACCCGGAAACCGCCCGCCGTGCTGCCCTTGATCTCCAGGAGGTACCGGCCCGGCGTCAGGGGCGCCATGCCCGCCCAGACGCCCCAGGCGAGGTGCATGCGGAGGTCCACCCGGAAGAGCGGGGCGGTGAACTCCCGGAGCGGGAGGGGGACGCCGTTGAGGTAGGCGGCCGCGCTCGACACGTCGAGCTTGAGCGGGACGCGGGAGTGGTGCCTTCGGCCCCCTGCCCGACGGTGTGCGTTCTCATGAGGACAGTTCAGCCCGGCCGCGGCGGGGCGGATGAGCACGCGTACTCGACCGCCCCGCCGCGCCTGCTCAGTACGTCAGGATCGCCGGGTCCGTCACGCCCGGAGCGCCCGTCTCCACGTGGCCCGCGAGGCGGCGGAGGTAGTCCGCGTTCGACGCGGACGTGATCGACACGTCGTACCAGCGGGCGGAGGCCGAGAGGGCGACCGTGTGCGTGGTCGTCGCGCCCTGGGGGACCGAGACGGTCGCGGGCGTGCCGCCGTAGGCGTTGGTGATCGTCACCGTCGTCGACGCGCCCGCGTTGGTGAAGGTCAGGTCCAGAGCGCCCGTCGTCGCGTTGTGGCGGGCCTTCACCTCCGGGACCGCCGTCTTGCCGGGGGAGCGGAAGCGGCGGAGGAAGCCGTTGGGGCCGTGGACCGTGAGGTCGGTGAGGCCCTTGCTGTACTTGGTGTTCCAGGTGTCCGAGAGGGACTTGGCGGCCTCGGCCGTGTACGTCCACGGGGCGTCCGTGCGGTTCGCGGACGTGACGTAGAACTGCGCGCCGGCCGTCGGGCCGCCGCTGAAGGTGAGGCGGAAGGTGCCGGCGGACGTGTCGGCGGCGCCGTCGACGTAGGGGGCGTAGGCCAGCGGACGGGTGGGCTTGGAGCCCGGTTCCTGGCGGGGCATGGTGCCGACGGCCGGGGCGGTGGCCAGGAAGTCCGGGTGGCGGTTGCGGTCCGGCGGGTAGTAGCCGTCCGTCGGGGGCAGCGCGGCCGGCGCGGTCTGGGTGCGCGTGAAGTCGAAGGCCGAGGTCAGGTCGCCGCACACGGCCCGCCGCCACGGCGAGATCTGCGGCTCGCGCACGCCGAAGCGGTTCTCCATGAAGCGGAGGATCGACGTGTGGTCGAAGGTCTCGGAGCAGGTGTAGCCGCCGGTCGACCAGGGCGAGACGACGATCATGGGGACGCGCGGTCCCAGGCCGTACGGCCCGGCGACGTAGCCGGTCTTCCCCGGGAAGTAGTCGAGCGTGGTCGGGGTCGTCGAGAGGCCCTGGGCGGCGGAGCCCGGGGCGTACGGCGGGACCACGTGGTCGAAGAAGCCGTCGTTCTCGTCGTACGTGATGAACAGGGCGGTACGGGCCCACACGTCCGGGTTCGAGGTCAGCGCGTCCAGGACCTGCGCGATGTACCAGGCGCCGAAGTTGGAGGGCCAGTTGGCGTGCTCCGAGAAGGCCTCGGGCGCCGCGATCCAGGAGACCTGGGGCAGCGTGCCGGCCTGCACGTCCGCGCGCAGCCGGTCGAAGTAGCCTTCGCCGTTCTTGTTGTCCGTGCCCGTGCGGGCCTTGTCGTAGAGCGGGTTGCCGGGCTGGGCGTTGCGGTAGGTGTTGAAGTAGAGGAGCGAGTTGTCGCCGTAGTTGCCGCGGAAGGCGTCGTTGATCCAGCCCCACGAGCCGGCGGCGTTCAGGCCGTCGCCGATGTCCTGGTAGACCTTCCAGGAGATCCCGGCCGCCTCCAGGCGCTCGGGGTAGGTCTTCCAGCCGTAGCCCGCCTCGGCGTTGTTGAGGACGGGGCCGCCGCCCGTGCCGTCGTTGCCGGTGTGACCGGTCCACATGTAGTAGCGGTTGGGGTCGGTCGCGCCGATGAACGAGCAGTGGTAGGCGTCGCAGACGGTGAAGGCGTCGGCGAGGGCGTAGTGGAAGGGGATGTCCTCACGGGTGAGGTACGCCATGGTGGCCTTGGTCTTGGCGGGGATCCACTGGTCGTACTTGCCGCCGTTGTAGGCCTTCTGGCCGCCCGCCCAGTCGTGGTTCAGGCCCTGGAGGTACTCCATGCCGAGGTTGTCGCTGGTGGGCCGGAAGGGGAGGGTGATCTTGTTGCCGTCCGACTGGTTCCAGACCGACTTGCCGCTGGGCAGCGTGACCGGGCGCGGGTCGCCGAAGCCCCGTACGCCCTTCATCGCACCGAAATAGTGGTCGAAGGAACGATTCTCCTGCATCAGGACGACGATGTGCTCGATGTCCTGGATCGTGCCGGTCGTGCCCTGCGCGGGTATGGACGCGGCGCGGGCGATGCTGTCCGACAGCATGGTGAACGCGGCGGTACCGCCCGCCAGTTGCAGGAACCGGCGGCGATTGAGGTCGGCCATGGGGGAGTAGTCCTCCGGGATGCGAGCGGACGGGTGGGTGCGGGTGCGTGGCCGGCGGGGCCGGCGGCGAGCGCCCCAAGGAGAGCGCTCGCGAACCACCGCCCGGCGGCCGTCCCATGACTGCCCGTCGTACGCGAGGCGAATCCCCGGTGCCCCAACGTGAAAATCCACCATGGCCGAACGTGAGTACTCACAAGCGAACGCCCCCCACCGGCGAGAGCCGGTGAGGGGCGGACGATTGTCAACAGAAGTCCACTGCCGCGGCGGGGTGTTGCCCGGCCGGGATCCGACGGGTCACTCGACGACGAGCTCGACGTGGATGTTGCCGCGGGTGGCCTTCGAGTACGGGCAGAAGGCGTGGGTCTTCTCCAGCAGGGTGCGGCCCGCCTCGCCCTGGAGGTGGTCCGGGAACTCGGCGCGCATCACGACCGCGAGGCCGAAGCCGCCGTCGGCCGCGTCCTTGCCGATGGAGACCTCGGCGGTGACGGAGGCCTCGGAGACGTCGATCTTCTCCTGGCGGGCCACCACGCCCATGGCGCTCGCGAAGCAGGCCGCGTACCCGGCGGCGAAGAGCTGCTCGGGGTTGGTGCCCTGGCCGTTGCCGCCGAGGGCCACGGGGTGCGCGAGGGGGAGGTCGAGGTGGCCGTCGGAGCTGACGGCGCGGCCCTCGCGGCCGTTGGCGGTGGCGACTGCGGTGTAGATCGCGTCCATGGGGTTCTTCCGTTCCTCTTCGCGGGGGCGGGGTGGCGGGTGCTGCCGTGCTTCATTTGTAGCGTGCCATTAAGTTGTACACAACTTAATTGGGTGTGATGCGCGTCTCCCGTACCCTGGAGCCATGGACCGACCCACCGGCACCGGCGAGGACTTCCTCCGGCTGGACAACCAGATCTGCTTCTCCCTGCACGCCGCCACCCGCGCCTTCAACGGCGTCTACCGCGGCGCGCTCAAGGAGCTCGGCCTCACCTATCCGCAGTACCTGGTGATGCTGGTGCTCTGGGAGGACGGCGAGCTGCCCGTCAAGGGCATCGGTGAACGGCTCCGGCTCGACTCCGGCACCCTGTCGCCGCTGCTCAAGCGGCTGGAGGCGGCCGGCTACGTCGAGCGCCGGCGCAGCCCCGAGGACGAGCGTTCCGTCACCGTCCGCGTCACCGGCGACGGCGCCGCGCTCCGGGAGAAGGCCCTCGGCGTGCCGCGCGGGATCGCCACCGCGACGGGCCTCGACCTGGCCGAGATCCAGGAGCTGCGGGACCGGCTGCACGCCCTGGCCGCACGGCTCGACGCCGTCGACCCGGACGACGTGGCGCAGTGCGTCGGTGCGGGGCTGGGTGCGCCGACCCCGGCCGACATCTAAATGTAAGGACTGGTTCAGCGCTACGGTCCTATACTCACGGCATGCCCGACATCACCCTGCGGCGCGCCACCGCCGCCGACTCCAAGCGGCTCACCCGGCTCGTCCGCACGTCCTCCGCGTACGCGGGCGAGTACGCGTCCATGGTCGACGGCTACCAGGTCGGCGGCTCGTACATCGAGCACCACCCCGTCCACGTCGCCGTCGACGCCGACGGCCACGTGCTCGGCTTCTACGCCCTCCTCCTCGACGAGGCCGAGCTCGACCTCGCCTTCGTCGCCGACCGCGCCCAGGGTCTCGGCATCGGCCGGATGCTCATCGAGCACATGATCGGCGAGGGCCGCGCCGCCGGCCTCGACTCGGTACGGGTCGTCGCCCACCCGCCCGCCGAGGAGTTCTACCTCCGCACCGGCGCCCGCCGCACCGGGACCGTCCGCCCCGCCGGACGCATCCACTGGGCCCGCCCGGAACTGCGCTACGACCTCACGGCCGACGCCGCGTGAGCGCCCCGGCCGCCTCCGACACCGAGCCCGCGAAGCGCCGGCTCCTCGCCGACCTGACCCCGCTCCGCACCTCCGCCGACTACCGCCGCCTCTGGTTCGGCAACAGCGTCACCTGGATCGGGCAGGGCATGACGACCCTCGCCATCTCCCTCCAGGTCTACGACATCACCCGCTCGCCGTTCGCCGTCGGTCTCGTCGGACTCTTCACCCTCGTCCCGCTGGTCGTCTTCGGCCTGTACGGCGGGGCCATCGCCGACACCGTCGACCGCCGCAAGCTCGGCCTGGCCAGCTCCACCGGCCTCGCGGTGCTGTCCGCCGCCCTGGCCGTCGCCGCGTTCGCCGGCTTCCACCAGGTCTGGTTCCTCTACGGGATCGTCGCCCTGCAGGCGGTCTGCGCCGCGCTCAACGCGCCCGCCCGCAGCTCGATGATCCCGCGCCTGCTGCCCGCCGAGCAGCTGCGCGCCGCCAACGCGCTCAACTCCATGACCACCACCTTCGGCACGCTCGTCGGACCCAGCCTCGGCGGCGTCGTCGTCGGCCTGGCCGGCTACCAGACCGCTTACCTCATCGACGCGATCGCCTTCTCCGCCTCCCTCTACGCGATGTGGCGGCTGCCCTCGATGCTGCCGGAACGCACCGGCACCAAGCGCGCCTCCGTCCTCGACGGGCTGCGCTTCCTCGCCACCCGCCCCAATCTGCGCATGACGTTCTTCTCCGACTTCTGCGCGATGATCCTGGCCCACCCGCGGGCACTGTTCCCGGCCGTCGCCGCGCTCTGGTACGGCGGCGACGCCAAGACCACCGGACTCCTGGTCGCCGCACCGGCGTTCGGCGCGCTGCTCGGCGGGGTGCTCTCCGGCTGGCAGGGCCGGATCCGCCACCACGGGCAGGCGATCCTGCTCTCCGTCGCCGCCTGGGGCACCGCGATCGCCCTCTTCGGGCTCACCCGGAACCTCTGGCTCGGGCTGCTGCTGCTCGCCCTCGCCGGCTACTCCGACACCGTCTCGATGATCTTCCGGAACACGATGATGCAGGTCGCGGCGCCCGACGACATGCGCGGCCGGCTCCAGGGCGTGTTCATCGTCGTCGTCGCCGGCGGCCCGCGGCTCGGCGACTTCCTGGCGGGCTCGGTGGCCGACCTCACCTCGCCGGCCGTCGCCATCACCGGCGGCGGACTCGCCTGCGTCCTCGCGATCGGCCTGCTCACCCTGTACGGGAAGGGTTTCCGTCGATATGACGCGCTCAACCCGACCGCCTGAGGCGGCGGTTGGCCGCCACGGCACATAACCGCCAGGCCGTTCCGTTCTCAACCACCGCCGTGCGGAACAGACTCCTCGCGACACCCGGAACCACCCCTTCCCCCGGGTGCCGAGGAGTGCGTCGATGATCAGACCTTCCGTGGGAGGAAGGGCCGGGCTGCTCGCCGCGGGCATCTCCCTGGTGCTGCTCTCGGCAGGGCAGACCGCCGCTGCCGGAGGAACCGCCGCCCCTGCCGTACCGGACACCTTCAAGGCCGCCGGGGCGCAGAGCTCCACCGTCACGCTCGTCACGGGCGACCGGGTCACGGTCTCCGGCCTCGAAGGCGGCGGGAAGACCGTCACCGTCGACCGCGCCGAGGGCGCGACCGGGGCCGTACGCATCGAGACGTCCGGGGACCGGATCACCGTCATACCCGACGAGGCCCGGCCCTACCTGGCGTCCGGCGCCCTGGACGAGCGGCTCTTCGACGTCACCGGCCTCGTCGGGCAGGGCCTCACCGACGAGCTGCCGCTGATCGTCACGTACGGCAAGGGCGCGCGCGCCGCCGTACCGCGCGGCACGCGGACCGTCCGCGCCCTGCCCAGCATCGGCGGCGCGGCGGTGAAGGCGACCGACCCGGCCGCGTTCTGGCGGTCGTTCACCTCGCCCGCCACCCGCTCCGCGGGCGGCAAGGTGTGGCTGGACGGCCGGGTCGAGGCCACCATGGCCCAGTCCAACGCCCAGATCGGCACGGCCAGGGCGTGGGAGGCCGGCCTCACCGGAAAGGGCGTCAAGGTCGCCGTGCTCGACACGGGCGCCGACCTCACCCACCCCGATCTCGTGGGCCGGGTCGCCGAGTCGAAGTCCTTCATCGAGGGGCAGGAGGTCGCCGACCGCAACGGCCACGGCACCCACGTCTCCTCCACCGTCGGTGGCAGCGGCGCCGGTTCGGACGGGCTGGAGAAGGGCGTCGCCCCCGGCGCGACCCTCGCCGTCGGCAAGGTCCTCAGCGACCAGGGCTCCGGCAGCGAGTCGCAGATCATCGCCGGCATGGAGTGGGCCGCCAAGGACGTCGACGCGAAGATCGTCTCGATGAGCCTCGGCTCCCAGGAGCCCAGCGACGGCACCGACCCCATGGCCCAGGCCGTGAACACCCTCTCCGCCGAGACCGGCGCCCTCTTCGTCATCGCCGCGGGCAACTCCGGCGCCCCCGGCTCCATCGGCTCGCCCGGCGCCGCCGACTCCGCGCTGACCATCGGCGCCGTCGACCCCGCCGACGAGGCCGCCTACTTCACCAGCAAGGGCCCCCGCCGTGGCGACCAGGCCCTCAAGCCCGACCTCTCGGCACCCGGCGTCGGCATCCTCGCCGCCCGCTCCCAGCTGGTCTCCGGCAGCGGCCTCTACACCTCCATGAGCGGCACGTCGATGGCGACCCCGCACGTCGCCGGCGTCGCCGCGCTGCTCGCCGAGAAGCACCCCGACTGGACCGGCGCGCAGCTCAAGAGCGCGCTGATGTCCTCGTCGAAGCCCCTCTCCGACCCGGCCTACGACCTCGGCGCCGGCCGGGTCGACGTGGCCGCCGCGATCACCGCGGACGTCACCGCCACCGGCTCCGCCGACCTCGGCTTCCACTCCTGGCCGTACGAGGCGAACGAGCCGGTCACCAGGACCGTCACGTACACCAACTCCTCCGACGCGCCGGTCGAGCTGGACCTCGCCGTCGAGGGCATGCCCGAGGGCACCGCCGCCCTCGCCGACACCGCCCTCACCGTCCCCGCCCACGGCACCGCGAGCACCACCGTCACCGGCGACGGCACGAAGGCGCCCGTCGGCACCAGCTCCGGCCGGATCACCGCCACCACGGGAGGCGCGCGGGTCGCGCACACCGCGCTCGGCATGGTCAAGGAGGAGGAGCGCTACACCCTCACCGTCCACGTCAAGAACCGCGACGGCGCCCCCGCGCCCGCGTACCTCGGCGTGCAGAAGCTGGCCGCCGGCGAAGACCCCTTCCCGGCCGCGGTCGGGGAGTCCGGCACGCTCGAACTGCGCCTGAAGCCCGGCACGTACAGCGTCGACACCTTCCTCGACGTGCGCGGCTCCAAGGGCGCGGACTCGCTCGGCCTCGGCTTCCTCACCGAGCCGGAGGTCGTCCTCGACCGCGACCGCGAGATCACCCTCGACGGGCGGCGGCTGCGCGAGATCCGCGCCGAGGTCGACAAGCGCACCGAGACCCGGCAGCTCCTGATGGAGTTCGACCGGGACGCCAACGGCGCCGAGTACGGCGGTGCGGTGATCGTGCCCGTCAGATACGACTCGGTGTTCGCCGCGCCCACCCGCAGGCCCGCCACCGGCACCTTCGAGTACCGCACCGTGTGGCGCCTCGGCGAGCCGGGCCTGGAGGTGCTCGCCGACGGCGCACGGCTGTCCGAAGTCGTCCGCCAGCCCGGCGCGGGCACGCTCGAGGGCCGCTCGCGGCTCGGCATCGTCGACGTCGGCACCGGGACCGCGGCCGAGTACGCGGGCAAGGACGTCAAGGGCAGGGCCGTCCTGGTCCGGGCCGGGGCGCCTTCGCCGGTCCAGGTCGCGCAGACCGCGCAGGACGCGGGCGCCGCGGTCCTGTTCGTCACCGACGACGCCCCCGGCCGGCTGAACGCCTGGTTCGGCACCGCCGACTACGAGGACCGGCCGCTGCCCGTCGCCACCGTCGACGCCGCCGACGGCGCCCGCCTGGCCGCGGCCGCCGCGCGCGGACAGCGCGTGGACCTGACCGGCAGGGCGTACCCCTCGTACGTGTACGACCTCTCCGAGGGCCACCCCGGCGCGATCCCGCCCGACGGACTCGTCTACCGGCCCGGCGACGACGAGATCGCCACGATCCGCGCCGCCTACCACATGCCCACCGCCCGGAAGGAACTCGGCGGCGAGTTCCGCTACTCGATCACCGACACCTTCCCGATCGGCCTCGGGTTCAAGGAGCGGATCGCCTTCCCGGCCGAGCGCACCGAGTACGTCTCCACCGGCACCGGCCAGCAGTGGCACGAGTCCGTCGACCTCGGCGACTCCCTGGAGCAGCGCGGCGGCCGGTCCGTGTACCGGGGCGGCAGCCGGGTCGCGAAGGACTGGTTCGAGCCGGTCTGGCACCCGTGGCTCGGCACCGGCCTCGGCTGGGGCCAGCAGCGCACCGGCAACGACCTGCGGTTCAACACGCCGGGCTGGGGCGACTCCGGCCCCGACCACACCGGCTTCGGCAACGTGTGGGGCGACGACTCGATGACCCAGTACACCGAGGTGTACGTCAACGGGACCCGCGTCGACCGCAGGACGAGCTCCGGTGCCTACGCCTGGGACGCGCCGGCCGAGGAGGCGGCGTACAAGGTCGTCACCGACACCGCGCTCGACCCGGCCCGCTGGCGGCTCGGCACCAAGGGCCACGCCGAGTGGACCTTCCGCTCCGCGGAGACCCCGTCCGACCGGGTCACCTACCTGCCCCTGATCAACCTCGGCTTCGACGTGGACACCGACCTCAGGGGCGACGTGCGGGCCGGCGGCCGGATCCCCGTCCGGATCCACGCCGAGTACGTGAAGGGCGCCGCGCACACCGGCACCATCGGCGGCGGCACCCTGGAGGTCTCGTACGACGAGGGCACGACCTGGCGCCCCGTCGCCCTGGACTCCCGGTGGCGCGGCGAGCTGCGGATCCCGGGCGGCGCGACGTCCGTCTCGCTGCGGGCTGGCGCGAGCGACGACCGGGGCGGCTGCGTCACCCAGGAGATCATCCGAGCGGTGGGCGTGAACTGACGGACGCTCCCGCCGAACGGGTCATCCTGACTCCCGCCAGCGCGCGCGCACTTGCTGCTGTCCCATGCCGAGGTCAGGCTCCGACATGAGCAACCCCGCTCCTCAGGAGGTTTTCATGCGCAAGCTCATCGCCACGGCAGCCCTGGCCGCCGCCGTCGTCCTCACCGGCTCCGGCACGGCACTCGCCCATGGCTGGGACGGTCCCGAAGGCGACGCCCCGACCGTGACCGTGGTGGACCACACGGTCGTCGTCTGCGGCGACTTCAGCCTCTGCCAGGGCGACGGCTCCTGAGCCACGCGCCGCGCGACGGGGGAAGCCCCCTCGGCCGTTCAGGCCGAGGGGGCTTCCTCGTGCCCGACGATGCCCCGCACCACCCCCAGGTCCACCAGGTCCTGAGGACGCAGGCGGAGCCGGTCGGCGGTGGACGGCACCTCTGAGGGCGGGCGCTTGAGGATCTGGGCGGCGAGTTCGGGGGCGATGACGGAGAAGTAGGCGTCCGGCGTCACCCAGGTGTTGCCGGGTGCGGCGAGGGCGAGGGCGCCGCCCGATCCGCCCTCGCCGACGAGCAGCGAGGTGACCGGGGCGCGGGCCTCGGCGATGGCGGTGAAGGCCTCCGCGATGGCCGGGCCCGCGCCCGCCCGTTCGGCCTCGGCGTCGTTGGCCGCGCCGGGCGTGTCGATCAGCGTCAGGACCGGGATCCCGAGCCGGTCCGCGAGCCGCACCAGGCGCGCCACGGTACGGAACCCGGCGGGCCGGGTCGCCCCGCCGAGCTGCGCGGCGTACGCCACCACCCGTCCGTCGTGCACACCGAACCCGCACTCCACCCCGGCGTCCACGCCACCGGCCCGGTCCCCGCCGATCGCCGCCCGCACCTCGAAGTACGCGTCCAGGTAGGCCCCGGCCCGCGGCCGCAGCGCGTCCCTCGCCTGCCGTACGGCGTCCCACCCGCTGCCGGGCAGCCGGCGGCCGCCGAGGGCGCGGGGCGGGGGAGCGGGGAGGTCGGCCGAGGGGCCGGGGGACAGCAGGCGCAGCCACCGCGAGAGCGCCTCGCGCAGGCGGTCCGGCGGGACGAGCGCGTCCACGTGGCCGTGGCTGAACTGGTCCTCCGCCGTGTAGGCGGCGGGGTCCGCGTGCGCCGGGCGGACCCGGGAGCCCGCGAACGCGACCTGCGCGGACGGAAGCGCCAGGACGATGTCCGCGCCGGCGCCGACCGTGGCCCAGCCGCCGCCCGTGGAGGGGTCGCGGAGCACCGTCACATGGGGGACGCCCGCCGCGCGGAGGCGGACCGCGGCGGCGGCGACGCGCTGGAGCTGGGTGAGGGCGATCATGCCCTCCTGCATGCGGCTGCCGCCGGTCGCGACCAACGACACCAGCGGCAGCCGCCGTGCGGCGGCCTCCGCGTACGCGGCGACCAGCCGGTCGCCCGCCGCGCGCCCCAGCGAGCCGCCGAGGAAACCGAACTCGAAGACGGCGAGGACGCAGGCCCGCCCGCCGACTGTCGCCGTCCCGTACAGCACCGACTCGTCCTCGCCGGTGCGTTCGGCGGCCCGGGCGCGGGAGGCGTCGTAGTCCGGCCAGCCGAGCGGGTCGAGCCGGCCCGGCGCCGCGGCCGCCGCGGCGAAGTCGTCCGCCACCAGGGCGACCGCCTCCCGGGCGGTGAGCCGCTCAGGCACGGCCGGCCCCGGGCAGCGCCTTCTTCAGGACCTTGCCCATGTCGTTGCGGGGCAGTTCCGTCAGGTAGCGGACCTCGCGGGGGCGCTTGTGCGGGGCGAGGAGCGAGGCGACGTGGTCGGCGAGCTCGGCCGGCTCCGGCGGGTCGGCCGGGTCGGCCGGGACCACCCACGCGACGATCCGCTCGCCCAGGTCCGGGTCGGCCGCGCCGGTGACGGCGGCCTCGCGGACCCGGGGGTGGTCGAGCAGCGCGTTCTCGATCTCACCGGCGCCGATCTTGTAGCCGCCGCTCTTGATGAGGTCGGTCGCCTTGCGGCCCACGATCCGTACGTAGCCGTCGGGCTCCCGTACCGCCATGTCGCCGGTGCGGAACCAGCCGTCCTCGGTGAAGGCGGCCGCCGTGGCGTCCGGGCGGTTGAGGTACGCGGTGAACAGGTTCGGGCCGCGCACCTGGATCTCGCCGACCGTCTCGCCGTCGTACGCCGTCGTGCCGAGGACCGAGCCGTCCTCCTCCGCGAGCCGCAGCCCGACGCCGGCCAGCGGCAGGCCGACCGAGCCGGGGCGGGGGTCGGCGCCGACCGGGACCGACGTGTTCATCAGCGTTTCGGTCATGCCGTAGCGCTCGACCACCGTCCGGCCGGTCGCCGCCCGGATCCGCTCGTGGTCGTGCACGGGGAGCGCCGCCGAGCCGGAGACGAGCAGCCGGGCCTCCGTCAGGGAGCGGGCGAGCGCCGGGTCGTGGGGGAGCGCCTCCGCGAGCCGGTGGTACATGGTCGGGACCCCGAACAGCATCGTGCCGCCGCCGTCCCCCAGCTCCTTCGCGACGCCCTCGACGGAGAAGCCGCCCAGGTGCCGCAGCTCGCCGCCGCGCCGCAGCGGGCCGAGGACGCCCAGGACCAGCCCGTGGACGTGGAACAGCGGCAGCCCGTGCACGAGGACGTCGGCGTCCGTCCAGGCCCAGGCGTCCGCGAGCGCGTCCAGGGAGGCGGCGATCGCGCGCCGGGAGAGGACGACGCCCTTGGGCGGGCCGGTCGTCCCGGAGGTGTACACGATCAGGGCGGGGGTCTCGGGGTCGCCCGGTTCCTCCGCGAGCGGCCCGGCCGCGCGGACGTCCACGTCGATCCGGGGCAGCCCGGCGAGCCCCGCCGGCAGCTCGTCCCCGGCGCCCGCGAGCACCACACCGGGCTCGCTGTCGCCGAGGATGTGGGCCAGTTCCCGTTCCCCGACGCGGGGGTTGAGCGGGACGGCCGGCACGCCGGCGAGCAGCGCGGCCACGACGCCGACGGCCGTCCCGGCCGTGGGCGTGGCCCAGACGGCGGCCCGCCCGGCAGCGGCCAGCCGGGGGGCCAGGGCTCCGGCGGCGCGCGCCAGTTCCTCGTACGTCAGGGTGTCGGCGCCGAAGCGCAGGGCGGGCCGGTCGGCTCGGGCCTTCAAGGCCGGGAACAGGGCGCTCATGGGCGCATTCTGCCCAGCCGTCAGGGACGGCGTACTGCGACCTTGCTCACTTCGGGGGCGGGCGTGTCGGCCTCCGGACGGACGTTCCGCATCCGCCCGTACGCGTACACGCAGCCCGCGAGCGCCAGGTCGGACAGGAGCATGAAGCCGATCGAGTACGAGTCCTTGGCGCTGTAGATCGCGCCCATGACCAGGGGCGGGACGAAGCCGCCGAGGCCGCCCGTCGCGCCGACGATGCCGGTGACGCTGCCGACCTGCGACTGCGGGGTGACCTGGGAGACCAGGGCGAAGACCGAACCGCTCGCGGTGCCGAGGCCGGCGGCCATGACGAGCAGGGCGATCGTGCCGCCCGGGTTCAGCGGCGGGTCGAAGGCCTGCACGATGGCGAACAGCGCGACGACGCCGAGGGCGACGGCGGTCACCAGGGCCGGGTGGAGCCGGTCCGAGAGCCAGCCGCCGACCGGCCGGAAGACGACGGTCACCAGGGCGAATCCGGCGGCCTTGGTGCCCGCGTCGGTCGGGTCGAGCTCGTACCAGGTCTTCAGATAGGTCGGCAGGTAGACGCCGAAGGCGACGATGCCGCCGAAGCCGATCGCGTACAGCGCGGACAGCTCCCAGGTGACCCGCAGCCGCCCGGCCTGCCCGAGGCGGTGGGCGAGGGACGCGGACGGGACGGGCCGGTCAGGGCGGTCGGTGATGAGCAGGGCGGCGAGCACGGCGTACGCGGCCAGGGCGACCGCCACGACGACGAACGGCAGGTTCTCGCCGTGCTCCGCGATGCGCGGCGTGAAGTAGCCCGAGAGCGCCACACCGCCCATGCCCATGCCGAAGACTCCGAGCGCGAAGCCGCGCTTGGCGGGCGGGAACCAGGAGTTGACGAGCGGGATGCCGATGGCGAACGTCGTGCCGCCGAGCCCGAGCAGGAACGCCACGACGAGCATCAGGCCGTAGCTGTCCTTGACCAGGATCAGGAGCAGTACGGGCACGATGGTGAGGGCCGACACGACCGGGAACATCAGCTTGGCGCCGTACCGGTCGGTGAGCGCGCCGGCCGGGATGCGCCCGAGCGAGCCGACGAGCACCGGGATGGCGACGAGCAGCGACTGCTGGAACGAGCTGAGCGAGAGCCGGTCCCCGTACCAGCTGCCGAGCGGGGCGATCAGGTCCCACGCCCAGAAGGTGAGCGTGAAGCCGACGGTGGCCATGAGGAGATTGCGGTAGGCGGCCGCGGGGATCTTCGCTTCGGTGTCCACCTCCTCAGTCAAGATCGGCGGCCGCGCGGGTGCGCGCGGGACTACTCCGTACGGGACGGGCACGGCGAGCGGACTCACGGGGCCGCCGCTCCCGGGATGCCGGCCGCTCCCGGGGTGCCGGCCGCGGCCCTCGGCCCTCGGCCGTGGCCCTGGCCGCGGCCCCGGGCTTCGGTCCTGGCCCCAGGCCCCGGCCTTCGGGCTTCGGTCCTGGCCCCAGGCCCCGGCCCCCGGGCTTCGGTCCTGGCCCCAGGCCCCGGCCCCAGGCCCTGGCCCCCGGGCCTCGTCCTGGCCCCAGGCCTCGGCCCCGGTCCCGTCCCTACGCCCCGGGACGTTGGGACCCTGGCCCTGGCCCCCGGCCCCGGCTCAGGGCCAGGTCACCGTCGTCCGCGGGGTCCCGTCGTCCTCGACGCGCAGCCGCAGGCCCGTCTCGTCGGCGGTCACCTCCACCGTCACCGCGCCGACGCCGGGGCGGCGGTGGGCGGAGGCGAGCGCGCCGCGCAGGGCGGCGAGCAGCCCGTCGGCCGAGGTCTCGTCGGCGAGGGTGTCGACGGCGCCGGAGAAGTGCACGGACGGCTGGAAGCCGAGCAGCGCCGCCGCGCCGCCGGTCTCGCGCAGCACCCGGCCGCGGAAGGATGTCGGGGCGTCGGCGGGCGGCTGCTGCAGCGCGAAGATGGTCGTCCGTACCTCCTGGATCGTGGAGTCCAGTTCGTCGACCGCGCGGCCGAGCAGCGCGTCGACCTCGTGCACGGCCGCCCGGCGCCGGGTCGACTCCAGCATCATCTCGGTGGCGAAGAGGCGTTGGACGACCAGGTCGTGCAGGTCGCGGGCGATCCGGTCGCGGTCCTCGTAGACGGCGAGCTGCTCGCGGTCGTGCTGGGCGTCGGCGAGGACCAGGGCGAGCGCGGCCTGCGAGGCGAACTGCGAGGCGAGCAGCCGCTCCACCGCGGTGTACGGGCGGTCGCCGCGCCGCCGGGGCAGCGCGAGGGTGCCGATGAGCTTTCCGCCGCTCTGCAGCGGCAGCATCATCGAGGGCCCGAAGCGGCTGCGCACATGGGTGGTCATCCGCGGATCGGTCGCCGAGTCCTCGACGAACACGGGCTCGCCGCCGAGCAGCTGGACGAGGACGGGGGAGCCGGGCGCGATCGTGGTGCCGACGAGGTCGCCCGGGTCGTCGGGCGTGGAGGCGGCGACGATCTCCATGCCGCCCTCCTCCGTGGGCTGGAGCACCACGCCGGCCGAGGCGTCGGCGAGCAGCCGGGCCCGCTCGGCGACGGTCGTCAGGGCGTCCGCGGCGGGCCTGCCGGCGAGCAGCGCGGTGGTCACGGCCGCGGCTCCCTCGATCCAGCGCTCGCGCTGACGGGCCGTCTCGTAGAGGCGGGCGTTGCCGATGGCGATGCCGGCCTGGGATGCGAGGACGCGGAGGAGGGACAGGTCCTCCTCGGTGAAGGGGCCGGCGTGCTTGTCGGTGAGGTAGAGGTTGCCGAACACCTCGGTGTGGACGCGGATGGGCACGCCGAGGAAGGAGTGCATCTCGGGGTGGCCCTCGGGCACTCCGGAGGAGCGGGGGTCGGCGGTCAGGTCGGCGAGCCGCAGCGGCCGCGGGTCCTGGACGAGGACGCCGAGGAGCCCGGTGTGGCCGTCGGGGAGGCGGCCGATCCGGGCCCGCTGCTCCTCGGTCATGCCGGAGGTGAACAGCTCGGTGATGCGGCGGCGCTCGGGGTCGACGACCCCGAGCGCCCCGTAGCGGGCGCCGGTCAGCGCGGTGGCGGTCTCCACGAGGTGCTGGAGGGTGGCCCGCAGCTCGAGCTCGCTGCCGACACTGAGGACGGCCTCCAGGAGCACCGGCAGACGGGCTTCCTCGTCGTCGCCCGCTCCGCCGCCCGTTTCGTCCATGATCGACACGGGTTCATTGTCGTACAAAACGCCCGACTCCGTGGTCAGTCGTCCTCGGGCCGCTCGTTCTCGGCCAGCGGGTCGAGCACCAGAGGCTGGATCCGGCCCTCCAGCATCGCGCCGAGGCCGAGGACGGCGCACACGTCGGGCCGCTCGGCGATGTGCACGGGCATGCCGGTCGCCTCGCGGAGCATCTGGTCGAGGCCGGGCAGCAGGGCGCTGCCGCCGACCATCATGATGCCGCGGTCGGCGAGGTCGGCCACGAGGTCGGGCGGGCAGTCGCGGAGCACCTTGCCGATGCCGTCGAGGACGGCGGTGAGCGGGGTCTGGATGGCCTCGCGCACGGCGGCGGTGTCGACGGTCACCGAGCGGGCGAGGCCGGTGGCCACGTCGCGGCCGTGGATCTCGGTGAAGGTGGGGCCCTGGACCGTCAGGCCGTTGCCGTGGAGGGCCACTTGCAGGGGCCGGACCGACTGGCTGGGCAGCATCAGCTCGTGCTGGTGGCGCAGGTGCTGGATGACGGCGTGGTCGATGGCGTCGCCGCCGACCGGCATGCGCTCGGCGGTGACGATCGCGCCGAGCGAGAGCACGGCGACCTGGGTGGTGGCCGCGCCGCACACCATGATCATGGTGGCGGTCGGCTGCTCGACCGGGAGCCCGCAGCCCACGGCCGCCGCGATCAGGGTGTCGACGAGCTCCACCCGGCGGGCGCCGAGACCGACGAGGGTCTCGACGGCGGCGCGCTGGGCGAGCGGGTCGCTGTCGTGCGGGGTGCAGGCGGCGGCGCGCAGCCGCGGCTTGCGGCGCAGCTGGCGGCGGAGCTTGTCACCGAGGAGGTGACGAAGCATCCGCTGGGCCATCTCGATGTCGACGACGGTGCCGCCGGACACCGGGCGGACCACCCGGATGTAGTCGGGGGTCCGGCCGGTCATCTTCTCGGCGAGCGCGCCGACGGCGATGAGCGCGCCGGTGCGGGTGTTGACGGCGGCGACGGACGGCTCGTCGACGACGAGTCCGGCGCCCTTGACGAAGACGCGGGTGCGGGCGGCGCCCAGGTCGACGGCGACATGGCAGCGGCGCAGCTGCTCAAGGCTGACGGTCACGGCGGTCCTCCGGAGTGCGGTGCTGGCACGGGTGAGGCGGCGCGCGGGGCGCGGTCCTTGTTCGCATCGTCCTGCCGCTCCGCACGGGGCGCGCGCTGAGCTGAGCCGCCCGGGGGTGAGCGTTCGCTGACGGAGCGTCAGGCTTGGGGGAGGGCTTCACGCGGGGTGGAGGGTGCGGGGCGGGTGGGTACGGGATGGCCCTGCGGGGCGTGCGGGGCCGCTGACCAGGCGATCCGTCAGGCCGGTCCTGCTGTTCCGCCACTTCCCCGCGCGTTCAGGGGCGGAACGGTGCGCTGGAGGAGGCCCCAGGCGAACTCCGCCGCCGCGCGTTCGCCGTCGGGCAGGGTGAAGTCGAGGCGGGCGAGGGCCGGGCCCACGCCCTCGCGGGGTCCGACGTCACGGAAGGCGCGCCAGACCTCGTCGACCGTGCAGTGCCAGGGGCGCAGGTCGTCGGCGGTGCGCAGGCTCGGCGCGGGCGCGCCGGGCGCGCGGGTCAGGCCGCGGGACCAGACGGCGCGGCCGGGGCCGACGAGCACGGTGAACCGCAGGTCGGGCCAGAGCGGCACCGGCCACAGCCAGGCCTCGCTCCCGCCGCGCACCGCGTGCCGGGCCTCCGGCTCGCCGAGGGCCTGCCGGTAGCGGTCGAGCTCGCCCCGGCCGCTCCGCCCATGGGCCCACGCCTGCCAGCGCTTGTTGGCCTCGCGCATCGCGGTGTGGCCCACGCCGAGTTCGCGCAGCGCCTCGTCGACGAGACCGGCCTGATGGTCCGCCATCCGGCGGAGCAGGACGAGCTGGAACTCGTACGGCCCGAAGGGGGCGGAAATCCGGGCGGCAGGGGTCATGCGCCCATCCTGCCCGAAGGGGGAGAATCGTGGCGGCACGCCGACGACCTGCGGTTTCCTCACAGGATCCTCACGTTCGCGTCTATCAGCGGAGTCCCCGGGCCGCATAGCCTGCGGGCGCCATGGACTACTGCCACCAGTGCCGACGGCATCTCAACGGCGCCCTGGCCTGTGCGGGCTGCGGGACCCCCGCCGAGGAGCTGCGGTACTTCGCTCCCCCCACGTCCTTCCGGCCGCCCGCGGCGGCACCGGCACCCGCACCGGAACCGACGGTCACCCCGTCGTCCTCCGTGCCGGAGGCCGGTCCGGACCTCGGACCGGAGTTCAGTTACGAACTGGACCCGCTCGAGCCGCCCCGCGCCGCCGAGGGGCGCGCCGCCGCGCGCCGCCGCGCCAAGGGCGGCGGCCGGAGCGGCAGCGCGGCCGCCGGCCGCAGCGGGCGCCGGGCGCGCTCCCGGCGCGGCCGTACGGTCCTGCTCACCACCCTGGGCTTCGCGCTCGCGGCCGGTTCGCTGAGCATGGCCAAGCTGGCCCTCGAACCGCCGAACGACGGCGGTCCCGCCACGGCCGTCCAAGAGGAGGACGCCGTCGAGGTGACCCTCGACCCGGAGCAGCCGACACCCTCCGAGAGCGCCCGCCCCGACGGCCCGGGGCCGGTCGAGTCCGGCACGGCGCGCCCGACGACCACGAGCCACCCGGCGCGCGGCTCCGGTCGCAGCGGCGACGCGGGCGACGGCACGGGAACCGGTACGGGGACGGGCAGCGGTTCCGGTACGGGCTCGGGCTCCGGGTCCGGCGACGGCGCGGGCGACGGATCCGGCCCCTCGCCGAGGGCGACGACCGGCGGCCCCCAGGCTCCCACCGGCACGCCCAGTGGCACCGCCACGCCCACGGCGAGCGGCTCGGCACCGGGCCCTTCCGCCACCGCGCCGACCCCGACCGCCACGCCGAGCCCGGAACCGACGTGCGACTGGTTCCTCTGGTGGTGCGTCTAGGGCAGGCCTTGAGGGCAGCCCCGGGCGGGCCCCCGGGCGGGCCCCCAGAGCAGGCCAATGCAGTTGCTTTTGAGCTGCGGAGATCGTTGCCCCGCGTGTGACGGGGTGGGGCGCGGGCCAGCGGGTGCGTATCGGGATCTTGACGAAGGCGTTCACCGCTGAGCTGGTCGACGCGGCGATAGCCAAGCACGACCGAGCCGAGCGGCGCCGCCGGCTCCTGCCGGCTCGGCTGGTCGTGTACTTCGTCCTGGCCATGTGTCTGTTCGCCCGGGAGTCGTACGAGGAGGTGCTGCGGGTGCTGACCAGCGGTATACCGGGCACTCGGGTCGTCGCGCGGGTGAACCGGTCGTCGCTATGCCGGGCTCGTGCTCGGCTCGGGGAGGACGTGCTGGAGACCGTGTTCCGGCAGGTGGCCGGTCCGCTCGCCACCCCGGACACGCCGGGCGCGTGGTGGCGAGGGCTGCGGCTTCTGGCCTTGGACGGGACCCAGTTCGATCTTCCGGATTCGACGAGCAACGGCGACACCTTCGACGGCCCCTCCACCACTGGCGGTGTCCCCTTCGGGTTCCCCCAGGTCAGGGCGGTGGTCCTCGCGGAAATCGGAACGCACGGAGTCCTCGACGCCCGCCTCGGCGGCTACCGCGACGGCGAGCGCAGCCTCGCCTACCCGCTGGCCGGGTCCACCGGCCCCGGAGACCTGGTCATCGCCGACCGCGGCTTCTGTCGGTCGAGTTCGCTCACGCCTTCACCGTGGCGGGCGCGGATCTGTCGGTGAGGCTCCAGTCCAACCACCTCGGCACCGCCCAGGAAGAACTTCCGGACGGCTCGTACCTGTCGATGGCGCGACCGGGAAAGGACGTCCGACTCCGAGCCGCGAGGGAAGGCCGGACGCTGCCCCGGCACGTGATCTACCGCGTCATCACCTTCGCGAAGGACGGCAAAGTCGCCCACCTGGGCACGACACTGCTGGACGCCGAGCAGTACCCGGCCGACGAGCTGGTCGCGCTCTACCGGGAACGCTGGGAAATCGAGCTCGCCTTCGACGAGATCAAGAATCACCTCGGCCCTGGTGGGCCGATCAGATCGCGCACGCCGGAGGGTGTCCGGCAGGAGCTGTGGGCCTACCTTGCGGTTCACCAGGCCATCCGCCAGTTCGCCCACGCAGCGGCGATATCCCGCCCGGCCGTGGACGCCGACCGAGTCTCCTACTTGAAGTGCGTCCGCATCATCCGCCGCAGCGTCCCTTCCCAGCTCGGAGCGACCACCGCCAAGCTCACCCGCTCCTTCACCGAGGCCGGGCGGGAGGCACGCAGCCGCCTCCTCCCAGCCCGGCGCAGGCGGGACTGCCCACGCGCGATCAAGAAGCCGAATCGATGGCCAGTCCTGAGGACCCGCGCGAGACGAGACACGGTGCAGCCCGGCCGCTGGGCCCACAACCCGACCGCGAAACAGAAGAGCTCCCGTAGGGCCGGACGACCGGTGCTGAGGGGGAAACAGTCCCCGTCGCTGCCCTGACTGCTCAACTACCCTCTGGAAATGTTCACGAGTCTGGCGGCAAGCTGTTGCCGGTGTCCTTTCGCGGCGCCCGTCAAGGCCGTTCGTCCTTGGCAGACTTGCGTTCGGCGTTGATGACTGTCTCGCACCTCACGGCGACGTTGCGGTTTCCTGCTTCGCCGTCGCAGATGTCGGTCTGCGGCCCCCCATCGAGAAAGTCATTGGCCGGGCCAGCCCGCAGCGTGTCGTCCCCCTTGCCGCCCTTGAGCCGGTCCCGCCCGCCCGCGGTGCCGACGGTCGCGGTGACATCGAAGTTCGCGTTGTCGCCGAAGATTGTGTCGTTTCCGTCGCGGCCTTCGATCACGTCATGGCCGGCGTCGGTGTCGGTGGCGTCCACCACCGAGCTGTCGCCGACGATGAGCTCGCTCGCACTTCCGCCGATGATCCTGTCGTTGCCGGCGCCGGTCGCGCCGCCTCCGGTGGGTTCGAGGATGTTGTGATCCCCGGCCGCGTATTCTCCGACATTCCTGATGACGTCGTTGCCGCCTGCGCCTCTGATGCTGAGGACCGCTTCGCTGTCCCCGACGATGCCGTTGGCCCCGGGGCCTCCGTCGAGATAGTCGTCCCCGGCTCCGATGGCGTGGCCTCCACCGCCGATGGCCAAGGGACGTGCCGCGCGGGAATCGCCGACCAGGCTGTCATCGCCCTCACCGCCGAAGATGCGGTCGTTGCCGCTGCCGGTGGCGGTCTTGTCGGCGGCAAAGGTGCCGCTGTCGCCGTGGATGCGGTCGATGCCAGGTCCGCCGTCGATGAAATCGTCCCCGCCGCCGGTGGCGTTTCCACCGTCCGAGCGTGAGTCTCCCGTGATGAACTCGTTCCCGGGGCCGCCGTAGAGGTGGTCGTTGCCGCCACCCTTGACGTCTGCGGTTGCGCTGTAGAGGTCGCCGCGGATGAGGTCGTCACCAATGCCGCCGTCGACCTTGTCGTCCCCGAGGCCGCCCTGGATGGTGTCGGCTCCCGCAAGTCCGCAGATGCGGTCGTTGCCGCCCTTCCCGTCGATGGTGTCGTTGCCGGGGGAACCGACGATGACGTCGTCGCCTTCGGTGCCGTTGATGGTGCCCGCCCCAGTAATGGTCGCCGGGCGGCCGAAGCACGTGGCCTTTCCGCCCGGGTCTGCGGCGATGGCTGGGCACCCGAGCGTGAGCATTGCTGCCGCGATGAGACCGGTGGTGAGCACCCTCCGGGACGTCGGGCGGCAGGATCCAACCGTCCGTGATGGCAGGGGTGCGGGGTGCACGGTCATCCGAATCCTCCGGTTGGTGGACACCGCCGTCCAGGTCGGTGCTGCAGGCAGACAGGGCGGATCACCTTCACATCTCCCTCCGGATGGCCCGAAGGGCGCCTCTCGCGTGATCCATTTCGGACGGTATGCGGCAACCATCTCGGAGGCGACCGGGACCCTGCATCCGGGTGAGCGGCCGACACTAGTCTCGACGCGAACTGCGCCGGAGCCGGGAGTCCGTCCAGGGAGAGTCGGCTTACTCCCGAGGCTCAGCGGCTCGGTCGTTAAGGCAACTGCATTGCCCAGAGCAGGCCCCCGGGGGCACGTTCCTAGGTGCCGGTCGGTGTCGTCGGCACGCCCAGCATGCGCTTGAGCAGGTCGCGCAGCAGCGTGCGCTCGGCCTCGGTGAGCTCGCCCAGCGGCTCCCGGGCGAAATGCAGGGAGTCACGCAGGCGGCGGGCCGTCTCCCGGCCCTCGTCGGTGGGCGCGGCCACCTTGACGCGGCGGTCGGCCGGGTCGGGGCGGCGCTCCACCAGGCCGCGGGTCTCCAGCCGGTCGATGATCCCGGTGATGTTCGAGGGCTCGCACTTGAGCTGCTCGGCGATCTTCCGCATGGGCGTGGGCTCCAGGGCGAGCAGCCCGAGGACCCGGGCCTGCGCCCCCGTGAGGGCGTGCGCGGCCGCGGCCTCCTCGTACTCCTCGTGGTAGCGGGCCACGACCGAGCCGATGAGTTCCACGACCTCGCGGGTCAGGGGGTCCGTGCGTGAGGTGGGCATGGGCACCATCGTACTCCGATACTTGACAACCTTAAATATTGAGGCGCATGGTTGTTTCAGTTAGTGAAACTTTCTCAGGAGGAACCGCAGATGTCCGTACTCCCCGCCTCCAGCCGTGAGTGGCACCTCGTCGCCCGCCCGCACGGCTGGCCCGTGCCCGCGGACTTCGCGCTCCGTGAGACCTCCGTCGCCGAGCCGGCCGAAGGCCGCATCCTCGTGCGCAACCTGCACTTCTCGGTCGACCCGTACATGCGCGGCCGGATGAACGACGTGAAGTCGTACATCCCGCCCTTCAAGCTGGACCACCCCATGGACGGCGGCGCCGTCGGCGAGGTCGTCGCCTCCAACGCCGAGGGCTTCGCCGTCGGCGACCACGTCCTGCACGGCCTCGGCTGGCGCGAGTACGCGGACGTGCCCGCCCAGCACGCCACCAAGGTCGACCCGGAGCTCGCCCCGCTCTCCACCTACCTCGGCGTGCTCGGCATGCCCGGCCTGACCGCCTACGCCGGCCTCTTCGAGGTCGCCTCCTTCAAGGAGGGCGACGCCGTGTTCGTCTCCGGCGCGGCCGGTGCCGTCGGCAGCCAGGTCGGCCAGATGGCCCGGCTCAAGGGCGCCTCCCGGGTCATCGGCTCGGCCGGCTCCGACGAGAAGGTGAAGTGGCTCGTCGAGGAGCTCGGCTTCGACGCCGCCTTCAACTACAAGAACGGCCCGGTCAAGGACCAGCTGCGCGAGGCCGCCCCGGACGGCATCGACGTCTACTTCGACAACGTCGGCGGCGACCACCTGGAGGCCGCCATCTCCTCGCTCAACGTGCACGGCCGCGCCACCATCTGCGGCATGATCGCCCAGTACAACGACACGGAGCCGGTCCCCGGCCCGCGCAACATGGCCATGATCATCGGCAAGCGCCTGCGCCTCCAGGGCGTCCTGGTCGGCGACCACTACGGGATGCAGCAGCAGTTCGTCCAGGAGGTCGGCGGCTGGCTGCGCTCCGGCGAGCTGAAGTACGGCGAGACCCACGTCGAGGGCATCGAGAACGGCGTGGACGCCTTCCTCGGTCTGCTCCGCGGCGACAACACCGGAAAGATGATCGTTTCCGCGACCCGTTAGTCTTCCCTCAGCCGTCGCGATCGTGGGCGCGAGTCGCGGCGAACCGCAGAAGGAAGACAACAGCATGTCGATCACGCAGTCCGACGTCCTGTACACCGCCGTCGCCACCGCCGAGAACGGTCGCGACGGCCGGGTCGCCACCGACGACGGCCGGCTCGAGGTCGTCGTCAACCCGCCCAAGGCCATGGGCGGCTCCGGCGACGGCACCAACCCCGAGCAGCTCTTCGCCGCCGGCTACAGCGCCTGCTTCCAGGGCGCGCTCGGTGTCGTGGCCCGCAACGAGAACGCCGACATCTCCGGCTCGACGGTCACCGCCGAGGTCGGCATCGGCAAGAACGACGAGGGCTTCGGCATCATCGTCAAGATCTCGGCGACCATCCCGAACGTGGACGCCGAGACCGCCAAGGGCCTGATCGAGAAGGCCCACCAGGTCTGCCCGTACTCCAAGGCGACCCGCGGCAACATCACGGTCGAGCTGGCCGTCTGAGCCGCCCGGCGGCAGACTGAGACCGAGGGCCGCACCCTGACCGACCAGGGTGTGGTCCTCCCTCGGGCCACCACTAGGGTGATCGCCATGCGTGATTTCGGGGTGGGCTTCGGTTATCTGCTGCGCGGCCAGAAGTGGGTCGCCGGCCACGGACGCTGGTTCGGCTTCGGGCTGCTGCCCGGTCTCGTCACCTTCGTCCTCTACGTGGGCGCGCTCGTCGGCCTCTTCTACGGCGCCGACGACCTGACGTCCTGGGCGACGCCCTTCGCCGACGACTGGGGCTCGCCCTGGCAGGGCCTGCTCCGCGGCACCCTGACCTTCCTGGTCTTCGCGCTCGGACTCTTCCTCGCCGTGATCACCTTCACCGCCGTCACGCTCCTCATCGGGCAGCCCTTCTACGAGTCGCTCTCCGAGGCGGTCGACCGCAGCGAATGCGGCGAGGCCCCCGAGTCCGGGCTGCCGCTCTGGCGCGAGCTGTGGATCTCCGCCCGCGACAGCCTCCGGGTCCTGCTGCGGGTCGCGTTCTACGGCGTCCTGCTCTTCGCGGCCGGCTTCATCCCGGTCGTCGGCCAGACCGTCGTCCCCGCGATCGGCTTCGGCGTCTCCGGCTTCTTCCTCGCCGAGGAGCTCACGGCGGTGGCGCTGCAGCGCCGCGGCGTCGAGTTCAAGCAGCGGCTCGCCATGCTGCGCGGCCGCCGCATGGCGGCCCTCGGCTTCGGCGTCCCGCTCACCCTCGCCTTCCTCGTTCCCTTCGTCGCCGTCCTGCTGATGCCGGGCGCGGTCGCCGGGGCGACCCTGATGGCCCGGGAGCTGACCGGGGAGACGGCGGCCGGGGGCGCGGACGACGACGAGTCCGACGACGCCACCGACGGGACGGGCCGGACGCAGGGCGTGCCGCACCGCGCCGCCTGACCGGCCGGCTGCGGCTCCGGCCCCGCTCTGGGTCCGGCTCATGCCCCGGCCCGGCTCATGCCCCGGCCCCGGTCGGGCTCATGCCCCGGCCCCGGCCCGTGCCCCGGCCCGGCCCTGCTCCTCTCCCGGCTTCAAGTCCGGCCCGTCAGGGCGACAGCGGGTACTCCGGGGCGAGCGCCGCCGCGATCCGCTCCGCCACCACCTCGGCCGTGTTCCCTTCGGGAGTGTCCGCCGTCTTCGTCGTGGACACCGCGAGGGACAGACGCTTCGACGGCAGGTACGCCTGGATCGCCGCGTACCCGGAGAACGACGGGTTCTGCAGCAGCCAGGTGCCGGCGACGATGACGCCGAGCCCGAAGTGCTTCGCCTCGGTCTGCTTCAGGCAGATGTCGGCCGGGCACTTCGCGGTCGGGACGCCGAGGCCGACCGTGCCCGGGTCCAGCAGGGTGCGGTACGAGCGCCGCGAGATCAGCTCGCCGCTGCCGATGCCCCGCGCGGAGCGGGCCATGTCGCAGACGGTCGAGGTGATCACCGCGCCGGGACCGGTGGTCCACGACGGGTTCCAGAACGTGGACTCCTCGTAGAGGCCGCGGTCCGAGGTGAAGGCGTGCAGCGCCGGGCGGGGGATCTCCGGCGTGAAGCCGTTCCGCGTGTTCCGCAGCCCCAGCGGGCCGGTGACCTGCTCCTCCACGAGCCGGTCGATCCGCTGCCCGGTGATCCGCTCCAGGGCCCGTTCCAGGAGCAGGTAGTTGGCGTGCGAGTAGCTCCAGTTGGTGCCCGGGTCGTACCAGAAGTCGTGGGAGAAGGGGAACGCGAGCAGTTCGTCCGGGGTCCAGGCCCGGAACGGGGCGGCCGTCAGCTCGGCCCCGAACTTGGGATCGGTCACGTAGTCGTGCAGGCCGCTGGTGTTGTTGGCCAGCATCCGCAGCGTGATCTCCTTCGCCCGCGGCACCTCGGGCAGCCAGGGCTCGACCGTGGCGTCGAGGTCGACCCGGCCCTGCTCGACCAGCCGCAGCAGGGTCGTGCCGATGTGGGCGAAGGCCACCGAGCCGGCCCGGAAGTGCATGTCCGGTTCGGCCGGGACGCCCGTCATCGACTCGCCGAGCGCGTCGGTGACGACCTCCCGGTCGCCGTCGGTGACGCGCAACAGCACGGCCTTCAGCTTGAGGTCCCGCTGGGCCTTGCGGGCGATCTCCACCACCTGACGGCCCCGGTCGTCCAGGGGGTGCCGGGTACGGACGCAGTCGCGGTCGCCGTGGCCGCCGGGCGGTCCGGAAGAGGCGTGCGCGGCGGCGGTGCCGGCGGGGAGGACGGTGGCGAGCAGGGCGGCGGCGAGGAGCGCCGCGCGGTTCCGGTGGGTGTGTCTCATTCCCGCACTATGTCCGGAAGGCCTGTTCGATCCCGTGGAACACTCCGCGCGGGGCGCGGTACCCGCCCGGACGCCTCACATCCCCACGACGATCGGCGCCCTGTGGTCCGCCGCACGCCCACCGGAAGCATCCCCGGCAGCAGCGCGTCGGCGTGCTGTCCGGGCTATCCGGGCCCCGGCTGCTCCAGGACCGGGTGCAGCTCCGGGCGGGCCTCCCACCACGTCCGGTGGAAGACGTTGTTGGGCACGTTGTCCAGGTACGCGAGCCCCGCCGCCCGGTACAGGTGCGCGGCCCGGCGCCCGGAGACCGCGGCCCGGTTCCACGCGAGCCGGATGCGGCCGGTGAGCGGGTCGCCCGCCAGCGGGCGCAGCACGGTGCCCTCGGCGGGCGGCGCCGTCGGCTGACTCACCGAGATCGCCCGGCCCGCCGCGATCAGGTCGTAGTGCATCTTCCGGTCGGCGATCCGGTAGCGCAGCGTCGGGGTGAAGCCGGCCTTCCGGCACGCGCCGACCAGCGCCTCAGGGCCGCCGTCGTCGTCCTCCACCATGGTCATCCAGGTCTCGCCGGCGAGCTCCGCGAGGTCGATCCGCTCGCGCCCGGCCAGCGGGTGCGCCGCCGACATGCGCACGCAGAACGGTTCCTTCGGGACGAGAGTGCGGGCCGCCACGCCCTCGGGCAGCGGCACCTCGTGGTCGCCGACCTCCCCGTACACGATCGCGTCGTACTGTCCCGCGCCGAGCATCCGGCTGAGCGTGGTCACCGAGTGCTCGATGCCGATCTCGACCTCCAGGCCCGCGAGTTCCTCCTCCAGGCGCCCGATCAGACGGTCCATCAGGACCAGCAGGATGCAGCCGAGCCGCAGCGTCGGGTGGGGCGCGGCTGCGCGGGCGCCGGCCGCGAGGGCGTCCATCTCGCCGAGCACGCGGCGGGCCCTGGACAGCACGAACTCGCCCAGCGGCGTGGGCTCGACGCCGTGCCTGCCGCGGACGAACAGCTCGCCGCCCGCGGCCCGTTCGATCCGCCGCAGCTGCGCCGAGAGAGCCGGCTGGGAGACGCCGAGCCGGGCCGCCGCACGGCCCAGACTGCCCGCTTCCGCAATCCGGCAGACGGCTTCGAGATGTCTCAACTCCAGCTGCATTTCAGCAGGGTAAGCAGCAGGTCGGGGTGGCGGGCCGGGTTCGGCATAACGCGGGTCTTATGCCGGGTGGGATGTCCCCGTCTTGCCATGTCCACGCACATACTCGGCGCGTCCCACCGTCTCCCCCCACCCGAACGGAGCAGACGTGCACCCCACCAGACTCACCGCGGCCCTGGCGGCGCTCGCGCTGACGGCGACCCTCGCGGGCACCCTCGCGGGCACCGCCACCGCGGCCACCGACGGACCGTCGCAGCCCGTACCGCCCGGGCACGGCAGGTCCCTCGCGCTCGCCGCCGCCGACAGGGCCGCCGACAGCGGACTCGACGGACTGCACCACGGCAGCGACGAGGAACTCGTCCGCACCGCCGTCACCCCGTGGGCCGGCGGCCTCTACTACGCCGCCTACCAGCGCACCTACAAGGGCCTCCCGGTCACCGGCGGCGACGCCGTCGTCCTCTCCGACAGCGCCGGCAAGGTCCGTCACGTCGCCGCCGCGCCCGCCCCGGCCATCAGGCTGTCCACCAGCGCCGCCGTCGACGGGGCCGCCGCCCTCGCCACCGCCCGCGCCCAGCTCGGACACGTCGAGAGCGCGAGCACGCCCGAACTGACCGTGCTGCTCAAGGGGAACAAGCCCGTCCTCGCCTGGCACACCCTGGTCGTCGGCCGCACCGACCGGAACCTGCCGAGCTCCCTCGACACCTACGTCGACGCCCGCACCGGCAAGGTCACCCAGGCCACCGAGAAGGTCAGGCACGCCGAGGGCCGCGGCTACCACAACGGCAACGTCACCATCGACACCGCCGCGAGCTCGATGACCGACCCGAACCGGTCCGGCTTCCGGTGCGGCGGCCAGAACGGCAGCGCCTACACCGGCACGCCGCCCTGGGGCAACGGCACCGCCAACGACCTCGTGACCGCCTGCGTCGACATCATGTACGCGGCCCAGCGCGAGTCCGACATGCTCAAGCAGTGGTTCGGCTACAACGGCATCAACGGCCAGGGCGGCATGGTCCCGGCCCGCGCCGGGCTCACCGAGGTCAACGCGTACTACGACGGCACCAAGACCACGTACGGCCGCAACCAGAACGGCACCAACCAGCTCACCGGCATCGACGTCGTCGCCCACGAGTACGGTCACGAGATCTTCGACCGGACCCCGGGCAGCGCCGGCTCGTCCAACGAGAACGGCGGGATGAACGAGTCCACCGGCGACATATTCGGGGCGCTCACCGAGCACTTCGCCGACAACCCCAACGACACCCCGGACTACACGGTCGGCGAGAAGCTGAACTTCCTCGGCGACAACAAGCCGATCCGCTACATGTACAACCCCTCGCTCGCCGGCGACCCCAACTGCTACCCGCAGCTGAACTCCGGCACCGAGGTGCACGCGGCGGCCGGTCCGCAGAACCACTGGTTCTACCTGCTCGCCGAGGGCTCCAACCCGGGCGGCGGCAAGCCGTCGAGCCCGATCTGTTCCGGCGGCCCGTCCTCCGTGACCGGCATCGGCGTGCAGAAGGCCGGCAAGATCTTCATGGGCGCGCTGCTGATGAAGACCTCCTCCTGGAACCACCTCGCCGCCCGCAAGGCCACCCTGGCCACCGCCAAGAACACCTACGGCAGCGCCGAGTGCAACGCCGTGAAGACCGCCTGGAACGCCATCGGCGTCCCCGCCCAGTCCGGTGAGACCGACTGCGGCGGCACCACCACGCCGGACTTCTCGCTCGCCCTGAACCCGGCCTCGGGCTCCGTCCAGCCGGGCGCCTCGGTCACCTCCACGGTGAACACGACCACCACCGGCGGCAGCGCGCAGACCGTGCAGCTCTCCGCGAGCGGCGCGCCGAGCGGCGTCACCGTCTCCTTCAGCCCGTCCTCGGTCACCTCCGGCAACTCCTCGACGATGACCGTCCAGGTCGCGGCCGGCACCGCGAACGGCACCTACCCGATCACCGTCACCGGTAAGGGCTCCGCCACGCACACCGTCACCTACCAGCTGACGGTCGGCACGGACACCCCGCCGCCCACCGGCTGCGACGACACCGAGTACACGTACGAGGGTTCGCTGAGCAGCGGCCAGGCAGAGGCCCAGCCGGACGGCTCGTACTACTACTCGGCGACCTCCGGCACCCACGTGGGCTGCCTGCGGGGTCCGGCCGGCACCGACTTCGACCTCTACCTGCAGAAGTGGAACGGCTCCGGCTGGGCGGACGTGGCGGTCGGCGGCACGGCGAGCGCCGACGAGGACATCACCTACAACGGCACCGCGGGCTACTACCGCTATGTGGTCCACGCCTACAGCGGCTCCGGCGCCTACACGCTGGGCCTGAGCGCCCCGTAGCGGGAGCACTGAGCGCCCCGTAACGGGGACGGGGCGGAACCGTCACGGGCAGGGGGTTCCGTGACGGCCTCCCCGGAGGGCCGGGCAGCCGGAGTCCCACGGCGGCCCGGCCCTTCGCGCGGGCCGGAACCCGCCGGTGGCCCGGCACCGGCGTGCCGGGCCACCGGAGCGCGAGCTCCTGCGCGGACCGGGCTCAGCCCACCTCGGCCAGGACGAAGCCCGGCTTGTCCGGGCCCGCTTCCGAGAGCCGCCCGCCGTCCGGTCCCCACGCGCCGGCCATGCCGCCGGCCACACCGTCCTCGTTGGGCCCGATGGCGTTGCCCAGGACGACGTACAGGCCGAAGTCGCGGGCCCGCGCGGGATAGACCGTCGCGAACGAGTCGTTGTCGGCGCCGAGCACCGAACTCGCCAGATAGACCGAGCAGTCGTCGGCGGCGGCCCGCTCCGCGAGGTCGGGGAAGCGGTTGTCGTAACAGGTGGCGAGTGCGAAGCGGAGCCCGTCGAGCTCGAAGCGCCCGTCGGCCGTGCCCGGCGCGAAGACCTCGGCCTCGACCCCGTACAGGTGCTGCTTGTCGTAGCGGGTGAGCAGCGAGCCGTCCGGGCCGATCACGAAGGTGGTGACCCCGGGCCGGCCGGCGGGCCGGCGGCCGGGGCCGTTGACCACGACCGCGGCGCCCGCCTCGCGGCACGCCTGCCGCAGCGGCTCCAGGCGCGGGTCGTCCTCGGTGAGGACGAGTTCGGGAGTGCGGCGGATCAGGCTCGGCTCGTAGCCGGTGAGGCAGAGCTCGGCGAAGACCACGAGACGGGCCCCCTCGGCCCCGGCGGCGCGGATCAGACCGGTCATGACGCGGACGTTGGCGGCGATGTCCCCGGCGACCGGGGCGAACTGCGAGGCGGCGACGATCATGGCCGTCATCATCCCGTGTCTCCCTGTAAGGATCAATATCGCGTTGTGGGTGTTAGCTCTTGTGCGGTCTCGTGCAGCAGCCCCAGGAACGCGGTGGCCGCCACCGTCGGCACGGGCGGGGTGGCGGCGCAGATCCTGCGGTACGGCACGTCGTCCGGATGGATCGTCACCAGCGACACGTCCGGCCGCACGGACGAGGCCGCGAGCGCCGGTACGAGCGTGACGCCGAGCCCGGCCGCGACGGCGCCCAGCTTGGCGATCCAGTCGTGCGCGATCAGCCCGGTGCGCGGACGCAGTCCGGCCGTGACCGCCGGCCGGAACAGCGTGTCCTCCAGCCGCTCGTTGCCGACGATCCACTCCTCGTCGGCCAGCTCCGCGAGCCGCACGTCGCGCCGTCCCGCGTACGCGTGCCCGCGTTCGAGCGCCACCAGCATCGGCTCGTCCAGGAGGTGATGGAGCGTCACGCCCTCCGGCGCGGCCCCGCCGGCGGCCGGGCTGACCACGGCCAGGTCCTCCTCGCCGGCCGAGACGAGCCCCAGGTGCTTCACCGACGGGCCCTCGACCCTGGTCACCACGACGCCCGGATGCCGCACCCGGAAGGCGGCCTGCGCGCGCGGGACCAGCGCCGCGCCCGCGCTGGAGAAGGCGCCGAGCCGCAGCAGCCCGCCGTCCAGGGTGCGCAGCGCCGCCAGCTCGGCCCGGGCGCGGGCGAGCCGGTCCCGCACCGCCTCCGCGTGCGGCAGCAGCACCCGGCCCGCCTCGCTGAGCCGCACGCCGCGCGGCAGCCGCTCGAACAGGGCCGCGCCGGTCTCGTCCTCCAGGGCCTGGATCTGCCGGGACACCGCGGACTGGGTGTAGCCGAGGACGCGGGCGGCGGCGGTGAAGGAGCCCGCGCGGGCGACGGCGAGGAAGACCTCGTACAGACTCTGCGAGCCATGCGGATTGAGCATGCCGGCCATGCTAGACATTCGCTTGTCGCATGGAGAGGCCCGGCCTAGCGTCGAAGACATGCAGAACGAGAACGAGAACGAGAACGAGAACGAGCACACTCGCGAGCACGGGCCCGGGCGCGCGGCCGCGCCGAGGATCGCCTTCCTCGGCCTCGGCAACATGGGCCTTCCCATGGCCCGTCGCCTCCTCGACGCCGGTCACCCGCTCACCGTCTGGAACCGCAGGCCCGGCAAGGCCGACGGACTCGTCGCCGACGGGGCCGTGCTCGCCGCGGACCCGGCCGAGGCCGTCGCCGACGCCGACGTCGTCATCACCATGCTGGCCGACCCGGCCGCCGCGCTCGCCGTCGCCGACACCATGATCCCGGCGCTGCGCCCCGGCACCCACTGGATCGACACCTCCACCATCGGCCCGGACACCGTGGGCGAGCTCGCCGCCCGGCTTCCCGAGGGCGTGACCCTCGTCGACGCACCCGTCATGGGCAGCATCGACCGGGCCGCCACCGGTGAGCTGCTGATCTTCGCGGGCGGCGACACCGCCCCGGTCGCGGGCGTCCTCGGCCTCCTCGGCACCGTCACGCCGTGCGGCGGCCCCGGCACCGGCGCCGCCCTGAAGCTCGTCCTCATCAACACCGTCATCGGCGGGGTCGCGCTGATCGGCGAGGCCCTGACCCTCGCCGACTCCCTCGGTCTGCCCCGTGACCTGGCCCTGCGCACCCTCGGTGCGGGCCCGCTGGCCGGCGCCGTCGGCCGCGCCACCGCGACCGGCGTCCACTTCCCGGTCGCGCTCGCCGCCAAGGACGTGGCCCTCGCGACCGGCGCCACCGCGGCGAAACTACCGGTCCTGGAGGCCGTGCACGCCGCCCTGACCGCCGACCCGTCCCTCGCGGGCGAGGACCTGGCGGCGATCGTGAGCCGCTCCTCCTAGGGGGCGTCCGCAAAGTCCCGCCTGGCCTGCGGGCAGACGGCGCTGCTTTCCGGACACCCGTAGGGTGCGCGGCGGCGCCGAACGAGTGGACTCGCCGGGGCACGGACCGGGCGGTGTGCGGTCCGCGCCCGACCCGGTGCTGATGTGGCCGTCCGAGGTCGAGTTCGACTACGAGTGCGAGCCCGAGGCAGCAACCGGCTCCGGGCCCGTGACCTGGAAGAGGCGCCCCCCACCATGCGACGTACCCCTCACCGCCGGCTGCTCGCCGCGACGCTGCTCGCGGCCGCCGTCCTCGCTCCGATGACGACGGCCCCCGCCACGCCCGTCCACGCCGCGCCCGCCCCGGGCGCCGGCACGGGCCCGCACCACGGCGACGACTGCCCGCCCGGCGGCTTCGGACCCCAGCTGACCGCCAAGCTCGACAAGACGATCGAGGACGTCCGCAAGCAGGCCGGCATCCCCGGCATCGTCGCCGGCGTGTGGATGCCCGGCAAGGGCTGTTACGTCCGGGCGACCGGCATCGCCGACAAGGCCACCGGCCGGCCGATGTTCACCGACACCTACGTCCGGATCGGCAGCGAGACGAAGACCTTCACGGTCACCGCACTGCTCGAACTCGTCGACGACGGCAAGGTGAAGCTGGACGACCCGATCGACAGGTACGTCCGCGGCGTTCCGAACGGCGACAAGATCACGCTGCGCCACCTCGCCGAGATGCGCAGCGGCCTGTTCCCGTACACCTCCGACCCCGACTTCATCCACGACCTCCTGAGCGAGCCGAAGCGCGCCTTCAACCCGTGGGAGGTGCTCTCCTACGGCTACCGGCACGCCAACACCTTCGCCCCCGGGTCCAGGTTCGAGTACTGCAACTCCAACCTGGTCCTGCTCGGCCTGGTGGTCGAGAAGGTGACCGGCCGGCGGCTCGCCGACGTCATCCACGACCGCGTGGTCCGCCCGGGGGGCCTGCGCCACAGCTTCCTGCCGAAGGGCGCCGAGTTCCCCGAGCCGCACGCGCACGGCTACAGCGACCAGACGCTCACGGGCGCCGTCGCGGACACCACGGACTGGAACCCCAGCTGGGCCTGGGCGGCCGGCGGGATGATCTCGAACCTCGAGGACCTGCGCCGCTGGGCCCCGGTCCTCGCCACCGGAAAGCTGCTGAGCCCCGGGACGCAGGCCCAGCGGCTCAAGATGCTCCCGACCGGCTTCCCCGGCACCAACTACGGCCTCGGCATCCTCGAGACCAACGGGTGGATCGGACACAACGGCTCCCTGCCGGGCTACGAGACCGTGACCGTCTACCTGCCCTCGCAGAAGGCCACCCTGGTCCTCATCCTCAACACGGACTCCCTCGTCGACGGCCAGGAGCCCTCGACGCTCGTCGCCCGCGCGGTCACGTCGGTCATCACCCCGAAGAACGTCTACGCGGGCGGGATCACCCCGCGCTAGGGGGTGCCTCGTACCCCGCCGCCACGGCGACGATCGCCCGCACCTGGGCGATGATGTCGAGCCTGTTCCGTACGAACTCGGCATCGGTGACCGCGCCCGTCGCCGGGTCGGTGTTCCCCGCGCCGAACTGGAGCACCGGCGTGTGCACGTGCCCGCCGGGCAGCCGGGTCAGACCGAGGCGGTCGCGCAGCAGCGTGGCGCGGTAGGCGATCTCGTTGGAGAGGTAGTTCCCGCCGCCGCCCGCCCGGGCGACGGAGCCGGCCGTCGGCCCGCCGGGCCGCACCACGGGGGTGCCCGACCCGGCCGGAAGCTCGGTCACCGAGGTGTTGTCGTACACGGGGAAGCGCCCGGTCGGCGCCGCCGTGATCGCCGTGTACGGCAGGGTCGTCGACGTCCACTGGGGCTGCGTCGCCGGATCGGCCACCGGCACCGTCTCCGTACGGGACAGGTTCTCGTTGTCCGGGAAGCCGCCGCGCCAGGCCCCGTTGGTCCGCTCGATGTCGAAGCGGCCCGGCCGGCCCTGGCTCACCGTGGTGAACAGGTCCACCTCCGGCAGGTGCGGGCGCAGGGTCCGTTCGACCGAGCCGTCCGCGAAGTCCTGCCAGCGCACCGGGAAGACGGCCGTCTCGACCTGGGCGAGGGAGCCGTCGGCGGTACGCAGCCAGGTGCCGTCGAGGGCGAGCGCGGTGGCCCCGGAGGGGTTGCTGATCCGGGTGTCCCGGTCGAGCGTGAACGGGTCGAAGCCGGTCAGCAGGATGCGCTTCACGCCCTTTCCGGACGGGTAGCGGATCGAGTCCTGGCCGCGTGAGGAGCGCTCCAGCCGGTCGAGCAGCCGGACCTGGCCCTCGTCGGTGATCCCGAACGCCGGCTGCCAGGCGCGCAGTTCGCGGGTGAGTGCCAGGCGGGTCCAGTACAGCGGCCGGTCGTCGTCCCGGCTCAGGTCGCCGCCGGCCGGCCCTCGGCCCTGAGCCCGGTCCACCGCCCGCCGCCAGAGCCCGGTTCCGTACCGTGCGACCGTCCGCTCGGCCTCGGCGAAGGAGTCGGCCTTCGCGAGCGAGGCGGTGAACTCCGGTGCCAGGGAGGCGAATCCGCTGCGCCGCAGGATCTCCTGGGGTGCGGCCCGGTCGAGCCGGGCCTCTTCGACGGTGACGGCGGGGGAGGGAGCGTCCGCGGCGACGGCCGGCGCGGCGGACGCCACGGCGGCCAGGATCAGGGCGAGGGTGAGGGCGGTGCGTATCGGGGGCACGGGGGTCCTTCCGTACGACGGTGACGGGCCGGGTGTCCGTCCCGGTGACAGGCCGCCGGAAGTATCCCGCCCCACCCGCAACTCCCGCTACGGCGCCCTCACATGCCCTTCCTTCAGGAGCGCGAGGAAGTCCCGGAACGATGCCGGCATGTCCACCGCGTCCGGGTCCAGCAGCCACTGGAACTGCAGGCCGTCCATGACGGCCGTGAGCAGCGGCGCCGCCCGTTCCGGGGTGAGGCCGCCGGGCAGTTCGTCGCCGAACTCGGCGCGCAGCAGGTCCGCCATGTTCTCCCGCACCTGCGTGTAGCGCTCGGTGAAGAAGGCCCGGGCCGGGTGGTCCTCGGTGACGCTCTCGCCGAGCAGGGCGGAGAAGGTCTGCACGATGCCCGGGCGCATCGCGTTGTACTCGACCAGCGACTCCATGAGGTCGAGGCGCCAGCGCTCGCGGTCCCGGCCGCCGCTGGTGTCCCAGCGGTCGCGCTCCTCCAGGACGGCGACGAGCAGCGCCTCCTTGGTGGGGAAGTAGTGCAGCAGGCCCTGCTGGGTCAGCCCGACCCGCTCGGCGACGGCGCCGAGGGAGGCGCCCCGGTAGCCGCGCTCGGCGATCACCTCGAGGGCGGCGCGGACGATCTCCGCCTTGCGTTCCTCGCTCCTGGACCGTGCCATCGGCCTCGTCCCCCTTTCCGTACGTCGCTGTCGACAGGACCGTACGCCATCCGGCAGATAACGAAATGCTAACGTAACCTACCGATCTACAGGTAGGCGGGTCACCATGGCCGCACAAGCCCACGACGAGGAGGTACGGCCATGGCGGAGACGACCGCCGACACCGCGGACACCGTGCGCGAGGCAGCCGTCGAGGCGGCCCTCGGCAAGCTCGACCTGGACGCCAAGGCGCGGCTGCTCGCCGGACAGGACATGTGGTCGCTGCCCGCCCTGCCCGAGATCGGCCTGGCCTCACTGGTCATGTCCGACGGACCAGTCGGCGTCCGCGGCGTCCGCTGGACCGCCGACGACCCGTCCGTCGCACTGCCCTCCCCGACCGCGCTCGCCGCCTCCTGGGACCCGGACCTCGCCCGCCGGGCCGGCCGGCTGCTCGCCCAGGAGGCCCGCCGCAAGGGCGTCCACGTCCTCCTCGCGCCCACCGTCAACCTCCACCGCACCCCGCTCGGCGGCCGCCACTTCGAGGCGTACAGCGAGGACCCGTACCTCACCGGCGCGATCGGCACCGGCTACGTCCAGGGCGTCCAGGACGGCGGGGTCGGCACCACCGTGAAGCACTTCGTCGGCAACGACGCCGAGACCGACCGCTTCACCGTCGACAACCGGATCGCGCCGCGCCCGCTGCGCGAGCTCTACCTCGCCCCCTTCGAGGCCATCGTCAGGAACGCCCGCCCCTGGGGCATCATGACCGCCTACAACCGGGTCAACGGCACCACCATGACCGAGCACCGCCGGCTCGTGAACGAGGTGCTGCGCGGCGAGTGGGGCTTCGACGGCTACAACGTCTCCGACTGGATGGCCGCCCGCTCCACCAAGGGCGGCATCGACGGCGGCCTCGACGTGGCCATGCCCGGCCCCCGGACCGTCTACGGCGAGGCGCTCGCCGCCGCCGTACGGGCCGGCGAGGTCGAGGAGTCCGCCGTCGACACCGCCGTGCGCAACGTCCTCCGGCTCGCCGCCCGCGTCGGCGCCCTCGACGGCGCCCCGGCCGTCGTCACCGAGACCCCCGAGGCCGTCGACGGCGACGCGCTCGCCCGCGAGACGGCCCGCCGCGGCTTCGTCCTCGTGCGCAACGAGGGCCGGGCCCTCCCGCTCGCGGCCGGTGCCACCGTCGCCCTCTCCGGTGCCGCCGCCCGCGACGCCCGGGTCCTCGGCGGCGGCTCCGCCCAGGTCTTCCCCGAGCACGTCGTCTCCCCGCTCGACGGCCTCACCGCCGCCCTGCCCGACGGGGCGCTCTCCTACGCGGTCGGCGCCGACCCCAGCGACGAACTCGCCCCGGCCGAACAGGGCTTCGCCCTCCGCGCGGTCTGCCGCGACGCCGCCGGGAACGTCCTCGGCGAGGGCAGCCTGCCCAACGGCCAGGTCCAGTGGATCGGCGACGACCTCCCCGCCGGCGTCACCCACGACGACCTCGCCTCCGTCGAGGTCGTCGGCACCTTCACCCCGCGCGAGAGCGGCGAGCACGCCTTCGGCACCCGCGGCCTCGGCGCGTACACCCTCACGGTCGCCGGGCGCACCCTCTTCGCCGGCGTGCAGGCCATGGGCCCCGAGACCGACCCCTTCGAGGCCTTCTTCGGCTCGCCCGTCGAACGCGGCAAGGTCGCCCTCACGGCCGGCGAGACCGTCGAGGTGTCCCTGCTCCACACCCTCGACAAGGAGTTCGCGGCGCCGCTCCCGGCCGTCATGTTCTCCTTCGTCCACCTCGGTCCGCGACGTGACCCGGACGAACTGATCGCCGAAGCCGTCGCCGCCGCCCGCGCCGCCGACACCGCGGTCGTGGTCGTCGCCACCACCGAGCGCGTCGAGTCCGAGGGCTTCGACCGCAAGGACCTCGCCCTGCCCGGCCGTCAGGACGACCTGGTCCGCGCCGTCGCCGCCGCCAACCCCAACACCGTGGTCGTCGTCAACGCCGGCTCCCCGGTCGAGATGCCCTGGCGCGAGGACGTCGCCGCGATCCTGCTCGGCTGGTTCCCCGGCCAGGAGGGCGGCGCCGCGCTCGCCGACGTCCTCACCGGCGCGGAGGAGCCCGGTGGCCGGCTGCCCACCACCTGGCCCGTCGCCCTCGCCGACGCGCCGGTCACCGAGGTCACCCCGACCGACGGCGAACTCCACTACGCGGAGGGCCTGTTCATCGGCTACCGCGCCTGGGACAAGGCCGGCGCCGTCCCCGCGTACCCCTTCGGCCACGGCCTCGGCTACACCACCTGGTCTTACGAGTCCCTCGTCGCCACCCCGGAGTCCGCGACCGTCACCCTCACCAACACCGGTGGGCGCACCGGCCGCGAGGTCGTCCAGATCTACCTGGCCCCCACCGAGGACCGGGTCGAGCGCCCGGCCCGCTGGCTGGCCGGCTTCGCGAGCGTCGAGGCCGCCGCCGGCGAGACCGTCGAGGTCACGATCGAACTGCCCCGCCGCGCCTTCGAGATCTGGGACGAGGAGCGGAACGGCTGGACCCTCGTCCCCGGGGCGTACGAGGTCCTGGCCGCCCACTCCCTGGCGGACGCCCGCCTGACCGCGGCGCTGGAGATCTGAGGCGCCCGCGGTGAAGAGCCGCCCCGGAGCGGACCCTGACAGTCGCTCCGGGGCCCGGGGGCGTCCCGTCGGCGTGCCGGGCCCGCGACGCCCGCCACGCCCGACGGGGCACCCCCTACCTCCTGCTGATCTCCCGGTACGCGATCTCCGCCAGCCGGGCCTGGCCGTCCTTGCTCGGATGGAAGAAGTCCCACGGGCTCAGCTGGCCCTGGCCGAAGGCGAAGCCGAAGACCGCGCCGCCGTCGTAGCGGCAGCGGGCGTCCTCCGCGCAGACCTCGCGCAGCACCTCGTTGTACGCCACCACCCGGTCGCGGACCCGGGTCCGGCGCTCCTCGGCCGCGGCCCCCAGGTCCTCGGCGTCCGCCAGCATCGAGCCGCAGACGCCCAGTTTCCACACCTGACGGCCCATCGGGCTGACCCGGCCGGTCGCCCACAGCCGCCTCAGGTCCGGCACGCTCGACACGTACACCTGCGCCTTCGGCGCACCGGCCCGCAGCCGGGCGAGCGCCGTCGTGAACGAGGCGCGGAAGTCCTCGACCGGGGTCATGTCCGCCACCCGGTCCCGGCAGGCGTCGTTCGCGCCCATCATCACCGTCACCAGCTCCGGGCGTTGGGCCGCCGCGGCGGCCATCTGCTCCGGCAGCTCCGCCATCCGCGCCCCGCTGCGGGCCAGGTTCCAGCTGCGGCCGGCCACCTTCTGCGGACCGAGCAGCCGCAGCGCGAGACTGTTGACCGCGGCGTCCGTGCCGGTCGCCCAGGACACCTCGGGGCAGTCCGCGAGGACCGTGCAGGCGTCGAAGGCGCGGGTGATGGAGTCGCCGACGGCGGCGACCGAACCGGGCGAGGCGTCCCAGACGGGCGTGGGCCGCGGTTTCGGGGCCGGGGTCGGGGCCGACGCCGCGGTGGTTCCCGCCGAGCAGCCGGCCGTCACCGTCGCGCACAGCAGCGCGACCGCCGCGGCGGCCGTGCGGAATCGTCGTCGCCCGCGCATCCCGGCGGCCCCTCCTCGGCGTCCTGGCGAGTGAAAGCTTCGTGTCCACCCGCCCCCGACCGACCGTACGTCACCCCGACGCGGGCGCGGCACGGTAGCTTTTCCCCCGTCGAACCAGAGGCGCCCCTGCCGATCGGCTCCGGTAAATTACATCACGTCACATGCTGTCCCCTTTTTGGGGGTTTGCGAAGCTCATTCTTCGTGATGTTGTTTACTGAGGCCGCTGGGAAAAGGCGAACCTCGTCCCACACTGGAGGTCCCGGTGACGACACGTGGAGTCCTGTACGTTCACTCCGCACCGCGCGCGCTCTGCCCGCACGTCGAATGGGCGGTGGCGGGCGTACTCGGTGCGAGGGTCCAGCTCGACTGGATCCGTCAGCCCGCGTCCCCGGGCACCTGGAGAGCCGAGTTCTCCTGGCAGGGCGAGACCGGCACCGCCTCCAAACTCGCCTCGGCGCTGCGCGGCTGGCAGATGCTCCGCTTCGAGGTGACCGCCGAACCCTGCGCCACCGCGGAGGGCGAGCGCTACAGCGCCACGCCCGAGCTCGGCATCTTCCACGCCGTCACCGGCATCCACGGCGACATCCTGGTCCCCGAGGACCGGCTGCGCGCCGCCCTGGCCCGCGCCGCGCAGGGCGAGACGGTCCTGGAGGCCGAGATCGCCAAGCTGCTCGGCAAGCCCTGGGACGACGAACTGGAGCCCTTCCGCTACGCGGGTGAGGGCGCACCCGTCCGCTGGCTCCACCAGGTCGTCTGATCCTCCGAAGCGCCCCTCGTGCCCCTGGCGCTCCTCGCACCGCCCGGCGCCGGGGCGCCCCACGGGCTTCGGCGCGCTGCGCCGGCCCCGTCCACCTCGTGCTCGCGGCAGGTGACGACACGCCGGAGGCCCCCGGCCGGAACATCCCGGCAGGGGGCCTCACAGGCGTGTGACGGCGGATCAGACCGAACGGAAGGCCAGCACCACGTTGTGGCCGCCGAAGCCGAAGCTGTTGTTGATCGCGGCGATCGTGCCCTGGGGCAGCTCGCGCGGCTCGTCGCGGACGATGTCGGCGTCGACCTCCGGGTCCAGGTCGTCGACGTTGATCGTCGGCGGGGCCAGGCGGTGGTGCAGGGCGAGGACCGTGGCGACGGTCTCGATGCCGCCCGCGCCGCCCAGGAGGTGACCCGTCATCGACTTGGTCGCGGAGATCGCGACATGACCGAGGTCGTCGCCCAGGACCTTCCGCAGCGCCTTGATCTCGGCGACGTCGCCCTGCGGCGTCGACGTGGCGTGCGCGTTGAGGTGGACGACCTCGGAAGGCTTCAGGTCCGAGGCGTCGAGCAGGTTCTGCAGCGCCTCCGCGATGCCACGGCCGGTCGGCTCGGGCTGCGCGATGTGGTGGCTGTCGGCCGACAGGCCCTGGCCCAGCGCCTCGCAGTAGATCCGCGCGCCGCGCGCCTTCGCGTACTCCTCGGACTCGAGCACGATCACGCCCGCGCCCTCGCCCAGGACGAAGCCGTCACGGCCCTTGTCGTAGGGGCGGGAGGCCTTCTCGGGCTCGTCGTTGCTCTTGGACATCGCCATCATGTTGGCGAAGGCCGCGATCGGCAGCGGGTGGATCGCCGCCTCGGTGCCGCCGGCGACGACCACGTCGGCACGGCCGGTGCGGATCATCTCGATGGCGTAGCCGATGGCCTCGGCGCCCGACGCGCACGCGGACACGGGGGTGTGGACACCCGCGCGGGCGTTCACCTCCAGACCCACGTTGGCGGAGGGGCTGTTGGGCATGAGCATCGGCACGGTGTGCGGGGAGACGCGGCGGACGCCGGACTCCTTCAGCACGTCGTACTGGTCGAGCAGGGTGGTGACACCACCGATGCCGGAGGCGATGACGGAACCGAGACGCTCGGGAGCGATCTTGGAGTCCTCGCCGGCCGGGCCGGTGTAGCCCGCGTCGGCCCACGCCTCGCGCGCCGCGATCAGCGCGAACTGCGCCGAGCGGTCCAGCTTGCGGGCCTGGGGACGGGGGAGCACCTCGGACGGGTCCACGGCGATCTGCGCGGCGATACGCACGGGCAGTTCCGCGAAGCGCTCGCCCTCGAGGGGGCGGACGCCGGAGCGTCCCGCGAGGAGACCCTCCCAGGTGGAAGCGGAGTCGCCACCCAGCGGAGTCGTTGCGCCGATACCGGTGACGACCACGGTGCGATTGGTCGAGCTCACAGGAAATCTTTCTCCATGTGTGTGATGGTCGGAAGACGGCGCCACCGCTGGGTGGCGGACCGGGTCAGCCGGAGCGGGTCCGGCTGGGGCCGAATCAGGCCTGGTGCTTGAGGATGTAGTCGGTCGCGTCGCCGACGGTCTTGAGGTTCTTGACGTCCTCGTCCGGGATCTTGACGTCGAAGCGCTCTTCGGCGGCCACGACGACCTCGACCATGGACAGGGAGTCGACGTCCAGGTCGTCGGTGAAGGACTTGTCGAGCTCGACGTCCTCGACCGGAATGCCGGCGATCTCGTTCACGATCTCGGCGAGACCCTTGACGATCTCTTCCTGGGTGGCGGCCATGCTGGCGCTCCTTCTTGTGTCTGTGCTGAGGTAACGGGCTTTCCGGAGAGATCCGGAGTGCCTAGGGGAGAGTAACGACCGTCGCGGCGAAGACGAGACCCGCCCCGAAGCCGATGATGAGCGCCGTGTCGCCGCTCTTCGCCTTCCCGGTCGCCAGGAGCCGCTCCATCGCGAGCGGAATCGAGGCGGCCGAGGTGTTGCCGGTGGTCTCCACGTCGCGGGCGACCGTGACGTGCTCCGGCAGCTTGAGCGTCTTCACCATCGAGTCGATGATCCGCATGTTGGCCTGGTGCGGGATGAAGACGTCCAGGTCGTCCGCCGAGATGCCGGCGGCGTCCAGCGCCTGCTGGGCGACCTTCGCCATCTCGAAGACGGCCCAGCGGAACACCGCCTGGCCCTCCTGCGTGATGGCCGGGAACTTGACCTCGCCCTTGTCGTTCAGGGGAAGCTTCGACACGTCGCCGAGCTGGAACTCGTTCCACGGCACGGTCTGCTTGATCGTCTCGGACTTGTCGCCCTCCGAACCCCAGACCGTGGGGCCGATGTGCGGCTCGTCCGACGGGCCGACGACCACGGCGCCCGCGCCGTCGCCGAACAGGAAGGCCGTCGCACGGTCCTCGAGGTCCGTCAGGTCGCTCAGCCGCTCCACGCCGATCACGAGGACGTACTCGGCGGAACCCTCGACGATCATGCCCTTGGCGAGCGTGAGGCCGTAGCCGAAGCCCGCGCAGCCGGCGGAGATGTCGAACGCGGCCGGCTTGCCGGAGCCGATCTTGTCCGCGATCTCGGTCGCCACCGCCGGGGTCTGCTTGAAGTGCGACACCGTGGAGACGACGACCGCGCCGATCTGCTCGGGGTCGATCCCGGCGTCGGCGATGGCCTTGCCCGCGGCCTCCACGGACATCGCCGTGACCGTCTCCTCGGGGGACGCCCAGTGACGGGTCGCGATGCCGGAACGCGAACGGATCCACTCGTCCGACGAGTCGATCTTCTCGAGGATCACCTCGTTGGGCACCACACGGGTCGGGCGGTAGCCGCCGACACCGAGGATGCGCGCGTACGGGGCGCCCTTACTGGGCTTGATCTTCGCCATGCTTGTCGACACTCCTTGTCAGGCCGAGGCCGTCTCCGCGACGAGCGTGCGGGCCGCGTCGAGGTCGTCCGGGGTCTTCAGGGCCACGGTGCGGACACCGGGCAGGGCGCGCTTGGCGATGCCGGTCAGGGTGCCGCCGGGGCACACCTCGATCAGGCCGGTCGCGCCGAGCTCCTGGAAGGTCTCCATGCACAGGTCCCAGCGGACCGGGTTGGCGACCTGGCCGACCAGGCGGGCGATGACCTCCGCGCCACCGGTGACGACCTTGCCGTCCTTGTTGGAGACGTAGGCCGTGGCCGGGTCCGCCGGGGACAGGCCCTGGGCCGCCTCCTCCAGCTTCGCCACGGCGGGCGCCATGTGGTGCGTGTGGAACGCGCCGGCGACCTTCAGTGGAACGACCCGGCGGACGCCCTCGGGCTTGTCCTCGGCCAGGGCGGCCAGCTGCTCCAGGGTGCCGGCGGCCACGATCTGGCCGGCGCCGTTCACGTTCGCCGGGGTCAGACCCAGCTTCTCCAGGTGCGGGACGGTCACCTCGGGGTCGCCGCCGAGCAGCGCCGACATGCCGGTCTCGGTGATCGCGGCGGCCTCGGCCATCGCCAGACCACGGGACCGCACGAGCTGCAGCGCGGCGGTGTCGTCGAGGACGCCCGCGAACGCGGCGGCGGTGAACTCGCCGACGCTGTGGCCCGCGACCGCGCCGGGAGCGAGGTCGAGGCCGTCGGCGAGGGCGGCGGCGGAGAGCAGGCCTGCGGCCACGAGCAGCGGCTGGGCCACGGCGGTGTCACGGATCTCGTCCGCGTCCGCCTTCGTGCCGTAGTGGGCAAGGTCGAGCCCGATGGCGTCGGACCAGGCCGCGACGCGGTCGGCGGCACCGGGGATTTCGAGCCAGGGAGTCAGGAAGCCGGGCGTCTGAGCGCCTTGGCCGGGAGCGACGAGTACGAGCACCCTCACACTCTCTCTTGGGGACGGTCCTGGACGCCCGTGGGGACAAGGACGAAGAACCGTCGGGGGAATTGTTGGTGTTCGACAAAAGTCTAGGACTGCGTATCCGCGTCGGCCAAGCGCCCGAGGATGAGCGCGATCCGCAGGGTGAAGGCCGACCGGACGTCGGAGGGTGACCATCCGGTGACGTCGGTCACACGTCGAAGCCGGTAGCGCACGGTGTTCGGGTGCACGAAGAGCATCCGCGCCGCGCCTTCCAGACTGCTCGCCTGCTCCAGGTAGACACTGAGCGTTTCGAGGAGCGCCGATCCGGCTTCTTCCAGCGGTCTGTAGATCTCCTCCACCAACTGCTCGCGGGCCGAAGGGTCGGAGGCGATCGCGCGCTCCGGCAGGAGATCGTCCGCGAGCACCGGGCGCGGGGCGTCCTGCCAGGCCGAACACGCCTTGAGGCCGGCCGCGGCGGCCTGCGCGGACCGGGTCGCCGCGAGCAGGTCGGGCACCACGGGCCCGGCGACGACGGGCCCCGCCGCATAGGGCCCGATCAGCGCCTTGGCGACCGCCAGCGGGTTGTCGTTGCCGCCCGCGATCACCACGAGCCGGTCGCCGAGGACGCCGGTGAGGACCTGGAGCTTGGCGTGCCGGGCGGCCCGGCGGATCGCCTCGACGGTCAGTTCGCTGTCCCCGTCGGGCGCGGTCCCGAGCACCACGCACACGTTCTCCGGCGAATTCCAGCCAAGGGCCGCGGCGCGGGACACGGCGCCTTCGTCTGCCTCGCCCGACAGCACCGCGTTGACGACGAGCGACTCGAGCCGCGCGTCCCACGCGCCCCGGGCCTCCGCGGCCTGCGCGTACACCTGGGCGGTCGCGAAGGCGATCTCCCGCGCGTACACCAGCAGCGCCTCGCGCAGGACCGACGCGTCACCGGGCGCGGCGACCTCCTCGATCGCCGACTCCATGACCTCGATCGTCGTACGGACCATCTCCACGGTCTGCCGCAGCGTGATCGCCCGGGTCAGCTCGCGCGGCGCGGTCCCGAAGACGTCGGTGGAGATCGCCTGCGGGGTCTCCGGGTGCCGGAACCACTCCGTGAACGCGGCGATGCCGGCCTGCGCGACCAGACCGATCCACGACCGGTTCTCGGGCGGCATCGCCCGGTACCACGGCAGCGTCTCGTCCATGCGGGCAATGGCGCTGGCGGCGAGCCGCCCGGAGGACTGCTCCAGGCGTTTCAGGGTCGCGGCATGCGGGTGAGCGGCGTTCACGGGTTCAGACACGGGGACAAGACTGCCTTATCGGGACGGCGACGTGCGGGGTCGGGGCGGTTTCGCCGCCATCGCGGCGGCGGCCACGGCTACCGTGACCCCGTGATACGCATCCAGCGCGGCGGGGAGCGGTACCCCGGAGGCGACCCGGAGACCGGCATCGACACCCGGCACGCCTTCTCCTTCGGCCGGTTCTACGACCCCGACAACCTCCGCTTCGGCGCGCTGCTCGCCTGCAACGAGGAGCGCCTGGCCCCCGGCTCCGGCTTCGACGAGCACCCCCACAGCCACACGGAGATCGTCACCTGGGTCGTCGAGGGCGAGCTCACCCACCGCGATTCGACGGGCCACGCGACCGTCGTCCGCCGCGGCGACCTCCAGCACCTGAGCGCGGCGGCCGGCGTGCGGCACGTCGAGCGGAACGACGGCCCCGACCCGCTGGTCTTCGTCCAGATGTGGCTGGCGCCGACGCAGCCGGGCGGCGAGCCCGCCTACGACGTCGTCCGCGGCATCGCCGACGCCACCCCGTACGCCGTCCCTGCGGCCGGCGCGATGCTCCACGTCCGCCGCCTGGAACTGGGCGAGCGGGCAGCGGTCCCGGACGCCGACCACGTGTACGTCCACGTGGTGCGCGGCACGGTCCGGCTGGCGGGCGAGGAGCTGGGGGCGGGCGACGCGGCCCGGGCGACGGGGGAGGAGGGGCTGGCGCTGCTGGCTACGGCGGACGCGGAGGTTCTGGTGTGGGAGATGTCGGCGCCGTGACCGGGACGACCGACTACGTGCCGGCCGTCACGGCGATGCTCGGCCCGCCCCGGAACCGCCACACGGACCCGGCCGCCTGGGAGCGGCTCCACGCCGCCCTTGGCATCCGGCTGCCGTCCGACTACCGAACCCTCGTCGACGCGTACGCTCCCATCCAGCTCAACGGCCACCTGTACCTGACCCACCCCGCGCCGGAACGCTGGAATCTGGGCCAGCAGATCCAGGACAAAGTCCAAGCGTGGTCTGCCATACCTTGGGACGGCCTCGCCCCTGACGAGGACCCCCGCCAGCTGCTCGGCGTCGAGGAACTGCGCTTCGGCACCAGCGACGGGCTGTGGCCGCTCGCGAGCACCGACCGCGGAGAGACCGTCTTCCTGCTGACCGCGGACGGGGCGGCTCGTTGCCTCGTGGTCGAGGACGGGGAGGGCGGCTGGGCACGGTACGACATGGGCTTCGCCGAGTGGCTCTACCGCTACCTCATCGGCGAGGACATGGCCGGCCCCAACAGCTCGGCCTTCTACCCCGGCCCGGTGCGGCTGTGCCACCTCCCGATGACCGCCGACGACCTTCCGGAGGAGTGGCGGGGCCCGGAGCGCGGCATGTGACTCCGCCGCTCTCAGACGAGCGAGTCGCGGAGATTCCTGCGCTCGCCACCCAAGTACGTCAGGACATCGACGAACTCGTCGAAGAAGGAGCTGTCTCCTTCTCCGATGAGCCAGTACCGCGCACCGGATCCGATGTCGCCCATGAAGACGCCGACACTGTGACCTGAATTCAGCGCGACCGGAAAGAGCGGCACCCCCTCGGGGATCCCCTCGTCCAGGTGGAGACCGATGTCCCGAGAGTCTTCGAGGAGGCGCGCGGCGGCTTCGCCCGGCCCGTCGGGACCCCAGTCCTTGACTCCGAGAATCGACAGGTGGAACCCGTTCATCCCATCCGTGATCGCGAGAAACTCGCGATACCCGTCGTCCCACGCGACCTCGGATCGCGCTTCCAGGCCGACTCGCTCACTCGCCGCTGCGGGTTCGTACAGCGCGGGCGCCGGGGTGCATCCGATGGGTGACTCCGAGAGGTATTCGACGAGCCGATCCCTGAAGAGTCGATGCACGATGTCCTTGACGTTCGCAGGCTCAGTCAAGGGTTTCCACCGGATGAAGAGACGTCAGGTCCGCCATGTACGCGAGCACCTCATAGAAGTCCACGAAGAAGGAACTTGATCCCCCTCCCACCCGCCAGAAGCGATAGGGAACGTCCGAACCGAGATTCAGCATGAAGATGCCGTCCCTGCCGAACTCGTCGATGGCGACGGGAAACAGCGCAACGCCACGGGGTATGCCCACGTCCCACGCCGTGTCGGCGTCTTCGAGCACTTTCAGGTACGCGGCGGCGTCCTTGCCTCGGCCACCTGGTGTCCAATCGCGGCAGCCGAGGTAGGTGAAGGAATCTCCCTGCATGCCATCCGTCGACAGGAGGAATTCACGGTACGAAGGCTCAAGGTACCCGTTGAAGCGACGCTGGAGCTCGGCGATCTGATCCGCACTCGTCGGTGGGTGCACGGTCGGAACGGATGACCCGCCGATCGGCGAGTTCGCGAAGTGCACCCTCACGAACCTCTCGAACGCTTGGGACACAAGCCTTTGCATTCTCACGGCAGTGGGGCTAGCGGACAGCGTCCACGAACGTCTGCCACGCCTCGGCGCCGACGATCAGGACCGGGCCGGCGGGGTTCTTGCTGTCGCGGACGGGGACGGCGCCGGGGTGGCCGTCGGCGACCTCGACGCATTCGCCGCCGTTGGTGCCGCTGTACGAGGACTTCCGCCACCGCGCTCCGGGCAGGTCAGGACGGGTCTCCATAGCGTTCCTCCATCACGCGAGCGATCAGTACCGCCGAGTCCTCGGTGGAGAGGGCCGTGGCTTGCAGCCGAGCGTAGCCGACGGAACGCTCCTTGATCACGGACGGATTGGCGGTCATGTGGCCCTGGTCGTAACTGTCGACGTAGAACAGGGCGGGGTCGTCGTCGAACCTGAGAAGCGTGAACGAACCCATCATGCCCGCGTGCTCGCCGACGGCGAAGGGCAGCACCTGGATGTGTACCCACGGGTTGTCGCGGAAGCTCAGGAGATGCGCGAGTTGTTCGCGCATGACCTCGCGACTGCCCACCTGCTGGAGCAGCACGGCCTCGCTCAGCACGACCCACAGTGCCGGCGGTTCGGCACGCTCCAGGATGCGCTGGCGTTCGAGGCGAGCCGCCAGCAACTCCTCGACCTTGTCCGGGTAGTCGACGGCAAGCAGCGCCCGCGCGTATGCGGGTGTCTGCAGCAGGCCGTGCACCACCTGGGTCTGGAACGTGGAGATGTATGTGGCGCGCGCCTCCATCTCCGCGTACGGCTGGAACCACGACGGCAGCTGGCTGCGCAGCACCAGGCCGATCAGGCGGGAGAACAGGCCGCCCGTGCCCAGGGCCGCGTCCACCCGTTCGGAGAACTCGCGGGTGGGGAGTTTCCTCGTGGTCTCGATCTGGCCGACCAGGGAGCCCGTGCAGAAGATGCAGTCGCCGAGCTGGTTCTGGGTGAGCCCGGCCGCCTCGCGTTGGCGGCGGAGTTCCCAGCCGTAGTAGTCCAACGGGGAGGCGCTGGGGTCGAGTTGGGCGATGTTGACCACGGTGGGTACCTCCGGCCTGCGACGCGCGCGGCGTCTCGTTCCGCTCTGTCGCCGAGCGTAGTCGGCGCGTCACGGGCCGGTGGCGTGAATCGGATAAACCACCCGCAGGGGTGTTTCAGCTGCCCGTACGGCCGTCGAGGAGCTCGCGGATGATGTCCAGGTGGCCGTTGTGGCGGGCCGTCTCCTCGATGAGGTGCAGGAGGATCCAGCGGAGGTCCACCTCAAGGCCGTCGCGGACGGGGCGCTTGGCCTTCGCGTCCAGGCCGTGGTCGGCGACCAGGCGGCGGAAGCGGGCGCTCTGCTCCTCGTACTCGGCGATGAGCCGGGGCAGCGGGATGTCGACCGCCGTCCGCATCTCGGGGTCGGGGTCGTCGTCGGTCGCCTCGGCGAGCGGGCCCTGGAGTTCTCCGCCCAGGAACACCACGTCCAGCCACCAGTGCTCGCACCAGCGCAGATGGCTGATCAGCCCACACAGCGTCATCAGCGGCGAGTGCGGGAGGGGAGCCTTGCGGGCGTCCTCCGCGGACACGCCCTCGCACTTGGCGACCGCCGTGGCGCGGGCGTAGTCCAGGAAGGTGGTCAGCTGCGTGCGCTCGTCCCAGGAGGGCGGCGTATCGGTGCGTTCAGTCGTCGTCATCGGCGAGAGTCTGCCGCCCGCCCGAGGTGGGTGTCGAACGGTTAACGCGCGTCCAGGACGGTGAGTTCGTCGTCGGACAGGCGCAGCGCGCCGGCCGCGACGTTCTGGTCGAGGTGGTCGAGGTCGCCGGTGCCGGGGATGGCCAGGACGTGCGAGCCCCGGTGCAGCGTCCAGGCCAGCCGGACCTGGGCGGTGCTCACCCCACGGGCGCGGGCGACCGCCCGCACCGCGCCGCTGTCGTCGGCGGGCGCGCCGGCCGTGCGTCCGTCACCCGCGATCGAGTAGAACGGCACGAAGGCGATCCCCTGTTCACCGCAGAGGCGCAGGAGTTCCTCCTGTTCGGACGGTGCGCCGATGCCGTACATGTTCTGGACGCAGACCACCGGGGCGATGGCCTGCGCCTCGGCGAGGTGGTGGGGACGGATGTTGGACAGGCCCAGGTGGCGGACGAGTCCGGCGTCGCGCAGTTCGGCGAGTGCGCCGAAGCGTTCGGCGATGGAGTCGGTGCCGACGATCCGCAGGTTGACCACGTCGAGGTGGTCGCGGCCGAGCTGCCGCAGGTTCTCCTCGACCTGGCCGCGCAGCTGTCCGGGGGTGGCATGGGGCAGCCAGGTGCCGGAGGGGTCGCGGCCCGGTCCGACCTTGGTGACGATGACGAGGTCGTCCGGGTAGGGGGCCAGGGCGTGGTTGATCAGCTCGTTGGCGGAGCGCAGCGGCGAGAAGTAGAAGGCGGCGGTGTCGACGTGGTTCACGCCGAGTTCGACCGCGCGGCGCAGCACTCGGACCGCCTGGTCGCGGTCGCGCGGGACCGCGTCGGGCGTGAGCGCCTCGCCGTGCTGGGTGAGGCGCATCGCGCCGAAGCCGATCCGGTTGACCGTGCGGTCGCCGAGCTCCCAGGTGCCGGACGCCGCCGCGGTGATGGTTTGTGAGGTCATGGCGTGATGATCCGCGCGCGGTAGGCTGGCCCGCCATTGATTCGGACATGCCTGAATCCATCGAGGAGTGGTCGTCCTGGCAGAGCTGGCGTTCTCGGCGGGGGACCTGGCACAGGTGCGGTTCGCCGTCTCTCCGATGTGGGAGGTCGCGCCCAGTTTCCGGCTGCTGACGTCCCGCGCCGGGCATCCGGTCCACCGGCCCTGGGTCGAGCAGGTGCGGCCGCGCGTGGTGGCCGCCGGGCTGCACGAGGGGTGGCTCGCCGAGCTGATCACGTCCGCCGGCTACGTGCCCGACTTCCTCAACCCGGCCCCCGCCGGGCCGGCGCCCGCGCCGGCGGCGGAGCTGCGGGCGATCCTGGCCTCACCCGCCGACCGGGTACGCGAGGACCTCGATCACCTCGCCCGCCACCAGGGGCACCTCGGCCCACGGCTGCGGGCCCTGCACGCCGACCCGCCAAGCCGCCTCGCCAAGGTCGTCCACGAGATCGAAAGGTACTGGGATCTGGCCCTGGCCCCCTACTGGGGACGGGTGAAGGCCGTACTGGACGCCGACATCCACCACCGGGCCCGGACGGTCGCCGAGCACGGCGCGGGCCGGCTCTTCGACGACCTGCACGACTCGGTGAGCTGGCACGGCAGTGCGCTGCGGCTGGCCCGCCGAAAGCGGCAGCTGTCCCGCGAGTCCGCGGGTGCGGGGCTGCTCCTCATCCCCTCGGCGTTCAGCGGACCCGGGCTGCGGAGCCGGGTGCGACCGCCGGACCCGCCGCAGCTCGCCTACCCGGCACGGGGCACCGGCGGGCTGTGGGAGAAACGGCCCGCCGCCGGAGCCGGCGTCCTCGCACCCGTACTCGGCCGCTCGCGCGCCCTGTTGCTGAGCGAGCTGGAGGCGCCCGCCTCCACCACCGAACTGGCCCACCGCACCGGGCTCTCCCCGGCCGCGGTTTCCCAGTACCTCACCGCGCTGCGCGACGCGGGCCTGGTCAGCGCCCACCGCGCCGGCCGCTCCGTCCTCTACGCCCGCACCGCCGCCGCCGAGACCCTCCTGGAGGCCGCCTCCTCCGCCTGAGGCCGATGTCCCGGGTCCCATGTCCCGGGTCCCATGTCCCGGGTCCCGGGTCCCGCGGCCCTGAGGCCCGGAAGCCCTGAGGCCCGGAAGTCCCGAGGTCCGGAAGCCCACCCCCGAAGGGCTTCCGGACCGGCCAGGGGCGTCCCCGTCAGTGCAGCGCGCTCTTCGCCTTCCAGGCCGGCCACGACACGTTCCACGCCCCGTAGCCGTTGCCCTCCGCCACCGTGCCCTTGGTGTCCTCGCCCTTGATCTCGAAGGGGTCGCCGGGGCGGACCAGGTCGTAGAAGGACCGGGCCTGTTCGGTGCTCATGCCGATGCAGCCGGAGCTCTTGTTCGCGCGGCCGAAGTAGGCGGCGTTCCACGGCGCCGCGTGGGCGTACATGCCCGACCAGGTCAGGCGCATCGAGTAGTCGACCATCTTGTCGTAGGCGTCGCCGAGGCCGACCGTCTCGGAGTTCATGTTGATCGTGCCCTCCTTCGCCATGAGCACGGCCGTGCCCCGCCAGGAGCGCTTGTCGCCGCCGGGCGTGCCGCCGGAGACCGGGATGGTGCGGACGGTGCGGCCGTCGCGCTGGACGGTGAGCTTCTTGGTGTCCAGGTCGACCTTGACCACCTGGGCCTGGTCGGAGACGGTGAAGCCGGTGCGGTAGTCGCGGACGAACCAGCCGCCGCTGCCGCCCGAGTCGGTGCCGTCGAGCGTCGCCTCCAGGGTCACCTTGGTGCCCGGCTTCCAGTACTCCTTGGGCCGCCAGTCCACCCGGTCCTTGCCCGAGTAGTCCGTCAGCCAGCCCCACGAGCCCTCGGTGGAGTCGGACGTCGTGACCTTCAACTGGCGCTCCACGTCCGCCTTGTTCTTCACCGGGCGGTCGAACACGATCGACAGCGGCTGCGCGATGCCCACCGTGGTGTTCTTGCCGGGCGCCAGCGTCAGCTTGTTGACCGTGTCCGCCTCCGGGATCGCGTGCGTCGACCGGGACGTCGTCTCCTTGCCGCCGGCGCTGCGCGCGGTCACCTCGACCGTGTACGAGGTGCCGGGCGCGGCCTTGCGGTCCGAGGTCCAGGTGCCCCCACCGGACGCGGTACGGCCCGCGAGCACGCCGCCGTCCCCGTCGACCACCTTCACCCGCGCGAGGGTGCCGCCGCTCGCCGTCACGGTCATGGGCCGGCCGGCCGCCGGGGGAGCCACGGTCACCTTCGCCGGGGTGTCCGGCGAGGCGGTGGCCGGAGGCTTGGCGTCGTCCGCCGTCGCCGCCGAACAGGCGGTCAGCGACGCCGCCGTGAGAACGAGCAGGGATATGCGTATACGTGTCCGCAGCACGGGACAGACCTCCGCAGGAGGAGTGGGAAAGCGTGGGATGAACCGGACTCTAGGGCGCCCCGAACCGCCCGCGCCCGGCCCCCGGGCCATGTGACGGCGGCTGAAGAGAAACGGTCATCGTCCGGTCACATTCCTCGCGCGGACCGGTCAATACCGGCTGTGAGCCTGCTGTGCGCCCCACCACCGAACGGGGCGGAACAAGGAGGCTCCCCGTTGTGTCAGCGCTGCTCGTGACGCCCGCGTCCGTACCGGCTCCCGCTCGCGCGCTGCGGCTCGGACCGGTCACACCCGAGGCGTACCGCGCCTTCCTCGCGACCCGTTCCACCGGCCCGGACGGGCCCAGCTTCCTCCAGCTCCCCGCCTGGGCCCAGGTGAAGGACGGCTGGACGCACCAACTCGTCGGCTGGGGACCCGAGTCGGGCGAGCTCACCGGTGTCGCCCTGGTACTGCTCCGTGCCTTCCCCGGCACCCGCAAGTACTTCGCCTACCTGCCCGAAGGGCCCGTCGCCGACTGGGCCGACCCCGACGTGGACGGCTGGCTCGACCCGCTCCTGAGGCACCTGCGGGCCTCCGGCGTGTTCGCCGTACGCATCGGGCCGGGGCCCGCGTACCGGCGCTGGACCGCCGCCACCCTCAAGGCGCACACCGGACCCGGGCGGCGCCTCGGCGACGTCCTCGCCAGCGAGGTCGACCCGCTCGGCTCCGCCGTCGCCGAACGGCTGCGCGCCCGAGGCTGGCGCAAGTGCGGCGGCGACTCCGAGGACGGCGCCGACGCCCAGCCCCGGCACGTCTACCAGGTGCCGCTCACCGGCCGCAGCTCCGACGACCTGTGGAACGGGCTCAACCAGGAGTGGCGGCGCAACATCCGCAAGGCGCGCAAGAGCGGCGTCGAGGTCGTCGTCGGTTCCGCCGCCGACCTGCCAGAGTTCCACCGGCTGCTGCGGATCACCGAGGAGCGCGACGGCTTCCGGCTCGGCCGCTCCCTCGCGTACTACGAGCGCCAGTACGCCGTCCTCAACGCCGAACAGCCGGGACGCATGAAGCTGTACCTCGCCCGGCACGAGGGCGAGGTCCTCGCCGCCCACACCATGATCACCGTCGGCCGGCGGGTCTGGTACCAGACCGGCGCCTCCGCCGACCACCGCCGCGAGGTCCGCCCGTCCAACGCGCTGCAGTGGCGCATGATGCTCGACGCCCACGCCGTCGGCGCCGACGTCTACGACCTGCGCGGGGTACCCTCCACCCTCGACCCGGACGACCGCGCCCACGGGCTGCTGCGCTGGAAGCTCGGCACCGGCGGACAGGTCGTCGAGACCCTGGGGGAGTGGGAGATTCCGTTGCCCGGCACGACCAACCACACGCTGTACCGCGCCTTCCAGGCGTACCTGGCCCGCCGATGACGGCGAGCACCACCGCAACGCCCACCGGAGGACCCGGGGAACCGACTGGCGAACCGACCGGCGAACCGACCGGAGGGCCGACCGGCGGACCGACCGGAGACGGGGCCGCGGCCGGGGCGAAGACCGCGCCGTCCGTGGCCCGCAGCGGCGCCCTCATGGCGGCCGGCTCGCTGGTCTCCCGCGCCACCGGCTTCGCGCGGTCCGCGGTCGTCGCCGCGGCCATCGGCACCGGCTTCGTCGCCGACGGGTACGCCGTCGGCAACTCGGTGCCGACCATCGTCTACATGCTGCTGCTCGGCGGCGCCCTCAACGCCGTCTTCGTGCCCGAACTCGTCAAGGCGGCCAAGGAGCACGCGGACGGCGGCGTCGCCTACACCGACCGGCTGCTCACCGTCTGCGTGCTCGCCCTCACCGTCCTGACCGCCGTCGCCGTGCTCGCGGCGCCCGCGATCGTCGACGGCTACACCGACTACACCGGCGCGCAGCGCGACATGACCATCGCCTTCGCCCGCTCCTGCCTGCCGCAGATCTTCTTCCTGGGCCTCTTCACCCTGCTCGGACAGGTGCTCAACGCGCGCGGTCGGTTCGGCGCGATGATGTGGACGCCCGTCCTCAACAACCTCGTCGTCATCGGCGTCTTCGCGCTCTTCCTCGCCGTGTCCGACGGCGGCGACCTGACCGCCGGGGAGACCGCGCTCCTCGGCTGGGGCACCACCGCGGGCATCGCCCTCCAGGCCCTCGCGCTCCTGCCCTCGCTGCGGGCGGCCCGCTTCCGCTGGCGGCCCCGGCTCGACTGGCGCGGCAGCGGACTCGCCGCGCCGCTGCGCGCGGCCGGCTGGCTCGTGCTCCTCGTCCTCACCAACCAGGCCGCGTACTGGGTGACGACCAAGGTCGCCACGGCGGCCGGGCAGCGCGCCGAGGGCGCCGGGCTCAGCGCGTACAACAACGCCTACCTGCTGTGGGCCGTCCCGCACGGCATCGTCACCGTCGCCCTCGTCACCGCCCTCATGCCCCGGATGAGCGGCGCGGCGGCGGACGGCGACCTCACGGGAGTGCGCCGGGACGTCGCCTACGCGCAGCGCACCACCGCGGCCGCCGTCGTCCCGGCCGCCTGCGCCCTGTTCGCGCTCGCCGTGCCGCTGATGGCGACGGTCTTCCAGTACGGGCGGACCGACGCGGGCGCGGTCCGCTCGATGGCCTGGATCCTGATGGCCCTCGCGCCCGGCCTGATCGCCCTCTCCGGCCAGTACGTGTGCACCCGCGCCTTCTACGCGATGCGCGACACCCGCACCCCGTTCCTGCTCAACCTGGTCATCGCCGGGCTCAACGCGCTGCTCGCGGTCTGCGCGTCCGCCTTCCTGCCCGCCCGCTGGGCCGTCGCGGGCATGGCGGCCGGCTACTCGCTCGCGCTGTGGGCGGGCTGGGGACTGACGGCGTACGTCCTCGGCCGCCGCCTCAGGGGCGCGGAGACGACGGGTACGGGAGCCGGTGCCGCACTCGTACGGCTGCTCGCCGCTGCGGCCCCCGCCGCCGGGCTCGGCCTGCTGACGGCCGACCTGGGCGCCCCGGCGGGCCCCGTGGCGGCAGGCCTGGCGGGCGCGGTCGTGATCGTCGCCGTGTTCGCGCTCCTGGCCCGGCCTCTGCGGCTCACCGAAGTGAGCTCGCTGATCGGGAACGTCACCGGCCGCGCCGGCCGTCTCGTACGGCGGGGCTGACCCGTCGGCCGTCTCGTACGGCGGGGCTGACCCGCCGCCCCTTCCGACCTGCCCCGCCGGGCCCCCTCCCCGGCGGGGCACCGCTCCGACCTTGGGATACTCCACAGATGCCACGCGTGCTGCTGATCGAAGACGATCCCTCCGTCCGCGAAGGCGTCGAGCTCGGGCTCCGGCGCCGCGGGCACGAGGTGCGCACCGCCGCGACCGGCGAGGCGGGACTCGCCGCGCTCCGCGAGTTCCGGCCCGACCTGCTGCTGCTCGACCTGATGCTGCCCGGCATGAACGGCGTCCAGGTGTGCCGGCTGGTCCGGGAGAGCAGCCAGCTGCCGATCATCATGCTCACCGCCCGCGGCGACGACTTCGACGTGGTCGTCGGCCTGGAGGCCGGCGCCGACGACTACATCGTCAAGCCCGCCCGTACCGAGGTCATCGAGGCCCGCATCCGCGCGGTGCTGCGCCGGATGGAGGAGCCCGGCGGCGGACGGCCCGCCGTGGAGTTCCACGGCGAGCTGGCCGTCGACCGGGCCGGGCTCACCGTCGCCAAGAACGGCGAACGGGTCGCCCTCGCCCCCTCCGAGCTGAAGCTGCTGCTGCACCTGACCTCCGCTCCCGAGCAGGTCTTCAGCCGCCAGCAGCTCCTCGAACACGTCTGGGAGCACAGCTTCCACGGCGACGCACGGCTCGTCGACGCCTGCGTACGGCGGCTCCGCAACAAGATCGAGGACACCCCCGGCGAGCCCCGCTACATCCAGACCCTGCGCGGCTTCGGCTACCGCTTCGGCCCGCTCCAGTGAGGACCGGACAGTGAGGGACCGGACCCGGAGAGCGAGGACAGCCCAGTGAAGGCCCATGTGCCCGGCGACGCCGAACGGCCGCCGAGGAGACGCCGCCCGCGCCCCTTCGGGCTGCGCACCCGGCTCGTCCTCGCCTTCCTCCTGGTCGCCGCCGTCGGCTGCGGCACCACCGCCGCGCTCACCTACCGTGCCGCCCGCAACGCGATCCTGGAGCAGACCCAGGACACCGCCGTCACCGCCTTCCGGCAGCAGGTCGAGACCCTGAACACCGGGCTGCCGGTCGACCGCGAAGGGCTGCGCAACGAGCTCCAGCGCATCGCCCGGCTGGGCAAGCCGCGGCCCTGGCGGGTGTACGCGGAGTACGGCAGCCTGCGGGTGTCGTCCACCGACCGGCCCGAGTCGAGCGTCCTCACGCCCGAACTGCGCCGCCGCGCCACGGCGATCGGCACCACGCACGGCAGCTTCCAGCGGGTCGTCAAGAACGGCACCCCCTACCTGACCGTCGCGGTCCCCGCCGTCTTCAGCGGCCGCGGCGGCTATCCGGCGAGCCGTCCCACCGGTCTCGTCGTGTACGCGGTGATGGACCTCGGCGAGGAGGAGGCCAACATCGAGGCCATGGTCCTCGCCGCCCGCGACGGCGCGCTTCCCGCGCTGCTCGTCGCCCTGGTCCCGGCGCTGCTCGCGGCCCGGGGCGTGCTGCGCCCGGTGCGGGAGCTGCGGCACGCCGCGCACAGCATGGGCCGGGGCCGCCTGGACACCCGCATCCACGCCAAGGGCAGCGACGAACTCGCCGACCTCGCCCGGACCTTCAACGAGTCGGCCGCCGAGCTGGAACGTTCCGTCGCTGAGCTGCGACGCGCCGAGGCACGCGCCCGGCGCTTCGCCTCCGACGTCTCGCACGAGCTGCGCACCCCGCTCGCGGGCATGCTCGCGGTCACCGAGGTCCTGGACGAGGACGCCGGCACGCTCGACCCGGACACGGCCCGTGCGGTACGCCTGATCAGCGCCGAGACCGGCAAACTGGCGGTGCTGGTCGAGGACCTCATGGAGATCTCGCGCTTCGACGCGCGCGCCGCCGAGCTGTACACCGACGAGGTGGACGCGGCGGAGGTCGTTCGGAAGACGCTGATCAACCGCCACTGGACCGACCCGCAGCAGATCGTGACCGCGCTCACCGAGGGCATCCGGGTCCGGCTCGACCCGCGCCGCTTCGACGTGGTCGTGGCGAACCTCGTCGGCAACGCGCTGCGGCACGGCGGCCCGCCGGTGACGGTCCGGGTGTACGCGGAGCGGGACACCCTCGTCACGGAGGTCGCCGACCGGGGGCCCGGCATCCCGGACGACGTGTTGCCCCACGTCTTCGACCGCTTCTACAAGGCCGACGCGGCGCGCACCCGGTCGGCCGGCAGCGGTCTCGGCCTGGCCATCACCCAGGAGAACGTGCGGCTGCACGGCGGCACCGTCGTCGCCGCGAACCGCCCCGACGGCGGCGCCGTCTTCACGGTCAGGATCCCGCTGTGAGAACCCGATGGACCGCCGCCGTCGCCGCCGCCCTGTGCCTGCCGGCGCTCGCCGCGTGCGGCATACAGGGAAGCGACGTCGTGGAAGCCGGGGGCGCGGCCACGGTCGCCGTGCAGCCGACCAACGGCACGAAGCTGCTGCTGTACTTCGTCGGCGCCGACGGGCGGCTGATGCCGGTCACCCGCAACCTCGGCCTGTCCGTCGGGCCCGAGGGGGAGACCAGCCTCGTCGACGACCACGGCCGCGTCATCCTGCCCACCCACCCGGCGGACGGCGGATACCGGATCGCGACCGACAAGGTCCTCGCCACGCTGCTGGAAGGACCGGACGAGCGGGAACGCACCGCCGGACTCACCACCCGGGTCAACCTGCACGGCGCGGGCCGGCCGCACGCGGAGCTCCAGAGGGGCCGCGACGGGCGACCGGTGCTGACCCTCCGCCTCGCGGCCCGTGTGCAGGACCTCGACGCGGTCGCCCACCAGCAGCTCGTCTGCACGACCGCCTACGCCGAGGGCCTCGGCGCCACGGTCCCGGTCCTGGTCACCGGCACGGACGGCCCTCTTCCGGCCACGCGCTGCGAACCGGAGTAGGCCGCGAACCCGGGGACGGGCGCGCGCCCGGCGCGCCCGCGGCTGCCCGGCCAGGCCGTCCCTTCCGGATCAGGGCCAGGCCGCCTCTTCCGGATCCCGGCCGGGTCCGCGGCGTCCTGCACGGCACCTGATCCGAACGGAAACGGCCTAGCGCGCCCGCAGCTCCGCGAGGACCGCGTCCGTGAAGGGCGGCCACGCCTCGATCGCCCACGGCCCGAACGGCCGGTCCGTCAGCGCCACGCACGCCGCGCGCGCGTCCGGGTCGATCCACAGGAAGGTGCCGGCCTGCCCGAAGTGCCCGAAGGTGCGCGGCGAGGACGTGGCACCGGTCCAGTGCGGCGACTTCCCGTCGCGGATCTCGAAGCCGAGGCCCCAGTCGTTCGGCCGCTGGTGCCCGTAACCCGGCAGGATCCCGGTGAGCCCGGGGTACGCGACGGTCATCGCGTCCAGGACCGTGCGCGGGTCGAGCAGCCGCGGCGCCTGCACCTCGGCGGCGAAGCGCACCAGGTCGTCGACGGTCGACACGCCGTCCTTGGCGGGCGAGCCCTCCAGGGTCGTGGAGCTCATGCCGAGCGGCTCCAGGACGGCCTGGTGCAGGTACTCGGCGAAGGGGATGTCCGTGGCCTTCGCGACGTGGTCGCCGAGCACCTCGAAGCCGGTGTTCGAGTAGATCCGGCGGGTGGCGGGCGCGGCCATCACACGGTTCTCGTCGAAGGCGAGACCGGAGGTGTGGGCGAGCAGGTGCCGTACGGTCGCGCCCTCCGGACCGGCCGGCTCGTCGAGGTCGATCGCGCCCTCCTCGTACGCGACGAGGACCGCGTACGCCGCGAGCGGCTTGGTGACGGAGGCGAGCGGGAAGCGTTGCCCGGTGGGGCCGTGGGATCCGGCCAGGGTGCCGTCCGCACGGACGACGGCCGCCGCCGCGGTGGGGACGGGCCAGTTCTCGATCGACGCCAGGGACACCAGGCCGGGCACGCTGCTCTGCTGCATGCTGCCGAGCCTACTTGCTTGGAGTGCACTCCAACCTTTTAGCGTGGTGGTCATGAGCGTGATCGAGAGCACGAGCACGAGCACGGCCACGACGGCACCCCCGTCCCAGGAGCGGTTCACCATCAGCGAGGTCGCGGCCCTGACCGGCCTTTCGGCGCACACCCTGCGCTGGTACGAGCGGATCGGCCTGATGCCGCACGTCGACCGGACCCACACCGGCCAGCGCCGGTTCACCCGGCGCGACCTGGACTGGCTCGCCTTCGTCGGCAAGCTGCGGCTCACCGGCATGGCGGTCGCCGACATGGTGCGGTACGCCGAGCTGGTACGGGAGGGCTCCCACACCCACGACCAGCGGCGCGCGATCCTCGAAGGCACCCGCGACGACGTCGTCGCCCGGATCGCCGAACTCCAGGACGCCCTCGCCGTGCTCGACCGCAAGATCGATCACTACGGAACCATCTGCGGAGGCACCACTTCATGAGCGCGTCCACGACCACGCCGACCGGCAGGATCGACACCGTGCGCCTCGGCGGCCCGGACGGACCCGAGACCGGTGTCCAGGGCTTCGGCGCGATGGGCATCAGCGAGTTCTACGGCGGCACGGACGAGGCCGCCGCCCGCGACACCCTCGACGCGGCCCTGGAGGCCGGCGTCACCCTCCTCGACACGGCCGACGCCTACGGGCAGGGCGCCAACGAGGAGTTCCTGGCCCCGTTCGTCGCCGCACACCGCGACGAGATCGTCCTGGCCACCAAGTTCGGCATCGAGCGGCGCGCCGACGACCCGCGCTACCGCGGCGTCAACAACTCGCCCGAGTACATCCGGCGTTCGGTCGAGGGCAGCCTGCGCCGGCTCGGCGTCGAGACGATCGACCTCTACTACATGCACCGCACCGATCCCGACGTGCCCTTCGCGGAGTCCGTCGGGACCATGGCCGAGCTGGTGAAGGAGGGCAAGATCCGGCAGATCGGGCTGAGCGAGGTCACCGGGGCGGAGCTCCGCGAGGCGCACGCGGTGCACCCGATCGCCGCGCTCCAGTCCGAGTGGTCGCTGTTCTCCCGGGACGTGGAGCGCACCGCGGTCCCCGCCGCGGCCGAGCTCGGCGTGACCTTCGTGCCGTACTCGCCGCTGGGCCGCGGCTTCCTCACCGGCGCGTTCGCCGACGCGACGAAGGAGCTCGCGGACGACGACTTCCGCCGCCACCAGCCCCGCTTCAACGGCGAGAACGCCGAGCGGAACCTGGCCCTGCTCCAGCCGGTCCGCGCGATCGCGGCGGCGCACGGGGCGACGCCCGCCCAGATCGCGCTGGCCTGGGTCCAGCAGCGCGCGGCCGTGCACGGCCTGACGGTCGTCCCCATCCCGGGCACCCGCAAGCGCGCCCGCCTGCTGGAGAACGCCGCCGCCACCCGGATCACGCTGTCCGCGGCGGAGCTCGCGGCCCTGGAGCCGATCGCCGGCCAGGTGGCCGGCGACCGCTACCCGGACATGCGCTTCACCTCGGCCGCTCGGGAGGGATAGCCGTCGGCCGGTCCCACGGGCCCGGGGGCCCCGCCCCGCCGTCTCCGGCCGCGGGGCCGTCACGCCAGGCCCAGGGCGAAGACCGCGAAGCCCGCGGCCAGGACGCCCGCCAGGGCGCGACGGGTCCTGCCCGTCCGCGTCCACGGGGACTCGAAGCCGCGCGCGTGACGGCCGACGAGGACGAGGAGCCCGGCGAACACCGGCATCCAGGCCAGACGGGCCAGGATCCAGCCGACGGAGTCGGGCGACCCGACGAGACCGGCGACCTCGCCCGCGTACGAGGCGGGGATCGCGGCGGCCAGCATGGCGGTCTGGTGCCAGCACAGGATCGTCATCGCGGACAGGTTGACCACCACGACCGGGGCCCACAGCGCGGGCCGCCGCAGCAGCCGGCCGAGCCGGTCCCGCAGCAGGACCGCGGCGCCGCTCTGCGCGGCGGCGAGGGCCAGGACCAGCAGGGACGGCGGGTGCGAGTTGGTGCGGGCCTCGCCGGGGACGCCGACCATCGACGCCGGGTAGCCGAACCACGCGAGCAGCGCGGCGAACAGCGCTGCGCCGCCGAGCAGCAGGCCCCACGCGTGACGGCGGGTGACCCGGCCCTCGCCCCACGAGACGCCCAGCTGATAGGCGAACAGCCAGCCGGGCAGGATGTTGAGGACGCTCAGCCAGGACGGCACCGCGTCGGCGTACGGCCCGTAGCGCAGGAAGTCGACCACGGCGACCGAGCCGAGCAGCGGGGCCGCGGCCCACACGCCGAGCCGGCGCGCGGCCCGTACGCAGTACGGCGTCAGCGCGGTGACGACCGTGTACACGCCCACGAACCACAGCGGCTGGATCACCAGCGTGGACGCCGTCCGCAGCGTGTCGGCGGGCACGCCGAAGCCGTAGTGGAGGAGGGGCAGCAGCGCCGCCCACACGGCCGTGACGCCGAGCACCGGCCGCCCGAGCCGGGCGAGGCGGCTCTTCAGCCACTCGGCGGTGGAGCCCTGGTGGCGGCGGAACGAGAGGACGGAGGCGTAGCCGCCGACCAGGAAGAAGATGCCCAGCATCTGGAGGATCCAGCTGACCGGCGCGAGCCCCCCGAACGCGGACAGCGGGCTCGCGTTGTGGATCGCGCCGTCGGAGGAGAGCGTGAACCCGCCGAGCAGCCAGTGCCCGGTGGGCACGGCGAGCAGCGCGAGGGCGCGCAGTCCGTCGATCGCGCGGTCCCGGTGGGCGGGGGTGCGGGACTCGATCCTCCCGACGAGCGTCGTCCTCATCGGACCTCTCCCTCGGCGATCGCGGCGAAGGCACGGAGGGACTCGGTACCGGGCGCGAAGTAGCCGTCGTGGCCCAGGGCGTCCGCGGCGGGCACGGGACGGGCGCCGAACTCGGGGCTGGTGGGGTCGGTGCCGTGGCCGAACCCGGCGAACTCGACGTTCGGCACCCGGTCGATCCAGTCCGTGGGATCCTTCGCCGCCCACACCCGCGCGGAGGTGTCCAGCGCCGCCACGTCGTCGGCGCGCATCCCCGGGGACGCGACGGCCACCAGGTCCTTCGCCTTCAGCCGGTGCGCGGCGAGTCCGCACACGACCGACCCGTAGCTGTGGCAGAAGAGGGACGGTTCGGCGGCTCCGACGGCGTCGAGCCCCTCCGTGAACCGGGCGAGGCGCGCCGCGCCCGCCTCGGCGAGGTCACCGGACGCGGCGTCCAGGCCGACGCCGACGGGCGTGGTGTAGCCGGCCCAGGCGACGACGGCGGTCCGGCCGCCGGTGGCCTCGCGCAGGGCGGTGGCCTTCCGGGTGAGCGGCGCGAGGTTCCCGGCGTCGACGTCCGAGCCGGGCACGATCACGGCCACGTGCTCGGCCTTCGCCAGGTCGCCGTACACCAGCACGGCCTGCCCGCGGCCCCGCGGGTCGTACGCGAGCACCTGCTGTCCGGCGAACCGTCCGCCCGCCGTCCGGGAGTTGGCGGCGTAGCGGAGGGCGGGCGGGGCGCCGTCGAGGTTGCCGACGACCTCCGGGTGCTCGCGCAGCAGCCGTTGCCGTCCCGCAGGGCTCAATCCCTGGAAGAACGCGGCGGTCTGAGCCGGCGTCATCCGCTCGGGATCGGGCAGGCCGTCGGCCCGCCAGGCCGTCGTACCGGCCGGTGCTCCGGTCACCGCCTGCTGGGTGGTCCCGGACGCCCAGCCCGCGGTGCCCGCCATCACGGTGGCGGTGACTGCGGTGGCGATCAGGGTCCTCGTGAACCGGCGCATCGGCCACTTCCCTTCCGTTCCTGTTCCTGTCGTCGTGAGCGAGAGGAAGGTAGGAAGCGGACGGGTGACGGCACGTCACACCGGGGCGCCAACCCTGAAGTGATACCGGAGTAGGGGGCGGAGGAGCGGCCGGCCCCAGGCCGGGGGTGGGGTTTTCCCCCGCCTCGGGCCTGTCGGGCGCGGGGTTTTCTCCTGCCTCGGGCCTGTCGGGCGCGGGGTTTTCTCCTGCCTCGGCCTGTCCGGCGCGGGGTTTCCCCCGCCTGGGGCCTGTCTGGCGGATCATGGCCGGGTCCGCGGCGCCCGGCACGGCACCTCGGCGCGATGCACCGCACCGGACGCCGCGGCCTGTCCGGCCCTGATCCGCCGGACAGGCCCCAGCCGGCTACTGGCCGCCCGGCGTGACCAGACCCGACTCGTACGCGAAGATGACCGCCTGCGCCCGGTCGCGCAGGTCGAGCTTGGCGAGCACCCGCCCGATGTGGGTCTTCACGGTCTGCTCGGCGAGTACCAGGTGGTCGGCGATCTCCTGGTTCGACAGGCCCCGGGCGATCAGCTCCAGGACCTCCGTCTCGCGCGGGGTGAGCCCGTTGAGGCGCAGGGCCGCCCGGTCGCCGCGCGGCGCCGGCCGGGACGCGGCGAAGTCGGCGATCAGCCGCTTCGTGACGGACGGCGCGAGCAGTGCCTCACCCGCCGCGACCACCCGCACCGCCGCGATCAGGTCGGCCGGCGGCGCGTCCTTCAGGAGGAAGCCGGAGGCGCCGGCGCGCAGCGCCTCGTACACGTAGTCGTCCACGTCGAAGGTCGTGAGCATGAGCACCTTCGGCCGGTGCACGACGCCCGGCGGAGGACCGAGGATCTCCCGGGCCGCCGCGAGCCCGTCCATCTCGGGCATCCGCACGTCCATCAGGACCACGTCCGGGTGGGTCGTCCGGGCCACCTCCACGCCCTGCCGCCCGTCGGGCGCCTCGCCCACCACGTCGATGTCGGTCTGCGCCGAGAGCAGGGCGGCGAAGCCCGCCCGGACCATGGCCTGGTCGTCGACGATGATCACGCGGATGGTCACGGGGGTGCCCTTCGAGGTCGTCAGGGGTTCGTCAGCGGCAGCCGGGCGGCGACCCGGAAGCCCCCGTCCGGCAGCGGCCCGGTGTCCAGCGAGCCGCCGGTCAACCGTACGCGCTCGCGCATCCCGACGAGGCCGTGTCCGGTGCCCGAGCCGCCCTCCAGTGGTGAAGTCCGCTCCGCGGTGGGCCCGTTGACGACCAGGACGTTCAACCAGCCCTCCCCGTCGCCCCGTACCGACACCCGGGTCTCGGCGCCCGGCGCGTGCCGGACGACGTTGGACAGGGCCTCCTGCACGATCCGGTAGGCGGAGAGGTCCACCGCCTGCGGCACCTCGCCCAGGTCCGCCGCGAGCGACAGCTCGGCCGGGACCCCCGCCCGTACCGTCGCCTCCACCAGCTGCTGCAGCCGGTCGAGCCCGGGCTGCGGCGCCCGCTCGCCCTCCGTGCCCTCGCTGCGCAGCACCGCGAGCAGCCGCCGCATCTCGGCGAGCGACTCGCGCGCCCCGGACGCGATCGACGCGAACTCCTCGCGGGCCGCGTCCGGGAGGTCCGGGATGCGGTACGGGGCGGAGTCCGCCTGCACGGTGATCACCGACATGTGGTGGGCGACCACGTCGTGCAGCTCGCGGGCGATCCTGGCCCGCTCCTCCAGGAGGGTGCGGCGGGCCCGCTCGGCCTCGCTGATGGTCTCCTGCTCGACGAGCCGCCGCTCCGCCTCGCCGCGCCCGCGCAGGGTCGCGGTGACCAGCAGCACGATCCCGCTGAGCACGAACAGCAGCACGATGACGCCGTCGCCCGGGCGGCCGGGCGAGACGAGTTCGAAGACGGCTCCCGCGGCACCGGTCACCAGCCACACGCCCACCAGGGCGCGCCGGGACTCGCGCAGCCCGAGGGCGAGCATCAGGAACAGGTAGCCGACGACGACCATGGGCGTCCACGGCCAGGGGAGTTCGTGGTACTCGGAGCCGAGCAGCACGAAGCCGCCCAGGACGTCCGCCACCATGATCACCCACCAGGCCTGGAGCGGCCGGGTGACGGCGAGCAGCAGCGGCACGGTCTGCGCGGTCGCGAGCGCCCCGGCGACGGCTCCGTTGACGTGGTACTCGTGCACCAGCACGGTGACGGTGACCGGCAGCAAGGCCGCGACGAGCGCGAGGGCGACCCCGTACGGCAGCCAGCGCAGCCACCGCGAGGACGCCCGCGCGAGCAGCGGCTCGCCGGGTCCGGCGGGGGTCGCGAGGGCGGTCCCGAAGCTCCGGAGCAGCTCCTGGGCCCGGGCGCCGGACGTCCGCTCCGGAGCTCCGGACCGCGGCGTGGGCGGCTGTACTTCTTCCTTTTCCTTCATGGCCCGCCCAGCGTAGGCACCGCGGACGGGCGGGAACGTCATACCCGGGTGCGGGCCGGTGGGTCATACCGGAGTACGACTCCGGGGTATGGACCCCGGAGTACGACTCCGGGGTACGGACGCGTGCGGAGCGGCGCTACAGCTCCGCGAGCAGCTCCGCCTTCTTCGCGGAGAACTCCTCGTCCGTCACGAGCCCCGCCCGGTGCAGCTCACCGAGGTGGCGGATCCTTTCCGCAACTCCCGCCGGGTCCCGGTGCGGCACCGCCGCCTGCACCGCGACCGGCACCCGCTCGGAGGTGCCGCGGACCGCGGCGAGCACGGACGCGGCGAACGGCAGGGACTCGTGCACCGGCCCGTAGCCGAGACCGAACACGACGGAGGCAGGGTCGTGGTCGGGCTGTACCGGGCGCGCGTCGTGGCCGTCGCGGCGCACGAGCCGCAGATAGCCGTCGAGGATCTCGGGCGAGCGCCACTCGACGCCGCTGAGGTCCCGCACCCGGAAGGTCTGGTCGCCCGCCTTCCACTTCTCCGAGGAGGCGCCCGTCCAGAACCAGCGGAAGGAGACCTCCGCCTTCCCGTCGAAGCTCGCCTTCCCGTCGTACGCCTTGAAGGACTGCGGGCCCTCGGGCGCCGCCACCAGGAAGCGGTCCGCGGGTCCCAGGTCCTCGTACGGCGCGAGCGCGGCGCGCAGCTCGTCGCGGTAGTACTCGGCGAGCGTCTCCCGGTCGGCGGGAAGCACGAGACGGTACGGGTCGCTGCCGTCCTTGAGCTGGCCGGCGGCCGCCTCCATCAGTGGATCGGCGCCGTCCCGGGGCACGGCGTGCAGCACGACGGTGCCCCGCTTCCCGGGGCCGAGCGTCACCGAAGCGAGCGCCTCGTGCGGGATGCGCCGTTCGCGCAGCGCGTTGAGGAGCTTCGGCGTACGGATCCCCCGTTCGAAGCGGATGACGACTGCGTCGCTCTCGAACTCCCAGGTGGCATGAATTCCGGCCAGCACATCACCCATACGCCTCATCGTATGTGGCGTATGCCCCGACGTCGCCCCTTCGCAGCCACCGTAAATCCGCCGTGATCTACGCGCGTCAGGCGGGTGTGCCGCCGGAGATTCCACCGAGGCAAGCGCTGTCGGCGCTCGCGCAGGTCAGACGGCCGTATGCGCCGACCCCTATCGCGGCGAAGTTCCGCAGGCTGTCCGTACCCGGCTCGAAGTAGCCGGCGTGACCGGTGGCGCCGGCCGCCGAGAGCAGTCGTGCGCCGAACTCCGGAGCCACCGGATCGGCGCCGTGACCGACCCCGCCGAGCTCCATGTGCGGCACGTCGGCGATCCAGTCGTCGGTGTCCCGCATGGCCCAGATCCGGGCCCGGGTGCCGAGGTCGGCGGCCCGTTCGGCCCGCATGCCGGGGCTGCCGGCCACGACCAGGTCGGTGACCCGGGCGGGCAGCCGGGGCGCGGCGACGCCGCACAGCACGGAGCCGTAGCTGTGGCAGAAGAGGGTGACCCGGGCGTCGCCGGGCAGGGCGGCGGTCAGGTCGACGAGCCGCACGGAGCCGTTCGCGGCGAGCCGCCCGATCGCCGCCTCGATGCCGACGCCGACGGGCGCGGTGTAGTCGGCCCAGGCGATGACGGCGGTACGGGTGCGGGGATCGGCCCGGCGCTGGGCGGCGTACAGGGCGTCGGCCATGCCGGCGGGCGCCGAGTAGCGGCGGGCGGTCTTCTGGAAGGTCAGCAGGTTGGTGTCGACGCCCGGCACGATCACCGAGACCCGCTCGGCCCGGTCCAGGTCGCCGAGCACCTCCGCGGTCCGGCCCGTGCCCGTCGGGTCGAAGGCGAGGATCTGCCGGCCCGGCCGCATCAGGCTGGTGAAGCGGTGCACCCGGCGCACGGCCTGGTGGCGGCCGTCGGCGGTGAGGCGCGGGTCGTCCACCCGGTCGCGCTCGGCGGCCAGCGCGCGGGAGAGGGACTCCCGGTTGGCGCGGTAGCGCAGGGTGACGGGGACACCGTTGAGGTTGCCGACGACGAGGGGATGGGTGTCGGCGAGCCGGGCGCCCTGTGCTGGGCCGATCGCGGCGAAGAACGCGGCCACCGTCCGGGCGGGCGCCTTCGGGTCGGGCAGCGCGCGGTGGCCGACCCGGTCCTGGGTCCACGCGATCAGCGCCTCCTCCCGTGTCTGCCCCGGCGTGCGCTGGTGCCGGATCGTGGTCCACCCGGTCGTCGCGAGGAGGACGAACACCACGGCGAGCGCGAGCAGCATCCGCCAGACGGTGAGGGTGGGGGAGGAGTCGAAGGAAGGCATTGGCCGCCACCCTAGGGGGCAGCGAGGCGGGCTCGGACGGACGAGTGACGCGGATCACTTCGCACTGGGGTGTGCGGTGACGGTGCGTGCACGCGGTCGTACGCGGAGCTCGTATGGGAGCTCGTGCGGGGTGTGGGCGGGGGCGAGCGATTTGCGAGTCGAACTCGCGCTTGCAGGGGGCTCGGCCGAGTGGAGCTCGAACGCGGGGGAGCTCGTCGAGGTCCGCGAGGTTCACGACCGCCAGTGCGGCTCCAGCGCCGGCGCCAGGTGGTCCAGGTAGTGCTCGGTGAGGGCGCGGATGGACTCCAGGGTGGGGTTCTCGCTGCGGCCCCACAGCTGCCCGGTCACCCGCATCACGCCGCTGAAGGCGGCGACCGCGATCCGGGGGCGCGGGTCCTCGTCCACGTCCAGCCCCTCGCGCTCGGCGATCAGCCGGGCGATGGTGTCCTCCATCTCCGTGGAGCGGCGCAGGTGGACGGCGAGGAGGGCGGGCGTCGACTCGATGCTCTGGAAGGTGCGCAGGTACAGCTCGACGGGCACCACCTCGACGATCGCCTCGCCGATGGTGTCCCACGCGCCGAGCACCGCGTTGCGCATCGCGACGAACGGGCCCTCCTCGGGGGGCCGTTCGGCGAGGGCCCGCACGAACCGTTCCTCCACCATCTGCTGGACGGCGAAGGCCACGTCCTCCTTGGTGGCGAAGTAGCGGAAGAAGGTGCGCTGGGAGACGTCGACCGCGTCGGCGATCTCGTCGACCGTGGTCCGCTCGAAGCCCTGGGTCGTGAACAGTTCGAGGGCGACCCGGATCAGCGCGTCGCGGGTGCGCTGCTTCTTGCGCTCGCGCAGGCCGGGAACGGTCATGTCGGGCCCTCTCCCCGCTGCTTTTTCGCCACTTCGTCCGGCTCAGGGTACCTGTGAGCTACGTGACAGTTACCGGCGCGTGAATCGCTTTGTCAATTGTCAGTGACTGACACTAGCCTCCTTCGCATGACTAGTCAGATCACCGTGGAAAAGGCCCCGCAGGGTCAGGGGGGCGGCCCGGCGCCCGAGACGGCCCCGGCGAAGGGACTGCGCGGCCACCCATGGCTGACCCTGCTCGCCGTCGCCGCAGGCGTGATGATGGTGGCGCTCGACGGCACGATCGTCGCGATCGCCAACCCCGCCATCAAGGACGACCTCCAGGCCTCGCTCGCCGAGGTCCAGTGGATCACCAACGGCTACCTCCTCGCGCTCGCCGTCGCGCTGATCACCGCCGGCAAGCTCGGTGACCGCTTCGGCCACCGGCAGACCTTCCTCATCGGCATCGCCGGCTTCGCCCTCGCCTCCGGCGCGATCGGCCTGTCCGACTCCATCGGCCTCGTGATCGCGTTCCGCGTGCTCCAGGGCCTCTTCGGCGCGCTGCTGATGCCGGCCGCCCTCGGCCTGCTGCGCGCCACCTTCCCGGCCGAGAAGCTCAACATGGCCATCGGCATCTGGGGCATGGTCATCGGCGCCTCGACCGCCGGCGGCCCGATCGTCGGCGGCCTGCTCGTCGAGCACCAGAGCTGGCAGTCCGTCTTCTTCATCAACGTGCCGGTCGGCGTCCTCGCGCTGGTCCTCGGCCTGGTGATCCTCAAGGACCACCGCGCCGAGAACGCCCCGCGCTCCTTCGACCTCGTCGGCATCGTGCTGCTCTCCGCCGCCATGGCTGCCCTCATCTGGGGCATCATCAAGGCCGGCGAGTCCTGGGGCTGGGGCAGCGGCAAGACCTGGGGCTGCCTGATCGGCGCCGTCGTCCTCTTCGCGGTCTTCGCCGTCTGGGAGAGCAAGGTCAGGGAGCCGCTCATCCCGCTGCAGATGTTCCGCTCCGTGCCGCTCTCGGCGGGCGCGGTCCTCATGGTCCTGATGGCCTTCGCCTTCATGGGCGGGCTGTTCTTCGTGACCTTCTACCTCCAGGGCGTGAAGGGCCTCAGCCCGGTCGACAGCGGTCTCGCGCTGCTGCCGCTCACGGGCATGATGATCGTCTCCTCGCCGCTGGCCGGCGCGCTGATCACCAAGTTCGGCCCGCGGGTCCCGCTGGTCGGCGGCATGGTCTGCACGGCCGCCGCCATGTTCGGCATGCTCACCCTCACCGCCGACACGGGCAACCTCGCGATGTCCCTCTGGTTCGCGCTGCTCGGCCTGGGCCTGGCCCCGGTCATGGTCGGCGCCACCGAGGTCATCGTCGGCAACGCCCCGCTGGAGCTGTCCGGTGTGGCGGGCGGTCTCCAGCAGGCCGCCATGCAGGTCGGCGGCGCGCTCGGTACGGCGGTGCTCGGCGCGGTCATGTCGTCGAAGGTGTCGAGCTCCTTCGCCGGGAACTGGAAGGAAGCCGGAATCCCGGTGCCCGCCGACCCGCGCCTGGAGCAGGCGGCCGAGTTCGGCATGGTGCCGCCGGAGCTCTCCAAGGCGCCCGGCATGACGCCGGAGCTGTTCCAGACCATCGGCAAGGTCATCCACGACACGTTCATGGACGGCATGGGCCTCGCCTTCACCGTCGCAGGCGTCGTGGCCGTCGTCGCGGCCCTCGTCGCCACGCTCACCAAGCGCGGTGAGAACGCGGAGGCGGGCGCGGGCGCGGCGCACATCTAGCGTCGCGGCGTCTCCGGGGCTGGGTCTCGGGGTTCCCGTAGGGGGTCGTCACCCGTTCGTATGAACGGGGGCGGCCCCTCTTCCGTCTTCGGGCTCCCTTCGTCATGCTCGTGATTACGGAGAGTTACGAAACGGGGGTTCACCTGCATGTATACGAAGACGATGCTGGCCGTCGGAGTGGTCCTGACCGCCCTCCTCACGATCCCGGCGGAGGCCGCCGCACCGGCGACCGCACCGGCGACCGCACCGGCGGCTGTGCCGGCCGCCGCTTCCGGCACGGTGCTCGGCGCCTGCGGCCCCGGCCAGTTGTGCCTGTGGCCCAAGGCCGACTTCAAGGGCCGCGCCCAGGCGCACGAACTGGCCGCGGTCGACATCGAGAGCTGCGTCGCCCTGCCGGCCGGGACGAGCGCCCAGTCCCTGGCCAACCGCACGGGCCGGCCGGTCACCACGTACCAGTCCGCCACGTGCGCGGAGACCGGGGAGTTCGAGACCTATCCCGGACGCGGCACCTGGGTGCCGCAGACGCCCTACCAGGTGCGGGCGTTCAAGATCTGGGAGAGATAGGAGAGGCGGGAGAGGCGGCAGAGGTGGAGGTAGGGGAAGCGGGAGGGACAGACGAGGCAGACGAGATAGACGAGATAGACGAGACAGGCGAGGCAGACGAGACAGGGACGGGAAGCTCCTCCGGTCCACCCGGTCCGCCCGGTCCGCCCGGTCCACCCGGTGCACCAGGTCCGACCGGTGCACCCGATCCGTCCGGGGCCGGGGCCGGGGCGGGGGACGGCGGGGGCGAGAGACGCGCGACCTCGGCCCGCAGCTCCCGCACCTCCCGGGTGAGCGCCTCCAGGAGCTCGGTCTGCCGGCGTTCGACCTCGTCGTCGCGGTCGAAACGCGCGATGAACCAGGCGGCGATGTTGGCCGTCACCACACCGAGCAGCGCGATGCCGGACAGCATCAGGCCCACCGCGAGCACCCGGCCCAGACCGGTGGTCGGGGCGTGGTCGCCGTATCCGACGGTGGTCATCGTGGTGAAGGACCACCAGACCGCGTCCCCGAGCGTCTTGATGTTGCCGTCCGGCGCGTCCCGCTCCACATGGAGCACGGCCAGCGAGCCGAACATCATCAGCCCGACCACCGCGCCCGCCACATAGGTGGTGAGCGTTATCTGCGGGGCCATCCGGGCCCGCCGGCCCACCAGGAGGAGCGTGGAGACGACGCGGAGCAGCCGCAGCGGCTGCACCATCGGCAGCACGACAGCGAGCAGGTCCACCGGATGGCTGCGCACGAAGGCCCAACGGGCCGGGGCGAGCGCCAGCCGTACGAGGTAGTCCAGGGCGAACGCGGCCCACACGGCCCACTCGACCTGAGTGCACAGCCGGTGCACCCACGGGGCGGCGTCCGGTGCCACGATCGGTACGGCGTAGGCGATTCCGAACGCCACGGCCAGCACCAGCAGCGGCGTTTGGGTGCGCTCTTCCCAGCGATCCTTCATCCCGGCATCGTAAGGAACGCCGAAGGGCGGTGGGACCACCGGTCCCACCGCCCTCACCAGGTGATACGCGTTTCTCCGGCTGCGGCTGCGGCTGCTGCCACTCTGCCGCTGCTGCCGCCGCTGCCTGTCCTGGGCCTGGCTAGGCGTCGCCGCCCGCGCTGCCCGGGTCGGCGGCCGAGACGTCGAGCAGCTGGTAGCGGTCCACGGCCTGCTTCAGGGCCGAGCGGTCGACCTTGCCGTCCTTGGCCAGTTCGGTGAGGACCGCGAGGACGATCGACTGGGCGTCGATGTGGAAGAAGCGGCGGGCCGCGCCGCGGGTGTCCGCGAAGCCGAAGCCGTCCGCGCCGAGCGAGGTGTAGCGGCCCGGGACCCAGCGGGAGATCTGGTCCGGCACCGAGCGCATCCAGTCGGAGACCGCCACGAACGGGCCCTGGGCGCTCTGCAGCTTGCGCGTCACGTACGGCACGCGCTGCTCCTCGTCCGGGTGGAGCAGGTTGTGCTCCTCGACGGACACGGCCTCGCGGCGGAGCTCGTTCCAGGACGTGGCCGACCAGACGTCCGCGCGGACGTTCCACTCCTCGGCGAGGATCCGCTGGGCCTCCAGGGCCCACGGCACGCCGACGCCGGAGGCCATGATCTGCGCCGGGATCGCACCGGTCTCGCCCTTCCGGTAGAGGTGGATGCCCTTGAGGATGCCCTCGACGTCCACGTCGGCCGGCTCGGCGGGGTGCTGGATCGGCTCGTTGTAGACCGTCAGGTAGTAGAAGACGTCCTCGGCCTCGGGGCCGTACATGCGGCGCAGACCGTCCTGGACGATGTGCGCGATCTCGAAGCCGAAGGCCGGGTCGTACGCGACGCAGCCCGGGTTCGTCGAGGCGAGCAGGTGCGAGTGGCCGTCGGCGTGCTGGAGGCCCTCGCCGGTGAGCGTCGTGCGGCCGGCGGTGGCGCCGAGCACGAAGCCGCGGGCGAGCTGGTCGGCCATCTGCCAGAACTGGTCGCCGGTGCGCTGGAAGCCGAACATCGAGTAGAAGACGTAGACCGGGATGAGCGGTTCGCCGTGCGTGGCGTAGGCCGAGCCGGCGGCGATCAGCGAGGCGGTGCAGCCCGCCTCGGAGATGCCGTCGTGCAGCATCTGGCCGGTCGGGGACTCCTTGTAGGCGAGGAGCAGTTCGCGGTCCACGGCCTCGTACTGCTGGCCGAGCGGGTTGTAGATCTTGGCGCTCGGGAAGAACGAGTCCATGCCGAAGGTGCGGTACTCGTCCGGCGCGATCAGCACGAAGCGCTTGCCGATCTCCTTGTCCCGCATCAGGTCCTTGAGCAGCCGGACGAAGGCCATCGTGGTGGCGATGGACTGCTGGCCCGAGCCCTTCTTCACGGCCGCGTAGGTCTTGTCGTCGGGCAGCACCAGCGGCTTGGAGCGGACCACGCGGGTGGGCACGTACCCGCCGAGCGCCTTGCGGCGGTCGTGCATGTACTGGATCTCCTCGGAGTCCCGGCCCGGGTGGTAGTAGGGCGGCAGGCCCTCCTCCAGCTGCCTGTCCGTGACGGGGATGTGCAGCCGGTCGCGGAAGCGCTTGAGGTCGTCGACCGTCAGCTTCTTCATCTGGTGGGTGGCGTTGCGTCCCTCGAAGTTGGGACCCAGCGTCCAGCCCTTGACGGTCTTGGCGAGGATCACCGTCGGCTGGCCCGTGTGGGCCTTGGCCGCGGAGAACGCCGCGAAGATCTTCTTGTGGTCGTGACCGCCGCGGCCCAGGTGCAGGATCTGGTCGTCGGTCATGTTCTCGACCATGGCCCGCAGCCGCTGGTCGTCGCCGAAGAAGTGGTCGCGGATGTAGGCGCCGGTCTCCGTCGCGTACGTCTGGAACTGGCCGTCCGGCGTGGTGTTCATCCGGTTGACGAGGATGCCGTCGCGGTCCTGCGCGAGCAGCGGATCCCAGGAGCGGTCCCAGATCAGCTTGATGACGTTCCAGCCGGCGCCCCGGAAGACCGACTCCAGCTCCTGGATGACCTTGCCGTTGCCGCGCACCGGGCCGTCGAGGCGCTGCAGGTTGCAGTTGACGACGAAGGTGAGGTTGTCGAGGTTCTCGCGGGCCGCGAGGGTCAGCTGGCCGAGCGACTCCGGCTCGTCCATCTCGCCGTCGCCGAGGAAGGCCCACACGTGCGACCGGGAGGTGTCGGCGATGCCGCGGGCCTCCATGTAGCGGTTCATCCGGGCCTGGTAGATCGCGCCGAGCGGGCCGAGGCCCATCGACACCGTGGGGAACTCCCAGAAGTCCGGCATGAGCCGCGGGTGCGGGTAGGACGACAGGCCGTTCGGGTACTTCGACTTCTCCTGGCGGAAGGCGTCGAGCTGCGTCTCGTCCAGCCGGTCGAGCAGGAATGCGCGGGCGTAGATGCCGGGGGAGGCGTGACCCTGGAAGAAGATCTGGTCGCCGCCGTCGCCCTCGTCCTTGCCGCGGAAGAAGTGGTTGAAGCCGACGTCGTACAGCGAGGCGGAGGACGCGAAGGTGGCGATGTGGCCGCCGACGCCGATGCCCGGGCGCTGGGCGCGCGAGACCATCACGGCCGCGTTCCAGCGGGTGGCGTTGAGGACCTTGCGCTCGATCTCCTCGTTGCCGGGGAAGAAGGGCTCGTCCCGGGTGGCGATCGTGTTGACGTAGTCCGTGCTGCGCATCTCGGGCACGGCCACCCGCTTCTCGCGGGCCCGCTCGATCAGCCGCAGCATGAGGTAGCGGGCGCGCTCCCGGCCCCGCTCGTCGACGGCGGCGTCCAGGGAGTCGAGCCATTCCCGGGTCTCTTCCGGGTCGAAGTCCGGGACCTGGCTGGGAAGGCCGCCAATGATGATCGGGTTGCGATCGGATGCGGAAGCCACGCTGTTCCTTCGCTGCTCGGTGGGGCCCAGGGGACGGAAACCCCGCTGGGGCCGGGATGTTCATCGTGTACCCCGCCGACGGCAAACGTCATCTTTACCGAGCGGTAACCCTCGCGGGGCGCCTTGTCCGGTCAAATCGCAACCTTACGCCCATCCCGCGCATGCGTTTCGTCAGTCCGTTCGGCAGACTGAAGCCGCAGACGTCCACAAACCGGGGCGAAGAGTGAGTGCGTTGTCACGGAGAGCGACGGGTGCTCGCCGGAAGTTGCGGCGAGACGGCCCCAAACGTCACCGTTTCGGCGGTCTCAACGGCCGGGTACTTGCGCGATCAGCCCCGGCACGTGTGGACTACGGCCAGCGCCGCGCGCCCGCGCGTGGTGAGGCATTTTCCGATACATGAGCAGGAGGCAAGCCGTGAGCGCGACCGCGGACCACGCGGAGGAGCGGACCAACCCGGCGGCGAGGCTGGGGTTCGAGCCCGGACAGGTGGTCCAGGAGATCGGCTACGACGACGACGTCGACTTCGATCTCCGTGAAGGCATCGAGTCCCTTATCGGCCAGGATCTCGTGGACGAGGACTACGACGACGTCGCCGACGTCGTACTGCTGTGGTTCCGTGACGAGGACGGTGACCTCACCGACGCCCTGGTGGACTCCATCGGTCTCCTCGAGGACAGCGGCCACATCGTGCTGCTGACGCCGAAGACGGGCCGCGACGGCTACATCGAGCCGAGCGACATCAACGATGCCGCGCAGACCGCTGGTCTCTCCCAGACCAAGAGCATCAGCGTCGCCAAGGACTGGACGGGCACCCGCCTCGGCACTCCGAAGCGCTGATCCCCCTACGCTGCGCAGAGCCCCCGCCGGACCCCGGCGGGGGCTCCCGCGCGTCACGGCCCCGGGGGCCCTTAGGGTGGGTTTCACCGTTTCGGCCCAAGGGCTGGGCCGTCGGCGAAGGGATGCGTACGCGATGGCGATCGAGATCGGCGCCGAGGCCCCCGACTTCGAGCTGAAGGACAACCACGGCCGGACCGTGCGGCTGTCCTCGTTCCGCGGCTCGAAGAACGTCCTGCTGTTCTTCTACCCCTTCGCCTTCACCGGTGTGTGCACCGGCGAGCTGCGCGCGCTGCGCGACCGCCTCGACGAGTTCGTCAACGACGACACCCAGCTCCTCGCCGTCTCCAACGACTCCATCCACACCCTGCGCGTCTTCGGCGAGCAGGAGGACCTGGAGTTCCCGCTGCTCTCCGACTTCTGGCCGCACGGCGAGGTCTCCCGCGCGTACGGCGTGCTCGACGAGGACAAGGGCTGCGCGGTGCGCGGCACGTTCGTCGTCGACAAGGCCGGCACGGTCCGCTGGTCGGTCGTCAACGCCCTTCCGGACGCCCGTGACACCGACGAGTACGCCAAGGCCCTGGCGGCCCTCTGAGGCCCCGTCCAGGGGGATCGCCCGCCAACACTCGGGCGAAACGTCTGTTTCGACTGGGAACCCGTCACTAGGATCCACTCGTTGATCCGATGCCAACGCACGACTGGGGGCGCTGCCCCTGGAAACCAATGGAGGGACTCGTGGGAGTCAGCCTCAGCAAGGGCGGCAACGTCTCGCTGACCAAGGAGGCCCCTGGCCTGACCGCCGTCACCGTCGGTCTGGGCTGGGACGTCCGCACCACCACCGGTACGGACTTCGACCTCGACGCCAGCGCCATCCTGGTGAACGAGGCCGGCAAGGTCCGTAACGACCAGGACTTCGTCTTCTTCAACAACCTGAAGAGCGCCGACGGCTCCGTCGAGCACACCGGTGACAACCTCACCGGTGAGGGCGAGGGCGACGACGAGCAGGTCAAGGTGAACCTGGCCGGCGTCCCCGCCGATGTCGCCAAGATCGTCTTCCCGGTGTCGATCTACGACGCCGAGAACCGCCAGCAGTCCTTCGGCCAGGTCCGCAACGCGTTCATCCGCGTCGTGAACCAGGCCGGCGGCGCCGAGATCGCGCGGTACGACCTCTCCGAGGACGCCTCGACCGAGACCGCCATGGTCTTCGGCGAGCTGTACCGCAACGGGGCGGAGTGGAAGTTCCGCGCCGTCGGCCAGGGCTACGCCTCGGGCCTGCGCGGCATCGCGCAGGACTTCGGCGTCAACGTCTGAGCCGACGCACCGCTTCACGTCCGGCGCCGCACCTTCCGTGCGGCGCCGGACTCGCCTCATCGCGCATCCGCAGAACCCGGGGAGGAACCACCGTCATGGGCGTCACGCTCGCCAAGGGAGGCAATGTCTCCCTCTCCAAGGCCGCACCCAACCTCACCCAGGTGCTCGTGGGTCTCGGCTGGGACGCGCGCTCCACCACCGGAGCCCCCTTCGACCTCGACGCCAGCGCCCTGCTGTGCCAGTCGGGACGGGTGCTCGGCGACGAGTACTTCGTCTTCTACAACAACCTCAAGAGCCCCGAGGGCTCCGTCGAGCACACCGGTGACAACCTCACCGGCGAAGGCGACGGCGACGACGAGTCGCTCATCGTCGACCTCACCAAGGTGCCGGCGCACTGCGACAAGATCATCTTCCCGGTCTCCATCCACGAGGCGGACAACCGCGGCCAGACCTTCGGACAGGTCGGCAACGCCTTCATCCGCGTGGTGAACCAGGCGGACGGTCAGGAACTCGCGCGCTACGACCTCTCCGAGGACGCCTCCACCGAGACCGCGATGATCTTCGGCGAGCTCTACCGCTACAACGGCGAATGGAAGTTCCGGGCGGTGGGACAGGGGTACGCGTCCGGCCTCCGGGGCATCGCTCTAGACTTCGGGGTCAACGTTTCGTAAAGCCGCGTATTCATCACGATGGGGTAGACAGTGGTTCTGAAAACCTTCGGCTGGTCGTTCGCGATCACTGCGCTCGGCCTGGTCGCCGGCGTGATCTACGGGGGGTGGGAGGCGTTCGGAGTCGTCGCGATCCTCTGCATCCTCGAGATCTCGCTCTCCTTCGACAACGCGGTGGTCAACGCCGGAATCCTGAAGAAGATGAATGCCTTCTGGCAGAAGATCTTCCTCACGATCGGTGTGCTCATCGCCGTCTTCGGCATGCGCTTGGTCTTCCCCGTCGTGATCGTCGCGATCAGCGCCAAGATCGGCCCGATCGAGGCCGTCGACCTGGCGTTCAACAATCCTGACAAGTACCAGGAACTGGTCACCGACGCGCACCCGTCGATCGCCGCCTTCGGTGGCATGTTCCTGCTGATGATCTTCCTCGACTTCATCTTCGAGGACCGTGACATCCAGTGGCTGCGCTGGATCGAGCGCCCGCTGGCCAAGCTCGGCAAGGTCGACATGCTGTCGGTCTGCATCGCGCTCGTCGTCCTGCTGATCACCGCGATGACCTTCGCGACCCACGCCCACCAGCACGGCGGCGCGCACGTCGACAAGGCGCAGACGGTGCTCATCTCCGGCGTCGCCGGCCTCATCACGTACCTCGTCGTCGGCGGTCTCTCCGGCTACTTCGAGAACAAGCTGGAGGAGGAAGAGGAGCGCGAGCACGAGGCCGAGGAAGCGGCCAAGCGCAGCGGCAAGAAGGTTTCGGCAGTCCAGCTCGCCGGCAAGGCCGCCTTCTTCATGTTCCTCTACCTGGAAGTCCTCGACGCGTCCTTCTCCTTCGACGGCGTCATCGGTGCCTTCGCCATCACCAACGACATCGTCCTGATGGCCCTCGGCCTCGGCGTCGGCGCCATGTACGTCCGTTCGCTGACCGTCTACCTGGTCCGCCAGGGCACCCTCGACGACTACGTCTACCTGGAGCACGGCGCCCACTACGCGATCGGCGCCCTGGCCGTGGTCCTCATGATCACCATCCAGTACGAGATCCCGGAGATCGTCACCGGCGGCATCGGCGTCGCCCTCATCGCCTGGTCCTTCTGGTCCTCCGTACGCCGCAACAAGGCGCTTGCGGCGGCCGAGGGAAACGCTGACGCCCCGGACGACAAGGCCGGAGTGACGTCCGGGGTGTGACACCTCGGGCAATCAGGGTGTGACACCTCGGGCGATCGGGGTGTGACCACCCCGACAATGAGGAACGCTTCACTGCGGGGCGGCCGGGAGCACCCGGCCGCCCCGCGGCGTGCGGGCACGGCGCAGGACAGGGGTGGACCGAGCGTGGGGGGTGCGGAGCCGTGGGCTTCTTCGACAATCTCTTTCCGGGACGGGGAGAGCCGTTCGACTCCGGCGACGCCGGCGGCTCCATCGACCTGACCAGACGCCGCCCGACGGTCTCCCTCACCAAGCAGGGCGCCGCCACCGGCAACCTCCGGGTCAACCTCTCCTGGCGGATGCGCACCTCCGACATCGAGGACCGCCGCCGCCAGTCCGGCAGTCTGCTCCGCCACCCCTCCAGGCTCTTCAAGCCCGAGGAGGTCCGGGCCCACACCCAGGGCATGGTCAACGTCGACCTCGACCTGGGCTGCCTGTACGAACTCGCCGACGGCAGCCGGGGCGTCGTGCAGCCGCTCGGCGGCTTCTACGGCGAGCTGAACGAGCCGCCGTACGTGAAGCTCAGCGGCGACGACCGGTTCGGCTCGGGCTCCGGCGAGACGATCTTCGTCAACCTCGACCACCGGGACGCGATCAAGCGCCTGCTGTTCTTCGTCTACATCTACGACCAGACGCCGGCCTTCGACCGCACCCACGCCAAGGTCACGCTCTACCCGAGCAACGGCCCGCGCATCGAGATCGAGCTCGACGAGGACGCCCCGCAGGCCCGCTCCTGCGCCGTCTTCACCGTCGACAACGTCAAGGGCGAGCTGATGGTCCGCCGCGAGGTGCGGTTCGTGTACGGCTTCCAGGCCGAACTGGACCGGCTGTACGGCTGGGGCCTGCAGTGGGGCCGCGGCTACAAGTCCAAGACCTGAACCGAGGCCCCGCCCCCGCCCCGCCCGCGCTCAGGCCGGTGCCCGCGTCAGGGCCTGGCGAACTGCGGGCCCATCGGCGGCATCCGGAACTCCGGGGCCGCGTGCGGGTAGCCGTACGCGGGAGCGGCGGCCGGTGCGCCGGTCGGCTGCGGATAGCCGTAGGCGGGTGCCGGAGGCGCCGTGGGCTGCGGAGGCACGGGCGGCGGCGGAGGCGTGGAGGGCACGGCGGGGGCACGGACGACCGTGGCGTCCGGGTCGTGGGCGGCGTCCTGGGGCCTGTCCCGGCCGGAGGCGGTGCCGGTGCCCGCGGAGCCGGCCTGGGACGCGTCGGCGCCGGAAGCGGCGGCCGGGTCCGCCGCGGACTCTACGGAGGGACCGCCCTCCGCCCCGTCGTCGACCGACACGCCGAAGTCGGTGGCGAGCCCGACCAGACCGGTCGGATAGCCCTGCCCGACCGCGCGGAACTTCCAGCCCTCACCGCGTCGGTACAGCTCGCCGCAGATGATCGCCGTCTCCTCGCCGGTCTCCGCCGACACGTCGAACACCGCGAGCGGATCGCCGCCCGCGCCCGGCGCCGCGTCGTACAGCAGGATCCGCAGGTCGGAGACGGCACGGAAGGTGCCGCCGTCCGAGGACGCGGCGATCACCACCTGGTCGACCGCGGAGTCGAGCCGGCCGAGGTCGGCCTCCAGCGTGTCCGTCAGCCCCTCGGGGCCGCGCTGCTTCGCCAGATGGCGGACCAGGCCCGAGGGGTGCCGTGGCTGGTTGTAGAAGACGAAGTCCTCGTCGGACCGCACGCGCCCGTCCGGGCCGACCAGCAGGGCCGAGGCGTCCACGTCGGGCACCCCGGATCCCGGCGTCCAGCGGAGCACGGCCCGTACGGCCGCGGTGTCGAGAGGGACGTTGGAGCCCTTCAGCATCGCGTGCGTCATGCCCGTCATCTTCCCTGCCCGGGCACCTTCCGGACAACGCGGGGGGCCGGAAGCGGACGAGTTACCTGAACTTCACGCACGCGGGGAACTACGGACACCCTCACCTACGTACTATTACCGGCCACATGTCGTCAGGGCCATCCAGGCAGTCGGGGGAGATACATGCGTCATTTCGGGCACATCCCGGCCGCCACGCGAGCCGCGCTGTTCCACCAGGAGCCCGTCCCGTTCACGGCGGACTCGCCCGCGGACACGCTCGCCGTGGCGCTCGGCGCCACGCTCTACAGCCCGGCCACCCGGCCGCGGCTCGCCGACGACGTGCGCAAGCAGGCCGCTCGCGGCGTCGCCTCGATGGTCCTCTGCCTCGAGGACTCGATCGACGACGCCGAGGTGGAGGCGGGCGAGGCCAACCTGGTCCGCCAGTTCGCCGACCTGGCGGCGGGCACCGCAGGGGGCGCGGCCAACGGGGACCGGGACGGGACCCCGGACGGGAACGGGGCCCCGGACGGGCCCGTCGGCAGGGCGGACGACCTGCCGCTCCTCTTCATCCGGGTCCGCGAACCGCAGCAGATCACCGACCTCGTCACCCGGCTGGGCGAAACGGTACGGCTGCTGTCCGGATTCGTACTGCCCAAGTTCACCGAGACCCGCGGACGGCCCTTCCTCGAAGCGCTCGCCGTCGCCGAGCGCGACTGCGGCCGCCGGCTCTTCGCGATGCCCGTCCTCGAGTCGCCCGAGCTGCTCCACCTGGAGACCCGGGCCGAGACCCTGGCCGGCATCGCCGCCGTCACCGGGAAGTACCGCGAGCGGATCCTCGCGCTCCGCCTCGGCGTCACCGACTTCTGCTCCAACTACGGACTGCGCCGCTCGCCCTTCATGACCGCCTACGACGTCCAGATCGTCGCCGCCGTCATCGGCGACGTCGTCAACGTCCTCGGCCGCGCCGACGGCACCGGCTTCACCGTCACCGGACCCGTCTGGGAGTACTTCCGCCCCGGCGAGCGCATGTTCAAGCCACAGCTGCGCCGCAGCCCCTTCCTGGAGGGCCGCGCCGAGGACCTGCGCACCACGCTCATCGAGCACGACCTCGACGGACTGCTGCGCGAGATCGAGCTCGACCGCGCCAACGGCCTGCTCGGCAAGACCTGCATCCACCCCACCCACGTGGTGCCGGTGCACGCTTTGTCCGTGGTCAGCCACGAGGAGTACAGCGACGCGCAGGACATCCTGCGACCGGAACGAGGCGGTGGCGGAGTGCTCCGCTCCGCGTACACCAACAAGATGAACGAGGTGAAGCCCCACCGCGCGTGGGCCGAGCGGACCCTGCGGCGCGCCGAGGTCTTCGGCGTCGCCCGCGAGGACGTCGGCTTCGTGGAGCTGCTCACCGCGGGACTCGCCGGCTAGCGCCGGCCGACGAAGGGACGACAACGACGTGGTGTGGACCGGAACCTGGGTCGCGGAGCGACTGGGCGTCGAACTGATCGGCGACGAGGCGCTGCCCGACCTGCTCGGCCTCGCACTGCGCCGTAACCCCAAACGGGCCCACCTGCTGGTGTCCAACGTGCTGGGCAAGCACGTGCCGCAGCGGCCGAGCGTGGTCCACGGCCACGGCTACGCCCTGGGAAGGCGCGTCCGCGACCTCCTCGGGCGCGAGGAGGCCGCCCGCGGCGTGGTCCTCGGCTACGCCGAGACGGCCACCGCCCTCGGCCACTCGGTGGCCGACGGCATGGGCTTCGTGCCGTACCTGCACTCCACCCGCCGCCCCGTCCGGGGCGTGGCGAGCGCCGGCGGCTTCGAGGAGTCCCACTCCCACGCCACCTCCCACCTGCTCCTCCCCGAGGACCCGAAGCTGCTCGCGGGCGACGGCCCGCTGGTCCTCGTCGACGACGAGTTCTCCACCGGGAACACGGTCCTCAACACCATCCGCGACCTGCACGAGCGCTACCCCCGCGAGTGGTACGTGGTCGTCGCCCTGGTCGACCTGCGCTCGGCGGCCGACCTGGGCCGTCTCGAGAGCTTCGCCCGGGAGATCGGCGCCCGCGTCGACCTGGTGGCCGGTGCGACCGGCACCGTACGGCTCCCCGACGAGGTCCTGGCGAAGGGCCGGGCGCTCGTCACCGCCCACCAGAGCGCCCAGCCGTCGGACCCGCCGCGGCAGACGCCGGGGAACACCCCCGTACGCGTCGAGCTCGGCTGGCCCGCCGCCGTACCGGACGGCGGCAGGCACGGCTTCACCGCCGCCCACGCGGTGGCCCTGAACGACGCCCTGCCCGCCATGACCGAGCGGCTGACCGAGGCCCTCGGCGGTGCCCGGCGCGTGCTCGTCCTCGGCTTCGAGGAGCTCATGTACGCCCCGCTGCGGCTCGCGCTCGCGCTCGAGCGGGCCGGGGGAGACGTGCGGTACTCGACCACCACCCGCTCGCCCGTCCTCGCCGTCGACGACCCGGGCTACGCGATACGGACCCGGCTGGTGTTCCCGGCGCACGACGGCCCCGCCGACGGGCCCGGCGAGCGCTACGCCTACAACGTCGCGGGCGGCGGCTTCGACGCGGTCGTCGCCGTGGTCGACTCCGTCGCCGACACCCCGGAGCTCCACGCGCCGGACGGTCTCCTCGCCCGGCTCGCCGCGCACATCCCGCACGTCGTGCTCGCCGTCGTCCCGTCCTACATACCCGAGACGACCGACCGGCCCACCGACCGGGCCCTCTTCGACCGGGTCACCGATCACGCCGCCCTCGACCAGGCCACCCACGCGGCCGCCCGCGACCGGGGCACCGGCACGGGCGTCCTCGACCGGGCCACCGATCAGGCCGCCCTCGACCAGGCCACCCACGCGGCCGCCCGCGACCGGGCCGCCGACACGGCCGCCCGCGACCGGGGCACCGGCACGGGCGTCCTCGACCGGGTCACCGATCAGGCCGGCCTCGACCAGGCCACCCACGCGGCTGCCCCCGACCGGGTCACCGACGCGCTCGCCCCCGACCAGGCCCCCGAAGCTCCCGAAAGGAGCTCCATGCTGCCCGAGCCCCTCCGCGGCCCCGCCTTCTCCTCGTACGCTCCCGAGGAGGTCGGCTGGCTGCTCCAGGACCTCTCGGACGTCCAGCTGGAGGCCCCGACCGAGGAGCGCGAAGAGGCCATCCAGAGCGGCGGCGCGCACTACGCCGAGTCGCTGCCCGTCGAGTACCAGCCGAGCGCCCGCTACCAGGAGCTGTTCCGCACCGCCCTGGACGCCTCGGCCGACCGCATCGCCCGCGCCGTCGGCACCGTCACCGAGACCGTGCTCGCCGAGCGTTCCCCGCGCCCCGTCCTGGTCTCGCTGGCCCGCGCCGGCACCCCCGTCGGCGTCCTGATGCGCCGCTGGGCACAGGCCCGCCACGGCCTCGACCTGCCCCACTACGCCGTCTCCATCGTGCGCGGCCGCGGCATCGACGCCAACGCCCTGCGCTGGCTCGCCGCGCACCACGACCCGGCCGACGTCGTGTTCGTCGACGGCTGGACCGGCAAGGGCGCCATCACCCGCGAACTCGCGGAGGCGCTCGCGGACCATCAGGAGAGGGAAGGGGGCCCGGGCTTCTCGCCGGAGATCGCGGTCCTCGCCGACCCCGGCTCCTGCGTCCGCACCTACGGCACCCGCGAGGACTTCCTCATCCCCTCCGCGTGCCTCAACTCCACCGTCTCCGGCCTGATATCGCGTACCGTGCTGCGCTCCGACCTGGTCGGACCGCACGACTTCCACGGCGCCAAGTTCTACCGCGAGCTGGCCGGCGCCGACGTCTCCGGTGCGTTCCTCGACGCCGTCGCCGCCCGCTTCGACGAGGTCGCCGCCGCCGTCGACGCCGACGTCAAGGAACTCCTCGCGGCCGACCGCACCCCCACCTGGGAGGGCTGGGCCGCCGTCGAGCGGATCAGCGAGGAGTACGGCATCCACGACGTCAACCTGGTCAAGCCGGGCGTCGGCGAGACCACCCGGGTCCTCCTCCGCCGCGTGCCCTGGAAGATCCTGGCCAAGCGGGGCGCGGGCGCCGCCGACCTCGCCCACGTACGGCTGCTCGCCGAACAGCGCGGCGTACCGGTCGAGGAGGTCGCCGAACTGCCGTACAGCTGCGTGGGCCTGATCCACCCCCAGTACACGCGCGGGGCGACCGGCGCCGACGGCAAGGCGGTGGTCTCCCAGTGACGACCTCGCCCCAGCACACCGCATCCGCCGCCGCAGACGCCGCCGTGCCCGCCGTGACGTCCGCCGCCGTGCCCGCCGTCACGTCCGCCACCACGTTCGCCGCCGCATCCGCCGCCGCGACAGTCCTCGTCGCCAGCGACCTCGACCGCACCCTCATCTACTCGAGCGGCGCCCTCGCCCTCGGCATGCCCGACCCGCAGGCGCCCCGGCTGCTGTGCGTGGAGGTCCACGAGGCCAAGCCGCTCTCGTACGTGACCGAGCGCGCCGCCGACGAACTGCGCGCGCTCGCCAGCGAGACGGTCTTCGTGCCGACGACCACCCGCACCCGCAAGCAGTACCAGCGCATCCGGCTGCTCGGCGGCACCACGGCGCCCGCACCGGCGCCGAAGTACGCGATCTGCGCCAACGGCGGCCACATCCTCGTCGACGGCGTCTCCGACCCCGACTGGCACGCCGAGGTGCTCCGCCGGGTCGCCGACGCCTGCGCGCCGCTCGCAGAGATCCGCGCGTACCTCACCGCCACCACCGACCTCTCCTGGGTGCGCAAGCACCGCGTCGCCGAGGACCTGTTCGCCTATCTCGTCGTCGAGCGGGAACGGCTGCCGCAGGACTGGCTCGACCGCTTCACCGAGTGGGCGGGCGAGCGCGGCTGGACCGTCTCGCTGCAGGGCCGCAAGGTGTACGCGGTGCCGAAGCCGCTCACGAAGAGCGCGGCCATGCGCGAGGTCGCCCGCCGCACCGGCGCCACCCTCACCCTGGCGGCCGGCGACTCGCTCCTCGACGCCGACCTGCTGCTCGCCGCCGACCTGGCCTGGCGCCCGGGCCACGGCGAACTCGCCGATTCAGGCTGGACCGCGCCCCACGTGACGGCCCTGCCGCACCGGGGAGTGGCGGCGGGCGAGGAGATCGTCCGCAGGTTCCGCGCGGCGGCGCGCGAGCACGACCATATGTCCTCGTCGCCCCGGATCAACGGCGTACCCGCGCCCGGCGCGCTCCCGGACCCGGCCTGACCGCCCGTACGACCCGTACGACCCGGACGACCCGGACGACCCGTACGACCCGGACGACCCGTACGACCCGGACGACCCGTACGACCCGTACGACCCGTACGACGACGAAGCCCAGGACGGCCGCGAACGCCGTGCCGAGCACCGCCTTCGAGTAGACCGAGACGTACTCGATGACCTGCTCCATGCCGTCGCCGCCAGGAACGCGCGGGCCGTGGCGGAGTGCTGCGGGCCGCAGGGATCCGTGCGGTTTTCCGCAGGGTGCGGGGCGGCGGGGCGCGCTAGCGTGGACGATCATGAAGAACTCGGCCGGGGGTGCGACGGGGACGGCGGGTGCGGGCCGTGCGGCGGGTCAGGCCGGTCCGGCGGGTGTGGCGCAAGCAGGCCGTGCGGCCGGTCCGGCGGGTGTGGCGCGTGCGGGCCGTGCGGCGGGTCTGGCCGGTACGGCCGGTCCGGCGGATCCGGGCCGTGCGGCCGGTCCGGCGGGTCCGATACCGGGGGCGCGTGCAGCCCGTGCGGCCCGCGTGGTGCTCGCGCTCGCCCTCGGCGCCGTTTTCGCGCTCCTGGAGGCGGTCGCCGGGCTCGCCCTCCTCCTGCCGCTCGCGGTAGGGCCGGGCGGCCGGCGGGTGGCGGCGCGGGCCGCCGACCGGATCGTCCGGGTGGAGCGGTGGCGGCTCGACCGACTGCTCGGCGTGCGCGTTCCGCCGTACGGGCAGCCGCGCAACCTCGCGTACCTGGCCGCCCGCTGGCCGGTCGGACTGCTCGGCGGCGTCGTCCTCGGCTGCGCGGCGACCGGCCTGGCGTACCTGGGTTTCTCGCTCCTCGGCTGGCTCTTCGTCGACCTGGACCAGCCGGGCATGGTGGTCCTCGGCGGGCTGCTCCTCTTCTTCCTCTCCGTGCAGGGTCTGCGCCAAGTGGTCCGTACGGAGAAAGAGTCGGCGCTGCTGATGCTCGGGCCTCGCCAGGCCGACGCGCTCGAGGCCCGGATCGCGCAACTCGCCGCGAGCCGCGCCGAGATCATGGACGTCGTCCACGACGAACGCCGCCGCATCGAACGCGACCTCCACGACGGCGTCCAGCAACGGCTCGTCGCCCTCGGCATGCTCATCGGCCGGGCCCGCCGCGGCCAGGACCCCGGGCGGGCCGCCGAACTGCTGCGCCAGGCGCACGAGGAGACCCACCGTGCGCTCGCCGAACTCCGCGAGGTGGCCTGGCGGGTGCACCCCGCGATCCTGGACCGGGCCGGCCTGCGTCCCGCGCTCGAAGCGGTCGCGGAACGCAGCCCGTTGCCGGTGCGGCTGACCTACGACGTGCCGGAGCCGCTCGCGCCGCCACTGCCCAAGGCCGTGGAGACCGCCGCGTACTTCGTCATCTCGGAGGCGGTGACGAACGTGGTGAAGCACGCGGGCGGGAGCGCGAGCGCCGTGGACGTACACGTGAGGTGGGAGGACGGGGTGTTGGACGTACGGGTACGGGACGACGGCGCGGGCGGCGCGGAAGGCGCCGAAGCCCGGGGGAGCGGCGGCAGCGGCAGCGGACTGGCGGGGCTCGCGAGCCGCGTGACGGCGCTCGACGGGCGCTTCACGGTGGCCAGCCCGGTGGGCGGACCGACGGTGATCGGGGCGGTGCTGCCGTGCGCGTGATCCTGGCCGAGGACTCGACGCTGCTGCGCGAGGGACTCGTACGCCTCCTCGCCGAGGAGGGGCACGAGGTGCGGGCCGCCGTCGGCACGGCCGTCGAACTCCTCGCGGCCGTGCAGGCGGACCCGCCCGACGTGGTCGTCGCCGACGTCCGCATGCCGCCGACCCACACCGACGAGGGCCTGCGCGCGGCCCTGGAGCTCAGGGAACGCTTCCCGGCGGTGGGCGTCCTGGTGCTGTCGCAGTACGTGGAGAAGCGGTACGCGACCGAGTTGCTGACCCTGACCGACGGAACCGGCGGCGGGGTCGGCTATCTGCTGAAGGACCGGGTGGCGCTGGTCGACGACTTCCTGGACGCACTGGAACGCGTGGGTCAGGGCCGTACCGCCTTCGACCCGGAGGTCGTGCGCCGCCTGCTGGCCCGCTCCTCCCACACCGACCCGCTGGCACGGCTGACGCCGCGGGAGGGCGAGGTTTTGGCGGCGATGGCGCAGGGCCACACGAACGCGTCGGTGGCGGCGCGGCTGCACGTGTCGCAGAGCGCGGTGGAGAAACACATCAACGCGATCTTCGACAAGCTGGAGCTGACGGGGAGGAGCGAGGGCTACAGCAAGAGGGTCCTGGCGGTCCTGAGGTACCTGGACAGCTAGGGCGTGTTCCCGGCTGTGGAACCGGACCCCGGCCCAGGCCGCGTCCCTCCGGCGGATCAGGCCCGGCAGACGCTAGCCGCAGCAGCCGCCACCACAGCAGCCGCCTCCGCCTCCGCCACCTGAAGCGGGCGCGGCCTTGGTCCCGCCCACGGCGACGGCGGAGAGCAGCTTGACGGTGTCGTCGTGCCCGGCGGGGCAGGCGGCGGGGTCGGAGGACTCGGCCATCGGACGGCTGAGCTCGAAGGTGTCTCCGCAGGTGCGGCAGCGGTACTCGTAACGGGGCATGGCCACAGGTTACGGCGTGCCGCTCAGGGCTTGCCGCGCTCCTCGCGAATCCGCTCGACGACCTGGCCTGCGGTCGCGCGGATGGCCTCGAGCTCGGTGAGGAAGGCCCAGTAGTCGGGGTGGCGGCCGCTGTCGAGCGAGCCGACGGCCCGGTCGAGCCGGGCGACGGCCTCGTCGAGGGGCCGTGCGTGGCGGGGCTCGGGGGTGTTCCGTCCGGCCATCGCGAGCCGCTGGGCGTCCCGCACGGTGAAGCGGGTGCGGTCGATCTCGGCCTGCGGGTCCTTGGCGACGGCGTTGAGGCGGCGCAGCCGGTCACCGGCCGCGGAGACGCCCTCGTCGCCGCTGTTGAGGAGGGCGCGGACGGTGGAGAGCAGGGCGGTGGCGTCGGGCCAGCGCTGCTCGGCGCGGGCCTTGGCGGCCTCGGCGAGCCGTTCCTCGGCCTGCCGGGCGGCGGTGCCGGCCTGCTCGGGCACGTGCTGGAGGTCCTGCCAGCAGGCGGCGGCGAAGCGGCGGCGCAGTTCGGAGAGGACCGGTTCGACGCCGGCGGCGCGGGTGGCGAGGGCCTGGGCGCGGGTGCGGAGGGAGACGAGGCGCTTGTCGATCTCGGCGGCCCGCTCCGGCAGCCGCTCGGCCTCGGCCCGCACGGCCTCGGCCTCCCGGAGCACCGTGTCGGCGCGCTGCAGCGTCTCGCTCACCCCGTGCCGCCCGGCCCCTTCGTTGAGCCTGGTCAGCTCGGGCCCGAGGGCGGCGAGCCGGCTCGCGAGGTCGTCGGCCCGGAGCCCGGCGTCGCGGGTGGCGTCGAGAGCGGTGCTCGCGCCGCGGAGCGCCTGCCGGGCCCGCTCGACGGCGGGCGCGAGCCGGGCGAGCTGGGTCTCGGCCCGGCCGAGCAGCGGCGCCAACCCCTGCTCGAACCGGTCCAGCTCCTCCTTGACCCGTACGAGCTCGGCCTTGGCCCGCTCCAGCTCCGTCCGCGCCCGCCCGGCGGTGGCGGCGTCCAGTTCGACGCGATCGAGATCGTGCGCGTCGACAGCGGTGATGTACGTATGACTGACCTCGTCGATCCGCCGCCCGAGCGCCGCGAAGCCCTCGACGGCGCGGCGGGCGTCAGCGGAGTCGTCCACGGCGGAGATCGTCTCGATGGAGATCCTCAGCCCGCGCTGGGCGGTGTCCAGCTCGTAGAACGCGGCCGCGGCGGCGTCCTTGGCCGCCTGCGCCTCCGCCCGCCGGCTCTCGTCGCGCCCCCCGAACCACCGCCGCCCGCCGCCCCCGCCGCCGGCGAACGCGTGCGGCAGCAGCGCGGCGACCAGCAGCGGGAGCGCGAGGGAAACCCGGAGCGTGCTGGTGATCCCGGACGTCGCCCTGCCCCTGCCGTCGCTCGCCGCCACGATCCCTCTCCCCGTGCTGTCTCCGCCGCCTGCCCGGTCGGTCCATTCTCCCACCCGCTACAGACGAAGACACGCCTCCACCGGTTCACCGCCCCGCCCCCGCCCGATCGGTTTGCGGTCCCCACCGGTCGGCCATGTACGCTGTTGCTTCCTTCCACGGGTGCGTAGCTCAGGGGTAGAGCGCTGCTCTTACAAAGCAGATGTCGGCGGTTCGAAACCGTCCGCGCCCACCAGCAGGTAGATAGACAAAGGCCCAGGTCACCGGTACCGAACCGGGAGCCTGGGCCTTGTTCGTTACCTGGCCGGGGAGGCGAGGGAGGGGCGTCGTGCCAGTTACGTGCCAGATGCCTCGCCGGGCTCTCTCGGCCGGACCTTCCTGATCTGCTCGTCGACGTGGGCGGCGATGGCCTGGTCACGACCGTTCACCAGGTGCTGATAGATCAACGCGGCCCGCACTGACGAGTGCCCCATCCGCTGCATCAGCTCCCGCGTCGTGGCGCCGCCGGTCGCGGCGAGGGTGTTCCCGGTGTGGCGCAGATCGTGGAAGTGGACGTCTCGGAGGCCGGCGGTCTTCAGCGCCCTCAACCACAGCCGGCGGAAGTTGTTCCGGCGTAGCTGCCCACCGCGGGCTCCGGTGAAGACCAGCCCGGTCCGACCCGGCTCGGCGTAGACATCGAGATGAGTGGCCAGGACTTCCGCCAGCGAGGGCCAGGGTTCCGGCGCCGGCGGAGATCGCCGCACGGCTCGGCATCGCCGAGGGCGACCTGTGCGTCCGCACGGTGTACGAGTTCCTTGCCGACGGTCGGCCCGTGCAGTTGTCGACGAGCTGGGAGCCTTACGACCTCACCGGCAGGACTCTGGTCCTCCTTCCCGAGGGCGGGCCGCACGCCGGGGCGGGTGTCGTGAACCGGATGGCGGAGATCGGGGTCACGGTCAGTCACGCCGTCGAGCAGCCAGAACCGCGCCAGGCGACAGTCGAGGAGGCATCGCTCCTGGGTGCCCAGAAGGCCGCTCTCGTCACGCACATTCGACGGACGTACTACAGCGACGAAGGGCGACCCGTGGAGACGGCAGACATCATCGTGCCCGCAGCGCTGTGCGAGATCGTCTACGAAGTTCCTGTCAGTCGTTAGTGGGTGTCACGGCCTCGCGGCGACTCATTGGGGGAAGAGCTCGGCAACGAGGTTCCCGGGGAGACCGCTCGGAGCAGGGAGAGGCAATCCCTTCCGAAGTTCGTAAGGATCCACATCTCGCGTGGATCGTCATCACTCATAGGCAATCTGCCCACACCGTCGTCGGTAATGATCCCTTCTGCGGCGAGACGAGCGATCGATGCATCCAGTACGTTGGTGAACCCGGGGAGTTCGGTGAGGATCTCTGGACGCCTCCACCCTGGAAAGCGCTCCTGGTACCAGCCTTCCGGGGTCGGATGTGTCTCCTTGGCGAGGACTTCGAGGAGTTTGACCTCAGGGGACTCGATTCCTGCGAGGCCACGCACACGGAGTCGCTCTGCGTCGACCGAGGCTTCATCGCGCACCCCACGTCCCAGACATCTGCCGAGGGCAACGATCTTCTCTGTGAGGGGTGTCTCCATAGCTGCCTGTACGGTTTCCGACATCAAGGCCAGCAGTTCCGGGCTGGTCTCGATAGTTTGAACAAGGCGATCTAGAGACCGCTGGGACTCCTCCGAGCCTGCTTGGAGCGCTCGTGCCGCTCGCTCCTCGCGACGCGCACGCTCTCGCTCAATGAGTTGCAGGATCGGGGTGTCGGCGAATTCCTTCAGGGCTCCAAGGGCCATGCCGGCTACCGGATTGAACGCCCCAACTGCCGCGACGATCACACCGGTGGTCGCTTTGACGCCAGCCTCAGCCGATGATCCTGCCTTCACCTCATGTGCTTCGTGGCCCATGCGGGCAATGCTAGTGAGTAGCAGCTTCTACGTCGGCAGTTCAGGAGCATCGGTTGGGATACAGCACAGGTGCCGCAACCTCAGCATCCATCCCCGTCCGGCAGCGTCCCTCCGGGGCCCCAGAGCGGCCGGTGTGGCCCCCGTTGATCGTCCCGCTAGAGCTACGGATCAGGAGGTCACGTCCCCGGCATCCAGCGATACACCGGCGGACATCGCCAAGTTGACAGCGAAGTTAAGCAAGCTGCCCACCGATGGCGGCGAAGCGTGATCAGCTTGAGGTGTGGGAGTGCATCATCGCCAGCGCCATAGCCGCCCTTGGAACCCTGCGTGGATCGGGGGTCGCCCTGGCGTTTCAGCAGCGCACCACGGACGTCATCCGTCATCGCTCCCAGCAGCTCACCCTGCCCAGACCCACGAAGGAGCCCAGGTGACCAACCACCTGACGCCGCAGAACGCCACGGTCACCACTGCCACCATCCAGGTCCAGGCCCTGACCATTGGCAAGAAGCAAGTCACCCTTGCCGTCTTCCGGCAGCTGAAGGAGGAAGCCCTCATAACTGATGAGGGCACCCTCAAGGGCGCCCCCTGGGGCATCGTCAACTATCACCCGGACAAATGCGGCGGTGACCCTGAGCACCTACACGTCGTTTGGCAGAACGGGGATCAACTCCGCCGTTCCGCAGTGCAGCTGCCCGGCGCTGGCTACCACTCACATCCCCTGGCAGATTTGTACGTCACAGCCAGGATCATCGACGGAACGGCTCACACCCCGTGGTCGGATCCGGAGGCCGGGGACACCCTCCGTCTCGGAGGAAAGAACGCTGGAGGTTGGAGATTCTTCACAGCCGGACGATTCGTCGTCGGGAGCATGCTCTATCGCGGTGAGGTTTCCGCTGGGATGCTAGAGAACTGGAGGCGAGGCCGCCCAGTCGACGCGGCGCATGCCGAGGCCTTTCGCAGCGCCCTGGCGCACATAGGTCTTATGCCTCAGGGGGGCGAGCGACGAGATCGCTCCACACCTTCTAGATCTGCTCGCCGCTCGTCAGTACGAGGACACCGTCGACCAGCTGGCCGAGCTCCCGCAGCTGTTCATTGCAGTCTGACTACCACGACGGCCGGGACGCTCAAATCGTGCCCGGCCCACCCCTCTAACGATTCGGTCAGCATGACCGGCAACGCCCCGGGCTATCCCGAGCGGGGCTAGCCCTTACGAAGAAGGTGTCGACGGTGGACTCGCGGTAAGGCCGCAGATCGCCTGCAACCCGACGGAACGTCGACGAGACGCCCCTCAGCAGGGATCCGCAAGAGGTTCAGCACTGAAATCCAGGAGGCTGTCCTCAGGCGCCGCAGCCCGGACAAGGAAGAGGTGAGCCGCGCGGCGCAGGATTCGTTCGAGGTCGTCAACTAGTGCGTGAAGATCACTGGTCGTAGTGCCATCAAGCCGGCGGAAGGCGTCTGGCCCTGCCACGTCCCCATGTACTTCAGTATTGCGGCGCCGGTAGGCACAGCGAATTAGTTCCTCAATGTACTCTCCCTCGGCCGACAATACCGAGTCGCCGGCGAGCAGAGATTTCGCTCCATCAATCAGGTGCTTCTGCTTGCCGTATTCCAGTGGCAGCCCGGAGTGATGAATGAAAAGCGACTCGGCGGTAATGCACAAATCGATGAGTCGATCCTCAGCGTGGGCGCGCGCTCCAGCCATTACCAAACGGTGTAGGGCATTGCGCAAGAATCGCTGGTTTTGAATCCGCGGCTCGCCGAGCAGTTCATAAACCTCATGCAATTCTTGCACCTGGGTCGCTTCCACAAGGAGAGTGGGGCGCCCGTCAGCCGGATGCTGAACCTCAGTAAGCATCGATGATGCATACCTCTGAGGGTCGAAGTCATCCTGGCTCTGCATCGCCATTGGGCGGCCGTACGTAACAGATCCACCACACACGATGCGCAGCGCAAGAAGCATCCGGCTAGATGCTGCATCGAATGGAGACGGCGCCCCAGCATCCGGGTGCTGTCCGTATCCACTGTGCACAGGGAGGTCTCGTTCGAGCACGAGAGCGTTCTGATGGAGTCGCGAGAGCATCAGGGAGTTGGTACTCGTGAACTGGCCGATAGGGATGCCCATCACTCTCACGGCCTCTGACAGCTCCACATCACTCATCGGCCTCACGGCTAGGCCGTCCGGCAGCCCAACACCGGCCAGAGAATGGGACATATCAAACCCGAGGAGAGGTACGTACTCGACCAGCCGCACGTTCTCGGCGAACAGTCCTGCTTCCATTGCAGCGTATGCGCTCTCGAAGGCGTCATCGTCGAGGCGGTAGGCGCGCACCGCCTCGATCACGGGAGTCAGCAAGTACTGGACCACAACTATGTCGAGTCTGCGGGCAACAAGGCTGGAGGGAGAGCCCACCATGGTGTCCACACGTGTACGCAGCAGCTCGTGATCCTGAATCACCCTATGAAGTGCCTCGTACTCAGGAAGGCGGTACCACCAGTCCCGGGATGAGAGTAGAGCCGGCTGAGACCACAGCTCCTGCTCATCCACCAGGAACACCTCCTGCTGGCATCGCTTCCATCTACGGTGGTCCCGGTGCGCGACGAAGCGTGGCTCATCTCCCATGGCAGCGAGCTCACCAAGCACCGTTGAGACCAAGTCATGGGCAGCCCTGTACAGAGGGGTGTAAGCGGGGGGCATCAGAGAGCCTCTCGGGACAGTGAACGGGCCTGGGTCACCAGGGGACGCCATGAGGCGAACAGACAATCATGTCAGCGCTCGCGCAGGTCGCCTACTGCTTTTCTCACAAGGTCAGGCGGGAAGGCTTGGTTGGCGAGACGCCTCTCGTGGCCTATCCATGGATAATTGGCGGCCGCAAGGCGAACACTTCCCCTCTGGCCTGCTGCAATGTGCACTGTGTGCACGCCCTCCGGAGCCATGTGGGCTCCAAGCTGCTCCGCCAGGTTGCTCTGTTCGGCATACTCAGGCACCTGGACCGCGAGCGCAGGGGGTGGGTGATGTACGGCCGGAGCGATGAGGCATGGGACCAGTTGACCGATGCCGGCTTGAAGTTCCTCGTTGAGCGGGCGCAGCTCCGCAAGGTCACGACCTACACGGAGCTGAACTCTGTACTGGTTCGGCGGACTGGACTGCCTGGTTTCGCTTTCGATCGGGTGGACGAGCGCGCTGCTATGGGCCACCTGCTCGGACTGATCGTCGCGCGTGACTACCCAGGCAGCAGGCTCATGATCTCTGCCCTGGTGCACTACCTCGGTGCGAACGATGCCGGACCCGGTTTCTATGCACTTGCTCAGCAGCTCAACCTTCTTCCTAAGGGCTCCTCCACGATGGCGAAACTGGAGTTCTGGATCGGGCAGGTCACCTCTCTCCACGAGCTTCATGCCCGTTCGTAGCAGTCGGGACGGGCAAGGGGCGTCTAGAGCGGTCGCAGGAGAGATCCTGAGGCTCCGGCGGGACCCCGGCGCCTGACATTCACAGCTGACATCAACAGCGGGGGATGGGGGCGGTCGGAGGCGGCTTGGCCAGACATGGTTGGGTGGCGGGTTCCAGGTACGAGGGCTATTGGGCGAAGTTACAAGGCAGGTGCCGGTACCAGGGCCCGTGCCATCCGTGCCAGATCGAGCAGACAGCCACGGTTAATTGGGGTCCGCGGCGGTGCAGACAAGCGTGGGGCGCGCAGGGCCGCAATAAGCTCGTTGACCAGCCAAGACCGCTGTGTGATCGGCGCCAGGCTTACAAAGCAGATGTCGGCGGTTCGAAACCGTCCGCGCCCACCAGGGAAAAGGCCCCTCGCCGATCATGGCGAGGGGCCTGTGACATCCACTTTTGACATCAACGGGGACGATCGATCACGACTGGGGACGGCTCCTGAGCAGCCGATCCATGTGACTCACGGCCTCGCGCTGCGTGTCCTGGACGACGTGGGTGTAGACGTTCATCGGCACGGCGATCTGGCTGTGCCCCAGGATCTCCATCACGACCCGGGGCGGGACGCCGGCGGCGGTGAGGAGCGTCGCCGTACCGTGCCGCGCATCGTGCAGCCGGATCACCCGGAGATCGGCGTTCTTCGCGACGCGGGTGAACGAGCGGTAGAGGTTGCGCGGCTCGATGGGCTGCCCGGTGCGTGTCGTGAAGACGTACCCGGTGTCGGTCCACTTCGCCCCCGCACGCTCGCGGGCGGCGGCCTGCTTGAGACGCTGCCACCGAAGAGGCGCGACGCAGATCGCGGGAAGCGGGAGCGTCTGCTTGCGTCGGCGTCCCTTGGGGTCGTCTTCGTATACCTCCCCGGCGACCCGCTGACGCTGCGTCCTGACCCGGATCTCTCGCTTGTCGAGGTCGACGTTCTCCCAACAGAGACCGACGACCTCTCCGCGGCGGAAGTTGAGGGCGATGGCGAGGAGGAAGGCTGCGTACAGCGGGTCCTTCCGGGCGGCGGCGAGGAAGTCGACGGTCTCGTCCAGCGACCATGGGGAGAGCTCCCGCGCGGCGACGGTCGGCGTCTCGACGAGCGTCGCGACGTTCCGGCTCACGAGCTCCTCCCGACAAGCCGAAGTGAGGGCCGTGCGCAGAACTCGGTGCGAATTCCTTGGCCGTGGCGGCGCTGGTCTGCTTCTCCAGCTGGACAAGGAAGCGTCGGACGTCGGCGACGCTGAGGGATTCCAGCCGCTTGGAACGACCATCGGGACGAGGTGAAGCCGGACGTGCCCCTCGTACTTGGCCGCAGTGGTCTTCTTGCGGCGAGGCTTGACGATGTTGTCGGGCCAGTACGGCAGCCACTCGGACAGCTTCATCGAACGGGTCGGGACGGGAACGCCGTTGTCGACCTTGTCGAGGAGCGCGCGGCGCTTGGCGTCGCACTCAGCCCAGGTCTTGCCGTAGGCGAACTTCCGGGCCCGCGTGCCGTCGGGCTGAAGGACATAGACGGCAGCCTGAGGCGGTCCACTACCAGGAGAGGGCGCTCGAGCTCGGTGTCCCTAGCTCGGCCGTACTGGTGGAGCCACGCGCCCGAAACACGGGTGAGAACATTCGCTTCTCTCGGGACCTGCTGGCAGAAGCCGGCATCGATGTGACCTCCGTTCTGCTGATCAGCAAGCCTTACGAGGAACGGCGGGCGTACGCCACGGCTCGGAAGCTGTGGCCCGAGGTCGAGATCGTCAGCGCTTCAAGCCCGATGACGCTTCAGGACTACGTCGACGCCATCGGTGACGCTCGCCTGGTGATCGACATGCTTGTCGGCGCCTTGCAGCGGCTGCTGATCTACCCGGAACAGGGCTTCATAATTAGCCAGCAGGTACCAGAGGATGTGCTCGGCGCGTACGAACGCCTGTGCCGGAGGGCATCCGGCGCGTGCCCGGGCGCGCGGTGCCCCGCATTGTTGCGTCGGGAGGCAGATAACCATCAGTGATGGGCCGTACGCTGCCGCCATGCGCAGAGGAGCGATCACACAAGCAGCCGTGCTCAAGGCCATCGCGGAGTACGACGAGTTGGGACAGGCTGCGTTCCTGGCGAAGTACGGCTTTGGCGAGGCTCGCTCGTACGTTGTGGTGCACGACGGGCGGGAGTACGACTCCAAGGCCATAGCGGGCGTGGCGCATCAGTGGGAGCAGGGGCGAGCCCTCAGACCTGATGAGTTCAGCGGAGGCAAGGAGCACGCCGCGGCGTGGCTGAAGCGGGCGGGCTTTCAGGTCAAGGCCGTCAAGAATCCTGACTGGGCCCGGGACGAGATCATCCTTGCCTGTCAGCTCGTGATGGAGAACGGCTGGAAGGGGCTGGACGCTCAGGACGCCAGGGTGGTCGAGCTGTCCGGCCTGCTCCAGCTGCTTCCCATCCACGCCGAGGCGGAGCGCAACGAGAAGTTCCGTAACCCCAACGGAGTGGCGCGCAAGACCTTCGACATCGCCACGCGACATCCCGAGTACCAGGGCAAGCCCACCAACGGCGGGTCCCTCGACGTGGCGGTGCTGGTGGAGTTCCTTGCCCGGCCCGACGAGATGACCGAAGTTGCTCGGCTCATTCGGCAGGGCATTGCGGCCGGCGAGCTGCAGAGCCTTGCGCCGACCGAGGACGAGGAGTTTGACGACTACAGCGCTCCTGAGGGACGGCTCCTCATGCGCCGGCACCAGGCCCGCGAGCGGAACAAGAGCCTGCGGAAGAAGAAGATCGCTTCTGTGATTCAGCGCGGTGGGCGGCTGGCGTGTGAGGCGTGTGGGTTCGACTTCGAGGAGGTCTACGGCGACCGCGGTGCTGGGTACATCGAGTGCCATCACGTCGTGCCGTTGCACGAAGCAGGCGAGGGGCGGACCAAGCTCAGCGATCTAGCCCTCATATGTGCCAACTGTCACCGTATGATCCACCGGCGTGCGCCATGGCCGACCCCTGCGGAGCTGAGGGCCTCCATCGAGCGGAAGCATGCAGCTGACAGGCGTGCCGCGGAAGGCATCGCCCGACCGCGTAGGGCGGCTGACGAGCAGATGCTGAATCCGTGATCTGACATCCACTGCTGACATCAACGTCGGTGTACGGAGGCAGTCCCGCAGGACCGCGGGCGGCAGCCATCGCCAGGGTCGCCACGGTGCCCAACCGTCATCGGGCGAACTTACAAAGCAGATGTCGGCGGTTCGAAACCGTCCGCGCCCACCAGCAGGTAGATAGACAAAGGCCCAGGTCACCGGTACTGAACCGGGAGCCTGGGCCTTGTTCTTTCCTCGGCCGCGGGGTGGGGGAGAGGCGCCGTGTCGGATGCCTCGCCGGGTTCGGCAGGCCGGACCTTCCCGATCTGGGCGTCGATGCGAGCGGCGATAAGGCGTTGTTCGGTGCAACCCGGGACACCGGTGTCGCCGACGACGTCGAGCACCAGCCCCGGCCATGGGCTGCCGAGACGCAGAGTGGCGACGGCACCGAACCCCCCCCTTCTGGACGCTGCTCATGATGCGGGCCCGGCTGCTACGCCGGGCCCGCGGTGGATCAGGACTTCACGAGCGTGATGTCCCTGCTCAGGTCCCCGGTGTACTGGGTCACCGGGTAGTCCCTGTCAGGCGCTTCCCCCCGAGCTCGGAGTACCGCAGCACCAGGCTTGAACGCGGCATCGGGTTCGAGGTTGCTCGGGAAGGAGACCGTCCACGGCACCGGGGCTCCCGGTGTGCAGTCGACGAAGAAGGCGTCCTCGCCGTTCACCCCGGACGCCGTGGCGTGCTTCTGGATCTGATAGGCGCTGGCTCTGAAGGTGAACCGGGCGGGCTTGTTGCACGTCACGTCGCCACCCACAGTGATAACGCCGGTCTGGGTGTCGACCGTCCCCGTCGCGGCGAGGTTCACGCCGATGGCGAGCTCTTCCGGCGCCTCGGGCATGACCGCGTGCACCTCACCGCGCAGTGCGGTTCCGTTGCAGTACTGCTCGAAGGTGGCGTCGAGTTCGCTCACGTAGCCGTACGGCCCGAACGCGATGTTCTCGATGGTGAAGGAGCCGGAAGTGGGCGTGCTGCACCACTTCTCCGTCCCGTTGTCGATCCCCGAGAACTCCAGCCCCGGGTCGCCCGGCTGGATGTAGGGCCACTTCTTGGCCCCGGTGTAGGTGGTTCCCGCGGTCAGCTTCTGACCTTCCGGGGCCGAGATCAGGAGACGCCAGAGCGTCCCCTCGGCCGCGTCCACCGCGACGGTCAGGCCTTGCTCGTTGCTGCCGGCCTCGACGTCGAACAGCTGGACCGCGCCGGCCGTGTACGCGTATGACTGGCCACCCGATATGGGCTCGCCCGGCTCGCCGCTGAAGCTGAACGAGCCTGACACCGCGCTGTCAGCCTGTGCGGTGCCCGCCAGCGGTGTAGCTGTGATCGCCAAGGCGACTGCCGCGATGATGCCTGCGGATCGTGCCAGGAGGCGTCTCCGTATGCCGCTGCTCATCAAGTTCCTCCAAGTGTGGTTCCCGGCACGCGAAATGACTCCGACGACATAGGCCGCTACGGGTCAAGTGCGCACGAAAAATCAGACTTCCAGGAGGCTGGGGGACCTCCGAGTAGGGCGTTCAGAACGTACCAAGCGCCACTGACACCTCATGAAGCTCACGCGTCTCACGTTTGGCGGATGAGCGGCCACTCCGATCACCGTCGGCGCGCACGGGCACGTAGACGACGCGGACGGCGCCGATCGCCGGGGGCTTTCGTGTGTTCTGCGGCGGGTTCCACGGCCTGGTCAGTGGGCCTGGTCAGCGGGGCTGGTGGCGGAGGGTCTCCTTGAAGCGTTCGATGTGGAGGAGGCGCTCGCCCGCGTCCGTGAAGGGCATGTGAACCGGTCGTTCCTCGACGAGACTGCGCCGTGGGCCCTGCTCGGGCGGGAAGAACGCCTTGTCGAGTTCGGCGGCCGTTCTGACCAGGTCGCGGCCCTTGCGGGTCAGGGGCGCGAGGAAGACACCGACCAGCCCGTCCTCCGTGCTCCGGCGCCAGTTGTCGAAGTCCAGCCGGACCAGATCGTGCGCCACGAGGAAGGCGATGTAGCGGTCGAGGAAGGCGTAGTCGTCCGGGCCCCAGGACAGGAAGCGGTCCTCGTGATCCAGGAGCAGGTCCTTGGCGCTCCTGATCTCGAGGGCGAGGTCCATGGCGAAGTACAGGCAGTGGGCCAGGTCGGTCAGGCCGTGGAAGAAGAGGTCGAAGAAGGACTGGCTCGTCACCTTCGTCCCGTTGCTCTGCGCTGCCATCCGGTGCATCAGGTCGACCGGGTCGAAGCCCAGGGCGGGGAGCTCGCCGTCCAGGCGGAGGACGTCGAGCACGGCGGCCGGGGTGAGACGCCGGTTCTCCGGGACCGCGATCCCGGAGGTCTCTTCGTACCTGAGGTGGTGCCGGGCGTCCGCCCAGATGGTCAGGTCCTCCTCCGGGTGGTGCAGGACGACGATCACGGGGAGCGGGAACGAGGCCCAGTAGTTCCGGTGCTTGGGCTCGGGGCGGAAGTGCACGTATCCGTCGGACCGCGAGGAGAAGTACGAAGCGCCGGACTTGATCTGCACGGCCACGAGCCGCCCGGTGGCCCGGCCCTCGGGGTCCACGTATTCGATCTGGCCGTCGATGCCCACGTCGTGGGTCAGGGTCTCCCGCCACAGGCATCCGGCGTCGTTGACGACCTCGTCCACCTTCCGCACCCCCTTCGCTCCGTGAAGGTGTTGGTCGACACCTTGGGGTAGTCGTCCTGTCGAGGCACTCGGTACTCCGGGGCGGTCTTGACGGCTTGACGTGTTCGCGAGCCGGGCGGTGTACTCCGCGCATGGAAGACGTGGGGGACGCGCCCGAACTGCAGGCGCCCAGCAGTGGGATGACCGCGCAAACGTACATCGACGAACGGCTCGCGCAGTATCAGGAGTGGTACGACCGCAAGGCGACCAGGATGAAGGCGATGCATCTGCGGATGCGGACCGTCTCCGTGGTCGGGGGCGCGCTCGTGCCCGTGCTCGTGAACCTGGACCTGGGGTTCGCGCGGATCACCGCGACCGTGCTCAGCCTGGTCGTGGTGGCCTCGGTGTCGCTGGAGAGCGTGTACCGCTATCGCGAGCAGTGGAAGAACTACCGGTCGACCGAGCAACTCCTCGGGCACGAGCGGGTGTACTTCTCCGCGCGCGTCGGGCCGTACCACGGGCAGTCCGACCGGGACGCGTTCACGACGCTCGTCGCGCGCGTGGAGAAGGCGATCGCCAGCGAGAACTCGGCGACGCTCAACGTCATGACCCTCGGCGGGCAGGTCAACGCCGAGCTGCAGCAGTACGGGATCCCCGCGCAGCGCCAGGGGGAGGCGGACGCCGGCGGGAAGTGACCGGGAAGCGGGCGGGCAGCGGGCGGGAAGCAGGCAGGACGTGCGCGGGACGTGAGCGGGAACCCGCCCGAGGCCGCCGGGCGGCAGGCGGCCGCGTCGTCCGGCGGGGCCGCCGCGTAGGCACGGCCCGGGCGGGCGTTCACCGTCCAGGAGGTCAAGCGTCGAAGTCGTACTCCAGGACGTACGACGCCGAGTCCAGCGTCATCTCGTTGAGTTCGACCGCGACTCCCGCCTCCGTCAGGGCCGTTCGGGCGATCAGGATGACCGGTGTGCCGAACTCGAGGGAGAGCCGGGCCGTTTCCTCGGCCGTCGGCATGCGGCAGCGGATCTCCTCGCGGAAGTGCACCGGGCGGTGGCCCAGTTCGGTGAGGCGCGCGTACGTGCCGCCCGGGCCCGTGTCCGGTTCCGTGATGGCGGTGCCCTCGGCGAGCGCGGCCGGCAGGTACGAGACGGAGAACAGCACCGGCCGGTCGTCGAGGACGAAGCGGCGGCTGCGGACGCACACCGGATCGTCCGGGGAGTCCAGGCCGAGGATCCGGGCCACCCGCGCGCCCGCCGGGGTGGCGGCGGTCACCTCGATCCGGTCGACCACGAGCGCGCGGTCCTCGGCGACGTCCGCCGACCACACGGAGCGGCCGCTGCCCCAGTGGCCCTGGGCGAGCCGCGGGATGCCGCGGCGGCGCAGCGGGCGGAAGGAGCGGACGAACACGCCGGCGCCCTTCCGCGCCTCGGCGAGGCCTTCGTTGCGCAGCACGGACAGGGCCTGGCGGGCGGTCATCCGGGCGACGTCGTAGGTGGACATGAGGTCGTTCTCGCCGGGGAGCCGGTCGCCCGGCGCGAAGGTGCCCGCCTGGATCGCGGTTCTCAACTCGTCGGCGATCCGCTGGTACTTGGGCCGACGACCGCTTTCCGGGTCAGTCATGAGTGGACCACTCCCTTCCGTCTGCGGGACACCCTACGGCGCGCCTCTCGGAGGCAGCGGACACCGGTGGGCCGTCCCGCGCGGGCGATCCATCCTTCGGGGGACATCTCTAGAGATGCGTTGACAGAGTGCGATCTCGAGGCTTCGCTGGGTGTATCTATCTGATCTCCGCGTCGTACCGGTCTCCGCGTCGTACGGAGCGGGCGACGGAAGGGATGGACGGACCGATGGACGGAGGGCTGCGTGCAATCAGTGCCCGAGAAAGGTGACCTCGTCCGCGACACCGCCAGCGGACGGGTCGGCTTCTACGTCGCGAGCGTCGCCGGGCGCTTCCTCATCCGGCCCGTCAACGGCGGCGGCGAGTGGGAGGCCGACCCCGCCGACGTCCAGCTCGCCACGCCCATGCGGGAGCTGCGCGCCCGAGCCGCCGAGATCAACGCGCGCAGCCGCCGGGGGCTGGGGACCTGACCGGCTCGGGTGCTGATACGCGACGGCGACCTGATGTGCGACGGCGCCTGATCCGCGACGGCGACCTGGTCGGTCCAGGGTGGTCGGTCCAAGGGCCCAAGCGGTCCGGTGACCTGATCCGCGACGGCCACCTGGTCGGTCCGGTGACCTCATCCGCCACGGGGACTTGGTCGGTTCGGCGAGCTGATCCGCGACGGCGGCCTGGTCGGTGGCCGCCCGTGCGACGGTCGGGAGGTCTGGCCCGTGCGGCGGTCGGGGGTACTGGCCCGTGCGGGGGTCGGGGGTACTGGCCCGTGCGGCGGTCCGGCCCAGCCGCGGGCGGTCCGTCCGGGAGCGGCTCGTTGTCAGTGGGGCGCGTCACACTGGAGGCATGTGCCGCAGCATCAAGACCCTTCGCCCGCCCGCCCTGCCCCACGAGGCCACCGGCGACGACATCCACGCCGCCGCGTTGCAGTTCGTCCGCAAGGTCTCCGGCTTCCGCGCGCCCGCCGCCCACAACCGCGAGGTGTTCGACCGCGCCGTGGAAGAGGTCGCGGAGGCAACCGCACGCCTCCTCGCGGACCTGGAGGTCCGCGGGGCGCACCCGGTCAGGCCGCCGGCGCCGGAGCCGCAGCCGGACGCCGTATGACATAGGCCGCGAGCGAGCCCGCCAGGAAGAGCGCCAGGACCGGGACGCAGGCGCCGAGCCAGGTCGCGCCCAGCCAGCGGCCGCCGAGCCAGCCGAGCCCCACGCCGTACGTCGCCCACACCACGGCCGCCAGCGCCGACCACGGCAGGAAGTCGCGCAGCCGGCGCCCGGTCGCGCCCGCGCCGAGAGAGACGACGGAGCGGCCGGCGGGCGCGAAGCGGGCGAGGACGACGAGCAGTCCGCCGCCCCGTGCCAGGGTCTCGCCGAGACGTTCCTGCGCCGCCGTCAGGCGGCGCGAGCGGGCCACGGCGTGCCCGAACCGGGTGCCCCCGCGGCGGGCCAGGTGGTACGCGGCGAGGTCGCCGAGCATCGAGGCGGTGGCCGCGCAGATCAGCAGCGGCAGCAGGGCGGGGGCGTACGCGGCGGCTTCCGCCCCGGCCGTGCCCGTGATGCCGGTGGTCCCCGGCGTGCCCAGGGCGCCGGCCGCCGTCGCCGAGGCGGCGGTGGCGGCCGTGACCACCAGGATGCCGCTCGGCAGCACCGGCAGGAAGACGTCGAGGAGGATCGACGTCGTCACCGCCGCGTAGATCCACGGGCCCGCGGTCAGCGACTGCAGTGACCACCCCGTGCCGTCGAGCACGTTCACGGGGCCAGAGCCTACGCGGCGGCCCGTGCCCGGACGCCGACCGGGGCCGGAATCCGCCCTCGCGGTCCCCGGCCCCGGTCGGTGAACGGGCTTCGGCAGGCTTCGACCCGGCCGCGCGCGTCCTACGCGGCGACCGTCGTCGCCCGCTTCTCCTCCGAGCCCTCCGCGGCCGTGCCGCGCGCACCGAAGAGGCCGCCGAGCGCGAGCGCGCCCGGCCCGGTGAAGACGAGCAGCAGGAAGGCCCAGGCGAACAGAGCCGCGGACTCGCCGCCGTTCTGGAGCGGGAACAGCGCCTGGGACTGGTGCACGTCGAAGTACGCGTACGCCATCGAGCCGGACGCGATGAACGCCGCGCCGCGCGTACCCAGGCCCAGCAGGACCAGGCCGCCCGCGACGAGCTGGATGACCGCCGCGTACCAGCCCGGCCAGGTGCCGCTCGGGATCGTGCCGCCGCTGCCGCCGGCGCCGCCGATCCATCCGAAGAGGGAGGCGACGCCGTGGCAGGCGAAGAGCAGGCCGACGACGATCCGGAAGAGGCCGAGCGCGTAGGGCTGGGCCTGGTTCAGGCGGTTCGCAAGCGAGTTCATGGGGGAAGGACTCCTTCGGTCTGGCCCGTGCCCGGGGGCGCGGGCCGTGGGGGACGGGAACCGAGGTCCTTAGGTTAGGCACCCCTCACTATTGCTTGCAAGTTCAACAACTGATTTCGTAGCCCGTAGCCCGTAGCCCGTAGCCCGTAGCCCGTAGCCCGTAGCCCGTAGCCCGTAGCCCGTAGCCCGCGAGCCGGGCGCCGGGTGCCCGGGTCAGCAGCCGTTGAGGACCGACTGCAGCGCGCTCTTCTCCGCCGAGTCGACGCTGAGGCCGTAGTAGTACTTCACCTGGACCCACATCCGGGCGTACATGCAGTGGTACGACGTGCGCGGCGGCATCCACTCGCCCGGGTCCTGGTCGCCCTTCGACTGGTTCACGTTGTCCGTGACCGCGATCAGCTGCGGGCGGGTCAGGTCGTTGGCGAAGCCCTGACGCTTGCTGGTGGTCCAGGAGTTGGCGCCCGAGCGCCAGGCCTCCGCGAGCGGGACCACGTGGTCGATGTCCAGGTCGGAGGCGACGGTCCACGTGGCGCCGTCGTACTCGGAGAACCAACTGCCGCTGACCGCCGCACAACTGGAGTCCTGGACGACGTTGACGCCGTCGCGCTTGAGGACCACCTCGCGGGTGTTGCAGGTGCCGGACTGGGTGATCCAGTGGGGGAAGAGGTCCCGGCTGTAGCCGGTGGAGGAACCTTCCGCCTTCACCGTGAGGGAGGCGAGGTACGTGCGGGCGGTGGAGGCGCTGACAGGGGTCGGCGGGGAGGCCTGGGCCGCCGGGGCGGTGGCGAGGAGGCCGGTGACGGTCAGGGCGGCGGAGGCGGCGAGGACTGCTATGCGACGCGCGTAGACATTGGCGACGGGCATGCGAACTCCCTTGAAGTGGGGGGACCTTGACCGGATTCCGGCCCACCGGGGCTGGCCCCGGGCGCCGGGTGGCCCGGTCATCGTGGCGGCGCCTGGTTTCCGTGAGGGGTGCGCCAGGTAACAGAGTGGCGACATGCACACGTCACATCAAGGGGTGTGACGTGCCCCGGGCGTGCGGGAATTGGGTGCGTCCGGGGGAGCGCGCGTGGCGAGGAGTGGGTGCGCGGGCGCGCAGACGACTCCGCGGCGGCGCGTCACGGTGGACGCGTCGCCACGGAGTCGGTGGCCGGTGCCGAGGCCGGGCCGGCCAGGACGGTTGCCGCAGGTCGGGTCGGCCAGGACGGTTGCCTCGGGTCGGTCGGCCAGGTCAGGCGCCGAGGCCGGGCCGGCCGGGACGGTTGCCGCAGGTCGGGTCGGCCAGGGCGGCTGCCTCAGGTCGGTCGGCCAGGTCAGACACCGAGGTCGGGTCGGCCAGGTCAGGCGCCGAGGTCGGGTCGGCCAGGACGGTTGCCTCAGGCCGGTCAGCCAGGTCAGGCACCGAGGTCGGGTCGGCCAGGTCAGGCGCCGAGGTCGGGTCGGCCAGGTCAGGTGCCGAGGCCGGGCCGGCCAGGACGGTTGCGCGCCGAGGTCGGGTCGGCCAGGTCGGTCGGCCAAGACGGGCCCGCCAGCTCGGTCGGCGAGGTTCCGTGGCCGGGAAGGCTGCTGCCTCGGCCCGAGAGCGCCGAGGGGGCGTGGCCTCTCAGGCCTGCGCGAACGTCAGGGTGAGCGCGCCGTCCGCCGTCGGCTCGATCCGTACGCCCGTGAGGTCGGCGACGTGGACGTCGGGCGCGAGGGCCGCGGCCCGCGGTCCGACGCCGACCACGCGCATGCCCGCCGCGCGGCCCGCCTGGATGCCCGCTTCGGAGTCCTCGAAGACCACGCAGTCCGCCGGCTCGAAGCCCAGCGCCGCCGCGCCCTTCAGGAAGCCCTCCGGGGCCGGCTTGCTCGCGCCGACGCTCTCGGCGGTGACCCGGGTCTCCGGCAGCGACAGGCCCGCCGCGCCCATCCGGGCCCGGGCCAGTGCCTCGTCGGCCGAGGTCACCAGGGCGTGCGGCAGTCCTGCGAGTGCGGCCATGAACGCGGGCGCGCCCGGGACCGGCACGACGCCGTCGAGGTCGGCGGTCTCCTCGGCCAGCATCACCCGGTTGTCGGCGTGGTTCTCCGCCATCGGGCGGTCCGGGAGCAGCACGGCCATGGTGGCGTAGCCCTGGCGCCCGTGCACCACCGTCAGGACCTCGGCCGGGTCCAGGCCCTGCCGCTCCGCCCAGCGCCGCCAGCAGCGTTCCACGACGGCGTCGGAGTTGACGAGCGTGCCGTCCATGTCGAGCAGGAGGGCACGTGCGGTGAGCGACGCCGGGGTGCTGGCGGCCATCGGGGATCTCCAGGAGGGGTGTCGGAGATGAGGCGTGACGGTACGAAGTGGTCCCGCCCGCCGGTCAGGGAGTGCGAGCGGGGCCACTTTGTTCCTCCACGATACAAAACGTGTCGGCGCCCCGCCAATCCCGTCCGCATCGCGGGACCGGCCTCGCCCGGCGGCGGGTCCGGCCGCGGGGGTCAGCCGTCCGTCTCCGCCTCCAGCGCCTCCCGCGTGTACGGGCCGTAGACGCCCTGCGGGTCCTCCTCGATGTGCTTGTACGACTGGTAGCGCTCGACCGCCCGTTCGACCTTCCGGTTGTACGAGCCGTTGATCGGGCCGTCGTAGAGCCACAGCTCACGCAGGCGCCGCTGGAGCTCCGACACCTCCGCGCCCGAGGAGCCGAGGCTGAGCGTCGGCTCCTCGGCGGGGCCGTTCGTGGGCGCGGCCGTCGCGCTCGGGCGCGTCGGCGCGGCCGTCGTCCTCGGCGGGGTGGAGGCGCCGGTGCCGGAGGCCCCGGTCCGGATGGCCGCCGGTGACGCCGACCCGGATCCGGACGACGGGGACGGGTCGGCCGAGGCCGAAGCCGATCCGGAGGGGGTGGTGGTCGGGGCCTCGGACACGGCCACGTTCTCGGACGCGCTGGTGGTGACCTCCGGGACGGCGGCCCGGTCGTCCGTGCCGTCGTCACCGCCGATCAGCGCGGCGGCCAGGACGGCCGTGCCGACCACGGCCGCCGCGACCGCGCCCGCGATCACGGCGCCGCGCCCGCGCCGCCGCCCGGCCCCACGCCCCTCGGGGGCGTAAGCGAGGGTCAGCGCGGGACCGTCGTCCGCATGTCCGTCCGCGTATCGGTCCGCATATCCGTCCGCATGTCCATCTGCGCGGCCGTCCGGGTAGCTGTCCGGGTGGCCGCCCGGATATCCGCTCAGGTGGCCGTCGGGGCGGTCACCCGCGTGGTCGGCCTCGTGCCCGCCGTACGGGTTCTCGTACGCCGCGGTCGACGCCGCCCCCGCCGGCCCCATCCCGTTCGGCGCCATCCCGTTCGGCGCCACCCCGACCGGCGTCACCCCGCCCGCGGCCCCGGGCAGCAGAAGCTCCATCGTCTCCGGCCCTCCGGCCGGCTCCGCCCCGCCCCGCACCTCCTGCGCGCGCACCTGCCCCTGCACCGGCGCTTCAGCGGGCATCGACCCACCCCCCGGCATCGACCATGCACCCGGCATCGGTCCGACCCCGGGCATCGCCCCACCCGCCGCCATCGACCCCGCCGCCGGCATGGGCCCGCCCGCCGTCTGCATGGGCCCGCCGGCCGCCGACGGACCACCGCCCGCCTCCGGCGCCGCGGCCCCGCCCGCCTCCGGCGGTACCGACGGCTCGCCCTCCGTGGCGCTCAGCGTCACGTACGGCCGGATGCGCAGCGGGTCGAAGTCCTCCGCCGCGGCCAGCTCGGCGGCCTGCGCCTGCGCGCGCTCGCAGGCGCAGCCAGGTCTGTGTACACCGCATTCGAGACAGACGTGTCCGGACATCGATGGGTCCCCTCCCCGGTCAACTCCGAGCGATTATGCAGGCCGGTCACTGCCACAGGGTGAACAGCTGTGCTCCTCCGCAGGCCAGAACGGGGCAAACACCCCAGGATGGTGAGGTGTCGGAGCCCCACGGCCCGGACCGGAGGAGACGCCCATGGCCCAGGAAGTACGCGCGCCGCACGCCGGTGGCGGCCCCGTGCCGGGGGAGGGGCAGAGCCACCGCACCGTCATCGTCGCGATCGGCGCGCTGCTGCTCGGCATGCTCCTCGCCGCCCTGGACCAGACCATCGTCTCCACCGCTCTGCCGACCATCGTCAGCGAGCTCGGCGGCATGGAGCACCTGTCCTGGGTCGTCACCGCCTACATGCTGGCCTCGACCGCCGCCACGCCCCTCTGGGGCAAACTCGGCGACCAGTACGGGCGCAAGAAGCTCTTCCAGGGCGCCATCGTCATCTTCCTCGCCGGCTCGGCACTCTGCGGCATCGCCCAGAACATGCCCCAGCTCATCGGCTTCCGCGCGCTCCAGGGCCTCGGCGGCGGCGGACTCATGGTCCTGTCCATGGCGATCGTCGGCGACCTCGTCCCGCCCCGCGAACGCGGCCGCTACCAGGGCCTCTTCGGCGCGGTCTTCGGCGCCACCAGCGTCCTCGGCCCGCTGCTCGGCGGCCTGTTCACCGAGCACCTCTCGTGGCGGTGGGTCTTCTACGTCAACCTGCCGATCGGGATCGTCGCCCTCTTCGTCATCGCCGCCGTCCTGCACATCCCGGCCCGCGCGACCCGCCACCGCATCGACTACCTCGGCACCTTCCTCATCGCCTCGGTCGCGACCTGTCTGGTCCTGGTCGCCTCGCTCGGCGGCACCACGTGGGACTGGGGCTCGCCGCAGATCGTCGGCCTCGTCGTCCTCGGCGCCGTGCTCCTCGCCTGGTTCGTGTACGTCGAGCGGCGCGCCGCCGAACCGGTCCTCCCGCTCAAGCTGTTCCGGATCCGCACCTTCACCCTGGTCTCCGTCATCAGCTTCGTCGTCGGCTTCGCCATGTTCGGCGCGATGACCTATCTGCCGACCTTCCTCCAGGTCGTCCAGGGCGTCAGCCCCACGATGTCCGGCGTGCACATGCTGCCCATGGTCGTCGGCATGCTGCTCACCTCGACCGCCTCCGGGCAGATCGTGTCCCGCACCGGCCGCTGGAAGGTGTTCCCGATCGCCGGGACCGCCGTCACCGCGCTCGGTCTGCTGCTCCTCCACCGGCTCACCGAGACCAGCTCCACCTGGGAGATGAGCGTCTGCTTCTTCGTCTTCGGCGCCGGACTCGGTCTCGTCATGCAGGTCCTGGTCCTCGTCGTGCAGAACGCCGTCTCCTACGAGGACCTCGGCGTCGCCACCTCCGGAGCCACCTTCTTCCGCTCCATCGGCGCCTCCTTCGGCGTCGCGATCTTCGGCACGATCTTCACCAGCCGGCTCACCCACAAGCTGGAGGACGCCCTCGCCGGCCAGGACGTCCCGCCCGGCACCGGCCCCGACCAGCTCGCCGCCGACCCGCGCGCCCTCGCCGGGCTCCCGCCCGGGCTGCAGCCCGCCGTCCTGCACGCCTACGCCACGTCCATCACCGACGTGTTCCTGTACGCGGCGCCGGTCGTCCTCGTCGCCTTCGTCGTCGCCTGGTTCCTCAAAGAGGACCCGCTGCGCGGCTCCGTCACCGCGCCCGACACCAGCCAGACCCTCGCCTCCAACCCGGTCGAGCGCTCCTCGTACGACGAGTGCGCCCGCGCCCTGTCGGTGCTCGGGTCGCGGGAGGGCCGCAAGGCCGTCTACGAGAAGATCACCGCCCGCGCCGGGCTCGACCTGCTGCCCGCGTCGAGCTGGCTGCTGCTGCGGGTCCGCCGCCACGGCGCCGTCGAGCCCGCCCGGCTCGCCGACGCCACGCCCGTACCGCTGAGGGCGATCACCGAGGCCGCCCGGCAGCTGGAGGAGCGGCGGCTGGTGACCAGGGAAGGGCTCCAGCTGGTGCTCACCGAGGACGGGGCCCGGACGGCGGTACGGCTCGCCAAGGCGCGTGAGGACTCGCTGTCCGAGCTGCTCGGCGACTGGTGGGGGCCGGACCGGCCCACCGACCTGGTGAAGCTGGTCGAGGAGCTGACGGCCGAGCTGGGCGGCTCCGACGCGGAACGGCCCCGCTCACCGGAGCCGCCGCGCGACCACCACGCCTAGGGCCGTGCCGCCGAACGTTTCCATGAATCGCCCACCACCGCCCGGCGGTGGGCCGCCCGCTGCCGTGCCCTGGGCGAGGCCGGCATCCCGACGCACCAACGGCGCGAACACCTCCGCCGCGAACTCCTCCAACCGGCCCCGCACCGCGGCGAGCTCCCCAGCCCTCGTACAGCCGGCGAACTGCCGCACACCCACCACGACAAGACCAGACGGAGATCCGCGAAACCCCTCGAGACGTTGTCCGCCTGGGCACACCGCGCAGTACCGGCCCGCTCATGCCAGGGTGATGCCGCGGTAGAGGAAGGTACGGGCGCTGTCATACTCACCCCAGCCGAAGCGCTCGTGTTGGCCCGAGCAGTCCTCGTGTTCCCAGACGACGACCGCCAACGACTGGCTGTTGTTGTGAAAGGACTGGCCTTCGATGTAGTCGCCCCAACGGCACTCTCCCGGCCGAGGAAGCTGCATCTCCGTTCGGCCGCCCTCGAAGAAGAGGGCGGTGTACATGCACATCCTTTCCTGCGGGCAGTCGGGGATGCCCCGAGGCGCCGCGGCGGCGCCGGCGGAGGCAGGGAGTGTCACCGTGGCGGTGAGCAGAGCCGTCGCAGCAGCGAGGACAAGTTTCGTGCGCACGCAAACCTCCGTGTGATTTTCTCCAGGAGTATCCCGCTCACCCAATTCCCATGCGCCTCCTCCCTGCACGTCAGCCATAAAGGGAGGAGCGTTCGAGCCCGAATGTGCTCCGCACGAACACCGGCGCGAAATCCGTCCGTCTCTTAGGGTCAGTTCCTGCATGCGGCCGGTGGTGCGTGAACGGTCGGCGTCGTCGAAGGCACAGCACCGCAGCCGCGGCGATGGGATCCGACGGACTCTCCTGATGATCCTTGCCGACGGATCAGTGGATCATTACTGTGCCTCGTTTGATCTTCCGAGCGTTTCCGCCCCAAGCGAGGTACGAGAATGAGACAGGCAGCGCGCCGCCTGGCGGTGCTGTGTTCCGCTCTGTTCGCGGTGATAGCGATGACACCGGCGCAGGCCCAGGCGGTGGAGAGCCGGTCCGTGCCCGTCACGGCGAGCGACAAGTACGCGCTCAGGTCCGTGGGCGCCGGGAATCTCTACGTGTCGGTGGAGATTTCCAAGACCGGCAGCGGGGAGGCCATGCTCCGCGCGCGCACCTCTGCCGCCTCGCCGGCCGATCTGGGGTCCTGGGAGAAGTTCACCCTGCACACCGACGACAAGGGGGTGACCGCCACCCTGCGTTCGGAGGCGAACGGGAACTACGTCACGACCGAGCGCAGCTATACGGGCAGCTACCAGAACCTGCTGCGCGCCCGGGGCACCACTTCCGGCGAATGGGAGAAGCTCCGCCTGGAGAAGCAGACCGACGGCACGTACGCCCTGAAGGCCGCAACGAACGACGGCTACCGGTACGTGACCGCCGAGGTCCAGGACCCCGGCGCGGACGCGGGGCTGCTGCGCGCCCGCGGCACCTCCGTCGGTTCCTGGCAGAAGTTCCAGCTCGTCTACCTCGCCGAGGAGAACGCGAGCGACCTGGGAGGCCGCCCCGCCCCCGCCTCCCCCGCTCCGGCCGCCGACTTCCGCGTGATGTCGTGGAACGTCTGCGCGAACCACAACTCCGCCTGCGCCAACCATCGCGTGGAAGGCCCGTCCCTGGCCTCGCAGATCATCGGCCGGATGGGCACCGACGCGGAGGCACGCACGTACCGCGCCGTCTTCCTCCAGGAGATGTGCGAGTCGCACGCCAAGTCCATCGAGACCGCCCTCGAGGCGAAGACGGGCACCGGATGGGACGTGCGCTTCGCGCCCATCAAGTTCACCGTCGACGGCTCCTCGCTGGAGGCCGCGAGGACCTGTGACAACGCCGGTTCGTCGGGCGCCTGGAAGGACCGCGGCTCCTACGGCATCGGACTCGCCCTGCCGGACGCCAACGAGTGGTACCACTCGTACGACCTGCCGTCCCCGCAGAACCAGACCATCGACGGCACGTGGGTGCGCATGGAGCAGCGGGCCGGCATGTGCGCCGTCCTCCCGGCGCAGGCCCTGCAGTTCTGCACCGCCCACTTCAGCGCCGGCCTGCCGACGGACGACGCGGACGGCACGAAGCGCGCCGAGCAGGCCGCGGAGATGCAGAGGATGGTCCGCTCGTACACGATGGCCGGCTACCGCACCGTCTACGGTGGCGACTTCAACTCCGTCCCTCCGGACTCCGCCTCGCCGGACACCCCCAAGGACATCATGACGTCCGCCTACGCGGCGGACGAGGAGTGCGACGAGGGCCTGTCGAGCACGCGGCCGCGTGACGGCCGGTCGACGAAGCCGCTGGCGACCCGCAGCATCAAGATCGACTACCTGTTCGGTCCCCCGTCGGGCACCGTCGTGTCGTGCGCGGTGACGACCGACGCGGGCCAGTCCGACCACTACCCGATCACGGGTCGGTTCAGCTTCTGAGCGAAGCGGGGGCCCCGGTTCAGAGCGCCTGCGGGTGCCCGGGCCGGGGCCCCGTCGTCGTCGCGGCCGGCCGACGCCGTCCCGTTTCGGCCGAGCCCGGCCTGCAGCGGATCTCCACCTGATCAGACCATCCGGGACCTGGACCGGCTGATGTGTCGTCGCGCTCTCCCGGTGGCCCGCCGAGGAGACCGCCCCCGGCCTGCTGCTGGATCTCCAAGCTGCCGCCGGACACGCCCGTCGAAGCCGTGCTGCGGTGGGCGAAGATGCGGTGGCGGATCGAGCACGACTGGCAAGATCATTTGAAGGCGCCGCCTAGAGCTCCTTGCCGTACCAGATCTCCATGTACGGGCCCGAGCAGTACGCCGGGATCTCCGCGTAGCCGTTGCGCGTGTACAGCGCCCGCGCCTCCACCAGGTCCAGGCGGGTGTTGAGGACCGTGCGGCGGGCGCCCAGTGCGCGCGCCGCGTCCTCCAGGCCGTGCAGGAGGAGGTCCGCGCCGCCGGTGCCGCGGAAGGAGGGGCGGATGAACACGCGGGTCAGCTCGGCGCGTTCGGCGTCGAGCAGTACGAGGCCGCCGCAGGCGGCCGGCTCGCCCTCGTAGCGGCCGACGAGGAAGGCACCGGTGGGCGGGGCGAGCAGGTCGAGCCCGTCGTCGATCATCTCCTGGTCGTACTCGTCCTCGGTCAGGACGCGCTGGAAGTAGCGGCCGGCGACGTCGCCGTAGTAGTCGCGGCGCAGGACGGTGGCGTCGGGAGCGTCGGCGCGCTCGGGAGAGAAGGACCAGGTCATGCGCGCCATTCTGCGGCGCGCACGACCCGGGACGCAGCTCAATTCCTGGGCGACGCCTGCTGGACGACTTCGAACGACCACAGGGTCGATCCGGTCGCGGCCGGCTTGGGCCGCCCGCCCTCCGCGCCGCCCTCGCCCGCCGGGGTGCCCTGGTGCGCGGCCTTCATGGAACCGTTCATCCAGTTCTGGAAGTCCTCCTCGCTGCGCCAGCGGGTGTACACCAGGTACTGGTCGGTGCCCTCCAGCGGGCGCAGCAGCTCGAACCACTCGAAGCCGTCCGAGCCCTCGACGGCGCCGGCGCGCGAGGCGAAGCGCTGCTCCAGGACCTCGCGCTGCTCGGCGGGCACGGTCAGGACGTTGATCTTTACCACACTAGGCACATGACACCTCTCAGGAAGCACAGGCCGGGCGCTGCGCCGAGCCTTGATCACGTACGAGCAGTCTCGTACATCCGCCAGTCAAAGCGGCGTGAGGACGACTCGCAGGCATCGCCCGTGGCGCAGCGCGAACGGTGCGCCTCGCTGATCGCGTCGAAGGGGTGGAGCGACGCGGGCCACTTCGAGGACGTGGGCAAGTCGGGGTGGGACCATGCGGATCATCGAGGAGCTGGAGACGCACGGCGTCCGGCTGGTGAGCGTCGAGGAGCCGTACCTCGACACGTCCACCCCGGTCGGGGTCGGCATCCTCGCCATCATCGCGGGTCTGGCGCAGCAGGAGTCCGACATGAAGTCGGCGTACGTCTCCGCCACCAAGGGCACGCTGCGGCGGGCCGGTAGCCATGTCTCCGGCGTCGCTCCGTACGGCTTCACGGCGGAGAGGGCGACCAGCGGCAAGCTGTCGGTCGTCCGACTCGTCCCGGACCCGGTGGAAGCCCCGCACGTCCGTGACATGGCCAAGTGGGCGGCGGAAGGCATCTCCGCCTCGCAGATCGCCAAGCGGTTCAATGAGGACGGCGTACCCACGAAGGCGGAGTCCCTGGGGGAGTCGGGGGCCAAGCGCCTCGCCTCGCGCCGTGCACGCGGAGTCTCGGAAGCCGTGGAGCGGCCCGCGTGGGTGTCGTCCACCGTCCTGCGCATCCTGCGGGACCCGCGCCTTGCGGGGCACGCGATCGAGTGGCAGGGACGGGTACAGGCGACCAAGGACGCCGATGGCAACCCCGTCCCCGGCAAGACGGGGAAGCGCGTCATCCTGCGTGACGACGAAGGGCAGCCCGTCCAGTCACACGAAGCGCTGATCCCCACGGATGAGTGGTGGAAGCTTCAGCACGTGCTGGACGGCCGGACGCAGGTGGTCGTACGAGCGGGCCGACGCATCCCGACCCTGCTGGCCGGACACGGCCTGCTGTTCTGTGACGTCTGCGGTTCCGTGATGGTGACCGACCGGCGGGCTGGGAAGTTCTACTACAAGTGCAACCGGGCCGGGGGAGTGGTCCCGGGCCACGGTGGTCTCGTCATCGGCCAGGACGCGGCAGACAGCGAGACCGCCGGCCGGGTGTGGGCACGTCTCACGGCCATGGACCCCGATGACCCAGAAGACCTTGAGTGGCTGGCCGAGGCGTCGCGGCGCTTCGCCCGCCAACAGGACACGTCCCAGCCAGACGCGGAACGCGCGGCGGTACGAGCCGAGTTGGAACACGTACGGGAGTCCCGCCGCATCCTCCACGTGGACCGGCTGGCCGGCGTCTACGCCGACGAGACCGGTGCGCAGATGTTCAGGGAGTCCATGGCGCGGTTGGCTGCCCACGAGGAGCGGACGGCCGAACGGCTGGCGGAGCTGGAGGCGACCGGCAACCGAAGCATCCAGATTCCCAACGATTGGACGAGCGTGGACGGAGACCCCATCGGGGAGGGGTCGACATGGGCGGCGTGGGACCTGAAGAAGAAACGGGAGTTCCTGGCGCTTTTCGTCGACTCCGTGAGGATCACCAAGTCCGTCGGTAGGGGCCGGAACGCGAACACGCGCGACCGTGTGATCGTGCGGTGGGCTGAGGCGCCTGATTCTGCGGGAGCCTGAGCTGCTTGAGAGTTGCTGTACGGTCCGCCGCTAGGACCTGTCCGGCCGATCACTCCAGCTGTGTCGGGGCGAGTAGCCGCTCGTGCTGTCCCGGTGAGGGATGGGACCACGACTACAGGAATGTCAGCGGGATGAGGTCAGGGCGCGAAGTACCAGCAGTACAGGCTCGGGCCTCTCTCCGCACGACTCATGACTAGGGCTGACAGACGCTCAAGGAGGTCGACGGCACTGCTCGGCCCAATCTCATCGCCCATCTCGGAGGCGGTCTTGGCCCACGTGAGAGCGGTAGTTCTGAGCTGATCCGTTCTTGCCCTGGCCAAGGCCGTCGAGAGCGCCTGCGGAACAGCGAAGACAGTGAAGCCATCGTTGGCCATGGGCACCACGTACCGGAGCGGACTCTCCGCCCCCGTCAACAGAGCTTCCCACCTCGGAACTGCGTCATCCGGATAGATGCCGTCACACAGCACGGCAGGAAAATCATGGCTCTTGCGCGGCCCTACCCGCACTGCTGACTCGTCGTCTTCAGCTAGGAAGAACTCTCCTACAAGCACCATCCGCTGATTTTGGCATGTCTTGGTACCCGGGAGCACGACCGAGTGACTGCTCCGCCGCCAGGGCGTTAGTGCGGGCATGGGGCGGGTGATCTGACGGATGCCGAGTGGGAACGACTGCGGCCGTTCCTCCCGGTCAGCAACCGGCGTTGTGGCAGGTGGCGGGATTACCGGCAGGTGATCGACGGGATTCTGCACCGGGTGCGAACCGGGGTTCAGTGGCGTGACCTGCCCGAACGGTTCGGCCCGTGGAAAACCGTCTATCAACGCCACCGGCTCTGGTCCGCCGACGGCACCTGGGAGCGACTGCTCCAGCAGGTCCAGGCAGCAGCCGACGCGGCGGGCGAGATGGACTGGAACATCTCGGTAGGCTCCACCATCGTCCGCGCGCATCAGCATGCGGCCGGCGTCCCCACCGACCCGCCACCGGCACCCGTGTCAAAAGGGGCCGACGAGGTGGAACACCAGGACGAGACGCCGTGGCAGAGCCTGGTCGCCCGCCTGGTGGATGGTGCGGGAAGCGAGGGCCTGGGCCGCTCGCGCGGCGGGTTCACCAGCAAGCTCCACCTGAGCGCGTACGGTCGCCGCCGCCCACTGTCCCTCATCGTCACTCCAGGTCAGCGGGCTGACTGTACCCAGTTCAAGCCGGTCCTGGGAGAAGATCCGGGTGCCCAGATCTGGCCTGGGACGACCACGCAAGAAGCCGGACAGCCTTGCGGCCGACAGGGCTTACAGCAACGGTCCGATCCGCGAGTACCTGCGACGGCGGGGCATCCGGCACACGATCCCGGAGAAGACCGACAGCCAGGCCGCCCGCCTACGCAAAGGCTCACGCGGCGGGCGTCCACCCGGCTTCGACAAGGGCCGCTACAGAAAGCGTGACGTTCCTGAGCCTCGCCGGTTCACGGGTCGCCCAAGAAAAGCCCCGGTAGTCCCTCAGGGACCGCCGGGGCTTTGCTGCGCCCGCGGCGGGGCCGACAGACCAGCGGGCGGGGCAGCTCATGAAGAGCAGGATAGGCGGCGTCCGCCGCCTACGCGGGGTCCACCACCCGGGCGATCAGCAGACCGTCGTAGCCCTTCGTGCCGACCGTCTGGAAGGCCGTGGCGTCCAGCCTCGGCTCGGCCGCGACCAGGTCGAACATCTCGCGGGTGCCGGTGACCGCCGGGTCGTCCGGGTGTTCGCTGGCGATCTTGCCGCCGCGCACGACGTTGTCGACGACGATGAGCGCGCCCGGCCGTGACAGCTTCAGCGCCCAGCTGACGTAGTGCGGGTTGTTGACCTTGTCGGCGTCGATGAAGACGAAGTCGAACGGGCCCACGCCCTCCTGCTCGAGGAGCGGCAGGGTGTCCAGGGCGGGGCCGACCCGCACCTCGACGGTCTTGTCGAGGCCGGCCCGGGCGAGGTTGCCGCGGGCCACGTCCGCGTGCTTCGGGTCGTACTCCAGGGTGACGAGCCGGCCGTCGGCGGGCAGGGCGCGGGCCAGCCAGATGGTGCTGTAGCCGCCGAGGGTGCCGATCTCGAGGACGTTCCTGGCGCCCTGCGCGGCCACGAGCAGGTGGAGCAGCTTGCCCTGGTTGGCGGCGACGGCGATCTCGGGCAGACCGGCGGCCGTGGAGTCGGCGAGCGCGGCGGTCAGCGCCTCGTCGGCCGGGGCCAGCAGCTCGGTGAAGTAGTGGTCGACGGTGGTCCATTGGGCCTGATCGTTGCTCATGCAGCCGAACGTACACCGCCGGACGCCGCGGCGGGTCGCGCGTTTCGCGCCCGCGCCACGGTGAACCCGCCCGCCACGAGCAGCACGAGCGTGCCGGCCACGGTCAGCAGCCAGACCGGGACGCCGTCGCCGACCGTCCACAGCCGGTCGTCCCAGATCACCTCGCGGTACGGGGTGTCGGCGGGCGCGCGGACGAGTTCGTGGTCGCCGTCGATGCGGGCGGGCTCGGGGAAGGACTGGTCGACGGCGGTGAGGAACACCCGTCCTGGTCCGGTGAGTTCGGCGACGGCCCCGGTCGGCCTGTCGATCGTGCCGGCGAAGAGCACCTCGGGGCGGTCGCCGCCGATGGCGTCCTTCGGTTCGGTGCGGTGGCCCGCGAGCACGTACAGGCCGAGGGACTGCGGGGTGGTGGCGAGGCGGGAGAGCCGCATCGGGTAGACGGGCCGGTCGTTCGCGAACGTGATCCGGAGCGGGTCGAGTTCGCCGTAGAGCTTCTCGCCGGGCTTCTCCGGTGCGAGGCGGACGGCGACGTACTCCCACTTCCGCTCCACGTACGGCCGCAGTCCTTCCTCCAGCCGGTCGGAGAGCTCGAAGCCGTTGCGGTGCAGCCAGTCGCCGAGCGCGGTCGGGTCGGTGGCGGTGAGCCGGGCCACGTCGAAGGGGCCGAGGCGCTCACGGCCGACGACTCCGACGCCGCCGGCCCGCCCGGGCGGTGCGGCGCCCGCGCCGTCCAGCTCGCCCCACGAGAAGGGCCAGTCGCCGCCGCGCGGCCAGAAGTAGTCCCGGTCGCGGTGCTCGGGGGCGGTGAGCCGGTCGAGCTCGTCGAAGAGCTTCGGGTCGCCGAGCTCGACCTCGGCGCGGTGCGGCACCGGCATGATCCAGGCTGCCTTCTCCGCGTCGCCGTGCACGGTGAAGCGCATGACGATCCGCTCGGTGCCGGTGCGCTCGTCCCAGTGCACAGCCGAGGTCTCCCGGTCGACGCCGATCCGGTCCATCCGGTTGGTGACCATGGCGCCGCAGCCGCAGGCGTAGGCCGGCGCGACGAGCGAGCCGAGCTGGAGCGCGAGCAGCGCGACGATCGTCGTGAGAAGTCTGTGTGTCCCCCGCATGCCTGCTCCGACGCAGGAACGGATCTTCCGGTTCCACTCCCGTGGCGCGTGCGGGAGGCGGGGCGCGGGCGTGGAAGTGCGCCCCGCCTCCCGGGCGTACGCGGGCTACCCAGGGCCCGCCCGGCGGACCAAGGCCTGTTCGGCGGACCGGGGCCCGCCCGGCGGACCAAGGCCTGTTCAGCGGACCGGGGGCCTGTTCGGCGGACCGGGGCCCGTCCGGCGGACCAAGGCCCGTCCGGCGGACCGGGGTCTGTCCGGCCGGCCAGGGCCTCCGGCTGACAGGGACGCGTCCGGCGGCTTGGGGACTGTCCGGCCGGCCAGGGCCGGCCCGCCGGACAGACCCTGCCCGGCGAGTCCTAGCCCACCCTGACCTGGAGCTCCTTGATGCCGTTGAGCCAGGCGGCCCGCAGTCGGCGCGGGTCGCCCGCGAGGCTGAGGTCGGGCAGTTCGTCGGCGAGCGCCTCGAAGATCAGCTCGATCTCCTTGATGGCGAGGGACTTGCCGAGGCAGAAGTGCGGGCCGCCGCCGCCGAAGCCGAGGTGCGGGTTCGGGTCGCGGGTGATGTCGAAGACCTCGGGGCTCCCGAAGACCTCGGGGTCGTTGTTGGCGGAGGAGTAGAAGAGGCCGACGCGGTCGCCGCGGCGGATCTTCTGGCCGCCGAGTTCGGTGTCCTGCGTGGCGGTCCGCTGGAAGGAGACCACGGGCGTCGCCCAGCGGACGATCTCCTCGGCGGCGGTCGCCGGCCGCTCCCGCTTGTAGAGCTCCCACTGGTCGGGGTGGGTGAGGAAGGCGTGCATGCCGTGGCTGATGGCGTTGCGGGTGGTCTCGTTGCCGGCGACGGCGAGCAGCAGGACGAAGAAGCCGAACTCGTCCGAGGAGAGGTTGCCCTGGCCCTCGGCGGCGACGAGCTGGGACACGATGTCCCTGGCCGGGCACTCCTTGCGGGCGGCGGCGAGGTTCATGGAGTAGCCGATGAGCTCCATGGCGGCCTCGGCGCCGATCTCCTCGGTGATCGCGTACTCGGGATCGTCGTACGCGACCATCTTGTTCGACCAGTCGAAGATCCGGGCCCGGTCCTCCTGCGGTACGCCGATGAGTTCGGCGATCGCCTGGAGCGGCAGTTCGACGGCGACCCTGGTGACGAAGTCGAAGGCGCCGTCGGGTCCCGCACCGGATCTGGCCTCGGCGACGATGGCGCGGGCCCGGTCGCGCAGCGCGGTCTCCAGGCTGCGGATGGCGCGGGGGGTGAAGCCGCGCTGGACGATCTGGCGGACCCGGGTGTGTTCGGGCGGGTCCATATTGAGCATGATCAGCTTCTGGACCTCGATCTGGTCCCGGTTGATGTGCTCGTTGAAGCGGATGACGGCGGTGTTCTCGTTCGAGGAGAACAACTCGGGGTGCGTGGAGACGTACTTGACGTCGGCGTGCCGGGTCACGGCCCAGTAGCCCTCGTCGGCGAAACCGGTGATGCCGGGGGGCTGGGCGCACCACCAGACGGGAGCGGTCTGCCGGAGCTGCGCGAACTCGGGGTGCGGGACGCGGCTCTGGAGCAGATCGGGGTCGGTGGCGTCGAACCCTTCGGAGAGATGGGGACAGGGCATCGGCAACACACTCCATTATCTGATGGCCCATCAGAAGTTGCCGGGAAAGGTAGTAACGAGTTCTACAAGTGGCAAGAGAAGAGGTGGGAACTGTTGCGTCCCGGACCCTTGCGTACCGGCGGTAGCAGTCATAAGACTGCACTCAGAACTAGAACGCGTACTAGTTCTACGTGACGTCGACCGGCGAGGGTGCCGGGACACCCCCCGGGCGAGGAGAGGACGAGCTCATGGCCGCGGAACCCGTCATCGTCGAAGCCGTACGCACTCCGATCGGCAAGCGCGGAGGCGCGCTCGCCAACCTCCATCCCGCCTACCTCCTCGGCGAGACCTACCGCGAACTCCTCGGCCGCACCGGCATCCACGCCGACTGCGTCGAGCAGATCGTCGGCGGCACCGTCACCCACGCCGGCGAGCAGTCCATGAACCCCGCCCGCACCGCCTGGCTCACCATGGGCCTTCCGTACGAGACCGCCGCCACCACCGTCGACTGCCAGTGCGGCTCCTCCCAGCAGGCGAGCCACATGGTGGCCAACATGGTCGCGGCGGGCGTCATCGACATCGGGATCAGCTGCGGCGTCGAGGCGATGTCCCGGGTCCCGCTCGGCTCCGGATCCAAGCACGGGCCCGGCAAACCCTGGCCCGACGAGTGGAACGTCGACCTGCCCAACCAGTTCGAGGCCGCCGAGCGCATCGCCCGCAAGCGCGGCCTCACCCGCGAACGCGTGGACTCACTCGGCCTGCTCTCCCAGGAGCGCGCCGCCGTCGCCTGGGCGGAGGAACGCTTCAAGCGCGAGACCTTCGCCGTCCAGGTCCCGACGACCGAGGAGGAGCAGGCCGCCGGGCAGGGCATGTGGCGGCTCGTCGACCGCGACGAGGGCCTGCGCGACACCAGCATGGAGGCCCTGGTCCGGCTCAAGCCGGTCATGCCGACCGCGATCCACACCGCCGGCAACTCCTCCCAGATCTCCGACGGCGCCGCCGCGATCATGTGGGCCTCCAAGCGCATGGCCCGCGCCCTCAAGCTCCGGCCGCGCGCCCGGATCGTCGCCCAGGCCCTGGTGGGGGCCGACCCGCACTTCCACCTCGACGGGCCGGTCGACGCGACCAGGGCCGTGCTCGGCAAGGCCGGGATGTCGCTCAAGGACATCGACCTGGTCGAGATCAACGAGGCCTTCGCGTCCGTGGTGCTGAGCTGGGCGCAGGTCTTCGACCAGGATCTGGAGAAGGTCAACGTCAACGGCGGCGCCATCGCCCTCGGCCACCCCGTGGGCGCCACGGGCGCGCGGCTCATCACCACGGCCCTTCACGAACTGGAGCGCACCGACAAGGAGTTCGCGCTGATCACGATGTGCGCGGGCGGGGCGCTGGCGACCGGCACGATCATCCAGCGGCTGTAGGGCTCCGCGGGCTCCGGCCCATGAGGCCTCCGCGGTCTCCGCCGCCCTCCGCCGACTCGGCCGTCTCCGCCGCCTTCCGCCACTCGGTCGCCTCCGCCACCTCCGTGGCCTGCGGCCTACCAGGGCCCTACGGCCTGCGCGGCCCCTCCAGCCTCTGTGGCCCTACGGCCTCCGTGGCACCTGTAGGTCGCGGGCCGCGTCCGCCCGCTTACGGCGCCGCGGCAGCGAGCCCGCTCACGGCGCCGGGGCAGCGAGCCCGCTCACGCGTCCGCCACCGCGTCCGCGTCCGCGACCAGCGCCGCCAGGAGCTCCGCCGCCCTTACGTCCGGGCGGCTGAGTCCGGCGGCCTGGCCGGCCCACAGGTTCACGTAATCGGCGCGCTCCTGCTCCGCCGCCGCCCGTCTGATCGGCAGCATCAGTGCGTTCTGCAGCGGGTACGGCGGTACGAGGTCCTCGTGGGCGGCCATGTCCCGCACGAAACGGTTGGGGATGCCGCGCGCCGTGCGGCCCGAGAACAGCCGGGTCAGAACCGTCGTACGGGCCTCGGGGCCGCCCAGTGCCCGGCGGTGGACCGGGCTCGCGCCGGACTCGCGGGCGGCGAGGAAGGCGGTGCCGATCTGCACCGCGTCCGCGCCGAGCGCCAGCGCTGCCGCGATCCCGCGGCCGTCGGCGATGCCGCCCGCCGCGACCACCGGCACCGCGACCGCGTCCGCCACCTGCGGGACCAGGGAGAACGTACCGACGAGGGACTCCCGTACCGGCCGGAGGAAGGCGCCCCGGTGGCCGCCCGCGTCACTGCCCGAGGCGACCACCGCGTCCACGCCGGAGGCCTCCAGGGCCACGGCCTCCGCGACCGTGGTCGCCGTACCGATCAGCGCGATGCCGCGCCTGCGCGCCTCCGTCACGAGGCGGCGCGGCGGCAGGCCCATGACCAGGCTGATCGCCGGCGGGGCGGCGGCGATCAGCGCGTCGAGCTGCTCGTCGAAGTCCGGCCGGGCTGCGAGCTCGGCGGCGGTCGGCGCGGCGACGCCGAGCTCGGCGTAGTACGGCCGGAGCCGTTCGACGTGGGCGGCGAGGCCGGGAAGGGCGGCGAGCTCTGGGGGGCTGGTGGGGTCGGTGGGGCTGGCGGGCCTGGCGGGGCTGGTAGGGCCGGTGAGGTCAATGGAGTCGCCGGAGTCGCCGGAGTCGCCGGAGCTGCCGGAGCTTGCGCCGCCGCCATGGCCCTCGTGGCCGTGGTGGCCGTCGGGGCGGGGTTCGCCCTCCTGTGGCACCCACAGGTTGACGGCGAAGGGCCGGTCCGTGGCCGCCTTCAGGCGGGCCACCAGGGCGGTGATGCCGTCCGGGGCGAGGTGGTGCGCCCCGTACGAGCCGAGGCCACCGCCCTCCGAGACCGCGACGGTCAGCTCCACGGAGGACAGGCCTCCGCCGAACGGACCTTGGACGACGGGAAGTTCGACGGAGAGCAGCTCCCCAAGACGGCCCGGCCGCATACAGCCTCCTCGGTCGTGGCGGGCCTCGTGCCCGCCGCCGTCGAGAAGGGTAGACGACCTAGATGACCGGTCAACTAAAACGCCGGAATCCTTTATAGTCACGGTCATGGGACGCACCAGCACGGCACGTGAACGGCTTCTCGACGCCACCGGCGAGCTCATGCGCGGCCGCGGCTACGCCGCCGTGGGCGTCGCGGAGATCTGCGCGAAGGCCGAGGTGAAGAAGGGCAGCTTCTACCACTTCTTCGAGTCGAAGCAGGCCCTGACCGTCGAGGTCGTCGACGCCTACTGGGCCGCCGAGCGGCCCTGCTGGACCGAGGCCGTGACCGGCCCCGGGCCCGCCCTCGACCGGTTGCGGCGGCTGCTCGCCGGCCCCGCCGAGCTCCAGCGGCGGGTCAAGGAGACCACCGGCAGCGTCGACGGCTGCCTCCTCGGCAACCTCGCCCTGGAGCTCAGCACCCAGGAGCCGGACGTACGGGCCAGGCTCGACGAGATCTTCGACGAGCAGATCGCGACGGTCGCGGCGGTCCTCGCCGAGGCCGCCACGGAGGGCGCCGTCCCGGCCGACCGGTCAGGGCCGGACGTCGCGCGGGCGGTCGTCGCCCAGCTGGAGGGCCTGGTGCTGCTGGCCAAGCTCAAGAACGACCCGGCGGTCCTGGACGGGCTGTGGCCGCAGGTCCGGCTGCTGCTGTCGGCGGCCTGACCGAGGCGGTCATCGGCCGGGGTCGTCGGCCTGGCCCCCCGGCTGGGGTGGCGGCTGACCGAGGCGGCCACCGGCCAGGGTGGGCGGCTTGACCGAGGCGGCCGCCGGCCGGGTGGCGGCCTGGCCCCCACCGGCCGGAGTGGGCGGCTGGCCGAAGGCGGCCACCGGCCGGGAGTCGGCGGCGTGAGAGAAGCCGACCGCCGCAGGGAGACCTCGCCGCAGGGAGCCCGACTGCCTCAGGGAGGCCGCTCGCCTCAGGGAGACCTCGCCGTAGGGAGCCCGACCGCCTCAGGGCCCGGCCGCCTCAGGGAAACCGCTTGCCTCCGGGAGGCCACTCGCCTCCCGGAGGCTGACCGCCTCAGGCAAGCCGATCACCTCAGGCAAGCCGATCACCTCAGGAAAGTCGACGGCCTCACGGAAGCCCGCCGCGCATCACGGAAGCCCGCCGCGCGCCATGGAAGCCCACCGCGCCTCCCCCGAGCCCGCCCCATCCCGCGGTGAAACGCCGCAGGCCCCGCCCCTCCGAGCGGAGGGCGGGGCCTTGCGGGTACGTGCGCGCTGCGGCGTGGTGACTCTTAGTACCAGCCGTGGGTCTGCCAGAAGTTCCAGGCGCCGTTCGGGGAGCCGTAGCGCTCGTTCATGTAGTCGAGACCCCACTTGATCTGGGTGGCGGGGTTCGTCTTCCAGTCGGAGCCGGCGGAGGCCATCTTGGAGCCGGGCAGGGCCTGGACCAGGCCGTAGGCGCCGCTGGAGGAGTTGGTGGCGGTGTGGTTCCAGCCGGACTCGTGCTCGACGATCTTGCTGAAGGACGCGTACTGCGACGGCGGCACGATCTGTCGGGCGATCTCCTGCGGGGTGGCGGCAGAGGCCGTACCCGTGTTGCCGAGGACCGCACCCGAGGCGCCGATGAGCACGGCGGCGGAGACGGCGAAGGTCTTCTTGCGGGAGACGGCGCGAGTGGCGATCGAGCGGAACAAAGCGTCATACCTAACGTCGGGGACATGGTCGCGCCGGGCGTTTTCGGCATGCCGGAACCAGAGCCCGGGGATCCGGGAGCTGGCGGGGAACCGGCCTGCCGTGGTGCTTCACGAACCTCGCTGAGCACCGGCTGCCTGGCGACGTCCACCAGACAAACAGGCCCGCGGCGGCGATGCAACGACCCCCTGTACGAGGGGGATTCGGACCCGGACGGGGGGTCCCGGGTCGCGCAGGGGCGAGCGTCCCGCCCCGTTTCCGCAGGTCACGTACGTGTATGGGGTGATTTGGGTGGCTCGTCCGGGCTACTACTCCGGCTCGTACGTGACCTGGGTCCTATGAGGGGCCTCACCCCGGGAGGCCCTCTCAGTGCCCTCGAATGTGACCTGGGCCTCGAAGTTCGCGCGCCGTGTGGCCCGCCGGAGGGCGCGCAGGAGCGGGCCGCCGACGGTCAGGGTGAGGACGACGGTGAGCAGGGCGCGGCCGAGGTCCCAGCCGAGGGAGGTGGCGAGGACGTAGGCGAGGAAGCGCACCAGGTTCTCGGCGGTCGGTGCACCCGGGGCGAAGCAGATCCCGCACGCGTCCGGGTTCTGCCCGCTGCCGACCGTCACCCATCCGTAGAGATTGGTGACCGTGCCGTACGCGAACGCCGCCAGGAAGCCGTATGCGGAGAGCACCAGGAGCTCGCGCCGGCCCCGCAGGCCCGCCGGGGCCGGCAGCAGGCCCGCGCCCATCGCGAACCAGCCCATCGCCAGCATCTGCGTCGGCATCCACGGCCCCACGCCACCGGTGAGCAGCGCGGAGGCGAACATCGTCACCGCGCCCAGGATGAAGCCGAATCCCGGGCCGAGGACCCGGCCGCTCAGCACCATCAGGAAGAACATCGGCTCCAGGCCGGCCGTCCCGGCGCCGATCGGCCGCAGCGCCGCCCCGACGGCGGCGAGCACACCCAGCATCGCCACCGCCTTCGCGTCCAGGCCGCAGTCGGCGATGGTCGCCACGACGACCGCGATGAGCAGCGGCAGGATGAGGGCGAAGAGCCAGGGGGCGTCGGCGGCGTGGTCGGTGACGGCGGAGTCCGCGTCGGCGAACAGCGGCCAGCAGATGCCGACGAGACCGACGAACGAGACGAGCACGAGCGCGGCCACGGAGCGGGGCCCGAGCCGGACGGGTCGTGCGGTGCGCGGGACGGGGGAGTCCTTCAGGGGGTGGTCGCGCATGGGCGAGTCGTTCACAGGGGAGTCGTTCGCGGGGGAGTGGTTCACGGGCGAGTCGTTCGCTGGGGAGCGGTGCACGGGCGGAGCGCCTCCTCCACCTGTTCGACCGTGAGCCACGGCTCGGGCGCGAGGATCTTCGCGACCTGTGGGGAGAAGGCCGGCGAGGAGACCACGACCTCGGCGGTCGGACCGTCGGCGACCACCTCACCGCCCGCGACGACCACGACACGGTGTGCGAGCTCCGCCGCCAGCTCCACGTCGTGCGTGGCGAGCACGATGGCGTGCCCTTCGGCGGCGAGCGCCCGCAGGTGCGTCACCAGGCGGGCCTTCGCCGCGTAGTCCAGGCCGCGGGTGGGCTCGTCGAGCAGCAGGAGCGGTGGGCGGGCGGTCAGGACCACGGCGAGCGCGAGCGCGAGCCGCTGGCCCTCGGACAGGTCGCGCGGGTGCGTGCCGTCCGCGACGCCCGGCAGCAGCGCGGACACCAGCTGCCGGCAGCTTCCGGGTGCGGCGCCCGCGTCGGCGTCGGCCGCGGCGCACTCCGCCGCGACGGTGTCCGCGTACAGCAGGTCCCGCGGCTCCTGCGGCACGAGACCCACCTGCCGGATCAGCTCACGCGGATCGGTGGTGTGCGGGACGAGCCCCGCCACCCGGACCCTGCCGCCCGTGGGCGCGACCATCCCGACGAGCGCCCCGAGCAGCGTGGACTTCCCGGCCCCGTTGCGCCCCATGAGCGCGACCGTCTCCCCGGCCGCGACCTGCACCGTCACCTGTCGCAGCGCCTCGACGCGTCCGCGGCGGACGGCGAGGCGGTCGACGGCGACGAGGGGGCCGGTGGGAGCCGCGGTGGCGGGGAGGGCGCGCCGCCGCCTGAACAGGGAGTTCCACCCGCCCCGCCCGGCTTCGGCCGGGGCAGGCTTCCCGGGCTCGGCGGCTCCGGTGTCGGGTGCGGTGCGCGGGTGCGTGCCGTCCGCCACGCCCGGCAGCGGCGCGGCGTGGGGGAGGAGGCCCGTGAGGCGGGACTTCAGCGGGCCGGCCGCGCGGCGGGCGTCGCGGACGGACAGGGGGAGCGGGTACCAGCCGGCCAGGCGGCCGAGGCCGACGACCGGAGGGTGGACCGGGGAGACGGACATGATCTCGGCGGGCGGGCCGAGGACCGCCTCCGGCAGCAGCAGGACCTGGTCCGCGTACTGCACCACCCGCTCCAGACGGTGCTCCGCCATCAGGACCGTGGTGCCGAGATCGTGGACCAGTCGCTGGAGGACGGCCAGGACGTCCTCGGCGGCCGACGGGTCGAGCGCCGAGGTCGGCTCGTCGAGGACGAGGACCTTCGGGTGCGGCGTGAGCACCGAGCCGATCGCGACCCGCTGCTGCTGCCCGCCGGAGAGGGTGGCGATCGGACGGTCGCGCAGCTCCGCGAGGCCGAGCAGGTCGAGCGTCTCCTCGACGCGCCGCCGCATCACCGACGGCGCGAGCCCGAGCGACTCCATGCCGTACGCCAGCTCGTCCTCGACCGTGTCGGTGACGAAGTGCGCGAGCGGGTCCTGCCCGACCGTGCCCACCAGATCCGCCAGTTCCCGCGGCGGATGCGTCCGCGTGTCCCGTCCGTCGACCGTGACCCGGCCGCTGAGCGTGCCGCCCGTGAAGTGCGGGACGAGGCCGGAGACGGCACCCAGCAGGGTCGACTTGCCGACTCCCGAAGGGCCGACGAGCAGCACGAGCTCGCCCTCGGGCACCGTCAGGTCGACGTTCCTGAGGGTGGGTTCGGCCTCGCCGTCGTACGTGACCGACACGTTCTCGAAGCGGATCACGGGCGCGGACCCTCCTTGGCTGCGTCCTTAGGTGTGACGGATGTGACGGATGTGACGGATGTGACGGGTGTGGCCGGTGTGACTGACACGCCGGACGTGACTGGCACGGCGGACATGACTGGCGCGACGGGTGCAGAGGGTGTGACTGGAGCGGCGGGTGGGACTGGTGCGGCGGGCGCGCCAGGTGCCACGGGCACGACGGGCGCCACGAAGGCCGGCAGCAGGCCGACCAGCACGGAGGCGGCCGGCCACAGCGGCAGTGCGGGGGCCTCCAGCGGTACGACCCCGGGGTGCAGCGCCTCCGGCGCGGCCGCTCCGGTAAGGATCACGAGCACCGCCACCGCCACGCCGGAACCCGCGACCAGCCACGCCCGCACGCCCCAGCGGTCCGGCCGGTACCGGGTGCGCACCGTCCTCCGCCCGCCGAGCCGCAGCCCGGCGACCGCCGCGGCGAGCCCCGCCACGAACAGCGGCAGCCCGTACCCGGCGCCCTGCGCTGCGAGCAGGCCGTACGAGCCGGCGCACACGCCGAGCAGCCCGCCGAGCGTCAGCACGTTGGTCGTGCGCCGGACGGCGGGCGGCACCTGCGCCGTACGGCCGTACCCGCGCGCGTCCATCGACGCGGCCACCGCCACCGAACGCTCCAGGGCGCCCTCGAGGACCGGCAGTCCGATCTGCAGCAGCGCCCGCACACCGCCGGTCGGGCGGCCGCGGAGCCGGCGGGCGGTGCGCAGCCGCACCACGTCCGCGACGAGGTTGGGCGCGAACGTCATCGCCACGACGACGGCGACCCCCGCCTCGTACAGCGCCCCCGGCAGCGACTTCAGCAGCCGGGAGGGGTTGGCGAGCGCGTTCGCCGCGCCCACGCAGATCAGCAGCGTGGCCAGCTTCAGCCCGTCGTACAGCGCGAACACCAGCTGCTCGGCCGTGACCCGGCCGCCGACCCGGATGCCCTGTGCCCAGTCGGGCAGCGGCACCTCGGGCAGCGTGAACAGCAGGTGCGTGCCCGGGATCGGCGAGCCGAGGAGCAGCGAGAAGAGGACGCGGAGCCCGACGACGAAGAGGCCGAGCTTCACGAACGCGCCGTACGAGCGGGCCCAGGGCGCGTCGGTACGGCGGGCGGCGACGACGTAGCCGGCGACGCCGACGACCAGGCCGAGGAGGAGCGGATTGGTGGTCCGCGAGGCGGCCACGGCGAGCCCGAGGGCCCAGAGCCACCAGGCGCCGGGATGCAGGGCGTTGGACCGCGTCGCCACCGGCGCCCGCAGCCGGGCGACCGGCCCGGCCGGTGCGACTGGTGCGACCGACCCGACCGACCCGACCGACCCGACCGACCCGACCGACCCGACCGACCCGACCGGTCCGACCGGTCCGGCCGGTGCGACCGACCGGCCGGCCCCGGCCGGTCGCGAGTTCGCGACGCGCCGGGGGTCCTGCCCGCGATCCGCCGTCATCGACCGCGGCGGCGGGCCTGCCAGACGCCCGCGGCGCCGAGGAGGAGCACGGCGGCTCCGCCCGCGACGAGGCCGAGGGACGGACCGCCGGTGTCCGACGGGGCGGGCGGGTTCGCCGAGGCCGCCGAGGCCGGGCCCGCGGGTGTCCCCGACGGCTTCGTCCCCGGGGTGGTCTCCGGCAGGGCCACCTGCTCGCCGCAGCCCTGCCGCGGATAGCCGGAGATCCCGCACAGCAGTGCGTTGCTGTCGTACCGGAGCGGCTTGGCGACCGCCGCGAGCGCCTCCGCGGCGGTGGCGTCCTCCCGCACCTGCGGACAGTGCGTCCGCACCGCCGGTCGCGGCGGGGCCTCGCCGGGCGGCGCGTCCTCGGCGCCGCCGAAGTCGACGACCACGGCGACCCGCTTCGTGCCGGCCTTCTGCTCGACGCCCGAGCAGATCCTGGTGAAGTCGGGGACGGCGGAGGGCTGCGTCGCGTCGGCGGCGTCACGGCTGACGGCGAAGCGGAAGCCGACGACGTCGCCGTCGGCGGGCCGGGCGGTCGCCGGGCCCTGCGAGGCGTAGCCCCACTTCGCGCCCGCGCCCGCGCCCTGGTCCTCCCAGAAGGACCAGTAGCGGTAGCCGGACTCGGCACCGGCGGGCGCCGCGACGGCGAGCGTCAGGATCGCGGCGCCGACGCCCGCGGCGAGCCGGGTCCTCACTTCTTGCGGCCGCTCAGGAGGAAGCCGATGCCGACGCCGACGACCGTGCCGATCCCGATGATCCACCACACGTCGAAGCCGCCCTCGTCCTCGTCGGCGCCCGCGGACGCCTGCGAGTTGTCGGGGGCCTTGGGAGCGGGGCCGGTGGCGTTCAGCTTCTCCAGGAGGTCGACGGTGCCGAAGCTGCGCGGGTCGGTGTCCATCGCGTGCGCGGCGAAGACGAGCTGGGCGTAGGCGGCCGGGCCGCTGGTCTCGGCCCAGTTCGCGGAGTTCTTCTCCAGCCAGGCCAGCGCGCCGGTGGCCTCCTTCTTCGCGCCGGAGGCGGCGAGCGCCACGACGGCGTCGGCGGTGTTGCCGTAGTCGGGCAGTTCGGCGGGCCCGGAGGCGCCGGGCATCGGAGGCGCGGTGAGGTGGCCGGTCCCCGCGAGCTGCGCGGCGAGGTAGGAGGCGCCGTTGAGGGCGGCCCGCTCGGGCGTCGGCTTGGCGCTCTGGTCCGTGCAGACCGGCTTCTGCTCGGGCTGCGCGCCGCGGGCGGTGATGCCCTTGCCGAGGCCGGCCAGGGTGGCGGCGGCGGTGGCGTCCGCGTTGGCGAGGAGCTTGCCGTCCTTGTCGGGCTGGTAGGCGAAGGCCCCGGCGCTGCCGGCCGCGCCCTTGGCCGCCTCGCTGCCCGCGCCCTTGGCCGCCTCGCCCGTGCACGGCAGGGCGAAGGTGAGGAGCGCGTCGTACGGGGTCCTGCCGTCGGCGGACTTCACGCCGCCGGGCCGGACGCTGGACGCGGCGAGGGAGCCGATGACGATCGAGGTGGAGTTGGCGTCGCTGGGGCCGCCGGGCAGGTAGCTCCAGCCGCCGTCCTTGTTCTGGACGCTCTTCAGCCACTCGACGCCCGCCTTGACGGCCTTGTCGGTCTTCGCCGGGTCGGCGGACTGGCGCTTCACCGCGCCGAGCGCCTGGACGGCGACGGCGGTGGAGTTGCTGTCCAGCATCGTCTTGGCGTCGCAGGCCTTCGCCGGCTCGGGGCGGTACGCGGCGAAGCCGCCGTTGGCGCACTGCTGGCCGAGCAGCCAGTCCACGGCCTGGTCGGCGGGCTGGATGCCGGAGGTGCGCTGGGCGAGGAAGGCGAGCGACTGGCGCCAGACGCCGTCGTAGGTCGGGTCGGTCTTGCCGTAGAGCCCGGCCGGGATCTTGACGGGCGAGGGGGTCGGCGAGGGCGCGGCGGCGGCCACTCCGGCGACGGTGGTGCTGAGCACGGCACCGGCCGCGAGTGCGGCGGCGGCGCGGCGAACGCTGATCATGGGTCCCTCTCTGCGGGCACCGGACACCGGCACCCCGGGGGGCCAGCCTCCGGCGCCGTATTCCTCGACGGTGCCGGCGCTCACGTCCCGTACCGGGCATTCCGACTCGCCACCACTGCGGTGGCTCACGGCTGCGGGTCAGTGCCGGATTCCCACCGGCTTCCCCCAGTACGGGCATGACGACGACCGCCCACTTTACCGGCCGGGCCCGGGCCGCTCCCGGAGCCGTACGTCACACGGCCTCGTGCGTCACACGGCCTCGGGCGTCGTACGGCCGCGTCGTCGCACGGCCACGCGCGTCATGCGGCCCCGCCGTCGCAAGGCCTCGTGCGTCGCACGGCCTCGTGCGTCACACGGCCACGCACGTCACACGGCCACGTACGTCACGGGGTCCGTGCCCGGCACCGGCTCGGCGCGGCCCAGCTTCACCAGGCGGCGGACGTGGGCCTCGGCCTCGCTGACGGCGATGTTGCGGGAGCCGTACGGGATGCGGTCCCAGGGGCGGTTCCACTCCATGCGCTCGGCGAGCTGCCAGGGCGTGAGAGGCACGGCGAGCAGCGCGAGGAGACCGGTGAGACGGTCCTCGTGGTGGGCGAGGAGCTCGCGGACCCGGCCGGCGGCGTCGGCGAAGGCGTACTGGTGGGCCGGGAGCACCTCGGCGACGCCGAGCCGGCCGATCCGCTCCAGCGAGTCGAGGTAGTCGCCCAGGGGATCGGTGACGGTGGAGTCGTCGGGGTCCTCGTAGAGACCGATGTGCGGGCTGATCCCGGGCAGCAGGTGGTCGCCGGAGAACAGCCTGCCGTGGCCGGGCAGCCCGGCCGGGTGGGCCTCCTCCAGGTGGAGGCAGACGTGGCCTGGTGTGTGGCCGGGCGTCCACACGGCGCGCAGCCGTCGGCCGGCCAGGTCGAGGAGCTCGCCGGGCACGATCTCGCGGTCGGGCAGGGCGGAGCGCAGTCCGGGCAGCGTCCGCATCCGCCCGCCGGCGGCGCGGGCGGCGAGCAGCGGCGCGGTGTGCTCCTCGGGCGCGCCGACTGCGGCGAGCTTGCGGGCCAGGTAGTCGAGCCAGGTCCCGGGCTCGGCGTCGCGGGTGCGGCGGACGACGGCGATGTCGGCGGCGTGCATGGCGATCCAGGCGCCGGACTCCTCGCGCACCCTGCCGGAGAGGCCGTGGTGGTCGGGATGGTGGTGGGTGACGACCACCCCGTGGACGTCGGCCGGGGAGAGTCCCAACGCGCCGAGGCCGGCGGTTAGTTCGGTCCACGAGTCGGGATCGTCCCAGCCGGTGTCGACGAGCACGGGCCCGCGGTCGGTGTCGAGGACGTGCACCAGGGTGTGCCCGAGCGGGTTGTCCGGAATCGGCACCCGCAGCGACCAGACGCCCCCGCCGTGCTCGGTCACCGCGTCGGTCACCTGCGTCATGAGCGTCCTCATCTCTGCTTACCGGCAAGGCACTTGCTCGACCATTGCCCACTATAACTAGAACTGGTATCAGTTCTGAAACACAGTCAGATACTGCGTGGTTCCGGGAGGCAGTCGGTCATGACCGAGCTTGTGGAGCACGGAAAACTGTTCATCGGCGGCGAGTTGACCGACCCGCTCGGCAGCGAGGTCATCGAGGTGGTCTCCCCGCACACCGAGGAGGTCATCGGCCGGGTCCCGCACGCCTCCGAGGCCGACGTCGACCGGGCCGTCGCCGCCGCGCGGCGCGCCTTCGACCAGGGGCCCTGGCCGCGGGCCACGCTGGAGGAGCGGATCGAGGTCGTCGGGCGGATCAAGGACGCCATCGCCGTACGGCACGAGGAGATCGCCCGCTCCATCAGCTCCCAGAACGGGTCCCCCTACTCCTGGTCCGTCCTCGCGCAGGCGCTCGGCGCGATGATGGTGTGGGACTCGGCCATCACCGTGGCCAGGCAGTACGCGTTCGAGGAGCGGCGCTCCGGAGTCCTCGGGCCGCTGCTCGTGCGGCGCGAGCCGGTCGGCGTGGTGGCCGCCGTCGTGCCGTGGAACGTGCCGCAGTTCACCGCCGCCGCCAAGCTCGGCCCCGCGCTGCTCGCCGGCTGCGCGGTGATCCTCAAGCCCTCGCCGGAGTCGCCGCTCGACTCGTACATCCTCGGCGAGATCGCGGCCGAGGCCGGCCTGCCGGAGGGCGTCCTCTCCATCCTGCCCGCCGACCGGGAGGTCAGCGAGTACCTGGTCGGGCATCCCGGCGTCGACAAGGTCTCCTTCACCGGCTCGGTCGCGGCCGGCCGGCGCGTGATGGAGGTCGCCGCCCGCAACCTCACCCGCGTCACGCTCGAACTCGGCGGCAAGTCCGCCGCCGTCGTCCTGCCCGACGCCGACGTGGCGGCCGCCGTCGCCGGGATCGTGCCCGCCGCGTGGATGAACAACGGCCAGGCCTGCGTCGCCCAGACCCGCATCCTCGCCCCGCGCTCCCGTTACGAGGAGATCGCCGAGGCCTTCGCGGCGGCGGCCGGCGCGCTCGTGGTCGGCGACCCGCTCGACCCGGCCACCCAGGTAGGCCCGCTCGTGGCACGCCGCCAGCAGCAGCGCTCCCTCGACTACATCGGCATCGGCCAGGCCGAGGGCGCCAAGGTCCTCGCCGGCGGCGGCCGTCCGGAGGGCCTGGACCGCGGCTGGTACGTCGAGCCGACCCTCTTCGGCGGCGTCGACAACTCGATGCGGATCGCCCGCGAGGAGATCTTCGGGCCGGTCATCTGTCTCCTGCCGTACGAGGACGAGGACGAGGCCCTGCGGATCGCGAACGACTCCGACTACGGCCTCTCCGGCAGCGTCTGGACCGGCGACGTCGAGCACGGCGTCGACTTCGCCCGCCGGGTCCGCACCGGCACCTTCAACGTCAACACCTTCAGCCTCGACATGCTCGGCCCGTTCGGCGGCTACAAGAACTCCGGCCTCGGCCGGGAGTTCGGCCCCGAGGGCCTGTCCGAGTACCTGGAGCACAAGATGATCCACCTGCCCGCCGGTTACGAGGGGCCGGGTGGGGCGTGATGGGCGACCGCTGGCACGTGGAGGTCGACCGAGGCGTCTGCATCGGCTCCGGCATGTGCGTCAACCACGCCCCGGACGGCTTCCGCCTCGACGCCGCCCGCCAGTCCCACCCGCGCGACCCGGAGTCCGACGCGAACGAGCGGATCCTCGCTGCGGCGGAGGGCTGCCCGGTGGAGGCGATCTCGATCGCCCTGGCGGACGGCGGCGAGCCGGTGTTCCCTCCGGAGGAGTAGCGGCCGCGTGGTTCACTTCTCCCTCGATCACGGGGGTGAAAGGTCCCCCGTGACCAGGGAGGGGATCGAATGTGGAAGTGGACGCGGACGTGAAGGCGATGGCGAGGAGATCGGGGCCGCTGCGTGCCACCGCGGCCGCCGCGGCCGCCGCCGTGGCCGTCGTGCTGGGCGCCGGGGGCTGCGCCGAGAACGGTGCCCACGCCGGTGCCGGCGGCCCCGCCGCGGCGGGGAGCACCACCGGGAGCACTACGGCACGGCCCGAGGACTCCGGGCCGTTCACGAGGGAGCGGGTGCGGGCGGAGCTCGACGCCTCGGCCGCCGAAGCCGGGGCTCCGCCCACGGACCCGGACTGGGCCGAGACGGAGAAGGAACCCGCTGCCCCCGGCTCGCTGGGCAGCTGCACGGTCATGTACAAGGCGTACGGAACGGACCGCGAGCGGCTCGACATCCCTCGATACGACGCGGTGGCCGGCGAGCTCCGCGACCGCGACTGGAAGCAGGCCGGCCGGCGGAAGGAGCGCAAGGCCAAGGACGGGACGGTCTTCGTGGTCCAGCAGGTGTTCAAGAAGCGCGGCTGGACCCTGGTGTCGGAGTTCCGTGGCTGGCCCCAGACCGGGACGCTGAGCCTGGCGGCCTTCGACGAAGCCTGCCTCAAGCGGTCGGGTATCGATCCGGACACGGGCATCCGGCAGTACTGGCGCGACTGATCGCCGTGCCCGGGTGCCCGCCGGACCCCGCTACGCCCCGTTCTCGGTCGGGAGACGGTGGTTCCCATATGCAAAACTACTGCCTTGATCACGAGGGCAAGAGGCCTTCGTGCGCACGGATTTGGGAGTGTTGTGCGCAAGGCGATGGGGGTACCCCCTGTTCGAGCGAAGTCGAGAACTTGGGGGAGGGTGGCCGCGGCCGCCGGTGTGGTGCTGCTGATCGCGGGCTGCGGGAGCAACGGCGGCTCGGACAAGGGCGGTTCGGCCAACGGCGGTTCCTCCTCGGCCGGTTCGACGACGGGCGGCTCGGAGGCCGGTGGCGGCGAGGCCCTGACGGCCGACGCCGTGAGGACCGAGATCGAGACCGCGGCGACCGGTGCGGGCTTCGTGCAGGACGCCACCGGCGAGCAGATTCCGCCCGGCCTGGAGAAGTGCATGGTCTCCTGGACCGCCGACGCCAAGAAGGCCGCCGACCCCAAGAAGTCCTACACGGACACGGTCGCGGCTCTCGGCAAGGGCGACTGGAAGCCCGGCCAGAACATCTCCCAGGGCGGCTCGACGATCCAGACGATGACCAAGGGCAGCTGGCAGCTGAAGGCCAGCGACCACAGCATGGGCCCGGTGAAGATGGTGATGTTCATCGCCAGCGACAGCACGCCCGTGTGCGAGGCGCTGTTCAAGGCCGACCTGGAGAAGAACAAGCAGTCCTGACGACGGACTTCAGGCGCCACCGACGTCTCGTCGGCGTCACTCGCGTCGCGGGCATCCCGCCGGCCGTCACTCGCGTCGCAGGCGCCACCGACCCGGCCGGCGCCACGAACCGGCCGGCCACCGACGCCACCGACATCTCGCCGACGTCACCGACGCCACCGACGTCACCCGCGTCCGGACCCCTTCGCGGGTCCGGGCGCGGTCAGGTCGATCAGCCGGCACACCGTCTCGATGTCGATCTTCACCTGTGCGATCGAGGCCCGTCCCGACAGCCAGGTGATCAGCGCCGAGTGCCAGGTGTGCTCGATCACCCGCACCGCCGACAGCTGCTCCGGCGTCGGGTGCTCCGTCCCCATCGCGTCCAGGATGATCGCGGTCGTCAGCCGCGACACCGTGTCGACCTCGGGGCTCACGCTCCGGTCGGCGAAGGTCAGCGCCCGCACCATCGCGTCCGCGAGCTGCGGTTCGCGCTGCAGCGCGCGGAAGGCCCGCATCAGGGTCTCCGCCACCCGCTCGGCCGGGTCCTCGCCCGCGGGCGGGCGCTTGCGGAGCGTGGTGTGCATGTGCTGGAGCTGGTCCTGCATCGTGGCGACCAGGAGATGGATCTTGGACGGGAAGTAGCGGTAGAGCGTGCCGAGCGCCACTCCGGCCGCCTCGGCGACCTCCCGCATCTGTACGGCGTCGAAACCGCCGCGTCCGGCCAGCTGCGCACTGGCGTGCAGGATGCGCCGACGGCGTGCCTCCTGGCGCTCTGTCAGGGGCGGCGACGCAGGTCTGTCTTCCGCGTTCATGGGGTCCCGTTCCGTGCGGTGCCGTGCGGTGGCGGAGCGACAGTATGGACGGGTGACGGCCGTGGCGCGAATCACCTGTTCCGGATCTCCCGACGGAGCTACCTGCCGGTAGATTCTGTGCTCCTCGAAGGATCAAGAAGATCGGTCGAGCAGATCGGTCAAGCAGATCAAGAAGATCATGAGCGATCAAGTCTCGCGATCAAGTCTGTAACTTGTTCTAGATTAGCGCGGGCGGTTACGCTCCCGCGAAAAGCACGCTCGAAGGGGGTCGCAGTTGACCGCGGAGGCCATAGAGGCAAGCCCCCGACAGGGAGCCGGCCCGGGCGGTGACCGTCCGTTGCGGATCGCTCTCCTCACGTACAAGGGGAACCCGTTCTGCGGCGGCCAGGGCGTCTACGTCCGCCACCTCTCGCGCGAGCTCGCCCGCCTCGGCCACAGCGTCGAGGTCATCGGCTCCCAGCCGTACCCCACCCTCGACGAGGGCGTCCCGCTCACCGAGATCGCCAGCCTCGACCTCTACCGCCAGCCCGACCCCTTCCGCACGCCCGGGCGTGACGAGTACCGGGACTGGATCGACGGCCTCGAGGTCGCCACCATGTGGACCGGCGGCTTCCCCGAGCCGCTCACCTTCTCGCTGCGCGCCCGGCGCATGCTCGCCGCCCGCCGCGGCGACTTCGACGTCGTCCACGACAACCAGACCCTCGGTTACGGACTCCTCGGCGGCCCGCGCGCGATCGGCGCCCCGCTGGTGACCACGATCCACCACCCCATCACCGTCGACCGGCAGCTCGAACTCGACGCCGCCGCCGACTGGAAGCGCCGCGCCTCCGTCCGCCGCTGGTACGCCTTCACCCGCATGCAGAAGCGGGTCGCCCGCCGGCTGCCGTCCGTCCTCACCGTCTCCGGCACCTCCCGCCAGGAGATCGTCGAGCACCTCGGCGTCCGCGAGGACCGGATCGAGGTCGTCCACATCGGTGCCGACACCGACCTGTGGTCCCCGGACCCGTCCGTCGCCGAGGTGCCCGGCCGGATCGTCACCACCTCCAGCGCCGACGTGCCGCTCAAGGGCCTGGTCTTCCTGATCGAGGCCCTCGCCAAGCTCCGTACCGAGCACCCCGACGCCCACCTCGTCGTCGTCGGCAAGCGCGCCGAGGACGGGCCGGTCGCCCAGGCCATCGAGCGGTACGGGCTCGACGGCGCCGTCCGGTTCGTCAAGGGCGTCAGCGACGCCGAGCTCGTCGACCTCTACCGCTCCGCCCAGGTCGCCTGCGTCCCCTCCCTCTACGAGGGCTTCTCGCTGCCCGCCGCCGAAGGCATGGCCACCGGCACCCCGCTGGTCGCCACCACCGGCGGCGCCATCCCGGAGGTCGCCGGACCCGACGGCGAGACCTGCCTGGCCGTCCCCACGGGCGACGCGGGAGCGCTCGCCGCCGCGCTCGGGCGGATGCTCGGCGACGCGGAGCTGCGGGCCCGCCTCGGCCGGGCCGGCCGCGACCGGGTCCTCGCCAACTTCACCTGGGCCCGCGCCGCCCAGGGCACCGCCGACCTCTACCGCGAGGCCCTCGCCCGCCAGGGCCGCGCCGCGGCACCCCGCCACTGAGCCACCGACACCGCGGCCACCTCACCTCCGCGACCCGCGACGCCACTGAAAGGCAGACTCCGTGCTGACCGTCGACTTCACCCGCTTCCCGCTCGCCCCCGGCGACCGCGTGCTCGACCTGGGCTGCGGCGGGGGCCGGCACGCCTTCGAGTGCTACCGGCGCGGCGCCCAGGTCGTCGCACTCGACCAGAACGGCGAGGAGATCCGCGAGGTCGCCAAGTGGTTCGCCGCGATGAAGGAGGCCGGTGAGGCCCCGGCCGGCGCCAGCGCCACCGCCATGGAGGGCGACGCGCTCAACCTGCCCTTCCCCGACGAGTCCTTCGACGTCGTCATCATCTCCGAGGTCATGGAGCACATCCCGGACGACAAGGGCGTGCTCGCCGAGATGGTCCGGGTCCTCAAGCCCGGCGGCCGGATCGCCGTCACCGTCCCGCGCTACGGCCCGGAGAAGATCTGTTGGGCGCTCTCCGACGAGTACCACGAGGTCGAGGGCGGCCACATCCGCATCTACAAGGCCGACGAACTGCTCGCCAAGATGCGCGGCGCCGGCCTCAGGCCGTACGGCACCCACCACGCCCACGCCCTGCACGCGCCGTACTGGTGGCTCAAGTGCGCCTTCGGCGTCGACAACGACAAGGCGCTGCCGGTCCGCGCGTACCACAAGCTCCTGGTCTGGGACATCATGAAGAAGCCCGCCGTGACCCGGGTCGCCGAGCAGCTGCTCAACCCGGTCGTCGGCAAGAGCTTCGTGGCCTACGCGACCAAGCCCCACCTGCCGAAGGCCGACGCCGCCGGGACCGCGAAGGCCGACGCCGACGCCGCCGGGACCGCGAAGGCCGACGCCGACGCCGCCGGGACCGAGCCCGCGAAGGCCGACGCCAAGTGACCCTTCCCGAGCGGATGGCGGAGCACCTCGTCCTGCCCGGGGTCCTCACCGCCGAACAGGCCGCCGCGACCGTCGCCGGCATCCTCGCCGTCCAGCGCGAGGACGGCGCCATCCCGTGGTTCCGCGGCCACCACCTGGACCCGTGGGACCACACCGAGGCCGCCATGGCCCTGGACACCGCCGGCGAGCACGAGGCCGCGCGCCGCGCCTACGAGTGGCTGGCCCGGCACCAGAACGCCGACGGCTCCTGGTACGCGGCCTACCACGACGGCGACCCCGAGGACGTCACCGACCGCGGCCTGGAGTCCAACTTCGTCGCCTACATAGCCGTCGGCGTCTGGCACCACTACCTGTCGACCGGCGACGACGCCTTCCTCGACCGGATGTGGCCCGTCGTCTACGCGGCCGTCGAGTTCGTCCTCGGGCTCCAGCGGCCCGGCGGCGAGATCGGCTGGAAGCGCGAGGCCGACGGCACGCCCGTGACCGACGCCCTGCTCACCGGCAGCTCCTCCATCCACCAGGCGTTGCGCTGCGCCCTCGCCATCGCCGAGGAGCGCGAGGAGCCGCAGCCGGACTGGGAGCTGGCGGCCGGTGCGCTCGGCCACGCGATCCGCAGCCACCCCGAGCGCTTCCTCGACAAGTCCCGCTACTCGATGGACTGGTACTACCCGGTCCTCGGCGGCGCGGTCACCGGCGACGCGGCGAAGGCCCGGATCGACGCGAAGTGGGACGACTTCGTCGTGCCGGGCCTCGGTGTGCGCTGCGTGCTGCCCAACCCGTGGGTGACCGGCGGCGAGAGCTGCGAGCTCGCCCTCACCCTGTGGGCGATGGGCGAGTCGGACCGGGCCCTGGACATCCTCACCTCCATCGGCCACCTGCGGGCCGCGAACGGCAACTACTGGACGGGTTACGTCTTCGAGGGCAACCAGGCCGTCTGGCCGGAGGAGCAGACCACCTGGACCGCCGGTTCGCTGCTGCTCGCGGTGGCGGCGCTCGGGGGCGACGAGGCGACGGTCGCGGTCTTCGGCGGCGAGCGTCTGCCGCGCGGTCTGGAGCCCGACTGCTGCGGCTGATTCGTGCCTGGTGCACGTAAAACCGGCTGGTCAGCCCGCTCTAGGATGTGCACGTCCATGACTGGCATGGACATGCATAACAGGGAGAATCGGTCAAGATGGACCGTGCGGGGTCGGTCAAGGACCTTGCGGGCGAACTGCTCGCGCTGAAGAAGGCGTCAGGAGCGAGCTTCGCCCAGCTCAGCGAGAAGACCCACTACGCCAAGTCGTCCTGGGAGCGGTGGGTCAACGGGAAACAGTTCCCGCCGCGCGACGCGGTCGAGAGCCTCGCGAAGCTCTGTGAGACGGATCCGGCCCCCCTCCTCTCCCTCTGGGACGAGGAGGACGCCCGGCGCACGGCGCCCGAGGCGGAGGCACCGGCAGCGCAGGAGCCGGAAGCACCGGAGCCGGACGCCACGGACGCGCACGCCACGGAGACCGCGGCGCCCGGGAAGCCCCGCTCGCGGCGCACCCTCTGGGGCTCGCTCGCCCTCGCCGTCCTCCTGGTGGCGGGCGCGGCCACGTACGCCGCCGTCGCCCTCTCCCGCGCCGACGAGCCGTCCGCGCCGCCGCCCCCGAAGCCCAAGGCGAAGGTGGGCGTCCCGGCGACCGGCTGCACGCTGACCGCGTGCGAGGGCCGGGACCCCAAGAAGATGAACTGCGGCGCCGACGCGGTCACCGTACGCACGGGCTCCATCCCCAAGGACCTCGTCATCGAGCTCCGTTACAGCCACGCCTGTCAGGCCGCCTGGGGCCGGATCTCCTTCGCACAGGTCGGCGACACCGTCGTCGTCAACAACTCCGACGGCGCCGCCCAGGCCGACGTCGTCCACTACGACCGCGACGTCTACACCCCGCTGATCGCGGCCCCGGACGACGGCCAGGTCTGGGCCTGCGCGTCCGTGAAGAAGAACCCCAAGCCCACCTGCACCGGCCCCTTCGTCCCGAGCCAGGAGAAGGCGCACCAGCCGTAGGGAGCGGGGCCGGGGCCCGGCACACCCCCGTGTCGCCGGGCCCCGGGACCGCGCGCAGACAGGCTGACATCCGCCGCGCGGCCTCGTATTGGACGAAATCGCGGTGCGTGCGGCGGCCCGTTCAGCCGGCCAGCCACGCACTCGCCCCACCGCTCGCCGCCAGGAAGCGCCCCGGCGGCAGGCCCGTCATCGACGTGAACTCCCGGCTGAGGTGCGCCTGGTCGTAGAAGCCGCACCGCACGGCCGTGTCGGCCGACCCGGTGCCCTGCGTGAGCTCCCGGATCGCCCGGTTCAGGCGCAGGATCCGGGCCAGCCGCTTCGGCGTGATGCCGATCTGCTCGCGGAAGCGGGCCTCCAGGTGCCGCAGGCTCCAGCCGGTGACGGCGGCGACCTCGCGGATCGGCAGGCTGCCGGCGGACCGCTCCAGCACGTGCCAGGCCTCCAGGACGGGCGAGGACGGTCCTGCGGTGTCCCCGGCCGTCCACCGCAGCAGCGTCTCGTCGAGGAGCGCGAAGCGCTCGGGCCAGGTGGCGGCGGCCGCCAGGCGCTCGGCCAGGTCCCGGGCGCGGGGGCCCAGGACCTCGGCCGGGTCGGCCAGGGTGTCGGCGAGCTCGGCGAGCGAGGCGGTGCCGAAGAGCCGGTGGGCCGCCCACGGCACCAGGGTCAGCTCCACGCCGTGCACGTCACCGTCGTGTCCCAGCACCCGGGAACGGGTGTGCAGCCCCGACACCAGCGAGGTGTGCCGCCCGGCGGCCCCCCGGACCCGCATCCCGCCGCCGAAGCCGATGAGCAGCGACACCCGCCCGCTCGGCACCACGAGCCGCTCCTGCCGCACGCCCGCCGTCGAGCGGAACCCCCGGTACGTGCCGACGCCCGGCCGCAGCCGGGCGTCGGGCCTCCCGTAGAACCACCGACACCGGCCGCCACTGGTGCACACACGGCCTCTGACCATCCCGCTCCGAACCTCCCGCCCCCGGATCCGTACCGGGCCGGTGATCCACTCTCCGACGGGCCGCGGTCCCGGGCCAGAGGCGCCGCCGTCCCAGGGACGCCGAGGGACGTCCCGCGCCCCTGACCTGCGGAAATGCGAGCGGGGCTGCTAGGGATCAGGGACGGCCGAACCCGTACGGCCGCCCTCCGCTGGCGTGCTTCCGGTCCCGCGGCGAGGCTGGCGCCACGGTTCCCCGGGGCCCCAGGGAGGTCTCTTCGTGCCCAGCTTCATACGCGCGCGCCGCGCCGTCGTCGCGCTCTTCCTGTCCGGCACGCTCCTCGCGACCACCGCCGCGTGCGGCGGCGACAGCGCGCAGAGCATGACGACGAGCGCGGACGGCACGCCGACGGCCTCGGCGAGCTTCGAGCAGCAGAAGCTGGCCAAGACCCGGTTCGTCGCCAACGCCGGGCTGGCGGCGGGCGCCACCTACCAGTGGATCGTCAAGCCGTACCGCGAGGGCAAGTTCAAGAAGGGCGCGGACGGGCGGACCTTCGCCCTGGTGAAGGCGGGCCTCGCCGGCGCCTTCACCTACAACCGCCTCAAGGCGGCCGTGAACAACGCCAAGGGCGATCCACTGCTCTCCAAGGCGGTGGCGCCGCTGCCCGCGGGCATCGAGTCCCTGAAGGACCTCGGTACGAAGCTCCGCAGGGGCGAGGCGACCGCCGGCGACGTCGGCGCCTTCGAAGGCATCATCAACAGCGTCAAGGACGCGGGGAAGAGCGCGGGCGCCGAGGTCGTCGACAAGGTGCCGAGCACGGCGCAGCTGGGCGGCGGCTGATCCCTTCCGGCGGGCCTCAGAGGCCCAGTTCGGCGAGCGTCCGCAGCGTGGCGGGGTCCGGTGCCGTGACCAGGAGGTCGGTCACCGGGCCCTTCCGCCATGCCGCGAGGCGTTCGGCGATCCGCTCCCGTGGTCCGACGAGGGAGATCTCGTCGGCGAAGGCGTCCGGCACCGCGAGCACCGCCTCCTCGCGCCGCCCGGCGGCGAAGAGCTCCTGGATGTGCCGGGCCTCGGCCTCGTAGCCCATGCGTGCCATCAGGTCGGCGTGGAAGTTGCGGGCCGCGTGCCCCATGCCGCCGATGTAGAAGCCGAGCATCGCCTTGACGGGCAGCAGCCCCTGGGTGACGTCGTCGCACACCTGGGCGCGGACCATCGGCGCGACCAGGAAGCCCTCCGGCAGGACGTCGGGGAGGGCGTAGACCTCGGCCCAGCGGCTCGGCGACCAGTAGAGCGGCAGCCAGCCGTCGGCGATGCGGAGGGTCTGCGCGATGTTCTTGGGGCCCTCGGCGCCGAGGAGGACGGGCAGGTCGGCGCGGAGGGGATGGGTGATGGCCTTGAGCGGCTTGCCGAGGCCGGTGCCGTCGGCGCCGGTGTACGGGTGCGGGTGGTACCGCCCGTCGAGCGCGACGGGCGCCTCGCGGCGCAGCACCTGCCGCACCACGTCCACGTACTCGCGGGTCGCGGTGAGCGGCGAGCGCGGGAACGGCCGCCCGTACCAGCCCTCCACGACCTGCGGCCCGGACAGTCCGAGCCCGAGCGTCATCCGCCCGCCGGAGAGGTGGTCGAGGGTGAGCGCGTGCATCGCGGTGGCGGTCGGCGTGCGCGCGGCCATCTGCGCGACGGCGGTGCCGAGCCGGATCCGCGAGGTGTGGGCGGCGATCCAGGTGAGCGCGGTGAAGGCGTCGGAGCCCCAGGCCTCGGCGGTCCACACCGAGTCGTAGCCGAGCCGCTCGGCCTCGCGGGCGAGTTCGACGTGGGCGGGGGAGGGGCCGCGGCCCCAATAGCCGAGGGCGAGTCCGAGTCGCATGCCGCGCAGCCTTTCTGACGATGTGTCAGTTACGACGGTTTCGGACTGTACGGCAACGGCCCCCCGCCCGGAAGGGATCCGGGCGGGGGGCCGTCGGGGAAGAGCGCGCGTCCCGCGGGTCAGCCGCGCTGGATGCCGGTGGTGTCCTGGAGGACACCTCGGCGGCCGTCCTGCGTCTGCGCGACCAGCGCCTGGCCGCGCTGCTCGACCGCCAGGTACCAGGTGCCCGGCGCCAGCTCGGCGATCGGCGCGGCCGAGCCGTCCTCCGCGTACAGCGGACGGGCGGCCGGGACCGCGAACCAGAACGCGGTGAAGTCGCCGGCCGGAGCCGCCGCGGCCTGCGGCTGCTGGTGCTGCTGGGCGGCGTCCTGCGGACCCGGGCCCGGCTGCGGCTGGTGCGCCTGCGGCTGCGCGCCGTAGGGCTGGCCGCCGAGCGACGGGTCGGGCTGGGCGCCGTACGGCTGCTGCTGGGCGCCCGGGTAGCCGTAGCCGCCGGGCACGCCGCCCTGGCCGGGCTGCATGCCGTACGGCGGCTGCGGGGCCTGCGGCTTCGGCGCGCCGAGCAGCGGGCCCTGGAGGGCCGGGACCAGCGGGCCGGCGACCGCGGCGGCGGCCAGCACCAGCGCGGCGATGACGCCGAGGATCAGACCGGCGCCGGCGTTGGAGGACTCGAAGACCCACATCAGCATCGTCCAGGCGGAGGCGATGGTGAACGCGACGCCCACCTGGCCCAGCTCGAGACCGGCCACCTTGCGCGGCTGCGGCAGCGCGCGGGAGACGATCACGAGCGCGGCACCGGCGATGCCCAGGAAGAAGGAGCCCCAGCCGAGCGGCGACATCTCCCAGGAGAACGCCGACTCGACCTGGTCGCAGATGTTGTCCGGCGCGTCACAGCCGGCGACGTCGAGGAACGAGGCGATGAACAGCACCACCGCTGCACCGATCAACACGCCATCGCCTCGGGTGAGGGAGCGGATATTCACGTAAGAAGTCCTTCGTCGGTTCGTCTCGTCGGGTGGCGCGGAAGCACGGGGGGCGCCCCATCGTACGGAGCGAATCTATCGGTTGCCCGATCGCCCTCCGGTCCTACCCCTTCAGGTAGGCGCCGATGCCGTTCGCGATCCCCTGCGCCGCCTTCTGGCGCCACGCGGCGTCGGTCAGCAGCGCGGCGTCCTTCGGGTCACGCATATTGCCGCATTCGAGGAAGACCTTGGGAACGGTCGAGAGATTGAGGCCCCCGAGATCGTCACGGACGTCCAACCCGGTACCGGATCCGATGTAGTTGGAAGGCGCGGAGCCGGTGGCGCGGGCGAAGTGCGAGACGAGCTTCTCGCCGAGGGTACGGGACGGGCCCACGATCTTCGCGGTGTCGGCGGAACCGCCGCTCACCCGTGCGGGCAGGATCACATGGAAGCCCCGGTTGCCGGTGGCCGACCCGTCCGCGTGCACGGACACGACGGCATCGGCCTTCGCGGCGTTGCCGATCCGGGCGCGCTCGTCGATGCAGGGCCCGAAGGGGCGCTCGGCGTCGTGGACGAGGACCACCTCGGCGCCCTGCTTCTTGAGGAGATCGCGAAGACGGTGTGAAACATCGAGGGTGAAGGCCGCCTCGGTGTAGCCGGCGTTCGTGGAGGTGCCGGTGGTGTCGCACTCCTTACGAGTGGAGCCGATATCCACCTTCTGATTGATTTCCGAGGAATGCCGGAAGTTTCCCGGATTGTGGCCGGGGTCGATGACGACGGTCCGCCCGGCGAGCGGAAGCGCGGGGGCGGTGGCCGGGGTGGTGGCCGGAGAGGCACCCGAGGAGGCGGCCGAAGAGGCGGACGACGTGGTGGCGCCCTTGGCGTCGGCGGTACGGGACGACTGGGGCGCGGCCGACCCGGCGGGCCCGCCGCAGGCGGTCAGGGCGAGCGGCAGGGCCAGGGGCAGGGCGAGCGCGAGGAGCTTCCGGTGGTCGTACGGCACCCCGCGACTGTAGGCGGTCCGGAGCCGGAATGCCCGCACCGGAACCGTACGGGCATCACGTGTGTGAGGGGTGGGTGAAGGGTAAGTGGGGAAAACCACGACGACCACAAGGGGGGACCTGTGGCGGGGGACGAACACGACCACGGCACCACCGGAAGAAACCCATCACCTTGGGAGTGGACGGGCGGTCAGGCGCCTCAGCCGCCGCAGCAGCAACCACCCCAGACGCCGCAGCAGCAGTCGCCCCAGGCGCCGCACGTGCCGCAGCAGCCCCAGGCGCCCCAGGCACCCGAGGTGCCCCAGCAGCAGCCGCACGTGCCGCAGCAGCCCCAGGCGCCGCAGCCGTCGCAGCCAACCCAGGCATCGCAGTCGCCTCAGGTGCCGCAGCAGCCCCAAGCGCCGCAGCCGCCTCAGGCGCCCGAGGCGCCCCAGCTTCCGCCTCCGCCGCCCGCGCACGCGCCGGTGTACGACGCGGTGCCGCCGCCCGGCACGCAGGCGGCGGCGTTCGGGCCCGCGCCCGGACCCGCGCCCGGACCCGCGTTCGGGGCCGTGCCTCCCGCGGCGCCCCCGCCTCCGCCCCAGCCCTGGCCCAACGCGGTGGCCGCGGGCCTCCTGAACCTGTCCTGCCTTGGCCTCGGTTACGTGCTGCTCCGCCAGTGGATCGGCGCGGTCGTCTGCTGGGCGGCCACCGTCGCGCTGCTCGTGACGGCCCTGCCCGCCGACCCCGACGGCATTCCGGCCGGAGTGCTCGTCGCGTACGGCGTCTTCCTGGTCCTGGCCGCCCTGGACGCGGCCCGCCGCGCCCGCCGCACCCCGCTCGCCTCCTGGGCCTCGGCCCGCCAGGGCCTCGTCGTGCCGCTCGCGCTCGTGCTGTTCGCGGTGCCCGTGGGCGGCGGCCTCGCGTACGGCGCGGCCCGCGACGAGGCGAAGGAGCAGCTGCTCCTGGAGCAGCTCGCCGCCGCCGACAAGCAGGTGAAGGACGGCGAGGGGCAGGCGTTCACCAGCGCGGAGGCCGGTTACCGCTCGGCCCTCGACACCTACCAGCGGATCGGCACGAAGCACTCCGGGTCCCGGGCCGGCAAGCTCGTCCCCGACCGCCTCCAGACCTACTACGCGTCGGTGGCGGCCGCGTACGGCAAGAAGGACTACTGCAAGGCCGTCCCGGCCCTCAAGCACCTGCGCGACCTGCCGCGGACCGTCGACCGCGCCCTGCTCGGCACCATCGTCGGCCGGGCCGACGAGCCGCTGGCGGAGTCGTGGTTCGAGTGCGGCACCGGCACGGCCGGCAACGCCGGGCAGGAGACCAGCTCGGCCGAGCACCTCAACGCCCTGCTCACGACCTTCCCGCAGTCGCCCTTCGCGCAGAAGGTCGAGCCGACCCTCCGCGAGGCCCTGCGCGCCCGTGACAAGTCCGTCGGCGTCGCGCCCTGCGCCACCGCCGAGGACCTGCGCCGCTTCGACACGACGGTCGACGCGCTGCCGGGCGCGGCCTTCGCCTCGCTCGGCAAGGACGTGGGCAGGTCGATCCAGCGCGGTGACTTCGCGTGCGGCATCGACCAGTTCAAGAAGAAGGAGTACAGCGAGGCCATCTCGACGATGAACGACTACGCCAAGGCCTACCCGGACAGCCCGCAGACCGCCCAGGCCCGCAACGTCGCCATCGCGGCCGAGATCGCCGAGGAGACGCCGGCCGCGGGCAACAAGGTCCCCTCGGGCGCCACGTCGGACGGCTCCGGCATGGTCATGGTCGTCAGCAACGACGGCCCCGGCGAGGTCGAACTCCTCTACACCGGGCCGGTCACCGGTCGCATCACCCTCCCGGCCTGCGGCGGCTGCAAGGCGTACCCGGGGATCCTGCCGGTGGGCGGCAAGGTCAAGGCCTGCTCGGGCCCGTCGTCGAAGTACCCGAAGCGGACGCTGACCCTCCCGCCGGGCAACTACCAGATGCTCCAGAAGCGCGACAGCACACGCACGTCGGCGGAGGTGAAGAAGGGCAGCACGGCGAAGATCGAGTCGGGCTACACCTACACCAACTGCCTCTACGTGACCTCGCTGTTCGGCTGACAAGTTGACCGTGCAACGGGTCCGGTGCCCCGCGTTTGCGCGGGGCACCGGACCCGCTGATAGTGGTAAAGGCGCCGTCGTCCCCTCCCTCCTCGAACGCGCGACCTCGAAGGCACGAACTCGAACGCGCGACCAAGATTGCAAGAGAGGAGCGGTCCCATGCGTCCACGCAAGGAAACGCGCTCCCGTCGTCTTCTGACGACGTCGACGATCCTCCTGGCCGGAAGCACCCTGCTCCTGCCGGTACCCGCGGTGGCCCGCCCCGCGGCGAACACCGCCGACTCCTCCCTCTCCTCCTCCGAGGCCCGGATCTCCGGCGGCACCTTCCAGTTCAGGAACCTCCAGACCGGCAAGTGCATGACCTTCAGCGGCGGCACACTCGCCCAGAACAACCTCGAGCTGCTCCAGTTCGACTGCGACACCGACCCGTCGCGCCGATGGCGGATCACCAACTGGAACGGCGATTCCTACCAGTTGGTGAATGCCAAGAGCGGCAAGTGCGCCACGGTCGCAGGCGGTCGGTCGACCGAGAACAACGTTCCTCTCGTCCAGTTCACCTGCGACTCCGACCCTTCGCGCCGCTGGCGCCTGGCGGACTGGGGCGGCACGTCCTACAAGCTGGTGAACGTCCAGACGGGCAAGTGCGCCACGGTGGCCGGTGGCCGGTCGACCGAGAACAACGTGCGGATGGTCCAGTTCACCTGCGACTCCGACAACTCCCGCCGCTGGGTGATCCGCTTGGGCGGCACCCCGAACGGCTGACGGCCGGGGCGTGTCCGGAGGAGACGCGCCCTAGGACCGCGCGGCCTCCAGATCGGCGACCGTGGCCCGCAGCCAGGCGAGCTCCGCCTCGCTGGTGGCCCGGGCCACGGTCAGCACGCCGCGCCGGAAGGGATCGTCCAACTCCTCCGCCCGCAACGGCCGTTCGCCGTCGTAGAAGAAGCTCGCGGGCTCGTCGAGGAAGGCCAGCCGGCGCCGCAGGACGGTGGCCTGTGCGGCCGGGTCGTCCAGGTGGCGCAGGAACGCCAGCAGCGTGAACCAGCGGTTCTCGTCCGTGATGTCGGTGCCCTCGGCCTCGGTGAGCCGGCGACGCAGCTCCCGCCCGCCGTCCGCGGTGAGGCTGAGGACGTGCCGCGGCGCGGCGGCGGGGCCCTGCCGGGTCTCGCGCGCCAGGAGCCCGGCCTTCTCCAGGCGCTTGATCGCCGGGTACAGCGTGGACTCGCCGACCGGGCGCACGTGACCGGTGAGCGCGGTGATGCGCTTGCGCAGCTCGTAGCCGTGCAGCGGGGCTTCGTGGAGGAATCCGAGGATCGACAGTTCCAGCATGGGCCCATTCTCCCGCATCACCGTTGTACCTCGGTGGCGTAGTACTGCGTCAGCGAGGTATGGTCCCGTCGTCGCCACGCCGGTGGCAGACCGAGGTGGACACGGAAACGGGGGGCGGACGGTGCGTGAGGCACGATTCGACGCGCGGGGCAGCATGATCAGGTGGACCGAGGCGCAGGGCGAGGAGAGCCGGCGGGAGGCGGTCCCGGGCAGGTCGGAGACGGGCGAGGCGGTCCCGGGCGGGCCGGTGACGGCCGAGGCGGTCCCGGGCAGGTCGGAGACGGGCGAGGCGGTCCCGGGCGGGCCGGTGACGGCCGAGGCGGGACCCGGCGAGAGGCCGGCGACGGTCTTCGTGCACGGCCTCGGCGCCGCCTCGACCGTCTACCACGCGCACATCGCGGCCCGCCCGGAACTCGCGGGGCGCAGGATCCTCTTCGTGGACCTGCCCGGGCACGGCATCAGCGACCGGCCCGCCGACTTCGGCTACAGCCTGGAGGACCACGCGGACGCGCTGGCCGCCGCGCTCGACGAGGCGGGGGTGCGCGGCGGAGTGATCGCGGGACACAGCATGGGCGGCGCGGTCGCCATCGTCCTCGCCCACCGCAGGCCCGACCTCGTGTCCCGCCTGGTCGTCACCGAAGGCAACCTCGACCCGTTCCCCCCGCCCAAGGCGGGCAGCAGCGGCATCGCCTCGTACACGGAGGAGGAGTTCGTCAGGGGCGACGGCTTCGCCCGCGTCCTGGAGCGCGTCGGCCCCGCCTGGGCGGCCACCATGCGCCTGGCGGACCCGCTCGCGCTCCACCGCACGGCGGCCCATCTGGTGCTGGGCACCGAACCCGTGATGCGGGAGATGTTCCGGGAGTCCCGCGTCGAGCGGGTCTACCTCCAGGGCGAACTCAGCGGCGAACTCCCCGGTGCCGACGGCCTCAGGGCCGCCGGCGTGGCCGTGGTGACCGTCCCCGGCGCCGGGCACAACGTCATGTTCGACAACCCCGACGCCTTCACGCGCGCGGTGGCGGGCACGGGGGCGGCGGGCGCCCCGGTCTAGGAGCGGCGGCGCAGGACGCGGAGGGAGTCGGTGACCGAGATCTCCTCGAAGTCGCCGGACTCCAGCGCACGGAGGTAGATGCGGTACGGGGCCTGCCCGCCGTCCTCCGGGTTCGGGAAGACGTCGTGGATGACGAGGACGCCGCCCGGCGCGACCTTCGGGGCCCAGCCCTCGTAGTCGTTCGTGGCGTGCTCGTCCGTGTGACCGCCGTCGACGAACACGAAGCCCAGCTGCCCGGCCCACACCCGGGCGACCTGCGGGGAACGGCCGACGACCGCGATCACGTGCTCCTCGAGTCCGGCCTTCCGCAGGGTCCGGCGGAACGTCGGCAGCGTGTCCATCACGCCGACCTCCGGGTCGACCACGGTCGGGTCGTGGTACTCCCACCCCGGCTGCTGCTCCTCGCTGCCCCGGTGGTGGTCCACGGTCACCGCCACCGTGCCCGCCCGCCGCGCCACGTCCGCGAGCAGGATCGTCGAGCGTCCGCAGTACGTACCGACCTCCAGGAGCGGCAGGCCCAGCTTCGCCGCCTCGGCGGCGGCCTCGTACAGGGCCAGCCCCTCCTTGACGGGCATGAAGCCCTTGGCCGCCTCGAAGGCGGCGAGAATCTCGGGGCTGGGCTCCGTGGCGGCCATGGACCACTCCTACTGGTGGGTACGACGTGTGGGCGCCCATCGTGCCCCATGGCCCGCCCGGCGTCCCACCCGGAGCCCCTGGAGCCGTAGCATCGGTGCGTTTGCTTCGATGTGGACGCTTCGCAGGGGGGAACGGCGTGGACGACGAGAGGCGGAAACGGCGGCGAGGAGTGCTCGTCACCGTGATCGCGGGCGCGATGATCTTCTCGGGCGTGGGCATCGGACTGTGGGCCACGGACACCGGGCCGTTCCGGGACGACTACTGCTGGGGCGCCTGGCAGGAGAACAGCGGCGCGGACTTCCTGGGCGGGGAGGTGCTCGCCGAGGCCGGTTCCGAGCGGTGGGCCACCGAGTCCGCACCGCCCGCCGCCGGCCGGCCGTACGCCACCTGCACGGTGGAAGTGGTCGCGCCCGACGACGGGGACGGCGGCGGAGACGACGAGAGCACGGTCACGCTGGAGTACGGGGCCGTCCCCGCCGGAGCCGAGGAACGCCGCCGCTGGATCTCCGAGTACCTCCACGGCTCCGCGTCCCCGCTGCCCGACGGCCTCCCGGGGCTCGTCGCGGGCGACCGGGGCATGCTCGTCCTGCCCGCCGCGTGCGGCGCGGACGGCGCGGACGGCAGGCCGGTGACGGTGACGGTCCGGAGCGAGGGCTTGACCATGGGACCGCGGTCGGCCGTCGGTCGCCTGCTCGTCGACGCCGCCAACCTGCTGATGGAGAAGGCGGGTTGCGCGCCGGAGGAAGCGATGCGCCTCACCTCCCCGATGGTGAGGGTCGCGGAGCGGAGCTCCCCCGCTGATACGCCCTTGTGCCGGATACCGGGCGTGACCTTCACGTACGACAGGAGCGCCCACTACGAGCAGCAGGTGGGCACGGTCGGGGACCGGCTCCAGACCTGCTCGGCGTGGTTCAGCGCCCGCCGGCTTCCCGACGAGCCCGCCGCCCAGTTCGTGATGGCCGGCGAGCCGCGCCTGGCGGCGCTCTTCGCGGGCCTGCCCGAGGGCGCCGACAAGGGGCTGGTGCGCGCCACGTGCGACGGGCGGGAGACGGTCTTCTACGGAGACGTGCGGCCCGGCCTGCAGGGACACGGACAGCCGGACGACAAGCGGGTGTTCCGGAACTTCGTCACGTCCGTGAGCAAGCGCATCGGATGCGCGACCGGGGGAGAGGCACGATGACTGAGAACGAGAACGAGAACGAGAACGAGAACGCGAACGAGAACGCGAACGAGAACGCGAACGAGAACGAGAACGCGAACGCGAACGAGACGGCGAAGGAGACGGCGAACAAGACGGCGCAGACCGACGCCACGGGCGAGACTCCCGCCGCCGCCCCGTCCTCCCGCCTGCGGCGTCTGCTGCGGAGCCGTACCGCCCGTACCGCGACCGTCGCCGCCGTCGTCGGCGCCCTGCTCGGCGCCGGGACCGTCGCCTGGCGCACCGACACGCTGCCGCTGGTGAGCGGCCACGCTCCCTGCTGGGACTCCTTCGACGAGGAAACGATGAAGGCCCTGTTCGGCGACCGCGAGACCAAGGTCGAGGAGCAGGCCCTGGAGAGCGACCACCGCGACGTCCGGGGCATGAACTACGGCGAGTGCCGTGTCACCAGCTACAAGGACGACATGCTCAGGCGCCGGCTGAACGTCGCCGTCCACCGCCTCGACGGCCTCTACGGCACTGACGCGCACCGCTGGCCCGGGGAGTTCCTCACGTCCAGGATGGTCCCGCTCGGCGAGGGCCTGCCCGGCATGACCTCGGCCGAACGGGCCTGGCTGGCCCTGCCGGAGAGCTGCACCGGCGCGGTGGGGGAGAACGAGGCGGCGACCGTGGTCGACGTCTCGATCGGGGCGGCGCTCGAGGTCGAGTGGGAGTACGAGGACGAGGACCGCGCCGCCCTCACCCGCGCGGTCGTCGCCGCCGCCAACGGCGTCATGCGCGACTTCGGCTGCTCCGGCGCCTACCGCACCCCCGACCGCCTGCCCGCCCTCCCCAAGCGCGGCCCCGTCTCGGCCACCTCCTTCTGCGGGCTCAAGGGGCTGAAGACGCCGACCGGCACCCGCGAGGCACTGACGTGGTCCAGGTCGAGCGGCGACGGCGGCCCGGCGCGCGTGTGCGAGGCGGGTTACCGGAGTCTGGGGCCCACGATGCGGCTGACGACGGTGGTCGACCGCGGGCTGACCGAGGTGTTCGGGAAGGACGTGCTCCGCGGCGGAACGGGAGTCAAGGGCACCAAGGGGTACGGAAGGGTGAACGCGACCCGGGCGGTGTACCAGGCGGAGTGCCAGACCGGGCGCGTGCTGTTCATGGTGGAGCAGGACCGCCCCCTCTACGACGACGCGACCCGGCTCACGCGCGAGCTGCTGCCCGCGTACGTGGCGGCCGAGGCGGAACGCATCGGCTGCGGCCCGGAGAAGGTGGAGGCGGACTCCTCGCACGGCTGACCCGGCACCGCCTGGGCGTCGCACTCGAACCACACCGTCTTCCCGAGGGCCGTCTCCGTGCACCCCCACCGGTCCGTCACCGCCTCCACGAGGACGAGCCCTCGCCCCGCCTCCGCAAGCGGATCCGCCGCCTTGGCGATCACCGGACCCGGAACCGCGTCCGAGACCTCCACGCGCAGCCCGAACGGCTCCCGGAGGATGAGGACGGTGCAGCGGCGGCCGGGCACGTGCCGGACGACGTTGGCGACGAGCTCGGTCAGCGCGAGGGCGGCGGAATCGGCCAGGCGGTCGAGCCGCCAACGCGTGAGGAACATGCGGAGGATGCGACGCATGTGACCGGCGGAGTGCTCACCGACGGTGAAGCCCATCCGGTAGCTGTCGGTAACTTCCGCAGGGCAGAGGTCTGTTGCGTGATTCACGTCACCAGAATGGAGCGCTCCCGTTACGCTCGGCTACGGACTGGAAGCAACGCACGCACGCGTCAGCTTGGGGGGTGACCTCGCCGTGGCCAACATCCGCAACCTCGATCCCAGCGCCTCGCCGCTGGACTACTACGGCTCCGAATTACGCCGGTTGAGGGAGGAGGCAAAACTCAACCAGGACCAGTTGGGTGCGATTCTCTTCTGCACGGGCTCGCTGGTGGGCCAGATCGAGACGGCGCGGAAGGTCCCGACGCGGGAGTTCTCGGAACGGGTCGACGCGGCGCTGCTGACGGGAGGGCTGTTCTCGCGGCTGGTGGGGCTGGTGCTGAAGAGCCAGCTGCCGAACTGGTTCCAGCCGTACGCCGAGATGGAAGCGAAGGCGACGTACATCTCGACCTTCCAGGCTCAGGTCATCTATGGCCTGCTCCAGACGCCGGAGTACGCCCGCGAAATCCTGGGCGCTCGGAACGAGGGAGTGGACCTCGACGCCAAGGTGGCGGCCCGCATGGAACGCCAGCGCATCTTGGACCGGGACACGCCGCCCTTGATCTGGGTGGTGATGAGCGAGGCAGTACTGCACCAGGAGGTGGGTGGGCGCGAGATCATGCGAGCCCAACTGGCCCACCTGTTGCGTATGCAGGAGCGAGAGTGGGTGAAGATCCAGATCTTGCCGTTCACCTCGGGCGCTCACGCGGGCATGCCAGGTTCGTTCACTCTGCTGCGCTTCGAGGACAACCCAGACCTCGTCTACACCGAGGACTTCGTCCGAGGACATATGACGGCCGATCCGGCCGCTTTCCGGGAGGGCTCGCTCCGTTACGATCACATTCAGGCTGCCAGCCTCTCCGTGGAGGACTCAGCCCGACTGATCGCCCGGGTGATGGAGGAACGTTATGGGGACCAACACGCGATGGCGTAAGTCGTCGTACAGCAGCGACACCGGCGGCGAGTGCATCGAATGCGCGCCCCTCGGCTCCGCCGCCTGGCGTAAGTCATCCTTCAGCGGCCCCAATGGCGGCGACTGCATCGAAGTCGCCGACCTCGCCGCCCACATCGCCGTCCGCGACTCCAAGAACCCCGCAGGCCCCGTTTTCCTCGCCTCCCCGGCGGCCTTCACGGCCTTCGTGAGCGCCGCCGCCGAGGGCCGCCTCGGGCGCTGACGGTCGTGGCGGCGCTCTTCGGGATGGTGGTCCTCGTCGTGGCCCTCGCGGCCTGGGCGGGGGCCACGGTCGTCGGGTGGTTACGGGGCCGTGGAGCCGACCGGCCGGGACGAGGGTCCTGGAGCCGGCCCTCGCCCGCCAGGGTGGCCGTCGCCGTCGCCGTGCTGGCCTTCCTCGCGGGAGGGGCCGTCCACGTGTACGGCCTTTCGTACCTGCCGTTCCTCTTCCCCGAGGACGCGTGCTGGTTCAACGCGGGGGCGAAGGTCACACCCGACTCCTCCGGCGCCCTGCCCGTCAGCCTCGTCTGCAACGGCGAGGAGATCGTCCCGGCCTGGGTCAACCCCTCGCTGCTCGTCCTCGGCGCCACGGGGATCGCGGCGACGGGTACGGCCGTCGTCCACGCGGTGCGCGCGCGGTGGGCGGGCCGATGAGTGGCACGAAGTACGGACCGACGAGCGGGCTGACGAACGGTCCGACGACCGGACGGACGAATGGGCCGACGAACGGGCCGACGCCGTTCGATCCCGAAGTGGCCGCCGCCATCGCCGCCTTGGGCGCGGACCGGCGTGAGCCGGTCACCCCGGAGAACCTGGCCGAGCGGCGGGCGCGGGACGCCGCCGCGCGCCCGCGGCCGACGGCCGAGGAGCTGCGGGCGGACGGCCGCTTCCAGGTGGAGGAGCTGCGGGCGGGGGACGTGACGCTGGTGAGCGCGCGGCCGGCCGGGCGCGGCGGGCCGCTGCCACTGCTCTACTACCTGCACGGCGGCGCGATGGTCATGGGCAACGCGTGGTCGGTGCTGCCGACGGTGCTGCGCGAATGGGCGGAGCCGCTGGGCATGGCCGTCCTCTCGGTCGAGTACCGCCTGGCGCCGGAGGCGCCGTACCCGGCCGCGCTGGAGGACGCGTACGAGGGGCTGGTCTGGGCGGCGGGGCACGCCTCCGAACTGGACGTGGACCCGGGCCGCATCGTCATCGGCGGCAAGAGCGCGGGCGGCGGGCTCGCCGCGGCGCTCGCCCTGCTCGCGAGGGACCGCGGCGGCCCGGCCGTGCTCGGCCAGCTGTTCCTCTCCCCGATGCTGGACGACAGCCTGGAGACGTACTCGGCGCGCCAGATGTCGGGCGTGGACGTCTGGGACCTGACGTCACACGCGACGGTCTGGCGGGCGTATCTGGGTGATCTCCATGGGTCCGCCGAGCTGCCGCCGTACGCGGCTCCGGCTCGCGCCACGGACCTGTCGGGGCTGCCTCCGGCGTATGTGGAGGTCGGCTCGGCGGAGATGTTCCGCGACGAGGGCGTGGCGTACGCGAACCTCATCTGGCAGTCCGGCGGCCAGGCCGAACTCCACGTCGTCCCGGGCGCCTGCCACGGCTTCGACGGCCTGGCCCGCCATGCCGCCCTCACCACCGACGCCCGAGCCACCCGCACCCGCTGGCTCCGCCGGCTGCTCGCGCTGAGCGCTGTTCCCTAGTGACGCGCCTCGATGCCGTCCGGCGATGAAGCGCTTGGGATGAAGACCTCCTTGTCAACGAGCAGCACCCGCCATACGCCGCACTAGCCTCGATCGTCCGTGATGAACCGTCGGTTCTTCCGACAGGCCGTATCTGCGGGTTGGAGCGAGTGGTGGCAGGCTGGTAGCCCGGCTATCGCGTCGGGCGGGCGCGATGTTCACTGCTCCGGGACGGGAGCGATCATCGGGATAGGGGTGCTGTTGCTGCTCAACCGGGTTTCGGTAGGGGCTGCAGGCGGTCAACGCGTCGGTGATCAGGAGCGTCCGGGGCCAGTGACGGGCGAGGCGGAGGGAGCTGACACGGCCGGTCGTGATGAGCTGGGCGGCAGTGGAGAACAGCCGCAGCCGCAGGCACTTGGGCTCCCAGCGGCTGGCATCGCCTACCAGGGCGAGTATCGGCATCCAGGCAGGCAGGTCCAATGCCATCTAAATGATCTCCAGCCAGATTCGGTTCTGCGCTGCGTGGTGGAGCGGGAGACTGCGTAGGCCGGTGTCACGGGCCGCACGGATGCGTTCCTCGGCCCGGGCCCGCTGCCGGTGCCGCAGCTCCAGCCTGGCGATCGGCGTGTTCGCGGTGTTCGTGGCGAAGCAGGTCAGACGCATCCCGTCCGCGCCGGTGAAGCGCAACTGCGCACCGGGATGCGGCCGTTCCTTGCACGCGATCAGCCGCATACCCTCGGCCAGCCCTTGAGGACGTCGCCCGCGAGCTCGGCGACCCATGCGCCGTCGCGGACCAAGCCGTCCGGTTCGACAGCTGGCGTCCACGCCGAAGCCGGCACCAGACCCTACGGCCTGGTGGATGGCTTCGGTGATGGTCATGCCAACCGAGTAGCCAGCCAGCATCCGCGGGCGGCGAGCCGGTTCAGGAACTCGTGGGTGCCACCGCCGGAGTCGGTGCAGATCAGGGTCTCGCGGCCGCGCCGGTACGTCTTCGGCAGTTCGGACAGGGCCAGGCAGGTAGCTTCGACGTGGTCGGGCGACGGTGTTGCTGCCTGCATTCCCTGGCCGCAGCAGGCCCGCGACCGGTTCAACCCGACCCGGCGGGCCCGTGGTCGACCACCATCAGCACCGCCCCGGCCTGCGAGACCACGTCCCGGCCGTCGCCCTGAACGCGGACAGGCGGGTACGACCGCGTGGCGCATCTGGCGGTGCTGCCGCATCGAACGATCTCAGCTCTGCCCGGGCGGTAACAGTCGAGGTCAGCGAGGTCTGCGGATCCCCCGACAGAAGGGACACGCCCCGAATGGTCACCCTGGACCTGCGCCACGTGGCAAGCCCCGCCGTGCGGGACCTGCTCCACCTCGTCAACCACCCCGACTTCGACCGCACACGCCAGCAGATCGAACGCCTCGGCGGCTGCACTGAACCCGTGCGCCTGACCGGCCACACCGCCACCGCCGACACCACGACCGGTGAGGTGCTGCGCTCCTACACCTCCTCCGACGAACCTGCGGGCAGTCTGCTCACCGCGTGCGGCAACCGCCGCGCCTCTCGCTGCCCGGCCTGCTCCCGCCTCTACGCCGCGGACACCTACCACCTCATCCGCTTCGGCCTGTCTGGTGGCAAGACCGTGCCCGATACCGTCCGCGCCTACCTCGCGTCTTCGTCACTCTCACCCCGCCGTCCTTCGGCCCTGTCCACAACCGCCCCACCACGCCCGGCGGCGGCATCCGGCTCTGCCGCTGCCGCAAGCTCCACGAACCCACGGCCGTCCTGCTCGGCACGCCCCTGCATCCGGCGACGTACGACTACGCGGGCGCGGTCCTGTTCAACACCCATGCCGGAGCCTTGTGGGCCCGCTTCTCCACCTACCTGCGCCGCGAGCTCGCCGCCGGGCTCGGCATGACCCAGAAAGCCGCCCACGCGGTCCTGCGGGTCTCCTTCGCCAAGGTCGCCGAATACCAGCAGCGCGGCCTGGTCCACTTCCACGCCGTGATCCGCCTCGACGGCCCGGACGGCACCGGTCAGCCTCCGCCGCCGTATGCCACCGTCGTCGTGCTCACCGACGCCGTACGCGCCGCCGCCGCACGGGTCCGGATCACTGTCACCTCGGATGCGGTCGGGGAACGCGAACTCGCCTGGGGCGCACAGCTCGACGTACGCGAGATCGCCGCCTTCGGTGCTGACGCCGAGTTCACCGATCAGGCCGTGGCCGCCTACGTGGCGAAGTCCGCCACCAAGTCCGCCGACGCCTCCGGCACCCTCGACCGCGCCCTGTTCTGCCGCCCCTGCCAGGGGCGAGGCGCCACCCTCCTGCCCCACGGAACCCCGCTCCCGTGCACCGCCTGCGACGGCACCGGACGGCCCGGCCCCTGCCCCGCCTCGGCGTCGCCCGACACGTGCGGCAGATGATCCGCACCTGCTGGGAGCTCGGCAGGCTGCCGGAGTTCGCCCACCTGAAGCTCTGGAAGTGGGCGCACATGCTCGGCTTCCGGGGCCACTTTTCCACCAAGTCCCGCAGCTACTCCACCACCCTCGGCGCGCTCCGCGAAGCCCGCCGCACCTGGCGCACCGAATAGGCCCACGCCCACGCCGGCCTGCCCGTCTCCGACTCGGACACCACCCTCGTCGTCGGCCACTGGGCCTACCTCGGCAGCGGCTACAGTCCCGGCGCCTCGCTGCTCGCCGCCGCCGTCTGGCACCGCAAGGAACTGGAACGCCGGTTCATCGCCGAAGGGGGCTGCTGATGACCGCCCACCGGCCCGCAATGTCCCACGACGGGCCGATCACCCCGGAGGAGTTGCTGACGGTGCCGCAGGTCATGGCCCGCCTCCAGCTCGGCCGCTCCGCCGTCTACGACCTGCTCCGCACCCGCCAGCTCGCCTCGATCACCCTCGGCCGCGCCCGCCGCATCCCCGCCCACGAGCTGGCCGACTTCATCCGCACCCGCCTCGACCAGGAAGCCGCCTGATGACCACGCCCCGCGACAACCCCGCCTCCCGCCGCACCCGGGCCAACGGCGACGGAACCGTCTACCAGCGCAAGGACGGCCGCTGGGAAGCCGCCGGATACGTCCTCGCCCCCGGCAACACCCGCAAACGCATCCGCGTCTACGGCACCACCCGCAAATCGGCCCTGGCCAAACTCACCGAGAAGACCGCCGCCAGCAACCGCGGCCTCCCCGTCCCCTCCGCGCAAGGCAGCCTGGCCGCGTACCTGACGTACTGGCTGGAGAACGTCGCCGTCCACCACCTGCGCGAAACCACCCACACCCGCTATAGCGCCTGCGTCGACCGGTACCTCGTCCCCGGCCTGGGCAAGAAGAAGCTGGCCAAACTCTCCGCCAAGGACGTCCGCACCTGGCTCAACCAGCTCCGCACCGCGTGCCAGTGCTGCGCGCGCGGCATCGATACGGGGCGTGATAGGCCCCGCTGCTGCGCCGCTGGCCAGTGCTGCCGCAAGCTGCTCTCTCCGCTGACGCTGACGTACATCCACTCCGTGCTCAAGTCCGCCCTGGAGCACGCCGTCCGCGAGGAAGAGATCCCGCGCAACGTCGCCCGCAACGTCCGCACCGGCACCCCACGGCCCCGACGCTTCGAACCCCTCACCGCCGACGAAGCCCGCCAGTTCCTTACCGCAGTGCGTGGACACCGGCTGCACGCCCTGTTCGAACTCGCCCTCCACACTGGACTCCGCAAGGGCGAACTCCTCGGCCTGCGCTGGGAAGACCTCGACCTCGACGCGGGCACCGCCGCAATCCGCCGAACCTTGCAGCGCACCACCGCAAGCGGGCTCACCACGCTGCCCACCAAGACCCGGGCTTCCGAACGCCGCATCGCCCTCCCCGCCCGCTGCGTCCAGTCGCTGAAGCTCCACCACGAACAGCAGCAGCGTGAGTGCAAGGCAGCAGGCACCGCGTGGCAGGACAGCGGGCATGTGTTCACCACTGCGCAGGGCGGATCGATCGACCCGACCAACCTCACCCGCGCCTTCACCACGCTCCTCCGCAAGGCCAGCCTCCGCCGCATCCGCTTCCACGACCTCCGCCACTCGACCGCCACTCTCCTCCTGGAACAAGGCGTCGAACTCGTCGTGATCAAGGAACTCCTCGGCCACGCCCACATCGGCGTCACCGCCACCGTCTACGCCCACGTCCGACTACGCCTCCAGCGAGACGCCATCAACACCCTCGGCATTGCGCTCTGCAGCCCTTAGACGACCGAGACGGCGCGCTCCGACGGCGATGAACCGCCACCCTGCGCCGCTGGCGTCCGCTGACGTTGCCGTCAACTACTGCCGTCAAACACCAGATCAGCCCCGCCAAGCGCAGCTCGGCGGGGCTGATCTTTGCCACTGCATGCTCCTTCTCATGGCGCGGCTAGGTCGAATCGGATATCGAATCCCATGCGGCCCATGAGCGCCAACATTATGGAACCCGATACTTGAGACCCATCAGAAAGAACCGAAGAATCGGTCCCACCAACTCGGCTCCCCAGAACCGTGGAAACGCAGGAGAGTGGATCCGTCATAGCGACTTGTGAGAAGTTCTTCCGGAATCGTGACGTACCCCGATCCAGCAAGAACTTGCTCTACCTTCTCAAGGTCACTCGCGTCGAGCTCGCCTTCAGCGCGTGCTTCATCAGTACCCAAGAAGGCGCCAGGGTTATCGGCCGCCACCATTGCCAATGGCTTGAACTTGCTCACCAGGACAACGATCCTCGTCCCGCAAACTGTGGCTTCCCCCGGGACTTCGATTCGTCCGTACTGAGCGGAGTCCTGGATGTCTCGATCGATTTCACAAGGCGTCGAGAAGCGAGAACCTACCTGCACAGCCAGACCACTGAATGAAGCTGCAGCATCGGCTGCATTGTAGTCAGCCGGCGCTTCTGGCCATTCGGGATCATCCAGACGATGCAACATTTCCATCAGACTCGCATCTCTCTCCATGATCCTCCAATCATCGAAGATGCCACACCCGGATCGATTGAACTATTTCCTCAGTGTGGGAACGCTGTGAGCACCTTTCCAGTGAGAGGCTCGTAACGCACCAGAATTCTCACCCCTCCCACGGTCCCGATCACATTCTGAACCGCAGGTTCGCCCTTCCTGGTCTTCAGGGTCCTCTCGGCATGCACAGCAGATCCCTTGTACCAGGTCCTTTGGCTATTTGGACTCGTCACCACGTCAGCAACAGCATCCAGAATCTGGTCATCGGACCATCCCTTCGGGAAAGCGTCCTTACCCGCCGCCCCCGGGTACCTGTGACCATCAAGGATGTGATCCGACCTCTCGTCACCGATCAGCTCCCGACCAATTCCACAGTTGCTGTTGTGAACGAGGACCGGAGTGGCGCCCGCCAGCACATAGTACGTGTGCAGACCGTCAACCGTAAGGTTGTAGGTGCGAGCTGGCTTTGAGAAGGGGCGATTTCCGGTGACGGTGACCAGAGAGCCACTTTCGGTGCGCAGAGTCATCCCTGCCTGCAGGTTCCCTGCCTCGATCCAGCGGTGCTCGGAAGCGGCCCAGAAAGGGTGCTCGTGCGTAGCCGTGAGATTTTCGCGACCGTGCGGCGTGAGGATTGTCAGGTCGTTGAACTTCTTATCGTCCTCCGTGACGATGAGCTGAGTGACTGTGCGCCCCTCGGTCTTTCCGGTGTAGGGATCGGTCGCGAGAACCCGGTCGCCGACCTCGATTTTTTCGATGTCCTTGGTGGATCCGTCGGCCATCTTGACGTCGGTGCCAGCCAAGAAGCACTTGGTGCAGCCTCTCGACTGCCCTCGGACTCCCTCGCCTCCTGGAGCGCGCGGGGCACCTTCGTACGCCCCGTATTCATCAGGGATGACAACGAGGTCACGGTACTGTGAAATGTCCCAGAACAAACTGACCAAAGCTGGAGGGCATTCCGCAGCGTTGGGGCCGATGCAGGAGGCTGCGGCAGCCGCCATCAGTTCCTGTGCGGTCGCGGATTCTCCGGGCCAAGTGTTTATGTAGCGCTGGTAGACCAGCCGCCATTTCGCATAGCCGTCACCGGTGCCCAGATGTTTCTTGGCCGCTTCGGTGATGAAGCGCTCGGTTTCGTTTGCAGGGTCGGTGACAGCTGCGACGGTAGTCTCATTCAGTTCGCCGCTATCTCGCTGCCACCACTGTTTCCCGTCTCCCTGACCCGCCTTCCCGTCCGTTCGCTCCGTGTGGCCGGTGCCGTCGTCGAGACCGAGACCCGTCGGGTCGGAGAAGCAGACGGGGTTGTTGGCGGCGTAGCTGTAGCCGGACAGGGTCTGCAGCTTGTCGAGTTCCAGGAGGGGGTCGACGCTGATGAAGCGGCCCGTGATCGGGTCGTATTCGCGGGCGCCGATATGGGTCAGGTTCGTGTCGGCGTCGTTGGTGCCGCCGACGAAGCTCTTGTCGCCGAGCCAGTCAGTGGGCTGGTTGCCGCGGGGAGCCCCGAAGATGGTGGTCTTGCGGCGCGTGACGGTCTGCGGGGCGTCGTGAGTAATCTGGGTCGTGCTCGTGCCGTGGTGGTCTGTCAGGAGGAAGGTGAGCTTGCCGCCCTTCAGCATGGCGTAGTTGCCGTAGTAGCGAGTGCCCGTGACCTTGTTGTCCTTGTCGCGGTGCAGCTCGTTGCCGCCAGGGAGGTAGAGCGTCGTTCCCGTCGAGTCCCGGCGCACCAGGCGCGCACCACTTGTGTCGTAAAGGTAGCTGGTGGTGTCGGTGACCTTGGTGGTGGACTTGAGGTGGCCCTCGTCGTCCCAGGCGAAGCTCTCCAGATCCGCGGTGCCGATCTTCCGGGTCTCAGTGTTGCCGGCCTCGTCGTACGTGTACGTGTCCGTACGCTCACCTGGACCCGTCTGCGTCACCGAAGGCAGGTTGTGCTTGCCAGTGTCCGGTGCCGTGTACGTGCGGGTGATGTCGGCCGTCGGGCCCGTCGTTGTCTTGTGCTGGACCTCCGTCTTACGGTTGCCGACGGCGTCGTAGGTGTAGCTGGTCCAGTAGGCGTCCGGACCACCGACCACGCTCTCCGACGGAGTCGCGGCGCATTCGGTGCCCGTGTTGGTCCACGCCTCGGTGATCCGGCGCAGGGCGTCGGTCTGGAAGCACTGCGTGTCGGTCGTGCGGGCCGCGTCCTGGCCGTAGGCGGTCGCGATCCGGGTGATGTTGCCCGCCGGATCATAGGTATATGCGGTGTCCTCGATGCGCTGAGGGGCCGTGTCCCGGTCGGTGTAGGAGTGGGTCAGATTTCCCGTGTGTTCGTCGTACTCGGAGGTCTTCACCAGGTGACGGCCGAACTCGCTGTACTCGATGCGCGTCGGACGGCCGTAGTGGTCGTACCTGGTCTGCGAGATCAGCGTGTGGTCGTCCGTGGTGACGCTGTCGGGCAGACCGGTAACGGCGGTGTAACCGTTGCTGACCATCTCGTACGGAAGGTCCGCCATCGCCGGCTGCTCGACGTCGGCGACCTGGCCCGTGTTCGGGTTGTACGTGGTGTACCACTCGTACGTCCCCGCGAGCCCCGTCTCGGAGGCCGGCACCGTCACCTTCGTCACGGTCGGGAGATCGAGACCGTCGTAATGACTGGTCTCCGTGACCCAGGCATTGCCCTTCTCGTCGTACCGCGTCGATTTCGCCGGCAGTCCCTTGGCGTTCAGGGCGTCATACGTCCAGTCGGCGAGAAGAGTCGTCCCCTTCTTGCGAGCCGTGGGTCTGCCGAGCTTGTCGTAGTCGGTGTGGAGCTTGATCTGACGCGCATCGATCACGTCGATGGCGCGATCGCCCTTGTCGAAGTCCGTGTGCGTAGAGCCCTTGTCAGGGTCCGTCACGTCCGTCTGGCGGCCACGGACGTCGTACCCGTAGGTCCACGCGGCGCCGGAGGCATCGGTGATCTTCTTGACGCGGCCGTGCTTGTCGTAGGCGTAGGTCAGCGACTGCGACGTGCTGCGAGCCGTGTCTGTGTACTCCTTGACCTCGACCCTGCGGCCCAGGGCGTCCACGACCGTAGTGGTCGCGGTCCCACCGGCCGGGGGAACGACCGTGGTCGTGTCGCCGGAGTACGTGGTGGTGGTGCGCTTGGTCTCGGTCGTGTACTTCTTCGCGATCACCGCGACGGCTCGGCCGGCGCCGTCGTAGAGCGTTTCCGTCGACGACGGGTACATGGTGGCCTGGCCGGTGACAGCAACCTGCTCAGGAGCGCCGTCGGCGAAATAGGTGCCGGAGTCTCGGACGGTCTCGCCACGCGAATTGTAGAAGAACTCGGTGACGAGTCGGCCGGCGCGGTCCGGGGATTCCCGCTGGGTCTGCAGGGCACGGAGGAGGCCGTCTTGGAAGGTGTAGGTGGTTTGGTACCTGTTGTCGTGGCTGAGCGTCTTGGTAGTGGTGATGACCGGCCCGTTGTTGCGGACCAGATAGTCGAACTGGAAGTTCGGGGAGGTCGGGTTCGAGGCCTGCGGGCGTGACGGCAGCCAGGCCTTGGTGAGACGACCGAGCGGGTCGTAGACCATGGTCTTCACCTTGCCATTGGCATCGGTGATCTTGGTCGGCTGGCCGCGCCGCGGTTCAAGGGCCGTGGTGACCGTGTGCAGGAGCGGGTTGGTGACGGTCATGCCGGTCGGTACTTCGCCCGCCGTCCCCGTGAAGGCGGTGCGCGTCACCTCGCCGTACGCGTCGGCTGTGGCGAGCTGGCGGCCGTAGTCGTCGTAGCAGAGCTGCTTGCCATCCGATCCGCAGTCGCTGGGCGTGGAGGATATGTCCTCGTAGTCGTTGCCCGCGCCGTTGACGCGGTCGGTCTTGGTCACCAGGCCCTTGGCCGGTGCCTCACCGAGAGCCTTGCTGTCGTAGTACGTGCGGACGTCGTCGACGATGTCACCGGGCCTGGACACCGCTGCCCCGCAGGCGACAGCGACGGTCTCGGCGCGTGCGACCTTGTCCAGGATCGTCGTGGTGCCGGTGCGGGCGTAGGTGAGGGTGGTGCACTTTTCATCGCCGGTCTTGGCGGTGTCGCCGAGATCGGAGACGGTCTTGGGCAGCCCGTACTCGTCGAAGGTGCGGATGCTCTTGGTGGACCGTTTGCCGCCGGTGACCGCCGTGCGAGTCTCCTCGGCCTCGGTGCCGGTCATGAAGGCGTTGAGGTCGGGAAGGCCTGATCGACTGCGAGTTGCTGTGGCGTCCGAGGACCACGGAGTGTACGAGGTCGAGCTGACGAACGCTCCGCCGTCGCCGTTGTACGTGACCTGTTCACGGGGTGTGCCGGAGAACTGTTTGCGGTCTGTTACGGAGACGTCGGCGGTGTTCTTCACCTGGGCGCCGTCCATGCCGCGGAAGTAGCGAGTCTCGGTCAGGGTGCGCGGGTCCAGGCCGGCGCCCTTCCGGGTTTGGACAAGGTAGTAGCCGCGCGGCTCGGAGTACTGGCGGTACTCGGCCTTGGTGAACTCGTCCTCGCTCTTCGCCCACTCTGCGTCGCCGACGTAGCTGTATTCGGTGACGGCGTCTGGAGTGTCTACGAGGTTGTCCCCCTCCACCACCTTGCTGACGGGGTAGGTGTTGAACCAGTCCTGCGTGGGACTGGTTCCCTCCGCTTCCCACTTGACGGGGTAACAGCGGGTTCCGTTGGTGGCGTCCAGCGGGGGCAGGGTCGACGCTGTGCAGTCAGGGTCGTGATAGAAGACACCGATGGTGCCGCCGGTCTCGGTGGTGATCTGTGACATGCGCAGCCGGATGAACGGTGCCAGGCCGTCACCGAGCTTGTCGACGCGGTTGGCCTTCTGCTGGCCGGAGAAGGTGACGGTGGGGATGTCGACGGTGGTCGTGCCGTCCGTAGCCTTGCGCCAGATTCCGGCCAGCCACATGGGCCGCGAGATGCCGTCTCCGGACGGTGGGAACGACTGGGTCAGGTCCCAGCTGTCGACGTCCGCGTAGGTGCCGCCGGTGAGGACCTGCGTCTTGATGTTCTGCAGTCGCACCTTGGACCAGAAGCTGGGTGATGTCTGGTCCTTGCAGGTCGTAGCGCTGTCCGCGCAGTACAGGTCGAAAGGGGTGTCAGGCCACTTAGGGGCGTTCGTAGCGTCGAAGGGGCAGGTGTTTCCTGCATCGCATCGGTCGACGGACGTGAACAGCACCCTTGCCATGGCTTTCGCCCCGTACGGAGCGGGGTCGCGCAGGCCGTGCTCGATGCGCTCGAGGTAGCCCCCGCGGTCGTAGGGTGTTTTGGTGGACGTTCCCGTGGTTGCGTTGACGTTGCGGCCGTAGTTGTTCCTTTCCTTCTTCCAGAAGTAGGCCATGGCGTTGCCGCGCGGGTCGACGACGTAGTCGAGATTCCAGCGCCACGCCTGCTGGCACCACGCGGCAGCGAAGGAGGCGTTGTAACAAGGTTCGCCGGAGTGGTTGCCGAAGATCGGCGCATTCAGGGTGGAGTTGGTCTCCGGGTTGCCGCTGGCCCAGCCGGGGAGCCGGTTGCGTCCAAAGAAGTACTGGGTGCCGTCGAGCGTGGTGATCTTCCAGTACTCGCCGGTGCCGCCCTCGCCCTTGGCACCTGCGATGCCGAGGTCGCCGTTGGTCGCTCCGGTCAGTTTCTCGATCTTCTCGCCGCCGTCGGAGACGGGGCGCCAGCCCTTGGCTGAGTCGTAGACGAGCTCGGTGGTCTTGCCGCCGAGAGACAGCGTTGCGTTGTCGGTGTACCAGCACTGGTCGCCGACCTGGGTGGTATTGGTCCCACCGGTCTTGTCGTCTTCGCAGGACTTGTAGCGACGCTCGATGTAGCCCGGCTCGTACGACCAGCCGTCGCCGATCCAGCCCGCCTGGTTGTTGGTGGCGGCCATGCGGCCGTCGACCGACTGTGAGTTGTACGAGAGCGTGACGCTGGGACTGAGTCCGCCCGGAACTTGCGGCGTCTTCACCGGGTAACTCCATGTGAACGCGCCGGTGGCGCCGCCGGCGTTCCAAGCGCCGGATGCCTCGAGGGACGTGGCCTTGAAGGTGCCGGTCGGGCCGCCTTCGCTCGAGGCCGCGGCGAGTACGGACATCGCACTCGGCGCGAGCGCGCCAGAGCTCGAGCTGGCAGGCACCGGTGCGACAGCCGTCAGCTCCTGGCTCTTCGTGTCGTTCGTGGTCGCCAGCGTCTTGGCGACGCGGCAGGCCGCCTTGTCCGGTGTCGTCAGAGCACAGGCCGGGAGCTGGACCAGGCGCAGTCGCGCCGCCCAGTCGCCGCCGTAGGCGTCCTTGAAGCTCGAGTAGTCGACGCTGACGCGGACCTGCCCCCCGGCCCGCACGCCGTCTGCTCTACTGACGGACACCAGGATGCCGTCCACGCCGGCCTTCTCGGCCGCAGCACGCGGTTCGACCGAGATCCTCGCCCGTGTCACCGCCCGAGCGTTCCTCCCCTTCTCGGTGACGGCCGTCACGGTGACCGGCAGTCCGGCACCGAGTGCAGCACGGCTGCGAAGCGCGGGCTGGGTGTCGGTGACCGCGACGGTCTGCGCTGCGGGGGCCGGCCACGCCGCGCGCGTCACTGCTGTGGCGGCCGCGTCATCTTGACGGTTGCGAGTACCACCGGTTCGCAGCGGTGCGACTGGTACTGGCTTCGGTTGCTTCAGACTCGGCAGCGATGTCCTCAGCGAAGAAGACTCTGCGGCGCCTACGGCTGTGGCCGTGGGCGGCGTCAGGCCGACTGTCATTGTTGCGGCCAACGCCGCAGCCCATCTCCGTATTCGGAAGCGTCTCACGTCCCACCCCTCTGGAAAAGTAAATCCGCGACACAGTAGCAACGGAATTCCTTTGATGTGCATGTGAGTTTCGCTAACCCCTGGGTGGTAGGTGACGAAGACCCTCCCAAGACCGCAACTCGTCGCGCTGGCAGTCGCCTTGACCTCACGGGCCGCACGATCGCCGCAGTGTTGATTCTGCGGTACGAGGACCCTCGGGGGCGCCGTGTTTCTCGCGGTAGAGTCGGCGAGAGACTTTCCGGACACTGATATGGGGAGGCGTAGATCGTGTCCATAAAGAAATCATTGTTTGTCAGATCGAGGTGGGGGGCGTGGCTTGCTCCAGGACTATTGACTGGTGGGCTGCTCGCTTCCGGAACGGCCGCCGCCCCCGCCCCGTCGTGGGCTCCGAGCGCGGTGCTCGATCCAGTCGCCACTGGGGCGTTGAGCGAGGAGGACTACGCACTTCAGCAAGCGGCAGCGACCGGAGCACCGTACGAGCTGGTCTCCGCCCGAACCGAGATGTCGGACACCTGGGCGCAGCCAGAGGGCGGGTTCAAGGTGCAGGAGTACGGGACACCGGTGCGTCTGTGGCGCGATGGGTGGTGGGTTGACGCAGATCCGAGCCTGGCGTTCGCCGAGGACGGTTCCGTTGTCGCTAAGGCGACTAGCGTCGCGGTGAAGTTCTCCGGTGGTGGCTCCATGCCACTGATTTCCGGCGCAATGGACGGCCGCACGCTTTCGCTGACTTGGCCGGCGGCGCTGCCCAAGCCCGTCCTGGCCGGCAACATCGCGACGTACGCCGAGATCCTGCCTGGTGTCGATCTCCAGCTCAAGGCCGAGGTCGAAGGCTTCTCGCAGCTGTTCGTGGTCAAGTCCGCAGAGGCCGCGAAGAACCCTGAGCTTGCCAAGCTGCAGTTCGGCCTTGACACAGTGGGCCTGAGCGTCCACAAGGACACGGAAACTGAGAGCCTGACGGCCAAGGACCCGGCCGGACAGATCGTCTTCTCCAGCACCGCTCCGATGATGTGGGACTCGACGTCCACGTCGAGTGGGTCCTCAGGGGCGACCGCCAGGCGGACGACGACTACGACGACTGTCGGGAGCGCCAGCGAGGCCGACGGGGATGAGGTGTTCGAGCCGGGCGCTGGGGCGAAGGACGCCCAGATGCCCACTGAGCTGACCGCCGACTCTCTGACGATCACCCCCGACCAGCAGCTGTTGACGGGAGCGGAGACCACCTACCCGGTGTACATCGACCCCAGCTGGGGGTATGGCGACCGCCAGAAGTGGAACTGGACCCGCGTCTATAAGAAGTACCCGCAGAACTCCTACTGGAACGCCAAGGACGTCGTCCGTGTGGGGTACGAGAACGAGACCAACGGACTGTCCCGGTCCTTCTTCCAGGTCGACACCAGCGGTCTGAAGGGGGCGCAGATCAAGTCGGCGACCTTCCGGATCAAGAACACCTGGTCGTGGTCATGTGAACCCCGCAAGGTGCAGCTCTTCCTCAGCGGGCCCATCACTTCCAAGACCAACTGGACGAACCAGCCCGCACCGGTGCCCAACACGCCGATGAGCGAGGTCAACGCATCCAAGGGGTGGTCGTCGCAGTGCGGGGCCGGCAACCTTGAGTTCGACGCCACCAGCTGGATGCGCACCGCAGCCGGGGACGGCAAGGAGAGCATGACTCTGGGGATGAGGGCTGCGGACGAGAGCGACACCTACGGCTGGAAGAAGTTCGATCCCAAGACGGCAGTCCTCGAGACCGTCTACAACCACCTGCCCGAACTGCCCAGCGGCTTGGGCACCAGCCCGGCTTCTCAGTGCAGCAGCGGGGCAATGATCGGCAACACCACGGTGAGCCTGTACGCCAAGGTCCGAGACAAGGACGCCGGCAACCTCACTGCTGTCTTCGAGCTCTACGAGAAGAAGGGCACCGCCAGCACTCGTGTCCTCGCGCAGAACATTCCTGCGCTCAAGGACCGCTACGCGACGGTTGTCGTACCCGCCGCCTTGACACCCGGCGGTGACGGTGTCAGTTACTCCTGGCGAGTCAAGGCCGTTGACGCCGACGGAGCGTCTTCCGGCTGGAAGGACGCGCCCTGCGCCTTCACCATCGACCGCACCCGCCCCCAGAACGCTCCGCAGATCATCTCGCCCACCGGCAGCGACGGAAAGCCTATCTACCCGTCGGGAGATGCAGGGCGCCCCAAGGAGACGGGCCCGGCACGGGAGACGGCAACGTTCACCTTCGACCCCAACGGCGTTCAGGACGTCCAGAAGATCTACTGGTGGACCGACACCCACCCCGATCTCCATGAAGCTCAGTTTGCCAACGGTGTCCATTCCGGTCTGGTCGACATCACCTCGGCCGGTCCGCACCTCATCTACGCCTACAGCGTCGACGGAGCCGGCAACCGCTCCGACACGGCCACCTATCTCTACTACGCGGCAGGCAGCGTGATGAGAGACAGTCTCGGCGACTTGAACGGCGACGACTACAAGGACATCTGGAGCCCCAACAGCAACGGCGTCCTCCTTGCGTACGCAGGTGCTGGCAATCGCCACTTCTCGACGGTCAACGGCACCCTTGGACACGTCACCTTTCCCGACCGGCAGGTCGCCTTCGCCGGCGACTGGGGAGAAGACGGGTACAACGACCTGGTGGCTCTCGTGACCAACCCGAACAACGAAGGGAGGAAGGACCTTCAGGTCTACGCCAACAGAGGCGAAGGCATCCTCGACACCTCAAGCCCTTACACGCTCACGGTCAAGTGTCCCGAGGTAGACGAAGCAACCCGGTGCGGCGTCCCGGCGGACGAGCCCGACTGGAAGGGCAACAACCATTGGAAGGACGCCGAGCAGATCCAGACCGGTGATTACAACGCCGATTTCAAACCGGACATTCTCGTCAAGCAGCACAACCAGTTGTGGTTCTACCAGGGCAACCGCAGCAGCAGACTGAACGGCACGAAGGGCCGGCCGACCCTCGTGGGCGGTTCCCACTGGGACAAGTTCACCATCATCTCCACCGGAGACATCAATGGCGACGAGCTCCCCGACCTCCTCTTGCGCGAAGACGCCTCCGGAGACCTGTACCGCTCCTACGGCAGCAGTGACCCCGCGACCAAAGCGCTCAACTTCGCGACCTGGGGTACCGACCGTGTGAAGATCGGCGCGGGCGTCCCGAAGTCCCAGTACCCCCAGGTGGGAACGTCGGGAGATTTCGACAGCGACGGCATCTTGGATCTTTGGGCCCGGAAGACCGATGACAGCATGGTCGGTTGGCCAGGTATGGGCACACCCTTCTCGCTGACCGGATTCGGAACGCAGTTCATAATCGACGGCGTCGTGGGCGGTAGTCGCCTGGTCGCCGGCACCCAACTGACAGCCGGCCAGACAGTGGTCGTCCAGTCGACCAAGCTTGTCATGGGTGCCGATGGCAACCTGAGCATTCTCTCCACCAAGACCAACAAGAAGCTCTGGACCACGACCGGTGGTATACCCGGCGCCATTGCCCGCGTCGAGGCCAACGGCAACATCGCCGGATACGCCCCCGACAACAGTCGTCTGTGGTCGACAGGGGCGGCTAACTCCGCTGCGGGGTACGCCCTGCTCCAGGATGCGGGTGACCTGGTCGTATACAACGAGAAGAACCAGTCTTTGTGGTCCAGCGGCAGTGGCACCCGTCACGATTACAGCGCCGACGGCCGAGGTGATATGGCCAACTGGTACGACTACGCCGACGGGAGTGACGCGGTCCATACCTTCACGGCCAACTCCGATGGCACCTTCCAGGCGCCCCGCAGCGCCTGGTCAGTCGCCGCTGGCAACTACTACGCCGAGAACATGAAGCGCGTGACCGGCGACTACAACGGCGATGGCATCGGTGATCTCGCCGCGATGTACGGGTACAGCGACGGTGGCGTGGCACTGATCACCTGGATCGGGAAGGGTGACAGTACGTTCGCCGCCCCGGTCAAGTCCTGGCAGGTCCCCTCCGGCCATTGGACGTTCGCCCGCATGACGCCGCACAGTGGGGACTTCAACGGTGACGGGCGCGACGACATCGCCGTCTGGTACGACTACTACGACAAGTCCGACACTATCTTCACCTTCACCAGCACCGTCCAGGGCGCGTTCAACCGTCCTGTGACCTCGTGGAACCGCTTCACCGGTTGGGAGAAGTCCCGCACCAAGACCGTGGCTGGCGACTTCAACGCAGACGGCCGCGACGACCTCGGTGTCATGTACGGCTATGCCGACGGCAGCGAGAAGCTGTGGACGTTTGCTTCCACCGCCGCCGGCACTTTCGCGGAGTCGTCGTCCTGGTCCAGCACCACCTGGGGTGACTTCAACCGCACCACTCTGCATGCTGGTGACTTCAACGGCGATGGTCGCGACGACGTCGCCGCCTGGTATGACTACGCCGATGGCCACGACGCCGTCTTCGTTTGGCCCAGCGCACCGACCGGATCCTTCTCAACCGGCTACGAGGCCTGGACCGCCCCCGCTGGCAGCATGTGGCGCGAGAACGTCAAACTCGTCACTGGCGACTACAACGGCGACGGCCGCGACGACCTCGGTGCCTTGTACGGCTACAACGACGGCAGCGTGCGCATGTACACGTGGAGCACCAACACCAGTAGCAAGTTCGACGGCCCGACCGGCAGCTGGTATGCCGCACCGAACAACTGGACGTTTAATCGGGTTACGTTCTTCGAACACCAGCTGTAATCACACCGCGCTCTCGCCAAGGTCCGTCTTGCCCCTTCTCTCAATTAGGGGAAGGCGGACCATGGTTCGCTCCCATCGTCAGGGTGGTCGAGCGGCGGCGCGAGTCCGGCTCGGCTACTGCCTCACCCGAGCTTCGCTGTCGGCTTACATGTGAAGGACCGTGTGCGCTGAACCCTCCTGCCCTGGCACGAGCTAGTCCGCGGTGGGCGACGCTCCCGCGAGCACCGTGCGCAGTCGCAGTACGCCCGCCTTCCACTCGTCGCCGTCCGACTCCGCCCACAGTTCGAGCAGTTCGGACGGCTCGGTGAGGATCCGGTCCAAGGCCTCCACGGCCGCGGGGCGGAGCGCGGCCGGGAGCTGCGGTATCGGCTGCTTCGGGGCGAACGAGGTCGTGACCGGGGCGCCGCCCGGGCACTGTGCGGCCACCAGGGCGGCGGCGGCGATGGCCTCCGCCGCCTGGTCGGCGTCCAGGTACTCCTCACCGACGCCGGTCACCTCGTGGAACGCGGTGAGGAGCACCCCGGCCCGCTGCTCCGCCGGTGCCTCGTCGACCGCGTACGAGAAGTCCGCGGCGGTGTCGTTGTCGAAGGGGCCGATGTCCCAGGTACCCATGGCGCGTGCGCCCTCTCTGTCCTGTCCTGTCTTCTGCTCCGCATCGTGACAGGCGGCACTGACAACGCCCGCCCACGGGCCGGGCAGAGCCGATCCCGCAACCCGCCGGCCCGCAGGCCGTAGACCGCCAGCCCGCGCCCCGCACCCCATGCCGCAGTCCCGTCCCGCCGCCCGCCTCTCTCATCCCCGCCGCCCGCACCTCCCCGCCGCCCCGCAGCATCCGCCTTCAGATCAGGCCCGCATCTGACCTTCCGTCAGATTGGAACGTGTTCTAGTCTGCCGTGCCATGGGCATCGCCATCACGCACGAACAGCGGGAGCTCGCCCGGTCCGTCCGCGGCTGGCTCACCCGCGCCGTACCGCCGGAGGAGGTCCGCAAGCACCTCGACCTCCCGGACCTCGCGGCCGCCCGCCCCGCGTACTGGGACGGCGCCGCCGGGCAGGGACTGCTCGGGGTGCATCTGCCCGAGGAGTGCGGGGGCGGGGGCGGCGATCTGGTCGACCTCGCCGTGGTCCTGGAGGAGGCCGGGCGGGCCGTGCTGCCCGGGCCCCACCTGCCGAGCGTCCTCGCCGCCGAGCTGCTGCACCGTGCCGGACACGGCGAGGAGGCCGCCGCCGTCGCGGGCGGCGGGCGCGTCGCGGCCGTGGCCCTCGGTGCGGGCACCCTGACCGCCGCGCCCTCCCGCACCGGCGACGGGCTCGTCCTCGACGGCGTCGCCCCGCCCGTGCTCGGCGCCGCCTGCGCCGACCTGATCGTCCTGCCCGCGCGCGCCGTCCACGGGACCGTGTGGCTCGCCGTGGACGCCGACGCCCTCGCCGTACGCCTCCACGCCTCCGCCGACCCCACCCGGCCGACCGCCGAGGTCCGCGCCGACGGCGTCCTCGTGCCCGGCGGACGCGTCCTCGCCGCCGACTCCGGCCTCGTCCACGACCTCGCCGCCGTCCTCCTCGCCGCCGACGCCTGCGGCACCGCCTCCCGCGCCCTCGACACCGCCGCCGAACACGCCCGCACCCGCGTCCAGTTCGGCCGTCCCATCGGACAGTTCCAAGGCGTCAAACACCTCTGCGCCGACATGCTCGTCCGGCTCGAACAGGCCCGCGCCCTGACCTGGGACGCCGCCCGCGCCGCCCGCGAGACCCGAGGGGACGCGCGGTCCCTGACCGCGTCCCTCGCCGCCGCCACCGCCCTCGACGCCGCCTACACCACCGCCAAGGACTGCGTGCAGATCCTCGGCGGCATCGGCTTCACCTGGGAGCACGACGCCCACCTCCTCCTGCGCCGCGCCCTCGTCGCCCGCCAGATCCTCGGCACCGGCGACGGCCACCGCCTCGCCGCCGCCCGTCTCACCGCTGCCGGGACCCGGCGCGAACTCCGTATCGAACTCCCCGAGGAAGCGAAGCAGTTCCGGGCCGAGGCCCGCGAAGCCCTCGCGCCCGCCGTCGGGCTCGACCCGCACGCCGCGCGCAAGGCCCTCGCCGGGACCGGCTACGCCGCACCACACCTGCCGGAGCCGTACGGGCTCGGCGCCGGGCCGGTGCGACAGCTCGCCGTCCAGCGCGAGGCGGAGGCCCTCGGCATCCGGCTCAGCCCGCTGTCCATCGCCACCTGGGTCGTGCCCTCGCTTATCGCCTACGGCACGCCCGCCCAGCGCGCCCGCCACCTCGGGCCCACCCTGCGCGGCGAACAGCAGTGGTGCCAGCTCTTCTCCGAACCCGAGGCCGGCTCCGACCTCGCCTCCCTCCGCACCCGCGCCGAACCCGTCGAAGGTGGCGGCTGGCGCGTCAACGGGCAGAAGGTGTGGACGAGTTCGGCCCAGTGGGCCGACTACGGCATCCTCCTCGCCCGCACCGATCCCGACGCGCCCAAGCACCGCGGCCTCACCTACTTCCTCGTCGACATGAAGAACACGCCCGGCATCGACATCCGGCCGCTGAAGGAGATCACCGGCGAGTCGCTGTTCAACGAGGTCTGGTTCGACGACGCCGTGCTGCCCGCCGACGCCGTCGTGGGCGAGGTCGACGACGGCTGGCGGGTGGCCCGCAACACCCTCGGCAACGAGCGCGTCCACATGGCCGACCAGGTCGCCTTCGACACCGGCCTCGAAGCGCTCATCGCCGCCTCGGCGCGCGACACCGCCGACCACGCGCTCCGGGCCCGGATCGGCGGCCTCGTCGCCGAGGCGCACGCCCTCGCCTGCATCGGCCTGCGCACCACGCTCCTCCAGGTGTCCGGCCTCGAACCGGGCCCCGGCGCCAGCGTCCGCAAGCTCGTCCAGACCCTCCACCAGCAGAAGGTCGCCGAGCTCGGCCTCGAACTCCTGGGCCCGGCGGGCGCCGTGGCCGAAGGTCCCGGTGAACGGGCCGTCCACGGACTGCTGATGTCGCGCTGCCTGACCATCGCGGGCGGCACCACGCAAGTACAGCTCAACGTCGTCGCCGAGCGGCTGCTCGGCCTGCCCAGAGACTGACCCGAGACACCGAACCGAGAGACCGAGGGGGCCCCGGACATGGGGAAGACGTACATCGTGGGCGTCGGCATGACGAAGTTCGAGAAGCCGGAGACCCGCGACTGGCAGTACTGGGACATGGCGAAGGAGGCCGGCACCGCCGCCCTGGACGACGCCGGCATCCCGTACGGCCTCGTCCAGCAGGTGCCCGTCGGCTACTGCTTCCAGGCCTCGACGGCCGGACAGCGCGCCGCGTACGAACTCGGGCTCACCGGCGTGCCCGTCTACAACGTCAACAACAACTGCGCCACCGCGTCCACGGCGCTGATGATGGCCCGGCAGTTCGTGGCGGGCGGCGCCGCCGACTGCGTGCTCGCGCTCGGCTTCGAGAAGATGGCACGCGGCGCCCTCGGCGGCGGATCGGACGGCGGGGACTTCGCGAGCTCACCGGTCGCCCGGCACTACGGGATCATGGCGGCCGGACACGGCTTCGAGATGGCACCGCCCACCGCGCAGATCTTCGGCAACGCGGCCCGCGAGCACATGGACCGCTACGGGACCACCGAGGTGCAGCTCGCCGCCGTCGCCGCCAAGAACCACCAGCACTCCTCCCGGAACCCCAACGCCCAGTTCCAGGACGTCTACTCGGTCGAGGAGATCCTCGCCGCCCGGACCATCCACCGGCCGCTGACCAAGCTCCAGTGCTCGCCCACCTCCGACGGGGCGGCCGCGGCGGTCGTCGTCTCCGAGCGCTTCGTCGACGAGCACGGCCTGCGCGACCGGGCCGTGGAGATCGCGGCCCAGGCCATGACCACCGACACCGAGGAGTCCTTCGCCTCCGGCTCCTGCATCGACGTCGTCGGCCGGCCCATGTCGCGGTCCGCCGCCCGGCAGGTGTACGAGGCCTCGGGGCTCGGCATCGAGGACGTCGACGTCGTCGAGCTGCACGACTGCTTCTCCGTCAACGAGCTCCTCACGTACGAGGCGCTGGGCATGTGCGAGGACGGCGCGTCCGGCAAGCTCGTCGAGTCCGGCGCCACGACGTACGGCGGCCGCTGGGTCGTCAATCCCTCCGGCGGGCTCATCTCCAAGGGCCACCCGCTGGGCGCCACCGGCCTCGCGCAGGCCGCCGAACTGGTCTGGCAGCTGCGCGGCGAGGCGGGCCCGCGCCAGGTGCCGGGCGCACGCGTCGGCCTCGCCCACAACATCGGCCTGGGCGGCGCGGCGGTGGTGACGATGCTGCGGAGGTCGTAGGGCGCTGTGCCGAGGGGCCGGGTCGGGCGGTCGTCCTCGGGGTCGTAGGACGTTATCCCGATGTACGGGTCTTGGCACGTCTGCGACCATGACACGCATGCCGCGAACCGACCCCGCCGCCGACTCCGATTCCGTCTCCGATTCCGTCTCCGACTCCGATTCCGTCTCCGGTTCGGCCTCCGATTCGGCCTCTGCCCCGCCGGCCGCGAAGACGGCCGACCCGTCCATACCCTCGTCCTCCGCCCGCCGCCCCTGGCTGGTCGTGCTCGTCGCCAGCGCGGCCCAGTTCCTCGTCGTGCTCGACGTGTCGGTGGTCAACGTGGCGCTGCCGTCGATGCGGGAGGCGCTCGGGCTGACGGCATCGGGGCTGCAGTGGGTCGTCAACGTGTACTCGATCGCGTTCGCCGGCTTCATGCTCCTCGGCGGCCGGGCGGCGGACCTCTTCGGCCGCAAGCGGATGTTCGTCGTCGGCCTCACCCTCTTCACCCTGGCCTCGGTCGCGGGCGGCCTCGCCCAGGAGGGCTGGCAGCTGCTCGCCGCCCGCGCCGTGCAGGGCCTCGGCGCGGCCGTCCTGTCCCCGTCGACGCTCACCCTCATCACGGCGGCCGTGCCCGCCGGGCCCGCCCGCGGCCGGGCCGTCGGCACCTGGACGGCGGTCGGCGCGGCGGGCGGCGCCGCCGGTGGCTTCGTCGGCGGCGTCCTGGTCGACCTGCTCTCCTGGCGCTGGGTGCTGCTCATCAACGTGCCCGTCGGCGCGCTCGTCCTCGCCGGCGCCTTCTGGTGGCTGAGCGAGAGCCGCGTCGGCGGCGGCCGGCGGCTCGACCTGCCGGGCGCGGTCCTCGTCACCGCCGGCCTGGCGACCCTCGCGTACGGCATCGTGCAGACGGAGGAGTCCGGCTGGACGTCCGCCGCGACCCTGGTGCCGCTGGCCGCCGGACTGCTCCTGCTCGCGGCCTTCGTCGCCGTCGAGGCCCGGGTGGCGGCGGAGCCGCTGATGCCGCTGCGGATCTTCCGTACGCGGGCGGTGTCGGCCGCCAACGTGACGATGCTGCTGTGCGGTTCGACCTCGTTCGGCATGTGGTTCTTCATGACGCTCTACGCGCAGAACGTCCTCGGCTACGAGCCGCTGGAGGCCGGGCTCGCCCTCGTCCCCAGCTCCGCCAGCGTCATCGCCGGATCCAAGCTCGCCCCGCGCCTGCTGCCCCGGCTCGGCGCCCGCCGGGTCGCGGTCCTCGGCGCGCTGGTCGCCGCGGGCGGCTTCGCCTGGCAGTCGACGATGACGGCCGACGGCTCGTACCTCACCGCGATCCTGCTGCCCGGCGTCCTGATGATGTTCGGCATCGGCCTCGGCTCCACGCCGCTCGCCGTCCTGGCCACCAGCCGGGTGCCCGCGGCCGAGGCCGGTCTCGCCTCCGGCCTCATCAACACCTCCCGCACCATGGGCGGCGCCCTCGGCCTCGCCGTCCTCTCCACCGTGGCGGCCTCGGTCACGGCCGGCGGGACCGACCCGGAGGCCCTGACCTCGGGCTACGCGGCGGCGTTCCGGGTGGCGGCGGGCGTGCTGACGGCCACGGCGGTGGTGATGGCGGTGTGGCTGCCGAAGCCGGCGCCGAAGGCGACGGGAAAAGATCAGAAGTAGTCGCACACGGCTGTTAGAGTCACGCCGTTCGTACGGGTGAGCGGACGCGGAGGGCTGGGGGCCCTCGCGCCGGACCGGGACGGTGGCACGACCACCGCCGACGGCCTCCCCGTACCGCATCCCATGGGGGAGGAACCCACTTGAGCAGCTCAACCCGCAGGCGCGGGCGGGCGCGCGGCTTCGTCCACGCCGCCCTCGTTCTCTCGCTCGCCGTACCGACGGGCCTCGGTGCCGCCGGTGCGGCGTTCGCCGCGGACCCGGCGACCGACCCGGCGACGGCGCCGGTCGTCGTCCCCGCGGGCGCGCGCTTCGTCCCGCGCGCCACGCTCGTCCTCAACGCCGGCCAGACCGGCTTCCTGACCGCGCAGGAGGGCGACGACCGCCTGCGCTGGATCGACTACGCCACCGGCGCCACCACCGTCCTCGACCAGCGGCTCCCGCAGAAGCCGGTGTACGACGTCGACAACGGCCGGTTCACCTCCGAGCCGGCGGTCGGCGGACACGGCTACGGCATGGACTACTTCGCGCTCTACGCGGAGAGCCCGAAGCCGCACGTCAGCCTGCTGCCCGTGAAGAGCGGCCCGGCCGACGGCACCGCCGAGGTCACCGTGATCGACATCCCCGAGGGCCAGTCGTACGTCGGCACCTACGGCACCACCGTCGTCACCCGCACCGGGACGGTGGCGGCGACCACGTCGCTGCACCTGCTCACCGCCGGCGCCGACGGCACCACCCAGGACCGCCCGCTCACCGGGCTTCCCGAGGGCTGGCGGGTCTACGTCAACGACAGCGACAAGAAGTCGATCGTCATCAGCGCGAGCCGCTGGGTCGACTCGACGGCCGAGACCGCCTCGTGGCTGGTGAACCTCGCCGAGGGCGTCCTCGAGCCGCTGCCGCAGCGCCAGACCTGGGACACCTTCAAGCTCGGCCCCGACCACATCCTGCGCAAGGGCTACTACGAGGCCACGGTCCTCGACCGGAACGACCCCGCGGCGGCCGGGCGGGACCTCGACCTGCGGGACATGCCCTACGGGGACGACTACGTCGCCCTCGGCACGAAGCCCGACGCCACCGTGCTGCTCAGCCTCGGCGGGATCCAGCCGGGCAACAACGAGTACCGGGGCGCACCGCTGTTCACCTACCGCCCGGGCGTCGGCAACGAGGCCGTGCTCGAACTGGCCAGGGGCCAGCTCGTCACGCTGCCCGACGGATCGGTGATCGTCGCCGGTGCGGAGACCGTGCCCTCGTACGGCGCTCCCGACTGGGCCTACTACCGCTTCGCCCTCGCCGCCGACGGCAGCGTCACCCGCACCAAGGTCGCGGACATCGAGGACATGGAGGCCAGGCCGTTCGGCATCGCGCTCGGCAGCGGCATCCTGACCACCGCCGACGACTCGCACGCCTACGCGCCGCACACCTACGTCGGCGCGTACCGCAGCACCTGGCTGAACACCTCGGGCCGCCCCGAGCCGGGCCGCACCACGACGGACGGCCTGATCAGCGGCGACGACGAGGAGTGCGACGCCGAGCAGGGTTACTGCCTCACCATGTTCGCCTCCGGCGACGGCCTCCACGGACGCAAGAACTCCCGCTGGCCCGGTGGGACGGTGCTCCTGGAGAACGGTTCCCAGGAGTGGGGACCGCGGATCGACGGCGTGGTGTCCACACCGCGGATGGCGGACCTCTCCGGCCGCTACGGCCTGGTCCAGGAAGCCGTCCAGGGCGGCCCGCAGGCCGTAGTGGACTTCGGCACCGGCGCCGGCAAGGGCACGGCGCCCAAGGTGGTGCTGAAGCGCGACCCGATGCCGGCGGCGCTCTGGGGCGACACGCTGTGGGGCGCGGGCAAGAGCGGCTCGACCGTCAGCGCCACGTCCCTGGCGGCCGGTGGCACGACCGTCACCGAGTCCTTCGCCATCCCGGGCGCCTGCCGCCCGTCCGAGCTCCAGGCGGTGGGACGTTTCGTCTACTGGCACTGCGACGAGGGCTACAGCGGGAGCTTCCGGGGCGCGGGCGTCTACGACCGCCAGGCGAAGAAGTTCACGACCGCCCCGGCCGGTTCGACCCTCCTCGGTGACGGCTACCTCGCCGTCGCCAACGAGGGCCAGGGCATCGACGTCTACGACCTCCAGGGCGGACTGCCGGCCTCCGGCACCCATGCGGACCTGCCCAAGCGCAACGCGGTGAGCGGCGCGGACCTCGGCACGTCCACCCGGGCCCGGGTCAACTGGACCGTGGACCGCTTCGGCGGTCACCTGGCGTACGTCGGCGACGACCGGCGCGTGCGGGTCGTGCCCACCGGCGTCCAGACCTCCCCGCTCACCGTGATCGACCAGGCGGTGCCGGGCACGGCTCTCGACCTGACGACCTCCGGCGCGAGCGTCGGCGGCCGCTGGTGGCTCTCCAAGCCCGCCGCGTCCTGGGAGTTCACGCTCCGCCACGCGGCGACCGGCGACGTCGTCCGCACCGTGCGCGGCACCGACGCCCGGGGCCGGGTGGACGCCGCCTGGGACGGCAAGGACGAGGCCGGCAAGTCCGTCGCCAACGGCGCGTACACCTGGACCCTGACCGCCGTCCCGGCGGACGGCGCGGGCCCGGTGCTGCAGCGCACCGGCCCGGTCCATGTGCTCGGCGGCGCGGCCTCCGGCACCTACCGTCCGGTGACGCCTTCGCGCGTGATGGACACCCGTAGTGGTGTGGGCGTGCCGAAGGCGAAGCTGGGCCCGGGTGGCACGGTGACGCTGACGGTCGCCGGCCAGGGTGGCGTTCCGGCGTCCGGTGTGACGGCCGTGGTGATGAACGTGACGGCGACGAACGCGACGGCGGGCACCTTCGTGTCGGTCTATCCGGCGGGCACGACGCGTACGAGTGCGTCGAACCTGAACGTGGTGGCCGGTCAGACGGTCCCGAACCTGGTCGTGGTGCCGGTGAAGGACGGCAAGGTCACGTTCTACAACAAGTCGGGCTCGCTCGACCTGCTCGCCGACGTGGCCGGCTACTACACGACGGACGGGGAGGGATCCCGCTTCCGTCCGGTGACGCCTTCGCGCGTGATGGACACCCGCAGCGGCGTCGGCGTGGCGAAGGCCAAGGTCGGTGCCGGCGGCACGGTGACCCTGACGGTCGCCGGCCAGGGCGAGGTCCCCGCCTCGAACGTCACGGCCGTGGTGATGAACGTGACGGCGACGAACGCGACGGCGGGCACCTTCGTGTCGGTCTACCCGGCGGGCACGACGCGCACGAGCGCGTCGAACCTGAACGTGGTGGCCGGCCAGACCGTCCCGAACCTCGTCATCGTCCCCGTACAGGACGGCAAGGTCACCTTCTACAACCGCGCGGGCACCGTCGACCTCCTCGCGGACGTCGCCGGCTACTACACGACGGAGCCCACCGGCTCCCTCTACGAGCCCGTCACTCCGTCGCGCGTGATGGACACCCGTAGTGGTGTGGGCGTGCCGAAGGCCAAGGTCGGCCCGGGTGGCACGGTGACGCTGACGGTCGCCGGCCAGGGTGGCGTCCCGGCGTCCGGTGTGACGGCCGTGGTGATGAACGTGACGGCGACGAACGCGACGGCGGGCACCTTCGTGTCGGTCTACCCGGCGGGCACGACGCGCACGAGCGCGTCGAACCTGAACGTGGTGGCCGGTCAGACGGTCCCGAACCTGGTCGTGGTGCCGGTGAAGGACGGCAAGGTCACGTTCTACAACAAGTCGGGCTCGCTCGACCTGCTGGCCGACGTGGCCGGCTACTACACGGGCTGAGCCGGCGGCCCCGGCCCCGGACCGGCCGGCTCCCCGGCTACAGCCAGCCCTGCTGACGGGCCTCCCGCACCGCTTCCATGCGGTTGCGGGTGCCCGTCTTCCCGATGGCCGAGGAGAGGTAGTTGCGGACCGTGGACTCGGAGAGGTGCAGCTTCGCCGCGATGTCGGCGATGGTCGCGCCGTCCACGGAGGCGCCGAGGGCCTCGCGTTCGCGGGCCGTCAGCGGGTTCGGGCCCGCGCTGAGGGCCGCCGCCGCGAGGGCCGGGTCGATGACCGTCTCGCCGCGCAGGACCTTGCGGATGGCCTCGGCCAGCTCCTCGACGGGGCCGTCCTTCACCAGGAAACCCGCCGCGCCCGCCTCCATCGCGCGGCGCAGGTAGCCGGGCCGGCCGAAGGTCGTCAGGATCAGGACCCGGCAGTCCGGCACCTCGTCCCGCAGGTCCGCCGCCGCCTCCAGGCCCGAGCGGCCCGGCAGTTCGATGTCCAGGAGCGCCACGTCCGGCCGGGCCGTCAGCGCGGTGGCCACGATCTCGTCGCCCCGCCCCACCTGCGCGACGACCTCGATGTCCGGCTCCATCCCGAGCAGCAGCGCGAGCGCGCCCCGCATCATCCCCTGGTCCTCGGCGAGGAGGACCCTGGTCGACTTGGCCGGGCGGTGGTCCTGCGGCATCTCGTTCACAGGGAACAGCGTAGGCCGGGAGGCCTGTTGGGGCGCGTCGTACGGGACCGGGCCGCCGTACGGGACGGACGTGCCGTCGGGACGGGACCGGGCCGCCGTGCGGGACGGGTCGCGCGGGCCTCCCGGCGGTGTCACGCGGCCGTGTCGAAGGTGTAGTGGGCCGTGTGGTCCAGCATGTCCGCCGGGGTCACGTCGTTCCACGGGCGCATCGTGTCGTTGAGGTCGACGACGTTCGGGGTGCCCGCGGCCGGGAGGTAGGCCGACTTGGGGTGGCGGGCCTGCCAGTCGGCCCACAGCTTGTCGACGAAGGCGTGGTGCATCCAGAACACCGGGTCGTTCGGGGACACCCCGGTGGCCATCTGGCCGCCGACCCAGACGTGGACGCGGTTGTGGAGGTTCACGCCGCGCCAGCCCTCCAGGTGGTTCCGGAAGCCCTCCGACGAGCTGTTCCACGGAGCCGTGTCGTACGTCTCCATGGCGAGGACCGAGTCCACCTCGGCGCGCGTCGGCAGCTGGCGCCCGCCCGCGCCCAGGTCGCGCCGCAGGTAGTCGCGGCCGTCCACCCGGACGTTGATCGTCCAGCGGTTGCCGGACCGGGCGAACGCGCCGTCGAGCACCTGGCCGTCACGCGCGCGGCCGGTGCCGCCGAGGAAGTCGGGCGCCCAGAGCGAGGAGCGGGAGGTGCGGTCGGCCGTCCAGTCCCAGTAGGGCAGGGCGACGGTCGGGTCGACCGACTGCAGCGCCTGCTCGAACTCCAGGAGGAAGCGCCGGTGCCACGGCAGGAACGACGGCGACCGGTGCCCGACGCGGTCGCCGGTGTCCGTATCGCCCATGATGAAGGCGTTGTGCGTGGTGACGAAGGCGTCGTAGCGGCCGGAGCGCTTGAGTTCGAGCAGCGCGGCGACGAAGCGCCGCTTCTCGTCGGCGGTCAGCGTGGCCTGGTTCTTGCGTATGGTCATGACGGTGTACGGCTCCTGGAGCTGGTGGTTCGGGCGGATCTGCGGATCGGCGGACCGGGCGGACCGGCGGACCGGGCGGACCGGCGGACCGGGCGGATCGGTGGATCAGCCGGACCGGCACTGGGCGGACCGGGCGGGATCTGCGGATCAGGCGACGGTGAGCGGGACGAGCGGTGCGCCCTGGAGCTCGCGGACGGCCGCGCGGGCGGCCGCCTTGGGCGTGGCGACGGGCTCGTAGTGCGTGATCACGCTGATCCAGGTGCCGTCGGCGTTCTGCATGACGTGCAGTTCCGCCCCGTCGATCGTGACGCTGTAGCCCCCGCCGTGGCCGCCCCCGTGGCCACCTCCGTGGGACCCCCCGTGGTGTCCGCCGCCCTGCGCGGGGCCACCCTTGATGCGGCGGCCCAGGTAGACCTCGTCGAACGACCCCGGAGCCGAGGCGCCGCCCGTCGCGGCCGCGACGGGCGAGCCGGCGGCGCTGGCCTGGCCGGCCAGGGCGAGGCCCGCTGCGGCCCCGGCGGCGCCGGCGGCGACGCCCAGGGCCTTGCGGCGAGTGATGCTGGACATGGAAACCCCCTGATGGTCTGTGCAGCCGGGGGTTGGTCATATGCCCCCGGTAGATCCCATCGGTACCGTCGACGGCCGGGTTGCCGGAAATCGCCGGGAACGGGTTGGTCGCGAAGTGGACAACTTCGTGCGTAAAGTGCAAAGTTGAACGGAGTTGATCTTGCTGTGCGGGTCTCCGCCGAGCGCGCGGAGGGAAATGTTCCGCAGGTGGGGGCGGCGTGCCGCGAAGGATCTTCCGAGGCGGCCGCGCCGTGTGGTGGGGGCCACCCCGTCAACGTGTCCGGATAGCGACCGCACCCCCGGTGCCGCACCCCTCGTCGCACCCCGCTCGTTGGCAGGGCATGAACACCACCCAGCGCGCATGTGCCGCCGTCCTCCTCGCCGGAGCCGCCCTCGGTCTCTGCGGCGCCCCGCAGGCCCTCGCCGCCGACAACCCGCACGCCCAGGCCCAGGACGCCGGTCTCGTCGACCTGCTCGGCCTCGACGAGGTGGGCCGCGACAACAAGCCCCAGGCGTCGATCAGCGGGAACAGCTCCGACGCGAACATCGGCGGGCAGGTCAGCGAGCAGCACACCTGACGGACCGGGGCTACGGCTCCGTCGCCGGCTCCACCCCGGGCTCCACCGGCAGCTCCGCCGTCACCCGGTACCCGCCGCGCGGGCCCGGCCCCGAGTCCAGGGTGCCGCCCGCCGCGGCGACCCGTTCCCGCAGGCCCCGCAGACCGCTGCCGGGCGCGGCGCCGGCGGGGACGCCGCGACCGTCGTCCGTCACCGTCACCCGCACCCGCTCGGGACCGCCACCGACCTCGATCTCGCAGCGGGTCGCGCCGCTGTGCCGCACCGCGTTCGTCACCGACTCGCGGACCACCCAGCTCAACAGGGCCTCCGTCTGCGGTTCGAGGGGCGGGCCCGACTGGCGGACCACCGGCGCGATGCCGGCGGAGGACAGGGCGTCGCGGGCGCGGTCCAGCTCGGTCGTGAGCGAGGCCTCCCGGTAGCCCGTCACCGCCTCGCGGATCTCCGTCAGCGCCTGCCGGCCGACCGTCTCGATGTCCGCGAGCTGCGCGAACGCCAGGTCCAGGTCGCGCGGCGCCAGGCGGCGGGCCGCCTCCGCCTTCACCACGACGACGGACAGCGTGTGGCCGAGCAGGTCGTGCAGGTCGCGGGAGAAGCGCAGCCGCTCCTTCTCCACCGCCGTGCGGGCGAGTTCCTCCTGGGTGGCCCGCAGTTGGAGGACCGTGCTGTTCAGGGTGAGGATCGCCGCCGTCACCATGACCGAGATGAACGTGCCGTACACGACCCCGAAGGAGTCCCAGCCGTCCCGCCAGAACGTCACCGCCGAGACCGCCAGGACCAGAGGGAAGACGATCAGCCGCAGCAGCACCGCGCCGCGTACGATCGCGCCGACCGCGAGGCCGAGCAGCGGGAAGAGGAGCAGCCACTCCCTGCCGTACCCGATGGCGAGCGCGAAGGTGAGCACCGCCAGTGCGGCGAGGAGCCACCAGGTGAACGCGGTCTCGCGGCGGTGCCTGTCGAAGGCGCGGACGACGATCGCGATGTAGAGGGTGTTGAAGGCGAAGAGGCCAAGGCCGCCGATCCAGGGGTTCGGCGCCTCACCGCTGATCAGGTGGGACAGTGCGCCCAGGCCCATCAGCAGCCACGGCAGCAGGCTCAGCCCGCTCGGTCCCTCCTGGTGCCGCTTCTCCGCGCGCGCCCGCAGCGCCGCGCGCCTGCACCGCCACCAGTCCCTCATCCGCGCCACCGGTCCCTCGTCCCCGCCCGCATCCCCGCTCCTCCGCGCCGTGCTCCGTCACCCCTGTGGTGCCGTCGCGTTCACGCCGCGCGTGCCGAACGACGGTACGAGACCGCCGCGTACGCGCCGAACAGGGCCGTCCACGCCGCCAGGACCGTCAGCGCCGCCGCCCCCGGCGCCGTGCCCTCCGCGACCGCGCGGCCGAGCTCCGAGAAGCGGCTGGTCGGGGTGTACGAGGAGAGCGTCGCCAGCCACTCCGGGAACAGGTCGACGGGGAACCACAGGCCGCCGACCACCGCGAGGCCCAGGTTGCAGGCCACGTTGACGACTCCCGTCGTCTGCGCGGAGAGGCGGTAGCCGTTGCCGAGGCCGAGCAGGGTGAAGGGCAGCGAACCGGCCCACAGCGCGAGGGCCAGGACCGCCCACTGCCAGGCGTCGAGCCGTACGCCGTTGGCGAGACCGCCCGCGAGCAGCACCGCGGCGATGGCGGGCAGGACGACGACCGTACCGGTCAGGGCACGGCCGGTGACCACCTGGCGCGGCGTCATCGGAGTGATCCGCAACTGCCGCAGCCAGCCGGAGGACTTGTCCTCGGCGACCCCGGTGCCGAGCGACAGCGCGGCGCCCAGCGCGCCGTACGCCGCCATGCCGACCATCGCGGACGTCTTGAACCCGGCGCTGTTCTGGCCGCCGAGGTTGGTGAAGAGCAGGTACATCATGACCGGCACGCCGACGGAGGAGATCGCGAAACCGGCGTCCCGCAGGGTGCGGCGGACCTCGAGGCGTACGTAGGCGGTGATCATCGGACCCGCTCCAGGGTGTCGTCGGTGCCGTGGGCGCTTCGGGTGCCAGGCGTGGCAGGCGTGGCGGCCGTGGAAGGCGTGGAAGGCGTGGAAGGCGTGGCAGACATGGCAGAAGTTGCAGGCATTGCAGAAGTGGCAGAGGCGGCGTGGGTGGCGTGGGCGGCGCCCCGGGTGAGGGCCAGGAAGGCGTCGTTGAGCGAGACCGGGGCCACCTCCAGGCGCCGGACGAGGCCCCCGGCCGCCAGCGCCAGCACCGTCGCGTCGGAGTCGTCGCTGCGCAGCCGGGCCCGGTCGCCGCGGATCTCCACCGAGGTCACGCCGGGCAGCACGGCAAGACCGTCGGTGGGCCGGCCGGCCAGGTCGAAGGAGACCGTCGAGCCGCCGGCCGCGCGCTTGAGCTGCTCGGCGGTGCCGTCGGCGAGGACGCGGCCGGAGTCGACGAGCACGATCCGGTCGGCGTGGTCGTCGGCCTCCTCCAGGTAGTGGGTGGAGAAGAGGACGGTGTTGCCGCGCCGGGCGTAGCGGCGCATCGAGTCCCAGAAGGCCTCGCGGGCCTCGACGTCGAGCGCGGCCGTCGGCTCGTCCAGGACCAGCAGTTCGGGGTTGCCGGCCAGCGCGACCGCGAACCGCACGCGCTGCGCCTGGCCGCCGGAGAGCCGGTCGACGCGGCGGCCCGCGAGCTCGGTCAGGCCGGCGAGCGTGAGGGCCTCGTCGACGGGCAGCGGGTCCGGGTAGGTCCGCGCGACGAAGCCGACCAGCTCGCGGACGGTGACCCGGGGCACCGGGCGGGTGTCCTGGAGCATCGCGCCGACCCGGCCGGCCGCCACCGCGCGGGCCGGCTCGGCGCCGAAGAGCCGGACCCGGCCGCCGTCGGGCTCGTCGAGGCCGAGGAGGAGGTTGATGGTGGTCGACTTGCCGGCGCCGTTGCGGCCGAGCAGGGCCACGGTCTCGCCGCGGCGGATGGCGAGGTCCATCCCGTCCACGGCCCGTACGGCGCCGAAGGTCCTGGTCACCGCGGAGAAGGCGACCGCCGGCCCCGCTGTCCCTGCCGGCCCCGCTGTCTCGGGCGGCCCCGCTGTCTCCGCTGTCTCCGCCGGCCCCACCGTCTCCGCTGGCCTCGCCGTCCGCGCCGGCCCCGCCGTCTCGGGCGGCCCCGCTGCCCCCGCTGCCCCCGCTGCCCCCGCCGCCCCCGCCGTCTCCGCCGTCTCCGCCGTCTCCGCCGGCCTCGCCGTCCGCGCCGGCCCCGCTGTCTCGTTCGTCATGACCACGAAGTTACGGAGCGGGGCCCGGGCCCCGGCAGGCCCGGACGTACGGACCTGGCGGTGACAAATGTCCCGGGTCCGGCGCGGGTTCGGCTCGTATCTGACATGCCGTCAGGAGGGTTCACAACTTCCAGGGGCTCGGCTATACATGGGGATCACCGTTCTAGAACGCGTTCTAGAACGCCCCCGCACGGCCTCGGCGCGGTCGACGGTGCGGACGGCCGCGCCGAGGTCTTCACCTGTCACAAGGAGCAACAGAGCGATGCCCATTGACGCCGCCAAGGCCGTCGCCGCCGAGCCCCGCAGCGCGGAGATCGCCTGGGACCACAAGGACGTCCAGCTCTACCACCTCGGCCTCGGGGCGGGCGTCCCCGCGACCGACCCCGACGAGCTGCGCTACACCCTCGAATCCCGGCTCCACGTCCTGCCCAGCTTCGCCACCGTCGCGGGCGCCGGCATGGGTGTCGTCGGCGGGCTCTCCGCCCCCGGCATCGACATCGACCTCGCCGCCGTCCTCCACGGCGGACAGTCGATCACCCTGCACCGCCCGCTGCCCGTGGCCGGCAGGGCGGTCTCCACCTCCCGCGTCGCGGCCGTGTACGACAAGGGCAAGGCGGCCGTCCTCGTGCTCCGCTCCGAGGCCGCCGACGACGACGGGCCGCTGTGGACCAGCGACGCGCAGATCTTCGTACGCGGCGAGGGTGGCTGGGGCGGCGACCGCGGGCCCTCCGAGCGCCTCGAACTCCCGGACCGGAAGCCCGACGCCATCGCCGAGCGGCCCGTCCGGGAGGACCAGGCCCTGCTCTACCGGCTCTCCGGCGACTGGAACCCGCTCCACGCCGACCCCGAGTTCGCCAAGCTCGCGGGCTTCGACCGGCCGATCCTGCACGGCCTCTGCACGTACGGCATGACGCTCAAGGCCGTCGTCGACACCCTCCTCGACGGCGACGTCACGCGCGTCCGCTCGTACCGCACCCGCTTCGCAGGGATCGTCTTCCCGGGCGAGACCCTGCGGATCCGGATGTGGTCCGCCGAGGGCCGTACGCAGGTGGCGGTCACCGCCGTCGAACGGGACGACGCTCCCGTACTCGCCGACACCGTCGTCGAACACTCCTGACACCCCCGAGGGGAGCCGCACCATGCGCGCAGCCGTACTGCACGAGATCGGCCAGGACAAACTGGAGGTCCTCGACGACGTCGAGGCGGTGGGCTTCGGCCCCGGCAAGGTGCGGATCCGGGTCCGGGCCACCGGCCTGTGCCACTCCGACGTCTCCGCCATGAGCGGCGTCCTGCCGCAGCCCGCGCCCTTCGTCCCCGGGCACGAGGGCGCCGGCGACATCGTCGACATCGGCGACGGCGTCACCGGACTGAGCGTCGGCCAGCGGGTGCTGCTGTGCTGGCTGCCCGCCTGCGGCAGCTGCCCCGCCTGCAAGCGCGGCCAGACCCAGCTCTGTCTGGCCGGCTTCATGAACGCCGGCACCCCCAACTTCAAGCGCCCCGGCGGTGACCTCTTCGGCTTCGCCGGGACCGGCACCTTCGCCGAGGAGGTCGTCGTCGACGCCGGCTGCGCCGTCCCGATCCCCGACGACGTGCCCTTCGACATCGCCGCGCTCATCGGCTGCGGCGTGACCACGGGCCTCGGTGCCGCCATCAACACCGCCAAGGTGGAGGCCGGTTCGTCGGTCGCCGTCATCGGCTGCGGCGGCGTCGGCATCTCCGCCATCCAGGGGGCGAAGCTCCAGGGCGCCGCCCAGATCGTCGCCGTCGACCCGGTCGGCTCCCGCCGCGAGGCCGCCCTCCGCTTCGGCGCCACCGAGGCCGTCGCGCCCGACGCGCTCGCCGACGCCAAGCAGCGGATCACCGGCGGCGAGGGCTTCGACTACGTCTTCGAGGTCGTCGGCAGGTCCGCCACCGCGCGCACGGCGTACGAGACGACCCGGCGCGGCGGCACGCTGTGCGTGGTCGGCGCGGGCGCGCTCGACGACTTCCTCCAGCTCAACATGTTCGAGCTGTTCTTCGACGAGAAGCGGATCCTGCCGTCGATGTACGGCGGCGGGGACGTGCTCCGCTCGTACGAACGGGCCATCGCGCTCTGGCGGGCGGGCCGCATCGACCTGGCGTCCCTGATCACCCACCGGGTGCCGCTCGCCGGGATCAACGAGGCGCTGGAGCAGATGCGGACGGGCGTCGCCCTGCGCACCTGCATCGAGATCTGACCGGCACTCACACCTGGGAGGACCTGCCCATGTCACTGCCTCTTGAGGGGCTGAGCGCGATCGTCACCGGTGCCGGCCGCGGCCTCGGCCGGGCCGAGGCGCTGGAACTGGCCAGGCTGGGCGCGGCGGTGGTCGTCAACGACTACGGCCAGCCCGGGCGCGACGGCTCCGGCGAGGCCTCGGCGGCGCCCGCCGAGGAGGTCGCGGCGGAGATCCGCGCGGCGGGCGGCCGGGCGGTCGCCCACCTCGGCGACGTCGCCGACTTCGAGACCGCGCGCGGTCTGGTCGACCTGGCCGTGGGCGAGTTCGGGAAGCTGGACGTCCTGGTCAACAACGCGGGCATCCTGCGCGACCGGATGGTCTTCTCGATGAGCGAGGACGAGTGGGACGCGGTCATCCGCGTCCACCTCAAGGGCCACTTCAACACCACGCACTTCGCCGCCGTGCACTGGCGCGGCCGGGCCAAGGCGGGCGAGAGCGGCGTCTACGGCCGGATCGTCAACACCTCGTCCGAGGCCTTCCTGGCCGGTTCGGCCGGTCAGCCCAACTACGCTGCCGCGAAAGGCGGGATCGTCGGACTGACCACCTCCACGGCGCTGGCCCTCGCCAGGTACGGCGTCACCGCGAACGCCATCTGCCCGCGGGCCCGCACCCGGATGACCGAGGACGTGTTCGCCGGCTTCGCCGAGCCGACGGCCGAGGACGAGCTCGACCCGCTGTCGCCGGAGCACGTGGCGCCGCTCGTCGGCTATCTCGCCTCCCCGGCGGCGGCCGGCGTCAACGGCCAGCTCCTCGTCGTCCACGGCGGCATGGTGGCGATCGTGGAACGGCCCAGGGTGGCCGCGAAGTTCGACACGGCGAAGGACGTCTTCACGTACGAGGAGCTGGACGGACTCCTGACGCCGCACTACGCGGCGCGCCCGGCGGGCGAGACCTTCGCGGCGGCGGAGGTGCTGGGCCTGAAGAAGGGCTGACCCGGGAGCGACGGCCAGGGGCGGGAGCCAGGACTGCCCGGGGTCCGTCAGGGTCGCCGAAGACCATCCACACGGGGGTGTGGTGGGGAACGCGAACGGCCCCCGGACCGTCGTCCGGGGGCCGTTCGCGTGCTCAGAGCGCAGTCATCGCGCGTCGGGTTCGCGCCGGTGGCGGCCGTGCGGGGAGGACGACGAGTCCTCCGCCGGCGCGGCCGGTCCGCGGTGCTTGCCCGAGCCGTTCTGATCCTGCGCGTCCGTGTTGCTCATGGTGGAACTCACCCCGTAGTCGTCGCTCTTTCTGGTGCGGCCCCGAGAGTCTAGCCAGCGGGTTTACGGTTGGTGAGCGGAGCCTGCTGCAACGGCACGGGGCGGCACACCCTGGGCTCCGGAGCGCCGCTTTCCGTTTCGGACAGGGAGGGTTCGGCACCCTCGGGCCCCGCCTCGGCCGGTTCCTCGGCCGGCTCCGCCAGGGCGGCGAGGCCGCAGGGAGCCCCGGGCGTCGCGTACGGCAGGAGCAGGACGCCGTCGGCCGTCCACAGGCCCGAGCCGGCCAGCCAGCCGACGGGCGCGGCGAGGTGGCGCATCCGTCGTGAGGAGGGCCGCCACACGCCCACCCAGCTGCCGGCCATCGCGTCGATCCGGAGTGCGACACCGCAGTTCTCCGGCACCAGCACCTGCCCGGGCTGGACGGCGATGGGCGTCACCGCCGCGTCGTCGAGCCGCAGGCACTCCGGGAAGCGGACCGGCAGCAGGCTGCCGAGCACGCCCCAGCCGAGCCGGTCGTGGCCCGGCGACGGCGCGTCGGAGCGGATGAGCAGCAGACCGCTGTCGGGATCGGCGAGGAGCAGCCGGTCGTTGCTGTCCTCGGTGATCTGGAGCAGTGGCGTGACCTCGCCACCGCGCTCCAGGTCGATGGCGACCGCCTTCACCGGGCCGTCGTCCAGCTGCCGGTCGAGCGCGAGCATCCGTCCCGTACGGTCCAGCCAGACGCCGCCCGTGCAGCGGCCCTTGACCACGGCCACCTGCTCGGGGCCGAAGGCCCCGCCCGCCACCAGCCACAGGGTGGTGGTGTCGGGGCCGACGCACATCGCGTACGCGCAGATGCCGTCCGGCGACGGCGGCAGCAGTGTCAGGGCGCCGGGCGCGGGTGCCTCGACGGAGCCGAGGGAGAGCTGGCCGGTGTCGGGCCCGGTGGGGTAGAGGAGCGAGAACGCGTACCGGCGGCCGTCCACGGCGCGGCCGACCAGCACGCGGCCGTCCGCCAGCGGCGTCAGGAGCGCGCCGGGCTCCTCGGGCTGCGCGAGCGGCAGCGGTACGGCGTAGGGCTCGGGTCCGTCGAGGGTCCAACGCTCCACGTAGAAGGCGTCTCCGGAACCGGCGAGCCGCGCCGCGTAGGCGCCGTTCGCGGTGATCGTGAACGCTCCGGGGCTGGCGGCGGGGCTTCCGTGGCCGTCTCCCGTGGTCGTCTCGATGGCACAGGCTGTCATCGGATCGTCACCTCCGGCCACGAAGCTAGTTTTCGCACTTCCAGCCGAACAACACGAGCCACCCCACTTCACCCCAAAGGGTGGCGGTCGTTCGCTTTCTCCGAGCGGAGGGGGCGGGTTGTGCTGGTGGGGCCCGGGGTGGATAAGGTAAGGCGACCCTAAGTGGAATCAGTGAGTCCGCGGACGGGTCGCGAGCTGCCGTTTCCGGCGGCCCGGCAGTCCTGCGGTCGTGCGTTCCTGCGGTCCCGCGGCTCTGGCCTCGGTCCGCGGACCGCCGTCAGGACGCGGCCGGCGGTCCGGAAGCGGTCCGTGCTCCGAATGCAGTAGTCCCCGCAGTCCCACCCCGTACGCGTACAGGAGACCCGCCATGTCCCTTCGCCGCCGCGGCATCGCAGCCGCCGCCCTCAGCCTCGCCGCCGCGCTCACCCTCGCGGCCTGCGGAGGCGGTGACGGCTCCCCGGAGGGCGCCAAGAAGGACGAGGGCGGCAAGAAGAAGGACGTCGCCGTCGGCGGCAAGGACTTCGGCGACGCCGCCGCCAAGACGGCGGCCATGGGGACCGACGCCGAGGCCGGCCGGTTCCCGCGCACGCTCACCCACGCACTCGGCAAGACCGAGATCAAGTCCGCCCCGAAGCGCGTCGTCGTGCTCGACGTCGGCGAGCTCGACAACGTGGTCTCCCTCGGCATCAAGCCCGTCGGCTACGCCCCCTCCGAGGGCGACGACGGCATCCCCGGCTACCTCGCCAAGGACGCCGGCGCTCCGAAGTCCGTCGGCACCATCAACAACCTCAACCTGGAGGCCATCGCCAACCTCCAGCCCGACCTCATCCTCGGCAGCCAGCTGCGCGCCGCCGACAAGTACGACGAGCTGTCGAAGATCGCGCCCACCGTCTTCTCCATCCGTCCGGGCTTCACGTGGAAGGAGAACTACCTCCTCAACGCCGCCGCCCTGGACAAGACGGCCGAGGCGAAGTCGAAGCTCGCCGCGTACGAGACCAAGGCCGGGCAGCTCGGCAAGGACATCGGCCCGAACAAGCCGACCGTGTCGATGGTCCGCTACCTCCCGGGCAAGATCCGCCTCTACGCCAAGGCCTCCTTCATCGGCACCATCCTCGAGGACGTCGGCCTGCCGCGGCCGAAGAACCAGCAGGTGAACGACCTCGCCGTCGAGGTCAGCCCGGAGAAGATCGACCAGGCCGACGGCGACTGGATCTTCACCGGCGTGTACGGCGACCCGAAGGCCACCAAGCGCGACACCGCGCAGGGCAACCCGCTCTGGAAGAACCTCGAGGCGGTCAAGGCCGGCCGGGCGAAGGACGTCCCGGACGAGACCTGGTACCTGGGCCTCGGCGTGACGGCCGCCGACAGCGTGCTCGACGACCTGCGCGCCGACCTCGTGAAGTAGGAGGAGGAGCCCCCGGCGCCGGCCGACGGCACCAGGGGCTCCTTCCGCGAAGATCACCGCAACCGCCGACCGCGTGACCCCGGCGGCGACCACCTCCGCGGGAGCGGCGCCGGTTCAGGCGCAAACAGGAGACAGGTAGCCTTTCTCCCGTGCCCCGTCTGTCTGAAGTCATCGCCGAGCTCGACGCCCTCTGGCCACCGGAGCGGGCCGAGCAGTGGGACGCCGTCGGCACGGTCTGCGGCGACCCCGACGCGGAGGTCCGCCGCGTCCTCTTCGCCGTCGACCCCGTCCAGGAGATCGCCGACGAGGCGATCGGCCTCGGCGCCGACCTGGTCGTCACCCACCACCCGCTCTATCTGCGCGGCACGACCACCGTCGCCGCCTCCCACTTCAAGGGCCGGGTCGTGCACACCCTGATCAAGCACGACATCGCCCTGCACGTGGCGCACACGAACGCCGACACCGCCGAGCCGGGCGTCTCCGACGCCCTCGCCGGCGCCCTCGACCTGCGGGTCACCGGGCCGCTCGTCCCGGAGAACGGCCTCGGCCGGATCTGCGAGCTCGACCAGCCGGAGACCCTCGCCGAGTTCGCCGCGCGCGCCGCGAAGCGGCTGCCCGCCACGGCGCAGGGCATCCGGGTCGCCGGCGACCCGGACATGCGGGTGCGCCGGGTCGCCGTCAGCGGCGGCTCGGGCGACAGCCTCTTCGACGCCGTCCGGGCCGCGGGCGTGGACGCCTTCCTCACCGCGGACCTCCGCCACCACCCGGTCTCCGAGGCGACCCAGCACTCACCCATCGGGCTCGTCGACGCCGCTCACTGGGCCACCGAATGGCCCTGGTGCGAGCAGGCCGCCGCGCAGCTCGACACGATCTCCGACCGCCACGGCTGGGACCTCAGGGTCCACGTCTCGAAGACGGTCACCGACCCCTGGTCCGCTCACGTCGCCCCCGCCGCCGCCCTCCCATAGAGCGCTACGCGCGCCCCTTCCGACTACACCTCTTCTGGAGCCCCCAACTGAACGCCGCGCCCGCCGACCAGATCCGACTCCTCGACGTCCAGGCGCTGGACGTACGCCTCCAGCAGATCGCGCACAAGCGCAGGTCGCTGCCCGAGCACGCCGAGATCGAGTCGCTCAACAAGGACCTCACCCAGCTGCGCGACCTGCTCGTCGCCGCGCAGACCGAGGAGAGCGACTGCGCCCGCGAGCAGACCAAGGCGGAGCAGGACGTCGACCAGGTGCGCCAGCGCGCCGCGCGCGACCAGCAGCGCCTCGACTCCGGCGCCGTCTCCTCGCCGAAGGACCTGGAGAACCTCCAGCGCGAGATCACCTCGCTGGCCAAGCGCCAGGGCGACCTGGAGGAGATCGTCCTCGAGGTCATGGAGCGCCGCGAGTCCGCGCAGGAGCGGGTCGCGGAGCTGACCGAGCGGGTCTCCGCCGTCCAGGCCAAGGTCGACGACGCGACCGGCCGCCGTGACGCCGCCCAGGCGGAGCTCGACGGCGAGGCCGCCTCGGTCGCCAAGGAGCGTGAGCTCGTGGCGGGTTCCGTCCCGGCCGACCTGATGAAGCTGTACGAGAAGCTGCGCGAGCAGCAGGGCGGGGTCGGCGCGGCGCGGCTGTACCAGCGCAAGTGCGAGGGCTGCCACATCGAGCTGAACATCACCGAGCTCAACGAGGTCCGGGCGGCCGCGGCCGACGCGGTCGTGCGCTGCGAGAACTGCCGCCGGATCCTGGTCCGCACGTCGGAGTCCGGCCTGTAATGCGCGAACTCGTGGTCGAGGCCGACGGCGGCTCCCGGGGCAACCCGGGACCCGCCGGCTACGGCGCGGTGGTCCTCGACCCGGCGACGGGGGAGACCCTCGCCGAGCGGGCCGAGTACATCGGCGTCGCCACGAACAACGTGGCCGAGTACAAGGGCCTGGTGGCCGGTCTGCGGGCGGCCTTCGAGCTCTTCCCGGACGCGACCGTCCACGTCCGCATGGACTCCAAGCTGGTCGTCGAGCAGATGTCCGGCCGCTGGAAGATCAAACACCCCGACATGAAGCCGCTGGCCGCCGAGGCGGGCCGGGTCTTCCCGCCGGGCCGGGTGCGGTACGAGTGGATCCCGCGCGAGCGCAACAAGCACGCGGACCGGCTCGCGAACGAGGCGATGGACGCCGGGCGCCGCGGCGAGCAGTGGTCGCCCTCGGCGTCCACCGCGGCCGTGGACCACGCCGCCGGACTCGCGACGGCGCGCGCGGCCGCCGGCGACGCGACGGCCGGCGCGGCCCGGGCGAGGGCGGCCCTGACGGGCGCGGGTACGGCCTCCCGCCCGGATACCGCCACCGCCGGCGCGCGGCCCGAGCCGGAGCCCGACGGCCTGTTCGCCCCCGACGCGGCCCTGGCGGCCCAGGCCCGCGCCTCCCTGGCCACCGCGGCCACCACCGACCGCGAGGCCGCGACGAGCGGCGACTTCGAGGCGGAGGCGGCCCACCCGACGGCCGGCGCGACGCCCACGGAACGCCCGCCGGCCCTGACGCCGGCCACCAAGGCGCCCGCCGCGCCGACCGCGCCGGGCTGGTCGGGACCCGACATGGGCGCGCCCGCCACGTTCGTGCTGCTGCGGCACGGGGAGACGGCGCTGACGCCCGAGAAGCGGTTCTCGGGAAGCGGCGGCGCGGACCCGGAGCTGTCCCCGGCCGGGCTCCGGCAGGCCGAGGCCGTGGCGGCGGGCCTCGCCGCGCGCGGCACGATCCAGGAGATCGTCAGCTCGCCGCTCACCCGCTGCCGCCAGACCGCTCAGGCGGTCGCCGACCGCCTCGGCCTGGACGTCCGGATCGACAACGGGCTGCGCGAGACCGATTTCGGCGCCTGGGAGGGCCTGACCTTCGCGGAGGTCCGCGAGCGGTACAAGGACGACCTGGACGCCTGGCTCGCCTCCCCGAAGGCAGCGCCGACCGGCGGCGGCGAGAGCTTCGCGACGGTCTCCCGCCGCGTCGCCGCGACCCGCGACCGCCTGACCGCCGCCCACGCGGGCCGCACGGTCCTCCTCGTCACCCACGTGACGCCGATCAAGACCCTGGTCCGCCTGGCCCTCGGCGCCCCGCCGGAGTCCCTCTTCCGCATGGAACTCTCGGCGGCCTCGATCTCGGCGGTCGCCTACTACGCGGACGGCAACGCCTCGGTACGGCTCCTGAACGACACGTCGCACCTGCGGTAGGCGATCCGGCCGGCGGGTGAGCCGGCCGGTTCGGGGGGCGGCCGGTGGGCGATCCGGCCGGTTCGCGGGGTGGCTGGGTGATGGGCGGCCGGTGCGCGATCCGGCCGGTTCGACGGGCGGCCGGTGCGCGATCCGGCCGGTGCGCGGGGCGGCCGGTGTGCGGGGCTGCCGGGTGCAGGGGCGGCGAAAACGGCTGGACCCCGGCCCGGGGCCGTATGACCATCACCGCATGGGCTGGCACTTCACCGAGGATCCCGAGGTCTTCCGGCGCGCCGCGCACGCGCGGCTGAGCGCCGAACCGGCACGGAACACCACGCTGCTCGGCATGCTCGACGCCGACGGGCCGCGCGGATGGTGGGACGGCCCGGGCGGCGGCGGCTTCCTCGCGACGCCGGCCGGGATGCTGCTGCTCGGGGTGATGTCCGACGCCGCCGCACGTGCGCTGGGCGCCGTCGCCCTGCCGTACGAAGCCGAAGTCACCGCCGTACGGGGCGAGTCCGGGACCGTCGAGGCGTACGCGCGGGCCACCGGCCGCCCGTGGCGGACCACCCTGCGGCTGCGGCTGTACCGGCTCGCCGAGCTGACGCCGCCGCATCCCGCGCCGCCGGGCGCGCCGCGCGTGGCGGGGCAGGCCGACGTGCCGCTCGCGGCCGCGTGGATGCGGGAGTTCGCCCGGGACGTCGGCGAGGACGCAGACGCCGACTACACCGCGAACGTCGAGGCCCGCGTCGCGGACGGCCGGCTCCTTCTCTGGGAGACGGACGGCGAGCCCGTCGCCATGGCGAGCGTCTCACGTCCCGCCGCGGGCCACGCACGCGTCTCGCCCGTCTACACCCCGCCCGCCCACCGCGCCCGGGGCTACGGCGGCGCCGTGACCGTCGCGGTCACCCGCGCCGCCCGCGCGGCGGGCGCCGACCAGGTCCTCCTCTTCACCGACGTGGCCAACCCGACGAGCAACGCCCTCTACCAGCGCCTCGGTTACCGCCCGATCGGCGACCACTCCGCCGTGGAGTTCGCGTAGGCCCGTCCGGCGACCAGGACCGGCCGGACCCGTCGCGGACTAGGGCCCAGGAACCGCCCGGCGGGCCAGCGCCGCCGCCTCGCGGGCCAGTGACTCGACCCGCGGCCAGTCGCGCGTCGCGAGCGCGTCCGCCGGCAGCATCCATGTGCCGCCGACGCAGGCCACGTTCGGCAGGGCGAGGTAGGACGGCGCGGAGGCGAGCGAGATGCCGCCGGTGGGACAGAAGCGGGCCTGGGGGAGCGGGCCGGAGAGCGACGTGAGGTAGGGGACGCCGCCCGCCGCCTCCGCCGGGAAGAACTTCATGTCCGTGACGCCGCGTTCGAGGAGCGCCACGACCTCCGAGGTCGTCGACACCCCCGGCAGGAACGGCGCGCCCGAGTCCCGCATCGCGTCGAGCAGCGAGTCCGTCCAGCCGGGGCTGACGAGAAACCGGGCCCCGGCGCCGACCGCGTCCGCGACGCCCGCCGCCGACACGACCGTGCCCGCACCGACGACGGCCTCGGGGACGCCGTCCGCGACGGCCCGGATCGCGTCGAGCGCGGCAGGCGTGCGCAGGGTCACCTCGATCGCCGGAAGGCCGCCGGCCACGAGTGCGCGGGCCAGCGGCACGGCGTCGGCGGCGTCCTCGATCACGACGACGGGAACGACGGGGGCGAGGTCGAGCACGCTCGTCATGCGCTCCATCCTGCCGACGGCAAGCGGAGCACGCAACGAACGTTGCGTATGCTGCAACGCGAGGTGATGCCGGCCCTCGTAAGGGGTTGACCGGCCCCTCGCGAAGCGATGCCTGGCCCGAGAACCCGGCCCCTTTGCGGAATGAGAGCTCGGCCCCTCGTGAGGTCAGGGCCCGGCCCCCTCGTCAGGTGAGGTTCGGCCCCTCGTGAGGCCAGAGCCGGCCCCTCGCGAGGGGCCGGCCCGGCTCCCTTATGCGTGACGGCCCTAGTGGATCTCGTCGACCAGCACGTCGAGCGCGCCCGCCTTGCCGCCGTCCTCCACCACGTAGCCCAGATCGCGCAGCGCCTCCACCAGGTCCGCCACGCCCGCCGGCTCCGCGCCCGCCTCCAGCAGGCTGCGCACGATGCGCCCCTTCGTCGCCTTGTTGAAGTGGCTGACCACCTTCCGCGTCGGCGCGTGCAGCACCCGCACCGTCGCCGTCCGGGCCGCCACCTCGCCCTTGGGCTTCCAGGCCGTCGCGTACGCCGCCGAGCGCAGGTCGAGGACCAGGCCGTCGCCCGCCGCCTCCGGCATGACCGAGGCCATCGCCCCGCGCCAGTGCGCGCCGAGCGCGCCGAGACCCGGCAGCTTCACTCCCATCGAGCAGCGGTACGACGGGATCCGGTCGGTCACCCGGACCGCGCCCCACAGCCCCGAGAACACCAGCAGCGAGCCCGCGGCCCGCTTCCGTGCGGCCGCGTCGAGCGTGGCGAGGCCGAGGGCGTCGTACAGCACACCGGTGTAGATCTCCCCGGCGGGCCGCGCCCCGGCCGTCCGCAGCCCGGCGTTCTTGGCGACCTCGCCGCGCAGCCCCTCGCTGAGCCCCAGCACCTCGCGCGCCTTCTCCTCGTCGCCGACGCACAGCTCGACCAGCTCGTCGAGCACCGCGGCCCGCGCCTCCGCGAGCCCCTGCAGCGACAAGCCCTCCGCCTTCAGCGGCGCCCCACGCCCCGAGGAGGCCTTTCCTTCGGAGGGCGGCAACAGGACGAGCACGGCGGTTCTCCTTCGTACGTACGGGGGTGGGGGTGCGGCCCCAGTGCCCCAGCGTACGAGGTGGGCGGACCGGCCCCGGCCGGACGTCGTCGGCGGACGGGTCGCGGGCAGGCGCACAGGCGGGCACGGCACCGCAGGCAGGCGGGCACGGCATCGCAGGCAGGCGGGCCAGGAGGCACGGCACCGCAGGCAGGCAGGCACGGCACCGCAGCCGCCCCCGGCCCGTTCGCGCGACCATGAGGCGGCCTCCGGCCCGTTCGCGCGACCATGGGGCGGCCTCCGGCCCGTTCGCGCGGCCATGGGGCGGCCTCCGGCCCGCTCGCGCGGCCACGGGGCGGCTCCCGGCCGGTCGGCCGCTGCCGGTCAGCCGCCGTCCCCCTCCCGCACGACGTGCCACCCTCCGTCCCCGGCCATACGCTCGGTCCATGCCCCGTCGCCACATTCACGTGACCGGCGCAGCCGAGGCTCCGTTGCGGGCCGCGCTGCGCGCGCTTCGGACGGAGCTGGGGACTCCGGGCGCGTTCCCGGCCGACGTCCTCGCCGAGGCGGAGGCCGCGGCCAAGGCGCCCCGGCTGCCCGGGCGCGACGCGACGGACCTGCCCTTCTTCACGATCGACCCGCCCACCTCCACCGACCTCGACCAGGCCATGCACCTCGCCCGCCGGGCCGGCGGCGGCTACCGCGTGCACTACGCCATCGCCGACGTCGCCGCCTTCGTCACGCCCGGCGGCGCGATCGACGCCGAGGCGCACCGCCGCGTCCTCACCCTCTACTTCCCTGACGGCAAGGTCCCCCTCCACCCCGCCGTCCTCTCCGAGGGCGCCGCCAGCCTCCTCCCCGGCGAGCCCCGGCCCGCCGTGCTCTGGCGCATCGACCTCGACGCCGACGGGCGCCGCGTGGCCACCGACGTCCGCCGCGCCCTCGTCCGCAGCCGGGAGAAGCTCGACTACGAGGGTGTGCAGCGCCGCATCGACGCCGGTACCGCCGAGGAACCGCTCGCGCTGCTCCGCGAGATCGGCACCCTGCGCGAGCGGCTGGAGGGCGAACGCGGCGGCATCTCCCTCAACGTCCCCGAGCAGGAGATCGTCGAGCACGACCACACCTACACGCTCGCCTACCGGGCCCCGCTCCCCGCCGACGGCTGGAACGCGCAGATCTCCCTCCTCACCGGCATGGCCGCCGCCGACCTCATGACCGCCGCCGGCACCGGGATCCTGCGCACCCTGCCCACCGCGCCCGACGGCGCCGTGGCCCGGCTGCGCCGGTCCGCGCAGGCGCTCGGGGTCGACTGGCCGCACCACGTCTCGTACGCGGACGTCGTCCGTTCCGTCGACCCCACGGACCCGCGGCACGCCGCCTTCCTCCAGGAGTGCACGACCCTGCTGCGCGGCGCGGGCTACACCGTCTTCACCGACGGCGAGGTGCCGATGCCCGCCGTGCACGCGGCCGTCGCCGACGAGTACACCCACTGCACGGCGCCGCTGCGGCGGCTGGTCGACCGTTACGCCGGCGAGCTGTGCGTGGCGGCGATGGCGGGGCAGGAGCCGCCGGAGTGGGTGCGGGCCGCCCTGCCCGCCCTGCCCGACGAGATGGCGTCGGGCGCGCGCCGCGCCAACGCCGTCGAGCGCGAGAGCGTCGACATCGTGGAGGCGGCGCTGCTCAGCGGCCGGATCGGGGAGCTCTTCGACGCGTATGTGATCGACGTCAAGGAGCGCGAACCGTCGGTCGGCACCGTCCACCTGGAGCAGCCGGCTGTCGTCGCCCGCATCGAGGGCGGCGGCGAGGCCGGGCTGCCGCTGGGGGAGTGGCTGCGGGTCAGGCTGACGCAGGCGGATCCGGGACGGGCGAAGGCGCGGTTCGTCCCGGCGTGAGGGAGGCCTCGGGCCGGTCGTGAAGGGCGTCCCGGAGGGCGCGGTGGAGGGCGCGGGCGTCGTCCGCGTGGAGGCGGACGACCCGTACCGGGCGGGGCCCGCCGAGCAGCCGGGGCGCGTCGACCGCCTCGGTCAGCTCCAGGGTGAGCGAGGTCTGGGACCCGACGGCGAGGTTCAGCTCGCCGTCCTTCTTCGCGTGCGAGAACAGCGACTCCTGCCGCACGGCGGCGATCCGCTCCAGCGGGATCGTCACGTCCACGTGGGCCGCCTGCCGTACGTGCAGGGCGTCGCCGGTCAGCAGGTGCGGCCGGGTCGCGGAGGCGGCGTGCAGACCGAGGACGAAGAGCACGGTGTACACGTCGAGGACCAGGACGACCGCGTGGACCACCGGCCAGTCGGCCAGGAGGTACGACATGCCGACCGTCTCGACGACGCAGACGAAGGCGAAGCCGTACATCAGGGCAGCCTGGTCGCGGGCGTGCGGGAACGCCGTCGCGCCCGGCCCTCCCAGGTCCGGCCGCCGGGCCGTCCACCGGCCGAGGCTCGCCATCAGCCGCAACTCGTGCCCCACGAGCCGCAGCGCGGGCTCGGGCACCAGCGCGCGCACGGCCTCCCGTGCCCCCAGCCCCCGCCGCCGCAGGCGCAGGAAGGCGACGCCGTGGGCGAGGAGCAGCAGGGTGACGGCGACCTCGGAGACGGTGAGGACGGCGGGAGGTATCCGCACGCCGGCGACGAGACACACGACGAGGACGAACTCGGCGGGCAGCAGGGCGTACGCGAACCAGTTCACGAGCCGGCGCCAGGCGGTGGCGGCCCTGCCCCGAGCCATGGCCCCGGTGGCCCCGCTCATCGCGCACGCTCCGCCACGAGACGCAGGGCGAGGCGTACGGCGGCGGCCTGGGCGGGGGCGAGGTCGCCGAAGAACACCTCGGCGAGCCCGTCCTCCGGTACCTCGACGCCCGCCTCGTCCGGCAGGGCGGCGGCGAGCACCGCGGCGGCCTCCGTGACCAGCGGGTCGTCGGGCGCGGCGTCGGCGAGGGCGTCGAGCCGGGCGTAGATCGCGGAGGCGTGGGCGGCGGTGCCGCGCATCAGCTCCATGAGCCGGGCCCGCTCCTCCTCCGGGACGACGGTGTCGAGCAGGGTGAGGATCTCGCGGTCCTTGGCCGCCATCGGCGAGTCGGCCGGACCGCCGGGCGCGCCGGGCTCGCCGAGGTCGGCGAGGAGCGCGGCCAGCTCGGGCGAGACGGGCCCCTCGGCGGCGAGCCGGCCCTCCCGGGCCCGCGCGAGCAGCTCGGCCAGCCGCGCCCGCCGCTCCCGCAGCACCCGCTCCTGCCGTTCCAGGTCCGCGTCCAGCTCCTCCAGCACCTCCACGAGCTCCCGCCCCTCGTCGTCCGCGATCACGTCCCCGACCTCGTCGAGCCCGAGCCCCAGCTCCGCCAGCCGCCGGATCCGCGCGAGCAGCACGGCGTCCCGGATCCCGTACTCCCGGTACCCGTTGGCCCGCCGCGCGGGCTCGGGCAACAACCCCGTCCGGTGGTAATGCCGCACGGCCCGCGGGGTGACCCCGACGAGCGCGGCGATCTCGCCGATACGCATGGCTCCAGTAGAAACCTTGACGCTGCGACAAGGTCAAGCGCGGTCCGGGGGCCGCTGCGGATCGTGTGCCACGATCGAGGGAGCGACAGTCGATCTCAGGGACGGCCGGTGTCTCCATGTCCGACGATCACGGCATGACTGCCATGCCGCACGAACCACTCACGCAGGAGGACGTCCTGCTGGAGGGCTTTCTGGCGCTGGACACGCCGGAGGGCTTCCGCGCGGAGCTGATCGAAGGGGAGATCGTCGTGACGCCGCCGCCGGACGGGGACCATGAGAAGCACATCAGTCGGATCGCCAGGCAGGTGATCCGGCGGGCACTGGCCGACATGGACTTCTCGGGCAACAAGGGCCTGCGGTTGACGAGTGCTGCCGGCCAGCCCCGTGACCATGTCATCCCGGACATCACGTTTGCGCCCCTCGTCGCGGACGTGTTCGGAGGCGCCGACTCCTGGATGCCCGGTGACGGCGTCGCCATGGCCCTCGAAGTCACCTCGACCCGGCCGAACAAGGATCGCGACGTCAAACGCCGCTGTTACGCCCGCGGCCGTATCCCGCTCCACCTGCTGGTGGACCGCGACGACTCCACCGTGACGCTCTTCACCGATCCGCAGAACGGTGACTACCGAGAGCAGCACCGGGTGCCCTTCGGCAAGCCGGTCCCGCTGCCCGAGCCCTTCGGTTTCGACCTGGAGACGTCCGACCTCCTCTGACCCGGCCCGACCCGGCCCGACCGGAACGCCAGGTAGCATGGTCGGCACGGCAGACGAGCCGGGCGGGCGGCCGCGTGGGGGTCTTCGGATCCTCCCGAGGAACGTCCGGGCTCCACAGGGCAAGGTGGTGGCTAACGGCCACCCGGGGTGACCCGCGGGACAGTGCCACAGAAAACAGACCGCCGGGGACCTCGGTCCTCGGTAAGGGTGAAACGGTGGTGTAAGAGACCACCAGCGCCTGAGGTGACTCAGGCGGCTAGGTAAACCCCACCAGGAGCAAGGTCAAAAGGGGACACCTCGGTGTCCCTGCGCGAACGATCGAGGGCTGCCCGCCCGAGTTCGCGGGTAGACCGCACGAGGCCGGCGGCAACGCCGGTCCTAGATGGATGGCCGTCACCCCGACGACCGCGAGGTCCCGGGGTACAGAACCCGGCGTACAGCCCGACTCGTCTGCCCCTTAGGTCTCTGACATTCGATATCGCAGGTCAGGGGACTTTTCTCGCGCGGAATCGTGGATGCGCCTCACCTCGTTCCGTACCGGTCCAAACCGAACCTCGCCGCTACGAAGGTAGCCACGCTTGGCGGGATTGGTGCGGGTGTCGGCCGTGCCGGGGCGGCCTTCACCGTTATGCGTCTACGCCTCGGTGGCGCCGACGATTTGGATCGTCAGGCGGTCTGCCGCGAGGGCGCCGTTTCGGAGGCATGGCACGGGCCAGTGATCCAGCAGAGTCATGAGGGCGTCGGAGGCTTCCGATGTCTGCCGGTACCGGGGCCGAGCTTCGGTGACGCCTCAGGAGTGGCGGCAGCCTCGGCGTGGGGAAACAGGATGCGCCGTGCTTCCGCGAGATTCGCCGCGAAGCCGTGCGCCTCCCACAGATGGCCGTTCCACCGCTGGATCGCACGGGGCGCATCGGGGTTCAGATGCGATGCCCTCGGGCCGTCGCCGCTCACGAGGGGGACGGCGCGAAGCTGCCCGATCCTCGCGTCACGACGCTCGGCCCACTGGGAGAGCGGTTCGTCGTCCATGTCCGGAGCGTAGTGGGTCAGGCGATCCGGTGCTCCCAGCGCAGGGAGGGGACCCGGCCGATCCAGTACCGGTGGGACGCGGGCGTCACATGGAGCCTTACGGAGTCGATCCCCGGCGCCCCGGCGTCCTGCCAGGCGACGAGAGAACGCTCCACGTCGTCCCACAAGGCCACCGGGCCGCCCTGGCGAACGGTCCAGCTCTTGCCGTCGGCGAGGAACTCAGCGAACGACTCCTTCTCCGGATCGAACAGGTACAGCATGGGCGACCCGTCACCGTCCATCGCGCGGACGAACTGAGCGCCGGGCGCGGCCAGCTGTGCCAGGAAGGCGGGCATCCATTCCTCAAGGACGAGAGGGGGCAACAGAGCGGTCCGCTCACTGTCCGCGTACGCGGTCCGGGCGGAGAGATCGCCGGCCACGGGATCCACTGCCTGGGCCCGCGCCTGCATGAAGGCGGAGCGCCCGACGATCGAGCCCTCGGCGGTGCCGTCGTCGCCGACGACCAGTTTCGCGAGGCCGGTTCCCCACGGCCACGAGCCGACCGTGCCGAGGACAACGCCTCCGGGTCTCGTCTGCCTGATCCATGCGTACGGGATGCGGCGGACCGCGCAGGTGGCGATGACGCGGTCGTACGGTGCCCGGTACGGGTGGCCGAGGAGGCCGTCGCCCGCCACCGTCCACGTCGAGAAGCCGGTGGCTTCGAGAGCGGCATCGGCCCGGGTGGCCACCTGTGCGTCGACCTCCACCGTGGTGACGTTGTCCTCGCCGAGGTAGTGGCACATCAGGGCTGTGGAGTAGCCGGTGCCTGTGCCGATCTCCAGGACTCGGTGGCCCTTCGCGAGGTCCAGGGTCTCGATCATGCCGACGACGGTGGCCGGGTCGGTCGAGGAGGACGTGGGCACGCCCACGACGGGTTCGCCGGCCTGGTCGGCGGTGAGGTGACCATCGAGTTGGGTGGTAAGGGTGTCGACGCTGTATGCGATCTTCAGCCACTCGTCCGGGTCCGCGCCTGCGGCGGTGACAGGCCGCCAGGTCCGCCCCTCGTCCAGGAACACTCCCGGGTGGAGGAACCGCTCGCGGGGGACGGACTCGACGGCCTCACGCAGCCAGGGGGATTTCAGGACCCCTTCAATCACGAGAACGGTCGCCATACGGCGTCGCTCGCATGCCGGGTCGGTCATCGGCGGCCTCCTTGTGCGAGTAGGTCGGCGAAGGCGGCGGACATCGGGAGGCCGGTCTCGGTCTCCAGCCACCCCCACTGTCCGTTGGGATTCAGTTCCAGCCACCAGTAGTCCCCGGCGCGGTCGACCGCGAGGTCGAAGCTTCCCGAGACCAAGTCCAGCCGGTCCAGGTAGGCGTGCAGTCCCTCGGTCACCCGGTCGGGAAGGTGCTCCACGGTGTAGGTCAGGGCGCTGTAGTACTCGCGCCAGTCCAGGAGATCGGAGTCGATGCGTACGGCGAACGTATGCCGGCCTACGAGCAGTACGCGGACGTCGGCGCCTTTGTCCACGCGGGCCTGGAACAGGTGGGGCGCGACCCGAACGCTGTCGTCGATCTCCTCGGGGGCGACGGGGGCAGCCCACCCCGTCACCGGTACGCCATCACGCGTGTAGGGGGTCCATCGCAGCGTCTTGAAGATCGCCTGCCTCTGAGCCTCGACGAACTCGCGGGCCTCGACCGGGTCGTTGGTGACAAGGGTGGCCGGGATGGTGAAGCCGAGTTGCTGGGCGAGAACGAGCTGCGCGGGTTTGTAGTCGGCTGCGGCAACGCGCAGGGGGTGGTCGACCCAGAGCGGGCCGCCCAGGGCGTAGAGGGTGCCACCGAGTCCGTAGCGGACCTGCGCCGCCGCGAACCGTGAGTCGTCAGCGGACAGGTGGGGAAACGTGGGCCATTCCGGGCGGCGCCAGTACACCGACCGGACCTGGGTCACATCAGCGGTTCTCGACGGGGTGCGCACCTGCCCGACCATCGGGGCCGAGCAGGTGCCGAACCGAGCCGAGACCGCGAGGGTTTCGCCGAAGTCGGCGGGGTTGAACCGGACCACCGGCACATCGCGCCGGTTGAGTTCGGTGATCACCATGTCGGCGGTGATGTCGTCCGCCTCGGTGGCCACCAGAACCGGCCTCTCCTCGGTCATGGTCATCAGTCCTGCGTGCTGTCCTGATCGTGACCCTGGTCGTTCTGGGAGTCCGAGTTCGTCGTCGTGGAGGTCTCGGTGCCGGAGCTGGTGCCGTGCTTGCCCATCTCGACCACCTGCCCGACGCGGTCGCGGAACACCCCGAGCTGCGTCGTGGGGTCGATGGCGACCGTGGCGTGGGGTCGGCGGACGACCGTCGGGTAGGGCGCGAGTCGGCCCGCACCCCACGGCCGCGTGGGGGAGGGGAGTGCGACAGGGGTGGTCATGAGACTCCTTGGGTTGAAGGATGTGGTGCGGGAATCCGTCTGCGTCAGGGGGCGCGGACGGCGATCTGCGGGCCGCGGCTCAGGGGCGGGCGGCCTGGATGTTGCCGGCCGCGGTTGTCCACTCGACTCCGGACGCGGGCCGGATGTGCGCGATGCGGACCGTGCCGTGGTTGTGGAGCTCGTGTGTGACGGCGACGAGCACACCCTCCCCGCGCGAGGCGATGTCACGGACACGCGTGTCCAGGAGCGGGTGATGCTCGTAGCCGTCGGAACCGACCGGGTTCACTCCTCCGGCTCCTGCCGCGCCTCGGCGCGGCGCATGAACCTCGCCCAGCCGCCGGCCGCCCGTACCCGCAGAGCTGGGCTCGGCGCACCCGGCCGGGGCTCCGGCGGCGTGTACGCACGGCCACTGGCGCCAGGGTTCCTGCGGGGCAGTCCGGAGGTTGTCACGCGGTCGCTCCTCTCCGTGAGGAGCCGCCCGGAGGGTCCTTCGGCCTCCGAGCGGCGTGTGACCAGTGAACGACGATCCGTTACCTTCTCCCAGAGCGAACCTCGCGCAATGCCCGGGCGTTTCCCAGGCATTGGCGCGTGGCGGGCATGCCTGCGTGCAAGGGTTCTCGTGAGGGGAGACCTATGACGTCGAGGCGTAAGCACTTTGCGGAACGGCGCGCGGCCCAGGGTTACTCTCAGGAGGAATTCGCAGAAGCGCTTTCGGTGGCCACGTCCACCGTGGTCCGTTGGGAAAGTGGTCGTGCCACCCCGCGTCCCCACCAACGGCCGAAGATCGCAGGGCTGTTGGGAGTGACCCTCCCCGAGCTGGAAGCCCTTCTCTCCGACGAACAGCCGGCCGAGACAGCCGGGCTCTCCGCTGCTCCACCCCTCCTCCATGGTGATGATGACGACATGAAGCGCCGCGAAGTCCTGGGTCTGCTCGCTGTTACGGGTGCGCTGGTCGCTCTTCCCGATCCTGGTGAGGCCGCCCGAGGGCGAGCAGTATCGACGCTCTTGGAGACAGGGGACGCGCTACACCGCAGCCTCTGGCAGGTCTACGCGCTATCGGACGCCAAGCAGGTCGTCTTTCCCGCGGTGCGCGCACAGCTCGACGTGATGGCGAAGGGTCTGACCGAGCCCCGTACTGCTGTGGATCGGTCCCGATTGTGTCGGATGACGGCCGACCTCTATCAGCTCGTCGGTGAGCTGTTCTTCGACGCCAACCGGTACACCGACGCTGCGCAGTGCTACACACTGGCCGCCAACGCGGCCTACGCCGGCGGCGACCACGACCTGTGGGCCTGTGCCATGACCCGCCACGCGTACGTCGAGCTGTACGCGCGCCGCGCGCACGCTGCCCAGCCCCTGCTCGCGGCAGCTTTCCGCATCGCCCGGAGGGGCGACGACACTCTCTCCACCCGCCACTGGGTCGCGGCTGTCCAGGCGCAGGCATACGCGGCCGTAGGAGATCTCGACGCGTGCAACCGGGCTCTGGACGAAGCTGAGAAAGTGCACGCTCTCGACGGCGCTCACTCCCACAACGGCGGCTGGCTCCGCTTCGACGGCTCCCGCCTGGCAGAGGAGAGGGGGGCCTGCTACCTCCAACTGGGCCGCCCTGATCTCGCCGAGGAAGCACTCACCGCAGCCCTTGCCCAGCCCCTGTCCCTGCGTCGCCGCGCCGCCGTTCTGAGCGACCTCGCCGTGCTCGGGGCGCACAGGCGGGACATCGACCAGGTCGTGCACTACGCGGAGCAAGCACTCGGACTGGCCGACCGGTCGAATTCGGGATTCATCGGCAAGAAGCTGGACGGGCTTCGGGGGCGTCTTGCCCCGCTCATGTCCGATGACCGAGTCTCGACTCTTGATCACCGAATCGCGGCGCTTCCGCGCACCGCATGACGAGAGGGACACGCGCATGAATGACGGCCGGATCTTCCGCGAGGCGTGGATCGACGGCGTGAACAAGCACTTCCCCGGCGAGCCCAAGCCCGGATACGTCTCGCCGTGGGACGAGACACCCGCGTGGGAGCGCGAAGCCGCCGCTGCCGTCTACCGGCAGGTGCGCGACTTCATCGAAGTCAGCGGCGGGCATGCGGCCCGGCTCACCCGTGAGCAGAAGGGCCGATTCGTCGCGATCTGCTGGACCGCCCAGATGTTCAGGCACTTCGAAGACCCGAAGCCCGGATATGTTGCCGACTGGTCCGACCTGCCGGTCTGGCAGCGGGAGACGGACGCGGACATCTTCGAACGCATCGAAGGGACCGCCTGACCTCAGGAGCGACGACGTCCCCGTCCGGGCCGATCCGGGCGGGGACGTTTACTACGTAGCCTTGTCAAAGCAGCCACGGAAGCACCATCCCTGCACGTCTGTGCAGGTCATAGCGCTGCGCCGACAGAACCCGGCGTACAGCCCGACTCGTCTGCCCCTCCCTCCTTCCCTCCCTCCCTCCAGCCGGGCCGCCCGGCCCCTCAGCCGTCGGATCCCTCCAGCGAGCGCTCCGCCACCCGTTCCACGTGGCGTGCGAAGACCTCAGGGGCCTTCGGGGTCAGGGTTCGCAGGGCGACCATCGCCGTGATGACGACGTCGCAGAGTTCGGCCTCGACGTCCTGCCACGTGTGGCTCGTGCCCTTGCGCGGGTTCTGGCCGGTCGCGCCGATCACCGCCTGGGCCGCTTCGCCGACCTCCTCCGAGAGTTTGAGGACGCGGAGCAGGATCTCCTCGTTGCGGGGCAGGTCCTGGTGGGCCGTCAGCCAGGTGTGGAGGCGGGAGATGGTGGGCCAGGGGTCCTGGGCGGCGGTCTCGGCGGCGGTCTCGGCCCCCGTGCTGGTGTCCGTCATGGGCGAAGCCTGGCAGGTTTCCGCGACGGCGGCCTCGGCCCCGGCGCTCGCCCGGGTGGCCGAGCCGCGGTGCGGGCGCCCGGCCCGGTTCCCGGGCCGGGGAACGGTTGCGGTGTACGGGTAGGGCATGACCATTCCCGTGGACCGGCTCAGCGACCCCGTCGTGCGGGCCTTCGTGACCGCCCTCAACGCCAACGACCAGGAGGCCTTCTTCGGGCTCCTGACCTCCGACGCCACCATGTCCGACGACGGTTCCGACCGGAACCTCCAGGAGTGGACCGAGCGCGAGGTCTTCTCCTCCAACGGCCGCATGGAGGTGGAGCACGAGACCGACGGCGGCCGCACCCTCGTCGCCACCTACACCAACGACACCTGGGGCTCCATGCGCACCGCCTGGCGCTTCACCGTGACCGGCGGACGGATCTCCCGGTTCGAGACCGGCCAGGCCCCCGCCGACTGACGGCGGCCGCACCCCGGGCGGGGCCCTCGGGCCCCGCCTCCGCTCTGCCCTCGGTTCCGTCACCGGCTCCGTCCATGGCGGGGTCCTCGCCCGCCACCGGTTCCGTTCCCGGTTCCGTCCATGGCGTGGTCCTCGGCCCCGCCACCAGTTCCGTTCCCGGCTCCGTCCATGGCGTGGTCCTCGGCCCCGCCACCGGATCCGTCCCCGGTTCCGCCCTCGGCTCGCCCCCTGCTCCGCCCTCAGCCCCGCCCGATGTACGGCATCGTCGTCGCCATCACCGTCGCGAACTGCACGTTCGCCTCCAGCGGCAGAGCCGCCATGTGCACCACCGTCGCCGCCACGTCCGCCGCGTCCATCACCGGCTCCACCGCCAGCTCCCCGTTGGCCTGGAGGATCCCGGTCTGCATCCGCGCCGTCATCTCCGTCGCCGCGTTGCCGATGTCGATCTGACCGCACGCGATCCGGTACGGACGGCCGTCGAGCGACAGGGACTTCGTCAGGCCCGTCATCGCGTGCTTCGTCGCCGTGTACGCGATCGAGTGCGGGCGCGGCACGTGCGCCGAGATCGAGCCGTTGTTGATGATCCGGCCGCCCTGCGGTGACTGCTCCTTCATCGCGCGGAACGCGGCCTGCGCGCACAGGAACGCGCCCGTCAGGTTGACGTCCACGACCGACCGCCAGGTCTCCGGGTCCAGCTCCTCCACCGGCACCCCGCCGCCGGCGAACGTGCCCGCGTTGTTGAAGAGCAGGTCCACCCGGCCCCATCGGGCCCGTACCGCCTCGAAGAGCGACGCCACCTGGTCCGCCGACGTCACGTCCGTCGGCACGCACAGGGAACGGTCGGCAGGCATGTCCGCGGCCGTCTCCTCCAGCGGCTCCGCCCGGCGGCCCGCGAGCGCCACCGACCAGCCCGCCGCCGCGAGGGCCCGCGCCACGCTCCGGCCGATGCCCGAACCCGCTCCCGTCACCACTGCGATGCTCATGGGCGCGCAGCGTACGGCAGACGCGGGCGCCACGAACTCATCCGTCCGACACGTGGATGTTCTGTACCCGACAACGTGAAGTCGTCCCGTCCCCCTGCAATCGGAAGCACAACATCCGTCAGGGGAGGGGACCATGACCGCCGCACCCACCTACGCCGACGAACTGCGCTCCGTCGCCCGCCACTTCGGGCGCCGACACTTCCTCACCGTCACCGGGTCCGCCGCCGCCCTCGCCTTCGCCGTCAACCTCCCGGGCGCCGGCACGGCCGCCGCGGCCGAGCTCGACGCCCGCCGGATCACCGACGACCCCTTCACCCTCGGCGTGGCGTCCGGCGACCCGCTGCCCGGCTCCGTCCTGCTGTGGACCCGGCTCGCCCCCCGCCCGTACGAGACCGGCGGCGGCCTGCCCACCGGCACCCGCGTCGACGTCGCCTGGGAGCTCGCCAAGGACGAGCGCTTCACCCGCGGCCTCCGGCGCGGCACCGCCATCGCGCACCCCGAGTTCGACCACTCCGTGCACGTCGAGGTCGAGCACCTCGCCCCGGGCACCGACTACTTCTACCGCTTCCGCGCCGGCTCCTGGACCAGCCCCGTCGGCCGCACCCGCACCGCGCCCGCGGCCGGCGCCCGCAACACCTCCCTGAAGCTCGCCGCGGTCTCCTGCCAGGCGTACCCGGACGGCTACTTCACCGCCCACCGCCACCTCGCCCAGGAGGACGTCGACGTCGTCTTCCACCTCGGCGACTACATCTACGAGTACGCCGTGCCCTCCACCGCCGCCGACCGCGCCTACGAGCCCGGCACGCTCCCGGACGTGTTCGACCACGAGACGGTCAGCCTGGAGGACTACCGGCTGCGCTACGCCCTCTACAAGTCCGACCCCGACCTGATGGCCGTCCACGCCGCCCACCCCTTCGTCGTCACCTGGGACGACCACGAGGCCGAGGACAACTACGCCGCCGGCATCCCGCAGAACGACCAGTCGCCGGAGGAGTTCCTGATCCGCCGCGCCGCCGCCTACCGCGCCTACTGGGAGAACCAGCCGCTGCGCCGGCCCCAGCGGCCGCTGGGCACGGACATGAAGCTGTACCGGAGGCTGACGTTCGGGCGGCTCGCCCAGTTCGACGTCCTCGACACCCGCCAGTACCGCTCCGACCAGGTCTACGGCGACGGCTGGCAGCTTCCCGGCCCGCTGGTCGACGACCCGTCGCGCACCCTCACCGGCGCCACCCAGGAACGCTGGCTCGTCGACGGCTGGCGCGCCTCGCGCGCCCGGTGGAACGTCCTCCCGCAGCAGGTCATGTTCTCCGAGCGGCGCAACCTGGCGACCGCCGCGTACAAGCTGTCCATGGACGCGTGGGACGGCTACCGGGCCTCCCGGCGGAGGGTCCTCGACGGCGCCGCCGCGGCCGGCGTCGAGAACCTGCTGGTGCTCACCGGAGACGTCCACGTCGCCTTCGCCATGGACATCAAGGAGGACTTCGGCGACCCGTCCTCCCGCACCGTCGGCACCGAGATCGTCACCACGTCCGTGTCCAGCGGCCGGAACGGTGCCGACCGCCCCGCCAACCACGCCACCCTGATGCGGGCCAACCCGCACATGAGGTTCTACAACGGGCGCCGCGGCTACGCGAAGGTCACGCTCGGCCTCGAGAGCGCCCGCGTCGACTTCCGTACGGTGTCCGCCGTCACCACGCCCGGCGCACCCGTCACGACCGCCGCGTCCTTCGTCACGGAGGCCGGCAACCCGGGGCTCACCCCGGCCTGACCTCCGCCGCCCGGCCTCTGCCCAGCCGCCGCCCGACCGCCGCCCGACCTCTGCCGGGCACGTGCCTGACACGCGTAACCTTGCGGAGGATCCCAACGAAACGGAGCAGTCGATGCCGGAGAGCGGCCGGGCCACCGCCAAGGACAGCAGCAGTCACATACCGACGACGGCGGCCACCGCACCGGCCACATCGGCCGCACCGACCACGTCGGCCGCACCGACCACGTCGGCCGCACCGGCCGCGTCGGCCGCACCGACCACATCGGCCGCATCGGCCGCCGCCCGGCGGGCCGGGCTCCTCGTCACCCTCGTCCTCGGCGGGCTCACGGCCCTCCCGCCGCTCTCCATGGACATGTACCTGCCGGCACTGCCGGAGGTCACGGAGGCGCTGGGCGCCCCCGCCGCCACCGTCCAGCTCACCCTGACCGCGTGCCTCGCCGGCATGGCGCTCGGCCAGCTCGTCGTCGGCCCCATGAGCGACAAGTGGGGCCGGCGGCGGCCGCTGCTCGTCGGCATGGTCGTGTACGTCCTCGCCACCGCCGTCTGCGCCTTCGCCCCGTCCGCCGGCCTGCTCATCGGCTTCCGGCTGGCCCAGGGCCTCGCGGGCGCGGCCGGCATCGTGATCGCCCGGGCCGTCGTCCGCGACCTGTACGACGGCGTCGAGATGGCCCGGTTCTTCTCCACCCTGATGCTCATCTCCGGCGCCGCGCCGATCGTGGCGCCGCTCATCGGCGGCCAGATCCTGCGGATCACCGACTGGCGGGGCGTCTTCCACGTCCTCACCGTCGTCGGCCTCGTCCTCACCCTGGTCGTGTGGCGCTTCCTCCACGAGACCCTGCCGCCGGAGCGGCGGCACGCGGGCGGCGTCGGCGAGGCGCTGCGCACCATGCGCGGACTGCTCGCGGACCGGGTCTTCACCGGCTACATGCTGGCCGGCGGTCTCGCCTTCGCCGTCCTCTTCGCCTACATCTCCGCCTCGCCGTTCGTGGTCCAGGAGATCTACGGCGCCTCTCCGCAGACCTTCAGCCTGCTCTTCGGGCTCAACTCGATCGGTCTCGTGGCCGTCGGCCAGGTCAACGGCAAGCTGCTCGTCGGCCGGGTCAGCCTCGACAAGGTGCTCGGCTGGGGCCTCGGCATCATCCTCGTCGCCGCGCTCGCGCTGCTCGTCATGACCAGCGGCGTCCTCGGCGACCCGGGGTTGCCGGCGGTGGCCGCCGGGCTGTTCGTGCTGATGTCGGCGATGGGCCTCGCGATGCCGAACACCAACGCCCAGGCCCTGATGCGCACCCCGCACGCCGCGGGATCCGCCTCCGCGCTGCTCGGCACCTCCTCGTTCCTCATCGGTGCCGTCGCCTCCCCGCTCGTCGGCATCGCCGGCGAGACGACGGCCGTCCCGATGGCCGTCGTCCAGGTGAGCTGCGCGGTCGCCGCCCTCGGCTGCTTCCTGCTGATGTGCCGCCCCTGGCGCACCGGGACGGCCGCGGCCGAACACTAGAATGTCGAGGTGAACGCCTCCCTCCCCTCCGCCGACACCCTGCGCAGCGCGCTCGGCGCGGTCCTCGACGGGCTGCCGCCGCGGCAGGCCGCGCAGGCCGTCGAGCGGCTGATCGCGAACTACCGGGGGGCCACCCCGACCGACGCGCCCGTGCTGCGTGACCGTTCCGACGTCGCCGCCTACGCCGCGTACCGGATGCCGGCCACCTTCGAGGCGGTACGGGCCGCCGTGTACGCCCTCGCGGACGCCGCGCCGGACTGGGCGCCCGCCACGCACACCGACGTCGGCGGCGGGACCGGGGCGGCGAGCTGGGCGGTCGCCGAGGCCTGGGAGGGCGCGGCCCGCACCACCGTCCTGGACTGGGCCGAGCCGGCCCTCACGATCGGCGCGGAGCTCTCCCGCGGCGTCTTCGAGGCAGAGTGGCGCCGGGAGCGGATCGGCGGGGCCCTGCGGCTCGCCGACACCGACCTGGTGACCGTCTCGTACGTCCTCAACGAGCTCACCGAGGCCGACCGCACCGCCCTCGTCACCGAGGCCGCGCGCGCGGCGCGGGCCGTCGTGATCGTCGAGCCGGGCACGCCCGACGGCTACGAGCGGATCATCGCCGCCCGCTCCCTCCTCGTCGGGGCCGGCTTCACCGTCGCCGCGCCCTGCCCGCACAGCGGCGCCTGCCCGATCGTGCCGGGCACCGACTGGTGCCACTTCGCCGCCCGGGTCAGCCGTTCCTCGCTGCACCGGAAGGTGAAGGGCGGCTCGCTGCCGTACGAGGACGAGAAGTACGCGTACGTGGCCGCCGCCCGCTTCCCCGTCGCCCCGGCGGCCTCCCGGGTGACCCGCAGGCCGCAGATCCGCAAGGGTCAGGTGCTGCTCGACCTGTGCGGGCCGGACGGCCTGGCCCGGGAGACGGTCAGCAAGCGGCACGGCGCGCTCTACAAGGAGGCCAGGGACGCCGAGTGGGGCGACCCCTGGCCCCCGGAGGGCCCTCCCGAGGAGGGCTAGGCCGTCTCTTCCGGATCCTGGCCGGGTCCGAAAGGATCGGCATCAGGACCGGGTTCGAAGGGATCGGCATCAGGGCCGGGTCCGAAGGGATCGGCCCAGGCCTCGCCCGGCGGGAGGCCGGACGGGCGCTCGGGGCGGGGCCGGCCCTACTCCGCCCGCAGCTCCTGGGTGCAGCACTTCACGCTGCCGCCGCCCTTGAGCAGCTCGCTCAGGTCCATCCCGAGCGGTTCGAAGCCGCGTGCCCGCAGCGGCTCGAAGAGGCCCACGGCCGCCTGCGGCAGCAGCACGTGCCGGCCGTCGCTCACCGCGTTCAGGCCGAGCACGGCGGCGTCCCCGGCCGAGACGAGCAGGGCGTCCGGGAACAGCCGCTTCAGGACGGCGCGGCTGCCGGGCGAGAAGGCGTCCGGGAAGTACATGATCTCGTCGCGGACGTCGTCCAGGACGCAGAGCGCGGTGTCCAGGTGGTAGTAGCGCGGGTCCACCAGCTCCAGGCCGACCACCGGCCGGCCGAAGAACTCCTGGGCCTCGTGGTGCGAGAGCGGGCTGGAGCGGAAGCCCTGGCCGGCCAGGATCCAGGAGGCGGTCACGGCGAAGTCGCCCTCGCCCTCGTTGACGTGCTCGGGAACCCGTACGTCCGCGTCCGGGTAACCGTTTCTGCGGAACCAGTCCAGGTGCACCGCTGCCTCGGCGGACCGCTCCGGGTGGGCGAACCTCGCGCCGAACACCCGGCCGCCGACCACGGTCGCGCCGTTCGCGGCGTACACCATGTCGGGCAGCCCGGGCACCGGGTCGAGCAGCTCCACGGTGTGGCCGAGCCCGCGGTAGCGGTCGCGCAGGTCCTCCCACTGCGCGAGCGCCAGCGGCAGGTCGACCGGTTTCGTGGGGTCCATCCAGGGGTTGATGGAGTACGTCACCTCGAAGTGCGCGGGTGGGCACATGAGGTAACGGCGGGGCGAGGGCTCACGCGGAGTGGTGCGCAAAGAGGGCTCCTCTACGGTCGCTGGACTGGAGCTCGTCGGCGGGACCGGTCGTCGACGCCGATCGTGAGCCCATGGTCCGCTTTCCGGGGTCGGTGCGCAGTGGACCGTTCGGGTGGTTCGGATGAAGAGCGGGCGACCGGACGGGTGGCGAGACGGGTCGTCTCGCCGCCTGGTAGCGTGGACGCATGTCCGACACCAAGGCGCCCGACTCCTCCCGGCGCAGCGAGCGTTCCCGCCGCGCCATCTACGCCGCCGCCCTCGACCTCGTCTCCGAGCAGGGCTACGCGAAGACCACCGTCGAGGGCATCGCCGCCCGCGCCGGCGTCGGCAAACAGACCATCTACCGCTGGTGGCCCGCCAACTCCAAGGCCGCCGTCCTCATGGAGGCCTTCCTCGACCTCGCCGAGCAGGCCGGCGAGGCGCTGGGCGGCGACGCCCGGAGTGAGATCCCCGACACCGGCGACCTCGCCGCCGACCTCAAGCTGGTGCTCCGCGCCACCGTCGACGAGCTCAACAACCCCGCCTTCGACCGGCCCACCCGCGCGCTCGCCGCCGAGGGCGTCGTCGACCCGGTGCTCGGCGCCGAGTTCACCGCCAAGCTGCTCGAACCCCAGCTCCAGTCCTACGTGCGCCGCATCGAGGCCGCCCAGGCCGCCGGACAGGTCGACCCCGACGTCGACCCGCGGATCGCCCTGGAGCTCCTCGTCGGCCCCCTCCACCACCGCTGGCTCCACCGCACCCTGCCGGTCACCCACGCCTACGCCGACACCCTCGTCGATCTCGCCCTGCGCGGCCTGTCCGCGAAGAAGTGAGACCCCCGGTTCCCGACTCCGGTCACCCGGGGCGCAGGATGGTGGGACCATGGAGGGCCCGTAGGACCGAACGGGCGAGCATGAGGTGAGGGGATAGATGGGCGACGGCATCGGCCGCTACCGCGGCACGGAGAGCAGACTCGCGCAGTGGCTGCGCAGGCGCCCCAAGCAGAGCGCGGCCGACCTGGAGAACGACCGCGAGAAGTCGCTCCTGGCCGTCGCCGCCGCGGGGATGCCCATCGCCCCCGCCGCGTACCCCGTCGGCTACCGCTGTTCCTGCGAGCGGATCGGCTGCCCCACCCCGGCCCGGCACCCGGTCTCCTTCGCCTGGCAGACCCAGTCCACCACCGACCGCGCCCAGATCGAGCGCTGGGCCCGCAACGAGCCCGAGGCCAACTTCATCACCGCCACCGGCATGGTCCACGACGTGCTCGACGTGCCCCTTCCCGCCGGCCGGGCCGCCCTGGACCGGCTGCTCGCCGAGGGCGTCGAGGTCGGACCCGTCGCCGTCTCCGGCGCCGTGGAGGAGCGGCCCGACGAGGGCCGCATGCTCTTCTTCACCGCCACCCGCGGCACGCCCGAGGACGAGGACGAGTGGTGGCCGTGCGAACTGGACTGCCATCCGGAGACCATGGACGAGCATCCGGGCCTGCGCTGGCACTGCCGAGGCTCGTACGTCCTCGTGCCGCCGTCCCGGCTTCCCGGCGACGAGGGCAGTCAGCCCGTCCTCGCCTGGCTCCGCGGCCCCGAGCACGCCCTGCCCGAGCCGCTGAACCTCCTGGAAGCCCTCACCGACGCGTGCGCCCGCCACGCGGCCGCCCGGGCCGAGCAGGGCGCCCCCACCGCGCACGAGCCCGCCTGGCCCCTGAGCCGCTGAGGCCGAGCCGCCGAAGGGGCGGCTCAGCCGAGCCGTCGAGCCCCGTGCTCCGTCGAGCCGCGGGCCCGCTCGGCCGCTGCCTCCGAGCCGAGCCGTCGAGCCCGCGCTGCGTCGAGCCGCGGGCCCGCTCGACCGCGCTGCGTCCGAGCCTCCGAGCCCCGCTGCGTCGAGCCGCGGGCCCGCTCGGCCGGTGACGGCTTACGAGCCCTCCGCCGCCGTCACTCCCTGGAGGCGGGCCAGGACCTCGACGGCCGCGGTCGTCGTACCCGTCGGCTTCACCAGGGCGGACTGGCTGGAGACCCAGCGCTTGGTGACCGTGTTCTTGATCTCGCCGGTCATCAGGGCCCGCACCTCCGGGCCGACCTTCGGGCGGTAGCCGGGCGCGGCCGTCTGGCGCTCGAAGTAGCGGGTGGCGAAGAAGACCAGGGCGCCGCCGTCCTCCGTCGCGAGGGCGAGCGGGGCGAAGTCGCCGCGGTTCTCGACCTGGTCGACGTACTGGGTGGCGAGGCCCGGCCGGGTGCCCGCCTTCTTGCGGTCGTCGCGCCAGCCGGTGGTGTGCGGGCCGGGCGCGAACGGCCCCTCCTGCCCGTCCTTCAGGAAGGACACGTAGCGCTCGCCCAGTTGCGCCGGCGCGACCGCCACGGCGGCGCTGTCGGCGGCGACCGGCACCGCGTACCCCGCCTCCTTCTTGAACGCGGGGATCTCGTCCGGCGTCAGGATCGACAGATAGGCGACCTCCCACGGCTGGGAGGCGCTGCCGCGCACGAAGACGAGCAGCCAGCGGGTGTCGCCGGAGTCCTTGTCGGTGTCGCGGTTGGAGTCGGTGTCGGCGACGAACCAGCGCGGCCAGCCCGCCTTGCGCGGTATGACGAACTTCGCGTCCGTGAGCTCCAGCGGCGAGTGGTCCTTGTTGCCGTCCGGGCTGATCTTCTGGCGCGACCGCAGACCCGCCTGGTTGATCTCCCCGAGCGGACCGGTGACCCGGCCCGCGTCCAGGGCCGGGTCGTAGGCCTTGTCGGCCTTGTTGTAGGCGTCCGTGAAGTCCTTGACGGCCCGGTCGGCCTCGGCCTCGCTCGCCGCCGGGATCAGCTCCCGCTCGCCGTGCACGGTCACGCACCCGCTCGCGCCCAGCGCGAGGACGGACGCCGTGACCGCCGCGAGGAGCGTGTCAGCCTGCCGCCTCGGCCCGGTTCGCCTCAGCCTTCTCATCGGTCTCGGTCGCCTTCTGCTTCTCCACCCGCCTGGACGGACCCGACCCTACCGGGGCCAGGAAGATCGCGAGCGTGGGGATCAGATACAGGGCCCACACCGTGACCTGAACGACCGTCGGATCGGGCTGGAAGTTGAACACGCCCTTGAGCAGCGTGCCGTACCAGCTGTCCGGCGGGATCGTCGCGGAGACGTCGAAGGCCTTGTTCTCCAGACCGCTCAGGAAGCGCGCCTCCTGGAGGTCGTGCACGCCGTACGCGAGCACGCCGGCCGCCACCACGACCAGCATGCCGCCGGTCCAGGTGAAGAACTTCGCCAGGTTGATCCTCAGCGCGCCCCGGTAGAACAGCCAGCCCAGGAACACCGCCGTGAGCAGGCCGAGCACCACGCCGGCCAGCGGCGCGTACGTGCCGTCCGAGGAGGCCCGCACCGACGCCCACACGAACAGCGCCGTCTCCAGGCCCTCGCGGCCCACCGCCAGGAAGGCGGTCGCGACCAGCGCGCCCGTGCCCATCTGCAGCGCGGCGTCCAGCCTGCCGTGCAGCTCGGCCCTCAGGTGCCGCGCGGTGCGCCGCATCCAGAAGACCATCCAGGTCACGAGCACCACGGCGAGGATCGACAGCGAGCCGCCGAGCAGCTCCTGCGCCTCGAAGGTCAGCTCCTGCGAGCCGAACTCCAGGCCGGCGCCGAAGGCGAGCGCGAGCCCGACCGCGACGCCGATGCCGATCCAGATCGGCTTCAGGGCGTCACGGCGGTCCGTCTTCACCAGGTAGGCGATGAGGATGCAGACGACGAGGCTGGCCTCGAGGCCCTCACGCAGGCCGATCAGATAGTTCCCGAACACGTCGGACTCCTTCTTGGATCACGCGAACAGCGCCCGGCCCCACCAGTCGTCCTTGTCGCGGACGCCCGGCGGGACCGCGAAGATCGCCGAACCCACGTGCTGGATGTACTCGTTGAGGACGTCGGCCGCCAGCGACGTCTGCACCGGGATGAAGCCGGTGCGGACGTCCTTCTGGTACGCGAGGAAGAACAGGCCCGTCTCCAGGCGGCCGAGACCGTCCGTGCCGTCCGTGAAGGAGTAGCCGCGGCGCAGGATCGTCGCGCCGTTGTTGGAGTCCGGGTGCGCGAGCCGTACGTGCGCCTCCGGCTTCATCGCCTTCAGGAACGGCTCGTCGTGCTCCTTGGCCTTGCCGACGGGCGCGCCTTCCTTCTTGTCGCGGCCGAAGATGTCCTCCTGCTCCTGGAGCGGAGTGCGGTCCCAGATCTCGACGTTCATCCGGATCCGGCGCGCGACCAGGTACGAGCCGCCGTCCATCCAGGCCGCCGGGCCCTGGGCGGCCTTGCCGGACACCCAGACGTGCTTGTCGAGGCGCGCCGTGTCGGTGCCCGCGATGTTGCGGGTGCCGTCCTTGAACCCGAACAGGTTGCGCGGGGTCTGCGCGTCCGGGGTGGTCGAGGACGTCTTGCCGAAGCCGAGCTGCGACCAGCGCACCGCGACCTTGCCGAAGCCGATCCGGGCCAGGTTGCGGATGGCGTGCACCGCGACCTGCGGGTCGTCGGCGCAGGCCTGGATGCAGATGTCGCCGTTGCTGCGCGCCTTGTCGAGGTTGTCGCCGGGGAACTTCGGCAGGTCGACCAGTGCTTCGGGCCGCCGGTCCCGCAGGCCGAAGCGGCCGTCGAAGAGCGAGGGGCCGAAGCCGATGGTGAGGGTCAGCCGGGAGGGCTTGAGGCCGAGCGCCTCGCCGGTGTCGTCCGGCGGGGCCTCGGGCAGACCGCCGTAGGCGCCCTCGCCGACCTCGTGACCCGCCGTCATGCGCTCGGCGGCCCGGGTCCAGTCCTTCAGGAGCTGGATCAGCTCCTCGCGGTCCTTCGTCTTCACGTCGAAGGCCGCGAAGTGCAGCCGGTCCTGGACCGGGGTGGCGATGCCGGCCTGGTGCGCGCCGTGGAAGGGGACGGCGCCGCCGAAGTCGGCGACCGGGGCGGTGTCGTCCGTACGGCCCTGGGCCAGGACCACGGCGCCGCCCGCCGCGGCGGCGCCGAGCGCGAGCCCGGCACCGCCCCAGCCGATGACGCTGCGGCGGGAGGGCGCGCCGCCGCCCTGCTGCTCGGAGGCCCCGGTGCTCCCGGCGGCCTCGGTGTGCTGCTCGGTCATCTCTGCGTCCCCCGTTACTTCACGACCGCGGCGGCGAGCTTGGAGAGCGGCTCGCCCAGCGCGTTCACGCCGTCCGAGAGCTCCTTGCGCTGCTCCTTGGAGACCTTGTCGTACGAGGTGAAGACGTAGCTCGCCTTGTCCGTGCGGTACTTGTCGAGCAGCGTGTTCAGGGCGGCGAACTGCTTGTCGAGCTCGGCGACCAGCTTCGGGTCGTTCTTCTGGGCGACCGGCTTGAGCAGCTCGAAGGCCTTCTGGGCGCCCTCGACGTTGGCCTTGAAGTCGACCAGGTCGGTGTGGGAGTAACGCTCCTCCTCGCCGGTGACCTTGCGGGAGGCGACCTCGTCCAGGAGCTCCTTGGCGCCGTTGGCCATCGAGGTCGGGGTGATGTCGGCCTTGCCGGCCCGCTTCACCCAGTCCGCGAGGTCCTTGTCGAGGAGGTCGGCGAGCTGCTTCTCGCGGTCGCCGATCTTCTTGTCCTGCCACAGCGCCTTCTCCAGGCGGTGCCAGCCGGTCCAGTCCTTCGCCGGGTCCTGGCCCTCCTCCAGGCCGTCCTCGCGGACGTCGACCTTCGGGTCGATGTCGCCGAAGGACTCGGCGACCGGCTCGGTGCGCTCCCAGCCGATGCGTGAGTCGGCGTAGGCGGCCTTGGCGGCCTCGACGTCGCCGGCGCGGACGGCGTCGGTGAACTTCTTCACCTTGGGCAGCGTCTCGTCGGCCTGCGCCTGCACGTACTGGCGGTAGGCGGCGACGGCGGCGTCCATCTCGGGGGAGCGCTTGGCGGCGCCGGCACCGGCACCGGCGCCGGTGGCCTTGACCTGCTGGCGGATACCGTCGCCCTTCATGCCGGGCTTGCAGGCGATCTCGTAGTCGCCGGCCTTGATCTCGGCGGTGATGGTGGCCTTGGTGCCGGGGCCGATGTTCTCGCGCTCGGTGACGATGCGGTCGTCCGGGTAGAGGACGTAGACCTCGGTGACCTTGCTGCCGCGGTTCTCCACGTTCAGCTTGAGGTGACCGGCCGGGAAGTCCTTCTTGGAGACCTCGCAGGAGTCGTCCTTCGCGACCACGGTGATCGCACCGTCAGCGCCCTTGGAGTCGTCGCTTTTCTGCGCGCAGCCCGTGACGGCGGCCAGGGTCGCCGCGGTCGCGGCGGCGGTGACGACGGAGAGACGGACGGCTCGCATGTGGGCTCCACTCGGGGACGGAGGGCGGGGGCGGGGGTGAGGCGGACCTAACTTAACCGAGGCTTACCTCAGCCATACCCGCCCGTCCAGTGATTCAGCTCTCAGGTCCGGCGGACCGGACACGGCGCGGTCACAGGGGGCTCATGGGGTTTTCACGGCTTGGTCAAGGGCCGGTCAAGCGGGGCGTATTGTCCGCATTTCGGTTACGCGCGGGTAGGGCGGAGGGTGTGGGTGCCGCGCGCACGCGCAGCACGAGCGGGGCCGGTCCGCGGGTCGGCGGGGCTGGTCCTGGACGGGCGCGACCGCGTGGTGGCGGCCCTCGCGGAGGGGCCGGACCCGGTGGCCGTGGGGCCGGACCGGAGCGACGGCGAGGACGGCACGCCCACCCGGCCGATTCCGGGTGGTGCCGCGGAACGGAACGCCTTGATGCTTCAATTCCGTCATGAACACGACCGAGACGAGCCTCTTGGCCGCCACTGACATCGACGTCCTGCGGGTCTTCTGTGCGGGCGACGGCCGGTACGGCAACGCCCTCGGCGTCGTGCGCGACGGGCGGACCTATCCCCACGAGGCCGCCCGGCAGGCGCTCGCGAAGGAACTCGGCTTCAGCGAGACCGTGTTCGTCGACGACCCCGAGCGCGGGACCGTCGACATCTACACGCCCGGAGTCCGCCTGCCCTTCGCCGGGCACCCGCTCGTCGGCGTGGCCTGGCTGCTCGACGTGGAGGTGGTCTGCCCGCCGGCCGGCGAGGTGTGGGTGCGCGGGGACGGGGAGTTCACCTGGATCGAGGCCCGTGCCGAGTGGGCCCCGCCGCGCACGCTGCGCCAGTACGGCTCCGCCGCCGAGGTCGACGCCCTCGAGGTGCCCGAGCCGGGGGAGTGGATCTACGCCTGGGCCTGGGAGGAGGAGGCCGCCGGCCGGGTCAGGGCGCGTGGCTTCCCCGGCCGCGGCGACGGCATCGACGAGGACGAGGCGACGGGCGCGGCGGCGCTGCTGCTCACCGCCGAACTGGGCCGCGCCCTCAACATCACCCAGGGACTGGGCTCGCAGATGCTCACCGCGCCCGGCCCCGACGGCATCATCGAACTCGGCGGCCGGGTCCGCCTGGAGCGGACCCTGACCGTCTGAGCACGTGAGTGCGTGAGCGCGCGGGCCCTGCCCGTCCGGGCGTCAGGCGGCGCTGAGCGGGAACTCGCCCGACAGCTCCCGGAACACCGCGCCGTTGAAGTCGAACGCGCGCTTGCACTCGTCGACGATCCGCTGCTTCTCCAGGTCGTCGGCGTTCACCCCGTCGAGCAGCTCCCGGTACGCCCGCTTGAAGGCGGCCGGGTTGCCGATGTCCTCGAAGACGTAGAAGCGCACGCCGTCGCCCTTGCGCGTGAAGCCCCACGTGCGCTCGGCCTTGTCGCGGATGATCTGGCCGCCCGAGAGGTCGCCGAGGTAGCGGGTGTAGTGGTGCGCCACGTAGCCCGCCGGCCAGTCGCGGGCGCACTCGGCGATCCGCGCCGCGTACGCCTCGGTGGCGGGCAGCGCGGTCAGCCCGGCGCGCCAGCCGGGCCCGCGCAGGTGGGCGAGGTCCTGCTCCAGGGCCTCCGTGCGGAACAGCTCCGGCTGTATGAAGGGCCCGGCGACCGGGTCGGCCTTCAGGGCCTCCGCGCCGTCCTCGAGCGCCCGGTACACGAACCACAGCTGCTCCGTGTAGCGGGCGTAGGCGTCGACGGCCAGCCGTCCGCCGAGGAGGTCGCTCATGAACGACGACGACTCCGCTTCCGTGTGCTGCTCGTGCGAGGCGGTGCGGATGAGCGTCGAGAAGGGCGTGTCCAAGGCGTGCCTCCGGGACCGTCGGGACCGTAGGGGTCGGGAACCACTGCCGATAGTGCCGACTTAGGCATACCTAAGTCAATTGGTTCCCGACGTCCTGTCGGTAAGAACGTACCCCTCTGACGCGTCAGGGCAACGTGAGGATCTCGGCCCCGTTCTCCGTCACCACGAGCGTGTGCTCGAACTGCGCGGTCCGCTTCCGGTCCTTGGTCACCACGGTCCAGCCGTCGTCCCACATGTCGTACTCGTGGGTGCCCAGCGTCAGCATCGGCTCGATGGTGAAGGTCATGCCCGGCTGCATCACCGTCGTGTGGTGCGGCGAGTCGTAGTGCGGAATGATCAGCCCGGAATGGAACGACGAGTTGATGCCGTGCCCGGTGAAGTCCCGCACCACGCCGTAGCCGAAGCGCTTGGCGTACGACTCGATGACCCGGCCGATGATGTTGACCTGGCGGCCCGGCTTGACCGCCTTGATGGCCCGGTTCAGGGACTCCCGGGTCCGCTCGACGAGCAGCCGGGACTCCTCGTCCACGTCGCCGCACAGGTAGGTGGCGTTGTTGTCGCCGTGCACGCCGCCGATGAACGCGGTCACGTCCAGGTTCACGATGTCGCCGTCCTTCAGGACGGTCGAGTCGGGGATGCCGTGGCAGATGACCTCGTTGACCGACGAGCACAGCGACTTCGGGAAGCCGCGGTAGCCGAGCGTGGAGGGGTAGGCGCCGTGGTCGCACAGGAACTCGTGGGCGACCCGGTCCAGCTCGTCCGTGGTGACGCCCGGCGCGATGTGCTTGGCGGCCTCCTCCATCGCCTGTGCGGCGAGGCGGCCGGCCACGCGCATCCGCTCGATCGTGTCGGCGTCCTGCACCTCAGGACCGGTGTACGGCGTGGGGGCGGGCTTTCCGACGTACTCGGGACGGCGGATGGACCCGGGAACGGAACGGTGGGGGGAGAGCTCCCCCGGTACGAGAAGCGACTGGCCAGACATGTCAGCGAGTCTAACGACCGCGTCTGGGGCAGCATGGTGACGGAGGAAGGAGCCGACATGGCCCTGTTCAAGAAGCGCACGTCGGGCAAGCCGGGCGAGTGGTACTACTGCCTGGAGCACAAGAAGGTCGAGGAGGGCCCCGAGTGCCCGGCCAAGAACCGCTTCGGCCCGTACACCAGCCGTGAGGAGGCCGCCCACGCCATGGAGACCGCCCGGGAGCGGAACCTGGAGTGGGACACCGACCCGCGCTGGCACGACAGGACGGGCGACAGGACGGGCGACGGACCGGCTGGCGGCGACGACCCGGGCGACCAGGACGGCTTCGGCCGCTAGGGCCTGTCGTCACACTCCCGCCTGTTCCGCGACGCCGTGCACGTGCTCTCGCCGCACCGGGCACAAGCCCGAGCACGTCCCGTACGAGGCCCTGCGCCAGGCACGCCGAGAGCACGCACCTGACGCCGCAGGGCCGCCCTCCGGGCGACGACGGGAGTCCGACGACAGGACCCAGGAGGTGTCCGGAAAGCAGCTCCGTCTGCCCGCAGGCCAGGCGGGACTTCGCGGACACGCCCTGCGCCCACCCCCTAGGGTGCGGCGGCCGTGCCGTCGAAGCGGGCCTCGGCGAGGACGGTGCCGTCCGGGGCCAGGAGGCGGGCGCCCGCCACCGCGCCGGGATCCACTCCGGTGACCGGCGCGCCCCAGTATCCGTAACCACCCTTCAGAGGGAACGACCCCACGGGCCTGGTCGACCCGTCGGCGCCCACGAGGACGCAGCGCACCGGGCCGCCGGCGGCCCGGTCCAGGTCGACCGACATGTACACCCAGCCGCCGGCCCCCGCATGGGCGTAGAACCGGCCCACCTCCTGGCCGTCGGCGAGCAGCGCCGCCTCCCGCAGCCGCGTCCCGTCCGTCCGCTCGGCCACCGTCGGCGGGCCCTGGACCGCCGTGCCGACCGCCCAGCCGCCGAAGCCGAAGGCCAACGCGCCGGCGACGGCCGCCGCCGCGAGCCGCAGGCGCCGCCCGCGGACGCGCCCCGCCCGCCGTGGCGCGGGCGGCTCAGGGGCCACGACCCGGACCACCCGGGTCTCGAAGCCGACCGGCGGTTCGGCCTCCGGCAGCAGCCCGAGCAGCCCGTCGCCGACCGCCGTCAGCTCCCGGACCCGCTCCCGGCAGTCCGGGCAGCCGTCCAGATGGGCCACCGCCTCGGCCCGCTCCCGGGCCGGCAGGACCCCGAGCGCCAGCTCGGCGACCTGTTCCCGCAGCCGCTCGCACTCCGGGCCGCTCACGGCTTCTCCTCCTCCCCGTCCTCGGGCTCCCCTTCCTCGGGCCGCCTCTCTCCGGGCCGCCTCTCTCCGGGCTTCCTCTCTCTGGGCTTCCTCTCTCCGACCTTCCTCTCTCCGATCGTGCTTTCCCCGTGCTCCCTTTCTCCGAGGTCCCCTTCCTCGGGCCCGCCTTCTTCGAGCAGCGCCCGCACCCGGAGCATCCCCGTCCTGATCCGCGTCTTGGCCGTGCCCAGCGGGATGCCCTCGACCCCGGCGACCTCCCGCGCCGTCATCCCGTAGATCCCCGCCATCACCAGCGCCCGGGCCTGCCCCCGCGGCAGCGCCGCCACCGCCCGCCGCACCCGCCGCGCGCTCTCGTCGGCGAGCGCCCACCGCTCCGGCGTCTCGGTCACCAGGCCGAGCAGCGCGTCCAGGTCCTCCGGCGGGACCGGGCTGGCCCGCCGTGCCCGTACCGCGTCGACCGCCAGGTTGTGGGCGACGGCCGTCAGCCAGGTCCGCACCGAACCGCGCCGCGGGTCGTACACCTGCGCGTGCCGCCACGCCCGCTCGAAGGTCTGCTGGGCGATGTCCTCGGCGAGCTGGGGATCACGGACGACGGCGACGGCCACACCGAAGACGGTGCGCTGGAAACGGCGCACGAACGCGACCGCGATCTCCGGATCGCCCGTCGTCAGCCCGGAGAGCAGTGCCTCGTCGGACACCCGCCCGAGGGGCAGGCCTCCGAGGGGAAGGGCCATGCGCCGCATACCCGTGGATACGTTCCGTCGCCCCGAGGGGATTGCCTACGGCCATTGTCCGCCGCACGTCCGCCGCAATCCCTTCCCGCGGCTGCGCCGTATCCCCTGCGGAGGACCGAACCATGACGTACTCACGCAGCACCCGAGGCACCCGCCGCAGCCGACGCGACCGAGTGGCGCTCGGCGTGTCGGCCGCCGCTCTCACCGCCCTGCTGGCCGCCGCGTGCGGCGACGGAGACGGCGACGGGGGCGGCGCCACCACCACTCCGCCGCCGGCCGACACGACGGCCTCGACCCAGGTCGACGCGACGCTCTCCGACTTCCGCATCACGTTCTCGCAGGAGACCTTCGCGCCCGGCGACTACACGTTCACCGCGAAGAACACCGGGCAGCACGACCACGCCCTGGAGTTCGAGGGGCCCGGCGGCGAGAACCGCAGCGAGACCATCGGACCCGGGGGGTCCACGACCCTGAAGGTGACCCTCGAGTCCGGCACGTACGAGGTCTACTGCCCCGTCGACGGCCACAAGGACAGGGGCATGAAGACCGAGATCACCGTGGGCGCCGGTACGAACGGCACGCCGGACGAGAGCCCCGGCACCGACAGCCCCGGCACCGGCTACTAGAGACGGCCACGAGGAGCCGGACATGGCTACGAGACGGACGGTGGCGACGGTCGTGCTGCGCGTCGCGGCCGCGGGCCTGACCGCCGCGATGGCCGGGATCCACCTGCACCTGTGGGACTCCGGATACCGGGACCTCGCCACCATCGGTGCGCTGTTCCTGTTCAACGGCGTCGTCGGCTGCGTCCTCGCCGTGGCGCTGCTCGTCACGCCCACGCGGTGGCTCGGGCCGGTGGCCGCCGTGACGGCGCTGTTCACGGCAGGGTCCCTGGGCGCGCTGTTCCTCAGCCTCACCACGGGCCTGTTCGGCTTCCAGGAGTCGCCGGACGCGGAGCTGGTGCGGCCCACCCTGGGCCTGGAGACGGCGGGCGTGATCGTCCTGACCACACTGGCGGTGGCCACGCTCAGCCACCACCACTTCCAGCACCTCCCTCACCCCTTGCATCCCCCGCACTCCCACCCGGACCCGCACCGGGAGCCGGACCCTCACCCCCGACCTCACCCCCGCCACCGTCCCGGGAGGTGAGGACGGCCCGTACGACGTGGGGTCAGGCCGCTGCCGCGCCAGGGCGCGAGGTCGGGGAGGAGGCGGGCGAGGCGATGCACGACGCGTCATGCTCGGCACGGCCCTCGCCCCGGGCAACCGCATGACCCGGCGCGTGCCCGGAGCGTGCCCGGCGTTGGCGCGGGCCGCACCCGTCACCAGCGCGCCGGCGGCGGGGCCGTCAGCTGGTCGGCGAGGCGCGAGAGGCGGTCGCGGAAGCGGAGACGGCCGCGCGGCGCCGGCGGCAGGCAGTTCTCGCCGGTCGCCGCGCTCACCAGGTGCTCCACCGTGTCCAGGTCGACCTCGCCGTCCGGCGCCACCGTCAGAGTCTCGTGCGCGAGGCCGAGCAGCTCGGCGTCGCCGCCGTCCAGCGACAGGACCGTGGCGCCCGCCCGGCGCGCGTCGTGGACCCGTTCGAGCAGCCCTTCGTCCGGCCGGGACGGCGCCACCATGAGCAGCGTCGCCCCGCGCCCCGCCGACTCGATCCGCCCGAGGCCGACGGCCAGGTGCGCCGGGTCGCCGGCCCGCACCCGGTGCCGGACCAGGGTCGGGGCGAGCTCGGGGCGGCCCGACCAGGCGGACTCGTCGACGAGGTGCGCGGCCAGGTGCCAGGGCTCGTACTCCGCCGTGCCGACGAGCAGCAGCCCGCCGCCGTGGGAGACGACGGAGGACCGGAGGGAGCCCGCGAAGCGCCGGGCGGCGGCCGGCCACTCGGTCCCGGCGAGCACTTCGCGCAGCAGCGCGACACGTACGGCGTCCATGCCCCGGCATGGTGCCCCGCCCGGCCCGCCGCGCGCAGCCCTTCCGAGCGGACTCACCCGGACGGGGACCACCGGGCCGACCGGCCAGTAATGTCGAGGCCATGACTTCCTCCACCACTGCACCGCAGGCCCCGAAGGACCCCTGGGACCTGCCCGACGTCTCCGGACTCGTCGTCGGCGTCCTCGGCGGCACCGGCGACCAGGGCCGGGGGCTCGCCTACCGGCTCGCCAAGGCCGGCCAGAAGGTGATCATCGGCTCGCGCGCCGCCGACCGCGCCCGGGCGGCGGCCGACGAGCTGGGCCTCGGCGTCGAGGGCGCCGACAACGCCGAGTGCGCCCGGCGCAGCGACGTCGTGATCGTCGCCGTGCCGTGGGACGGCCACGCCAAGACGCTGGAGTCCCTGCGCGAGGAGCTCGCGGGCAAGCTCGTCGTGGACTGCGTCAACCCGCTCGGCTTCGACAAAAAGGGCGCCTACGCGCTCAAGCCGGAGGAGGGCTCGGCCGCCGAGCAGGCCGCCGCGCTGCTCCCGGACTCGCGGGTCACGGCCGCCTTCCACCACCTGTCGGCGGTCCTCCTCCAGGACGCGTCGATCGACGAGATCGACACCGACGTGATGGTCCTCGGCGAGGTCCGCGCCGACGTGGAGCTCGTCCAGGCCCTGGCCGGCCGCATCCCGGGCATGCGCGGCGTCTTCGCGGGCCGGCTGCGCAACGCCCACCAGGTCGAGTCGCTGGTCGCGAACCTGATCTCGGTGAACCGCCGCTACAAGGCCCACGCGGGCCTGCGCGTCACCGACGTCTGAGCCGGACGCCGAGCCGGTCCCGGCGTGACGGAGGGCATGGGGGACACTGGACGGGCACCATCAGCCGTACCCGGACAGGAGCCGACCCCCATGCCCCGTCTCGCCCTCTACGCCCTCGCCGTCTGCGTCCTCGCGGTCGCGGCCGCCGTCGTCTCCTTCGCCCAGGGCAGCTGGCTGGGAGTGGTGTGGGTGCTGTTCGCCGGCCTGTCCTCGAACATGGCGTGGTACTACGTGAAGCGCGCCCGCGCCACCCGCGACGCCTAGGCCCTGCCGTCCCTTCCGGATCCTGCCGGTGTCCCGGCCCGATCCGGAAGACAGGCCCTGCGGCGTGTCCGACGGGCCGCGTCAGACCCCGCAGATCTCCGGCGCCTCGCCCTGCCAGAAGCGGTACATCTCGGAGCCGCAGGCGCGCGACAGCTCCGGCACGCCCAGCGCCCGCATCAGCCCGTCGATCACGTCGAAGAAGGCCCCGTTGACCGCGGGGACGAAGAGCAGCGCGATGACGACGAAGAAGCCGTACGGCGCGTAGGGCTCGATCTGCCGCTTCACGTTGTACGAGAGCCAGGGCTCGATCACGCCGTAGCCGTCCAGGCCCGGCACCGGCAGCAGGTTCAGGAGCGCCGCCGTGACCTGGAGGAACGCCAGGAACGCGAGCGCGTACCGGAAGGCGGTCGGCACGCCGTCGAGCGCGTCGAGCCAGAACGGCGCCGTGCAGACGACGGCGAACAGGACGTTCGCCAGCGGCCCGGCCACCGAGATCAGGCTGTGCTTCCAGCGGCCGTGCACCCGGCCGCGGTCGACGAAGACGGCGCCGCCCGGCAGACCGATGCCGCCCAGGATCACGAAGAGCACCGGCAGGATGATGCTCAGGACCGCGTGGGTGTACGCGAGCGGGTTGAGCGTCAGATAGCCCCGGGCGCCGATCGTGATGTCCCCGCTGTGCAGCGCGGTACGGGCGTGGGCGTACTCGTGGAGACAGAGGGACACGATCCACGCCGCGGTCACGAAGAGGAACACCGCGAGCCCGGGCAGCGCGGCGAAGTCCGTCCACACGGCCCAGCCGGTGACGGCCATCACCGCGAGGATCGCCAGGAAGACGGGGCTGATCCGCCGCTCGTCGTGGCGATGGGTGGTCGTGGACATGGAGCTTCTCCCCGGGGCTGCGGTCCGTCGGCCGGTCGGCCGCGTGTGCGGGAAACGTACCGGTCCCCCTCCCGGGTTCCGGCCCCGGCCCCCGTACGGCGGCCCGCGCGCGGGCCGGAGGCGGGCTCGCGGAGAATGGGGGGCGTGCGCTATTCCGTCCTCGGGGCCGCCGGGGCCCACACGTCAGAAGGCACCGTCGGCGTCGGCGGGCCGCGGGTGCGCGCGCTGCTCACCGTCCTCGCGCTGCGGGCCGGGCGGGCGGTGCCCGTGGGCGTGCTCGTGGACGAGGTGTGGGGCGACGAGCCGCCCGCCGACGCGGTCGCCGCGCTGCAGGCGCTCGTCGGACGGCTGCGCCGGGCCCTCGGGCACGAGCGGGTGCTGTCCACCGAGGGCGGTTACCGGCTCGCGGCCGAGCCCGACGACGTCGACGCCCACCGCTTCGTACGGCTCGCGGCCGAGGGCGTACGGGAACTGGACGCGGGGCGGCCGGAGCGCGCCGCCCGGCTGCTCGACGAGGCGCTGGCGCTGTGGAAGGGCCCGGCGCTCGCCGATCTGCCCGACGGCGCGGCCGAGGCCGCCCGTTGGGAGGCGCGCCGGCTCGACGCCCGCCGGGCCAGGCTGGCGGCCGCGCTCGCGCTCGGCGAGGCGGCCGCCGTGCTGCCCGAGCTCGACACCCTGTGCGCCGGGCACCCGCTCGACGAACCCCTGCAGGCCCTGCGGATCCGCGCCCTGCGGGACACGGGCCGTCCGTCGGAGGCGCTCGCCGCCTACGAGGCGGTGCGGCGGGAGCTGGCCGGGCGGCTCGGCGCGGACCCGTCCCCGGAACTGCGCGCCCTGCACGCCGAGTTGCTGGCCGGCGCCGCGCCGGCCGCTCCGCCTCCCGCGGCCCCTCCCGGCTCCGCTCCCCTCGCGGGGAACCTGCCCGCCCGGCTCACCAGCTTCGTCGGCCGCGAGGACGACATCTCCGCCCTCCAGGACGCCCTGCGGGCCGGGCGGCTCGTCACCCTCCTCGGGCCCGGCGGCGCCGGGAAGACCCGGCTCTCGCAGGAGGCCGCCGAGCGGGCCGGCGCGGGCGGGGCCTGGCGCGACGGCGTCTGGCTCGTCGAACTCGCCCCCGTCACCGACCCGGAGGCCGTCACCGAGGCCGTCCTCGGGGCGCTCGGCGCCCGCGAGACGGTGCTGCGCGGCGCGGGAGCCGAGGAACTGCGCCTCGGCGAGGAGCCCGGCAACCGGCTCGTCGAGCACTGCGCCGGTCGTCGGATGCTGCTCCTGCTCGACAACTGCGAGCATCTCGTGGGCGCGGCCGCCGCGTTGGCGGAGACGCTGCTCGCCCGCTGCCCGGGCGTGACCGTCCTCGCGACGAGCCGGGAGCCGCTGGGCGTGCCGGGCGAGGTGCTGCGCCCGGTGGGCCCGCTGCCTCCGGAGACCGCCCTCCGCCTCCTCGGCGAGCGCGGCGCCGCCGTACGGCCCGGCTTCTCGGTGGGGGAGGACCCGGAGGCGGCGGCCGAGATCGTGCGCCGCCTCGACGGCCTGCCGCTGGCGATCGAGCTCGCGGCTGCGCGGCTGCGGATACTGACGGCTCGCCAGATCGCCGACCGGCTGGACGACCGCTTCCGGCTGCTCACCTCCGGTGCCCGGACCGTCCTGCCGCGCCAGCAGACCCTGCGCGCGGTCGTCGACTGGTCCTGGGACCTCCTCGACGAGCCCGAACGCGCGGTCCTGCGCCGCCTGTCGGTCTTCACGGGCGGCTGCGACCTGGAGGCGGCGGAGGCCGTCTGCGGCGAACCGTCGGCCCACCGCGCCGGCCCGCGCGAGCGAGGCCACCAGCACGACCCACACGGCCGGCACCACCCACGCGACCAGCACGCCCCGCTCGCCCCGTACGGACCCGCGCCCGCCGACGTGCTCGACGTGCTCGGCTCGCTCGTCGACAAGTCGCTCGTCGTCGCCACCGACGCCGCCGGCAGCGCCGGGGCCGCCCCCGGCATGCGCTACCGGCTCCTCGAGACCGTCGCCGAGTACGCCGCCGAGCGGCTCGACGAGGCCGGGGACCGGGCGGCGGCCGAGCGGCGGCACCTCACCTACTACCGGGAGCTCGCCCGCCTCACCGATCCCGAGCTGCGCACCGGCCGGCAGGTCGCCGCCGTGGCCCGGTTCGGCACCGAGTACGGCAACCTGCGCACCGCGCTGCGCCGCGCCGTCGCCGCACGCGACGAGCACGAGGGACTGGTGCTCGTGCACGCGCTGCTCTGGTACTGGAACATGCGCGACCTGCGCTCCGACGCCCTGCACTGGGCCGAGTCCGTCGCCGCCCTCGGGCCCGACCCGTTCGGGCCGGACGCGGGTCCCGTCGTCCCGCTGTACGAGCCGGTCACCGCCGCGCCGCCGCCACTGAGCGAGGAGCAGCTGTGGGAGGCCAGGCGCGGGGTGCGGATGATCGAGCTGCTCAACATGGACCACGAGACGGGCCGTTGGACGACGCCCGAGGGCGTCGCGCGGCTGCGGCTGATCAACGAGAGCTACCCGCCCGGGCTGCCGCAGACCTGCCGGCTGCCCGGCTCCTTCAGCGTCTTCGCCGTCCTGCTCATCGCCGAACCCGGCCGCATGGGCGAGGCCCTGGACGCCCATGTGGACGCCTGCCGCCGCTACGGCTACGAGTGGGAGCTCGGCAACGCCCTCCAGCTGCGCGCCAACCTGCGGGCCAACCGGGCCGACCTGGCCGCGAGCGCGGCAGCCGACGCCGAGGAGAGCCTGGAGATCTTCGTCCGTCTCGACGACGCCTGGGGCGCTGCCGAGGCCCTGTCCTCGCGCGCCGAGGCCCGCGAACGGCGGCTCGAGTTCCAGGGCGCGGCCGAGGACTTCGCGGCGGCGATCGAGTACGCGCGGCGGATCGGCGCCCAGTCCCAGATGGCGCTGCTGCGTGCCCGGTACGCCGACATGCTGATCGAGACGGGCCGGCAGGAGGACGCGGAGCGGATCCTGCGCGAGATCGTCGACGGCGAGCACGGCCGCGGCCACGAGCCGATGCTCGCGGCCCGGATCTTCCTCGCGATGCTGCTCGGCAGGACCGGCCGGACCGCCGAGGCGCGGGTGCACCTCCAGCGGCTCCTCGAGGAGTTCAGTTCGGAGACCTTCTCCATCTTCGAGGGCTTCACCCTGGGCAGTCTGGGCTGGGTCCACAACCTGGACGGGGAGTACGCCGCGGCGTTCGACGTGTCCCGGCGGGCGTACCTGAGTTCCCTCGGGGCGCTGTCGCTGATGGTGGCCCCGCAGATGCCGGCGATCCACGCGGTCACCGCGGCCTGGGCGCTGGCCGGGCTCGGCGGCCCTTCGGCCCGTACGGCGGCCGTGCTGCTGGGTGCCTACGAGGCGCTGCTGCCGCCCGCCCACCTGGCTCCTCCCATCGAGCGGGAGAACGTGGCCCGGGCGACCGCGCTCGCCCGGGCCGCGCTCGCCGACGACGAGGCGTTCGAGGCCGCGTACGCCGAGGGCGGCGGCCTCTCCCTGGAGGAGGCCGCCGCCCTGCTCGAACGCGCCGACGCGATCTGAGGCGCGCCGAGTACCGTTCCCCCGCGTCGGCGGGTCAGGTCTTCTTGCGGAACCTGGCGACCGCGAGCGGCGCCGTGACGACGGTGATGCCGACGGCCCAGGCGAGCGTCATCCAGACGGAGTGGGCGACGGGGCCGCCGTTGATCAGGGCTCGGGCGGCGTCGGCCAGGTTGGACAGCGGGTTGTAGTCGGTGAAGGTCTGCAGCCAGCCGGGCATCGTGGTCGGCTTGGCGAAGATCGAGGAGCCGAACTGCAGCGGCATCAGCACGAGCATGGCCATTCCCTGGACGGCCTGGGCCGTCTTCATGGTGAGACCGAGCAGGATGAAGATCCACATCAGGGCGGCGCCGAAGACCATGGACAGGCCGACGGCGGCGGCCAGGTCGAGCACCGAGGTGCGGATCTCCAGGCCGAGCAGGAAGCCCATGCCCAGCAGGATCGCGGTGGCGACCAGCATGCGGCCGATCTCGACGACGATCTTCGCGATGAGGACCGAGGAACGGGCGATCGGCATGGTCCGGAACCGGTCCATGACGCCCTTCTTGAAGTCGTCGTTGATGCCGGTGCCGACGGCCATCGCGATGTTCATGCCCATCATGGCCATCATGCCGGGCACCAGGTAGTTCACGTACTCCTGCTGGTTGCCCTTGCCGGCCATGGCGCCGCCGAAGACGTACACGAACAGCAGGATGAAGATGATCGGCATCAGGACGGCGTCGAACATCGACTCCGGGTCCTGTTTGATCTGCAGCGCGTTGCGCCGGGCGAGGGCGCCGATGTGGCGGAGGTTGGCCCGCAGGCCGATCCGGCCGTCGGCGCGGCCGACGGGGGCCTTGGCGGGCGTGCCGCCGGGTCCCCGCGCGTCCACGGGGGACTGGGGAAGCGTGGTGGTGCTCATGCGGCGACCTCCTGGTGGATCGCGTCACGGTCGGCGTCGGTGGCGGTCGTCTTCTCGCCGGTGATGGCGAGGAACACCTCGTCGAGGCTGGGCAGATGGGTGCCGATGTGAGCGATGCCGAAGCCGCGGGCGCCGAACAGCCCCACGACGGCGGTCAGCTGCTCGTCGCTGAGGATCGGCACGTACAGCAGGCCCTCGTCGGGGACGACGGACGCGCCGCCGATCCCGTCGAGGCCGGCCTCGCGGAGCGCCGCCGCCATGGCGGACAGGTCGGCCGGGTCGGCGGGGCGGACCTGGAGGGTGCGGCCGCCGACACGGGCCTTGAGCTCGTCGACGCCGCCACTGGCGATGACCCGGCCGCGGTCGATGACGGTCAGCTCGCTCGCGAGCTGCTCCGCCTCCTCCATGTACTGGGTGGTGAGCAGCACGGTCGTGCCTTCGGCGACCATCCGCTGGACCTCGTCCCAGACCTCGTTGCGGGTGCGCGGGTCGAGACCGGTGGTGGGCTCGTCCAGGTAGAGCACGGCGGGCTGCCCGATCATGGAGGCGGCCAGGTCGAGGCGCCGCCGCATGCCGCCGGAGTAGTTCATGGCCGGGCGCTTGGCGGCCTCGGTGAGGGAGAAGCGCTCCAGCATCTCGTCGGCGCGGCGGCGGGCGTCCCTGCGGGAGAGGTCGAGCAGCCGCCCGATCATGTAGAGGTTCTCCCAGCCGGACAGCTTCTCGTCGACGGAGGCGTACTGGCCCGTGAGGCCGATGGTGCGACGCAGCTGGCGGGGCTGGCGCACCACGTCGTAACCGGCGACGACGGCGGTCCCGGCGTCCGGGACGACGAGGGTGGACAGGCAGCGGACGAGGGTGGTCTTGCCGGCGCCGTTGGGGCCGAGGACGCCGAGGACGGTGCCCTCGCGCACGTCCAGGTCGATCCCGTCGACCGCTCTGGTCTCGCCGAAGTGCTTCACGAGGCCCCGGACCTCGACGGCGTTGGTGTGTGATCGCGTCATGTCCACCATGGAACAGGCGGCCACCGACAGGGCACCGACAGCCGACCGACAGCACCGCCGACAGCGCGCCGACGGATGTCGGCGGGGACGCCGGCGGAGATGCCGGCGGAGATGTCGACAGCCCGCCGACGGGGGACGGTCGGCGGGCTGTCGTCTTACCGGGCTGGCTAGTGGAAGGTGTGCTCCTCGGCGGGGAACGCCCCGCCGGTGACGTCCTCCGCGAAGGCGCGGGCGGCGTCGCCGAGCGTCTCGCGCAGGTTGGCGTACTGCTTGGTGAAGCGCGGCACCTTGCCGCCGGTCAGACCGGCCATGTCGGTCCAGACGAGGACCTGGGCGTCCGTGTCGGGACCGGCGCCGATGCCGATGGTGGGGATGTGCAGGGAGCGGGTGACCTCGGCCGCCAGCTCGGCCGGGACGAGCTCCAGGACCACGGCGAAGGCGCCCGCGTCCTGCGCGGCCTTGGCGTCGCGCAGCAGCTTGTGGGCGGCCTCGTCGGAGCGGCCCTGCACCCGGTAGCCCATGGTGTTGACGGACTGCGGGGTCAGGCCGAGGTGGGACATGACGGGGATGCCGGCCTGGACGAGCAGCTCGGTCTGGGGCAGCGAGCGCTCGCCGCCTTCCAGCTTGACCGCGCCGACGCCCGCGTCCTTGACCAGTCGGGTGGCGTTGCGCAGGGCCTGGACGGGCCCTTCCTGGTACGAGCCGAAGGGGAGGTCGCCGACGACGAGGGCGCGCCTGGTGCCCCGTACGACGGCGGCGGAGAGCAGCGTCATCTCGTCCATCGTGACGGGCACGGTGGTGTCGTAGCCGAGGTGACAGTTGCCCATGGAGTCGCCGACGAGGATCACCGGGATGCCGGCCTCGTCGAAGACGGAGGCGGTCATGGCGTCGTAGGCGGTGAGCATGGGCCACTTCTCGCCGCGGGTCTTGGCGGCGGCGATGTCGTGGACGGTGATGCGGCGGGTGCCCTTCCCTCCGTACAGCGCCTTGCTGCTGTCGGCGGGCGGTTTCTGGGCAGCCTGAAGCGTCATGGTGAACGGCTCCTTTTGTCATCTCGAGGCGCCCTGTGGCGTCCCCGGACCACATCCATGGTGGCACCTCGCGGGGCGGGCGGGGAAGCGGGGCGGGGCAGCGGAGCGGCGTGGCGCTGTTCACACCACGGAGATGTGAACGCGGGCGCGGTCGCGGAAACGCCGAGCGAGGCTCACCGACGCCGGCAGGGGCTCCGCAGGGGCGCTGGCCGGGGCGCCGGCAGGGCGCCGACCAGGGCGTCCGCAGGGCGCCGACCAGGGCGTCCGCAGGGCGTCGGACGGGGTGTCGGACGGGGTCGGCCGGAACGTAAAGAGTCTGTCAGGTTTTTCGATACGAGACGGTCTCGTATCGAAATGAGCCTAGGGTGGGAGCATGTCAACGTCACACAGCCGTCGCTGGGCGATCCTCGGCGTGCTCATGCTCAGCCTGTTGATCGTCGTCCTCGACAACTCGATCCTCAACGTCGCGGTCAAGACGATCGCCGGCCCCGCCCCGGTCGGCATCGGCGCCACCCAGAGCGAGCTGGAGTGGGCCATCAACTCCTACACGCTCGTCTTCGCGGGCCTGCTCTTCACCTCGGGCCTGCTCGGCGACCGCCTCGGCCGCAAGAAGGTCCTGCTCTTCGGCATCACCGTCTTCGGCATCGGCTCCGCGCTCGCCGCGTTCTCCACCGGCCCCGGCGAGCTCATCGCCTACCGGGCGGTGATGGGCCTCGGCGCCGCCTTCGTCATGCCCGCCACCCTCGCCGTCCTCATGAACGTCTTCGAGCGCGACGAGCAGCCCAAGGCCATCGGCATCTGGGCCGGCGGCGTCGGCCTCGCCATCGCCGTGGGGCCCATCACCGGCGGCGTGCTCCTGGAGCACTTCTGGTGGGGCTCCGTCTTCCTGGTCAACGTGCCCGTCGTGATCCTGGCCCTCGTGCTCATGCTCTGGCTGGTCCCCGAGTCGAAGGACCCCAGGCCCGGCCGCGTCGACGTGCCCGGCGTGCTGCTGTCCGTCCTCGGGCTCGTCCTGCTCGTGTACGGCATCATCCGCGGCGGCGAGCTCGCCGGCTTCACCGACGTCACCGTGCTCCTCCCGTCCCTCGGGGGCCTCGCGGTGCTGGTCGCCTTCGTGCTGTACGAGAAGCGCAGCGACCACCCGGCGCTCGACGTCTCGTACTTCCGCAAGCCCGCCTTCTCGGCCGCCGTCGCCGCCATCGCGCTGGTCTTCTTCGCCCTCATGGGCGTGACCTTCTTCTCCGCCTTCTACCTGCAGAGCGTCCGCGGCTACAGCGCGCTGGATTCCGGCCTGCTCGTCCTGCCGCTCGCCGTCGCCCAGATGGTGTTCGCGCCGCGGGCCCGGCTGGTCGTCGAACGCTTCGGCGCGAAGGCCGTGTGCACCGTCGGCATGCTGGCCGTCGCCGTGGGGCTGGCCGCCTTCGCCTTCTTCGACGCGGACACGCCCGTATGGGTCCTCGAGGTCGTCTTCTTCCTCCAGGGCGCGGGCATGGCGCACATCATGCCGCCGGTCACGGTCGCCGTGATGCAGTCGCTGCCGCGCGAGAAGGCCGGCTCCGGCTCCGCCGTCAACAACACCTTCCGCCAGGTCGGCGGTGCCCTCGGCGTGGCCGTCCTCGGCTCCGTGCTCTCCGGCACCTACCGCGGCGAGATCGAGGGCCACCTCGGCGCCGTCCCCGCGGGCCTGCGCGAGACCGCGGGCGAGTCGATCGAGGCGACCCTGGCCGTCGCCGACAAGCTGGGCCCGGCGGGCCGCGGCCTCGTCGCCCCGGCGTACGACGCCTTCCTCGACGCGATGCACGTCACCGCCGTCGGCTCGGCCGCCGTCGCCGTCCTCGGCGCGGTCGTCGTCGCGCTGTTCCTGCCCGGCCGCGCCCCCGGAGGCCGGGACCAGGCCCCGGCCGTCCCGGGCAGCCGCGCCGAGGCGGGAGAATCGGTCCCGAGGTAGCCCAGGAGGAGAGGCGGAAGACGTGTCGCAGGAGAACGGCCGGGCGGTCACGACCGGCCCCGGCCCCGGCCCCGTCTGCGCGGCCGCGCCCGCTCCCGCCTGCCCCGGCTCCGGCCCCGAGGCCGGACCGGGCGCGGGCGCCGGAGCCGTACGGCGCGGGCGGCCCCGCAGCGAGGCCGCGGACCAGGCGATCTTCGACGCGGTGGTCGGGCTCCTGGAGAGCGGAGTGCCGCTCACCGACCTGTCCATCGAGAAGATCGCCCGCACCGCCGGCGTCGGCAAGGCCACGATCTACCGCCGCTGGGCCGGCAAGGAGGAGCTCCTGATCGAGCTCCTGCGCTCGGTCGAGCCCCCGGACCCGGTGCTGCCCGGCACCTCGGTCCGTGACGACCTCGTCAGGCTCCTGGAGTCGCTGCGCCAGCGCGGTCTCGTCAAGCGGACCTCCGCGCTGCTGCACAACGTCTTCTCGCAGATGCAGTCGTATCCCAAGCTGTGGGAGGCCTACCACCACACCGTCATCGAGCCCCGCCGCCGCATGGGCCTCGACGCCATCCGGCGCGGGATCGAGCGCGGCGAGCTCCGCGCCGACCTCGACGTCGAACTCGTCAACGACCTCTTCGTCGGCCCGCTGTTGCTGCGCACCGTCATCCGCCCCGGCGCCCCCCTGTCGCCCGGTCTGCCCGAGGAGATCGTGGACGCCGTCCTGGAGGGTCTGCGCCCGCGCGACTGAGCCGCCCGGGCCGACTGAGCAGCCGGGACCGGGCGATCCGTACGAATGTGCGCGTTCTGTCACAGCCGTACGCCCCGCGCCACCTGCAGGAACCCGCCACGCGCGGCTGTCGTCCCTCGAAGAGTACGACCGGCCCGGCATCGCCTAGGGTCGACACCGGGTCGCACGGCAAGGCAGCAAGGCAGTGAGGACGACAGTGATGGCGCGGGTGGACATGACGGGGACCGAGCACGGCGGAGCGGGAACCGAGCGCTCCGGCTCACGGTTCCGGGCCGCCCTGCAGCGCCTGCGCGGCGACCGCGGCATCTGGCGCCGGGGCATCGTCCTCGCGCTGTGCGCCGTGCTGCTCGCCCTGGTGATGGGCCTCCACTCCGACATCCCCAACCGGATCGGCAACCTCGGCAGCCTGACCGAGACCTTCCTGCCCTGGTTCGGCCTGTTCGTGCCGGTGCTGCTCGTCCTCGCCGTGCTGCGGCGCTCCGCGACCGCCCTGATCGCCCTCGTCCTGCCGGCCGTGGTCTGGCTCAACCTCTTCGGCGGGCTCGTCGTCGACAAGTCGCGGAGCGGCGGTGACCTCACCGTGGTCACCCACAACGTGAACGCCGACAACCCCGACCCCGAGGGCACGGCCCGTCAGATCGCCGCCTCCGGCGCCGACGTGGTGGCCCTGGAGGAGCTCAAGGGCGACGTGGTCCCCGAGTACGAGCGGGTCCTCGCCGACACGTACAAGCACCACTCGGTGCAGGGCACGGTCGGCCTGTGGAGCAAGTACCCGCTGCGCGACGCCGGACCCGTCGACATCCGCATGGGCTGGACCCGCGCCATGCGGGCCACGGTCGCCGCCCCGGCGGGCGAGGTGGCCGTCTACGTCGCCCACCTCCCCTCCGTACGCGTCAGGATGGACGCCGGGTTCACCGCCAACCAGCGGGACAACAGCGCCGACGCCCTCGGCGAGGCCATCTCGCACGACCCGCATCAGCGGATCGTCCTCCTCGGCGACCTCAACGGCACGATGAACGACCGCGCCCTCAACGCCGTGACCTCCCAGCTCCGCTCCACCCAGGGCGCGGCGGGCGACGGCTTCGGCTTCAGCTGGCCGGCGTCCTTCCCGATGGCCCGCATCGACCAGATCCTGGTCCGCGGCGTGGAGCCGCTGTCCTCCTGGACGCTGCCGGAGACGAGGAGCGACCACCTTCCGGTGGCCGCCCGCGTCAAGCTCTGACCGCCGCTCAGGAGGGCTCCGCGGAAGGAGTCTCCCGCCAGCGGTTGGTGATGGGCAGCCGGCGGTCCTTGCCGAAGCCCTTCGCGGAGATCTTCGTACCCGGCGGGTACTGGCGGCGCTTGTACTCGGCCAGGTCGACCATGCGCAGGGTCCGGGCCACCAGTTCCGGGTCGAAGCCCGCCGCCACCAGCTCGTCCTTGCCCTGGTCGCGGTCGACGTACAGCTCGAGCATCCGGTCCAGGACCTCGTAGTCGGGCAGCGAGTCCGTGTCGACCTGACCGGGGCGCAGCTCGGCGCTCGGCGGCTTGGAGATCGAGTTCTCCGGGATCGGCGGGGTCTGGCCGCGCTCCTCGGCGGCCCGGTTGCGCCAGCGGGCGAGCCGGAACACCCAGGTCTTGTAGACGTCCTTGATCGGCCCGAAGGCGCCCACCGCGTCCCCGTACAGGGTCGAATAGCCCACGGCGAGCTCGGACTTGTTGCCCGGGGCGAGGACGAGGTGGCCCTCCTGGTTGGACAGCGCCATGAGCAGCGTGCCGCGCAGCCGCGCCTGGAGGTTCTCCTCGGCGAGCCCGGTGAGGCCCACGGAACCCATGTAGGCGTCGAACATCGGCTCGATCGACACCGTGCGGAGGTCGAGGCCGGTGCGCCGGGCCAGCTCGGCGGCGTCGCCGCGCGAGTGGTCCGAGGAGTACTTGGACGGCATCGACACGCCGTGCACGTTCGCGGCCCCGAGCGCGTCGCAGGCGATCGCGGCGACCAGGGCCGAGTCGATGCCGCCGGACAGGCCGATGAGCACGGAGCGGAAACCGTTCTTGTTCACGTACGCACGCAGGCCGACGACCAGGGCCGAGTAGACCTCCTCGTCGTCGTCGAGCCGCTCCGCGTAACCGCCCGTCAGCTCGGGCTCGTAGGCGGGCAGCGGCTCCTCCGAGAGCACCACCCGGTCGATCCGCAGCCCGTCGTCCACGACCGTGCCGTTCGCGGGCGCCTCCGCGAGCGGGAGCGCCGCCGGCAGGTCGAGGTCGACCATCACGCAGCCCTCGGAGAACTGCGGGGCACGCGCGACCACTTCGCCGGCCGCGTCGACGACGATCGAGTCCCCGTCGAAGACCAGCTCGTCCTGGCCGCCGGTCATCGCCAGGTAGGCGGTGGTGCAGCCGGCCTCCTGGGCCCGCTTGCGGACCAGTTCGAGCCGGGTGTCGTCCTTGTCGCGCTCGTACGGCGAGGCGTTGACCGACAGCAGCAGGCCGGCCCGTGCGCTGCGGGCCGCCGGCACCCGGCCGCCCTCCTGCCACAGGTCCTCGCAGATCGCGAGGGCCACGTCCACGCCGTGGACGCGCAGCACGGGCATGGTGTCGCCCTGGACGAAGTAGCGGTACTCGTCGAACACGCCGTAGTTGGGCAGGTGGTGCTTGGCGAAGCGCAGCACCACCTCGCCCCGGTGGAGCACCGCCGCCGCGTTCTCGGGCGACCCGGCAGGCCGCCCGAGCCGCGGCACCGCGCGCTCGGAGCGGTCGAGGTATCCGACGACCACGGGCAGCTCGCCGAACCCCTCGTCCGCGAGCCGCCGGGCGAGCGCCCTCAGGGCGGCCCGGGAGGCCTCGACGAACGAGGGGCGCAGCGCCAGGTCCTCGACGGGATAGCCGGTCAGCGTCATCTCGGGGAACGCGACGAGGTGCGCACCCTGGCCGGCGGCGTGCCGGGTCCAGTGGACGACGGCCTCGGCGTTCCCGGCGAGGTCGCCGACCGTGGAGTCGATCTGATTCAGAGCGAGGCGTAGTTGAGGCACGCGCTCAGTTTATCGTCAATTCGACGCTATGTCGTGGCGAACGGACGGGAACCTCCGGCCGGGGGTCACTTCGTCGGGCCGGTCCAGATCGCCGACTCGTGCTCCAGGATGGTCGGGGAGATCTCCACCTGCAGCGAACCGGCCGCGGCGGCCGGCACGGAGAAGGTGTAGTCGCCCTTGGCCTGCTTGCCCGGGAGCACCTTGCCCTCGAAGGGCTTCGTGGCGTTGCCGCCGTCGAAGACCATCTCGGCGTCCGCGCCCTCGGCGTCCTTCGCGTCCGGCAGGGCGCCGGTGACGTCGATCGCCTTCTTGCTGCCGTTGACGATCGTGATCGTCACCTGGAAGGCGCTGTTGCCCTTGGCGTGGCCCACGGCGAACCCGTCGGGCTTGTGGGCCTTCGGCTGGGAGACGGTGACCTTGATCCCGTCCTCGTACGTGAAGGTCTCGCCGAACTTCAGCTCCCCGGGGGCCTTGTCCGCCGGCGCCTCCGAGGCCGGGGCGCCGCCGTCCGTGCCGGGCGTGGCGGAGGCGGTCGTCCCGCCCTTCGTCCCGCCCTTCTGGCCGAGCTCCTTCTCGAGCTCGTCGGCGACGTCCTTCACCGCGGTCGCGATGACGATCGTCCACACGATCGCGACGACGATCGAGAGGGCGCCGAGGACCAGGCCGGTGACGGCGCTGCCCTTGTTCGTCGCCAGGCCCTTGCCGGCCCGGGCGGAGCCGATGACGCCGAATATCAGGGCCAGGAGGCCCAGGATGCCGCCCAGCCAGAAGGTGACCGGGATGATCGCGAAGATCACGCCCAGGATGCCGAGGACCAGCGCCGTGGTGCCGAGCCCGTTGCGGGGCGGCTGGACGGGCGCCTGCGGCGCGCCGGGCATCCCGGGCGGGCCGTAGGGCTGGTCGGGGGAGTGGGTGGGCATGGTCATGCGCTGTCCTTCGGGGCGGGGGTGCGCGGGGGCACCGGCGCGAGCGCCCCACCCCCTGGAGATCACGACCGTAAGCCAGCCGATTGTGAAGACACCACCTGATTTGTGAACGAGATGTGTTCGTGATCCACTTCCGGGCGGAACCCGCACGGATTCCCCCGGGTTTCCGCCGACATGCGAACCTCGTCCCACCCGCTGATCATGGGCCCATGACGACCACTGACGAACCGGCGGAGTCGGCAGGCAACACCACGACCACCGCCGCCGGCGAAGCGACACTCCGCCAGGACGACGGCACGCGACGCCAGTTCGTCAGCTGGCTGACGCTCGCCTTCATGACCACCGCGTCCGTCGCCTCCCTGCGGCCCTCGCCCTCCATGGCCGTGTACGGCCTCGCGGCGATCTTCCTCTACCTCCTCCCCGCCGTCGTCTTCCTGCTTCCCACCGCCCTCGTCGGCGCCGAGCTCGCCTCCGGCTGGAGCGGCGGCATCTACCGCTGGGTCAGCGAAGCGCTCGGCAAGCCGCTCGGCTTCCTCGCCGTCTGGTGCCAGTTCGCCATGACGATCGCGTACTACCCGAGCCTGCTCGCCTACGTGGCCTCGACGTTCGCGTACGTCATCGACCCCTCCCTCGCGGAGAACGGCCTCTACGTCGCCATCGTCATCGTCGTCGTCTACTGGTCCGGCGTCTGGATCTCCTCGCGCGGCACGAAGACGATCGCCGGCCTGTCGTCCTTCGGCCTGATCGTCGGAACCCTCGTCCCCGGCGTCCTGCTCGTCGCCCTCGGCGTCGTCTTCCTCGGCCAGGGCAATCCGTCCGCGCAGCCCATGAGCCCCGACCACTGGCTGCCGCCGTGGACCGGCCTCGCGAGCCTCGTGCTCATCGTCAACAACTTCCTGTCCTACGCGGGCATGGAGATGAACGGCGTGCACGTGTCCTCGCTGCGCGAGCCCAAGCGCGAGTACCCGAGGTCGATGTTCCTGGCGACCGGCCTGGTCCTGCTGATCTTCATCCTTCCGGCCCTGGCCATCGCCTGGGTGATGCCCGCGGAGCAGCTCAGCCTGACCGCCGGTCTGATGCAGGCCTTCCAGGCCTTCTTCGACCACTTCTCCATCGGCTGGATGACCAAGGTCGTCGGCATCATGCTGGTCTGCGCGGCCCTCGGCGGCATGCTCACCTGGCTGTCCGGACCCGCCAGGGGACTCGTCCTGCTCTCCCGGCAGGAGGGCTATCTGCCGCCCGCCTTCCAGAAGTTCAACAAGGACGGCGCGCCGATGAACATCATGGTCGCGCAGGGCGTCGTCACCACCCTGATCGGCATCCTCTACGCCTTCAGCGACGACGTCTCCAGCGCGTACTGGATGTTCTCCGTGATCACCGTGCAGATCTACCTCATCGCCTACCTGCTGATGTTCGTCGCGGTCGTCAGGCTGCGGCGTACCCGGCCGTCCGTCGAGCGCGGCTTCCGCGTCCCGGCCGTCGAATGGGTCGCGGGCATCGGCTTCGTCTCCTCCCTCGCCGCGCTCGTCATCGGCTTCGTCCCGCCCGACCAGTTCGGCAACCAGCCGCTGTGGCGCTACCTCCTGATCGTCGGCGGCGGACTGCTGCTGCTCGGCGTCGCCATCCCGGCGGCGCTGCTCAAGTACCGCAAGCCGGGCTGGATCCACCCCGAACACCGGGAACCCACGGCCTCGCCCTGACGTTCGACCCACTGTGTCCAGAAATGCCGCGAGGCGGAACGCCGCGAGGCTCACCCGAGCCGCCGCCGCGCTGCTCGGCCTCGGCGCGCTGGCGTACACCGCCTGGGTCCTCGAGGTCGTGGTGCGGACCGGTCTCGACCCGGTCCGCACCTACGTCTCCGAGCTCGCCGCCGCCGACCAGCCGCTCGGCGGCCTGTTCCGCGCCACGGACCTGACGGCCGGTCTCCTCGTCCTCGCGGGAGCCCTGACGGGCCTGTCCCTCGCCGGCTCGCGCCGGCCCTGGACGGCCCTGGGCTGGCTCGCCCTCGCCGTCTTCGGGGCCGCCACCGTCGCCGACTCGCGGCTGCCGCTCAGCTGCACGCCCACCGTCGATCCCGAGTGCGCCGCCCGCGAGACGGCCGGACTCGTGCCCGCCACCCACACCGCGCACGCCGTCAGCTCCACGCTCGCCATGCTCGGCGCGCTGACCGCGATGGTCGCGCTGACGGTGGCCGCGCGGCGCTACGGCCTCTGGGCGCCGCTCGCCCGTACCGGACCGGCCCTCGTCGTCCTGGAGTTCGCCGCCACCGCCTGGACGCTGGCCGCCGTGGCCGCCTTCGAGGCCGGGCGCGGCACCTGGTCGCTCGGCGCCGGACAGCGCCTCCAGGTGCTGCTCGTGGCGGTGTGGCTCGCGGTCCTCGCGGGCGCGGTGGCGAGAGAAGCGGCCGGGGCAGGGACCGGGACCGGGGCAGGGGCCGGGGCCGGGGGAACGGCAGCGGCCGGGGAAACGACCAGGAAGCGGGAGACGCGTTGACCTTTCCACCGACCTCGGCACCGGCCTCGGTGCCGACCTCCGTTCGGACCTCCGAACGGACCTTCGTACGGATCGGAGGCGTCGCCCACCACGTCGTCGTCGACGGCTCGGGACCGGTGTGCGTGCTCGCCGCCGGGCTGGGCATGAGCTGGTTCGACTGGGACCCGGTGGTCCCCCTGCTCGCCCCGTACCGCACCGTCGTCCGCTTCGACCGCCCCGGCCACGGCCTCTCGCAGCCCTCCGCCGCGCCGAGCACCGCCGCCGGGGAGGCCGACCGGATCGCCGCCGTCCTCGACGCGGTCCCCGGCGCCGCCCGCGACGCCTCGCCGGCGCGCACCGCCGACGGCCGTGACCTCGCGCCCGTCACGGTCGTCGGGCACTCGATCGCCGGCTTCCACGCCGAGGCCTTCGCCCGGTTCCACCCCGCCCGCACAGCGGCGCTCGTGCTCGTCGACTCCTCCGTGGAGGAGCGGCCCCGCGCCTCCCGGACCGGGCCGGCCCTCGCCCGCGCGCTCGGCGCGGCCCTGTGCGCCGCCGGAGTCCCGGCCGCGCTGGGGCCCGCCGGCCGCGGCCTGACCGTACGCCTCTCGTCCCACCGCCGGCCCGACCCGTCCCCGCCCGCCGAGGTCCGCCGCGTCTACCGCACCTCACGCGTGCTGCGCGGCACCCTCGACGAGAACGCCCGCTACGGGGCCGTCGCCGCCGAGCTGCTCGCCCTGCGCGAGGGCGCCCCGCTGCCGCCCGGCCTTCCGGTCACCGTGCTCGCCGCACCCGACGGCTCGGCCCGCTGGGAGCGGCGCCAACGCGCGCTGGCCCGGCGGCTCGGCGCCCGCTACGAGGCGGCCGAACCGTCGGGCCATCTGGTCATGCTGGACCGCCCGGACGCGATCGCCCGGGCCGTCCTCGACGTGGGCCGCTGAGGCGCGGGACACGGAAAGGAGCGGGACGAGTCGAGGAGCGGCGCGCGCGGGCGGCCGCGCCTGGCAGCTGCGCGCCGATCGGCGGTGCCGCCGGTCCACCGTGCTGCCGGAGGGGCTGCGCCGCCGGTCGGCGGTGCCGCGGACCTGCGGTCAGGAAGAGGCGTACACGCGCTCGCAGAACGCCTTCAGCTGGTCGTCCGTCAGGTGCTGGGCCAGGTCGGCCTCGCTGATCATGCCCACCAGCTGCTTGTTCTCGATCACCGGGAGCCGGCGGATCTGGTGGCTCTGCATCTCCTCCAGGACCGCGCCCACGTCCGCGCCCGCGTCGATCCACCGCGGGGTGCCCTTGGCCATCTCGCCGCAGGTGATCCTGGCGGGGTCGTGGCCCATGGCCACGCAGCCGACCACGATGTCGCGGTCCGTGAGGATGCCGCAGAGCCGTTCGTTCTCGTCGGCGATGGGCAGCGCGCCCACGTTGAGGTCGCGCATCAGCTGCGCTGCGCGGTCGAGCGTCTCGTGTGCCGGGACCCACTGGGCCCCCCGGTGCATGATGTCCCTAGCCGTGGTCATGGGGTGCGTACCTTTCGTAGAACGTCGTCGTACTGCGGTCGTACGTCCGTGTCCCCGAGCGCTCCCATTCTCCGTTCACGACGCGGCCCCCGCGACCGCAGAGGTCACGGGGGCCGTCGCACCGGACGCCGCCGCGGCTACGCGCCGCGCGCCTTGAGCATGTCGGCCATCAGCTTGATCTCGGACTCCTGGGCGTCGACCATGCCCTGCGCGAGATCCCGCTCGACACCCGGCACACAGCGCTCCACGCAGCCCTGGGCCATGTGGATGCCGCCCTTGTGGTGCTCGGTCATCAGCTTCAGGTACAGCACCTCGGCCTCGCGGCCCGAGGCCTTGGTCAGCTGGGCGATCTCGGCGCGGGTCGCCATGCCCGGCATCAGCTCGCCGTCCTCGGCGGCAGCGCCGTCGGCGTGCCCGCCCATGCCCATCCAGGTCATCGGCGGCACGCCGGACTGCACCTTCGGCAGCCCCCACATGTCGAGCCAGCCCAGCATCATGCCGCGCTGGTTGGCCTGGGTGTTGGCGATGTCGTAGGCGAGGCGGCGGACCTCCTCGTCCCTCGTCCGGTCGCGGACGATGAACGACATCTCGACGGCCTGCTGGTGGTGCACGGACATGTCACGGGCGAAGCCCGCGTCGGCCGACTCCGCCGTGGGCGTCCGCGGGGTCTCGTCCTTGTCGGCGGAGGCGACGGTGACCGCACCGCCCGCGAACAGCACCGCCAGGGCCACGGCCGTGACGGACGCCCACTGCGTCCGGTTCAGCTTCACTGGCCCATCCCGGCGCCGCCCTGGCCGTCGGCGCCCACGCCGCCGGTGCAGGCCGCGCCCGGCTCGGGCGTCTGCGGGCCGTTGACGTACTTGGTGAAGAACGCGTCCACGCGCGGGTCGTCCGCGCCGTCCACGGTCACCTGCTTGCCCCAGGCGCTCAGCATGATCGCGCCGGACTGGTTCTCGATCGGGCTCATCAGCGAGTACGGGGTCTTCTTGACCTTGGCCTTGAGCTTGTCGAGGTCGCCGGCGGCGGCCTTCTTGTTGTACGTCACCCACACCGCGCCGTGCTCGAGGGAGTGCACGGCGTTGGTGTCGTTGACCGGCTTGTCGTAGACGTCGCCGTTGCAGTTCTGCCAGACCGGGTTGTGGTCGCCGCCGACCGGCGGGTTCATCTCGTACTTGACCGGGGTCTGGACGTGGTTGCGGGTCAGCTTCTTGGCGTCCCAGGACTTCTCGTCCTTGATGGGGGCCTTGGCGGCGGCCTCCTGCTGCTCCTGCTTGTTGTTCTCCTTGTTGATCACCCAGCCGCCGAAGCCGACGAGACCGAGCACGACGACGGCGCTGACGCCGATGGTGAGGACGCGGTTGCGGCGCTCGCGGGCCAGCTCGGCGCGGCGCATCTCCTCTATCCGGGCGCGGCGGTCGGCGGTGGTGGAACGGTTCGCCATGGTGATGTCGTCCTTCTGAAGTGAGAAAAGGCGGGGGGTTGCGGAACGGAACGAACGTGACGGAAAGCCCGGCCGCTCACGTCCGCAGGACTTGAAGGACGTGGAGGTCCGGCGCGCGCGGCCGTGCGCCGGCGAGGAGCACCCGGCCGCCGGCGGGCGAGGCCTCGGGGCGCGGCAGCCCGCCCTCCGCGTTCAGCGGCGGGTCGAGCGGCGGCGCGCTGAGCACGGCGGGGGAGAGCGCGGGGAAGAGGGAGCAGTCGCCGCGGTCGTACGGGCAGGCGTACTGGACGTACCGGTCGCCCTGGGTCGCGTGCGCGGTCCGCTCGTGCTCGGCCCGCTCGGCCGGGGTGCCGGCGCCCAGACAGAGGAAGAGCGCGCCGAGGAGCGTCGCCACGGCACTCGCCAGTGCCACGGGACGCGGGTTCCGGGACGGGCGTGTGCGCCGTGGGCCCCCCATGGGCGCAGATCGTAGTGCCAGAAGGGGGGCCGTGGGCCGAACGGGGTACCAGTCGGTACCGGCCCTCGCCGAGCGGCACCGGGAGGCCGCCGCCCAACCGCCGCTTTTCGGCCGTTCCCCCGTTACCTGTGTCACAGCGGAGCAGGCAGTATGGGTGTGCAACGTGCACGAAACCATGTGGTGGGATGCTCAGGCGCCCCCCGAAGTGCTCGAGGCGGTGGGAGCAGGCGGCCTGACCAGCGAGGATGGGTGTGGAAATGGACAAGCAGCAGGAATTTGTGCTCCGTACGCTCGAGGAGCGCGACATCCGCTTCGTGCGTCTGTGGTTCACCGACGTGCTCGGCTTCCTGAAGTCGGTCGCGGTCGCGCCCGCCGAGCTGGAGCAGGCCTTCGACGAGGGCATCGGCTTCGACGGCTCCGCGATCGAGGGCTTCGCCCGCGTATACGAGTCCGACATGATCGCCAAGCCCGACCCGGGCACGTTCCAGATCCTGCCCTGGCGCGCCGAGGCCCCGGGCACGGCCCGGATGTTCTGCGACATCCTGATGCCGGACGGCTCGCCGTCCTTCGCCGACCCGCGCTACGTCCTGAAGCGCGCCCTCGCCAAGACCTCGGACCTGGGCTTCACCTTCTACACCCACCCCGAGATCGAGTTCTTCCTGCTGAAGGACAAGCCCCTGGACGGCACCCGCCCGACCCCGGCCGACAACTCGGGCTACTTCGACCACACCCCGCAGAACGTGGGCATGGACTTCCGCCGCCAGGCCATCACCATGCTCGAGTCCATGGGCATCTCGGTGGAGTTCTCCCACCACGAGGGCGCGCCGGGCCAGCAGGAGATCGACCTCCGCTACGCGGACGCGCTCTCGACGGCCGACAACATCATGACCTTCCGCCTGGTCATGAAGCAGGTCGCGCTCGAGCAGGGCGTCCAGGCCACCTTCATGCCGAAGCCCTTCTCCGAGTACCCCGGCTCGGGCATGCACACCCACCTCTCCCTCTTCGAGGGCGACCGCAACGCCTTCTACGAGAGCGGTGCCGAGTACCAGCTGTCGAAGGTCGGCCGCTCCTTCATCGCGGGCCTGCTCAGGCACGCCGCCGAGACCGCCGCGGTCACCAACCAGTGGGTCAACTCGTACAAGCGCATCTGGGGCGGCTCGGGCCGCACCGCCGGCTCGGGCGGCGAGGCCCCCGCGTACATCTGCTGGGGCCACAACAACCGCTCCGCGCTGATCCGCGTCCCCATGTACAAGCCGGGCAAGATGGGCTCGTCCCGCGTCGAGGTCCGCTCCATCGACTCGGGCGCCAACCCCTACCTCACGTACGCCGTCCTCCTCGCCGCCGGCCTCAAGGGCATCGAGGAGGGCTACGAACTCCCGGCCGGCGCCGACGACGACGTCTGGGCCCTCAGCGACGCCGAACGCCGCGCGATGGGCATCGAGCCCCTCCCGCAGAACCTCGGCGAGGCCATCACTTTGATGGAACGCAGCGAACTGGTCGCGGAGACCCTGGGCGAGCACGTCTTCGACTTCTTCCTGCGCAACAAGAAGCAGGAGTGGGAGGAGTACCGCTCGGAGGTCACGGCCTTCGAGCTGCGCAAGAACCTGCCGGTGCTGTAGCCGCAGGTCAGAGCAGGTAGAGCCTGGAACTGACGCTCAGGGCCGACGGTGGCGAACCGTCGGCCCTGAGCCGTCTCACTCGTCCTGGGCCGTCCCTGGGCCGTCAGGCGTCGAACCGGGGCCTTCGTAGAGCCCGTCCACGGCCCGGCGGGCCCGTCCGTCGCTGCTCGGCATGAGGTGCGTGTAGACCCGGAGCGTGAACCCGGGGTCGCCGTGACCGAGGTACGAGCTGAGCACCTTGATGTTCTCGCCGGCGTCGAGGAGCACGGAGGCGTAGAAGTGCCGCAGCGCGTGCATTCCGTGCTCGCGGGCCGCCTGATGCCGCTCGCCTTCCCTGGGCTCCGGAATGATGCCGGCCTGGACGAGGGCGGGCTTCCACACGCGGGTGTTGAAGTCGGTCCGCCGCACGGCGCCGCCGCCGGTGAGCGAGAAGTACAGCCGCTTTGTGACGAGCGGCCCGTCCGGCTTCAGCCACGGCAGGGAGACGTCGACAGGCGGGAATTCCTCGGAATGCTCGCGGAGAACGCGGGCGACCTGGCGGGGGAGCGGGACGTCCCGCTCCTTTCCGCGCTTCGGCGGCCCGAAGACGAGATGCCCGTTGACGACCTTCACCTGATTCGCGACATGGAGCCATCCGGTGTCGAACCTGACGTGCTCCTCCGCCAGGCCGAAGATCTCGCCTTGGCGGAGACCGCAGCCGCCGCCGATGTCGACCATGGCCTGATAGCGCTTCGGGAGCGCCGAGCGAATGGCGAATACCCGCTCCGATGTCCACGGCCTCACCCGAGGATCACCCGGCGCCGGTGGCCGGACCGAACGGGACCTGCACGGGTTCTTGGCTAGCAGCTCGTCGTCCACGGCCGCAGCGAGCACGGCCGATACGCTGGCGAAGATGACCCGGCGGTACGAGGAGACAGGCAGGGGTTTCTCCAGTGCCGCGAGCCACTCGCGGATGTGCTCGGGCCGGAACGAGTCGATAGGCCGCGTCCCGAGGTACGGGAACGCGTGCAGCCGAAGGTGGACGCCCACCGTCGTGCGTGTCGTCGGGTCCGTGGTCTGGGAGGCGAGCCACTTCTCGCCGTACTGCCGGAACGTGATCCGCCCGGCGGACGGGTCGATGTACTGCCCCCGGGACATGTCGGCCTCGGTGGTGGAGAGCCACTTCTCCGCGAGCCTCTTCTTCTTGTCCGGGAAGCTCTTGGACTTCTCGGTGCCGTCGGGGCCGATGTAGCGGGCCCGGTAACGCATGCCGCTGCCGTAGCGGTCGGTCCTAACCCGGCGCTCCTTGCCGTCGGCGTCGGTCTCGGTCTTGTACCAGCGGTCCTGGACGTGGCCGGCCATGGGTGGCTGCGGTTCCTTTCGACGTACGGGAAAGGCCCGTCCCGCCCCGGAAGAGGGGCGGCACGGGCCGGCGTGGAGGAATGGGTCAGGCTGCGGCGTCGAGCTGGCTCTGCTCGGCGACCCACGCCTGGACGGCGACGGGGTCGTACCGGACGTGGCGGCCCACGCGGAATCCGGGCGGGCCGGTGCGCTGCTTGCGCCAGTGGTAGACGGTCTCGATCGGCACGGAGAACATCGCGGAGATGTCCTCGGGGGTGAGGTATCGGTCGGGGAGACCGCCTCGGAGTACGGCTTGGGGGTCGAAGCTGGGCTTCACTCGCTGCCCTCCGTAGGTTCGAGCGACGGTTAGCCGGGGTTCAGCCGCCAGCGACGCGGGGCGAAGGCGGGCGGCGTCTGTCCTAGGGGCTGATTTCTGCGTCACTGCGTCGTCTGGGTCACTTGACCGTCTGACCTGCTGGTTTGGGTGACACAGGGAGTTCCGGGGTGCGTCATCGGTGACACGGGTCCTTGTCACCTGTGACACAGGTGACGCGGGCTGACGCAGGTATCGGCCGTCTGCGTCACCGCTGTAGTTCCAGGTCAGAGATCGTTTTGGTAGCTCTGGTGACGTGGGTGACGCAGGTTCTCTTCTCTTAGGAAAAGAGATGGGTGGTGTCTGTTGCTGTGCGTGCCTTCAGGCGTGAAGAAGGAGCCGCAGAGCGGCGCGTTCTTTGAGCGGCGGCGCTGCCGCCGCAGAACAAGAGGAGCACGTCCCGCCGGGCGGGGTGCTCCTCTTGCTTGTGCGGCCGGCCGTGCGGCCGCGGCTAGAACATCTCGCTCTGCTCGTCCGGCGCCGGGGTCGCAGGGCGGGCCATCTCGATGTAGCGGGCGGAACGCGTCCGGCCCCAGTCGACCAGGACGCCACGGGCGGTGAAGACGGGCTGCAGGCGCTTGAGACGGTCGGAGAGGACCTTTCCGGTAGTCGGCCACCCCTTGGGCAGAGGGCGGAAGTCCTCGCCGGTGTAGAGCTGGGTGAGGCAGTGGAGCCACTCGGACGACGTCATCCGGACCTCGGTGCCCGGCTCGATGCCGGCGGCGTGCTTGAGGACGGTCTGGGCGAGCAGGTCGCCCTCGATGACGTCGTCGTTGAGGTCGTCCAGGCTGGCCCGGTAGGCGTCCAGCGCACCGAAGCCGGTGGCCGCGTCCAGCTGCGCGCACAGGTGGGCGAAGTCGGCCATGCGCAGGTCGGTGGGGATGTCGGCCTCGGTCGCGCGGACCTTGACGGTGAGGTCGAGAAGGGAGCCGAGGATGACGGGCAGGGCCTCTTCGAACTCCGCCCACAGCTCGGCCTCGGTCCGCCGCACCCGAGGGCGTTCCAGGCGGAGAGGGAGGAGGCGTTCGGCGAGGTCGGGCCGGATGACGCCGACGTCGATGCCGGTCAGGAGCAGCGGTCGGCGGTAGCGGGAGCGGACGACGTCGCCGTCGGTGAACAGAGCGCGCTTGACGGTCTCGGCGCCGGTGACGATGCAGCACATGAGGTCGGACAGGTCGGGGGCGAGGTGGGAGAGGTTGTCCAGGGCGGTGACCCATCCTGCCGCGACGGCGGCGATCAGGTTCTCCTCGTCCTTCGGCGGGCGGCGCAGGTCGCCGCTCATGCCCTCGACGATCCGCACCAGCATCCGCCCGCCGGTGGACTTGCCCGCGCCCTGCGGGCCGGTGAGGAAGGGGGCGGGCACGGGCACGGACGGCCCGAGGCAGCCGATGAGCCAGGCGATGGCCAGGCACTCGGTCTGGGCGTTGGCGAAGTTGCACAGCCGCAGCAGCAGGTCGATGCCCTTGCCGTCGGTGTCCTTCGCGGGCAGGGGCAGCTCCCCGGTGAGCTGGGTGCGTCGCCAGCACACCTCGCGCGGTTCGGGGGTGACGATCTCCCACCCGGTTGGGTGAATGCGGACGGACTTGCCGTCGTTGCGGCCCAGGTCGAGCCAGGTGGCTCCGTCGGAGCCGGGGGCGACCCGGATGTGGACGGGCTGCACCTCTTCGGTCATGGCCAGTGCCTCGATCAAGTCCAGAGCCTCCTTGAGTGCGGTGCCGTTGAACACGCCGAGCCCGTCGTTGAACAGCCCGACCATGAGTTCCTGCCGGTGGCTGCCGGCGGTGCCCTGCGAGCGGATCGGCCGGGCGACGGGCTGTCCGTTGCGCTGGGCGTAGACGGTGCCGTCGGCGGTGCGGAAGTACCGGAAGTGGGCTTGCGCGTACTCGGTGATGACCTCGCGGGCCGGAGTCTTCTCGTCCTCGGACATCTCACATCCCCAGAGCGGCAAGGGCGTTGGACCACGCGTCCGTGCAGTGCCGCGCGGATTCGCCCTTGGCCTGCGCGGCCGCGAACAGACGGGCCATGTGCGCCTCGGTGAGGCAGCCGCACCGGCCGTGGACGGACAGCACCGCCAGGAACGTCCCGTACACCGTGTTGTGCACCGCGCTGGTGGCATCGGCGATCCGCTGCTCCGCCATGGCGATCCCGCGCTCCAGGTAGGCGGGCGAGCGGTGCGGGCACTTCCCGCCCCCGGCCGGCGGCGACACGGTGGTCGGCATGGGCCGGACCGTGGACGGCTTCTTCTCGACCAGGGCGCGGGCGACCGACGGCAGGACCGCCATGACGCCGGCGCCGGGCCCGAGCCAGCGGGCGTAGGACATGGACGACTTGATGTCCACGCCCGGCCGCACACCATTGGCAGACGGCATTGTTCCCCGGTAGATCCAGTGCTCGCCCCGCGTCGTGGCGACAGTGCGGGTCGGGGGCAGGGTTTCGCGGGCCCACGTGATCGCGTCCACGTCGTCCAGGTCGACGACGGTCACTCCGGCGGCGCCGGGGTGGTAGGCGACGGCCCCGGCGCGGCACCAGGCGCCCGCCCACGGAACGGAGGAGAGCACGGTGGGGTCGGTGGTGGCGGCGGCCCATCCGTGGCACGGGCGGGGGCACTGGCAGGGTCCGGGGGTCTTCATGTTCGGCCGGCCGCCGCAGCGGTTGTCGCGGCAGTCGGGGCAGTTGCCGAACGGCCGCTTGTCGGCGCTCAGCGGAAGTACCGGTAGACCGTTGGCGGCGAGGGTGAGCGCGCTGTCTCGCCGGATCAACGTCGGATGGGTCATGCTGGTGTCTCCAGTTCTGTAGAAGGTGCTGGTAGACGAGGGCGGCCCTGGACTTTGGCGAGACGGGGGCCGCCCTCGGCGTAGCTACGGGTTGGTGTGGCGGGCGCGGGTGCCGAGCAGGGTGAAGCGGAGGGCGGATTCTGCGAGGACGCCGTAGGCGTAGGCGGCGTCTGCCATGCCGCTCGCCTCAGCGAACGCCTGGTGCATCTCGTACGCGTCGTGGTCCGTGAGGTAGTCCTGGTCGTCGAGGGCGGAGGCGTATTCGCCGGCGGAGTCGCAGCCCCACCACCGCTGGCGGGCCTTCTCGAACTTGGCGTTGTCCCGCCAGCGGCCCAGTCCCTCGATGACGGGCGGGATGGGGGCGAGCTGGGCCGGGATGATCAGGCCGCCCTCGGCGGTGAGACCGAGCTCGACGCGGGGCGGTTCCTGGCCGTCGAGGACGCGCAGGATGGCCCAGGCGGTGCCGTAGGCATAGCCGAGCGCGGCGTCGGTGTAGAGGCGCTCCATCCGGTCCCGGCACTCCTGCAGCGCCTTGCCGATGCCCATCACGGCACGGTCGTGGGGCCGGGACGGGGAGAACCGGCCGGGGACGGTGATCTCACCGTCGAGAAGGCGGACGCGGTCGAGGTCGTACTGGGCGGCGGCGGCCTGGGCGGCCTGGCGGGCGGTGAGAGTCTCGCGGGCGGCGGCGCCGAGGGCGAAGACGCTGTCGGTGAGGGTCTCGAACCAGGGCAGGGTCTTGGTGGACAAGAGGGCTCCTCAGAGGTTGGAGAGGGCGTCGATGACGCTGTTGGTGAGCTGGTTGATGGGGGTGGCGGCGCCGGTGGAGGCGAGGAAGAAGCCGAAGCCGGCGGCGACGAACGCGGCCCCGTAGGTGAGGCTTCCGGCGCGGAGGAGGAAGTACAGGACGAGCCCGAAGAGGGCGACGAGCGAGACGGTTATGACCACGGTGGATCTCCTTCGCGGGCGGGCGTGATCAGCGGCGCTTGTGGCGGATCAGGTCGCGGCAAGTGCCGGGGAGGTCGTCGACCAGGTCCCAGTCGTTGAGCGTGAGCCCGTACTTGGCGCCGGCCGCGAGAACGAGGGCGAGCAGGTCGTACGCCTCGTCGAGCTCGGCGGCGGTGGGCGGCGTGCCGTACCGCTTCACTGTGACGATGCGCTGGGCGAGGTTCCGGCCCTTGGAGTCGGTCATGCCGCGGACGGCGGTGTCGACGGCGTTGCGGGTCTCAGCCTCGGTCAGCAGCTCGTCGATGACGCGATCGGCCCACTCCTGGGTGCGGTGCTCGGACTCCGACTCGGCACGGATCTGCCGGATGCGGTCGCGGGAGATCACTGGCGGGCCTCCTGGCGGGCGTGGGCGGCGGCGGTGCGGACGAGGTCGAGGACCTCGGCGCGGGTGCGGCCGGTGGCGTCGTTCCAGCGGTGGTAGGGCTCGCTGATCCCGCGCGCGGCGAGGACGGCCTGGAGACGGTGGCCGGCCGCGAGGGCGGTCGTCTCGTCGCCGTAGCCGAGGCGGAACAGGACAGCCTGGGCGCCGAGGATGCAGCGGCGGCCCGACGCCGAGCGCAGCGCGCCGCGGTGCCAGCCGTAGCGCTCGATGACGAGAGCGGTCAGCTCCAGATGCTCGGCGACGCTGATCTGCCGTCCGGCGCCGTGGAGTTGGCGGAGCAGCGGGAAAGCGAGAACCCAGTCAGGCAGGAGCCGCAGGGCGCGCGCGGGCGGGGTGAGAACCGGCGCGGCCGGGGTCGGGGCGGTGCCGAGGGCTTCGGCGATGAGTTCGGCGGTTGTCTTGGTGACGAGCGGGTGCGCGGTGGTACGGACGCGGGCGGTGAGGTACTGCTCGATCTCCCGCACCAGGAGCGCCGCCTCGTCGGCGAGTTCCGGGGCCGGGACGGCGGGGATGGTGAGTGTCTGGACGGTCACGGAGACTTACCCCTTATGTACCGGTTTGGGCTAGGGCGGAGACCTGGACGCGGCCCGGACGGCTCCGCGTTTACGCAGGTCAGGGAGGTGGACGACTCGGACGGATCCGGGGCCGACCCGGACGCGGGTGTCCGGGTCGGCTGCTTCGGCGTCCAGGTCGGGCCCGGTCATGCCCGGGGGTGGACCGGGTCATATCGGGCGGGTGTCCGGGTCGTGTCCGGGGTGGGATCAGGCGGTGAGCCCGAATCGGCCGGTGGCGGCGGCCTCGACGCGGGCGAGCGGGTAGCCGGTGACGCGCGAACCCTTCTCACCCCACGGGCGCTTGGCCTTCTCCTCGTCGGTGCGGACGATCAGGGCGCCGAGCTTCTCGGCGGTGACCGCGTGGCCGGCCGCCTTGAGCCGGTCGAGCAGGAGCTGCCCGGGCAGCCAGTCGGCGGGCTCCTCGTCGGTGCCATGGGCGGCGAAGACGTCCAGGACGAAGGCGAGGATCTGCGCGTCGTCGTCGCCCTGGGCCCGGAGCTGGTCGGCCAGGGACATGGGGGCGTTGGGCAGGGTCCCTGCCTGGCGGCGCCACTCGGTCGCGCGCTCCAGGAGCTCCTCGACCTGCTCGTCGGTGTAGTAGTCGGCGCGGACCATGGTCGGGTTGGTGCCCTCGGCCCACAGCAGGCCGGCGCCCCGCATCTCCGACTGGATCGTCTTCGCCGAGTAGCCGCTCGCGGCGGCGCCCTTGCCGAGGATCGTGTCGGACGCCTCGGGGGTGGTGCAGCGCAGGGCCCACCGGATGGACAGCAGGTCGCGCAGCGAGGTGTCGACGACGTCGGAGCCGGGCTTCTGGGTGGCGCAGAAGGTGATGATCCCGGCCGCGCGACCCCGCGAGACGAGGTTGCGAAGGAGCTTGGTGATCTTCTTCCCGTACTCCTCGTCGGTCGTGTAGAACATCAGCTCGTCGACCCAGATGAGCTTCTGCCGCAGCTCCGGGTACTTGTTGGCGAGCTCCTCGGTGACCTTCCGCTTGCCGAGCTTCTTCAGCAGCGCGTAGCGGCGCTTCATGTCCTCGACCTGCTCCTTGAGCAGCTCGTAGAACGCCTCGGGATCGGCGTCGCCCTCGAAGCACTCGCAGAGGTGCTCGAACGGCTCCAGGTCGCCGCCGCCCTTGCCGTCGGCCAGGACGAGGATCACGCGCGGGTCGAGCGCGGCCGCGAGCAGGATCGTGTTGCCCGAGGCCGACTTGCCCGCGCCCGGCTCACCGCCGATCAGACCGGACCGCTCGACGACCGAGATGGAGATCGGCAGTCCGCGCACGTCCGGGCCGATGCTGATCGGGCTCCAGAAGTTCGCGGCCGCCTTCAGCGCGAGCAGCGGGCCCGGGGCGGCCTTGTCGGTGAACGGCAGGTCGCGCGAGACGTAGAGCTCGATGCGGCCAGAGCGTCCCTTCTTCGCAATGGAGACCTGGGCCTCCTCGACGCCGAACGCGGCGGCCAGTTCGTCCGTCGCGCGGATCGCGCGCTTGGCCGGCACCCCCGGCGGAAGGTCGAGGATCGCGGTCCAGGCGCCGCGGTTGTCGAGCATCGGCATCTGCACCACACGCAGCGACTCGTCGTTGCCGATGACCTTCGCCGCGCGGAACGACTGGTCGAGCATCGGCGCTGTCATCCGGTCGCCGTCGCCGAGCGAGCGCCACTCGGTGGTCCAGTCGGTCTCCTCGTTGTACGGGTGGCGGCCGATGAACGCGCCGCCGGCGAACGTCGACAGCAGCCCGGCCGCCAGCCCGAGGCTGCCGCCGTAGGCGTAGCCGGAGCCGATCGCGGCGAGCGGCGGACCGTAGACGACACCGGCCCGCAGGTTCCGGGCCCGGTTGCGGTCCTTCTTCGCCTTCTTGTGCAGGAGCACGGCCTCCTCGGCGGCCTTCGTCGCCTTCTCGGCCGCCTTCATCGCGAGTTCCTTCTTCGCCCCGAGGATGCGCGGGGTGAACCGGGCCGACCTGGCGGCGATCCGGGCCTCACGGGTCAGGACGTGCGCGGTGTGCGCCGCACTCTGGACGCGGACGCCCTCAAAGCCGACGACCCACTCGTGCGAGCGGCGCACGCCGCGCCCGAACTGGCGGATGTGGCCCTTGTCGGTGCGCTGGCGGCGGACCCAGCGGCGGAAGTCCCGCTGGCGGGCGCGGTAGAACACCCCGGACCACGCGGCCCAGCCCTCGGGCGTCTTCATCCACGCGGGGATGAGCGGGGCGTCGTCGAAGTCGTCCAGGTCGACCTTCGCGACCACCTTCGCCTCGGGCACGGCCGGGGCGGCCTGCTTGTCGAGGATGAGGCGGGCGGTCTCCAAGACCACGGTGCGGTCGTCGGGGCCGATGGCCGGCGGCTCGGTCGGCATCGGCGGCACCACGACCGGCTGGGCCGCCGGGGCGGGGTCGAACTCGTCCTCCTCCCAGTACCTCATGCCGTCCTCCACGGTCGGGGCCGGGACGGGGCGCAGGGGGGTGACGGTCGCGAGCGTGTCGGATTCGGGGGTGGTGGTCTCTTCAGGCAGGTGCTCGGTCATGCTTGCTGTGCCTCCTGGTGAGGTAGCGGGGCCCGGCCGGTGCTGCCAGGCGAGGGTCGGGCCCCGCGTACTGGGGTGGGTCAGGCGACGTGCAGGCGGCGCTGGGCGACCACGAGGTCGCGCAGGACGACGGCGTCTTCGCGGCGGATCTGCAGCCGCTTCGCGAGCGCCGAGGCGGAGATCTGGCGGCCCTCGGCGACGAGGTCCGCGGCGACCGTCAGGGCGTCGGGCAGGAGCTCCTTCAGCTCCTCCTCGGACCGGCCCCGGGGACCGTTCTGGCGGGGCGGCTCGACGGGCTTTTCGGGAGTGTTCGACCCAATTCCCGCTTGGGATTCGGGAGCCTGGGTCAGCTCCGGGAAGGGGTTGAGGCGGGCGGCCTTGAAGCCGGTCTCCAGCAGCTCCTCGCGGACGTTGTCGCCGAGCTCGAACGCCGCGCCCAGGTTCAGCACCGCGTTCGTGGCGGTGGCGTACAGCTCGGCGGACAGGCCCGGCTCGGCGCCGGTGTGGATCCGCCACGCCGCCGCGAACGCGGCCTCGTCGTCGAGTACGCCGAACGGCAGCGCAGACTGCAGTTTCACCGCCGCCTCGACGATCTGCGGGTGGTGCTTGCGGCGCGCGGCCACATGCCGGGCCCGGTCCTTCTCGGCCTTCTTCTCCGCCTTGGTCTTGCCGTGCGAGCCGTGGGTCTTCAGGTCCCAGATGTAGATCGCGAACAGCGAAGAGGCGCCGAGGACGAGCGCGACCCACGGGTGGGCGCGGTACTGCTCCAGGCCGTGCCAGAAGTTCACCGCCGCCGCGACCACCGCGACCGCCCAGGTGGCGATCCGGTACTTGCGGGGCTCGCGGCCAGAGTCGTCGGCCTGCTTGCCCATGAACGTGATCGCCCAGGCGCCGCCCTCCAGCATCGCCGCGAGCAGGCCGGCCATCGGCGCCGCCACGCTCGCACCGGTCAGGGCGCCGATCTGGGAGAGCACGGCCGGGACGATGGAGGCGACCATCACGAACGCCACGAACAGCGTCGCAGGGTTCACCTTGAGCCAGCGCACCAGCTTGGCGCGCTTCGCGGCCGCGGCCGCCTTCTTCGCCTGCCGCTCCGCGAGCTTGGCCTTGCGGTCGGCCTGCTCCTGGCGGCGCTTGGCCTCGGCGTCCTTGCGCTTCTCCTCCGCCCGCGCGGCCTCCCGCTCACGGGCGGCCTCGAGCTCCAGGCGGCGGTCCTCACGGTCCTGGGCCCGCTCGGCGGCCCGGTCGGCCCGGCGGTCTTCGCGGTACGAGCTCATCGGGTACCTCCGGCGGGCGTCGTCGTGATCCCGTACAGGACGTCGGCGAGCTCCTTGCGGAGCTTCGGGGAGACCCGGGCGATCCGGAAACGGCGGGCGAACCGCTCGTCGACGGCCGTGGTGGCCCGGGCGATCGTCTCGGTGACCAGGCTCAGGAGCGCGACGGCGCCGGCCACCAGGCCGAGCGTGAGCTCCAGAACGGTCAGGACGAACAGAAGGATCTGGGCGACGGTCCTCACAGCTCCTCACCCGCCTCGACGAACTCCTCGAAGCGGTCGACTCGGAGAAGGAGCCGGTGAACGGCGATCACGCCGAGTCCGGCGAAGACTCCGACGAGGCTGAGGTCCTGAAGGCCGATGATCTGGCCCCAGATCTCGATGCCGACGCACAGGGCGATCAGGGTCCAGTAGGCGATGAGGTTCATGCGGCACCCCGCTCGAAGCCGAGGGTGGAGCGGCGAGGGAATGCCAGGACACGGGCGCCGAGCAGGCTCCGGTAGTACGCGATGTCCTCCGCGTCGACGTCCGTGTCGGCGCTGGCCTCCAGCACGTCGACGATGTCGCGCAGCGCGTCCTGGCCGGCCGCCGAGTCGAACTCCGGCGTCTCGACCGGGTCGGCGTCGAAGCCGAGCGCGGCCTCGATCAGCTCGGTCTGCGTAACGATCCTCTGACCAGCAACGATCACGTTCATGGGTCGTACTTCCTCTCTCGGTGGGACGGCCCGAACCGAGGCCCCGGAGTAGCCGCTCCGGGGCCTCTCGCCGTCAGAACCAGGAATCTCCGGCTCCCCTCAACCCCGCCCGTGCGGCGCTCCGCAATGGAGGCCGGCCGGGCGGAGGAGGCAACCGGCCGCAGCCGAGTGGCTGCGGAGGTCGAGCGACGCTGTCGGCGCTGCCGCCTTCGCCGGTCCAGCGGGGGCGGCGCCAGAAGTCTTCGTCGAAACATCGGGACCTCCTTGGCGTCGAACAAACAGGGATGGATCACTGCAAGGGGGACCTCGTCCCCACTCTCCGGCCGTTGCTCGCGGTCACCGGGCCACCTCGCCAGTCGGGCCGAAGCCCTGTCCCCTGGCCTTCAGCGGGATTGCAGCGTCCCCGCCTTAGTCACACACCAGTCGGGCCGTTCCTGGCCCATCTGGTGCGCACCAGTAGAGTGCATCTGGTGCGCACCAGATGCAACCCCCTCGTTCGGGTTGCGTGTCGGTGTGCATCTCCAGAGAACGGCCCGAGTTGGGTGCCGCGGTAGCCAACTGGGGTTAACCTCAGGGGTGTTAACCGGCTTTCACCTGGGGCTTTGCAGGAGGCGGCATGGCTAAGGGGTTAAGGGCAGTCAGGACCGCGCGCGGTTGGTCGCAGGATCGACTGGTTCACGAGATGCGGCGATTCGCGGAACAACGGCTGATCGACATCGCCTCGGCCACGAGTCTCAAGACCTACATCTCTGAGTGGGAGAACGGTCGACGCACCATCACGGACCGATACGCCGCGATCCTCCGGCCGCTCCTCGGGGTCACGGACACCGAACTGCGAGGCGAGCCCGAGGCGCCCGAGCCGCAGGCAGACGGATACGCGGATTTGCTGAGCCGGATCGATGCGGCGGGCAGTCTGAGCGAGTCAATGGTCCCGTCGTTCCTGGCCCAGACCGAGCTACTCCGGACCATGGACCGGCAGATGGGCGCGACCGGCCTGGTCGACCAGATGAATGGCCATCTGGCAGCGATGGAGGAAGCGCTGACCTTCGCCGTACTGTCAGGGGCGCGACGCCCTATCGCGACCGCGCTCGCGGGAGCGTCCACCCTCGCCGCATGGCAGGCGCTGGACGCCGGCGCCGTAGACAGGGCATGGCGACGGTACGAGCTGGCCAAGAAAGCCGCCCAAGACGCCGAGTCGCCGCTCTTCTCGCACGCGGCGAGTTCGATGACGCCCGAAGCCACCTTCAGCAGGCACGGCTGTTGGCGAACCGCACCGGATCCGTGCGGTACCGCCGGCGTGTGGAGCTCCTTACCGGTCGCCTCTAGCCCGGGAGGCCAGAATGTGAAGCAGGGCCACGAGGGTGCCGGAGCCCATGAGTTTGCCCTCGGACATCAGGCGCGGGATGTCGGCCAGGGGAATCCACGCGATCTCCCCGGCCTCCTCGGCGTCGGTCGGCTCCCCGATCTTCTCGGCGCCACGGGCCACGAAGATCTCGTGCGGCGAGTCGACCATGCCGATCATCGGCTGATAGCTGACGACGTGCTCGACCGGGCCGGGACGCCATCCGGTCTCTTCCTCGGTCTCGCGGGCCGCCGTGGTGGCGGCATCCTCGCCCGCGTCCACGATCCCGCCAGGCAACTCCCACCCCCATTGCTGCGGGACGAAGCGGTACCGCCACAGCATGAGCACGCGGTCTTGGTCGTCGATCACGGCGGTAATGGCGACGCGGAAGAGCCGGACAACGTGATGCTCGAAGCGTTCAATGCCGGGGGGTTCGACGTCTACGAGGTCCAGTGTCACCCACGGGTTCTCGTAGACGTGACGGGAGCCGTAGATCTTCCACGGTTCCATCTCAGCCGGCATCGGAACGTTCCCACCGCCGAGAACGCGATAGGAGCTGCGGCCGTAGGCCCGGATGAAGTGCTCACTCGATAGGCGGGTCAGTACCTGGCGCAGCGCGGTGCGACCAATCTCCAGTTCAGCGCTCAACGCCCGTTCGGACGGTAGCTTTTCGCCGGGGTCGTAGCGTCCCGTCTCGATCCAGGAACGGATGGTCTCATAGACCCTCTGCGTCTTGGGTCCCATCGTCTACTTGCACCCCCGGATTGCGGCTTGATTTCGGCTAGCATACCAAGAGATCAATTACTCTCTAACCCGAAAACTGCTATCCGCCTCGTATTTCTCGCGTGAGGCGGATAAGCGCCGGCCGAGCGTTTACGTGTGCGTGATGCCGTTCCACGCTTACTACGGAGAGTCGTGCCAACCTGCAACGCTCCTCTCTCCGAGCTTGCCGAAGACCACTGTCAGGTGAGGGTCGATAGAGACAGAGAAGATGCCCTTGTCGTCTCTTGTAGAGATTGAAAGGCCGAACTCCCAAATGCGCTGCAGTACCTGTTCCGGGTGATCCGTAGCCATACGGAGTTGCGCCTGAGGCTGATTAGAGGTCAATGGAATTGAGGCATCTTCGGTAATCACGAGGTTTTCGTACGCGGCCCAATTGTCCCCATATCGCGAAGGGGTCAATCCGAAGACTCTTTCAAGGCATTGCCGGACCCGCGCGATGCTGTGAACGGGGATATATGCGCCTTGCAGATAGGTCTGACTCCCGCCAGGAGAGCGTCCTTCCGTGGATTGAGGAACACGCTGCGCCGCGTCAACCCTGCCGCTAGCCTCAGGCCCCTCCGGCAAGCGCTCCTGTGTAGGAACGACCCTGTCGATAAGCCCAGATGCGTGACGTGCATCGCGGCGTTGAACGGAGTGTAGGAATTGCAGAGTCTGCTGGTCTGTTGTGAGCAGTGTGGTTTCCTGGCGGACCCATCCCTTGGTGCCGGCTGTTCCGTGCGCAATGACCTCTGCTACTCGCCGGTCAGGCAGCCTGATGTGGCTACCCACGGCAGCATCGGAAAGCGAAATGGTGAAGCTGGCGAGCGCATTACGTGCTTCATCAGGACTTGGTAGACGCAAGCGAGGTTGATTCACGGGTTGGAGTAGCGCTTCAGCCAGCGCGCTCAGCAAGGAGTGATCTTGAACGTTGCGCCCGTAGCTGCCGAGCCACTCCTGCCCCAGTGCGGCACCCATTAGGCTGGCAGTCATCGAAGCCAGGGTATCTGTGTCGGCGTTATCGAGCCGTGCTGCTGTCAGAATGCCCCGCTCGGGGTTTGAAGCAGAGCGTGCAGCAAGATAAGCGGCAGCAACTGCACATAGTGTGCCAGATCCGCGGGTCTTAATGGAGGTCAGACCTTGAGATTTCAGAAAGACCGCCGGCGCGCTGACTGCTCCATCCCGAAGGTCGCTGAGAGCGTCTGTGAGCAATTCCTCGACCTCGCGCACAGTGCTTTCCCAGAGTTTTTCGAGGGGCTGCCCCAGTAGCTTGCCTGCACGTCGCTGCCAGGTGGATGGCAGAACCTGCCAGAAAGGCTGCTGCCATGCCTCCGCATCGGTGAGAAGCGCCTCAATAAGCCATCCGTAGGGCAGCGGAGAAGGTTGCCGCATACTGATCCACAGGGCATAAGCGTGGACCAACGCGCCGACGATTGCTCTTGGATGCCCATGGGTGGTTGTCGCATCACGGGTAACCGCTTGAGCTAGCTGGTCGAAGGTTGCGTCAGCGTGATGGCGAACTACGTGCGGCGCGATTCGCATTGCGGCGCCATTGGCGCCGGTTTCGAAGTACTTCCGGGCGTCAACGTCACCGACTGACCAAGGATTGCGCCCTTGCGCCCATGCACGACAGGCGCGCTTGACGCTCGCGCCAGCACCTCGTTCGTATGCGAGGAAGAACGGCCACTCGACTCGCTCCAGCCAAGTCTGCCAGTCATCGCCGGCTGTAAGAAGAGCGCGGCTCACCGCAATGATCATCTGTGTGTCATCGCTGTACGCCCCTGCATCAACCTTCTCCACGAAGGGCCTGAAGCGATTGCCTGTGCGTTCCCAGGCGAAGAACCGCCCTGCGGTCTGCTCCGCTGACGGAAGCTGCTTCGTGCGGTCTTGACGCTCGTGCGGCCAGCCCAGTGCGTCGCCCACCGCGGCGGCCAGCAGCATGCCGCGAGCACGGTCTTGCCAGGGGTGCAGCTCAGGATTCACGGGGTCACTCTGCCAGAGTCGTTCATGGACGATAGGGACGTTCGACGGGGCGCCTACCATTACGGACGCTTCTGCTGAGCCCATACTTGTCGAACAGCATGGGTGCAACGACGATGGGCGGGAGCACTGCCCCCATCTCGAGATGCTGAGTAAGGCGGTAGTACTCGAGCTCGGCCTGTTCGTCGGTTTTGACGATAATGGCCCGAATCTGGCTCACTGGGATGGCGCCCGGGAGTAGGACTTCAGCCTGATCATCGGTGGGCCACCATGATGGGTGTAAGGCGTCACGAGCGCGTGCTGCATTGCCCACGACGCGAGGGTTGAACATCCCGGTGAAGGCAGCGAGTCCACTCCCGATCCAACCACCGTTGTTGCGCGCTGCATTGAAGGGGCAGAACTTGGCCCCCTCGCGAGCCAGGAGGGTGATGTCGAGATCAAGGACCACCCAGTCCCTGAAGTGGGGGTCGTCTCGGCTGGCCTTGTCTAGGTACCAAGTGTTGGGGTACTCGAGGCTGCAGTTGATGTGGTCCGGATGGCCATCCAACCGAACCACATCAGTGGGACGGAACCCTTCCACGCTACCGCGAAGTGACGCTGCGTTACGTATTTCGCCGGTTGCGAGGATGTGGGCGAGGTTGGCGGACTTGGTGAAGTGGCACAGTCTGGTGATGCCACGCCCCTGGGCCTCAAGCAGGATCTCGTTCACGGTTCCAGCCTAGTGAAGAGGTCTGACAACTCATTGGGGAGTAGTTCCGTCATCGTGCCCGAGTGGAGGATCACGAGCTCAGTTCGGGGCCGGGTGACCGCAACGTACAGCTGCCGGGCCTCGCGGGCCTTGGCTTCCTCGAGGCCGTGCGCCTCGACCTCTGAGAGCTTCGGCAGTTCGTCCGAGTCGCATAGGGGAAGGATGACCGAGTCAAACTCCAAGCCCTTGGCGGCAGAGTAGGTGCCGTAGAAAACGCCCGGGCCTTGAGGCCAACTACGCAGCCACTTGTGTACCCGGGTGATGCGGCGGCGGCTGTCGAGGTATCGGCGGAGCTCGCCCTCCTGGTCGCGTGTCCGCATCAGCACGGCCACCTGCCGGTCCGCAGACAAGGCATTCGCATACTCTGCGGCGCGTCGGATCTGTTCTTCCTTGCGCGCGACTCTGATGACAGTTGGCTTCGGCCCGTCGGCTTGAGGGGCCTTTGGCTGGACGAGGTCCACCACGTCGCGGAAGTGAGGCATCTCGGAGACAGCCTGAGCTAGTCGTGCGACCTGGCGGCTGTTGCGATAGTTCTGCTCGAACTCGACTGGCTTGTTGGGTACCACGAGACCGAGCGAGCGCCACGACATCAAGCTGCCGTAGATCTGCTGAGCGTAGTCCCCGAAGAACGTCAATGAGCCGTTTGGGGGGATTGCTGCGGCGAGCGAACGGATCATCTCCGGGGTGAAGTCTTGTCCCTCATCCACGACGACGTGTCGATAGCGCCGTGGAGTTGCGTCGTTCCTCAGCATTGCCAGAGCGTTGGTCGCCAGGTCATCCCAGTCCTGGGTGTGCCCTGCCTGAGCGCGTAGGGTCACGTAGCGACGATAGACCTCGTGGACCACGGCACGGTCCGCTGGAGCCAGCGGTGTACCCCGGCCCACCCGCCTCGCGCCGTTGATGTAGGCGGTCTTCTCGGTCAGGCCGTGGCCGGCCATCCAGTGCAACTCGTCCAGGAAGAATCGGAGTGGCCGGGAAGCTACGGCACGCTGGCCGGCAACGGCCCGAACCTCTGTCAGCGCCTTTTCGACCAGAGTGTCCTTGAAGTCGCAGATAAGAACATGCTGCTTGGTCGCGTAGTGAAGGTAGCCGCGGGCGAAGGTGTGGTAGTTCTCGACCGTCAGGTTGGAGCCGGCTGCCCCCATGGACTTCAGGTAAGTCACAAGAGCCCTGTTGAACGTAACCAGCAGCGTAGGACCTGCCAGGCCCGGTGCGCCGGCTAGGTAGCGTGCGCGGTGGACCGCCATCGTGGTCTTCCCGCTTCCGGCGGTACCCAGTACGACGCAATGGCCGTGCCCGGGAAGGTAGATGACCTCGCGCTGCTTGCCCTGCGGTTCAGGGAGTGTGACCACCATGAAATCAGTATGGGGCCGTCAGTGCAGCGACGCTGGCAGTTGCCAGAAGCCTGAGCCGTGTGGGGCGACTTGGCTCCGGATGCTGGCCGGCGCGTGGCTGCTGAATGTCGGTGTCCCGTCGTATCGCGGGGTTGATCTCCTCGGCCCAACGGGGGTGGGCGCGGCGACGCGGCTCTGGCGTGCAACCAGGAGATTCGAGCTTGACAGGTATCTCCTTGCTTGGCCCGGTCGCGAGGATGACGTTCTCGCGTGAACCCCTCCCGGCACGAGAACCCTCAGGTGCTCATCTCCGTCGAATCGCACAGAGCTGGGCCGTCTCTGGGCCGCCCTGGGGCCGCCATCGGTAGCCACAGATCCCCAACAACCACCATGTGCGAAGCGCTATCACGTGCTCATTCCTGCTGTTGCTGAGGTGACCTCGGCGTCTCGTCACTTCCTGCGCAACAAGAAGCAGGAGTGGGAGGAGTACCGCTCCGAGGTCACCGCCTTCGAGCTCCGCAAGAACCTGCCGGTGCTGTAGGGCGCCGACGCACGGCGAGGCCCCGGCCCCGGCGGCGGAGTGCCGCCGGGGCCGGGGCCTCGGTGGGGTCACGGGGTGTGCGTCAGGAGACGAGCAGGACGTTGGGGTTGCCGCCGCCGGTGCACACGGCGCCGCGGTAGCCGAACTTGTACACGTCCGTGGTGTTGCTGCTGAAGCCGCCCGGGCGGATGGTCGCTTCGTACTTGTACGGGTCGCCCACGCTGCCGTTGTAGAAGTAGACGTCGACGTTGACGGGCAGGTTGTTCACGTACGAGCGGATGCCGTTGTAGAAGCCGGTCTCGCCGTAGTGGCCGAGCGCGATGCAGTTCTGGGCGGTGGTCTTGGACGTGACGTCGATGTCGACGTAGTTCGTGTCCTCGGACAGGCAGAGAGTGGCCGAGGGACAGCCGCCCACCGCCGCGGCGGGCGACGCCGTCACGGCCGTGCCGGCCGCCGCCAGGGCGAGCGCGGACAGGGCAACGGCCGACTTGCGCTTGAGACTCATGGGAAAGCTCCGTTCTCGTCGGTGTACTGCCGAACCGTCGGTGGCCTTCGCGACCACCGGTGCCGACGAGCTTGCCGACCTCCCGACGGTGCCCTCCAGGGAAGATCCGTTGCGGGATCCGGCAATGCGGAAAGTCGCGGCCCCGCGAAAGGGTGCGGAAGCGGACGATCGGGGCGGTGGATCAGGTCTCCGACGCCGTGCGCAGGGCGCCGTTCTCGGCGAGCAGGTAGGCGAGGTGGGCCCGGCTCCGACTGCCCCAGGTGGTGGAGGCCCGGTTGACGTGGGCCGACACCGTCCGGGCGCTCATGCCCAGACGGGCCGCGATGCTCGCGTCGGTGTGCCCCTGGACCATCAGCCGGAGCACGCTGAGCTGCTTCTCGTCCGTCAGCAGCGGCGGCGTGCCCGTGGGCGCTTCGAGCGGCCCGACCGGTTCGGCCGAGTCCCAGATGACGTCGAAGACACCGGCGAGGTAAGCGGTGATGGCGGGATGCTCGATCAGCAGGGCGTGATCGGGGCGCGAGTACCGGTGGTCGGGGATCAGGGCGACGGACCGGTCGTAGAGGATCACCCGGTCGACGAGCTGGCCCGTGGTCCGGAACTGCCCGCCCGCCTTCTGGATGGCGGTCATGAACTCGATCATCGGACGGTGGCCGCGGACCGTGTGCTGGTAGAGCGTGCGGTGCCGCACCCCGCGGGCGATCACGCCCGGTAACTGCTGCAGCGCCTCGGCGAGCGCGGGGGCGGACCTGGGGCCGCCCGGCTGGACGGCCTGCAGTTCGTGCCGGCACGCGGCGTTGAGCTGGCGCAGCTTCTTGTGGATGACGTCGTTCCCGCGCAGCAGCTGTACGGGGGCGGCGGCGCGCTGTGTCTCCTCGCGGTACACGGACTCCACCCTGGCCAGCGTCTGCCGGATGGAGAGCAGTCTGCTGCGCCCCGTGTGCAGGGCCTGCTCCAGAGGCTGGACGAGGTGGTGCTCGGCCACGTCGGGCGGTACCGGCACGAGCCGTCCGGGGTCCTCCGGGTGCGGACGGAGCAGTCCGAGACCGGTCAGGCACGGCGGAGGGGCATCCTCCAGCCCTCCGTCCGCGACGGCGGTCCGGTAGACCTCCAGTGCCTCCAGGCACGGAGCGGAATTCTCCGTCGGGCAGTGGTCCTTGCACAGGCGCATCAGGCAGCCCTCCCCGTGGCGCGCGAACTCGGCGAGGCGAGTCTCGTGGCGCGTGATCATCCTTTCCAGGGGGGAGAAGCGCAGGTAATGGGGCTGTCGACCGGGCCGAAATCGGTTGCGTGCCGCTCCGCGCCCGGCCGACACTGCCGCCCGTGACAGACGTGAAGATCATCGAGACGGCCCGGCTGCTGCTGCTCCCGCTCACCGTCGACGGCGCCCGGCGGATCGTCGACGCCGCGCCCGCGCCCGGCGACCGCTGGGCCGAGGGGTATCCCGAGGACGGCGACGCCCGTAGCGCCCGCGGCTTCATGAACGGCGTCGCCGAGCGCGGCGATCCCGGGGTCTACCGGCCGTACCAGATACAGCTCCTGGCGGACGGCACGATCATCGGCGGCATCGGTTTCCACGGGCCGCCGGACGAGGGCGGGGTCGTCACGGTGGGGTACGGGCTCGTGCCCGGCGCGCGCGGACACGGGTACGCCGGCGAGGCGCTGCGCGCCCTGATCGGCCGCGCCCGCGAGGCCGGCGCCACGGCGGTCCGCGGTGACGCCGACCTCGACAACGTCCCCTCCCACCGCGTGATGGAGGCGGCGGGCATGGCCTACGAGGGCGAGGACGAGCGCGTGCGGAACTACCGGCTGGTCCTCGCCGGGTAAGGCCCCTCAGCGCTCCGACAGCTCCGAGGGCGCCTCCTGGACCCACCACCCGTTGCCGTCCGGGTCCCGGAAGGTGAAGAACGAGTTCCAGGTGCCGCCCTTGCCGGCCTCCCAGCCCGACGCGCCCACGTGCATCACCGGCGTCGCGTGCACGCCCGACGCGAGCAGCTGCTCGCGCGCCGCCTCGATGTCGGTGACGCACAGCTGGAGACCGTGCAGGGTGCCGGGAGCCATCACCCCGGTGCCCGGGAACGGCGGCATGCCCTGGACGAGGGAGATCGAGCAGCGCGAGCCGGGCGGGGTGATCTGGATGATGCGCGTGCCCGGCGCGACCTCCTGGTCCAGATCGACCCTGAAGCCGAGCTTCTCGCCGTAGAACTCCTTCGCCCGGTCCAGGTCGGTGACGGGCACGGTCACCACTTCGAGGGTCCAGTCCATGCCGCCGATTCTGCCGCCAGGACCCGCCCCGCGCTCCCCGGCACGCCCTGGGACCGGTTCGCCGGATAGGCTCGGGCCGGGGCTCGATCGACCGGTGGAGGAGCGGCGGGATGACGGTGCCGGGACGCAGGAGCAGCACGTTCAGCCGGCTGCTGCGACACGGATTCACCGATCCGTCCGCCGCCGAGCGGCTGCTCGACCTGGACGAGCTCACGCCGCTGCGCGGTGACTCCGTCCTCCTGGACGCCCTCGGCGCCACCGCCGATCCCGACCTCGCGCTGCGCGGTCTGGTCCGGCTCGTCGAGGCCCAGCCGGAGGCCGAGCGCCCGGCCCTCACCACCACGCTGCTCTCCGCGAAGCCCTTCCGCGACCGGCTGCTCGGCGTGCTCGGCACCTCCGAGGCGCTCGCCGACCACCTCGCCCGCCACCCGCGCGACTGGCACGCCCTGGTCACCTACGAGGCGGCCGATCTGCACCCGGGCGTCGCCGAGTTCGAGCGCGGGCTCGCCGAGGCCACCGACCTGGTCTCGCTGCGGGTCGCCTACCGCCGCTGTCTGCTGTCCATCGCCGCCCGTGACGTGTGCGGCACCACCGACGTCGCCCAGACCGCCGCCGAACTCGCCGACCTCGCCACGGCGACCCTGCGCGCCGCGCTCCGCCTCGCCCGCGCGGCCGCGCCCGAGGACGCGGCCCAGTGCCGGCTCGCCGTCATCGCGATGGGCAAGTGCGGCGGCAACGAGCTCAACTACGTCTCCGACGTCGACGTGATCTTCGTCGGGGAGGCGGCGGACGAGGCCGCCGCCCGGGACGGCGGCGAGGCCAAGGCGCTCCAGGCCGCGACCCGGCTCGCCTCCCACCTCATGCGGATCTGCTCGGAGACCACCGTCGAGGGCAGCATCTGGCCCGTCGACGCCAACCTCCGCCCGGAGGGCCGCAACGGCCCGCTCGTGCGGACCCTCTCCTCCCACCTCGCCTACTACCAGCGCTGGGCGAAGACCTGGGAGTTCCAGGCCCTGCTGAAGGCCCGGGCGGTGGCCGGCGACGCCGAGCTCGGCGCCGCGTACATCGACGCCGTCTCCCCGCTGGTCTGGCAGGCGGCCGAGCGCGAGAACTTCGTCCCCGACGTGCAGAAGATGCGCCGCCGGGTCGTCGACAACATTCCCGCCGCGCAGATCGACCGCGAGCTCAAGCTCGGCCCCGGCGGCCTGCGCGACGTCGAGTTCGCCGTGCAGCTCCTTCAGTTGGTGCACGGCCGCAGCGACGCCTCGCTGCACAGCGGCACCACCCTCGACGCGCTCGCCGCCCTCGCCGCCGGCGGCTACGTCGGCCGCGCCGACGCCGCCCAGCTCGACGACGCCTACCGCTTCCTGCGCGCCATGGAGCACCGCATCCAGCTGTACCGGCTGCGCCGCACCCACCTCGTCCCCGAGGCCGAGGACGACCTGCGCCGCCTCGGCCGCTCGCTCGGACTGCGCACCGACCCGGTCGCCGAGCTGAACCGCGAGTGGAAGCGGCACGCGGCCGTCGTCCGGCGCCTGCACGAGAAGCTGTTCTACCGGCCGCTCCTCGACGCCGTCGCCCAGCTCGCCCCCGGCGAGATCCGGCTCAGCCCGAAGGCCGCCGGCCAGCGGCTCGAAGCGCTCGGTTACGCCGATCCCGCCGCCGCCCTGCGCCACCTGGAGGCCCTGTCCTCCGGGGTCAGCCGCAAGGCCGCGATCCAGCGGACGCTGCTGCCGGTGCTGCTCGGCTGGTTCGCCGACTCGGCCGACCCGGACGCCGGCCTGCTCGGCTTCCGCAAGGTCTCCGACGCACTCGGCAAGACGCCCTGGTACCTGCGGCTGCTCCGGGACGAGGGCGCCGCCGCCGAGAACCTCGCCCGGGTCCTCTCGGCCGGCCGGCTCGCGCCCGACCTGCTGCTCCGCGCACCCGAGGCGGTCGCGATCCTCGGCGACCCCGAAGGTCTCAGGTCCCGCGGCCGGGACCACCTGGAGCAGGAGGTCCTCGCCGCGGTCGGCCGCGCGGACGGCGCCGAGCAGGCGGTGGCGGCGGCCCGCGGGGTGCGCCGCCGGGAGCTGTTCCGTACCGCCGCGGCCGACCTCATCGGCTCGTACGGCACGGAGGACCTCCCCAGGGAACCCGACCCCGGCGCGCTGGTCGACCGGGTCGGGCAGGCCGTCACCGACCTCAACGCGGCCACCATCGCGGGCGCGCTGCGGGCCGCCGTGCGCGAGGAGTGGGGCGACGAGATGCCGACCCGCTTCGCGGTCATCGGCATGGGCCGCTTCGGCGGGCACGAGCTCGGCTACGGCTCCGACGCGGACGTGCTGTTCGTGCACGAACCACGCGAGGGCGTCGACGAGCAGGAGGCGGCGCGGGCCGCGAACAAGGTGGTCACCGAGATGCGCCGGCTGCTCCAGCTGCCCACGGCCGACCCGCCGTTGCTCATCGACGCCGACCTGCGCCCGGAGGGCAGGAACGGCCCGCTCGCCCGCACCCTGAAGTCCTACGAGGCCTACTACCGCCGCTGGTCCCTGGTCTGGGAGAGCCAGGCCCTGCTGCGGGCCGCACCGATGGCCGGCGACGTGGAGCTCGGCCGGCGGTTCATCGACCTGGTCGACCCGCTGCGCTACCCGATGGAAGGGCTGGGCGACGAGGCGGTACGCGAGATCCGCCGCCTCAAGGCCCGCATGGAGACCGAGCGGCTGCCGCGCGGCGCCGACCCGACCCTGCACGCCAAGCTGGGCCGGGGCGGGCTGAGCGACGTCGAGTGGACGGTGCAGCTGCTCCAGATGCGGCACGGCTGGGCCGAGCCGGGCCTGCGCACCCCCCGTACCCGCGAGGCCCTGGCCGCCGCCCACGCGGCCGGTCTCATCCCGACGGACGAGGCGCAGATCCTGGACGAGGCCTGGGTGCTCGCCACCCGGGTGCGCAACGCGGTGATGCTGGTCCGCGGCCGGCCCGGCGACACCTTCCCGTCCGAGCCGCGCGAACTGGCGGCGGTGGGCCGGTACATGGGCTACGGGCCCGGCCACGTCGGCGAGATGGTGGACGACTACCGCCGGATCACCCGCCGCGCGCGGGCGGTGATGGAGGAGCTGTTCTACGGGGCCTGACGCAGCGGGTCCCGACGCCGACGGGCCTTGACTCCTACGGGACCTGACGCCGACCCAGCCCGGTCGGCCCGTGGAGCCCGTTCACCCCGTCGGGAACTCCTGCTCGGCCCGGTCCGCCTCGGTCTCGCCGGGTTCGTAGCTCACCACGAGTGTCCCGGGCCCGGGTTGGGCGGCCGCGGCGGAGGCGGCGGGGGAGGGGACGAGGAAGGCGGTGAGGGCCAGGACGACGAACAGGGCGGCCGCCGTGGCGCGATGGATCAGCATCCTCGCCTCCGATCCGGATTCACGGCATCCAGCGGTCCGAACGGGGCCCACAGAAAGAGCATAGGCCTCCACGTGGTGTTCAGCAGCTTCCGGCAGTGCTCCGCGTAGCCCGCGAGCGCCAGCTCGAAGGCCGCGTCCGCGCGACTTCCCGCGACCGCCGCCACGGCGTCCGCGAGGCCTGGCGTGGCGGTCTCGTCGGCGAGTTCCCACATCATCTCGGGCGCCGCCATGTCGAGGGCGGAGCCGAGCACCAGGTTTTCCAGGCCGGTGATCACCGGCATCACGTCCGCGAGCGGGAAGCCCGCGTCCAGGAGGCGGACGACGGCCTTCTCGTACTGCAGGAGCACCGTCGGCGCGCGTACCCGCGAGGTGGTGAGCAGCGGAATCGTGCGCGGATGGGCGGCGAAGGCGGCGCCGTACGAGCGGGCCCAGGCGGTCATGGCCGCGTCCCAGGGGCGTCAAGTTCTTCATGGAAGCCACCGTCGAGGGCGGCACCGCCTGGCTGGAGCACGCCGACTGCCACGGCCAGGGCACCGACGCCTTCTGGCCCGACCCGGCCGCGTACTCCGCCGCCGTACGGCACCTCCACCGCGCGGGCGTCGGCACGGCCACCCACGCGATCGGCGACGCGGCCGTCCGGCACGCCCTGGACACCGTGGAAGGCCTGGGGAGAGGCGGCCCGCGGCACCGGATCGAGCACATCGAGACCGTCCCCGACGGCCGGCTCGGCCGCTTCGCCGCGCTCGGCGTCGTCGCCTCGATGCAGCCCCCGCACACCGCCTGCACGCGCGCCGACGGCACCGACGAGTGGTCCAGGCGGCTCGGCGACGAGCGGGCCGCGCGGGCCTGGCACTGCCGCGACTCAGGGACGCGGGCGCCGTCCTCGCGCTCGGCTCGGACTGGCCCATCGCCCACTACGACGCCCGTCAGGTCCTCGCCACCGCACGGGCCTCCGCGGCGCCGCCTCGGCCCGGCCGGGACTGACCGGCCTGATGGCGCTGGAGGGCACGACCACCCACGCGGCCCTGGCGGCGGGAGAGGAGCGGTTCTCGGGCCGGATCGCCGTCGGCCATCGCGCGGATCTCACCGCCTTCGCGGTCGACCCGGCCGAGGCCGGGTCCGACGAGACCGCCGAGGCGCCGGTCCGCCTCACCGTCGCCGGCGGGCGGATCACCTGGAGGAGCTGACCCGCTCCCCGTCGCGTTCCTCGGCGTCCTCGGACGCGCGGTCCGCCCCGTCACGCGGGCCGCCCCGGGTGTCACCCCGCGTGACGCCCTGCGGCGTCGACGCGGCCGGTTCCACCAGCTTCGGGAGCTTGTGCGGGCGCGAGCCGTACCAGACGTACGAGACGGCGAAGCCGAAGGCCAGGCAGATGATGCCGCCCACCGCGTCCATCCAGAAGTGGTTGGCGGTGGCCACGATGACGACCAGCGTCGCCATCGGGTAGAGCAGGCCGAGGATCCGCGCCCAGGGCGCCTTCGCGAGCAGGAAGATGGTCACGCCGCACCACAGCGACCAGCCGATGTGCATCGACGGCATCGCCGCGTACTGGTTCGACATGTGCTTGAGGTTGCCCGAGGCCATCGAGCCCCAGGTGTGGTGCACGAGCACCGTGTCGATGAAGTTCTGCCCGTTCATCAGCCGCGGCGGGGCCAGCGGGTACAGGTAGTAGCCGACCAGGGCCACGCCCGTCGTCGCGAACAGGACGGTGCGGAACGCCGCGTAACGGCCCGGCTGCCACCGGTACAGCCACACCAGCACACCGATCGTCACGACGAAGTGCAGAGTGGCGTAGTAGTAGTTCATCGACACGATCAGCCATGTCACCGAGTTCACGGCGTGGTTGACGGTGTGCTCGAAGGCCAGGCCGATCGAGTGCTCGGCCTGCCAGATCCAGTCCGCGTTCTTCAGCGCCTGGGCCTTCTGCTCGGGCACCGCGTTGCGGATGAGCGAGTACAGCCAGTAGCTGACCGCGATGAGCAGGATCTCGAACCAGATCCGCGGTCGCCGCGGCGTGCGGGCGCGCAGCCGTGCCCACCGTCCGTCGGCCACGATGGGTGACGACGGGGTCGTCCGGTTTTCCAAACTCTTCACGGTCGTTTCACCCATAGGAGGAGAGTCTGCCAGATCCCTTCCCCCCGACCGATCATCCTCCAGTCGGGTTCGGGGCGCACCCGGTCCACCTTCCGACGGACGTCAGCCCTGAGGGGGCCGGGGCGGAGCGGCCGGGGCCGAGGCGGTCGAGCCGCGCACCACCAGCTCGGGCATGAAGACGAACTCGCTGTGCGGGGCCGGGGTGCCGCCGACCTCTTCCAGGAGGGCCCGCACCGCCGCCTGGCCCATCGCCTGCACCGGCTGGCGGATCGTGGTGAGCGGCGGATCGGTGAAGGCTATGAGCGGAGAGTCGTCGAAGCCGACCACCGAGACGTCCTTCGGGACCTGGAGGCCCCGCTGCCGGGCCGCCCGGATCGCGCCGAGCGCCATCATGTCGCTCGCGCAGACGACCGCGGTGCAGCCCTTGGCGATGAGCGCGGAGGCGGCGGCCTGGCCGCCCTCCAGGGTGTAGAGGGAGTGCTGGACGAGCTGCTCGGTCTCCTCGGGCTCGAGGCCGAAGCGGTCCTGCATGCCCTTGCGGAAACCCTCGATCTTGCGCAGGACGGGCACGAAGCGCTTGGGGCCGACGGCGAGCCCGATCCGGGTGTGGCCGAGCGCCGCCAGGTGCGTCACGGCCAGCACCATCGCCGCCCGGTCGTCGGGCGAGACGAAGGGGGCCTGGACCTTGGGGGAGAAGCCGTTGATGAGGACGTACGGGACGCCCTTGCCGCGCAGCTGGTCGTAGCGGGTGGTGTCGGCCGTGGTGTCGGCGTGCAGCCCGGAGACGAAGATGATGCCGGCCACGCCCCGCTCGACCAGCATGTCGGTGAGCTCGTCCTCCGTGGACCCGCCGGGGGTCTGGGTGGCGAGCACCGGGGTGTATCCCTGCCGGGTGAGGGCCTGCCCGATGACCTGCGCGAGCGCGGGGAAGATCGGGTTGTCCAGTTCGGGGGTTATGAGTCCGACGAGGCCCGCGCTGCGCTGGCGCAGCCGCACGGGGCGCTCGTAGCCGAGCACGTCGAGTGCGGCAAGCACGGATTCACGGGTGGCCGCGGCCACACCGGGCTTGCCGTTGAGCACGCGGCTGACTGTGGCTTCACTGACCCCCGCCTGGGCTGCGATGTCGGCGAGCCGCGCGGTCATGGGAGTGGACTGTACCGGTCGGGCGTCGGATTGCCCACCGAACGCGGGTTCCGGCCGTTGTCGTCAGGTTTTCGCAAGTTCTTGCAAGAGATGTCGGGTCCCGGAAGCTGTCAAGCGGCTCGTCGGCAACCTTAGGGACACGTGGATGTAACGATCGCCGTGTCTTGCAGAAATTTGACGCAAGCTCTTTCGGCTCGTTTTCATCCCTGTTACGTTCCTGGCAACCCGGCGCGCCGCGAGGGAGCGGTCGCATGAGGAAGGTTCCAGCCCCTCGTCCATCCGGGACCATCTGAAGGAGTTCACATGCGGCGTGGCATAGCGGCCACCGCGCTGGTCGCCGCCCTGGGCGTGACCCTGGCGGCGTGCGGAAGCGACAGCGGTTCGAAGGACGGCGGCTCGAAGGGCTCGGGCGAGCTCTCCGGCACCGTGACCTGGTGGGACACCTCCACGGTGGGCTCCGAGGACAAGGTCTTCAAGAAGATCGCCGAGGGCTTCACCAAGAAGCACCCCAAGGTCACGGTCAAGTACGTCAACGTGCCCTTCGGCGACGCCCAGAACAAGTTCAAGAACGCCGCCCAGTCCGGCTCCGGCGCGCCCGACGTGATCCGCTCCGAGGTCGCCTGGACCCCGGACTTCGCGAACCTCGGCTACCTCGCCCCGCTGGACGGCACCGCCGCCCTGAAGGACCAGGACGACTTCCTCAAGCAGGCCGCCGCGTCCACGAAGTACAACGGCAAGACCTACGCCGTGCCGCAGGTCATCGACTCCATGGGCATCTTCTACAACAAGAAGATCTTCAAGGACGCCGGCGTCGAGGTCCCCAAGACCGTCGACGAGCTGAAGGCCGTCTCCGCCAAGATCAAGCAGAAGACCGGCAAGACCGGCCTGTACCTGCGCGGTGACGACGCCTACTGGTTCCTCTCCTTCCTGTACGGCGAGGGCGGCGACATGGTCAACGCCGACACCAAGACCGTCACCATCGACAACGCCGCCGGCGTCAAGGCGCTGAAGGTCGTCAAGGACCTGGTCGACTCCGGTGCCGCGAAGACCGACGCCACCGACGGCTGGAACAACATGCAGTCGGCCTTCAAGGACGGCAAGGTCGCGATGATGATCAACGGCCCGTGGGCCGTCGCCGACACCTACGCCGGCAAGGAGTTCGCCGACAAGGCCAACCTCGGCATCGCCCCGGTCCCGGCCGGCTCCGCCGGTCAGGGCGCCCCGCAGGGCGGCCACAACCTCGCCGTCTACGCGGGCTCCAAGAACCTGGACGCCTCGTACGCCTTCGTCGAGTACATGAGCTCGCCCGAGGTGCAGGCCCAGGTCGGCAAGGAGCTCAGCCTGCTCCCGACCCGTACCTCGGTCTACGGCAAGACGGAGGTGGCCACCAACGAGATGATCACCTTCTTCAAGCCGGTCGTCGAGAAGTCCGTCGAGCGCCCGTGGATCCCGGAGGGCGGCAGCCTCTTCGCCCCGCTCGTCACCGAGTACACCAAGGTCCTCACCAACCAGGCCACCCCGGAGCAGGGAGCGAAGACGGCGGGCGAGTCCTACCGCAAGCTCCTGAAGGACTGGAAGTAACGGGTCCGCGAGGGCTCGCCGGGAAATGACGAAGCGGGAAGGAAGGCAGACCGGCTGATGGCTGTGGACACCAGCAGCCAGTCGGTGGCGAAGGCCGCGGGCGACGACATCGCCCGCGGCCGGCGCCGCGGAACTGGCAACCGGCAGGGAGCGGCAAGGCGTTCCCTCTCCACCCACTGGTACGCCTGGGCGATGGTCGCCCCGGTCGTGCTCGTGATCGGCGTGATCATCGGATACCCGCTGGTCCGCGGCATCTGGCTGTCGCTCACGGACGCCAACGAGCGCAACGTCGAGCGTTCCATCGGCGTCAACCACATCCCGGCGAGCTACGAGTTCGTCGGCGTGGACAACTACGTGGACGCGCTCACCGGAAGCCAGTTCCTCAGCACCCTGGGCTGGACCCTGGTGTGGACGGTGGCCTGTGTCTCGGTCACCTTCGCCCTCGGACTCGGTCTCGCCAACCTGCTCAACCGCAAGATCGCCGGCCGCTCCTTCTACCGGATGCTGCTGATCCTGCCCTGGGCCGTGCCCGGCTTCGTCTCCGTCTTCGCCTGGCGTTTCCTCTACAACGAGGACAACGGCCTGCTCAACAAGATCCTCGCGGGCGGCGGCATCGACGCGGTGCCGTGGCTCAACGACCCCACCTGGGCCAAGTTCTCGGTCATCGCCGTCAACGTCTGGCTCGGCGTCCCGTTCATGATGGTCGCCCTCCTCGGCGGGCTCCAGTCCATCCCCGGCGAGCTCTACGAGGCCGCCGAGATGGACGGCGCCGGCGCCCTCCAGCGCTTCCGCCACATCACCCTGCCCGGGCTGCGGTCCGTCAGCACGACGGTGATCCTGCTGAGCACCATCTGGACCTTCAACATGTTCCCGGTGATCTTCCTGCTCACCCGGGGCGGGCCCGGCGAGGCCACGCAGATCCTCGTGACCCAGGCCTACAAGTTCTCCTTCGAGATCAGCCCGCGCGACTACGCGCAGTCCTCCACGTGGGGCGTGCTGATCCTGGTCCTCCTGATGGTCTTCGCCGCGGTCTACCGGCGGGTCCTCCGCAAGCAGGGAGAAGTCTGGTGACCACCGCAACCGCCCCCGCCCACGCGAAGAACCGCGCCGGCAACCGCGGGAAGGCCCGCCCCGGGTCCCCGGCCGCCGCGCCGCGCCGCGGCCGCCGCTCGCCGCTCGCCTCGGTCGGCCTGCACGCGACCCTGATCGTCGCCTCCGTGATCGCCGTCTTCCCGGTGCTGTGGGTCCTGCTGACCTCGCTCAAGCCCGCGAAGTTCGCGACCACCACGGACTTCGTGAAGGAGCCGACGCTCGAGAACTACACGAACCTCCTGAACGACACCCCGTTCCTCACCTGGTTCGGCAACTCGCTGCTGATCGCCGCCCTGACCACGGTCCTCGGCGTCTTCGTCTCCTCCACCACCGGCTACGCCGTCAGCCGCTTCCGGTTCCCCGGCAAGCGCGGACTGATGTGGACGCTGCTGGTCACCCAGATGTTCCCGGTCGCCGTCCTCATCGTGCCGATCTACAACATCATGTCCGCGATGGGCCTGCTCAACAGCGCGGCCGGCCTGGTCATCACGTACCTGACCATCGCCGTCCCGTTCTGCGCGTGGATGATGAAGGGCTTCTTCGACACGGTCCCGAGGGAGATCGACGAGTCGGGCTACGTCGACGGCCTCACGCCGTTCGGCACCTTCTGGCGGCTGATCCTGCCGCTCGCCAAGCCGGGCATCGCGGTCACCGCCTTCTACTCCTTCATCACCGCCTGGAGCGAGGTCGCCTACGCGTCCGCCTTCATGGTCGGCGACGAGAACCTGACCCTCGCCGGCGGACTCCAGAAGTTCGTCAACCAGTACGGCGCCCAGTGGGGCCCGATGTCCGCGGCCTCCGTGCTCATCGCCGTCCCCGCCGCCCTGGTGTTCCTCTTCGCCCAGCGCCACCTGGTGACCGGCATGTCCGCCGGCGCCGTCAAGGGCTGAGCCCGGCCGGGCCCCGTGTCCGCGCATCCCGTGTCCGCACGCTCCTTACGACGCAAGGAAGACATGACCCAGCACCTCGCCGCCCCCGCCGACGCCGCAACCGCCACCGGCACGCAGTCGGGCTGGTGGAGAGACGCGGTGATCTACCAGGTCTACCCGCGCAGCTTCGCCGACGGCAACGGTGACGGCATGGGCGACCTGCCGGGCATCCGCAGCCGGCTGCCGTACCTCAAGGAGCTCGGCGTCGACGCCGTCTGGCTCTCCCCGTTCTACGCCTCCCCGCAGGCCGACGCCGGCTACGACGTCGCCGACTACCGGGCCATCGACCCCATGTTCGGCACGCTCCACGACGCCGACGCCGTGATCCGCGAGGCCCACGAGCTGGGCCTCAGGATCATCGTCGACCTGGTCCCCAACCACTCCTCCGATCAGCACGAGTGGTTCCAGCGCGCCCTGCGCGAGGGCCCCGGCTCCCCGCTGCGCGAGCGCTACCACTTCCGCGCCGGCAAGGGCACGAACGGCGAACTCCCGCCCAACGACTGGGAGTCCATCTTCGGCGGCCCCGCCTGGACCCGCACGGAGAACCCGGACGGCACGCCCGGCGACTGGTACCTCCACCTCTTCGCGCCCGAGCAGCCCGACTTCAACTGGGAACACCCGGCCGTCCGCGACGAGTTCCGCTCCATCCTGCGCTTCTGGCTCGACATGGGTGTCGACGGCTTCCGCGTCGACGTCGCCCACGGCCTGGTCAAGGCCGCGGGCCTGCCCGACATCGGCGCCCACGACCAGCTGAAGCTGCTCGGCAACGACGTCATGCCCTTCTTCGACCAGGACGGCGTCCACGAGATCTACCGCTCCTGGCGCAAGGTCCTCTCGGAGTACGACGGCGAGCGCGTCCTCGTCGCCGAGGCCTGGACCCCGACCGTCGAGCGCACCGCCAACTACGTGCGCCCCGACGAGATGCACCAGGCCTTCAACTTCCAGTACCTGGGCACCCACTGGGACGCCGCCGAACTGCGCGGCGTGATCGACGCCTCGCTCGCCGCGATGGAGCCGGTCGGCGCCCCCACCACCTGGGTGCTGTCCAACCACGACGTCACCCGGCACGCCACCCGCTTCGCCAACCCGGCGGGCCTCGGCACCCAGCTGCGCACCCCCGGCGACCGCGAGCTCGGTCTGCGCCGGGCCCGCGCCGCCACCCTGCTGATGCTGGCGCTCCCCGGCTCCGCGTACGTCTACCAGGGCGAGGAGCTCGGCCTGCCCGACGTCACCGACCTGCCCGACGAGGTCCGCCAGGACCCGTCCTTCTTCCGGGCCACCGGTCAGGACGGCTTCCGCGACGGCTGCCGGGTGCCGATCCCGTGGACCGTCGAGGGCTCCTCGTACGGCTTCGGGGCCGGCGGCTCCTGGCTGCCGCAGCCCGGCACCTGGGGCGGCCTGAGCGTCGAGGCGCAGACCGGCGACCCCACCTCCACCCTGGAGCTGTACCGCAGCGCGCTCGCCGTGCGCCGCACGCAGCCCGGGCTCGGCGCCGGCGAGGCCGTCGAGTGGCTGGACGCCCCCGAGGGCGTCCTCGCCTTCCGACGCGACGGCTTCGTCTGCGTCGCCAACACCACCGGCCGGGCCATCTCCGTCCCGCTGCCCGGCCGGCTGCTCCTCTCCAACGAGGAGATCAGGATCGTCGCTGCCGACGGCGAGGGCACAGCGGAACTGCCCGCCGACAGCACCGCCTGGTGGGCGGTGTGACGATCCCCCTGCCGCGGGGCGCCGGAGCCGGCGCCCCGCGGCTCGCGGACATCGCGGCCCAGTCCGGGGTGAGCGAGGCGACCGTCAGCCGGGTGCTCAACGGCAAGGCGGGAGTGGCGGGCGCGACCCGCCACAAGGTGCTCGCCGCGCTCGACGTGCTGGGCTACGAGCGTCCCGTACGGCTCAAACGGCGCAGCGCCGGCCTCATCGGCCTGGTCGTGCCGGAGCTGACCAACCCCATCTTCCCGGCCTTCGCCCAGGTCATCGAACAGGTCCTGGCCGGGTACGGCTACACCCCGGTGCTCTGCACCCAGATGCCGGGCGGCGCCACCGAGGACGAGCTGGTCGAGCAGCTGGTGGAGCGCGGTGTGGCAGGGATCGTGTTCCTGTCCGGGCTGCACGCCGACGCGAGCGCCGACCCGGTCCGCTACACCCGGCTCGCCGCGCGCGGGGTGCCGTTCGTCCTCATCAACGGCTTCAACGAGCACATCGACGCCAACTTCGTCTCGCCCGACGACCGCGCCGCGGCCCGCATGGCCGTACGGCACCTGGTCGAGCTCGGCCACGAACGGATCGGGCTCGCCATCGGGCCGACCCGTTACGTGCCCTCGCGCCGCAAGGCGGAGGGCTTCGCCGCCGAACTCCGCGACCAGCTGGGCGTCGAGCGGGAGGAGGCCGAACGTCTCGTGCGGCCCACCCTGTTCGGTGTGGAGGGCGGCCACGCCGCCGCCGACCTGCTGCTCGCCGAGGGCTGCACCGCGATCGTGTGCGGCTCCGACCTGATGGCGCTCGGCGTGATCCGGGCCGCGCGCGCCCGGGGCCTCGACGTGCCCCGTGACGTCTCGGTGGTCGGCTTCGACGACTCCCCGCTGATCGCGTTCACCGATCCGCCGCTGACCACCGTGCGCCAGCCGGTGCAGGCCATGGCGACGGCGGCGGTCGGCGCGCTCCTCGAGGAGATCGAGGGAAACCCGGTGCAGCGCACGGAGTTCGTGTTCCAGCCCGAGCTGGTGGTGCGCGGCTCGACGGCGCAGCCGCCGCATACGCCTTCGTAACTCCTTGCGCAAGCCTTTGCGTTGAGATGTTCGAACTCTTGACCACACGCCTGTGCACCCCTACCGTCGCGGCTGAAAACAGTTGCTGTCAGTTTCGGCAACTTCTTGCGAACCGGCTCTCCAGAGCCCGAGAGCCGCTCTTGCGACAGGGACGTCGTACAGGAGGAAGCATGGCAAGAAAGACCGTGGCCGCTGCACTCGCCCTTGTGGCTGGAGCCGCTGTGGCCGTCACGGGAACCCCCACCGCGCAGGCCTCGGCCCCCGGGACCAAGGACGTCACCGCGGTGATGTTCGAGTGGAACTTCGCCTCGGTGGCCAAGGCATGCACCGACCAGCTCGGCCCCGCCGGCTACGGCTACGTGCAGGTCTCCCCGCCCCAGGAGCGCATCCAGGGCACACAGTGGTGGACCGCCTACCAGCCCGTCAGCTACAAGATCGCCGGTCCGCTGGGCGACCGCACCGCGTTCAAGAGCATGATCGACACCTGCCACGCGGCAGGGGTGAAGGTCGTCGCCGACTCGGTCGTCAACCACATGGCCGGACCGTCGGACCCCAACGCCACCTTCACCGGCACCGGCGGATCCGCCTACAGCAAGTACAACTACCCCGGCATCTACTCCGGCGCCGACATGGACGACTGCCGGGCCACCGTCTCCAACTACCAGGACAAGGCGAACGTCCAGAACTGCGAACTCGTGGGCCTCGCCGACCTCGACACGGGCGAGGACTGGGTCCGCGGCCGGATAGCCGCCTACATGAACGACCTGCTGTCGCTCGGTGTCGACGGCTTCCGTGTCGACGCCGCCAAGCACATGCCGGCCGCCGACCTCGCCAACATCAAGTCCCGGCTGACGAATCCTTCCGTCTACTGGAAGCAGGAGGCCATCCACGGCGCCGGCGAGGCCGTCTCCCCGAGCGAGTACCTCGGCAACGGCGACGTCCAGGAGTTCCGCTACGCCCGCGACCTCAAGCGGGTCCTGCAGAACGAGAAGCTCGCCTACCTCAAGAACTTCGGCGAGGCCTGGGGCTACATGCCGAGCGGGCAGTCCGGCGTCTTCGTCGACAACCACGACACCGAGCGCGGCGGCGACACCCTCAACTACAAGGACGGCGCGAACTACACCCTCGCCTCCGTCTTCATGCTCGCCTGGCCCTACGGCTCCCCGGACGTCCACTCCGGCTACGAGTGGAGCGACAAGGACGCCGGCGCGCCCAACAACCACCAGGTGAGCGCCTGCTACAGCAACGGCTGGAAGTGCCAGCACGCCTGGCGCGAGATCTCCTCCATGGTGGCCTTCCGCAACACCGCCCGCGGCCAGGCCGTCACCGACTGGTGGGACAACGGCAACAACGCCGTCGCGTTCGGCCGCGGCAGCAAGGCCTACGTGGCCATCAACCACGAGACCTCGGCCCTCAGCCGCACCTTCCAGACCTCCCTGCCCGCCGGCACCTACTGCGACGTGCAGAGCGGCAACCCCGTGACCGTGAACTCCACCGGCCAGTTCACCGCCACCCTCGGGGCCAACACCGCCCTCGCCCTCCACGTCAACGCCACGAGCTGCGCGTCCCAGGCGGTCACCACCGGCGCCTCGTTCAACGTCAACGCCACCACGGTCAGCGGCCAGAACGTCTACGTCACCGGCAACCGTCCCGAGCTCGGCAACTGGTCCCCGGCCGCCGCCCTCAAGCTCGACCCCGCCGCGTACCCGGTGTGGAAGCTCGCCGTCACGCTGCCCGCCGGCACGGCCTTCGAGTACAAGTACGTCCGCAAGGACGCGGCCGGAAACGTCACCTGGGAGTCCGGTGCCAACCGCACCGCGACCGTCCCCGCCTCCGGCCAGGTCGTCCTGAACGACACCTTCCGCAACTGACCTTCCTCCCGCACAAGGGCCGCCCCGCCGGGGCGGCCCTCTCTTCCCGTACCTCCAGGGAGCACCCCCGTGACACGCAAGAGAACGGCGGCCGCGCTGGCCGCCGCCCTGTGCGCCGCTCTCGTGCCCGCCGTCCCCGCGGCCGCGGCGCCCCGGCCCCCGGCGCCGCCCTCCGACCGGGCGCTCGCCGCGGCCCCCGCCCGGCACGACCTCACCCGTGAGCAGTTCTACTTCGTCCTGCCCGACCGCTTCGCCAACGGCGACCCGTCCAACGACCGCGGCGGCCTCACCGGCAGCCGCACGGCCACCGGCTTCGACCCCGCCGACAAGGGCTTCTACCAGGGCGGCGACCTCAAGGGCCTCACCGAGCGGCTCGACTACATCAAGGGCCTCGGCACCACCGCCATCTGGATGGCGCCGATCTTCAAGAACCGGCCGGTGCAGGGCGAGGGCAAGGACGCCAGCGCCGGCTACCACGGCTACTGGATCACCGACTTCACCCAGGTCGACCCGCACTTCGGCACCAACGACGACCTGAGGAAGCTCATCGCCGCCGCCCACGCCAAGGGCATGAAGGTCTTCTTCGACGTCATCACCAACCACACCGCGGACACCGTCGACTACGCCGAGAAGAAGTACGGCTACCGCCCCAAGGGCGCCTACCCGTACCTCGACGCCACCGGCCGTCCCTTCGACGACCGCGCCGCCGGGCCGCGCCCGCAGACCGACGCCGACGCGTTCCCGTACACGCCCGTCCAGAAGCCCGACGACAAGGCCGCCAAGGTCCCCGCCTGGCTCAACGACCCGACGATGTACCACAACCGGGGCGACTCCACCTGGGCCGGCGAGTCCGCCGAGTACGGCGACTTCGTCGGCCTCGACGACCTGTGGACCGAGCGGCCCGAGGTCGTCGAGGGCATGAAGAGGATCTACGAGAAGTGGGTCCACGACTTCGACATCGACGGTTTCCGCATCGACACCGTCAAGCACGTCGACCTGGACTTCTGGACCCAGTGGGCCACCGCGCTCGACTCCTACGCCAGGAAGCAGGGCCGGGACGACTTCTTCATGTTCGGCGAGGTCTACTCCGCCGACACCACCGTCACCAGCCCCTACGTCACCCGCGGCCGGCTCGACGCCACCCTCGACTTCCCCTTCCAGGACGCCGCCCGCGCCTTCGCCTCCCAGGGCGCCGGCGCCGACCGGCTCGCCGGGGTCTTCGCCGGGGACTACCGCTACACCACCGACAAGGCCAACGCCTACGAGCAGGTCAGCTTCCTCGGCAACCACGACATGGGCCGCATCGGGACCTTCCTGAAGCAGGACAACCCGGGCGCCTCCGACGCCGAACTCGTCCGGCGGGCCCGCCTCGCCAACGAGCTGATGTTCCTCTCGCGCGGCAACCCGGTCGTCTACTACGGCGACGAGCAGGGCTACACCGGCGCCGGCGGCGACAAGGACGCCCGCCAGACCCTGTTCGCCTCGCGGACCGCCGACTACCTCGACGACGACCAGCTCGGCACCGACCGCACCCACGCCTCCGACGCGTACGACACCACGCACCCGGTCTACCGGTCGATCGCCCGGCTGTCGAAGCTCACCAAGGACCACCCGGCGCTGCGCGACGGCGTCCAGCAGGAGCGGTACGCCGAGGGCTCCGTCTACGCCTTCTCCCGCACGGACGCCGCGCAGCGCACCGAGTACCTGGTCGCCACCAACAGCGCCACCACCGACCGGACCGTCACCGTGCCCGTCGACTCGGCCGCCTTCCACGCCCTGTACGGGGGGCAGGGCGCCGTCACGGCCGAGGACGGAGCGGTCACCGTCACCGTCCCGGCCCTGTCCTCGCTGGTCCTGAAGGCCGACGCGCCGCTCCCGGCCCCTGCCGCCAAGCCCGCCGTCAGCCTGAAGGCCCCGGCCGCCGGAGCCACCGGCACCGTCGAGCTCTCCGCCGACGTCACCGGCGGCGGCCTCAACCGCGTCGTCTTCGCCGCCCAGGTCGGCAACGGCCCCTGGAAGACCCTCGGCACCGCCGACCACGCGCCCTACAAGGTCACCCAGCACGTCACCGCGCCCGCCGGCACCACCCTGCGCTACAAGGCCGTCGCCGTCGACGCCGCCGGACGCACCGCGAGCGCCCTCGCCACGAGCACCGCGGGCCAGGTCCCCGCGCCCGAGAAGCCCGTCGCCGTCGAGCGCCCGTACGCCGTCGTCCACTACAAGCGCCAGGACGGCGACTACGACGGCTGGAAGCTCAGGACCGCGGGCCAGGAGGCCGTCTTCAGCGGCCGTGACGCGTTCGGCGCGTTCGCCTGGGTGAAGGTCCCCGAGGGTGCCTCCAGCGTCGCGTACACCGTCGAGAAGGACGGCACCGCCGACGGCCCGCAGCGAAGCATCAGCCTCGGCCGCACCGGCGAGGTCTGGATCACGCAGGGCCAGGACGGCCAGTCCGACACGAACCCGGCCCCCGTGCCCCAGGACAGGTCGAAGGCCGTCCTCCACTACCAGCGCGCGGACGGGAACTACGACGGCTGGGGCCTCCACCTGTGGACCGGCGCCGCACAGCCCACCGACTGGTCCAAGCCGCTGATGCCCACCCGCGTCGACGCCTACGGCGCCGTCTACGAGGTGCCGCTCGCCGCCGGCGCGACCTCCCTGTCGTACATCGTCCACAAGGGCGACCAGAAGGACCTGCCCACCGACCAGTCCCTCGACCTCGCCACCCACGGCAACGAGGTGTGGCTGCTCGCCGGACAGCAGAAGTACCTGCTCCCGACGACCGGCGGCGCCCCGAACCTCGACCTCGGCAAGGCCGAGGCCCAGTGGATCGACCGGAACACCGTCGTCTGGAAGGTGAAGACCACCGACTCCACCAGCCAGCAGCTGGTCTACGCGGAGAACGGCGGCATCACCGTCACCGACGGCGCCCTCAGCGCCGAGGGCCGCTGGCTGCGGCTCACGCCGGCCGCGCTGACCGACGCCCAGAAGGCGAGGTTCCCGCACCTGCGCGACCACCCGGCCTTCACCGTCGACCCGCGCGACGCCGACCGCGCCCGCGGCGCCCTGCGCGGCCAGCTGATCGCCACCCAGCGCGCCGCCAACGGCGCCCTGCTCGCCGCGACCGGCGTCCAGACCGCCGGCGTCCTCGACGACCTGTACGCGGGCAGGGCCACCGGCGCCGGCCTCGGACCGGTCTTCCGCGGCGGCCGCCCGACCCTGTCGGTGTGGGCCCCGACGGCCCAGACCGTCGCGCTCGAACTCGACGGCAAGAGCGTGCCCATGCGCCGCGACGCGTCCTCCGGCGTCTGGTCCGTCACCGGACCGAAGAGCTGGAACGGCAAGCCGTACCGCTACGTCGTCAAGGTCTGGGCGCCCAGCGTCCAGAAGCTCGTCGAGAACCGGGTCACCGACCCCTACTCCACCGCCCTCACCACCGACTCCGCCCGCAGCCTCGTCGTCGACCTCGCCGACCCGGCGCTGGCGCCGGCCGGCTGGAAGACCCTGAAGAAGCCGGCCGCCGTCCCGCTGCGCGACGCGCAGATCCAGGAGCTGCACATCCGCGACTTCTCCGTCGCGGACCCGACGGCGAAGGCCGGCCACCGCGGCACCTACCTCGCCTTCACGGACGAGGACAGCAAGGGCGCCCGGCACCTCAAGGCCCTCGCCGACTCCGGCACCAGCTACGTCCACCTGCTCCCGGCCTTCGACATCGGCACCATCCCCGAGAAGAAGTCCGAGCAGACCGCACCCGCCTGCGACCTGAAGGTCTACGCCCCCGACTCCGAGGAGCAGCAGGCCTGCGTGGCCGCCGCCGCGGCCAAGGACGCCTACAACTGGGGCTACGACCCGCTGCACTACACCGTGCCCGAGGGCTCGTACGCCACCGACCCCGAAGGAACCCGCCGCACCGTCGAGTTCCGGCGGATGGTCCAGGCCCTCAACGACGACGGCCTGCGCACCGTCATGGACGTCGTCTACAACCACACCGTCGCGGCCGGACAGTCCGACAAGTCCGTCCTCGACAGGATCGTGCCCGGCTACTACCAGCGCCTCCAGGCCGACGGCTCCGTCGCCACCTCCACCTGCTGCGCCAACACCGCGCCCGAGAACGCCATGATGGGCAAGCTCGTCGTCGACTCGGTCGTCACCTGGGCGAAGCAGTACAAGGTCGACGGCTTCCGCTTCGACCTCATGGGCCACCACCCGAAGGAGAACATCCTCGCCGTCCGCAGGGCGCTCGACGCCCTGACCGTCGAGAAGGACGGCGTCGACGGCAAGGCGATCGTCCTCTACGGCGAGGGCTGGAACTTCGGCGAGATCGCCGACGACTCCCGCTTCGTCCAGGCCACCCAGAAGAACATGGCCGGCACGGGCGTCGCGACCTTCTCCGACCGGGCCCGCGACGCCGTCCGCGGCGGCGGCCCCTTCGACGAGGACCCCGGGGTCCAGGGCTTCGCGTCGGGCCTGTACACCGACCCCAACTCCTCGCCCGCGAACGGCAGCCCGGAGCAGCAGAAGGCCCGGCTCCTCCACTACCAGGACCTGATCAAGGTCGGGCTCACCGGCAACCTCGCCCCGTACACCTTCACCGACACCGCCGGCCGTACGGTCAAGGGCTCCGAGGTCGACTACAACGGCGCCCCGGCCGGCTACGCCGCCGCACCCGGCGACGCCCTCGCCTACGCCGACGCCCACGACAACGAGACCCTCTACGACGCCCTCGCCTTCAAGCTGCCGGCCGGCACGTCCGCGGCCGACCGGGCGCGCATGCAGGTCCTCGCCATGGCGACGGCCACCCTCTCCCAGGGGCCGGCGCTCTCCCAGGCGGGCAGCGACCTGCTGCGGTCCAAGTCCCTCGACCGCAACTCGTACGACAGCGGCGACTGGTTCAACGCGATCCACTGGGACTGCCGCGACGGCAACGGCTTCGGACGGGGCCTCCCGCCGGCCGCCGACAACAAGGCCAAGTGGGGCTACGGCAAGCCGCTCCTGGTGAACCAGGCCGTCACGCCCGGCTGCGCGGAGATCGACGGCGCCTCGGCCGCCTACCGGGACCTGCAGAAGATCCGTACCACCGAGCCGGTCTTCTCCCTCGGCACGGCCGCCCGCGTCCAGGACACCCTGTCCTTCCCGCTGTCGGGCCGTGACGAGACCCCGGGCGTGATCACCATGCGCCTCGGCGACCTGGTCGTCGTCTTCAACGCGACCCCCCAGGAGCAGAAGCAGACCGTCGGCGCCCTGACCGGGACGGGCTACCGCCTCCACCCGGTCCAGGCGAACGGCTCCGACGCGACGGTGAGGTCCGCCGCCTACGAGACCGGCACCGGCACCTTCACGGTTCCGGCCCGCACGGTCGCCGTCTTCACGGCGCGCTGACCTTCCGCACGGAGGAGGAGGCCGTGCCCCGGCACCACCGGGGCACGGCCTCCGGCGTTCCCGTCACACCAGGGCCTTCTCCATGAGCACCACCGCGTACCGCCGTCCGTCGGCGGCGACCTTCTCCAGAGGCGCGCCGACGGCCGTGTACCCGGCGGCGCGGTAGTAGGCCCCGAGGCGCGGATCCCGCGCCTCGCAGTCGAGCCGCGCCACCGTCCGGCCCCGGGCGGTCATCCGCCGCTCCGCGTGCGCGAGCAGCCGCCTCCCGGTACCGGCGGGCGCCGCCTCCCGGTCGCTCATCAGCCGGTGCACATAGCCCGCCACCGGCGGCTGCGCCCCCCAGACCGACGCGTCCTCCCACCACAGCTCGTACGCGCCGACCGCCCGGCCCCCGTGCTCCGCCAGCCACACCTCGCCCGCCGCGATCCGCGCGCGGAAGTGCTCGGGCCCGCGGGACCCGGGCCGCCACTGGTCGATGCCCTCGCGCAGCATCCGGTGCGCCACACCGTCGTGCAGCTCCACCAAGGCGTCCAGGTCACGATCGTCCGCCTGCCGGAAGGTCACTTGTGCCGTCATGGGGATCACCGTAAGGGTGTGGCCAGACATCCGGACCACCAGGAGCGACCCCCATGCCCCAGATCACCGTCGACTACTCCGCGCCCCTCGACCGGCGCGGCTTCGCCCTCGCGCTGCACGGGCTCGTCGTGGAGACGGTCGACGCCCGGCTCGAAGCCTGCAAGACCCGCTTCCGCGAGGTCGAGGAGCTGGTGGTCGGCGACGGCGCCACGGACGACGCCGTGGTCCACGTCGAGATCGCGCTGCTCGCCGGCCGCACCGAGGAGGCCAAGGCCCGCCTCAGCCGGGCCGTGCTCGACCTGGTGCCCGGCCACCTCAAGGAGACGGAAGGCGTCCGGGTCTCCGCCGAGGTGCGGGACCTCGATCCGTCCTACGCCAAGCGCTGATCCGGCACCTGAGGGACGAGCGCGGCGAGCCGGCCGACCAGGTCGCCGAACGGCCCGTCGGCCGGTTCGCCCGCGAGGACGCGGACCACGATCTGAGCCATGTCCTCGTCGTACGCCGCGCTCACCGCCATCAACGCCGAGAAGTCGTGCACGAGCTGGAGCTCCAGCTCCCCGCGCGGTACCCGGCGCCCGTCGAGCCACAGCAGCGCCGTCGACTCGGCGAGCGACACCCAGGAACGGACGACCAGTTCGAGCCGCGCCGAGGGCTCCTCGACCTCCAGGTGGGCCAGGATCTGCTCGTACGCCGCCTGCCGCACCTCGTCGATCATCGCGTTCGTCGTCGACGAGCCGACCGCCGGGCCGCCGCGCATCAGCGCCGCGAAACCCGGGCCGTGGCCCTCCACGAAGTCGAAGAACCGGCCCATCACCCGCAGCAGCCGCGCACCGAGCGGGCCCTGCGGCGGCTCCACGAAGCGCGCGGCCAGCTCGTCGGCCGCACGGCGCAGCGCCGCCTCGTAGAGGGACTGCTTGCCGGGGAAGTAGTGGTAGACCAGCGGCCGCGAGATGCCCGCGGCCGCGGCGATCTCGTCGATGGAGACCTCGTCGGGAGAGCGGTGGCTGAACAGCTCGAGGGCCACCCCGATCAGCTGCTGCTTGCGCTCCTCGACGCCCATCCTTCGGCGTACCCCGGTCGTCATGCGAACAGCCTAACGGGAGTCCGTTACGCTCCCGGCACATGAGTGCTTCTGAGCAGGACATCCCGGAGACCGGGACCGAGACGGAGCCGACCGGCCTCACGCCCCGGCAGGCACGGCTGCTGCGGATCGTCGCCGGATCGGTGCTGCTCGTCGTGACGGCCGCGGTGCTGGGGGTACGGCTGGCGAGCCATACGTCCGTGCTCGTCGTCGGCGTGTACGGACTCGCCATGATCCTCTGCGGGGTCGTGATCGAACTCTCCCGCAACGGCCGTACCCGGCTGGCCACCTGGCTCCTGGTGGGCGGTCTGCTCACCGCGTTCGCCCTGGACTGGCTGATCCTGCCGTAGGGCTCGTCACAGGTCGAGGACGAGCCGTTCGCCGGCGCAGCGCGAGACGCAGATCAGCATGGAGTCCGTCCGCTCGGCGTCGGTGAGCAGCTCGTCGCGGTGGTCGACCTCGCCCTCCAGGACCCGCTGTCGGCAGGTGCCGCAGAAACCCTGCTGACAGGAGTAGAGGACGCCCGGCACCGCCTCGCGCACCGCGGACAGCACCGACCGGTCGGCCGGCACCGTCAACGTGCGTCCGGTGCGGCGCAGTTCGACCTCGAAGGCCGTGCCGCCCTCGGTACGCGCCGCGGAGAAGCGCTCGAACCGCGCCGTCCGGCCTTCGGGCATCGCGGCGCCCACCGCGTCCATCAGGCCCTCGGGCCCGCAGCAGTGGACCTCCGTCGCCTCCGGGAGCCCGGCCAGGAAGGAGAGGTCGGGCCGCCCGTCCTCGTCCTCGGCGACGACCGTGACCCGTTCGGCCCGCCCCGGCTTCCCGGCCTCCGTCCCGAGCTTCCCGAGCTCGTCGAGGTACGGCATGGTGGCGCGGCTGCGGCCGCAGTAGAGCAGTCGCCAGTCCGCCCCGGCCGCCTCCGCCGCCCGCACCATCGGCAGGATCGGCGTGATGCCGATGCCGCCGGCGACGAACACGTACGAGGGCGCGGACGCGAGGGGGAAGCGGTTGCGCGGCCCGCGGATCTCCAGCTCCGTGCCCACGTGCAGCTGCTCGTGCACCTCGCGCGAGCCGCCGCGGCCGCCCTGCCCGGCCCCGATGAGCCGCGTCGCGACGGTGTACGCGTCGCGCTCGGCCGGGTCGCCGCAGAGCGAGTACTGCCGTACGGTCCCCGAGGGCAGGACGAGGTCGATGTGCGCACCGGGCTGCCAGTCGGGCAGCCCGGTGCCCTCCAGCCGGAGCTGGACCACGCCCTCGGCGGGCTCGGTGCGCGCGGCGACGAGCACGCGGCGGGCGACGGTGGAGTGCCGCCCGCGGCCCGACACCGGCTCGTCGAGCGCGGGCATCGGCCACAGCGGCGACGCGTCGATCCGGCGCCGCATCGCCCGCTTGGCGAGGAGCGCGGCCCCGGCGACGAGGACGACGGTACGGAGGGTGCGCGTACGGGTGGGGATGCGGGTCATCGGATCCGGCCTCCGTTGGCGCCGGGGGAGCTCGCGAGGTAGGCGGCGGCCTGGGCGGTGCAGCCCTCCTGGCTCGGGTGGTAACTCCGGCTCAGGTAGCGGGGGATGGAGCGCAGCATGTCGGGCGTGGACGGCAGCACGCCCTCGCGGCCCTTGCGCACGAACTGGCCCACGCTCGGCCGGGCGTCGAGGACCGTCGGGTCGTTCTCCATGAAGAAGCGGACCCCGCGCTGCCAGAGGAAAACGAGCGCGGAGAACGCCGCGGCCCAGGTGCGGGCGCGCCGCCGGTAGCCGCCGTCCAGGTGCAGGAACAGCTCGAAGGCGACGGAGCGGTGCTCGACCTCCTCGGCGCCGTGCCAGCGCAGCAGGTCCAGCATCACCGGGTCGGCCCCGACCCGGTCCAGCTCCTCGGCGTTGAGCACCCAGTTGCCGAGGAAGGCGGTGTAGTGCTCGATGGCGGCGATCAGCGCGACCCGCTCCATCAGCCACCAGCGCCGCGGCCGCCCGGGCGGCAGGGTCCGGTCGCCGAGCAGCTTCTCGAAGAACCAGTCGACCTGCGCGGTGTACGGCGTGGGATCGAGCCCGAGCTTCTTGAGGTGCGGCAGCACGTCGTCGTGCGCCTGCGAGTGCACGGCCTCCTGCCCGATGAACCCGATGACGTCCGCACGCAGCCGCTCGTCCGTGATGTACGGCAGGACCTGCTTGTAGACGTGCACGAACCAGCGTTCGCCGGCCGGGAGCAGCAGGTGCAGCACATTGATGGTGTGGGTGGTGAACGGGTCGCCGGGCACCCAGTGGAGCGGGGTCCGCTCCCAGTCGAAGGAGACCTTGCGGGCCTTGAGCTCGATGTGCTCCGACGCCACCGGCACGGGCTGCGTATTAGACATGCCGTCAATGTACTGAGCGGTAAGCGCCCCGACCAGACTCCGCGCACGGACTTTTTCGGGCCTCCGTGGGGCGTTCGACCCGCGGGGCGGGACGGCCGGGCACACGGGACGGAGACCTGGCGGGCACGGACCGCACCTGCACCTGCCCGCCGCCGTACGGACGTCGCCGCCGATCCGCGGCCGCTCAGCGCAACGCGCCCGTCCGCCTCCCGTCCGCCAGCGTGCCCACGAGATCCGCCCGACTGCCCTGCGCCGCCTTCACCGCGAGCAGGCGCCCCTCGGCCCTGCCCTTCACCCCGCCCGACAGCGTCAGCGACGCGAAGTCCGGCGACCCGGCGGCCAGTACGTACCACTGCCCGCTCTTCGCCTGCCACACCACTCCCGCGAGGACCCGCGGATCGCGCGGCCCGCAGGCCGGGGAGCCCTCCGAGCGGGCGGCGAGCGCCGCCGTGTCCGCCGGGGCCGGCCCGCCGGCCACACCTGCCGCGCCCGCGACGCGGAACAGCGCCAGCGCCCGGCTGCCCGTGCCCCGCCACGTCTCCGCCCGCGCGCACGTCCACTCCGCGCGCCCAGCGCCCTCCGGCAGCGGCTGCGCCGCGTACGCCCAGGAGTTCACCGACCGCACCCCGTGCGAGCGCACCGCCGACAGCCGGCACGCCACCCGCGCCCACTCCTCGAGCGCCGCCGCGCCCGCCAGGTCCGCGGGCCGTCCGGGCGGGCCCGAGGTCAGCCGGGCCGGGGCCAGCTCGCCCAGGTCGGTGAGGACCCGCGGCCCCGTCCCGTCCCGCACCTGGAGCGCGCTCCAGCGCGTACAGCCCGGTGCCGTCGCAGGGCTCGGGATCGGCTCGGTCACCCCGTACCCGTCACGCGTCAGGACCCGCGCGGCCTTCTCCGGCAGCAGCAGGTCCCGTACGGCCGCCTCGCGTACCCAGGGCGCCGTCAGATAGCGGACGTTGCCCCCGGCGCGCGACACCACGAGCGCCGCCGAGCCCACCGCGTCCGCCCCGTCCGTACGGGCGAAGTCGAGCGCCGCGCCACCCGTGCCGCCGGCCGGCTCGGCGTACCGCACCACCCGCAGCCCGTCGAAGAACAGCACCACGCGCGCCGCGTCGACCTCGCTCGCGAACAGCAGGTGCGGCGAACCCATCGGCGGTCCCGGCGGCGTCCCGGGCGTCGCGGACGTCCGTACGGCCGGGCCCGGCCGCGCCCACACGGCGAGCGCCCGGCGCAGCAGCGCCGAGTCGCCGGTGAGCCCGCCCCTGGCGGGCCACACCGAGAAGTCCGTCCGCGCCGAGGTCCGCCAGTCGGCCGCGCCGACCCGCTTCAGGCCCGCCGGGTCGAGCGCCGCCTCCGCCGCCGGGTTACGGGCGTACGAAGGCGCCGCAGCACCGTTTCTGCCCCATCCGTCGCCCGGCAGCCCGAGCAGCGCCCCGCACACCACGACCGCCGCCGCTGCCGCCAGCGCCGCCCTGCCGTGCTGGCGCCGCCGCATCAGGTCCGTCGGCCGGGCCTGGAGCGAGCACGGGTCGAACTCCGCCGACTCCAGGAGCGCCGCCCCGCCCGGCCCCTCGACCTCGTCCGCCTCCCCGAGCGCGGCCTGGGGGTCCTCGACCCCGGCCGCCGCGAGCACCCGCAGCACCTCAGGGTCGCCCTGCCGTTCCAGGCCGCGCAGCACGTACGCCGCGCGCGCCGGCCCGGAGAGCGCGGAGAGCCGCTGGTCCAGGGCGAGTTCGTCGGCACCGCCGGCCCGCGGGAACACCCGGAGCCCCCACACCTGCGGCAGCAGCGGCGGGAACTGCGCCCGCCGGGGCAGCGCGCGGCGGCGCAGCGGAAGACCGGCGACCAGCGCCTGCCGCAGCACCTCGCCCCGTACGTAGGCGTAGCCCGGATCGACCGCGTCCTCGTCCGCCCGGCGGGCCCCGGGCACCGCGACGGCGCCGGCCGTGCGGCGGCGCGGCAGCGAACGCTGCACCAGCGCGTGCGCGGTCAGCACCCGGCGGTTGCGCCCGAGCGAGGGCGGAAGCACCAGATAGGCGATCCGGACCAGCCGCGGATAGTGCTCGACGAGCGCGGCCTCGGCCTGCTCGACGTCGACCGGACCGGGGGAGGGGAGGGAGGCGGAGGAGGCGAGTTCCTGGGTGCTCACGTTCAGCAGAACGAGCGAATCTTGCGATGGTCACCCCGGAAGGCGCCCCCCGGACGGGCCAGCCGGGGGCGCGGACGGGCATATGGGCGGGCGTGCGTCGGTGCGCCGTGCGGGCAGGCGCCCATTGCGCCGGACGGGGCAGGAGTCCAGTGGTCCGGGGCAGGAGTCCGGTGGTCCGGGGGCAGGGAGTCCGGTGATCCGGGTGGTGCGGGTGGTCCGGATCAGGCCGCGTGGACCGTGAGCCGTTCGCGGATGATGTCGGTGACCTCGTCCGGCACGCCGAGCCCCTCCCGCACGTACTTCTCCATCGACCCGTGCCGCACCGCGACCTCGTCCAGGGCCGCCTCCAGGTACTCCGGTACGACCCCGATGAGCGCGAGCGCCAGCTCGGGGTCGCCGCCCTGGGCCGTGAACCCCTCGATGAGCGGCGCGAAGGCCTGCCGTACCCCCGGGTTGACCGAGAGGTACTCCGTCATCACGGTCTTCTCGTCCGCGCCGAGCAGCGACAGGACGACGGTCGCGGCCCAGCCGGTGCGGTCCTTCCCGGCGGTGCAGTGGAAGAGCAGCGGCCCGGCGTAGGGATCGCCCAGCTCGGTGAGGAAGGCACGGTAGGAGGCCCGGGCGGAGTCGGTGTTCACGAAGGCCCGGTACGTCCGGGCGAACGCCGCCTGTGCCCGTCCGCCGCCGAGGTGCTCCTCGGCGAGCGCCGGGTCCGACAGGAGCGTCTTGAGGCGGGCGGCCGGCGGCAGTCCGCTGGTCGCCAGGAAGTCGGCGAGCACGTCGGCGACCACCAGCCGCCCGCCCGCCGGCACCCGGTCGGGCCGCTCGGCCCGCTCGGCGTCGGTCCGGAAGTCCACGACCGTCCGGATCCCGAGTCCGGCCACCACGGAGTCCTCCGGGTCCAGCCGGTCCAGCTGCCCGGCCCGGAACACCAGCCCCTCACGGACACTGCGCCCCGCGCCGAGCGGAAGCGTGCCGAGATCACGGAGGTTGGCGACGGTGGCGGCGGGAAGGGCGGGCATGCGTCGACTCCTCCGAAGTGGCATGAAGCGGGACGGAACCGTGCGAACAGGACCATTCGCACTCTTCCTGTGAACCGTAGCCGATGGGGGCGGAAGGCGTCCCCGCGTGCGACGGGCGCCCGGCCCGCCCGCCTCCGGCGGGAGGCGGTGCGCCGCGCGCGGGAGCGGGGTGACAGCATGGGTGCACCATGACGCACACCCGGTCGCCCCTGCGCGCCCTCCGGGCCGCACTCTTCGCGGCGGTGTGCGTCACTTTGGCGGCGGTGGGGCATTCGTCCATGTCCGCCCATGCCATCCCGCTGACCTCGCTCCTCACCGCCTTCGCCGTGACGGCCGGCCTCGCCTGGGCCGCCGCCGGGCGGCGGCGCGGTCCCGTCGCCGTCGCGACCGGACTGTCGGCCGTCCAGGGCACGCTGCACCTCGTCTTCGGGGCGGGGGAGCACGGCGGGTCGCCCGGACCGGAGCTGCCGGCGGAGGTCCTCGCCGACCCGTACCTGACGCACGCGGCCCACGCTGCTCACGCGGCGCACGCCGCCACCCAGTCGGGTCACGTGGCGCACGTCGTGGACGGTGCCGCGGGCGCCGGTGCCGGATCCGGCACCGGGATGCTCGCCGCGCACCTGCTCGCGGCCCTGGCCTGCGGGCTCTGGCTGGCGCGCGGCGAGGCCGCGCTGTTCGCCCTGGCCCGTACCGTCGGCGCCCGCGCGTGGGCGCCCCTGCGGCTGCTGCTCGCCGCGGTGCGGATCCTCGTGCCCGCGCTCCCGGCCCGGCGCCGTCCCGTACGGCCGCGCCGCCACGCCCGCCCGCTCCACGGCGTGGTCCTCGCGCGCGCGGTCTCCCGACGCGGCCCGCCCCGCCCGCCGTTCGCCTTCCGCGCCACGGCCCTCGGAGCACCTCACTGACGTGACCGACCGGGGGTCGCTTTCCCCTGTCGACACACGATCCGGCAGACGGCGGCGTTCGCCGCCGTCCGAGGCCGGGTCACCACTCCGAGGACCGTCATGACCATCGACGATCTCGCGCGCCCGGACACGTCCGGGACGCCCGCCACCGACACGGCAACCGACACGGCCACCGAAAAGGCCACCGGTACGACTGCCGACACGACCACCGCCGCGACCACCGGGACCGCCGCCCCCGGCAGGGCACCGCGCGGCTGGGCGGCCCTGCGCCCGCTCGTGCTCCGCATGCACTTCTACGCGGGCGTCCTCATCGCCCCGTTCCTCCTTCTCGCCGCCGTCAGCGGACTGCTCTACGCGCTCGCCGTCCCGGCCGAGAAGGTGATCTACGCCCAGGAGCTGGAAGTCCCGGTTCCGGACGGCGGTGCCGGCGCCCTGCCGCTCGCGCGTCAGGTCGAGGCGGCCCGCGCCGCCAACCCGGACGGCACCGTCACCGCCGTGTGGCCCGGAGCCGAGCCCGGCGCCACCACCCGGGTCCTCATGGCCGACCCGGAGGCCCCGGAGGGCACCTCCACGGCCGTCTTCGTCGACCCGTACACCGCCGACGTGCGCGGACAGCTGCCCAGCTACGGCAGCTCGGGCGCGCTTCCGCTGCGCACCTGGATATCCGGGCTCCACGTCGACCTGCACCTGGGCGAACTCGGCCGCAACTACAGCGAACTGGCCGCCAGCTGGCTGTGGGTGGTCGCGCTCGGCGGCCTGGCCCTGTGGCTGGGACGCCGCCGGAAGAACCGCCGTGCCCTGTTCCTGCCGGAGCGCGGCCCCAAGTCCCGCCGCCGCACGCTCTCCTGGCACGGCACCGTCGGCCTGTGGGCGGTGGCCGGGCTCGTGGCGCTGTCCGCCACCGGCCTGACCTGGTCGCGGTACGCGGGCGAGAACATCGGCAGCGTCCAGGACCGGCTCGGCGGCGCGACCCCGAAGCTCTCGGCGGCCGTCACCCCGGGCGGCGACGCGAGCGGCGGCGAACACGCCGGCCACGGCGCCGGCCACCACCCGGCACCGCCGTCCGGCGACGCGGGCCGGAGCGCGGACATCGGGATCGACGAGGCCGTCGCGGCGGCCCGCGCGGCCGGCATCGACAGCCCGTCGATCTCCGTCGTGCTGCCCGCCGAGGGCAGCGGATACGTGGTGAAGGAGACCGACAAGCAGTTCCCGGTCCAGCTGGACTCGGTGGCGGTGAACCCGGCCGACGGCGCCGTCCTCGACGAGCTCCGCTTCGCCGAGTACCCGCTGCTCGCGAAGCTCACCCGCGTCGGCATCGACGCCCACATGGGCCTGTTCCTCGGCCTGTTCAACCAGCTGGCCCTCGCCGCCCTCGCGCTCGCCCTGGTGATGCTGGTCGTCTGGGGCTACCGCATGTGGTGGCTGCGCCGCCCGGCCCGCCGGCCGGTCGCCCGCGGGGCCTGGCGGCGCGTGCCGCCGACGGTGCTGCTGCCGCTGCTCGCGGCGACGGCACTGGTGGGCTGGTTCGTCCCGCTCCTCGGCCTCAGCCTGGTGGCCTTCCTCGCCGTCGACCTCGCCCTGGGGCTCGCCGCGCGGGCGAGGTCGAAGCGAACCGCCTGATCAGGGCGTGTACTTGTAGCCGACCCGCCGCACGGTCTGGATCGTGCGGCGGTGCTCGGCGCCCAGCTTGCGGCGCAGCCGGGCCACGTGGACGTCGACGGTCCGGCCGTCGCCCACGTGCCCGTATCCCCACACCGTCGTGACCAACTGGTCCCGGGTGTGCACCCGGTGCGGGCGGGCGACGAGGTGGGCGAGCAGCTCGAACTCCAGATACGTCAGGTCGAGCGCCCGCCCGTCGACGCGGGCGATCCGCTGCACGCTGTCGATGACCACCGGCCCCTCCTCGACGAGGGGCGGGGCCGGCGGCTGCTGGTCGGCCGGCAGCAGGACGAGGTACCCGACCATCGGAGGCCGGCCCGGCAGCGCCGGTACGGAGTGCTGCGGTGCGGGCAGGAGCGTGGCGCCGGGCGGCAGGAAGTCGGCGACCTGGGCGAGCCCGGCGACCTCGTCGGGCGCGACGGCCCGCAGACGGGGGCGGACGGCGGTCAGGGGGGCGGCAGCCTGGGTGTGGGCCATGGAAGTCTCAGCTCTTTCGCGCGAGTTGCGAACGGACGGTGCACGTCGTACGTCTTGCGCGTCGGCCGAAGGCCGGGGACCGGAATCGGTTCCGATCGGGCTTTAGAGGGCCGACGCGTTCCTCACGCGCCGACAGCAGCGGTCGAAGTCATGGTGCTGCCGGGAAGGCCAGAACGGCTCGAGGTCACGGCGACCCGTCGTGCTGTCGTTCTGGAAGCTGGCCATATCCCTATTAAACCAGCAGGGAATGCTTCTGAGCACCCCCGGTGCGTCACATGCGCGTCACATGATGGGTCGCAAGGCGGTGCGACAGGCCGACCGCTCACGCCGGTCGGCGTCCGCGACCCCGTACCCCCGCGGCCCGCACGGCCGCGTCCCGGGCCGGGGTCTCCGGCAACGGGACGAGGGGTGCCCGCCGCGGAACGCGGCGGGCACCCCTCGTACGACGTGCGCGGATCAGACCTGGCCGGCCTTCTGCAGGGCCTCGCAGCAGGTGTCCACCAGGAGGCGGGTCACCGTGTACGGGTCGACGTTCGCGTTCGGGCGGCGGTCCTCGATGTAGCCCTTGCGGTCCTGCTCGACCTGCCACGGGATGCGGACCGAGGCGCCGCGGTCGGAGACGCCGTAGGAGTACTTGTCCCACGGGGCGGTCTCGTGCAGACCGGTCAGGCGGTCGTCGATGCCGGCGCCGTAGTTCTTGACGTGGTCGAGCGGCTTCGAGCCCTCGCCCAGCGACTCGCACGCGGTGATGATCGCGTCGTAGCCCTCGCGCATCGCCTTGGTGGAGAAGTTGGTGTGCGCGCCCGCGCCGTTCCAGTCGCCCTTCACCGGCTTCGGGTCCAGGGTCGCGGAGACGTTGAAGTCCTCGGCCGTGCGGTAGAGCAGCCAGCGGGCCACCCACAGCTGGTCGGCGACGTCCAGCGGCGCGAGCGGGCCGACCTGGAACTCCCACTGGCCCGGCATGACCTCGGCGTTGATGCCGGAGATGCCCAGACCCGCCTTGAGGCAGTTCTCCAGGTGGGCCTCGACGATCGGACGGCCGAAGATCTCGTCGGCGCCGACGCCGCAGTAGTAGCCGCCCTGCGGGGCCGGGAAGCCACCGACGGGGAAGCCGAGCGGGCGCTCGCCGTCGAAGAAGGTGTACTCCTGCTCGATGCCGAAGATCGGCTCCTGGGCGGCGTACTTCGCGTACACCTCGGCCAGCGCGGCGCGCGTGTTGGTCTCGTGCGGCGTCATGTCCGTGTTGAGGACCTCGCACAGTACCAGGACGTCGTTGCCGCCGCGGATCGGGTCCGGGCAGGAGAAGACCGGCTTGAGGACGCGGTCCGAGGCGTGACCCTTGGCCTGGTTCGTGCTGGAACCGTCGAAGCCCCAGATCGGCAGCTCCTCCAGCGGAAGACCGTCACCGGGGATGATCTTCGTCTTGGAGCGGAGCTTGGCGGTCGGCTCGGTGCCGTCGATCCAGATGTACTCAGCCTTGAAGGTCACGGGGCCTCATCCTTTGGCGTGCTGCGGGTCCTCGGCGGCCGCTCGCGACGTTGCGAGAGCTGCGGTGGCGGCGTGTCTGCGTCCGAGCGCAGCTTTGCAACACGGGATTTCCCGTCGGTTGCCCGTTTGTGAACCCCGTGTTACTCAGCCTTCCTCCGTATCGCGCCCCCGCCGTGCGACGACGCCGGGGACACCCCCTGCTCGAACGAAGCCGAGCGGACGCGGGAGTTCAGGAGCGCGCCGAACCCGGCCCGCTCGATCCGCGCCACCACCTCGGCGTACGAGGTGCCGAGGGCCTCCGCCGTACGCCCCAGGTGCCAGTCGCAGTCGGCGAGCCGGCGCAGCAGGTGCCCGCGCCGGATCTGCTTCTCCGACAGCCGGAACGTCTTCAGATAGGCCGTCCGGCCCCGGTGGTCGCTGATCAGCTCCCCGATGTGCTGCTCCTGACCGGAGCGCAGGAACGGCGGCAGGAAGCGGTACAGCCCGAAGCCGCCCATCGTGTGGACGCGCTCGAAGGCGTACGGGGTCTCCAGCAGGTCCCGCGCCATCAGCCCGTCGTGCGCATCGGCCCACGCCCGCTCCTCCCGCACGGCGGCCCGGCGCAGATCGGCGAGCGAACGGACACCCCCGCCGTCGCCGAGGGACGCGGTGAAGTCGCCGACCGGCGCACCGTAGTGCGCGTACTGGTGGACCAGCTCCCCGAAGAGGTCCTCCACCAGCGTGGCGTGCAGCAGCCGGTAGTCGTCCGGGTGCGGCACGACGAAGGCCGCGGCGAGCGCGTCTGCGACGTACAGCATCACCCCGCACTGCCCCGGGTGGATCTCGAAGACCCGCAGCGCCTCCGCCAGCCCGGGCACCTGCCAACCCGCGTACGCCGCCTCCGCGCGCGGCGGGAGGCCGCGGCGCACCGCCTCCCTGGACCACTCGTCCCACACCACGGAAGGACCGCCGAAGTGCAGCGCGAGATAGCCCTCGACCGCCAGGTGGACCGGCAGGAACCGCAGCCGGTGCTCGCCCTGCCGCCGACGGGCGAGCCGGCGCACGGGTACGGCGACGGGCGGCTCGTCCCCGAGCCGCGTCCCGTAGGCGGCGCCCTGCGCCCCGCTCCCGTCCCCGCTCCAGTCGGCGACGAAACCGTGCGGGACGTACGAGGTGTACGCGGTGCCGTCACCGACGTCGACCGTGTCGGGCCCCCACGAGCGCGCGTACACCTCGCGCCGCAGCCGGAGCCCCTCCACCGGCTCCTCCCGCACGAGCGGCACCAGCCGCACGCCGCCCCACACCTGCGAGGGCCGTACGGCGAGCCCGCTCAGATCGATCCGCGTCATGCCGGCCGCCCCTCCTCGTTCCCCGTGCCGTCCAGGAACAGCTCCACACGGCGGTCCAGATAGGCCCGCAGTGCGGGCAGGCCCTCGCGGCCCTCCGCGAAGCGGGCGATCTCGACGAGGGCGGGAAGGTCCTCCGCGTCCCGGATGCCCGCCGTGGGGACGGCGGGCGCGAGCCGGCGCACGTCGAAGACGTCGGCGTCGTATACGGGGTTCACATGGATCACGTGCGTCCCGTGCTCCGGATCGAGCCGGGCCCGCCACACCCGCAGGACCTCGCCCGCGAGCCCGGGCGGCGCGTTGTCCCAGCCGTCGGAGACGAGCACCAGCCGCTCGGGAGCGTCCTCCAGGGCGTCCAGGATCCGCGCGCCGAGCGGCGTCGCTCCCCACGGCCGTACGAGCAGCGGATCGCGTGCGCCCGAGGTCCAGTGCGCCGTGTAGGCGCCGGGCGCGGCCAGCGCCTCCAGGAGGAAGTGGCAGCCGAGGGCGACGGCCAGCGGTCGGCGCCGCTTCACCGCCGAGCCGGACGAGGACCAGCTGTCGTCGAGCACCGCCGCCACCCGTCCCCAGGTCCCCGCGTGGGGTCCGGCCACCCGCCGCGCGGCAGCCCGCAGGGCGCCGGTCAGCTCGGAACGCCGCTCCCGCCTCTCCGCGAAGGGGAGGGACAGCACGTACAGCGCGAGCCGGGTCAGCGGCATCGTGGAGAGATCGCTCGCGGCCGGACGCGCGCGCAGCCGCTCCAGGCGCGTCATGCGCGGCGCCATCCGCTCCAGGAACACCTCACGCGCGATCCCGTGCCGGGCGGCGAAGCCCTCGGCGACGGTGAACGGCAGCTCGTACAGCGCCCCCTGCTCGTGGCGCGCCCGGCGGAACGCCTCCAGGACGGGCTGTGCGTAGCGGGTGCGGCGGCGCGGCGCGAAGAGGAAGTCGCCGGTCTCGCCCCCGTTCCCCTCGAGCGGCAGGTGGGCGTGGCGGGCGGCCGACCTGAGCCCGGACCGGTACTTCACGGCGTCGTACGCGAGGTCGGGGCGGGCCGCCAGCCAGTCGCGCATGATCGCCCGGGTGCGGCGGTTGTTGACTCCGGCCGCGCGCAGCGCGCGGAACAGCCGGTAGACGCGCTGCGGCGGCAGCTTCGCGAGCCGCGCGGCGATCAGCCGGCCCTCCCGCCGGACCTCCACCGGGCCTGCGTCGCGGGAACTGCGCAGCAGCTGCTCGACGATCATGGCCGCGTTGTGGTCGTTGATGTCGAGCGCGAGGGCGGCGGCGTACAGCGGCCGGTAGTTGACGCGCACGTATTCGTGCAGGAAGTCGAGCGAGAGCCGCTGCTCCTCGGCGGTGGCGCGGAACTCGCGCTGCCCGGTGGCGGTGACGGCCGCGTTGACGAAGAGCAGGACGTCCTCGGCGGCGAGCAAGTCGGACATCGTGGCTCCTTGCGCGTGGGGTGCCGGCCGGGGAATGGGGGCGCGAACAGCGAATACGTTGCTTCAGAGGCAGGTCCCGGAAGTCGCACCGGAGTCCCGCGGCCGGCGACGGCACGTTAACACCGGGGGAGGGGCGGAGTTCCACCGGATATCGGCTGCGGGGCCCGACGGCGACGGAGGGGGAGGCCTGGGGCCCAGGCGGGCCCGAGGCCGACGACGGCGGCGACGGGTCCGGAGCCGCAGCGTGCGCTCGGGGCCCGGGCGCACGCTCCGGCCGGGTCGGCGGAATCCCGGGGCCGCCCGACGGCACGGCCCGGCAGACTGGTGCCCATGACGAACCTCCCGGGCACGACGCCCCGCACCGCCAATCCGGTCCGCACCGGCGGCCTGCCGCGCATCGGACTCCTGGGCACCGGCCCGTGGGCCGAGCGCACCCACGCGCCCGCGCTCGCGGCGCATCCGGGCGTGGAGTTCAGCGGGGTGTGGGGCAGACGCCCGGAGGCCGCCGCGGCGGTGGCGGCCGCGTGCGGGACGCGGGCGTACGAGGACGCGGACGCCCTGTTCGCGGCGAGCGACGCCGTCGCGCTCGCCCTGCCGCCGGACGTCCAGGCCCCGCTGGCGGCCAGGGCCGCGGCGGCCGGGTGCCATGTGATCCTCGACAAGCCGGTGGCGACCTCGGTGGCGTCGGCCCGGGCGCTGGCCGACGCCGTGACGGCGGCCGGGGTGGCGTCCGTGGTCTTCTGCACCCTGCGCTTCGCCGAGCCCACCGCCCGCTGGATCGAGGAACAGGCCGCGGCGGGCGGCTGGTTCCTCGGCGAGGCGCACTGGCTGGGTTCCCTCTTCGCCCCCGGCTCCGACAGCGCGTACGCGGCCTCGCCCTGGCGGCGCGAGAAGGGCGGCCTGTGGGACGTCGGGCCGCACGTGCTGTCCGTCTACCTGCCGGTCCTCGGCGACGTCACCTCCGTGACCTGCGTCGCCGGCCCGGCGGACACCCGCCACCTGGTGCTGCGCCACGCCTCGGGCGCGAGCAGCACGGCGACGCTCACCCTGAGCGCCCCGCCCGGGGCGTCGGAGGCGGCGCTCTCGCTGTACGGGGAGCGGGGGCGGGTCACCATGCCGGGCTGGGACGGCGCGCTCGGCGCTTTCGGGGCGGCCGTGGACGCGCTCCTGAAGGCGATGCGGACCGGCGAGCCGCACTCCTGCGACGTCCGCTTCGGGGCACGGCTCACCGAGATCCTGGCCGAGGCGGAATCGTCGGTCACGTCGGCCGCGACGCCGGCGGGGGAGGAGCGGGCAGCCCGGCCATGACGTCCCGCACGCCGCCGAGGAACCGGCGTACGGCCTCGGTCTCGCGCGCGTCGAAGTCACCGAGCAGGCCCACGGTGCCCTCGATCAGCGGTCCGAACCAGGCCCGGCCCAGCTCCTTCGCCCCGTCCTCGACCTTCAGCAGCACCCGGCGCCGGTCGCGCTCGTCCCGCACCCGGGCGAGGTGACCGAGCCGTTCGAGGCGGTCGATGACGGAGGTGGTGCCGGCGGAGTTGAGGCCGAGCCGGGCGCCCAGCAGGCCGGGTGTGACGTCGGTGCCCGCCCGCTCGGCGTCGAGCAGGCAGATCAGGGCGCGCACATCGGTCGGGTGCATGGCGTTGGCGGCGGCGAACTCGGCCTGGCGCAGGCCGAACTCGACGGTGACCGCACGCAGCAGGTGGAAGATCCTCAGCTCTTCCGACTCGGTCTGGGTCATGGAGGTGTCCTGTGTCCCGTCTTCCGTCCTATTATCTCGCTCAGCGAGATTATCGCCGAGCGAGAGGATCCGCGTCATGTCCCGCGAACCACTCCGACCTTCCCGGCCGTTCGCATCACGCAGACCGTCCGCATCACACACACCCCTCGAGGCACGCTCCCCGCTCGAACCCCGCCGGCCGCTCGAAGCCGTCGCGCCCTTCGACCTCGCCTACGACGCCGTCCTGGCGAAATGGCCGCCCGGCACCACCACCGCCACCGTGCCCACCCCGTACGGCCTGACCCACGTCATCGGCCACGGACCCGCCGACGCCCCGCCCGTCCTGCTCCTGCCGGGCGGCGGCGCCACCGCCACCGGCTGGTACGGCACGGCCGCCGCGCTCGGCGGCACGCACCGCGTCCACGCCGTGGACCTGGTGGGCGAGGCCGGCCGCAGCGTTCCCGACCCCCGGCGCCCGCTGCGCACCGCCGAGGACCTCGTCGGCTGGCTCGACGCGCTGCTCGACGCCCTCGGCATACCGGAGACCCGCACGGTCGGACTCGCCGGCCACTCCTACGGCGCGTGGATCGCCCTCCAGTACGCGCTCGCCGCGCCCCGGCGGACCGGCCGGCTCGTGCTCCTCGATCCCACGAACTGCTTCACCGGATTCGCACCGCGCTTCCTGCTCCGCGCCCTGCCGGTGCTGCTGCGCCCCACCCCGGCGCGCGGCACCGCGCTCCTCGACTGGGAGACCCGGGGCACGGCGCTCGACCCCGACTGGCGCCGGCTCCACGGCCTCGCGGCGGCCTTCCCCGGCGTCCGCCCCGTGAACGGGCCCCGGCCCGGCCGTCAGCGGCTCGGCACGCTGGAGCCGCCGGCCCTGGTCCTGCTCGCCGGACGCTCCCGCGCGCACGACCCGTACGCCGTGGAACGCCGGGCCCGGGCCGCCGTCCCGGGCGTGGAGACGGCGGTCCTGCCCGACGCCACCCACTTCACGCTGCCGGTGGCGGCCCCGCCGGGCACCCATGCCCGGATCGCCCGCCATCTCGTCGGCTGAGGTCAGCGGGACAGGGCGTCCCGCACCGCGTCCTCGGTGCGCGCGACCACGGCCGTGCCGTCCTCGGCGGTGATGATCGGACGCTGGATCAGCTTCGGGTGCGCGGCGAGTGCCTCGATCCACCGCTCGCGGTTCGCCCCGTCCCGCGGCCAGTCCTTGACGCCCAGCTCCTTCGCCGCCGCCTCCTGTGTCCGCGTGATGTCCCACGGCTCGAGGCCGAGCCGCTTCAGCACCTCCCGGATCTCGTCCGGTGACGGCACGTCCTCCAGGTAGCGGCGCACGGTGTAGTCGGCGCCTTCGGCGTCCAGCAGCGTCAGTGCGCTGCGGCACTTGGAACAGGCGGGATTGATCCAGATCTCCATGCTCCCAACGTACCGCCAAAGGAACCGCCAAAGCCGGTCTGGCCAGGGACGATTGTCAGTGGTGGCCACTAAAATCGGGGGTGAAGGCGAGGGTCCCGGGGAGGGCCCCCGCCCACCGTTCGCCAGGAGGTCGCCCATGGCTGTCGCCATGATCCGGACACCGTCCCTCGAACCCTGGAAGCCGCTCCAGAAGAAGCCGCTGCCCGCGGGCCGCCCCCGCGAGTGGTACGTCACGCACAACCGGCGGCTGAAGGCCATGCGCCTCGCCATCGCCCTGCTCGACGCGGGCGTCTACCTGCCCTCGCGCGCGACGAACGCGAGGATACGGACGACCGCCGCCCAGCTCGGCATCCACCCGCCGTCCGACACCACCTGCCACATGGTCCGTGCCCTGATCCGCTACGGCCGCTGACCCCGAGGGTGCTGCCCGGCCCGCCCCGAGGGGCCGGGCCGGGCAGCACCGTTCCCGGATGCGGCGGCTACCAGGCCACGGGCAGCCGCTCGGGCAGCCGCTTCATGAAGTTGGTGCGCCACACGAGCTGTTCGACCGGGACCGCGAGCCGCAGCCCCGGCAGCCGTTCGAGCACCGTCTCCAGGGCGATCTCGGCATGCCGCTTGCCGAGCGCCGTCGCCGGGCAGTAGTGCCGGCCACCACCGAAGGACAGGTGCTCGGAGGCGTTCTCCCGGTCCGGCCGGAAGGCCAGCGGGTCGGGGAAGTGCGCCGGATCGTGGTTCGCCGCCTCCACGAGCACGAGCACCAGCTCACCGGCCCGTACGTCGACCTCGCCGAGCCGTACGTCCTCCATGGCGAGCCTCGGCAGCCCGTCGCCGATCGACAGGTTGACCCGCAGCAGTTCGTCCATCGCCCCGGCGACCCCGCGGCCCCCGGCGAGCGCCTCCCGCACGTCCGGCCGGGTCAGCACCGACACCAGGGCCATCGTCAGGAACCCGGCGGTGGAGATCACCCCGGCCCCGAACAGCGTCACACCGACCGTCGCCAGCATCTCGTCGGTCAGATGGGCGTACTCGGGGTCGTCGCGCAGCGCCGCGAGCTCCGCCATCAGCCCGCCGGTCGCCGGGTCGTCGAGCCGCCCGGTCATGTACGCGATGTCCCGGTCCCAGTTGAGCCGCGCCGCCTCGACCTCGCGCGGCGCGTTCATGAAGGCGACGTCCAGGCTGCGCAGCAGCCGCGGCCCGTCCTCCTCCGGGATGCCCAGCATCCGGCAGTGCAGCCCCGACGAGTACGGGTCGGCGAAGGCGCCGCGCAGCTCCCCGGGCGCCCCGTCCGCGACCAGCGCGTCCACCAGGGCCCCGGCCCGCGCCCGCAGCCACTCCTCGAGGCCCGGCGCCTTCGGGTTGATCGCCCTCATCACCGCCTTGCGCAGCCCGGCACCGGTGATGTTGCCCATGTTGTTCACCACGTGCGGCGGAATCGTCAGCGCGTACTGCCGCGGCGCCCCCGGCGCCGAGGTGTCCTTCAGGCTGAACCGCGGGTCCTCCAGGACCTGCCGGCACAGCTCGTACGAGGACACCAGCCAGGCGTCCGCACCGGCGATCGTCCGTACCTTCCGCACCGGCTCGGCGCGCAGCGCCTCGACCTCGGCGGGCAGCCGGGTGCCGTCCCAGTCGAAGGGGAAAGCGGGCAGGGTCTCGACGGCGACGCTCATCGCGCATCTCCTTCGGCATCGACGGTCTCGGCGGTCTCGGCAGGTGTGAGGATGCCGTGGCCCTGGTTGCGCGAGGCCCGCAGCCCGGGCCCCCGCCCGTACAGCAGGTCGGCCAACGGCAGGGCCTGGTGGTAGCAGTTGAGCGAGGACGGCACCCCGAGGATCGCGGGCGTGTCCAGGAACAGCGGCACCTCGGCGCAGATGTACGCCCGGCACACCTCCCGCTGCCGCTCGCTCGTCTCCTGCCCCGGCGCCAGCTTGCCGGCGAGGAAGATCCCGGTGAGCGCGTCACAGGTCGCCCGCACCACCGGATCCCCGTCGACCGCGGCCACGACCTGCCGGTGCAGCTCCCGGTACGCGGGGACGTCCCCGAACTCCGACATCCCGCGGGCCCGCACCCGCACTCCCGTCGGGTCGGCCTCCTCGACGGCCGCCCCGACCTTCGCCCGCACCCCCCGCAGGTTCTTCACGGCCTTCCGCCGCGCCTCGTCGACCCCGTACCCCAACGCCTCGTACATGTCCGCGACATGCAGATCGGTGTAGACGAGATCGACCTGGTCGAAGTGGTCCAGACCCCAGCGCGTCAACTCGCGCAGTCGCTGGGCGGTGAAATAGCTGTTCCCCGGTGAGACGCCGATGACCACGTGCGCGCCCTCGTCGGCGATGACGCGGCAGTGATCGGTGTACGGCTGGAGTCGGAGCGTCTCTGCAGGGGCGTAGGCCGCCTGAGTCACGTTCGAAAATCCTCATCGCGCCAACTAGTCCCAGCGGAGCCCTGTGCTCCGGGTGTGGCGGCAGCGACGACGACACGCTATCGATCAGTCGCGGAGGGTGACACGTCTACTCGGAGGTAGGGGCGTGAATTCGTCAGCTCGTCATGTTTCCGTCACTCGCGGGACACGAGCGGGGGCGGGCGGCCCGGCTCAGAGCCAGTTCCGCTCGCGGGCCGCCAGCGCGGCCCGGAAGCGGTTCGGTGCCCCCAGGCGGCGCATGAGTGCGGCGACGTGGCCCCGGTAGGTCCGGACGGACATGCCGAGCTCGCGCGCGCCCGCGTCGTCCTTGTCCACCCGCGCCATGGCGCGAAGGACGCGGCGCTCGGTGGCGCTCGGCAGGTCGTCCGCGAGCGCGCACGATCGGGACCAGCGGTGTTCGAAGAGAGCCAGCAGGCAGGACACCAGGCCGGGTTGACGGACGACCAGGGCGCCGCGCGTGATGTCCGTCGGGTCGGTCGCCACCAGGGCGGTCCGCCGGTCGAAGATCACCATCCGTTCGAGCGGTCCGGCCGTGCCCCGGACCCGGGCCCCCCGCTCCGACAGCTCGGAGACGAAGTGACCGACGCCCGGGGAGCCGAGCGCACGGGTGTGCACGATGGTCCGCATCCGCAGACCCCGTTGCAGGTACTTCAGGTCGGTTCTCCTGACCGCGTCGAACGCGGCGGTGAGGACCGGTCCCGGGTGCGTGGTCAGTCGCTCCTCGCGGGCGAAGAACGAGAACTCGTCCACGTACGAGACCACTTGGTCGAGACCTTCGATGTGCTCCAGCTCGGTGGTCTGCCCCCACTGCCCCGCGCGCCGGTCCTCGGCCAGACTCTCCACCAGATGCCGCGACGAGGCGACGCGCCGGATCTCGCCCTGCAGTCCGTGGATCCGCATCCGTGCCAGCCGGTCGACCACGGACACCGGGTCCGCGCCGCTGAACGTCCGCTGGTCGGGCGTGGCCACCATGCCGAAGTCCCGGAGCCTGTCGAGCGCGGCCCGGGCGCTCTCCTCGTTCATCCCGCACCCGTGGGCGATCGCGGCGATTCCGACCCCTGGTGACCGCAAGGTCATCCGGTAGACCGCTTCCTCGCTCGCGCTCACCCCGAGGGGCGCGAGTGTGTTGCCTTCCACCGTGTCCATCCCGAATTCCCTGTCAGCCGTACGAAACGACGGTGATCGTCCAACAGACCGGGTCCGCTTCCCAGGGACCTAAGTCCATAGCTGCCCATAAGCCGGAGCTATGGGGTCATAGGACTGCAGGAAGCTGCAGCCGTGAACCGCAGGAAATGCCCCCGATTTCCGCCCTGGTCTCCGTCCGGTCGCCCATAGCTTTTCTCGGGTCCGTGGTGATCCATCCAGGAGAAGAGCAAGAGTGGGGCGGAAGAACGCAACCCGTGGGGCAATCGTCGGGCTCGCGAGCGGAGTGCTGTGGGCGGTCGCCGCGGCGACCGGGACGGCGACCGCGGCGGACGGTGGTGCCGGCGGCACCGGACCCGAGGGGATCGTCGGCATGACGTACGAGGTCCTCGAGAGCGACTACATCGCGCACCTGTTTCCCCGGCCCGGGGGCAAGGACGACGGGGCACCCGGCGGCCTGATCAAGGTGACGACCAGCGACGGCCGCGTCCTCTACGCGTACTGCCTGGACTCCGGCGCCCAGACGAAGCGCGGCGCCACGTACCGGGAGGCCGACCGGTCCGGCGTACCCACGCTGAAGGGGAACCCGGACGCCGCGAAGATCGACTGGATCCTGCGGCACGGGTACCCGGCCGCCTCCGAGGACGTGCTCGGCGGGCTGATCGGCGTAAAGCTCTCCAAGAACGCGGCGGCCGGTGGCACCCAGGCCGCCATCTGGCGCCTCTCCAACCACGTCGAGGCGGTCCCGTGGGACCCGGCCGCGGCCGAGCTCGCCGACTACCTCGTGGCCCACGCCGAGGACGTCGAGGAACCGGCCCGGCCGCTGATCCTCGCCCCCGGCACGGTCACGGGGACGGCCGGTTCACTCCTCGGCCCGATCAGGATCAGCTCCACCGGCGACCAGGTCGGTGTCTCCCTCGACCCCGCGGCCGTCAAGGCAGGCGTGGCGCTGACGGACCGGCAGGGCGACGTGCTGTCCGACGACAGCGGCAAGCTGACCCGACCCGCGAAGAACGGCGAATCGCTGTTCGTGAAGGCCCCTGCCGACGCGGGGGAGGGCGGCGCGACCGTCTCCGCGACGGCCGACGTCCCCGCCGCGCGGGGCCGGAAGCTCGTCAGTGCGGACAGCCAGGCGCTGGCCCTGCTGAGCGGCGACCGGATTCCCGTCGCCGCGGAGGCGAAGGCGGGCTGGACGGCCGCCGAGACCTCGCCGTCGCCCACGGCGGACCCGGGCGAATCGGCGAGCTCCGCCCCGAGCGGGTCCCCGAGCGGGTCGGCTTCCCCGACCGCACCGGGAACCACGACCGACCCGGGAACTCCCGGCGCCAGTGCTCCGGCGAGCACGCCCCCCACCGCCGGCGCGGCCACGCCCTCCGCCGCCCCCGAAGGCTCGGAACTCGCCTCCACCGGCTCCGGTGGCGCCCTCGGGTTCGTCGCCACCGCCGCCGGCGGGCTGGCCGCGATCGGAGGCGCCGTGGTCCTGATGCACGAGTACCGCCGGCGTTTCCGCACCAGGGACTGAGCCGGGCGACGACAAGGGGCCCCGGGCCGGCGGTGACGCCGGCCCGGGGCCCCTTCTCACGCTGTGGGCAGCCGAGCTTTAGAGGTCGAAGTAGAGCTCGAACTCGTGCGGGTGCGGGCGCAGCTGGATCGGGGCGATCTCCTGCGTGCGCTTGTAGTCGATCCAGGTCTCGATGAGGTCGGAGGTGAAGACACCGCCGGCCTGCAGGTACTCGTTGTCCGACTCGAGGGCGTCGAGGACGGCCGGGAGGGAGGTCGGGACCTGGGCGACGCCGGCGTGCTCCTCCGGAGCCAGCTCGTAGAGGTCCTTGTCGATCGGCTCGGCCGGCTCGATCTTGTTCTTGATGCCGTCGAGGCCCGCGAGCAGGAGGGCCGAGAAGGCGAGGTACGGGTTCGAGGACGGGTCCGGGGCGCGGAACTCGACGCGCTTGGCCTTCGGGTTCGAGCCCGTGATCGGGATGCGCATGGCGGCGGAGCGGTTGCGCTGCGAGTAGACCAGGTTGACCGGCGCCTCGAAGCCCGGGACCAGGCGGTGGTAGGAGTTCACCGTCGGGTTGGTGAAGGCCAGCAGCGACGGGGCGTGCTTCAGGATGCCGCCGATGTAGTAGCGGGCGGTGTCCGACAGGCCGGCGTAGCCCTGCTCGTCGTAGAAGAGCGGCTCGCCGCCCTGCCACAGCGACTGGTGGACGTGCATGCCCGAGCCGTTGTCGCCGAAGATCGGCTTCGGCATGAAGGTCGCGGTCTTGCCGTTGCGCCAGGCGACGTTCTTCACGATGTACTTGAAGAGCATCAGGTCGTCGGCCGCGGCGAGCAGCGTGTTGAACTTGTAGTTGATCTCGGCCTGTCCGGCCGTGCCGACCTCGTGGTGCTGGCGCTCGACCTGCAGGCCGACGTTCTCCAGCTCCAGGGAGATCTCCGCGCGCAGGTCGGCGAAGTGGTCGACCGGCGGGGCCGGGAAGTAGCCGCCCTTGTAGCGGACCTTGTAGCCGCGGTTGTCCTCGACCGCACCGGTGTTCCAGGCGCCGGCCTCGGAGTCGATGTGGTAGAAGCCCTGGTTCGCCGAGGTCTCGAAGCGGACCGAGTCGAACACGTAGAACTCGGCCTCGGGACCGAAGAACGCGGTGTCGGCGATGCCGGTGGAGGCGAGGTACGCCTCCGCCTTCTTCGCGATGTTGCGCGGGTCACGGCTGTACTGCTCGCCCGTGATCGGGTCGTGGATGAAGAAGTTGATGTTCAGCGTCTTGTCGCGGCGGAACGGGTCCAGGCGGGCCGTCGACAGGTCGGCGCGCAGGGCCATGTCCGACTCGTGGATGGCCTGGAAGCCGCGGATCGACGAGCCGTCGAAGGCCAGCTCCTCGGACGGGTCGAACGCCGTCGCCGGGATCGTGAAGTGCTGCATCACGCCCGGAAGGTCGCAGAACCGGACGTCGACCATCTTGACGTCGTTGTCCTGAATGAACTTCTTGGCCTCGTCGGCGTTCTGGAACATCCAACTCCTCCTACTCCCGGCCCGGGGAGGGGCGGGGTTGCAGCTCGGTCGTAGGGCCAGTGCGGTGGCCCACACGCTGGACCCGACCATAGGCAGGCGGGATTTCTCAAGCATGACCCATTTGTTTCGTGGAAGTTAACCGGCCCGGCGGTGCCCCGCGGCCACGGCATCGCGCACGCGCTGTTCCCGCACCCGGACCGAAGTGATCGAAAACGGGCGCAGTACCGTGGTCGGGTGGACAACAGGCAAGCACTCGGATCATGGCTCTCCGGCCCCCGCGCCGCGGCCGAAGAAGCGGGCGTGGACTTCGGTTACCGCGGGCAGCAGCTCGGCCTGCCCGAGGAGGGCCCCGGCTCCATCGCCCGCCCCGGCCGCCGCCTCGGCGCCCTCGCCGTCGACTGGGCCCTCTGCATGGTGATCGCATACGGCCTGATCACCGACGGCTACCGGCAGGCCACCGGCAACTGGGCGCTGCTCATCCTCTTCGTCATGAGCGCGCTGACCGTGGGCTCCGTCGGCGCGACGCCGGGCAAGCTCCTCCTCCGCCTGCGCGTCGTCTCCGTGAAGGGCGGCCGCCTCGGCCCGCTGCGCGCCGTGCTCCGCGCCCTGCTGGTCTGCCTGGCCGTCCCGGCCCTCATCTGGGACCGCGACGGCCGCGGTCTGCACGACCGCTTCTCCGGCGCCGTCCAGGTCCGCGTCTGACACGGCCGCCCGCCACGGGCATCCGCCACGGGCATCCGACAGGGAACGACAAGCGCCCCGGACCGGGACCGGTCCGGGGCGCTTCCCGTTGGTGCGGAGGGTGCGGATGGTGCGTGCAGATCGTTCGTGCGGCTCGTGCTTACGGGCCGGCTCGTGCGTACGGATCGGCTCGTGCGTACGGATCGGACGTGCGCGCTCAGCGCATCTTCCCGCCGCCCTTGGGCATCCGCATGCCCTTCGGCATCGGCCCCTTCGGCAGCGGCATGTTGCTCATCAGGTCGCCCATCGCCCGCAGCCGGTCGTTGGCGGCCGTCACCTGCGGGCCGGACAGCAGCCGGGGCAGCTTCAGCATCTTGGTGCGGACCTTCTTCAGCGGCACCTGGCCGGCGTCCTCGTCGTTGCCGACGACGATGTCCGTCACCGGGACGTCCACCACGATCCGGGCCATCTTCTTCTTCTCGGCCGCGAGCAGCGTCTTCACCCGGTTCGGGTTGCCCTCGGCGACCAGGACGATGCCCTGGCGGCCGACCGCGCGGTGCACGACGTCCTGGTTGCGGTTCATCGCGACCGCGGGCGTCACCGTCCAGCCGCGCCCGATGTTCTGCAGCACCGCCGCGGCGGCGCCCGGCTGGCCCTCCATCTGCCCGAAGGCCGCCTTCTCGGCGCGCCGTCCGAAGACGATGGCCATCGCCAGGAACGCCAGCACGAAGCCGAGAATGCCCAGGTAGACCGGGTGACCGATCAGGAAGCCGATCGCGAGGAGGACACCGAGTACGACGATGCCCACGCCCGCGACGACGAGACCGACCTTGGGATCGGCCTTCCGGGTCATCTTGTACGTGAGGGCGATCTGCTTCAGTCGCCCGGGGTTCGCGGCGTCAGCGCCGCCCGTGTTTGCCTTCCTCGCCATGTCCTGAAGTTTACGTGCCCAGGGAAGCCCGGCCCGCCACCGCCTCCATCACGTGCTGGGCCTCCACGCGGTCCTTGGCGCGGCGACGGTCCTCGAGGACGGACGTCCAGGCGTTGCGCCGGGCGGTGCGCTGCCCGCGGGCGAGCAGCACGGACTCGACGGCGCGCAGGGCGTCGGTGACGGACGGGAGGGCGTTGGCTCGGATGTGCGCGGCCTGCATGGGCGAGGGCCTCCGTGAACGCTCGGTGGCGGTGAGTGAGTACAGCCTCACAGACTGGTGTTACCAGGGCGTGACCCGGTGGTCAAACACTGATGAAACGTTGATGGGGCCGTCCGTACGACGTACGGACGGCCCCATCGACACGTGTGCGGAGGTCAGACGGCCTGCGTGGCGTTGTCGACGGCCCCGCGCCGCTCGATCGCCTGCTGGTAGAGGCGACCCGCGCGGTAGGACGAACGGACCAGCGGGCCGGACATCACGCCGGAGAAGCCGATCTCGTCGGCCTCCTCCTTCAGCTCCACGAACTCCTGCGGCTTCACCCAGCGCTCCACGGGGTGGTGCCGGACGGACGGACGCAGGTACTGGGTGATGGTGATCAGCTCGCAGCCCGCGTCGTGCAGGTGCCGCAGCGCCTCGCTGATCTCCTCGCGGGTCTCGCCCATGCCGAGGATCAGGTTCGACTTCGTGACCAGACCGTAGTCCCGGGCCTTGGTGATGACCTCGAGGGAGCGCTCGTAGCGGAAGCCCGGGCGGATCCGCTTGAAGATCCGCGGCACCGTCTCGACGTTGTGCGCGAAGACCTCGGGGCGGGAGGCGAAGACCTCCTCCAGGAGCTCCGGCACCGCGTTGAAGTCGGGGGCCAGCAGCTCGACCTTGGTGCGGCCGGCGGCGCGCTCCGCGGTCTGCTGGTGGATCTGGCGCACGGTCTCCGCGTACAGCCAGGCGCCGCCGTCCTCCAGGTCGTCGCGCGCGACGCCCGTGATGGTGGCGTAGTTCAGGTCCATCGTGACGACGGACTCGCCGACGCGGCGCGGCTCGTCACGGTCGAGGGCCTGCGGCTTGCCGGTGTCGATCTGGCAGAAGTCGCAGCGGCGGGTGCACTGGTCGCCGCCGATGAGGAAGGTCGCCTCGCGGTCCTCCCAGCACTCGAAGATGTTGGGACAGCCCGCCTCCTGGCAGACCGTGTGCAGGCCCTCGCTCTTCACCAGGCCCTGCAGCTTGTTGTACTCGGGCCCCATCTTCGCCCGCGTCTTGATCCATTCGGGCTTGCGCTCGATGGGGGTCTGGCTGTTCCGGACCTCAAGGCGCAGCATCTTGCGTCCGTCGGGTGCGACTGCGGACACATCGGCTCCTGTAGCTTCGATTCTTCGGCGTACACCAGGGTACGCCCGTTGCTTCCCATGCCCTGACGCTCTGGCCAACCCGTGGCCAAGGCTCGGCATTCCTCAGGCCGAGGCCCGTACCGTCTCGTGCGTGCCAGCGCTGTCGCGCGCCGCTTCGCCCGCGCTGTCGCGCTCGATGGGCCGCGGCTTGAGCTCCGCGTTCTCCAGCACGTCCTTCAGGTGCTTCTCGACGACCGGGAGCACCTCCTCGATCGTGACGTCCCGCCCGAGCTCGTTGGCCAGCGAGGCCACGCCGGCGTCCCGGATGCCACACGGGATGATCTTGTCGAACCAGGTGTTGTCCGGGTTCACGTTGAGGGCGAAGCCGTGCATGGTGACGCCCTTGGCGACCCGGATGCCGATGGCCGCGAGCTTGCGGTCCTCGCGGCGCTGGCCGGCGTTGGACGGGGCGTACTCCGGGCCGTTCAGGCGCGGGTCGAACTCCTCGTCGGTGAGCCGCGGGTCGAAGTCGAGCGAGAGCCCGCCGAGCGCCGGACGCTGCTCGACCGGGTCGCCGAGCACCCAGACGCCGCTGCGGCCCTCGACCCGGCTGGTCTCGACGCCGAACTCGGCGGCGGTACGGATCAGCGCCTCCTCCAGGCGGCGGACGTGGGCGACCACGTCGACCGGGCGGGGCAGCTTCATGATCGGGTAACCCACCAGCTGGCCGGGGCCGTGCCAGGTGATCTTGCCACCGCGGTCCACGTCCACGACCGGCGTCCCGTCCAGGGGCCGCTCGCTGTCGGCGGTGCGCCGGCCCGCGGTGTACACGGGCGGGTGCTCCAGGAGCAGGCAGGTGTCCTCGGTCTCGTCGGCGAACCGGGCGGCGTGCACCTCGCGCTGCTTGTCCCACGCCACCTGGTAGTCGACGGCGTCGTCGCCGAAGCCCAGACGGACGAATCGCAGCTCACTCACGGCAATGCCTCCTCCTGGGTGCCGTGAGCCGGGTTCCGGGGATCGTCCCGGGGCGGGAGCCGGCGGCGGCACCATGCGTCATTCGCGCCCATGCCACTGTACGGCCGCGCGCGAGGTGGGCCTCGGGCAGGTGTGCGGGCGGATGCGGGCGGCCCCGGCGCCCCGGCCCGGGGGACCGCTCCCATGCTCCTGGTCACCGGCCTGCGACAACCCTTGATCGCGTTCCTCACACGATCGGATGAATGTGGGGCGAAGGTGGCGGTAAGGGCGGCGACTGCCGCTAAATTCACGCCGTTCCATGAGGGCCATGAGGGTCCATACGGGCTGCCACCCGGGCCCGGAAGGCAGGAGACCGCACAGCTGATGACGGAACGACCCCCGCAGCGCATCCCGAACCGCCAGCTCGCCGCGCTCATCGCCGAAGCAGGTTTCTCCAACGCGGGTCTCGCCAGACGGGTGGACCAGCTCGGCCTCGAGCACGGCCTCGACCTCCGGTACGACAAGACCTCGGTGACCCGCTGGCTACGCGGGCAGCAGCCGCGCGGCACCACCCCGGCCCTGATCGCCGAGGTCTTCACCCGTCGCCTCGGCCGCCGGCTCTCCGCGCAGGACCTCGGGCTCGACGCCTGCGCGCCGGTCTACGCGGGCCTGGAGTTCGCGGCGACGCCCGAGGAGGCCGTCGACATCGTCAGCGGGCTGTGGCGCAAGGACTCCGGGAGCCACGCCGAGCTGCGGAAGATCGCCTTCACCCCGGCCGGGCTCGTCGTCCCCAGCCGCGACTGGCTGATCGGGCGGGCCGACGAGCGGGTCGCCCGTGGCGAGCCGGGCGGGGGAGCGGGCGGCGGCGTTCACCCGGGCCCGGGTGCCGGCCTCGGCGCGAGCCTGGGCGCAGCCGTCGGCGCCGGTACGCGGACGCACGGTGCCGACCCGCGCGTGCCCGTCCAGGGCCGGTTCTCGGTGCCCCGCCAGCGCGGCACCGACCGCGGCCCCGGCCAGCGGGTCTCCAGCGGGGACATCGCCGCCCTGCGCTCCGTCGGCGAGCTCTTCCGCACCCTCGACCACGCCTACGGCGGCGGCCACGCCCGCCAGGCCCTCGTCCGCTACCTGGAGCACGAGGCCGAGCCGATGCTGCGCGGCACGTACGGCGAGAGCGTCGGGCGCCGGCTGTTCGGCGCCGCCGCCGACCTCACCCGGCTCGCCGGCTGGACCTCGTACGACATCGCCGCGCACGGCCTGGCGCAGCGGTACTTCGTCCAGGCGCTGCGGCTCGCCCAGGCGGCCGGGGACCGGGCCTACGGCTCGTACGTCCTCATCACCATGAGCCACCAGGCCGTCTACCTCGGCCACGGCCGCGAGGCCGTCCAGCTCGCCCGGGTCGCCCAGCAGGGCGTCGGCTCCGCCGCCCCGCCCGTCGTCCAGGCCCTGCTCCACTCGGTCGAGGCGCGCGGACACGGCGTGCTCGGCGACTCCCGGGCCTGCGGCGCCTCCCTGGCCCGCGCCGAGCGCGCCCTGGAGGCGGCCAGGCCCGGCGACGAGGTGCCGTACTGGGCCAGGTCCTTCGACGAGGCCCAGCTCGCCGACGAGTTCGGGCACTGCCACCGCGACCTCCAGCAGTACCGGGCCGCCGCCCAGCACGCCGAGCGCGCCCTCCAGCTGCGCGCCCCCGGATTCGCCCGGAGCCGGCTCTTCTGCCGGGTCGTCCTCGCCTCCGCCCGGCTCGCCCTCGGTGAGCTCGACCAGGCCTGCGCGCTGGGCGCCGAGGCGGCCCAGCAGGCCTCCGAGATGCGCTCGGCGCGCGCGGTGGAGTACGTCCGCGACTTCGAGCGCCGTCTGGAGCCCTACCGGGACGCCCCCGCCGCCCGCACCTACCGCGACCGCGTCTCGACCCTGGGCTGACGTCCGGGCGCCGGGCGCCCGGACCTACGCCGCCCGCCGCTCGCCCGGCTCCGGAGCCGTCGGACGGATGCCCAGGTCGGCCAGGAGGGCGGCGGCGGCACGGCGGGCCGAGGACAGGGCGCCCACGGGAGTGCCGGTGGCGCGGTGGTCGCCGCACACGTAGAGGCCGGACAGCACCCGGACCGGCCGTTCGGGGTCGAACGGCGGCCGCATCGCCGGGAAGGCGCACGGCGTGTGGTGCAGGCCGAGCAGCTCCCAGTCGTCCGTGGACCCGCCGTACAGCGTCGCCAGGTGCTTGCGGACCCGGCGCTCGGTGTCGTCCGGCGGCGGACCGAGCACCGTCGAGGTGATCAGGACCCGGCCGTCCGGCGCCCGCGTCGGGTCGACCGCGCTCATCACCGCCGTGTGCGCCACCGGGCCGCCCGGGTCCGACTCCAGGAGCAGCACCGGGTCGCCGGCCGGCGCGGCCGGCGCCGTGTGGTGCAGCACCGTCGTCCCGACGTACTCCGGCACCCGCAGACCCGGCAGCAGCTCAGCCGCCGTCCGCCCGCCCGTCGCCAGGACCACCGAGCGACAGCCGAACACCCCGTGCTCCGCCGTCGTCACCCGCGAGATCGACGCCTCCGTGACCCGTACGCCGGTACGGACCGAGCCCGGCGGCAGCGCCGCCGCGAGCCGCTCCACCAGCGCGCCCGAACCGCCCTCCGGCACGCCGAGCCGGCCCCGCGCGAAGGACCGCAGCGCGAGGTCGGCGCGGCGGCTCGAGGTCGTCAGGTCGGCGTCGCCGAGCAGCGCGGCCAGCAGCGGCCGCAACACCCCCTGGACCGTACGGGCGGGCAGCCTGGCCAGCAGGGCCTCGCGCGCGGTGCGCTCGGTCCGGGTCAGCAGCCGCTGGGTGGGCGTCGTCGCCAGCCGCACCAGCGAGGCGCCCAGCCGCGCCTGGTCGAGCGAGACGGCCGGGTTCCGCGGGGCGCCGGCGAGGGCCCGCGCCATGCCGCGTGCCGCCTCCACGCCCCGGACGGCCGGGACCCCGCCCCAGGCGCCTCCCGCGCCCCGTACGCCCCCTGCGCCCCCTGCGCCCCCTGCGCTCCCGGCACTCGCCGTGCCCCAGGAGGCGTGCGGCGACGGCCGGCGGGTGGTGCTCCACGGTGCGTGCGGCGCGCCCCACCGCGCGTACCGCCCGTCGCTGTGCACCAGTACCCCGGGCGCGAGCGGCCGCAGCCGGACGCCCGCGACCTCCGGCGTCGTGAACAGCGGCCCGACGCGGTCGAGCCGGAAGCCGTCGACGGTGTCCGTCGCCATCCGGCCGCCGACCTGCTGCTCGGCCTCCAGGACCGTGACCGAGAGACCGGCCTCGGTCAGCTGATGAGCCGTCGCGAGACCCGCGATCCCGGCCCCTACGACGACGACGTCCGCTTTGTTGAGCACGTGCCCCTCCCCAGGTCGGCGCGGCTTGTGGGAGGCCTATGCCCCCAACCGGCCTCCGGAATGCCCTAGTTCGCAACGAGACTAGGCAGCGCTCCCACGGCGGGGAGCAGCGCGCGACGGGGAGCGCGGAGCACGGGGGAGCACGTCCCGGAGAGCGGACGGTGTCCTGCGGGCGAGCGCGGGAGGTACGGGCGGTGGCGGCGCGTCAGCGCGCGGCGGCCCGCACCGCGTCCTCGATGGTCGGGAAGGCGAAGTCGAAGCCGGTCTCCAACAGCCGCCCGGGCAGCACCCGCTGGCTGCCGAGCACGTCCCGGGCGAACTCGCCGAGCGCCACGCGCAGCGCCGGCGCGGGCACGTGGAGGAAGGCCGGGCGTCGCAGCACCCGTCCCATCGAGGCCGTCACCTCGCGGTTGGTGACCGGCTCGGGTGCGGTCAGGTTCACCGGTCCCGACAGGGACGGGGTGTCCACCATGTGGCGCAGCGCGGCGACCTCGTCGTGCAGCGAGATGAAGCTCCAGTACTGGCGGCCGTCGCCCATCCGCCCGCCGAGCCCGGCCCGGAACAGCGGGAAGAGCCGCCCCCAGGCCCCGCCCTCGCGGGCCACCACCAGGCCGGTGCGGGCGTACGTCACGCGGATGCCGGCGGCCTCGGCGGGTGCCGCCGCGGCCTCCCAGTCGACGCAGACGGACGGCAGGAAGCCCTCGCCCGCCGGCGCGCTCTCGTCCACCGCGCGGCTGCCGGTGTCGCCGTAGTAGCCGAGCGCCGTGCCGCAGACCAGCGCCTCGGGCGGGTCGGCGAGCGAGGCGAGCGCCTCGGCGACCGCCCGGGTGCCGAGGACCCGGCTGTCGCGGATCTCCTTCTTGTACGCCTCGCTCCAGCGCCGCTCGCCGACGCCCGCGCCCGCCAGGTGGACGACGGCGTCGACCCCGACGAGCCCGGCGGCGTCCACGTACAGCCGGGCCGGGTCCCACTCGACCTCGTCGGCCGCGGCGGCCGGCCGCCGGACGAGCCGGAGGACCTCGTGGCCGTCGGCGCGCAGGGAGCGCACGAGGGCGGAGCCGATGAGTCCGGACGCGCCGGTGACGGCCACGCGCTTGCGGGACGAGTGCTGCGAGGAGGGCTGCATGCCGCCATCCTGCCCTCCCCGGCCCCGCTGTGACACAGTGGCCCGCATGATCGTGCCGGAGATACGGATACGCGGGGCCGTGACCGCCGACGAGCCCGCCCTCGCCGAGCTCGACCGCACCACCTGGTCGCCCCTCCACGCGGTGACGCCGGTCCCGGAGCCGGGGCGGCCCTTCTTCGACGAGCGTCATCTGCCGGAGCACTACCTGGTCGCGGAGATCGCGAAGGCCGTGGAGGTTGCGAACGCCGCGGAGATCAGGGAGTCCGCGGACGGCTCGGAAGACGAGAAGGCCGCGGACGGCTCGGAGGGCGAGAAGGCCGCGGACGGTCCGGAGGGCGAGAAGGCCGCGGACGGTCCGGAGGGCGAGAAGGCCGCGGACGGTCCGGAGGTCGCGAAGGCCGCGGACGGTCCGGAGGTCGCGAAGGCCGCGGACGGTCCGGAGGTCGCGAAGGCCGCGGACGGTCCGGAAAGCGCGGAGACCGCGGCTTCGGGCGTCGTCGGCTACGTGCGGCTGGGCTCGCCGACCCCGCTGGCCGCCAACGCCCACGTCCGCCAGATCCAGGGCCTCGCCGTCTCCGGCGACGCCCGGGGCCGGGGCGTGGCCCGCGCCCTCCTGCGCGCCGCCATGGCCCGGGCCCGCGCCCAGGGCGCCACCCGCCTCACGCTCCGCGTCCTCGGCCACAACACGCCGGCCCGCACCCTCTACGAGGCCGAGGGCTTCCGGGTCGAGGGCGTCCTCCCGGGCGAGTTCCTGCTGGACGGCACGTACGTGGACGACGTCCTCATGGGCCGTGCCCTGAGCTGAGCCCTCCGCGGACGCGCCGGCCAGGGCCCCCGGTCCCCGGCGCCGGTCCGCCCCCTCACTCCGCCCCGGCCGGCGGCCGCGTCCCTCCCGTCAGTTCGCGCAGGCACCGCACCGCGAGCTCGGCCGGCGCGCCCTCGCCGCGGACCGGGGCGTCCGTCTTTGACCACGTCTCCAGGGCGACGCGGATGGCCGCGGTGGCCGCGGCCGCCGTGAGGCGGAGTTCCAGGGGGTCCGTGCCGGGAGGCGCGAGGGCGGTGAGGACCTCGCGCAGCCGTTCCTCGGACTCCTGGTTGACGCGGTACCAGACGGCCCGCAGCGCCGGGTCGCGTTCGGCCGCGCGGAGCAGGCCGCGGGTCCAGCGGAGGCCCTCCTCGGCCTCCGGGCCCTCGGCCGCGAGGGAGCCGGCGATGGAGCGCTCCAGGGCGGCGGGCAGCGCCGTACCGGGCCCGGTAGTGGCGAGCTGGGCGCGCCATCGGTCGGCGCCGCCCGCGAGGAGCGGGGCGACGGCGTCCTGCTTGGAGCGGAAGTAGCGGTAGAAGGTGCGCAGCGCGACCCCGGCCCGCTGGGCGATGTCCTCGGCCGTGGTGTCGTCGGGCCCGCGCTCGGTGAACAGTTCGGCCGCCGCGCGGGCGATGTCGAGCTGGGTCGCGGCCTTGCGGCGCTCGGTCAGGGAGGGGGGCTTGGTGCTCACGCGACCCAGCGTACGCCCGCGACTGCCAGGTGGGCACTTCGTGCAGCTATGGCAAAACGTGCCACTTCGACGTACGGTGGTCGGCATTCCCCGGAGCATCGCCCCCGCATGCTCCGGAAGCGTGAGATCGAGAGGTTGTCGTCATGAACCAGCTGACCCGCTACGAGGGACGCCGCGCACTCGTCACCGGCGGCGGCTCCGGCATCGGCCAGGCCACCGTGCTGCGCATGCTGGCCGAGGGCGGCACGGTCGTCGCCGCCGACATCAGCGAGGACGGCCTCAAGGACACCGTCGCCAAGGCCGGCGACGCCGCCGGCCGCCTCACCACGCTCGTGGTGGACATCGCCGACGAGACCTCCGTACGCGAGGGCGTCGCCGCCGCCGTCACCGCCCTCGGCGGGCTGGACGTCCTGGTCAACGCGGCCGGCATCCTCCGCTCCTCGCACACCCACGAGACCGGACTCGACGCCTTCGAGCAGGTGATCCGGATCAACCTCACCGGCACCTTCCTCGTGATCCGCGAGGCCATACCGGCGCTCCTGGAGGGCAACGGCTCCGCCGTCGTCAACTTCTCCTCCACCTCGGCGATGTTCGCCCACCCCTACATGGCGGCCTACGCGGCCAGCAAGGGCGGCGTCCAGTCCATGACCCACGCGCTCGCCGCCGAGTACGCCAAGCAGGGCATCCGCTTCACCGCCGTCCAGCCCGGCTCCATCTCCTCCGGCATGACCGACGGCTCCGGCGCCAGCAAGCAGTCCCAGGGCCCCGGCCTGCCCGAGGACACCGACTGGTCCCTCTTCGCCAAGCTCGCCCCCGCGCTCGGCCAGGGCTTCGCGGGCCCCGAGACCGTCGCAGGCGTCGTCGCGATGCTCGCCTCCGAGGACGGCAGGTTCATCACCGGCACCGAGGTCCGCATCGACGGCGGCACCCACTTCTGACGCACCAGGACCGCCCGGTCCGGTCCCTCCGTACCCCTACCCGGGACCGAACCGGGCCCACAGCCGTGGGAAGCGGGCCGCGAGCACGGCGTCGTCGTCCAGGTCGAACGGCGTGCCCAGCGGCTCCGCACCCGGCGGCGGAATCCCCAGGTCCGGCGTCTCCGCGCCGGTCAGCTGCTCGTACGCCTCGTCCGCGGCGAAACCCAGCTCCTCGCCGTCCCCGTCGATCTCCTCGTCGAAGTCCTCCAGCAGCTCCGCCAGCGCGTCCGGCTCGTGCACCGCGCCCTCGAAGACCTCCCGGCCCTGGCCGATCAGCCAGCACCGGAACCAGTCGAAGGTGTCGTCCGCCGCCCCGTCGAGCAGCACCGAGGCCGCGCCCCACAGGTCCCAGCTGTACGCGCGGTTGTAGCGGGCCTCGAAGTGGCGGGCGAAGTCGACCACGGAGTCCGGGTCGAGCTGGGTGAGGCGCTCCACGAGCAGGTCGGCGTGCTCCTCCGGATCGCCCTCGGCGCGCTCCCGGGTGGAGTCGATGATCTCCCAGAACTCCGTCTCGTCCATCACGGCACCAGCATCGTGTGTGGCGCCGGGCGACGCACCCTGAACCGGCTGAAAGCCAGCCGAAAACAATCCGGACAGAAGATGTCGTGCTTTCCTGCCACCGTGGAGGCATGACCACGGAAACGAAGCCGCTCAGCGGCCGTATCGCCCTCGTCGCCGGTGCCACCCGGGGCGCCGGACGCGCCATCGCCGTCCAGCTCGGCGCCGCCGGAGCCACCGTCTACGTCACCGGGCGCACCACCCGCGACCGGATCAGCGAGGTCGGCCGGGCCACCGAGACCATCGAGGAGACCGCCGAGCTGGTGACGGCCGCCGGCGGCGAGGGCGTCGCCGTCCCCACCGACCACCTGGAGGCCGACGAGGTCCGCGCCCTGGTCGAGCGCGTCGACCGCGAGCGGGGCAGGCTCGACGTCCTCGTCAACGACGTCTGGGGCGGCGAACACCTCATCGGTCCGTCCTTCGGCAAGAAGACCTGGGAGATCGGTCTCGCCGACGGCCTGCGGATGCTCGAACTCGGCGTGAAGACGCACCTCGTCACCTCCCACGCCGCCCTCCCGCTGCTCACCCGCCGTCCCGGCGGCCTCGTCGTCGAGATCACCGACGGCACCACCGCGTACAACCGCGACCACTACCGCGAGAACCTCTTCTACGACCTCGCCAAGAACGCCCCCATCCGGATGGCCTTCGGCCTCTCCAGGGAACTGGCGGACTCCGCCGGCACGGCCGTCTCCGTCAGCCCCGGCTGGCTCCGCTCCGAGCAGATGCTCGGCCACTTCGGCGTCACCGAGGAGAACTGGCGCGACGCGACGAAGGAGCTCCCCGACTTCGCCGTCTCCGAGTCCCCGGTCTACGTCGGCCGGGCGGTCGCCGCCCTCGCCGCCGACCCCGGCCGGGCCCGCTGGAACGGGCGGTCGCTCGACAGCGGACAGCTCGCCCGGGAGTACGGCTTCACCGACGCCGACGGGTCCCGGCCCGACGCGTGGGGGTTCATGCTGGCCAAGGAGACCGACCCGGACACGCGGGTGGACGACTACCGGTAGCGGATCGCGGGTGGCCGGTCGCCGGTGGCCGCCCTCAGGCGGACGACTACCCGTAGAGCCGGGCCATGCCCCGGGCCGCGGCGGCGAACCGCTCGCGCAGGGAGGCGGGGGCCACCACCTCCGCCTCCGGGCCGAGCCCGAGGAGCTGGCCGAAGGCGACGTCCTCGCTCTCCACGGGCAGGACCACCCGGACGCGGCCGTCCTCGGTCACTCCCGCCGCCAGCGCCTCCTCGGCCGCCGCGCGGTCCGTCACGTACGGCAGCCGGCGCGCGCCCGCCTCCGTGAGCCGGAGCTCCACCTCGGCGCGGAGCAGCGAGCGCGCGAACCCGGCCGACCGCTCCGCCCAGAAGGCGTCCAGCTCGAACCCCGGATCGCGGTCGAACCGCTCCTGGCCCAGCGCCACCGCCGTGAACCGTTCCACCCGGTAGGTGCGGTACGAGCTCCCCGCGCGGGCGCACACGTACCAGACACCCGCCTTCAGCACGAGTCCGTGCGGTGCGAGCTCGCGCTCGACCTCCTCGCCGTCCCCGCGCCGGTAGCGCGCGGAGATCCACCGGTCGTCCCAGACCGCCTCCGCGACCGTCGGCAGCAACTCCGGTGTCTGCGGCTCCTGGTACCAGCCGGGCGCGTCGAGGTGGAACCGGCGGGCCGCCGAACCCGGTGCGTCCGCCAGCGAGGGCAGCAGTGCCGCCGTCACCTTCAGGCGGGCCGCCGAGGCCGCGTCCTGGAGCCCCATGTCCCGCAGCGCACCCGGCAGTCCGGAGAGGAAGAGCGCCTCCGCCTCGTCCCGGGCGAGCCCGGTCAGCCGGGTACGGTACCCGCCGACCAGCCGGTACCCACCGGCCCGGCCCCGGTCCGCGTACACCGGAACCCCCGCCTCCGAGAGGGCGAGGGCATCACGGGTCACGGTCCGCTCCGACACCTCCAGCTCGGCGGCCAGTTCGGCCGCGGTCATGGAGGTGCGGTTCTGGAGGAGCAGGACCATCTTGATGAGTCGGGCGGCGCGCATGAGGCCATCATGCGCGCCGCCACCGACAACGGGCCTTACAGGCCGTAGCGCTCCCGCGCCTCCTTCACGGCCGTCGCCTGGACCTCGCCGCGGCGGGCGAGCTGGGCGAGGGACGCGACGACGATCGACTGCGCGTCGACGCCGAAGTGGCGGCGGGCCGCGTCGCGGGTGTCCGAGAGGCCGAAGCCGTCGGCACCCAGCGAGGACCAGTCCTGCTCCACCCACTGCGCGATCTGGTCCGGGACCTGGCGCATGTAGTCGGAGACCGCGAGGACGGGGGAGTCCACGCCCTCCAGGGCCCGGCGGACGTACGGCACGCGCTCCTCGCCGCGCAGCAGGGCCGCGTCGGCCTCCAGCGCGTCACGGCGCAGCTCGGTCCAGGAGGTCGCGGACCACACGTCGGCGGCCACGCCCCACTCCTCGGCGAGCAGCTTCTGCGCCTCCAGGGCCCAGTGGATCGCGGTGCCGGAGCCGAGCAGCTGGATGCGCGGGGCGTTGGCCGGGACCGTCAGGCCGGCCGACTCCGCCGTGTTGAAGCGGTAGAGGCCCTTGACGATGCCCTCGTCGACGCCCGCGTGGCCCGGCTTGGCCGGCTGCGGCATCGGCTCGTTGTAGACGGTGAGGTAGTAGAAGACGTCCTGGTCCTCGCCCTCGGCCGCCTCGCCGTACATGCGGCGCAGGCCCTCCTTGACGATGGCCGCGACCTCGTAGGCGAACGCCGGGTCGTAGGTCAGCGCCGCCGGGTTGGTGGCCGCGATCATCGGGGAGTGGCCGTCCGCGTGCTGGAGGCCCTCACCGGTGAGGGTGGTACGGCCGGCGGTGGCGCCGACGAGGAAGCCGCGGCCGAGCTGGTCGCCGAGCTGCCACATCTGGTCGGCGGTCCGCTGCCAGCCGAACATCGAGTAGAAGATGTAGAACGGGATCATCGTCTCGCCGTGCGTGGAGTACGCGGTCGACGCGGCGATGAAGTCGGCCATCGAGCCGGCCTCGGTGATGCCCTCGTTCAGGATCTGGCCGTTGACGGCCTCCTTGTAGTACATCAGCTGGTCGCGGTCGACCGGCTCGTACGTCTGACCCTTCGGCGAGTAGATGCCGAGCGAGGGGAAGAGGGACTCCATGCCGAAGGTGCGGGCCTCGTCCGGGACGATCGGGACCCAGCGCTTGCCGGTCTCCTTGTCGCGGACCAGGTCCTTGACCAGGCGCACGAAGGCCATCGTGGTGGCCACGGACTGCGAGCCGGAGCCCTTGTCGAAGGCGGCGAAGGCCTTCTCGGCCGGGGCCGGGAGCGGGGCGACCGGGTGGACGCGGCGGGCCGGGGCGGGGCCGCCGAGGGCCGCGCGGCGCTCCTGGAGGTAGCGGACCTCGGGCGCGTCGGCGCCCGGGTGGCCGTACGGCACGACGCCGTCGACGAACTGCGCGTCCGAGATCGGCAGGTCGAGCAGATCACGCATCTGCTTGAACTCGTCCGTGCTCAGCTTCTTCATCTGGTGGTTCGCGTTCTTCGACGCGAAGCCCTCACCGAGGGTGAAGCCCTTGACGGTCTGCGCCAGGATCACGGTCGGCGCGCCCTTGAACTCCAGGGCGGCCTTGTACGCGGCGTACACCTTGCGCGGCTCGTGGCCACCGCGCGAGAGGTGGAAGCACTCGAGGATCTTGTCGTCGGACAGCAGCTTCGCCATCTCGACGAGGGCCGGGTCCTTGCCGAAGAAGTCCTCGCGGATGTAGGCGGCGTCGCGGGTCTGGTACGTCTGGACCTGAGCGTCCGGCACCTCGCGGAGGCGGCGGACCAAGGCGCCGGTGGTGTCGAGCGCGAACAGCTCGTCCCAGGCGTTGCCCCACAGGGTCTTCACGACGTTCCAGCCGGCGCCGCGGAACTGCGCCTCCAGCTCCTGCACGATCTTGAAGTTGGCGCGGACCGGGCCGTCGAGGCGCTGCAGGTTGCAGTTGATGACGAAGGTCAGGTTGTCCAGACCCTCGCGGGCGGCGAGTGCGAGGGCCGCCGTCGACTCGGGCTCGTCCATCTCGCCGTCGCCCAGGAAGGCCCAGACGTGGGAGGCCGAGACGTCCTTGATGCCGCGGTTGGTCAGGTAGCGGTTGAAGCGCGCCTGGTAGATCGCGGAGAGCGGGCCGAGGCCCATGGAGACGGTGGGGAACTCCCACAGCCAGGGCAGGCGGCGCGGGTGCGGGTAGGAGGGCAGGCCGTTGCCGCCGGACTCCTGCCGGAAGTTGTCGAGGTGCGACTCGTTCAGGCGGCCGTCGAGGAAGGCGCGGGCGTAGATGCCGGGGGAGGCGTGGCCCTGGATGTAGAGCTGGTCGCCGGAGCCGTCACCCTCCTTGCCCTTGAAGAAGTGGTTGAAGCCGGTCTCGTAGAGCCAGGCCGCGGAGGCGAAGGTGGCGATGTGGCCGCCGACGCCGTGCTTGGCGCCGCGGGTGACCATCGCGGCCGCGTTCCAGCGGTTCCAGGCGGTGATCCGGCGCTCCATCTCCTCGTCGCCGTCGATGACGGGCTCGGCGGAGGTGGGGATGGTGTTGAGGTAGTCCGTCTCCAGGAGCTTGGGCAGGGCGAGGCCCGCGCCCTCGGCGTGCTGGAGCGTGCGGCGCATCAGGTAGGCGGCCCGGTGGGGGCCGGCGGCCTTGGTGACGGCGTCGAGGGAGGCCGCCCACTCGGCGGTCTCCTCGGTGTCACGGTCCGGGAGCTGGTCGAGCTCGCTCGGAATCTTGCCTACGGGATCGGTCATGATCGCCGCCTTCCGGACAGGTGGGGGTGGAGATAAAGGGGCCTTGTCTGGCAGGACAGGGCGAAGGACCGGGGTACGGCCCGCCGAAGACTGTAAGCCGACGATCGATGATCGATCAAAGCTTCGGGGTGAAAAAGATGCCCGGAGCACCAAAGTCGGCACAGGGTGCCGCGAAAATGGGCACCCGGTGCCTTGTTTTCGCAGGTGGGGTCGACAGTCTGAGGCGGGGCTCGCACAAACGAGCGGCCCTCCCGGAGGAAGCGGATCTCCTCGCGGAAAGACGAAAGGGCCCACCCGGAGGTGGACCCGCTCCCCGTCCGCGTGGCCGGATCACGCCCTCGGCGCGCACCCCAGCACATGCGCCTTCACCAGCGCCCCGATGTTCGGATCCCTGCGGCGGAAGGCCTCCACCAGCTCCTGGTGCTCCTCCGCGTACGACTTCTGCACCGTGCCCAGCCAGCGGATCGACAGGGCCGTGAACACCTCGATGCCCAGGCCCTCCCAGGTGTGCAGCAGCACGCCGTTCCCGGCCGCCTTCACCAACTCCCGGTGGAACGCGACCGTGTGGCGCACCTGCGCCGTGCCGTCCGAGGCCGCGTCCGCCTCGTACAGCGCCGCGACATGGGGTTCCAGGGCCGAGCAGTCCGCCGCGAGCCGGCCCGCCGCCAGCTCCGCCGCGATCTGCTCGAGACCGGCCCGTACGGGATAGCTCTCCTCCAGGTCGGCGGCCGTCAGGTTGCGCACCCGGACGCCCTTGTTGGGCGCCGACTCGATCAGCCGCAGCGACTCCAGTTCGCGCAGCGCCTCCCGGACCGGGGTCTGCGAGACCTCCAGCTCCGTCGCGATCCGCCGCTCCACGATGCGCTCGCCCGGCTTCCAGCGGCCGCTGACGATGCCCTCCACGATGTGCTCGCGGATCTGCTCGCGCAGCGAATGGACGACGGGCATGGTCATGGGGGCCGCTCCTTGGGAGTCAGTAGACACCTAGACAATACGGCGGCGCCCCCGCCCGGAAACACATCCGGGCGGGGGCGCCGCAGGTGAGGCTTGTTACGTTGCCTTCCGGCCCCGTTCGGCCACGTGCCCTCAGAGACCGAGGTCGACCTCGAACTCGCCGGCCTCCAGGATCGCCTTGACGGCCGTCAGGTAGCGGGCGGCGTCGGCGCCGTCCACCAGACGGTGGTCGTAGGACAGCGTCAGGTAGGTCATGTCGCGGACGCCGATGACGGTGCCCTCGGCGGTCTCGATGACGGCCGGACGCTTGACCGTGGCGCCGATGCCCAGGATGGCGACCTGGTTCGGCGGGACGATGATCGTGTCGAACAGCGCACCGCGCGAACCGGTGTTGCTGATGGTGAAGGTCGCACCGGCCAGCTCGTCCGGCGTGATCTTGTTGCCGCGGACCTTGCCGGCCAGCTCGGCGGTGGCCTTGGAGATGCCGGCGATGTTCAGGTCGCCCGCACCCTTGATGACCGGCGTCATCAGACCCTTCTCGGAGTCCACGGCGATGCCGATGTTCTCCGAGTCGAAGTACGTGATGGTGCCCTCGTCCTCGTTGATCCGGGCGTTGATGACCGGGTGGGCCTTCAGCGCCTGGGCCGCCGCCTTCACGAAGAACGGCATCGGGGACAGCTTGACGCCCTCACGGGCGGCGAACGCGTCCTTGGCGAGGGCGCGCAGCTTCATCAGCTTGGTGATGTCGACCTCGACGACCGAGGACAGCTGGGCCTGGCCGTGCAGCGCCTTCATCATGTTGTCGCCGATGACCTTGCGCATGCGGGTCATCTTGACGGTCTGACCGCGCAGCGGGGAGACCTCGAGGGCCGGAGCCTTCGCGGCGGCGGCCGGAGCGGCGGCCGGCACCGGGGCGGCGACGGCGGCCTTCTTGGCCTCGGCGGCGGCGAGGACGTCCTGCTTGCGGATGCGACCGCCGACGCCCGTGCCCTTGACCGACGCCAGGTCGACACCGTTCTCGGTGGCGAGCTTGCGGACCAGCGGGGTCACGTACGCGCCGTCCTCCGCCGGCTGTGCGGCGGCGGGGGCAGGGGCGGCCGGAGCCGGGGTGACCGGGGCCGGGGCGGCCACGGGAGCGGCCGGGGCGACCGGAGCCGGAGCGGGCGCCGGGGCGGCCGGGGCGGGCGCCGGAGCCGGAGCGGCCGGAGCGGCCGGAGCCGGAGCGGCGGCGGGGGCCGGGGCGGCCGGGGCGGGGGCGGCGGCCGGGGCGGCACCCGCGGCACCGATGACGGCGAGCTTGGCGCCGACCTCGGCGGTCTCGTCCTCACCGACGACGATCTCGAGCAGCACACCGGAGGCCGGGGCCGGGATCTCGGTGTCGACCTTGTCCGTGGAGACCTCGAGCAGCGGCTCGTCGGCCTCGACGGTCTCGCCGACCGACTTCAGCCAGCGGGTCACGGTGCCCTCGGTGACCGACTCGCCGAGCGCGGGCAGGACGACGTCCGTGCCCTGGGCGCCACCGGCCGGAGCGGCGGCGGGAGCCTCGGCGGCCGGAGCCGGAGCCGGGGCGGCGGGGGCCTCGGCCACGGGGGCCGGAGCGGCGGCCGGAGCCGGAGCGGCCTCGGCGGCCGGGGCCGGAGCGGCGGCCGGAGCGCCGGAGCCGTCGTCGATGATGGCCAGCTCGGCGCCGACCTCGACCGTCTCGTCCTCGGCGACCTTGATGGAGGCCAGGATGCCCGAGGCGGGGGCGGGGATCTCGGTGTCGACCTTGTCGGTCGAGACCTCGAGCAGCGGCTCGTCGGCCTCGACACGCTCACCCTCGGCCTTGAGCCAGCGGGTGACGGTGCCCTCGGTGACGCTCTCGCCGAGCGCCGGCAGGGTTACGGAAACCGACATGGTTTCAGTTGCTCCTAACGAATTGCGGAAAGTGGTCGTCGCGCCCGTGTGACGTGAGCGTCAGTCGTGGGAGTGCAGAGGCTTGCCGGCCAGGGCCAGGTGGGCCTCGCCGAGCGCCTCGTTCTGCGTCGGGTGGGCGTGGATGAGCTGCGCGACCTCGGCCGGCAGCGCCTCCCAGTTGTAGATCAGCTGCGCTTCGCCGACCTGCTCGCCCATGCGGTCACCGACCATGTGGACGCCGACCACGGCACCGTCCTTGACCTGGACGAGCTTGATCTCGCCCGCGGTCTTGAGGATCTTGCTCTTGCCGTTGCCCGCGAGGTTGTACTTCAGGGCGACGACCTTGTCCGCGCCGTAGATCTCCTTGGCCTTGGCCTCGGTGATGCCGACGGAGGCGACCTCGGGGTGGCAGTAGGTCACCCGCGGCACGCCGTCGTAGTCGACCGGCACGGGCTTCAGACCGGCCAGCCGCTCCGCCACCAGGATGCCCTCGGCGAAGCCGACGTGCGCGAGCTGGAGCGTCGGGACCAGGTCGCCGACCGCGGAGATGGTGGGCACGTTGGTCCGCATGTACTCGTCCACCAGGACGTAGCCGCGGTCCATCGCGATGCCCTGCTCCTCGTAACCGAGGCCGGCGGAGACCGGGCCGCGGCCGATGGCGACGAGCAGCACCTCGGCCTCGAAGGTCTTGCCGTCCGCCAGGGTGACCTTCACACCGGTCTCGGTGTACTCGGCCGACTGGAAGAACGTGCCGAGGTTGAACTTGATGCCGCGCTTGCGGAAGGCACGCTCGAGCAGCTTCGAGCTGTTCTCGTCCTCGACCGGGACCAGGTGCTTCAGACCCTCGATCACCGTGACGTCGGTGCCGAAGGACTTCCACGCCGAGGCGAACTCGACGCCGATGACACCGCCGCCGAGGATGATCGCGGACTCCGGGACGCGGTCCAGGGTCAGCGCGTGGTCCGAGGAGATGATGCGGTTGCCGTCGATCTCCAGACCCGGCAGCGACTTCGGCACGGAACCGGTGGCGAGGAGGACGTGACGGCCCTCGACGCGACGGCCGTCCACGTCGACGGAGGTCGGGGAGGACAGGTGGCCGGTGCCCTCGATGTAGGTGACCTTGCGGGAGGCGACCAGACCCTGCAGACCCTTGTAGAGGCCCGAGATCACGTCGTCCTTGTACTTGTGCACGGCCTTGATGTCGATGCCCTCGAAGGAGGCCTTGACACCGAACTGCTCCGCCTCGCGCGCCTGGTCGGCGACCTCGCCGGCGTGGAGCAGGGCCTTCGTCGGGATGCAGCCGTTGTGCAGGCAGGTGCCGCCGAGCTTGTTCTTCTCGATCAGTGCGACGTCCAGGCCCAGCTGCGCTCCGCGCAGCGCCGCGGCGTAACCGCCGCTACCGCCGCCGAGGATCACTAGGTCGAAAACGGTGCTGGCGTCGTTCGCCACGTCACGTCCTCCATGCATGTGCGCTCGTCGCCCGTCTTCGGTGACGGGGCGGCGGCTGGTTCCGGCCGCTTTTCTTCGGCCCTGTGGTGGGGGCCCTGTCCTGCCGAGAACCCATCTTCGCACTTGTTGACGGACGGCGGGACGCGGGGCCGTGCTCTGAGACGGCTGATCGTCCGTACGGACGGGTAGGGCCGCGTGCGAACCTACGGATTTCGTCGCGGGCGAACGGACCGGGGCCGGTGTACCGCGAACGGGCACGGCCCCGGGGACCGGGTCCCCGGGGCCGGAGCCTCACCTCAGGCGACCGCTCAGAGCTCGCCGTCCGCGGTGCGCTCGGCGAGGCGCACCAGGGTGCGCACCGAGGAGCCGGTGCCGCCCTTCGGGGTGTAGCCGTACGGGGCGCCCTCGTGGAAGGCCGGGCCCGCGATGTCCAGGTGGGCCCAGGTGATGCCCTCGCCCACGAACTCCTTCAGGAACAGACCGGCCACCAGGCCGCCGCCCATCCGCTCGCCCATGTTGGAGATGTCGGCCGTCGGGGAGTCCATGGCCTTGCGCAGGTCCGCCGGGAGCGGCATCGGCCAGGACTGCTCGCCGACCTCGTCCGCGATCTCGTGGATCGCGGACCGGTAGTCGTCGTCGTTGGCCATGATCGCGAACGTGCGGTTGCCGAGCGCCAGGACCATGGCACCGGTCAGGGTCGCCACGTCGACGATCGCGTCCGGGTGCTCCTCCGAGGCCTTGGTCAGGGCGTCGGCCATGACCAGACGGCCCTCGGCGTCCGTGTTGAGCACCTCGACCGTCTTGCCGCTGTACATGCGCAGCACGTCACCCGGGCGGGTGGCGGAGCCGGACGGCATGTTCTCGGCGAGGGCCAGCCAGCCGGTGACGTTGACGGCGAGGCCGAGCCGGGCCGCGGCCACGACGGTGGCGAACACGGCGGCCGCGCCGCTCATGTCGCACTTCATCGTCTCGTTGTGGCCGGCCGGCTTCAGGGAGATGCCGCCCGAGTCGTAGGTGATGCCCTTGCCGACCAGGGCGAGGGTCTTCTCCGCCTTCGGGTGGGTGTAGGCGACGCGGACCAGGCGCGGCGGGTTCACCGAGCCGATGCCGACGCCCAGGATGCCGCCGTAGCCGCCCTTGGCGAGCGCCTTCTCGTCGAGCACCTGCACCTTGAGGCCGTGCTCCTTGCCGGCGGCCTGGACGGCGGCGGCGAACGCGGCCGGGGTCAGGTCGTTCGGCGGCTGGTTGATCAGGTCGCGGGCGCGGTTCATCTCCTCCGCGACGGCGAGCGCGCGCTCCGCGGCGGCCTTGTAGGCCTTGTCGCGCGGCTTGGCGCCGAGCAGGGCGACCTCGGCCAGCGGCTTCTTCCCGCCCTGGCCGTTCTCCTGGTACGCGGTGTAGGCGTACGCGCCGAGCAGGGCGCCCTCGGCGATGGCGGCGGCGCCCTCGGGCGAGGCGATCGGCAGCGCGAACGCGGCCTTCTTCGAGCCGGTCAGGGCACGGGCGGCGGTGCCGGCGGCACGGCGCAGCGCCTCGGTGCCGTAGGCCTCGCCGTCCTCGGGCGCGGAACCCAGGCCGACGGCGAGCACGACGGGGGCCTTGAGGCCGGCGGGGGAGGGCAGCTTGGTCGCCTCACCCTCGGCGCCGGAGGCGCCCAGCGTCTCCAGGACGGCGGCGAGACCGCCGTCGAAGGCCTGGTCGACGACCTCGGCGCCCGGGGCGATGGTCAGCGCCTTACCGGACTTCGCGACGCCGACCACGAGGGCGTCGGCACGCAGCGTCGCCGCTCCTGCGGTGCTGAGAGTGAGAGCAGTCACGGTGGTGAATTCTCGCTTCCATTGAGTTCTTGGCGGTCGAGGGATGGGCCGACCGTGCCCGCCGCATCGTATTTCGGCCCGATGAGCGCTGGGAACGAAGCCTACGCTCGCTCGCCGCTTTCGCTCACGGCGGTGGTGATTCACTCATCCGTGGTGTCTCTGCCGGGTTTGGGTGCCGGATCCGCCGGGTGCGTTTCACACTCGCCTCAACCGCGCAAGGACGACACACCGCCCTTCGCCTCATCTGCGACATCTCCACAGGTCCCGCCGGTCGGGCGGGCGCCTGCCGAGGGGGGACACCCACCGATGGTTTCCAGCCGTTCCCGCACGCCCAGAAGCTCTCGCGGCGCCTCCGGCCGGGGAAGCGCTCCCCGGCTCGCCGCCCTCGCCGCCGCCGGACTGCTCGCCACCGTCGTGCCCTCCGCGCAGGCCGGAGCCGCCGACCCGGCCCCGCGGATCGACCTGACGGTGCTGGTCGTCGACGACGGCGGCAGCGCCGTGGAGGCGATCACCGCCGAGCTGAAGGGCTCCGGGATCCCGTACCGCACGCTCGACCTGAACGACCCCGGCCGCCCGGTGCTCACGGCCGGGTTCCTCAGCGAACCCTCCGACAGCGCGACCGGCCGGCCCCGCGCCCGGTACCAGGGCGTCGTCCTGCCGCACGAGGCCGTCTTCGGCCCCGACTCCGCCGAGCAGGCCGCCCTCGTCGCGTACGAGAAGACCTACGGCATCCCGCAGGTCGACGCCTACACGTGGGCCCACCCGGGCGTCGGCCTCGACTACACCTCGGACGGAGGCTGGAGCGGCGTCCTCGACGGAGCGTCCGCCCACGTCACCCCGGCCGGCCAGGCCGGACCCTTCCGCGACCTGCGCGGACCGCTGACCTTCGAGGACAACGACCCGAACGTCTCCGAGAGCTACGGCTACGCCGGCCGCCCCCGGGCCGGCTACACCAGCTACCTCGACATGCCCGCCGCGGACGGCGGCCGGATGAGCCTCGTCGGCGAGTACGCCCACGACGGACGGCGCGAGCTCGTCGTCACCTTCGCCTACAACCCGCACCAGCGGCAGTTCCGGGCGCTCGCCCGCGGCATCGTCGAATGGCTCACCCAGGGCGTCCACCTCGGCCGCTCCCGCAACTACCTCTCGGTCCACGTCGACGACGTCTTCGCGCCCGACGCCCGCTGGGACACCGCCCGCAACTGCACGCCCGGCGACCTCGACTGCCCCGGCGGCGACGGCGAGGCCGGCGAGAACCCCGTCCGGATGACCGCCGCCGACGCCGCGTACGCCGCCGCCTGGCAGAAGTCCTCCGGCTTCCTCCTCGACATGGTCTACAACGGCGGCCAGGGCGAGCAGTGGAAGGCCGAACACGGCGGCACCGACCCGCTCGCCGCCCGGCTGATCGCCGACCGCGCCCAGTACCGCTGGATCAACCACACCTACACCCATCCCTTCCTCGGCTGCGTCCAGGACGCCACCACCGTCCCCTGGAGCTGCGCCAAGACCGGCACCGGCGCGACGGCCTGGGTGAGCCGCTCCGAGATCTCCGCCCAGATCCGCGACAACCTCGAATGGGCCTACGGCAAGGGCCTCCCCGTCGACCGCACCGAACTCGTCACCGGCGAGCACTCCGGACTGAGGACCCTGCCCCAGCAGCCCGCCGACAACCCCAACCTCGCCGGCGCGCTCGCCGACAACGGCGTGAAGTGGACGGCCAGCGACAACTCCCGCGAGCCGGCCCAGCGTTCCCTCGGCACCGGCTCCGGCGCCGCCCAGACGGTGCCCCGCCACCCCATGAACGTCTACTACAACGTGGGCACCGCCGCCGAGATGGCCGACGAGTACAACTGGATCTACACCTCGCGCGCCGACGGCGGCAGCGGCATCTGCGAGAACAACCCGTCCTCCACCTGCCTGCCCGCCCCGCTCGACACCGCGACCGGCTACGCGGCCCACATCGTGCCGCAGGAGGCCCGCACCGCCCTGTCCCACGTCCTCGGCAACGACCCCCGGCCGCACTACGTCCACCAGTCCAACCTCGCCGAGGAACGCCTCCTCTACCCCGTCCTCGACAAGGTCCTCGCCGACTACCGCGCCCTGTTCGCCGACAACACGCCCCTGGTCAACCCGCGCCAGAAGGACGTCGGCACCGAGCTGAACCGCCGCGCCGCCTGGGAGCGGGCGCTCGACGCCGGCCAGGTCACCGCCTACCGCGTCGGCACCACCGTCACCGTCAAGGCCCCGTCCGGCGTGGCCGTCCCGGTCACCGCACCCGAAGGCACCCGCAAGCAACTCCTCCTCGGCACCGCCGTCTTCGGCACCGCCTACGCGGGCACGCGCTCGGCCTGGACCACGCCCGAACCGCTGCAGAGCGCCGTCACGCTCAAGCTCCCGACCACCTGACCCGACCGGCTGACCCGACGTCGGAATCCGCCGATCCACGCGCTCCGGGGGAACGCACATGCCGAGCAGTGGCCGTCACGTCACCATGCTCACCGAAGGCACCTATCCACACGTCCACGGCGGCGTCAGCACCTGGTGCGACCAGCTGATCCGCGGCATGCCCGAGGTCGACTTCCACGTCCTCGCCCTCACCGGCAGCGGCCGTGAACCCGTCACGTGGGAACTGCCGTCGAACCTCACCGCCCGCACCTCCTTCCCGCTCTGGGGCCCCGCCCCCGCGCGGGCCAGGAGCGCCCCGCGCGGCGCGGCCCGACGCCGCTTCCAGGACACCTACGAACGCTTCCTGCTGTCGATCCTCGACCCCGCCGCCGGCTACGACTTCGGCGAAGCGCTCTACGAACTGGCCGCACTCGCCCGCGAAGGACGCCTGACCGCCGCGCTCCGCACCGAACGCGTCCTGCGCACCCTCATGTGGATCTGGGCCATGCCGCACCTGCCGACGTCCGCGGCCCGGCCCACCGTCCACGACGCCCTCACCGCCACCGACCTGCTCGAACACGCGCTGCGCCCGCTCGGCGCCCGGATATCCGGCGACCGGGTCGCGCACGCCGTCTCCAGCGGGCTCGCCACGCTGCCGGCGCTGGCCGCCCAGCACTTCGAAGGAGTGCCCTTCCTGCTCACCGAACACGGCATCTACCTGCGCGAGCGCTACCTCGGCTACCGGACCGCCCCCCAGCGCTTCCCCGTCAAGTCCGTCCTCCTCGGCTTCTACCGCGAACTCAACACCCTCGGCTACCGCAAGGCCGACCTCATCACCCCCTGCAACCAGTACAACCGCCGCTGGGAGGAACGGGGCGGCGCACCGGTCGACCGCATCCGCACGGTCTACAACGGCGTGGACCCCACGGCCTTCCCCTGGGCCGGCCCGGAGCCCGAGACCCCCACCCTCAGCTGGGTGGGCCGCATCGACCCCATCAAGGACCTGGAAACCCTGATCCGGGCGTACGCGATCACCCGGGCGGAGATCCCCGAGCTGCGCCTCCGCCTCTTCGGCCCGGTCCCGGCCGGCAACGAGGACTACCGCACCCGCCTGGAGAAGCTCGCCGCCGAGCTCGGCGTCACCGACGGCCTGACCTTCGAGGGCCGCACCTCCGACGTCGCCGGCGCCTACGCGGCGGGCAACGTCGTGATGCTCTCCTCCATCAGCGAGGGCTTCCCCTTCTCCCTCATCGAGTCCATGTCCTGCGGCCGGGCCACCGTCTCCACCGACGTCGGCGGCGTCCGCGAGGCCGTCGGCGACACCGGCCTGGTCGTGCCGCCCCGCGAACCGGCCGTCATGGCCGCCGCCGTCACCGAACTCCTCCACGACGACGCCCGCCGCGCCGACCTGGCCGCCCGCGCCCGCCGGCGCGTCGTCGACCGCTTCACCCTCCACCGCTCGGTCGACGGCTTCCGCCGCATCTACCTGGAACTGGCGGGCCGCCGCCCCGAACTCCCGACGGAGCCCGACGACTGGACGGTCCGTCTGACCGACCCGTGGCGCGTCGAACTGGCCGGAGGCGCGTGGACATGAGCGGCTCCCTCTGGCTGAAGCCGGGCACCACGCAGGACACCCTCCCGGTGATCCCCCGTCAGCGGCCGACGGCGGGAAGGCGGCAGTCCGGAGCCTCCCGCCCCCGCGGAGGCCCCGGACCCCGCAGACCCCTCGCCGCCCCCGCCCCGCCCGCCCCCGCCGTCGTCCTCGCCGCCGACCCGCTGGACGAACTCGCCGGCCGCCTCGACGCCCTCGCCGCCGTGGCCGTCCACCCCGACGAGATAGCCGCGATCCTCGAGTCCGACGGCATGACCGACGACCACATCCGCCTCACCTACGGCCGCCCCGACTCCTTCGCCCTGGCCGAGGACCTCTACGCCCGCACCGAACGCCGCCACCCCGCCCCCGAGGCGCAGCCCGCCGATCCCTGGCACACCGGCCTCGCCGGTTGCCTCCTGCGCGGCCTGGTCTTCGCGCTGCCCGGCCTCGCGTACGTCCTCGGCGCCCCGCTGCTCGCCACCGGCCCCGGCCGCTACGGGCTCCCGCCCGGCACGGTCCCGCTGTTCGCCGGGGCCGTCACCGGCTGGGTGTGGAACCAGGCCCTCGCCCACCGCGCGTACACCTGGCTCGGCCTCGGCGACCGCCACGCGGCCGTCCGCGCCCTGCTCACCGGCGCCCCGTCCGGCGCGCTCGCCGGGGCGGCCGTCGCGGTCGCCGCCGCCGGTCCCGGCGAACGGCCCGCCGCCCTGTTCGGCGCAGGCCAGGCCCTGTACCTGGCCGCGGCGACCGTCCTGCTCGTCCTCGGCCGCGAACGGGTCCTGCTCGTCGCGCTCACCCCACTCGCCGGCGCCGTCCCGGCCTTCCGTCACGACCTGCCGGAGCCGCTGCGGATCGCGCTGCTCGTGCTCTCGCTCACCGCCACCACCGCTTTCGCCGCGTTCGAACTGCGCCCGGGACTGCGACGCGGCGCACGGGGCCGGGGCGGACCGCCGTTCGCCGCCTCGCTCCCGTACGGCCTGTTCGGCCTCGGCAGCGGACTGCTCGTGCTGTACGCGGGCGCCGACGCGGTGATCGCGCTGACCCTCTCCATGGGCCCGGCGGAATGGCTGCTCCACCGCTTCCGCGCCGCCGGCCTGGCCCGGCTGCGGCTGCTGACCACGGCGTACGAGTTCCGGCGCGCCGTCACCGGCACGCTCGCCCGCTGCCTCGGCGGCTATCTGGCGGTGCTGTTCGTCCTGACCGTCACGGCCGCGGTGCTGTGGCCCGGTGCCGCCGCCGTCTCCCCGCAGCGGGTCGTGTCGCTGCTGCTGGTCGGCGCGGTGCTGTGGCTGGGGCTGCTGCTCCAGGCCTTCGGGGCGGTGGTGAGCGCGGCCGTCGTGTGCCTGCTCGCGGCGACCGCCCAGGGGCTCGCCCAGGCCTTCGCCCCGGCGGCCGGGCCCGCGGCCGCGGGCGCCGCGGCCGTCGCGCTGTGCGTGCTCACCCGTGTTCTGCTGGTACGACCGACCGCCCACCGTTGCTGAACAGGGGCCGGACTGTGCACTCCTCCCTCCTGGTGCCGTTCTACGAGCATCCCGCCGACCGTCCCGACGACTGGGCCGCCGTCGTCGCTGCGGCCCCCGCCCTCTACGGCGTCGTCCTCAACCCGGCGAGCGGCGCCGGCACGGCCGCCGACCCGGCCTTCGCCGAGGTCGCCGCCCGGCTGCGGGGCGCGGGCGTGCGGCTCCTCGGCTACGCGGACACCGACTACGGCCGCCGCCCGCACGCCGAGGTGGTCGCCGACCTGGTGCGGCACCGCGACTGGTACGGGGCCGACGGCGCCTTCCTCGACCAGGTGCCGACCGCGCCCGACGCGCTGCCGCACTACCGGCGCCTCGCCGTGGCGGCGCGGGCGGCCGGCGCCCGCACCCTCGTCCTCAACCACGGCGCGCACCCCGCCCCCGGCTACGAGGCCCTCGCGGACCTGCTCGTCACCTTCGAGGGACCCTGGGACGCCTACCGCCTCCTCGACCTGCCGGTCGCCGACCACTACTGTCACCTGGTGTACGCGGCCCCGGCCGACGCCCGCCCGGCGACCGCGGTGCACTGCGCGGTCCCCGGCACCGGCGCCCACCCGTGGGGCACCCTCCCGCACACCCTGGAGCCCGTCCGGTGAGACGCCTGCTGCCCCTGCTCGCCCTGCTGCTGTTCGCCGCGGCCTGCACGACGGCCCCGCCGCCGGCCGACGACCGGACCCCCGCCACCCGCTGGCAGCCCCGCCCGGGCCTCGCCTGGCAGTGGCAGCTCAGCGGCCGTCTGGATCCGGCGGTGGACGTCCCCGTCTACGACATCGACGGCTTCGACCACCCGGCGGCCACCGTCGCCGACCTGCACCGACGCGGCCGCAAGGTCATCTGCTACCTCTCCACGGGCGCGTGGGAGGACTTCCGTCCGGACGCGGCGGAGTTCCCCGCGTCCCTCCTGGGCAAGGGCAACGGCTGGCCCGGCGAACGCTGGCTCGACATCCGCCGCACCGACCTCCTCGCCCCGCTGATGGCGGCCCGCCTCGACATGTGCCGTGCCAAGGGCTTCGACGCCGTCGAACCCGACAACATGGACGGCTACGCCAACGCCACCGGCTTCCCGCTCACCGCGGCCGACCAGCTCCGCTACAACCGCCTGATCGCCCGCCTGGCCCACGACCGAGGCCTGTCGGTCGGCCTGAAGAACGACCTCGACCAGATCCCCCAGCTCCTCCCGGACTTCGACTTCGCGGTCAACGAACAGTGCGCCGAGTACGGGGAGTGCGAGCGGCTGACGCCTTTCGTGAAGGCGGGCAAGGCGGTCTTCCACGTCGAGTACGAGCTGGAGCCGGAGGAGTTCTGCCCGCGGGTGCGGGAGCTGGGCCTGAGCTCGATGCGGAAGGAGTACGAGCTGGGGGTGTGGCGCCGGGCCTGCTAGGCCGTCTCTTCCCGATCCTCGCCGGGCCCGCGGCGTCCGGCCCTGATCCGCAACAAGCGGCCTAGGCGGCGCCCTTGGCCGTGACGACGTAGCAGGTGGTGCGTCCCTTGCCGGCCTGCTGCCAGGCGTGCTCGCCGCTCCACATGTACCAGTAGGAGTCCTTCTTGGCCGAGTCCGCGGTCCAGCTGTCGGAGACGCGGCGGTAGGCGCGGTCGCAGGCCTGGCTCGCCTGCGACTTGGCGGCGGTTTTGCCCGGGTAGGCCCGGCCGCCGTAGGAGGCGTGGGCGAGGACGCGGCCGTCGTGGGGCCCGGTGCAGGAGACGTCCGCGACGAGTTCGGCGTCACGCTGGCCGGTGCTGAAGTCGACGCAGTGCCCGGGCCCCACGTCGTGGATCGACCGCACCGTCTTCCCCGCGTCCAGGACCCGGTCGCCGTCCGCCCGGCCTGCGGGCTTCGACCCGCCGTGACCGCTCAGGGTGAGTTCCATCGTCAGGGACGTGGCGTCGGAGAAGACGCTGCCCTTCTTGCCGAGCATGCGCGAGAGGTCGGCACGGACGTGGGTGACCCTGCCCTGGCGGTCGAGGGACACGGCCAGGAGCACCTTCTTGGACCTCGTGATGCCCGGCGTGTACATCTCGGAGGCCAGCTGCTCGGAGATCTCGCCGGGGAGCATCTCCCAGAGCGGCTCCGAGTCGACCTCGGCCCGGTAGTTGGCGCCCTGGCGGCTCTTGGCCTCGGCGCCGCCGAGTCCCTCCAGGAGGGTGCCGCCGACGGGGGCCTCGGTGCCGCGCAGCTGGTCGAGGGTCTTCTGGCCGGCGTCGTAGTCGCCGTACCCGTAGCGCAGCCAGTAGTCGGAGGACCCGGCCCGGTAGGTGATGTCCTGGCCGTCGACCAGGAAGTGCCCGGTGGCGTCGGCGTTGGACCGGCCCGGGGCGCGCCCGAGGATCGCGTCCTTGGCGGCGTCGGAGTACTTCTCCGGCACCTTCCAGCGGATGTTCGCGTCGCCCGTGTTCTTCGCGAAGTCCAGCCGGCCTTCGAGGGTCTGGACGGCCTTCCCCTTCTTCGTCTCCAGGGTCAGCGTCTGGGTGAAGCTCGCACTGCCCGCCTTCTGCGTCTGACGCAGGGCCAGGAACATCTGACGGTCGAGCTTCTGGTCGAAGACCGGGTGCTTCGTGGGCGCGGCCTTCGGCTCGGCGTCGTCCGCGCCGGAGCAGGCGGTCAGGAGCAGGGACGCGGTGGCGAGGACCGCGCCCGTACGGGCAAGGCGTCTGATCATGCCCACATGACCGCCCCGGAACCCGGAAGGTTGCCCTCCGTGCAGGTCACGGCTTGGTCTCCGGGCCGTCAGCCGAGCGTCAGCGCGACCAGCGCCGCCGTCGCGGCCGTCTCCTCCACCGCGCCGAAGACATCGCCCGTCACTCCGCCGAAGCGCCGTACGCACCGCCGCAGCAGCAGTTCCGCCACGGCGAGCGCGGCGAGCGCGGCGAGGACCTGCCGTACGGCGTCGTACCCGGAGAAGAGGGCGCCGGACACCGCGCACAGCACCAGGACCGCGGCGGTCGCCAGGGCGGCCGCGCGGATCGGGACGGTCGCCGCGACGACCGCGCCGAGGCCCTCGGGGCGCGCGGCCGGGACGCCGGTGCGGGAGGCGTGGGTGAGGGCGAGCCTGGCGACGGTCGCGGCGAGCGCGGCGGCGACGGTGCCCCGTGCCCAGTCCTCCCCGTACAGCTCGTACAGCGCCGCGACCTGGGCGAGCAGCGCGAGGACGAGCGTGATGACGCCGAAGGGCCCGATGTCGGACTGCTTCATGATGCGCAGCGCGTCCTCGGCGGGCTTGCCGCTGCCGAGCCCGTCGGCGGTGTCGGCGAGCCCGTCGAGGTGCAGGCCACGGGTCAGCAGCGCCGGGACGGCGACGGTGAGCACGGCGGCGAGCAGCGGGCCCGAGCCGAGCAGCAGGAACACCCCGCCGACGGCAGCCGCGAACAGGCCGACGACCAGGCCCGCGAGCGGGGCGCAGAGCATCCCGGCGCGTGCCGCGTCACGGTCCCAGCGGGTGATGCGGGCGGGAAGCACGGTGAGGGTGCCGAAGGCGAAACGCAGGCCGTCCATCCGCGGAAGGGTAGTGCCCCTGGTGAGAGGCTAAATTGGCCCCAAAGGAAGAAAACTGACGAATCGGCACCGAGCGACAGGCAGAGGGTGGCATGGGTCACTGGTTCTCGCGCAACATCGTCGAACCCGGGAAGCTCCCGATGTTCCTCGCCCTGACCTCGTTCGTGCTGACCTTCGCCGTCACCCGGACCATCACCCGGCTCATCCGCGCCGGCAGGGGCCCCTTCGGGAACATCTCCTCGGGCGGGGTGCACATCCACCACGTGGTGCCGGGCGTCGTGCTCACGGTCCTCGGCGGGTTCGGAGCGGTCGGCAGCGGCCGGCACGGCGTCGGGGCGGCGGTCTTCGCCGTGGTCTTCGGGATCGGGGCCGGGCTCGTGCTCGACGAGTTCGCGCTGATCCTGCACCTCGACGACGTCTACTGGTCGGACGACGGCCGCAAGAGCGTCGAGGTCGTCGTCCTGACCGCCGCCCTGGTGCTGCTGACGCTCGCCGGCTTCTCGCCGCTCGGTGTGAACGACATGACGTCCGAGGAGCAGCAGGACCGGGCGACGTTCATCCTGACCCTGGTGCTCAACTTCGTCCTGGTGCTGGTCACCCTGGTGAAGGGGAAGTTCCGGATGGCCGTGCTCGGCACCCTGATCCCCTTCGTCGCGATCATCGGCGCGGTCCGCCTCGCCCGCCCCGGCTCCTGGTGGTCCCGGCACCTCTACAGCCGCCGCCACCGGGCCCGGGCCCGCTCCCGGATCCGCACCTACCGGCACGACAAGCGCTGGGTCCGGGTGCGCCGCCGGGCTCAGGACCTGATCGGCGGCTTCCAGGAACGGGTGCCCGGCCGCGGCTCCACGCCGTCGCGCTGACGGCGCCGCTCCCGCCGTTCCCGCCACTCCTGCACGGCGATGATCACCAGGATCGCGGCGATCGCCGCCAGGTGCTCCTTGCCGGCCAGGTTGTTCTTGATCATCACCTCGACGACCATCGCCACGATCACCAGCGACCCGGTCCACCAGGCCCGGTAGCGCCAGCACACGTACACCGCGAGCCCGACGACCGCCGCCGACGGGCCGGTGTCCACCACCTGCGCGTCCGAGGCGGGCAGTCCCAGCGGGTTGTCCGGGCCGAGGGCGATGCCGACCCGGGCGTACAGGGTGCCGGCGAGCGTCGCCACGTACGCGAGCACCAGGGTCCGCCACCGGCCGAGGCAGATCTCGGCGATCCCGAAGACCAGCAGGACCTGTGCGAGCGCGCCCCACACCGGCAGGTCGAGCGCCGGGACGAACAGAGACAGCGGGGTACGGAGCAGGGCGGGGCCCAGCGGGTCCTCGGCGCGCACCGAGCCGATGTCCTGGACCGGCTGGTAGCCCCAGTCCTGGTTCTGCACGATCTGGAACACGGAGGTGAGGCAGACGGCGGTCAGCGTCATCGGGATCGCGCGCCACCTCCTCGTGACGAGCGCCGTCCGCACCGTGCCGAACAGCGGGCCCCACTCGCGGCGTGCGAACCCCTTGGGGTTCCTGCTCAACGCCGGCCCGCCAGATGCTTGCGGTGCAGCCACTTGGGCAGGCCCGGAGCCTCCAGGAAGCCTTCGGCGCGGCCGGCGGCGAGGCCGATCCGCAGCAGGTCGGCGCTCTTCTCGAAGAGCATGAATCGGGGCTCCCAGATCGGTCGGTACTTGGCGTTGGCACGGTACAGCGACTCGATCTGCCACCAGCGCGAGAAGAAGCTGAGCAGTGAACGCCACATCCGCAGCACGGGTCCCGCCCCGAGCTTCGAGCCGCGTTCGAAGACGGACCGGAACATCGCGAAGTTCAGCGAGACCTGAGTGATCCCGATCTCCTTCGCGCGCTGGAGCAGCTCGATGACCATGAACTCCATCAGACCGTTCTCGGAGTCCCGGTCACGGCGCATCAGGTCCAGCGAGAGGCCCTTCGGCCCCCACGGCACGAAGGACAGCACCGCCCGCAGCTCGGCCCCTTCCCCGCCGCCGGCGTCCCGGCACTCGAGCATCACGCAGCGCCCGTCCCTCGGGTCGCCGAGCCGCCCGAGCGCCATGGAGAAGCCGCGCTCGGTGGCGCCGTCGCGCCAGTCGTCGGCCTTGCGGAGCAGCTCGTCCATCTCGTCGGCGGGGATGTCCTCGTGGCGCCTGATCCGGACCTCGTAACCGGCCCGCTTGACCCGGTTGTAGGCCTGCCGCACCGTGCGCATGGCCCGCCCGTCGAGCGTGAACTCGTCGGTCTCGACGATCGCCTCGTCGCCCAGCTCCAGGGCGTCGAGCCCGTGCCGGGCGTAGATCGTCCCGGCCTCCTCGCTCGCGCCCATCACGGCCGGGATCCAGCCGTGCTCGCGGGCCTCGGCCAGCCAGGGCTCGATGGCGCCGGGCCAGGCCTCCGGGTCGCCGATGGGATCACCGGAGGCCAGCGACACGCCGCCCACCACCCGGTAGGCGATGGCCGCCTTCTCGCTGGGCGACCAGATGACGCTCTTCTCCCGGCGCAGCGCGAAGTAGCCGAGCGAGTCCCGGTCGCCGTGCTTGTCGAGCAGCACCCGCAGCCGGTCCTCGTCCTCCTCGGTGAGCGGGTCGACGGCCCGCCGCGAGCGGAAGGCCGCGAAGAGCACGGCGAACAGCAGCAGCGTGGACATCACGTTGATGACCACGTTCACCCAGCCCGGGGTGGAGATGCCGGGGAAACGCGAGTCGTCGGCAGCCACGGTGACCAGCCTCATCACGCCGTAGCGCCAGCGCTCCAGGAAGGTGGAGTGGGCGGTCGACTCGTTGGTGACGGTGACCAGGGCGGCGGCGAGCAGCGAGGTGACGAGCAGCCCGCCGACCGCGACGGCCGTCGCGAGCAGCGGGTTGGAGCGGTCGCCCTTCGCGTAGAACTCCTTGCGGCCGAGCAGCAGCGCGGCGAAGAAGGCCGCCGTCAGGACCAGCGAGATCCAGTTCTGGGCGTGCTGACGGATCTCCGGGAAGACCATCACCACCGCGAAGAGCAGCAGGAAGAGCCCGGAGAGCACGAAGTTCAGGATCCACGCGGCGCGCTTGCGGCGGCGCATGGTGATCGCCAGGAAGAGCGTGAAGACGCCCGACGCGAAGCCGGCGGTCAGCATGTACGGGGTGAAGTAGTCGTCCTCGTTGTGCCGGCGCAGGTCCTGGCCGAACGAGACCCACACGGCGCTCAGGAAGTTGATGAACGTGACGACCCGCAGATACCAGACGGCGAACGCGGCGCTGCGCCGCGAACGGACCGTGCTCTGGGGCGCTCCTTCGCTGGACAAACGGACCTCTCCCATGAAAAGCGATCATATGGGGCATCGCTCCGCACGGCCGGTCGCCGGGTGCGGCCGGCCGCGCGTGGCGGCCCGTTCGCACCCGGTGCCGTGATCCGTCTTCTCAGCTCTCCTCGGCCGGTGCGGCCACCGGAGAGGTCACCTCCGGCAGCTCCGCGGCCAGCGCGGCGGCGGCCCGGACGAGGGGAAGCGCGAGCAGGGCCCCGGTTCCCTCGCCCACAGTGACGCCGTGGTCCAGGAGAGGGTTGAGTGCCATCCGGTCCAGCGCCTTCGCCTGCGCCGGCTCCCCGCTCACCTGGCCCGCCAGCCACCAGTCGGGCGCCCGGAACGCCGCCCGCTGCGCCACCAGGGCACAGGCCGCGCCCACCACGCCGTCGAGCACCACCGGCATCCGCCGCACCGAGGCCTGCAGCAGGAAACCGGTCATCGCCGCCAGATCGGCGCCGCCGACCGCGGCGAGCAGCTCCAGCTGGTCACCGAGCACCGGCCGCGCCCGGCGCAGCGCGTCCCGGATCGCCGCGCACTTGCGCATCCAGGCCAGATCGTCGATCCCGGCACCGCCCCGCCCGGTCACCACCGAGGCGTCCGTCCCGCACAGCGCGGCGATGATCGTGGAAGCGGGAGTCGTGCCCCCCACGCTCACGTCGCCGAGCACCACGAGATCGGTCCCGGAGTCGGCCTCCTCGTCGGCGACGGCGATCCCCAGCTCCAGGGCCTCCCGCGCCTCCTCGACGGTCAGAGCGTCCTCCACGTCGATACGGCCCGAACCGCGCCGCACCCGGCGCCGGGTCACCTCCGCGGGCAGCAGCTCGGGATCGCAGTCGAGGCCCGCGTCCACGACCCGCACCGGCACCTGCTGGGCCCGTGCGAGCACCGCCACCGGGCTCGCCCCGTCGAGCACCGCGCGCACCAGCTCGTACGCACCGCCCGCGGCCCGCCCCGACACGTCGAGCGAGGCCACCCCGTGGTCACCCGCGAACAGCACCACCTTCGGCTGCTCGACCGGCCGCACGGGGACCGCGCCCTGCGCCGCCGACAGCCACTCGCCCAGCTCGTCCAGCCGCCCCAGCGCACCGGGACGGACGCTCAGCCGCTCCCTGCGCTCCTCGGCGTCACGCCGTATCCCCCCGTCGGGGCGCTCGATCAGATCGGAGAAGTCGTCGAGGTTCAAGGTTGCTTCCGCCTAGGAATCACACGGTCGTGGGCACGGCCCGGGAGGTGGATCAGGGCCAGTCGCTCGCACCCTACCCGCGCAGCACGAGCGCCTGCCCCGCGACCACGAGGAGCACCTGCTCGCACTCGTCGCCGAAGGCCGCGTTCAGCCGGCCCAGCTCGTCCCGGAAGCGCCGCCCCGACGCCGACGCCGGCACCACGCCCGAACCCACCTCGTTGGTCACGGCCACGACCGTGCGGGGCGTCCCGCGCACCGCGGCGACCAGTTCGGCGACCCGCTCGCCCAGGGCCTCCCGCCCGCCGTTCGCCCAGGTCTCGTCGTCCCATGCACCGACCCGGTCCATGGCGTCCGTCAGCCACAGCGACAGACAGTCGACGAGCAGCGGGGGCCCTTCCTCCCGCAGCAGCGGCACGAGGTCGCAGGTCTCCTCCGTACGCCAGGAACCCGGCCGCCGCTCCCGGTGCAGGCCGACCCGGTGGGCCCACTCCGGGTCGCCCTCGCGGGTGCCGCCCGTCGCCACGTACAGCACCTCCGGGAAGGTCTCCAGACGCCGCTCGGCCTCCACCGACTTCCCCGACCGGGCCCCGCCCGTCACCAGCGTGCGCCGCGGCACCTCCGGCACGGCGTGGTACTCGCCGACGTACAGCGTCGTCCCGTCCGGCACCGCCCGCGCGCCCGCCGCCGCCAGCTGCCGGTCCAGCTCGGCGCCGGTCGGCGCGTCGTGGTCCAGGTGCACGGCGATCACGTCCGTGACCGCCCCGACCGCCCCCGAAGCCCGCAGCCGGGCGAGGCCGTCCGGCCGCCCCGTCACGTCGGCGATCACCATGTCGTACGGGGCGCTGTGCGTCTCCCCGATCCCGGCGGGCGCGCCGCCGGGCGGCAGGTAGAGCAGCCGCTCACCGTCCGTCGAGGTCACCTCGTACCCGGTGCCCGGCGAGTCCATCGCCACGGCCCGCACCCGGTGACCGCTGATGAGCGTCAACTCCCGCCCGTCCGGCACCCGGCCGGCCGTCGGCAGCCCCGCCGGCACCTCCACGGCCGGCCCGTCGTGCGGATGCGTGAGCAGCACCTGCCGTACGCCCACCAGCGAGTGCCCCGAACGGGCGGCGGCCAGCGCGGCACCCGGCGTCAGATCCAGCAGCAGCGCCCCGTCCACCAGCAGCGAGGTCGCGGCCCGCGCCCGCCCGCCACGGGACAGCGCGCACACCGCGCACGGGCAGTCGGGGCGGGGGAGTCCGAGGGGGGCGCCGGTGCCGAGCAGAGTCAGTTCCACCCCTAGATCCTCCCGCGACACCGCAAGGGGTGCGCGCCCGGCTACGCTGCGGGCAGGAAACCGATCATCCGGTGAGCGCCAGGAGGCGGACATGGCATGGACGTGGCGGTTCGAGAAGTCCGACGGCACCGAGGTCCCGCCGACGGTGACTCCTGAGGAGTTCACCACCCAGGGCGACGCGGAATCCTGGCTGGGCGAGCACTGGCGCGCCCTCCTCGAGGGCGGCGCGGCGCAGGTGACGCTGTCGGAGGACGGCGCGAAGATCTACGGCCCGATGCCGCTGGACGCGGAAGGCTGACCCCCAGGGCGGGGCGCCGGCTCCCACGCCGACCCGCCCCGCCCCTCGGGCGCCCGTGGCCTTGTCGCCCGCCTCCGTGTGGGCATTCGTCCCGCTGGGGCGGGACGGGTGGGCACACGGGACGGCGCCCTTGGCGGCGCCTTCGCCCCCGCACCCACCCGCACCCCTGGAGCGCCGCGCCCTGTCGGTCACCGTCCAGCCGCGGGAGCCTGGGCCCGGCAAGGGGCGCCGTCCTGCGGGTGGGCGGGAACCGGGTGGGGGCGCCGCCCGGCGGACTGCGGGTGGGCGGGAACCGGGTGGGACCGACCGGCCCGCGGACGCGTGACGATCACGCGGTCCCGACCGGCGCCCCCTCCTTCGCCCCCTCCGCCGCCGCCAGGAACTGCGTCGCCGCCAGCTCCCCGTACAACTCGTCGCCCGCCACCAGCTCCGCGTGCGTCCCCACCGCCCGTACCCGGCCCGCCTCCATGACGACGATCCGCTCCGCCATCGTCACCGTCGACAGCCGGTGCGCCACGACGAGGACCGTCACGTCCCGGGCCACCTCCGCCACCACGTCCCGCAGCGCCAGCTCGTTCACCGCGTCCAGTTGCGAGGTGGCCTCGTCGAGCAGCAGCAGCCGCGGCTTCCGCAGCAGTGCCCGCGCGATGGCGACCCGCTGCCGCTCGCCGCCCGACAGCTTGGAGCCGCGGTGACCGACGACGGTGTCGAGACCGTCCGGCAGCCGCTCCACCAGACCGTCGAGCCGCGCCCGTACGAGGACCTGCCGGATCTCCTCCTCGGTGGCGTCCGGCGCGGCGAAGGTCAGGTTCTCGCGGAGGGTTCCGGACAGCACGGGCGCGTCCTGCTCCACGTACCCGATGGAGGCCCGCAGTTCGGCGAGCGGCCATTCCCGTACGTCGCGCCCGTCGACCAGCACCCGGCCGCCGGTCGCCTCGTAGAAGCGCTCGATCAGCCCGAACACCGTGGTCTTGCCCGCCCCGGACGGCCCCACGAACGCGGTCATGCCCCGGCCGGGAACCTCGAAGGAGACGCCGTGGTGGACGGGCGGCAGGTCGTCCCGGTACCGGAAGGCGACGTCGTCGAAGACGACCGAGGCGGGCCCGGCGCCCACGGCCCGCTCCGCCGGGCCACCGTCCCCGGCCGGACCGCCGACCGGACCGCCGGCCTCCCGGGCGTCCCGTGCCTCTCCGGCCTCCTCGACCTCCAGCGCCTCCGCCTCCAGGATCCGCGACACCGCCGCCGAGCCCACCTGGAACTGGGTCGCCGCCTCGACCAGCTTCGACACCGGCTCGATCAGGTAGAAGAGGAACAGCAGGAAGGCGATCAGCGACGAGACCGTCGTCGCTCCCGACGCCACCCGCGCGCCGCCGATGCCGAGCACCGCGAGGAACGACACCTGTACGGCGAGGCCGATCGACGACCCGGCGAGCGACTGCCACTTCGCCGACTTCACGCCGTGCCGCCAGGCCCGCTCCGCCGCCGCGTCCACGACGGCCGTCTCACGGGCCTCCGCGCCCGACGCCTTGATGGTGCGGAAGGCGCCGAAGGCACGCTCCAGGACCGTGGAGATCTCTCCCACCGCCTCCTGCGAGCGCCGGGTCGCCGCCGCGATCCGCGGCATGAGCAGGGCGACCGCGCCGCCGATCAGCACGATCACGCCGAGGGTGACGCCGAGCAGGACCGGGTCCATGAAGCCCATGAGGACGAGCGTGGCGACGAAGGAGAGCCCGCCGGTGGCCGCCGACACCACGGACTGGGTGGTGACGGCGCGCAGCAGCGTGGTGTCGGAGGTGATCCGGGACATCAGGTCGCCGGGCTGGGTCTTCTCGACCTCCGGCAGCCGCAGCCGCAGCAGTCGCCCGATCAGCGAGCGCCGGGCGGCGAGCACCACGGACTCGGCGGTGCGTTCCAGGACGTACGAGCCGAGCGCGTCGACCGCCGTGCCGAAGACGACGAGGGCGGTGAGGGCGAGCAGGACGGCTGCGATCGGTTCGTCCTGGCCCAGCCGGTCCACCAGCGCCTTCGCGGCGAGCGGCTGGGCGAGGCCGCTCGCCGCGCCGATCAGCGCGAGCAGCGCGCCCAGCGCGACGGCGGCCCGGTGCGGGCGGAAGTGCGCGTAGAGGGCGCGCCAGACGAGACGGGCGGGTACGGCGGTGGCGGCTTCGGAGGCCGGTTCGATGGCGGTCACACCGACCAGGACGCGTCCCCGCCCCGATCACCTGACCGCCGCCGCTGCCCCACCGCCACCCGGCAGGACCGGCGGCAGACGGGGCCGGCGGCCGCCGCGACCGGCTGCGGCAGGGCACTGCCCGTCGCCACCGACACCGACAGGAGACCGAGCCCACCGCCACCCGGCATGACCGGCGGCAGACGGGGCCGGCGGCCGCCGCGACCGCTGCGGCAGGACACTGCCCGTCGCCACCGACACCGACGGCAGGACAGGCCCCGCCGTCGCCACCGGCTCACGACCCCCGGACCGGGCTCCGACTCAGCCCCGTACCCCGCAGAGGTGCAGCAGCCCCGCGATCCGGCGGTACGGGTCGGTGCGGCCGGCGCGGTCCTCCGCGGCCAGGAGGCGTTCCAGTTCGTCGGCGGCCGGCAGGCCGAGGTCGCCGGGGATGCCGTCGGTGAAGACGCGCACGCCGTACCAGGCGTGCAGCGGCGCGGCGATGCCGGCGAGCGTCGAGGTGAGCGCGTCCAGGCGGTCGGCGCGTACCTTCGCGCCGCTCCCGTCGGTGTAGACGTCCGACTCGAACCCCGCGAGCGCGCCCGCCCAGTCCCCGGCGAGGCCCGGCCGCATGGCCAGCGCCTCCGCGTTCCGTACCACCAGGGACAGCAGGCCACCGGGGGCCAGCATCCGGGCCAGGCCCGCGAGCAGGGCGTCCGGTTCGTCGGCGTGCAGGAGCACGCCGTGGCACAGGACGACGTCGAAGCTGCCGGGCAGGAAGTGCACCCCGGTCTCGCGGCCGTTGCCCTCGATCAGCCGGACCCGCTCGCGGATGCCGGCCGGTTCGGTCGCCAGCGAATCGCGGGCGGCCTTGAGCAGCTCGGGGTCGGCCTCCATACCGGTCACGGTGTGACCGGCGCGGGCCAGGCGCAGGGCCTGGGTGCCCTGTCCCATGCCCGCGTCGAGGATGCGCAGCCGCTGCCCCACCGGGTAGCGCGCGGCTATCTGCTCGTCGAGCTGGCGCGCGATCAGCTCCTGGCGGACGGTGTCGCGCAGCCCGCCGGGCACGGCGGGCCAGTGGCCGACGACGGGCAGCACCTCACCCGCGGCCGATTCCTCCGCGCTCAGGGCCGCTCTCCGCGCTTGACCTGCGGCTTCGGCAGCCGCAGCCGGCGCATCTGGAGCGTGCGCATCAGGCCGTACGCGATCGCGCCGCGCTTCGACTCGTTCGGGAAGCGCTCGGCCAGCTGCTTGCGCAGCCGCAGCCAGATGCCGATCGAGTCGATGACGATCATGACGATGACACCGGCCCACAGCAGCAGCGAGATGTTCTGCAGCTGGCGGTTGGTGTTGCCGAACAGCGACAGGACGAGGATCACCACGGCCATCGGCAGGAAGAACTCGGCGACGGCGAAGCGCGAGTCGACGAAGTCGCGGACGAAGCGCCGCACCGGGCCCTTGTCGCGGGCCGGCAGGAAGCGCTCGTCACCGCTGTTCAGCGCCTCGCGCTGACGGGCCAGGTCCGCACGGCGAGCCTCGCGCTGACGCTTGGCGGCCTCCTTGCGGTCCATCGGCGCTGACTGCGCACGGCGGCGCTGGGTCTGGGCCTCACTCCGCTTCGGGGTCGGGCGGCCCTTGGGGGCCTCGGGGTCGCGGGGCTGCTTGGAGAGGTCCGCCGTCACCTTGTCGGTGGGGGCCTTCTCATCCTTCGAACGGCTACGGAACACAACGCCAAGGGTACGTGCTGCCAGGCATGGACCCCAGCGCGGCCGGGAACGATCCGCTAACACCCTGCGTCTCCGCCTGCGGGGAACGGGGCGGCCAGGGGTCTCCCTACTCCCTGGGCCGGAGGTGCGGTGATCCCCACTCGTCCTTGGGGAGGAGCACATCGGGCCCCGAACAGTGCGGTAATGGAGTGAGGAACCGTACTGTGGTTCTTGTTGGAGTGCTGGAGCCGAGTCCGTCAGAAGGGGGCGCGCGAAGCCCATGAGCGGTGTGATGAAGCGTATGGGGATGATCTTCCGCGCGAAGGCAAACAAGGCCCTCGACCGGGCCGAGGATCCGCGCGAGACCCTCGATTACTCCTACCAGAAGCAGCTGGAGCTGCTGCAGAAGGTGCGCAGGGGCGTCGCCGACGTGGCGACCTCCCGCAAGCGCCTGGAGCTGCAGCTGAACCAGCTCCAGGGCCAGTCCGCCAAGCTGGAGGACCAGGGCCGCAAGGCGCTGGCGCTCGGCCGCGAGGACCTGGCGCGTGAGGCGCTGTCCCGGCGGGCCGCGCTGCAGCAGCAGGTCAGCGACCTGGAGGTGCAGCACCAGACCCTGCAGGGCGAGGAGGAGAAGCTCACCCTCGCCGCGCAGCGGCTGCAGGCCAAGGTCGACGCCTTCCGTACGAAGAAGGAGACGATCAAGGCGACGTACACGGCCGCCCAGGCGCAGACCCGGATCGCCGAGTCGTTCTCCGGCATCTCGGAGGAGATGAGCGACGTCGGTCTGGCGATCCAGCGGGCCGAGGACAAGACCGCCCAGCTCCAGGCACGGGCCGGCGCGATCGACGAGCTGCTCGCCTCGGGCGCCCTCGACGACCAGTCCGGTCTGGCCAAGGACGACATCCAGGCGGAGCTCGACCGCCTCTCCGGCGGTACGGACGTGGAGCTCGAGCTGCAGCGGATGAAGGCCGAGCTGGCCGGCGGTCCTTCGGCGCAGCAGCAGGCACTCGAGGGCGGCAACGGCGCCGCGCAGAACCAGGGCCAGAACCAGCAGCAGTCCCAGCCCCGCTTCGACAAGCAGTAGGCCGACCAGCAGCAGTCCACGGAAGAGGACGCGTCATGATCGTACGGATCATGGGGGAGGGCCAGTGGAAGCTGGCCGACAGTCACTTCGCCGAGCTGAACAAGCTCGACGACGAACTCCTGGAGGAGATGGAGTCGGGCGACGGGGCGGGCTTCCGCCGCACGCTCCACGCCCTGCTCGACAAGGTCCGGGAGATCGGCGAGCCGCTGCCGGACGACGCGCTGGAACCCTCCGAACTGATCCTGCCCGCTCCTGACGCGAGCCTCGACGAGGTCCGCGCGATGCTCTCCGACGACGGCCTCCTCCCCGGCTGAGCGCTCCCGCCGATGCCCCGTCCCCCAGGGACGGGGCATCGGTGCGTCCGGGCCCCGTGACCCCGTACCGTCTTCTGCTGTGACGACCAACGGCACCCCGCTCGCGACCCCGCTCGCGCGGACCCGGCACCGGCTGCGGGCGCATCCTCTGGCCTTCGACGCGGGCCTGGCCCTCGTCGTGCTCGCGTGCATGGTCACCGGCTCCTTCACCGACCCGCACGGCAGCCCCGACGGGCCCACCTTCGGGGACAGGGTGCCCACCGCCTCCGGCGTGGTCCTGATGCTGCTCGGGGCGGCGGCGCTGGTGTTCCGGCGCCGGCAGCCCATCGCGGTGCTCGCGGCCACCACCCTCTTCTCCCTGGTCGCGCTGATCGGCGACGCACGCCCCGCCCCGGTCGCCATGAGCGCCGTCGTGGCCCTCTTCACCGTCGCCTCCCGCACCGACCGGCCCACCACCTGGCGGCTCGGCCTGGCCACCATGGCCGCGATGACCTTCGCCGCCATGGTCTTCGGACCGACACCCTGGTACGCGCAGGAGAACCTGGGCGTCTTCGCCTGGACCGGGATGGCCGCGGCGGCCGGGGACGCGGTGCGCAGCCGCCGAGCCTTCGTGGACGCCATACGGGAGCGGGCCGAGCGCGCCGAGCGCAGCCGCGAGGAGGAGGCCCGGCGGCGGGTCGCCGAGGAACGGCTGCGGATCGCCCGCGACCTCCACGACGTCGTGGCCCACCACATCGCGCTGGTGAACGTGCAGGCCGGGGTCGCCGCGCACGTCATGGACAAGCGCCCCGACCAGGCCAAGGAGGCTTTGGCGCACGTGCGCACCGCCTCCCGTTCGGCGCTCGACGAGCTGCGCGCCACGGTCGGGCTGCTGCGCCAGTCGGGCGACCCGGAGGCCCCGACGGAGCCGGTGTCGGGCCTCGCCGTCCTGGACGACCTGCTGGCCACCTTCCGCAACGCCGGGCTGCCGGTCGAGCTGGCCCGCACCGACGGCGGCGCCGCCCTGCCCGCGGCCGTCGACCTCGCCGCGTACCGGATCATCCAGGAGGCGCTGACCAACGTGCGCAAGCACGCGGGGGCCGAGGCCAGGGCGGAGGTGAGCGTGGTCAGGGTCGGCCGCACCGTCGAGATCACCGTCCTCGACGACGGCCCGCTGCTCGTCGAACCGGTGCCCGGCGGCGGCCACGGCCTGGTCGGGATGCGCGAGCGGGTGACCGCCCTCGGCGGCACGCTGACCGCCGCACCCCGCTACGGAGGCGGCTTCCGGGTGCAGGCGATACTGCCCGTGACCGGCCGCACGGGGGAGGACGACGCATGACGACCGACGAGGGCACGGGCACGGACACCTTCCAGGGCGGGGACGGGGACCCGGACCGGCCCATCAGGGTGCTGCTCGCCGACGACCAGGCCCTGCTGCGCAGCGCCTTCAAGGTCCTGGTGAACTCGGAGCCCGACATGGAGGTGGTCGCCGAGGCCGCCGACGGCGCCGAGGCGGTGGCCCTGGCCCGGGCCACCCGGGCGGACGTGGTCCTCATGGACATCCGGATGCCCGGCACCGACGGGCTCGCCGCCACCCGCCTGATCACCGCGGACCCCGAGCTGTCCGGTGTCCGGATCGTCATGCTCACCACCTTCGAGGTGGACGAGTACGTGGTGCAGTCGCTGCGCGCCGGGGCCTCCGGCTTCCTGGGCAAGGGCGCGGAGCCGGAGGAGCTGCTCGGCGCCATCCGGGTCGCGCACGCGGGCGAGGCGCTGCTCTCGCCGGCCGCGACGAAGGGCCTGATCGCCACGTTCCTCGCACAGGGCGGCGGCGCGGACGCGGGCCGGGAGGCACCGGCGTACTCCGAGCGCCTGTCGGCACTCACCGCCCGCGAGCGGGAGGTGCTCGTGCTGGTGGCGAGCGGCCGTTCCAACGACGAGATCGCCGACCGGCTCGACGTCAGCCCGCTCACCGTGAAGACCCATGTGAACCGGACCATGGCCAAGCTGGGCGCCCGGGACCGGGCCCAGCTGGTCGTCACGGCCTACGAGTCGGGGCTCGTACGCCCAAGGGTGGAGTGACCCGGGGGGCGGGCGTACTCCAGACGCGGTATGCGCGGCATAAGGAATTGGGCCCGGGGGCCGAGGATCGGGCCCTTCGCGTGGCTGATCGTATAAGCGGACACCCCTGGGGGCCCCTGAGGGTGTCCGGCCGCCGAGTACGCCACAGAAGAGAGTCCCCATGTCCTGGCTGTCCAGATTCAGCCTCGCGCAACGGGCCCTGATCGGGCTGATGTCCCTCGTCGCGCTCCTCTTCGGAGTGATCGCGATCCCGCAGCTGAAGCAGCAGCTGTTCCCCTCGATCGAGCTCCCGATGGTCTCGGTCCTCGCCCCGTACCAGGGCGCCTCGCCCGACGTGGTCGAGAAGCAGGTGGTCCAGCCGATCGAGAACAACCTCAAGGCCGTCGACGGCATCAAGGGCATCACGTCCACCGCCTCCGAGGGCAACGCCGTCATCATGGCCAGCTTCGACTACGGGGACGAGGGGACCAAGCAGCTCGTCGCCGACGTCCAGCAGGCCGTGAACCGGGCCCGGGCCACGCTGCCCGACTCGGTCGACCCGCAGGTGGTGGCCGGCTCCACCGACGACATCCCGACCGTCGTCCTCGCCGTCACCTCCGACAAGGACCAGCAGGCACTCGCCGACCAGCTGGAGAGGACCGTCGTCCCGGTACTCGAGGACATCGACGGCGTCGCCCAGGTCTCCATCGACGGGGTGCAGGACCTCCAGGTCTCCGTGACGCCCGACGACCGCAAGCTCGCGGCGGCCGGACTGAACCCGATGAAGCTCGCCGAGGCGATCAGGAACGGCGGCGGCACCATGCCCGCCGGCGCCTTCTCGGAGGCCGGCAAGAGCCGCACCGTCCAGGTCGGCGGCGGCTACACCTCGCTCCGGCAGATCGAGGACCTGCGGATCAAGCCCGAGAAGGGCAGGGCGGTCCGCCTCGGCGACGTCGCCACGGTCGAGCAGGAGGAGTCGCGCCGCGTCTCCCTCACCCGGACCGACGGCAAGCCCAGCCTCGCCGTCATGGCCACCATGGACAAGGACGGCAGCGCCGTCGCCATCTCCGACGCGGTCCAGGACAAGCTGCCCCAGCTGCGCAAGGACCTCGGCGCGGGCGCCGAGCTGACCGTGGTCTCCGACCAGGGCCCGGCCGTCGCCAAGTCGATCTCCGGACTCACCACGGAGGGCGCGCTCGGCCTCGTCATGGCCGTCCTCGTCATCCTGGTCTTCCTCGCCTCGCTGCGCTCCACCCTGGTCACCGCGGTCTCCATCCCGCTGTCGGTCGTCCTGGCCCTGATCGTGCTGTGGACCCGCGACCTGTCGCTGAACGTGCTGACCCTCGGCGCGCTCACCATCGCCATCGGCCGGGTCGTCGACGACTCGATCGTGGTCCTGGAGAACATCAAGCGGCACCTCGGCTACGGCGAGGAGCGGCAGGCCGCGATCGTCACGGCGGTCAAGGAGGTCGCCGGCGCGGTCACCTCCTCGACGCTCACCACCGTCGCCGTCTTCCTGCCGATCGGTCTGGTCGGCGGCATGATCGGCGAGCTCTTCGGTTCGTTCAGCCTGACCGTCACCGCCGCGCTCCTCGCGTCGCTGCTCGTCTCGCTCACCGTCGTGCCGGTCCTCTCGTACTGGTTCCTGCGCGCCCCCAAGGGCACGCCGGAGGACCCGGCGGAGGCCCGCAGGCTGGCCGAGGAGAAGGAGAACAAGAGCCGGCTGCAGCGCGCGTACGTGCCGGTGCTGCGGTTCGCGACCCGGCGCCGTCTCACCAGCGTGGCCATCGCCCTCGTGGTGCTCTTCGGCACCTTCGGGATGGGCGGCCTGCTGAAGACCAACTTCTTCGACCAGGGCGAGCAGCAGGTCCTGACCGTCAAGCAGAAGCTGGCGCCCGGCACCAGCCTCGCCGCCTCCGACGAGGCCGCGAAGAAGATCGAGAAGGTCCTCGCCGGCACCGAGGGCGTCAAGGACTACCAGGTCACGGTCGGCTCCTCCGGCTTCATGGCGGCCTTCGGCGGCGGCACCGGCTCCAACCAGGCCTCCTTCCAGGTCACCCTGGAGGACTCCGCCTCGTACGAGAAGACCCGGGACGCGATCGACGCGGCGCTCGGGAAGCTCGACGGCATCGGCGACACCTCCATCGCGGCCGGCGACGGCTTCGGCAACCAGGACCTGAGCGTGGTCGTCAAGGCCGGCGACCCGGCGGTCCTGAAGAAGGCCTCCGAGCAGGTCAGGAACGCCGTGGCGGAGCTGAAGGACGTCACCGACGTCCAGAGCGACCTGTCGCAGTCGGTGCCCCGGATCTCGGTGAAGGCCAACGAGAAGGCCGCCGACGCGGGCTTCGACGACACCACTCTCGGCATGGTCGTCTCCCAGGCCGTACGCGGCATCCCGGCCGCGAAGGCGACCCTCGACGACACCGAGCGGGACGTCCTGATCACCTCGGCGAAGCCGGCCACCACCCTGGCCGAGCTGAAGGCGCTGCCGCTCGGCCCGGTGAGGCTGGGCGACGTCGCCACCGTCGAGCTGGTGGCGGGACCGGTCTCCATGACCCGGATCGACGGCGCCCGCGCGGCGACGATCACCGCCAAGCCGACCACCGACAACACCGGTGAGGTCAGCGCGGCGCTCCGGAAGAAGATCGACGGCCTCGACCTCCCGGACGGCGCCACCGCCTCCATCGGCGGTGTCTCCGAGGACCAGGCCGAGGCGGCGAGCAGCATGGCCCTGGCGATGCTCGCGGCCGTCGCGATCGTCTTCATGCTCCTGGTCGCGACCTTCCGCTCGCTGATCCAGCCGCTGATCCTGCTGGTCTCCATCCCGTTCGCGGCGACCGGCGCCATCGGCCTGCTCGTCGCGACGGGGACGCCCATGGGGGTCCCGGCGATGATCGGCATGCTGATGCTGATCGGCATCGTGGTCACCAACGCGATCGTCCTGATCGACCTGATCAACCAGTACCGGGCCCAGGGCCTGGGCGTGGTCGAAGCGGTGATCGAGGGCGGACGGCACCGTCTGCGCCCGATCCTGATGACGGCCCTGGCGACGATCTTCGCGCTGCTCCCGATGGCGCTCGGCATCACCGGCGAGGGCGGCTTCATCGCGAAGCCGCTGGCCGTGGTGGTGATCGGCGGTCTGATCACCTCGACGCTGCTGACCCTGCTGCTCGTCCCGACGCTCTACGCGATGGTGGAGCTCCGCAAGGAGCGCCGCGCGAAGAAGAAGGCGGCGAAGAAGACGGGGAAGAAGGGCGACGGGACGGTCATCCCGGAGCAGCCGGACGTCACCCCGGTGGACGCGACGCTGCTGGACGCCCTGGACTCCTGATCCGTACGGCATGACGAAGGGGCGCCCCGCGAGTGCGGGGCGCCCCTTCCGTACGTCCGTGCCGTCCGTATCGAGGAATCGTTACGGCAGAGCCAGCATCCGCTCCAGGGCGAGCTTGGCGAAGGACTCCGTCTCCTTGTCGACCTGGATCCGGTTGACCAGGTTGCCCTCGGCGAGGGACTCCAGGGTCCAGACCAGGTGCGGCAGGTCGATGCGGTTCATGGTCGAGCAGAAGCAGACCGTCTTGTCGAGGAAGACGATCTCCTTGTCCTCGGCGGCGAAGCGGTTCGCCAGGCGGCGGACCAGGTTCAGCTCGGTGCCGATCGCCCACTTCGAGCCGGCCGGGGCCGCCTCCAGGGCCTTGATGATGTACTCCGTGGAGCCCACGTAGTCGGCGGCGGCCACGACCTCGTGCTTGCACTCGGGGTGGACCAGCACGTTGACGCCCGGGATGCGCTCGCGCACGTCGTTGACCGAGTCCAGGCTGAACCGGCCGTGCACCGAGCAGTGGCCGCGCCACAGGATCATCTTCGCGCCGCGCAGCTCCTCGGCGGTCAGGCCGCCGTTCGGCTTGTGCGGGTTGTAGACGACGCAGTCGTCCAGGGACATGCCCATGTCGCGGACGGCGGTGTTGCGGCCCAGGTGCTGGTCCGGCAGGAAGAGCACCTTCTCGCCCTGCTCGAAGGCCCAGTCCAGGGCGCGCTTCGCGTTCGACGAGGTGCAGATGGTGCCGCCGTGCTTGCCGGTGAAGGCCTTGATGTCGGCGGAGGAGTTCATGTACGAGACGGGCACGACCTGCTCGGCTATGCCGGCCTCGGTGAGCACGTCCCAGCACTCGGCGACCTGCTCGGCGGTGGCCATGTCGGCCATCGAGCAGCCGGCGGCCAGGTCGGGCAGCACGACCTTCTGGTCGTCACCGGTCAGGATGTCCGCCGACTCGGCCATGAAGTGCACGCCGCAGAAGACGATGTACTCGGCCTCCGGCTTGGCGGCGGCGTCACGGGCGAGCTTGAAGGAGTCGCCGGTGACGTCGGCGAACTGGATGACCTCGTCGCGCTGGTAGTGGTGCCCGAGGACGAAGACCTTGTCCCCGAGCTTCTCCTTGGCGACGCGGGCGCGTTCCACCAGGTCGGGGTCGGACGGCGACGGCAGGTCGCCGGGGCACTCCACGCCACGCTCGCTCTTGGGGTCGGCCTCGCGGCCGAGCAGGAGAAGGGCGAGCGGCGTCGGCTGGACGTCCAGGGGCTGGGCGGTGGTCACGTCACGCACCCTTTCTACAGTGAGCCTCGTAAAGCCTTTTCGTCGAAATGACGCTATCTATCATAACCGGTTCACGTCACTTTGACGATGTCCATAGTGTCGATGTGACGAATTCGCCTCGCGCCTCTCCGTGGGTCTCGCCACTTCGCCTTCCACGTCCCGGGGTGCGGTGTGCGAGCATGAAGGGGAAAGACACGCCTCGGCCCGGAATGAATCCGCGGCCCCGCCGGTTGCAACCGTCGGCAAGCAGTCTCCGTACCAACCCGGGAGAGAAGCAGATGTCCGTATCGGACGAGAAGACCACTGTCAGCGACGGCATCCTCCTGTCCGACGCCGCCGCGGCCAAGGTCAAGGCCCTGCTCGACCAGGAAGGCCGTGACGACCTGGCCCTGCGCGTCGCCGTTCAGCCCGGTGGCTGCTCCGGCCTGCGTTACCAGCTGTTCTTCGACGAGCGCTCGCTCGACGGCGACGTCGTCAAGGACTTCGGCGGCGTCAAGGTCGTCACCGACCGCATGAGCGCCCCGTACCTGGGCGGCGCGTCGATCGACTTCGTCGACACCATCGAGAAGCAGGGCTTCACGATCGACAACCCGAACGCCACGGGCTCCTGCGCCTGCGGCGACAGCTTCAGCTAAGCCCGAAGAGACGGCCTGAGCCGTACGCACGCGTGAGGGCGGCACCCGGAGGTCCGGGTGCCGCCCTCACGCGCGTTCCGGCCCGAGCCGGAGGCCCTACGGCCGCGGCACCGCCTCGTTGCTCGCCCCGTCCACGACCGGCCGGTCACCCAGCGGCGCCCGCAGCGTCACCGTCTTCGTGATCTCCAGGGCGACCATGATGCACGCCCGTCCGGGGTCCCGCGGCGTCTCCTTGATCCGCACCACGACCTGCCGCGGGTCCTCCTGCGCCGTCACCGCGTAGTCGCTGCACGCCCCGCCCCAGAAGGTCACCGACAGCTTCCGGCCACTCGCGTCCGTCGTGAACGAGGTGACCTGCCGGGCCGGCGCCGTCCCCTGGTCGGGCGCCGGCGTGGGGGTCGGCGAGGGCTTGGCCGGCGGGGTCAGATAGCGCGCGTCCACCGCCGTCCGCACCACCGTGTACGGCTTGGCGCCGGGCTTCGCCTCCGCCGTGAACAGCCACGCCGGCACGAGCACCTGCTCGCCGTCCACGTACTGCGCGGCCAGACCGAACACCGCGCCCGTCACCGTCACCTCGTCCGGCGCCGCCAGGTCGACGATCGTCTGGCAGGGCGCCTGCCCCGTCTCGCCCTTGCCCTTGCCACCGGTCAGGGGCTGGTCCGCCGGCGGGTCCGTGGCGCAGCCGCCGATGCCGACCGGGCCGGTGCCCTTCGAGGCCTCGTTCAGCTCGGCGAGCGCCTTCTCCGCGCCGACCACCGGATAGGTGTCGCCCTTCGCGGGCGCCTTCAGGCGCCCGCTGCCGGCCGTCACGGAACCGTCCGGGCCGATGTGGATCCCGGTGGACCAGCCGTACGTGGGCAGCCCGCCGACCACCGGGTCGGCGTTGACCACCCGGTCCGAGCCGTTCATCACCTGGCTCGCGTCCACCTTGGCGTCGTCCTGGCCGATCGCCTTGAGCACCGGCGCGGCCGCCGCCTTCGCCGCGGCCTCGCTCACCGGCGAGCCGCCGCTCGGCGGCTTCGCCTCTCCCGGGGGCGGGCAGGCCTTGCCCTTGAGGCAGGTGTCGCCGACCGGACCGCCGTCGTACCGGCTGAGCGTCCAGCTGCCCGGCGCCTTCGCCGACACGTCGAGGCGCAGCCCCGAGGCGTCCTTCTCCGGGGCCAGCCGCCAGACCTCGCCGACCAGCTGCGGGGTGCCCGGGATGCCCAGGGCCTCGGCGAGCCGGGTCACCTCCGCCGGGGTGACCCGGCCCTCGGGCCGGTGGACCGCGGCCGAGGAGGGCCCGTGGGGGAGGGGGCCCTTGGCTTTGTAGACGGTCCCGTTGGGGTCGCCGCCCGGGTCGGGCTCGCCCGGCGCGATCCCCGGACCGCCGTCCGTCGTGCCGCCCAGGTTCAGCGGCGGGGGAGCGGCGGCCGCTCCCTCCGCGGCCTTGGCGTCCCCGCCGTCGCCCTGGGCGGTGGTGGCGTAGTACACGCCGCCGCCGCCCACGAGGAGCACTCCCGCCGCCACCGAGGCGACCAGAAGCTGACCGCGCTTGCCGGGCCGGTTCTCCGTACTGCTGCTCACCGCGCGCTCCTCCAGACGTGGCATCCCTGCGGAAGACACCCATGGGACGAGGGCGACGCGATTCCGGTTCCCCGGTTGCTCCGGACCGGTGGCGGACCGGTTGCTCCAGGGGTGTCTCAGACCCCGTACTCGGAGGTGGCGGCGATGAGTCTGGCCGACGCGGCCGGCACCTCGACGCCGTGGATCAGCGCGGGGGACACCGGCGCGGCCGCCGGACTTGACGGAGTCACCCAGTGCGGTGCCATCCGCGCGCCGTCCCCGCACAGCTCGGCGAGGCTGAAATCGGACTCCTGGGGCTCACGAGGAGCGGGGTACTCGGTCATGGCCGCACCGTACGCACGCTCCGGCTCTGGGGAAAAGGCCTACTCTGGGGTAGTTTCCGCTGTTCGGCTTCCGCCCCCGCACCCGGTAGCGTGAACTGTCATTGCCGTCCCTCCACCAGGAGCGCCCAGCCGTGCGTATCGCAGTCACCGGCTCCATCGCCACCGACCACCTCATGACCTTCCCCGGCCGGTTCGCCGACCAGTTCGTGGCCGACCAGCTCCACACGGTCTCGCTGTCGTTCCTCGTCGACAACCTCGACGTCCGCCGGGGCGGCGTCGCCGCGAACATCTCCTTCGGCATGGGTCAGCTCGGCGGCAGGCCGGTCCTGGTGGGAGCGGCCGGCTTCGACTTCGACGAGTACCGCGCCTGGCTCGACCGGCACGGCGTCGACACCGGCTCCGTCCGCATCTCCGAGGTGCTGCACACCGCGCGCTTCGTGTGCACCACGGACAAGGACCACAACCAGATCGGCTCCTTCTACACCGGTGCCATGAGCGAGGCCCGGCTGATCGAGCTCAAGGCCGTCGCCGACCGCGTGGGCGGCCTCGACCTGGTCCTCATCGGTGCCGACGACCCGGAGGCGATGCTGCGCCACACCGAGGAGTGCCGGACCCGCGAGATCCCCTTCGCCGCCGACTTCTCGCAGCAGATCGCGCGCATGGACGGCCAGGAGATCCGCACCCTCATGGACGGCGCGGCCTTCCTCTTCTCCAACGAGTACGAGAAGGGGCTCATCGAGTCGAAGACCGGCTGGACCGAGGAGGAGATCCTCGGCCGGGTCGGCCACCGGGTCACCACCCTCGGCTCGCGCGGCGTGCGCATCGAGCGGGCCGGCGAGGACCCGATCGAGGTCGGCTGCCCGGAGGAGGAGGCCAAGGTCGACCCGACCGGCGTCGGCGACGCCTTCCGGGCCGGCTTCCTGACCGGCCTCGGCTGGGGCGTCAGCCTCGAGCGCGCCGCCCAGGTCGGCTGCATGCTCGCCACCCTGGTGATCGAGACCCTGGGCACCCAGGAGTACACCCTGCGCCGCACCAACTTCATGGAGCGCTTCACCAAGGCGTACGGCGACGAGGCCGCCGCCGAGGTCCAGGCCCACCTGGCCTGACCCGCACGCCACCGGACCCCGGGCGCCCCACGGCGCCCGGGGTCCTGTCGCGTCACGCCACCCGGCGCACCACGTACGCGGTGCCGCCCTTCGGCGACGGCTCCTCGCCCACGTACTCCTGGCCGCGCATCTCGCACCAGGCCGGGATGTCCAGGCGGGCCGCCTCGTCGTCGGAGAGCACGGTCACCGTGCCGCCCACGGGCACGTCGCCGATCACCTTGGCCAGCTCGATCACCGGGATCGGGCAGCGCTTGCCGAGGGCGTCGACCAGGAGCGTGTCCGGGGCCGCGCCGGACACGGCCGCCGGGTGCGGGGCGCCGAGCCGCTCGCGCACGGCGGCGACCAGGCCCGGCAGGACGGTGAGGAAGCGGTCCACGTCCTCCCCGGTGGTGCCCGCCGGCAACGAGACCCGGACGTTTCCCTCGCTCAGGACGCCCATGGCGCGCAGCACATGGCTGGGCGTCAGCGTGGAGCTCGTGCACGACGAACCGGACGAAACGGAGAAACCCTCCCGGTCCAGCTCGTGCAGCAGCGTCTCCCCGTCGACATAGAGACAGGAGAAGGTGACCAGATGCGGCAGCCGCCGCACCGGATCGCCTACCACCTCCACGTCCGGCACCAGCTCCGGCACCCGCGCCCGGATCCGGTCCACCAGGGCCCGCAGCCGCGCCGACTCGGCCGCCGCCTCCGCCCGTACCGCCCGCAGCGAAGCCGCCGCCGCCACGATCGCCGGCAGGTTCTCGAAGCCCGGCGCCCGCCCCGACTCCCGCTCGTCACCCGGCCCTTGGGGCGCGAACCGGACGCCCTTGCGCACCGCGAGCAGCCCCACGCCCGCCGGGCCGCCCCACTTGTGCGCGCTCGCCGCGAGCAGCGACCAGCCCTCCGGCACCGGCCCCCAGCCGAGCGACTGCGCCGCGTCCACGAGCAGCGGCACCCCCGCCGCCCGGCAGGCCTCCGCCACCTCGGCGACCGGCTGCTCGGTGCCCACCTCGTGGTTGGCCGACTGCAGACAGGCCAGCGCGGTACGGGCGTCGAGCGCCGCGGCGAAGCGCTCCGGATCCACGGCGCCCGACCTGCCCACCGGCACCTCGGTCACCGTCCCGCCCGCCGCCGTGTGCGCCTCGCCCGCGTGCAGCACGGAGGAGTGTTCGACGGCCGACACCACGAGCCGGTCCCCGACACGCCGACGGCCGGCGAGCGCCCCGGAGACTCCCGCGTGAACCGCGCGCGTCCCCGAAGGAGTGAACACCAGCTCGTCCGGCCGGCAGCCCACCGCCTCCGCCGCGGCCTCCCGCGCCGCGTCGAGCAGCAGCCGGGCCCGCCGCCCCTCCCGGTACAGCCGGGCCGGGTCGGCCCAGCCCTCGTCCAGGGCGGCCAGGAGCGCCTGGCGGGCGACGGGGTGCAGCGGAGCGGCGGACGCGGCGTCGAAGTACGGCATCCGCCCACGGTAGGGCCTGCTGTCGCGAACCCGGGGCAAGGCCCTGCCCCGGCCCGCGTGATCCCTCGTCAGAAGCCCCGCCCGGACCGCCGGTCGACCGCCGTACGGCCCCCCGGAAACCCTCTGCGGAACGCCGGAGTCCACCCCTTCGGGGACTCGGACGGCGCGTTGGGCACCCTCCCCGCGCGACCCCAAATAGCGTCCAGTAGGGTTTGGTCCGCATAAACATCCAAACCCCTGCCCGCGGCCGGGGCGGCGACCGACCAGCGAGACGGACGGCCGTGGCAGCCGACCTACGCGGGCCGAGACTCTCGGGAAGGCGCTACGTGAGTCCCAACGGCTCCGACCGCTCGTCGCGGCGCCCGATGCGGCGGAAGCTGCCGCAGGTGCTGACTGCGGGCCTGATCCTGGCGACAGCCACCGGCTGCTCGTACAACTGGGAAGACTTCCCTCGCCTTGGCATGCCCACCCCCGTGACGGAAGAGGCTCCGCGGATCCTCTCCCTCTGGCAGGGCTCGTGGGCCGCCGCGCTCGCCACCGGCGTGCTGGTGTGGGGCCTCATCCTGTGGGCCACCATCTTCCACCGGCGCAGCCGCACCAAGGTCGAGGTACCTCCGCAGACCCGTTACAACATGCCGATCGAGGCGCTGTACACGGTCACCCCGCTCATCATCGTCTCGGTGCTCTTCTACTTCACCGCGCGCGACGAGTCGAAGCTCCTCGAGCTCACCCCGAAGCCGGCGCACACGGTCAACGTGGTCGGCTACCAGTGGAGCTGGGGCTTCAACTACATCGAGAACGTCCCCGGCGTGACCGGCGACGCCAAGAAGGCTCCGAACCTCGCGGCGATCCCGGACAAGTTCAAGGACGACTTCCCGGCGAACGCCGGCGGTGTCTACGACGCGGGCATCCCGGGCACCCGGAACCCGCAGACCGGCAACCCGGGCCCGACCCTGTGGCTGCCGAAGGGTGAGAAGGTCCGCTTCGTCCTGACCTCGCGTGACGTCATCCACTCCTTCTGGGTGGTTCCCTTCCTGATGAAGCAGGACGTCATTCCGGGTCACACCAACTCCTTCGAGGTCACCCCGACCCAGGAGGGCACCTTCCTCGGCAAGTGCGCCGAGCTGTGCGGTGTCGACCACTCCCGGATGCTCTTCAACGTCAAGGTGGTCTCCCCGGAGCGCTACCAGCAGCACCTGAAGGAGCTGGCGGAGAAGGGCCAGACCGGTTACATCCCCGCGGGCATCGAGCAGACGGACCCCGCCCGGAATGCGGAGAAGAACCAACTGTGAGCATCCTCAACGAACCCCAGGGTGCGGCCGCGGCTGAGGACTCGTACGAGAACGAGCTCCCGGTACGCCGCAAGCAGCCCGGCAACGTCGTGGTGAAGTGGCTGACGACCACCGACCACAAGACCATCGGCACGATGTACCTGGTCACGTCGTTCGCCTTCTTCTGCATCGGCGGCCTGATGGCGCTCTTCATGCGCGCCGAGCTGGCCCGTCCGGGCACGCAGATCATGTCGAACGAGCAGTTCAACCAGGCGTTCACGATGCACGGCACGATCATGCTGCTGATGTTCGCGACGCCGCTGTTCGCCGGTTTCGCGAACTGGATCATGCCGCTGCAGATCGGCGCGCCCGACGTGGCGTTCCCGCGGCTGAACATGTTCGCCTACTGGCTGTACCTCTTCGGCTCCATCATCGCCGTGGGCGGCTTCCTCACCCCGCAGGGCGCCGCCGACTTCGGCTGGTTCGCCTACTCCCCGCTGTCGGACGCGGTCCGCTCGCCGGGCGTCGGCGCCGACCTGTGGATCATGGGTCTGGCCTTCTCCGGCTTCGGCACGATCCTCGGCTCGGTCAACTTCATCACCACGATCATCTGCATGCGCGCTCCGGGCATGACGATGTTCCGCATGCCGATCTTCACCTGGAACGTGCTGCTGACCGGTGTCCTGGTCCTGCTCGCCTTCCCGGTCCTCGCGGCCGCGCTGTTCGCCCTGGAGGCGGACCGCAAGTTCGGTGCCCACGTCTTCGACGCGGCCAACGGCGGTGCCCTGCTCTGGCAGCACCTCTTCTGGTTCTTCGGACACCCAGAGGTGTACATCATCGCCCTGCCGTTCTTCGGCATCATCTCCGAGGTCATCCCGGTCTTCAGCCGCAAGCCGATGTTCGGCTACATCGGTCTGGTGGCCGCGACGATCGCGATCGCGGGTCTGTCCGTGACGGTGTGGGCGCACCACATGTACGTCACCGGTGGCGTGCTCCTCCCGTTCTTCTCCTTCATGACGTTCCTCATCGCCGTACCGACCGGCGTGAAGTTCTTCAACTGGATCGGAACGATGTGGAAGGGCTCGCTGTCCTTCGAGACCCCGATGCTCTGGGCCGTCGGCTTCCTGATCACCTTCACCTTCGGTGGTCTGACCGGCGTCATCCTGGCCTCGCCCCCGATGGACTTCCACATCTCCGACTCGTACTTCGTGGTCGCGCACTTCCACTACGTCGTCTTCGGCACCGTGGTCTTCGCGATGTTCTCCGGCTTCCACTTCTGGTGGCCGAAGTTCACGGGCAAGATGCTGGACGAGCGCCTCGGCAAGATCACCTTCTGGACGCTGTTCATCGGCTTCCACGGCACGTTCCTGGTGCAGCACTGGCTCGGTGCCGAGGGCATGCCGCGTCGTTACGCGGACTACCTCGACGCCGACGGCTTCACCGCGCTGAACACGATCTCGACGATCTCCTCGTTCCTGCTCGGCCTGTCGATCCTGCCGTTCTTCTACAACATCTGGAAGACCGCCAAGTACGGCAAGAAGATCGAGGTCGACGACCCGTGGGGCTACGGCCGTTCGCTCGAGTGGGCGACGTCCTGCCCGCCGCCGCGGCACAACTTCCTCACCCTGCCGCGGATCCGTTCCGAATCCCCGGCGTTCGACCTGCACCACCCTGAGATCGCGGCTCTCGACCAGCTCGAGAACAAGCCTCACGAGGTGGCGGCCCTCAGCGGCGGCAAGGAGGCCGGCAAGTGAAGATCCAGGGCAAGATGTTCATCTGGCTGAGCGTCTTCGTCCTCGCCATGGCGATCGTCTATGGCGTGTGGTCGAAGGAGCCGGTCGGTACGACGGCGCTGTTCCTGGCGTTCGGTCTCTGCATCATGATCGGCTACTACCTGGCCTTCACGGCCAAGCGGGTCGACGCCATGGCGCAGGACGACAAGGAGGCCGACGTCGCGGACGAGGCCGGCGAGGTGGGCTTCTTCGCCCCCCACAGCTGGCAGCCGCTCTCGCTGGCCGTCGGCGGCGCGCTCGCCTTCCTCTCCATCGCGATGGGGTGGTGGATCATGTACTTCTCCGCCCCGCTGATCCTGGTCGGCATCTTCGGCTGGGTGTTCGAGTTCTACCGCGGTGAGAACCAGAACCAGTAGCAGCAGCACCCCGTAACACCCCGAGGGGCCCGGTCACTTCGTTCCGACGAAGCGGCCGGGCCCCTCTTTTGCCGCGCTCGGCGCGCCGGGCGCGAGGATTGTTCTTAGCGTGAAGTCATGAACGACACGCCGCGCATTCGGACTGTTCTGAGCTGCACCCTTCTGGCCCTCACCGTCACGGCGGGCGTCACGGCGTGCGCGGGCGGCGGGGGCCATCCGCTGTCGGCGAGGCCCTTCGACGCGGCGGACCGGATCGCCTTCAACGCGCCCCCGGACGGGCGGAAGGCCGACCCCGAGAAGCCCCTGGAGATCACCGCCAAGGGCGAGGACGGGCGGATCACCGACGTCACCGCGACCGACGAGTCCGGGCACCACCTGGCCGGCGAGCTCACCGCCGACGGGCAGAAGTGGCGCTCCACGGCCGCGCTGGCGGCCGGCGCCCGTTACACCGTCCGGGTGGCCACCGAGGACGAGGACGGCGCCCCAGGAGCCCGTACGTTCACGTTCGAGACCGCCCCGGCCAAAGGGGCTCTGACCGTCACGTTCGGCCCGGAGGCGGGCAAGTACGGCGTCGGGCAGCCGATCACCGCGGAGCTGAGCCTCCCGGTGAAGGACCGGAAGGCCCGCGCGGTCGTCGAACGGGCCCTCAAGGTCCGCTCCGTACCTGCCGTGGAGGGCTCCTGGTACTGGGTCGACGACAAGAAGCTGCACTTCCGCCCGAAGGACTACTGGCCCACCGGCGCGACCGTCACGGTCACCGGCAACCTGGCGGGCGTCAAGGTCGGCGACAAGCTCTACGGCGGCGACTCCAAGCCGCTCAAGCTGACCATCGGCGACCGCGTCGAGGCCGTCACGGACGCCGGCTCCCACTACATGACGGTGCGCAGGAACGGAGAAGTGATCAACACCATTCCGGTGACCACCGGAAAACCGGGCTTCTCCACCCGGAACGGGATCAAAGTGGTGCTCGGCAAGGAGTACTACGTCCGGATGCGCGGCACCAGCATCGGCATCGCCGAAGGCAGCTCGGAGTCGTACGACCTGCCGGTCTACTACGCCACCCGGGTCACCTGGAGCGGTGAGTACGTCCACGCCGCGCCCTGGTCCGTCGGCTCCCAGGGCGTCGCCAACGTCAGCCACGGCTGCACCGGCATGTCGACCGGGAACGCGGCGTGGTTCTTCGAGAACGTCCGCCCGGGTGACATCGTCAAGGTGGTCAACAGCTCCGGCGAGATGATGGACACCTTCGGCAACGGCTTCGGCGACTGGAACCTGACCTGGGACAAGTGGCGCAGGGGCAGCGCCCTGGTGGCCGAGAAGGGCGATCCCACGGCCACCGAGGACGCGAAGGCCCGGCTCAGGCCGAGCCTGTAGCCCGTACGGGCGGTGCTACGCGTCGATGGACAGGCGCGAGCGCAGCAGGGCCGCCAGGGACGCCGCGAACTCGACCGGTTCCACCGGAAGGGTGACCGCGGCGTCCGCGCGGCTCCACGTGGCCAGCCAGGCGTCCTGGGGGCGGCCGATGAGGAGCAGCACCGGCGGGCAGCGGAAGACCTCGTCCTTGATCTGACGGCACACGCCCATGCCACCCGCCGGCACCGCCTCGCCGTCGAGCACGCAGACGTCGATGCCGCCCTCGTCCAGGGCCGTGAGCACCGCCGGCAGCGTCGCGCACTCCACGAACTCGACCGGGGGAACATCGGCGGCGGGCCGGCGCCCGGCCGCGAGGCGGACCTGCGCGCGGGTGTTCGCGTCGTCGCTGTAGACCAGGACCGTGGCGCTCGACTGCATCGTTCCTCCGTGAAGGTGGTCGGCCGTTGCGCGGATGCTACTCCGCTCCACACCCCGTCAACACCCGTTCAGCACCTGTTCGAAGGGTGCCGGAAGCCCTCCCGGATGGGCCGTTCGGGCAGGACACGCGCCCCGGACACTCCGAACGGCACCCCCCGGAGTGAGGGCGGGATAAGCGACCGACATAATGTCGGTCGTGGCGACAGTAACGACAGTAGATACCGGGCACGCGCACCCGTCGGTCAATCGACCGAACCTCACCAGCGTCGGAACCATCATCTGGCTGAGCTCCGAGCTGATGTTCTTCGCGGCCCTCTTCGCGATGTACTTCACCCTGCGATCCGTGATGGGCGCGGAGTTCTGGACGGAAAAGGCCGAGGCCTTGAACCTTCCGTTCTCCGCGACGAACACCACGATCCTGGTGCTCTCCTCCCTCACCTGCCAGCTCGGCGTCTTCGCCGCCGAGCGCGGTGACGTGAAGAAGCTCCGGACGTGGTTCATCATCACGTTCGTGATGGGCGCGGTCTTCATCGGCGGCCAGGTCTTCGAGTACACCGAGCTGGTGAAGAAGGACGGCCTCTCGCTGTCCTCCGACCCGTACGGCACGGTGTTCTACCTGACCACCGGCTTCCACGGCCTGCACGTGACGGGCGGTCTCATCGCCTTCCTGCTGGTCCTCGGCCGGACGTACGCCGCCAAGAGGTTCACTCACGAGCAGGCAACCGCCGCCATCGTCGTGTCCTACTACTGGCACTTCGTCGATGTCGTCTGGATCGGCCTCTTCGCCACGATCTACTTGATCAAGTAATCGGGCTCCGCCTCCGGGCGGACCGACACATCCAGCAAGCATCGACGCAGAAGATCCTGACACCGGGGTAATCCGTGAAAAAGCTCTCCGCACGACGACGCCATCCGCTGGCGGCGGTCGTCGTCCTACTTCTCGCGCTGGCGGCAACTGGGGGGCTCTACGCCGCGTTCGCGCCCGCGGGCACGGCGAAGGCCGATGAAACCGCCCAGTCCCTGGCCATCGAGGAGGGCAAGAAGCTCTACTCCGTCGGCTGTGCCAGCTGCCACGGAACCGGCGGTCAGGGCACCTCTGACGGCCCGTCCCTGGTCGGCGTGGGCTCGGCGGCCGTGGACTTCCAGGTCGGCACCGGCCGCATGCCCGCGCAGCAGCCGGGCGCGCAGGTCCCGAAGAAGAAGGTCATCTACACGCAGGCTGAGATCGATCAGCTCGCGGCGTACGTCGCCTCCCTCGGTGCCGGCCCGACCGTGCCGAAGGCCAACCAGTACAGCCCTGAGGGCGCCGACGTCGCCAAGGGTGGCGAGCTGTTCCGCTCCAACTGTGCCCAGTGCCACAACTTCACCGGTGAGGGCGGCGCCCTGACCTACGGCAAGTACGCCCCGAGCCTCGAGGGCGTGGACCCGAAGCACCTCTACGAGGCCATGCAGACCGGCCCGCAGAACATGCCCTCCTTCCCCGACACCACGATGCCGGAGAAGCAGAAGAAGGACATCATCGCCTACGTCCAGGCCGTGAACAGCGACAAGGCCGACAACCCGGGTGGTCTCAAGCTGGGTGGCCTCGGCCCCGTCAGCGAGGGTCTGTTCGCGTGGGTCTTCGGTCTGGGCGCGCTGATCGCAGTTGCCGTCTGGGTCGCGGCCCACACCGCTAAGGCCAAGAAGTCATGAGTACCCAAGAGAATCCAGAAGAGAACCTGCCGACCGAGCAGGCCACCGCGCACGTCGCGGTGAAGGTCGCCGACGACCCGTTCGCCGACCCGGGCCTCCCGCCCCACAAGCCGCGCATCCAGGACATCGACGAGCGGGCCGCCAAGCGGTCCGAGCGTGCGATCGCCTTCATGTTCACGCTGTCGATGCTGGCCACGATCGGCTTCATCGCCTCGTACGTGATCTTCCCGGTCGACAAGATCGTGTACATCTGGCCCTTCGGCCGGGTGTCCGCGCTCAACTTCGCCCTGGGCTGGACGCTCGGCCTGGCCCTGTTCTTCATCGGCGCGGGCGCGGTCCACTGGGCCCGCACCCTGATGTCCGACGTCGAGGTCGCCGACGAGCGTCACCCGATGGAGGCGACGCCCGAGGTCAAGGCCAAGGTCATGGCGGACTTCGCGGCCGGTGCCGCCGAGTCCGGCTTCGGCCGCCGCAAGCTCGTCCGCAACACGCTGTTCGGCGCGCTGGCCCTGGTGCCGCTCTCCGGCGTGGTGCTGCTGCGTGACATGGGTCCGCTGCCCGAGAAGAAGCTCCGCTCCACCCTGTGGGCGAAGGGCAAGCTCCTCATCAACATGAACACCAACGAGCCGCTGCGTCCCGAGGACGTCGCGGTCGGTTCGCTGACGTTCGCCAAGCCCGAGGGCCTGGAGGAGCACGACCACCACTTCCAGACCGAGATCGCCAAGGCCGCCCTGATGATCGTCCGGATCCAGCCGGAGGACATCAAGGACAAGCGCGAGCTCGAGTGGTCGCACGAGGGCATCGTGGCCTTCTCGAAGATCTGCACCCACGTCGGTTGCCCGATCTCCCTGTACGAGCAGCAGACGCACCACGTGCTCTGCCCGTGCCACCAGTCCACCTTCGACCTGTCCGACGGCGCCCGCGTCATCTTCGGCCCGGCCGGCCACGCCCTCCCGCAGCTGCGGATCGGCGTGAACGACAAGGGCTTCCTCGAGGCGCACGGCGACTTCGAAGAGCCCGTCGGTCCTGCTTTCTGGGAGCGCGGATGAGCACTGTGACCAACACGCAGAAGAAGGCGCCCGCCGGTGAGCGGATCGCCGACTGGGCCGACGGCCGCCTGGGGATCTACACGCTGGCCAAGGCCAACATGCGGAAGATCTTCCCGGACCACTGGTCCTTCATGCTGGGCGAGGTCTGCCTCTACAGCTTCCTCATCATCATCCTGACGGGCGTCTACCTGACGTTGTTCTTCCACCCGTCGATGAACGAGGTGGAGTACGTCGGACCGTACGTCCCGCTCCAGGGACAGCTGATGTCCGAGGCGTTCAACTCGACCATGCACATCTCGTTCGAGGTGCGCGGTGGTCTGCTCATCCGGCAGATCCACCACTGGGCGGCGCTGATCTTCCTCGCCGGCATGTTCGTGCACATGATGCGCGTGTTCTTCACCGGCGCGTTCCGCAAGCCGCGTGAGATCAACTGGCTGTTCGGCTTCCTGCTGTTCTTCCTGGGCATGTTCACCGGCTTCACCGGTTACTCGCTCCCGGACGACCTGCTCTCCGGCACCGGTGTCCGCTTCATGCAGGGCGCGATCCTGTCCGTGCCGATCGTCGGCACGTACCTGTCGATGTTCCTGTTCGGCGGCGAGTTCCCCGGCGGCGACTTCGTCGCCCGGTTCTACTCGGCGCACGTGCTGCTGCTCCCGGGCATCATGCTCGGCCTGGTGGTCGCGCACCTCATCCTGGTGTTCGTCCACAAGCACACCCACTTCGAGGGCCCCGGCCGCACGAACAAGAACGTCGTCGGCATGCCGCTGCTGCCGGTGTACATGGCCAAGGCCGGAGGCTTCTTCTTCCTGGTCTTCGGCGTCATCGCGGTCATCGCGGCGATCGCCTCGATCAACCCGATCTGGGCCCTCGGCCCGTACCGCCCGGACCAGGTGTCCACCGGCGCCCAGCCCGACTGGTACATGGGCTTCGCCGAGGGTCTGATCCGCGTCATGCCGGGCTGGGAGATCAACCTCTGGGGCCACACGCTGGTCCTGGGCGTCTTCATCCCGCTGGTGATCTTCCCGGTGGTCCTGGCGGCCATCGCGGTCTACCCGTTCATCGAGTCCTGGATCACCGGCGACAAGCGCGAGCACCACATCGCGCAGCGCCCGCGCAACGCTCCGACGCGCACCGCCTTCGGTGTCGCCTGGATCACCGCGTACATGATCATGCTCGTCGGTGGTGGCAACGACCTCTGGGCCACGCACTTCCACCTGTCGATCAACGCGATCACCTGGTTCGTCCGGATCTTCTTCTTCGTCGGACCGGTCATCGCGTTCATCGTCACCAAGCGGATCTGCCTCGGCCTCCAGCGCCGGGACAAGGACAAGGTGCTGCACGGTCGCGAGTCCGGCATCATCAAGCGCCTGCCGCACGGTGAGTTCGTCGAGGTCCACCAGCCGCTCAGCCAGGGCGAGCGCTACAAGCTCACCGCCCACGAGCAGTACGAGCCGGCCGAGCTGCCGCCGGCCGTCGACGAGAACGGCGTGGAGCGCAAGATCGGCCGCATGGAGAAGCTCCGGGTCAAGCTCAACCGGGGTTACTACGGCGCGGACAACCAGGTCGCCAAGCCGACGGTCGAGGAGTTCAAGGAGATCGAGAGCGGCCACGGCCACCACTGATCACCTGACCACCTGACCTGGTAGTCGCCACGGCGAGAGCCCCGTCCATTCGATGGACGGGGCTCTTTGCCGTCCCCGGAGATCGATAGGGTGGGAGACGACCTCGCAGTCCCGCACGTACACACCAGGAGCGACCATGAGCGCTGTGAACCCCGCTGGAGGCGACTTCGCGGCGGGCCGCTCCTGGCCCGTCCTGCTGAACGGACTCCTCGAAGGCCGCGACCTGTCCGCCGACGACACCGCCTGGGCGATGGACCTGATCATGCGCGGCGAGGCGACCGACGCGCAGATCGCCGGGTTCATGGTGGCCCTGCGGGCCAAGGGCGAGACGGTGGCGGAGATCTCCGGTCTCGTACGGACCATGTACGAGCACGCCAACGTCATCGAGGTGGCCGGGCCGAGCGTCGACATCGTCGGCACCGGCGGCGACGGGGCCAAGACGGTGAACATCTCCACGATGTCGTCGATCGTGGTGGCCGGCGCCGGGGTCAGGGTCGTGAAGCACGGCAACCGCGCCGCCTCCTCCGCCTCCGGCTCCTCCGACGTCCTGGAGAAGCTCGGCATCAACCTGAACCTCACCCCGAAGCGGGTCGCCGAGGTCGCCGAGGAGGCGGGCATCACCATCTGCTTCGCGGTGAAGTTCCACCCCTCGCTGCGGTACGTCGCCGCCGCCCGCGGCCAGCTCGGCATCCGCACCACCTTCAACGTGCTCGGCCCGCTCACCAATCCGGCCAAGGTGCGCGCCCAGGCCGTCGGCGTCGCCGATCCGCGCATGGCGCCGATCGTGGCCGGCGTGCTCGCCGACCGCGGCAACTCCGCCCTCGTCTTCCGCGGCGACGACGGCCTGGACGAGCTGACCACCACCGGCACCTCCCGGGTGTGGGTGGTGCGCGACGGCGCCGTCCGCGAGGAGCGCTTCGACCCGCGGGACGTCGGCATCGAGCCGGTGACCCTGGACGCCCTGCGCGGCGGCGACCCCTCCTACAACGCCGACGTCGCCCGGCGGCTGCTCGCCGGCGAGACCGGCCCGGTACGGGACGCGGTGCTGCTCAACTCGGCGGCCGCGCTGGTCGCCCTGGAGCCGGGCGACGGCACCCTCGCGGAGCAGCTGCGGGCCGGCATGGACCGGGCCGCCGAGTCGATCGACTCGGGCTCCGCCCGCCGCGTCCTGGAGCGCTGGATCGCGGCCAGCAACGCCTGAGCCCGTGTGAACGGCACGTTGCGGCCCCGTCCCGGATGCCGGGACGGGGTTGCGTCGTCGTGATCGTCTGGCATAGGTTCTGGACCAGGTCATGAGTGACAGCGACAAAGCCCCGGCTGGCTGTCCGGCAACCCTCCGTCCGTGGCGGGGTGCCCCGGGTGAAGACCAGGCCGCACGAGCAGAAGCCTGCGGCAAGCGCGGACCCCTGCGCACACCCTGGGGTCCTTGGTCCTCTAGGGAGCGTTGTCTCGTGAGCAAGCGAATGCGCTAGGGCCTCCGGCCCCTTTCTCCACTCCGACATCCGTACGCGGCACCCGTCTGCGCGCTGCCGCCCGCGGCCCCCTCACGCCCTTTCGCGCCCCTTTTATGCCGGGAGACACCGTCATGTCCGCACGCCCGAACGCCGCTTCCGTCACCGCTTCCGCCGCCGCCCCGGCCGACTCCGACCCCTGCTGCGACGCGCCGCTGCCGGTCCTGGGCCGTGACGTCACCGTCCCCCTCGTCACCGGCGGCGAGGTCACCTACGCGGCGCTCGACTACGCCGCCAGCGCCCCGGCGCTCCAGCGCGTCTGGGACGACGTGGCCGCCTACGCCCCGTACTACGGCAGCGTCCACCGCGGCGCCGGGTACCTCTCCCAGCTCTCCACCGACCTCTTCGAGAACAGCCGCGCCACCGTCGCCGAGTTCCTCGACTGCCGCCCCGGCGACCAGGTCGTCTTCACCCGCTCCACCACCGACTCGCTCAACCTGCTCGCCCAGGTGATCCCCGCCGACTGCCAGGTCTTCGTCTTCGAGACCGAGCACCACGCCTCGTTGCTCCCGTGGCGGGACGCCCGCGTCACCTACCTCGACGCGCCGCGCACCCCGGAGCAGGCCGTCGCCATCCTGGAGCGCGCCCTCGCCGACCGGGACCCCTACGGCCCCGCCCTGGTCTGCGTGACCGGCGCCTCGAACGTCACCGGCGAGCTGTGGCCGGTGCGCGAACTCACCGCCGCCGCGCACGCGCACGGCGCGCGGATCGTCCTGGACGCCGCCCAGCTCGCGCCCCACCACCCCGTCTCCGTACGGGAGCTGGACGTGGACTGGGTCGCCTTCTCCGGGCACAAGCTGTACGCCCCGTTCGGCTCAGGCGTCCTCGCCGGGCGCGCCGACTGGCTGCAGGACTCCGAGCCCTACCTCGCGGGCGGCGGCGCCTCCCGCAAGGTGGCCCGTCGGGCCGACGGTGGTGTGGACGTGGAGTGGCACACCACCGCGGCCCGGCATGAAGCCGGTTCGCCGAACGTCATCGGCGTCTACTCCATCGCCTCCGCCTGCAAGGCGCTCACCGAGGCCGGCTTCGACTCCCTCGTCGCCCGCGAGCGGCACCTCATCGCCAAGGTCCGCGAGGGTCTGGCCGAGGTGCCCGAGGTCCGGGTGCTCTCCCTGTTCGGCGACGACGCTCCGCGCGTCGGCGTCATCTCCTTCGTCGTGGAGGGCTGGAACAGCTCCCACTTCGCCGCCGCGCTCTCCGCCGAGTACGGCATCGGCGTCCGCGACGGCCTCTTCTGCGCCCACCCGCTGGTGCGCACCCTGCTCGGCAGCGACCCGCAGGACCCGGGCGAGTGCGGCGCCCCGGAGGCGGCCCCCGGCGAGCGCTCCCTCAACGCGATCCGGGTGAGCTTCGGCGCGGGCACGCCCGACGAGCACGTGGAGCGGTTCGTCGGCGCGGTGAAGGAGCTGGTGCGCGACGGCGCCCAGTGGAAGTACCGCACCGAGGACGGCCGCTGCGTTCCGGACCGCGGCTGAACCGGGGCCGTACCGCGGCCGACCGCGTTCCCCCGTTCGAGTGATACGAGCGAAGCCGGCCTCCCGCGGGGGAGAGGCCGGCTTCACCGGTGTGCCAGGGGGTTCTCCGAGCCCTACGACTCCAGGCCGATGGCGAAGGCCGCGTCCAGCTCGTGCTGCGAGTACGCGCGGAAGGCGACGTGCGTGTCCGTGGCCTCGACACCGGGGATCTTGGAGATCTGGCCCGGGATGATGTCGGCCAGGTCGTCGTGGCGCCCGACCCGGACCATGGCGATCAGGTCGTAGGTGCCGGTGACCGAGAAGACCTCGCTGACGGAGTCGATCGCGGCGATGGCCTCGGCGATCTCGGGGATGCGGTCCACGCTGGTCTTGATGAGCACGATCGCGGTGATCACGGCTGGCTTTCTCCCTCGGTGGCCGCGGCTGGTGGCTTCACCTTATCCCCACGCCCGTAGCGCGCCCACGCGTAGAGGAAGCCCAGCGCGAAGCCGATCACGTGCGCCAGGTATGCCACTCCCGGCCCCGCCCCGGCCGAGCGGGCCGCCAGCCACTGGAGCGCGAACCAGAACACCAGCACGATCCAGGCCGGGAAGCGCAGCGGCAGGAAGAAGAGGAAGGGGAAGAGGCTGGTCACCCGGGAGCGCGGGAAGAGGTAGAGAAAGGCGCCGAGTACGCCCGAGATCGCTCCCGAGGCCCCGACCAGCGTCTGCTCGCTGTCCGCCTGGTCGAAGTGCACCGCCGCGTAGCCGGCGAGGGCCAGGTACCCGACGCCCAGGTAGAACAGGCCGAACCCGGTCGCGCCCATCCGTTCCTCGGCCATGGCGCCGAAGACGTACAGGAACAGCATGTTCCCGAGCAGGTGCAGCCAGCTGCCGTGGACGAAGAGCGCGGTCAGCGGCGTGAGCAGGGCGCGTGGCCCGCCCTGTGTCAGGTCCGCGGGGATGACGCCCCAGCGCTGGAAGTACGCGCTCTGGGCCGCGAGCAGCTCGTCGCCCGTGCCGTGTCCCGGACCGAGTCCCGACACCGGGCTCGCGGCGAAGAGCAGCACGCAGCAGGCGATGAGTCCGTAGGTCACGGTGGGCCCGCTCCGGGCGCCGCGCCAGGCGCCGAGGGCCGCGCTCCGCCAGTCGATCATGGACAGATCATGGCGTACCGGGGCCCACCTGGACAGAGTGCCTCGCCGTGACACGGGGTACCCGCGAGGCCGTAGGGTTACGGGCAGTACTCCCGCAGTTCGACGGCGCACCGCGGGCCCGTAAAGCCTCGTACGGAAAGAGGACGGCACGATGACGACGGTTCCCCTGCCGACCGCCGAAACCCGCTGGCGCTGCACCCTCTGCGGCAACCTGACCCGCTTCGACGTGACCCGCTCGTCCAAGGTCGTCGAGTACGTCCATCTGGACCTCGCCGGAGAGCCCAAGGTCGAGGAGCGCGAGGTGGTCAGTGAGACCATCGAGTCGGTCCGCTGCCGCTGGTGCAACGCGGTGGATCAGATCGAACTGGTGGACAGGCCGGGCGCCGCTTCCTGAGGAGCGGCCCGGCGAGGGCGAGACAGGGAGTGGGTGACGGATCGTGGAGCAGCCCGCGCACGGTGCCGGGCCGGAAGGCTCGGCAGACGGCGCTGCCGAGGCGCTCGACCGACCGCTGCCCGAAGCCGTACGCCGTAAGGTCGTCGCGCTCGTCGCCGACGCCTTCGGCGGTCTGACCGTCGCCGAGCTGCCCGCCGCCCTGCGTCAGTACGCCCGGTTCACCGCCTCCCGGCGGGCCAAGTTCGCCGGGAACGCGATGGCCGCCGCCCTGGAGGGCGATCCCCTGTTCCGGCAGCGGATCGGGGAGCGGTTCAAGGAGTCCCAGCCCGAACTGGCCGGGGCCGTCGAGTCCGGTGCCCCGCCGGCCGCCGCCGACCCGGTCGACGTGGCCGCGGCGGCGTACATGCTGCGCCCGCCCGGCTGGGGCAAGCTCGTGGCCGCCGCGGGCGAGGAGGCCGAGCGCGCCGACGCCGAGCGCGCCGACGAGGCCGGCCGGCGCGAGATGGAGCGGCTGCGCGAGGAGGTCGCGGCGGCGAAGGAGCGCGCCCGGGTCGAGACCGAGCAGTTGCGGCGCGACCTGGAGGCCGCCCGCAAGGAAGCGGAATCGCTTCACCGGAAGCTGCGCAGCGCCCAGAGCGACGTCAAGCGCGGCGAGGCCGCGCTGCGCCGCGTCCAGGCCGAGATCGACACGGCGCGCACCGAGGCAGCCGCGCAGGTGTCGGCCGCCGAGAGCGAGAGCCGGCGCCTCAAGGCCAGGCTCGGCGAGGTCGAGGCCGCCCTGGAGGCCAGCCGGCGGGCCGCCCGCGAGGGCCGCTCGGTGGAGGACATGCGGCTGCGGCTGCTCCTGGACACGGTGCTCGACGCCGCCCAGGGGCTGCGCCGCGAACTCGCCCTGCCGCCGGTGTCGATGCACCCGGCGGACACCGTGGACGCGGTGGAGCCGGGCCGGATGTCGCCGAAGGACATCGCGGCCCGCGCCCTGTCCGAGACGGATCCCGCGCTCCTCGACCAGCTGCTCGAACTGCCCCAGACGCACCTGGTCGTGGACGGCTACAACGTGACGAAGACCGGCTATCCGACGATGCCGCTGGAGAAGCAGCGACTCCGGCTGCTCGGCGGTCTGTCCGCGCTGGCGGCCCGCTCGGGCGCGGAGGTCACCTGTGTCTTCGACGGGGCCGAGCTGGCGGCTCCCGTGCTGCTCGCCCCGCCGCGCGGCGTGCGGGTGCTGTTCTCCAAGCCCGGTGTCACGGCGGACGAGTTGATCCGTCAGCTGGTGCGCGCGGAGCCGCCCGGCCGGCCCGTGGTGGTGGTCTCCACCGACCGGGAGGTGGCCGACGGGGTCGCCAAGTCCGGTGCGCGGCCGGTCGCGTCCGCCTTGTTGCTGAAGCGCCTTTCGCGCCTCTCGTGACAACTCGTCACGTGCGACCGTAATGCCCCTTTTCTGATCCGCAGAGGGTCAAGTGGCCGCTACTGCCCGTGGGGTGCGCGTAAATAATGTGTTGAGCGGGCCAGATTTTGCCCGTTGGGATTTGAACTGATCACAAGATGGTCACTAGGGTCGGGCCTCGAACCTTCGCGCGGTTGATCATCCATCGGGGATGACAGCGTAGGTCCCGCCTGCCGCTGCCCGGTCGGCGGCTCGAGGAAGAAGGAGATCGCCTTCGTGGCGTCCCACCGTCGTCCCAAGCAGCCGAGCCGCACCCGTGTGACCGTGCTCACCGCGACCGCCGCCGCGGCCGTCGCGCTCTCCGCCCAGTCGGGCGCCCAGGCGGCCCCCAAGCCGAAGATCGACGAGGTCAAGTCGAAGGTCGACAAGCTGCACCACGAGGCCGAAGAGGCCACGGAGCAGTACAACCTCGCCGAGGAACGCCGCGAGAAGCTGCAGAAGGAGATCGGCGCCCTCCAGGACAAGGTCGCCCGCGGCCAGCAGGAGCTCAACACCCTGCGCGGGCAGATCGGTTCGGTCGCCACCGCCCAGTACCGCTCCGGCGGCATCGACCCGGCGCTCCAGCTCTTCCTCTCCTCCGACCCGGACACCTACCTCGACAAGGCGTCCGCGATCGACCAGCTCGGCGCCAAGCAGGCCGACGTGCTGCAGTCCATCCAGGCGAAGCAGCGCACCCTCGCCCAGCAGCGGGCCGAGGCGACGACGAAGCTCGCCGACCTCGAGGACGTCCGCAAGACCCTCGGCGAGAAGAAGAAGAAGTTCCAGGGCAAGCTCGCCGAGGCGCAGAAGCTGCTCAACACCCTGACCGCCGCCGAGCGCGCGAAGATCCAGGAAGAGGAGCAGCGCGCCAGCCGCGCCGCCGGAGACCGCGTCGACCTCGGCAACGAGGTGCCCGCCTCGCAGCGCGGCGCCGCCGCCCTCAACGCGGCCGCCACCCAGCTCGGCAAGCCGTACGTCTCCGGTGCCGAGGGCCCCAACTCGTACGACTGCTCCGGTCTGACGCAGTGGGCCTACCGCCAGGCCGGCGTCGGCATCAGCCGCACCACCTACACCCAGCAGAACGACGGCGTGAAGATCGGCCGCAGCCAGCTCAAGCCGGGCGACCTGGTCTTCTTCAACAGCCTGTCGCACGTGGGCCTCTACGCGGGCAACAACACCATCCTGCACGCCCCCAAGCCGGGCGCCGTGGTCCGCTACGAGTCGATGGACTACATGGGCACCTTCCAGTTCGGCGTGCGCATCTGACGCGAGCCGCGACGGCGCCCGACCCGCGCGACCCGCCCTCCGAACGGGTGGTTTGCCGGATCCAGGACTGACGTGACGCCCCGCCGGTGACCTTGTGGTCTCCGGCGGGGCGTCACTTTGTGTGCCCGGCGGCCTCGTTGGACGGGGGTTGATCACCGGCTACTGTCTGCCGCGCCAGTCCGTCGAGCCGAACGGAGCGCGATTCGTGGCGTCCCACCGACGACCCGCCAGGGTCACCGTCCTCACCGCAGCCGCGGCCACCGCGGCCACGGCCCTCGGCGCCGTCCCCGCGTACGCCGACCCGGGCGGCGCCACGGCCGAGACCACCCGCGCCACCGTCGACCGGCTCTTCGAGGAGGCCGAGCGCGCCACCGAGGGCTTCAACCGCGCCGACGAGAAGGCCGACCGGCTGCGCAGGACGGTCTCCCAGGCTCAGGACGGCCTCGCCCGTGCCCAGGAGCGGATCAACCGCATGCGCGGCGCGCTCGGTTCGGTCGCCGGCGCCCAGTACCGCTCCGGCGGCATCGACCCGGCCCTCGCCCTGCTGCTCTCCTCCGACCCGGACAGCTATCTCGAACGGGCCTCCGTGCTCGACCGGGTCACCGCCCGCCAGGGCGCCGCCCTCGACGAACTCAAGGGCGAGCTGCGCAGGCTGGCGCAGCAGCGCGCCGAGGCCGGCAAGAGCCTCGCCGAACTGGAGCGCAGCCGCAGCGAGGTGGCCCGGCACAAGCGCACCGTCGAGCGCAAGCTCGCCGAGGCCCGCCGGGTGCTCGCCTCCCTCTCCGCCGACGAACGGGCCGGCTTCGAGCGGGCCTCCCGCTCCGGCCGCGCGGCCCTCGACGAGGAACTCCCGCCGATCGGCGACCTCGGCCCCTCGCGCGCCGCCGCCGCGGTGATCGCCGCGCGCAGCGCCATCGGCAGGCCGTACGTGTGGGGCGCGACCGGCCCCTCCGCCTTCGACTGCTCGGGCCTGATGGTCTGGTCGTACCGCCAGGCCGGCATCGCCCTCCCCCGCACCTCCCAGGCCCAGCGCAACGCCGGACGCCGCGTCCCGCTCTCCCAGGCGCAGCCCGGCGACCTCGTCACCTACCGCGGCGACGCCAGCCACGTGGCGATCTACGCGGGCAACGGCCAGGTCATCCACGCGCCCTACCCCGGCGCACGGGTCCGCTACGACCCGGTGAACATGATGTCCCACGTGACGGTCACCCGGGTCTGAGCCGGCCCGGCGCCGCTTTCGCCGTTCCCCCGTACGATCGGAGCGTGGCAGGTCAGGGGAGCGGAGCGGTGCGCGGTGCGGGCGTGTGCCTGCTCGCCGGGCTGCTCGCCCTCACCGGATGCGCGGCACAGGAGCCGGAGGGCCCGGCGCGCGCCGAGGTGCAGAGCCTGCTCGACCGGCACGCCGCCGCCCTGCTCGAACGCGACGAGGCCGGCTATCTCGCCGGCCTCGACCCGGCCCACGCGCCCGCCGCGCGCACCGAGTTCGACCGGCTCGCGCCGATCCCGCTCGGCGGCGTCCGGTACCGGGTCACGGCCGTGGACCCGGCCGGTGAGGGACGGGCCACCGCCCGGGCCGAACTCGGCTACCGCATCAAGGGCTACGACTCCGGGCCCGCCACCAGCGAGCGGATCCTGGACCTCGCCGAGCGGGACGGCCGCTGGTACGTCACGGGAGAACGCGTGGCCGACGGAGCCCCGCAGCAGCTGTGGCAGCAGGGCGAGGTCACGACCGTGACCGGCCGGCGCAGCCTCGTCCTCGGAGTGGGCCAGTCCCAGGAGCGGCTGCGGGAGATCGCGGACGCGGCGGACCGGGCGGTTCCTGCCGTCGGCGACGCCTGGCCCTCGCCCTGGGCGGGCCGGATCGTGGTCCTGGTCCCCGCCTCGGTGGACGCGATGGGCAGGCTGCTCGGCGCGCCCGCCGCCTCGTACCGGGGGATCGCGGCGGTCACCACCGGCCAGATCGGCGGCGGCCCGACGGCGCCCGCGGACCGGGTGATCGTCAACCCGGAGGCGTACGGCGTCCTGGGCGAGTTCGGGAGGCGGTTCGTGCTCACCCACGAGACCACCCACGTCGCCACCCGCGTCCAGACCACCGCCGCCACTCCTCTGTGGCTCTCCGAGGGCTTCGCCGACTGGGTCGCCTACCGCGGCACCGGCCGCACACCGGCCCAGGCGGCGCCCGAACTCGCCCGCGCGGTACGGGCCGGCCGGACGCCCGCCGCGCTGCCGGAGGACAAGGAGTTCGCCTTCGGCGGCGAGGCCGAGGCGATGGCCCGGGCGTACGAGAGCGGCTGGCTGGCCTGCCTGCTGATCGCCGAACGGTGGGGCGACCAGCGCCTCACCGACTTCTACCGCGCCGTCGGGGCCCATCCGCAGCGCGAGGGCGCGCTGGAGAAGGCGCTGGAGGACGTCCTGGACACGACGCCGGAGGAGTTCACGGCGGAGTGGCGGGAGTATCTGCGCGAGCGGCTGGGCTAGGGCGGGTCTTCCGGTTCCTGCCGGCGCCCCGGTCTGATCAGGAAGACCCGCTCTGGGCCTGGTTCGACGACAGGGCCTGGGGCCGCGCCGCCCTCCGGTCCAGTTCGGCCAGGGCCTCGGTCAGCCAGGCCTTCTCCTCCGTGCCCGTGGCCCGGGCGATGCGGAGCATGCCCTGGCGGAAGAGGTCCGGTTCCTGTTCCGCGCGGACCGGGGCGCCCTCCTCGTAGAAGAAGCTGGCGGGGGCGTCGAGGAAGTCCTGGCGGCGGCGCAGGACGGCGGCCTGTTCGGCCGGGTCGGGGAGCCGGCCGAGGAAGGCGAGCAGGGTGAACCAGCGCTGGCCGTCGGTGATCTCGACGTCCTTCGGCGAGCGCAGCCGGGCGAGCAGCTCCGCGCGGCCGTCGGAGGTCAGGGAGAGGACCCGGCGGGGGGCCGCCCCCGCGCCCGGCTCCGTGCGGCTGTCGACGAGGCCGTTCTTCACCAGGCGGGTGATCGCCGGGTACAGGGCGCCGTCGCTGACCGGCCGGACGTGGCCGCTCAGGCCCTGGATGCGTTCCTTCAGCTCGTAGCCGTGCAAAGGGGCGTCGTCCAGGAAGCCCAGGATCGTCAGCTCCAGCACCGGTTGCTCCTTCGGCCTCTGCGCTTCCTCGCGCTTGTCGGGGACCCGGTCGCTATGTTACCTCTTTTCGAGTTGCCTCGAATCGAGGTAACTCGAAAAGAGGGGGCTGTGTCCATGGCCATGCCGACGCCTGTGTCCACGACCGCGACCACGACCGCGTCCACGACCGGGAAGGAACACCGCCGTACGCTCGTCCGGCTCGCCGGGCCCGTCTATCTGGAGCTCCTCGCGGGAGTCGCCGCCGGGATCATCAACATGGTCTGGGTCGCCCGCCTCGGCGGGGACGCCGTCGCCGCCGTCGCCGTCGCCACCAACGTCGAGAACCTGCTCCTCGGCGTCGTCCTCATGGCCGCCTCCGGCACCACCGTGCTCGTCGCCCGGGCCAGGGGCGCCGGCGACCCGGGGGCCCTGCGCTCCGCCGCGCGCGGCGGAGCCGCCCTCGGCGCCCTGCTCGTCCCGCCCGTCGCGATCGGCGGCTACCTGCTGCGGGAGCCGCTCGCCGCCCTCCTGCTCGGCGGGTCCGGCCATCCCGCACACGCCCTCGCGACCGCCTACTTCGCGATCTCCCTGCCCGGCACGGCCGTCTTCTTCGCCACCACCGTCCTCGACGGCGTCCTCAAGGGCACCGGCGACACCCGCACGCCCATGCGGCTCGCCTTCCTCGCCAACGGGCTGATCCTGGTCCTCGACCCGCTGCTCGTCCACGCGTACGGGGTCGAGGGAGCCGCCGTCTCCACCGTCGTCGGCCGCACCGCGGCGCTCGTCGTGGGACTCCTCGCGCTGCGCCGCAACGCCCATCTGCGGGCCGCCCGCGCCGCCCGGCCGGCCGGCGGCCTGGCCGCAGCCGTGCGCCGTACCGCCGCCCTGGGCCTGCCGATGTCCGTCGACTTCGCCGTACGCATGGGCGGCGCGCTCGCCCTGGTCTCCGTGACCGCCCGGCTCGGCGTCACCGAGATCGCCGCCTACGGCATCGCCACCAAGGCCATGTACGTCGCCACCATGGCCTTCTACGCCGTCCGGCAGGCCGCCGCCATCCACACCGCGCACCGGCTGGGAGTCCTGGGCGTACCTCCCGGTCGGGCGGAGCCGGGAACGCGGGGGAGGGACGAGCGCCGCGCCGTCGGCCGCCAGGCCCTCGCCCTCGGCGGACTGCTCGGCGCCGGGGCCGCCGTGCTGCTGCTCGTCGCCGCCGGGCCGGTCATGCGGGGCTTCGGCGCCGAGCCCGCCGTCGCCGCCGCCGGCGCGCTGTTCCTGCGCTGCCTCGGGCCGTACCTGCTGCTCATGGCCCTCTTCATCGCCCTCGCCGGAGTCTTCGAAGGCGCCGGCGACTCCCCGCTGCTCGCCCGGATCACCGTCTGCGGCGTCCTGCTCCAGCTACCGCTCGCGTACGTGCTCTCGGGCGCGCTCGGTCTCGGCGGGGTCTGCCTCGCCATGGCGCTCGCGATGGCCGCGCAGTGCGCGGCCATCGGGCTGCTGCACCGCCGCCCCGGGCGCGGGGCCGCGGGCGACGGGGCCGGGCCTCAGGAAGAAGCCGCACCTCGGGAACAAGCCGTGCCTCAGGAAGAAGACGAGACCGCGACGGGCGTCCGCTCCACGTCGGACTGAGCCGGCAGCCGCACCGGGCCCGCCGCCGCCTCCAGGCGCGGCTCCACGACCGTCTGCCGCCACAGGATCCGGCACGCGGAGAACGTGGCCGCCACCAGCAGCCCGTTGCGGATCAGGAGCAGCCCGACGCCCAGCGGATCGCTGTCCCCGACGTGCGAGAACCACACCGGGAACTCGAACTGCGTGACCGCCGTCGCCCACAGCACCAGATACGCGGGCCTGCGCATCCGGCTCGCCCGGTAGACCAGGCACACCGCGGCCAGACCGACCAGCCAGATCATGTACTGCGGGCTGATCACCCGGCTCGTCGTGGTGAACAGCAGCACCGCCACGAAGGCCGCGTCCGCCGTGGTGCCCGTCGTCCGCCGGCGGGCCCGCCACCACCACACCAGGAGCCAGCCGAACGCGGCCACCGACAGCAGCATCGCCGCCGTGGACACCGCCTTCACGCCCGGGCCGAGGAACTCGATCGAGCCGTAGTTCATCCGGGCCTCGCCCGGCCAGCCGAAGTGCCGGGCCACGTGGAAGACCATCGCGCCCAGCGACTCGATCTCCGTGCCCCGGTCCCGCTGGAAGCCGAGGAAGGCCAGTGCGCCCGGTGCCGCGAGCGAGCAGGCCAGCAGCACACCGGCCGCCGTGCCCGCCGCCGCGGCCGTCGAGCGGAACGCGGCCCGGCCGCGCGCCGCGCCCGCGAGCAGCAGCACCGGCCACACCTTCAGGGCGGCCCCGAAGCCCGCGAGCGCGCCGAGCACGACCGGGCTGCGCAGCGCCGCGAGCAGGCCCGCCACGGCCACCGCCGTCACCATCAGGTCGTAGCGGGAGTACGCGGTCGGGCCGAGCAGCGGCACCCCGGCCAGCCACAGCCAGGCACCGCGCATCGACCGGCCCGGGCGCCGGCCCGCGTACACCAGGAGGCCGAAGACGAAGGCGTCGCAGAGCAGCGCGAGCACGAAGAAGGCGGAGGAGTAGCCGAGGAACGGCAGCAGGGCGGGGGAGAGGATCGCGAGCGCGGCGGCCGGCGGGTACTGCCAGGTGACGTCGTCCAGCGGGTAGGTGCCGGTCCGCAGGACCTCGTACCAGCCCTGGTAGATCTGCTCGACGTCGCTGGTCACGTCCGGACCGGGGATCACCACGATCTTGAAGACGCACAGCAGTATCAGCACACGGGAGAAGGCCCACAGGCCCAGCGGCCGGGCCAGCCGCCCGTCGCGTGCGTCGACCGCGTCGCGGGCGCGCGCCAGTCCGTCACGTACCGCCGTGCCCACTGCGCCCGTCATACCTGTCCTGTTCCTGTCCTGTCGGTCCGCCGGGGCGGAGGGTGGTGGTGCCGGGCTGGGGGCGCGATCGCGGTACTGTCGGCCACGATGCACAAGACCCTGATCGTAACGAACGACTTTCCGCCACGTCCGGGCGGAATCCAGGCCTTCCTGCACAACATGGCGCTGCGTCTGGATCCCGAGCGGATCGTGGTCTACGCCTCCACGTGGAAGCGCGGCCAGGAGGGGATCGAGGCGACCGCCGCGTTCGACGCCGAACAGCCTTTCACGGTCGTCCGCGATCGCACCACCATGCTGCTGCCGACTCCTCGGGTCACCGCGCGCGCGACCGCGCTGCTGCGGGAGCACGGCTGCGAGTCGGTGTGGTTCGGCGCGGCGGCCCCGCTCGGCCTGATGGCCCCGGCGCTGCGGCGGGCCGGTGCGCGCCGGCTCGTCGCCACGACGCACGGGCACGAGGCCGGGTGGGCGCAGCTGCCCGCGGCGCGGCAGCTGCTGCGGCGGATCGGCGAGGGCACGGACACCATCACGTACCTCGGCGAGTACACCCGCTCCCGGATCGCGACCGCGCTCAGCCCGGCCGCCGCCGCGCGCATGGTGCAGCTGCCGCCGGGCGTCGACGAGAAGACCTTCCACCCCGACTCGGGCGGCGCCGAGGTGCGCGAGCGGCTCGGGCTGAACGACCGGCCCGTGGTGGTGTGCGTGTCGCGGCTCGTGCCGCGCAAGGGCCAGGACACCCTGATCCTCGCCATGCCGGAGATCCTGCGGCGGGTGCCCGACGCGGTGCTCCTGATCGTCGGCGGCGGACCGTACGAGCAGGAGCTGCGCAAGCTCGCCGTCCGGACCGGCGTCGCCGCCTCCGTCCGCTTCACCGGCGCCGTGCCGTGGTCGGAGCTCGCCGCCCACTACGGAGCGGGCGACGTCTTCGCCATGCCGTGCCGCACCCGGCGCGGCGGCCTGGACGTCGAGGGCCTCGGCATCGTCTACCTGGAGGCCTCCGCGACCGGTCTCCCGGTCGTCGCCGGCGACTCGGGCGGCGCACCGGACGCCGTCCTCGACGGCGAGACCGGCTGGGTCGTCCGGGGCGGCGTCCCCGAGGACTCAGCCGACCGCATCGCCACGCTCCTGCTCGACCCCGACCTGCGCGCCCGCATGGGCGAGCGCGGCCGCCGGTGGGTCGAGGACCGCTGGCGCTGGGACCTCCTGGCGGACCGGCTGAGGGAACTGCTGTAGCGGCAGGGCCCGGGGCCCCGAGCGGGGTCCCGGGCCGCTCCGGGCTACGCCGGGAGGTAGTCCGTCAGGGCGCAGCCGTCGACGAGGAGCTTCTCGCTGCGGTAGCCGTCCGGGACCTTGAAGCCCTTCTCGCAGGTGAAGAAGAGGACGTCGGAGGCCATCAGGGCCTTCGCCGCCTCCGGGTCCGGCGTCACGACCGCGAAGTCCTGGCCGAGCAGGAAGCCGGTGGCGTGGCCCGCGGCGGCGGCCTTCTTCGCGGACTGCTGGAACTTCGCCATGTCCGAGACGGACAGCAGCGTGAGCGTGTCGCGGGCGTCGTCGCCGCACACCCCGCGCTCCTTGACCGCCCAGGCCGGGTCGCGCGACTCCTCGCTCATGGTGCCGCCGGCCACACCCGTGCGCAGGTCGCTGCACATCGTGCGGGTCCCGACGAGCTTCTCGATCGCCGCCATGTCGCCGGCCGCCGGAAGGCCGGCGTCCTCGCCCCAGGAGTCGCTGCCGCACCCGGTGAGGGCGACGAGGGCGGTAAGGGCCGCGCCCAGGGCGGCGGCGGTTCGCGGGAGCCGCATGACGGCATTTCCTCTCGTGTGTACGGAATTGACCATTCCGGGCCTGACGCGCGGGAACGCCCCCGGCCGGCCCGTGACCCGGGCCCGCCAGGGGCGTTCCGAAGAACCGTCAGGCTCGGTAGATCGCCTCGATCTCGTCGGCGAAGTCCTTCGCCACCACGTTGCGCTTCAGCTTCAGCGACGGGGTGATGTGCCCCGCCTCCTCCGTGAACTGCGCGGACAGGATACGGAACTTCCGCACCGACTCCGCCTTCGAGACCGCGGCGTTGCCGTCGTCCACCGCGCGCTGGACCTCCGCGAGCAGGTCCGCGTCCTCCCGCAGCGAGGCTGCCGTCGCGCCGGCCGGCTTGCCGTGCTCGGCCGCCCAGCGCCCGAGGAACTCCTCGTCGATGGTGACCAGCGCGCCCACGAACGGCCGCCCGTCGCCCACGACCATGCACTCCGCGACCAGGGCGTGCGCCCGGATCCGGTCCTCGATGACCGCCGGGGCGACGTTCTTGCCGCCCGCCGTCACCAGGATCTCCTTCTTGCGGCCGGTGATCGCGAGGTAGCCGTCCTCGTCGAGCGTGCCGATGTCACCGGTGTGGAACCAGCCGTCCGCCAGCGCCTCCGCCGTCGCGGCCTCGTTGTTCCAGTAGCCGGAGAAGATGTGCTCGCCGTGCAGCAGCACCTCGCCGTCGTCGGCGATGCGCACCACCGAACCGGGCAGCGGCTGGCCGACCGTGCCGATCTTCTGCCGGTCCCACGGGTTGAACGCGGTCGCCGCGCACGACTCCGTCAGGCCGTAGCCCTCCAGGACCGTGAAGCCGATGCCGCGGAAGAAGTGGCCGAGCCGCTCGCCCAGCGGCGCGCCGCCCGAGATCGCGTACTCGCCGCGCCCGCCGAGCACGGCGCGCAGCTTGCTGAACACCAGCTTGTCGAAGACCTTGTGCTTCAGCTTCAGGCCGAAGGACGGGCCCTGCGGGGTGCTCAGCGCACGGCTGTAGGCGATCGCCGTGTGCGCGGCCTTGTCGAAGATCTTGCCCTTGCCGTCGGCCTGCGCCTTCGCCCGGGCCGAGTTGTAGACCTTCTCGAAGACCCGCGGCACACCGAGGATCAGCGTCGGCCGGAAGGCCGCCAGCTCGTCGGTGAGGTTCTTGATGTCGGGCACGCAGCCGAGCTTGATCGGCGCCATCACGGAGGCGACCTCGACCAGACGCCCGAAGACGTGCGCGGCCGGCAGGAACAGCAGCACCGAGCACTCGCCGGTGCGGAACAGCGGCTTCAGCCGCTCGACCACGTTGCCGCACTCCGCGAAGAAGGCGCGGTGGGTCAGCACACAGCCCTTGGGGCGGCCGGTGGTGCCCGAGGTGTAGACGATCGTCGCCGGGTCGTCCGCGTGCGCGATCGACATCCGGCGGTCCAGCTCCTCGTCGGAGACGTCCGCACCCTCCGCGGTCAGGCGGGCCACCGCGTCCGCCTCGATCTGCCGCACGCCCTTCAGGGCCGGCAGGTTCGCCCGTACCGACTCCACCGAGGCCTCGTGGGCCGGGGTCTCGACGAGCGCGAGGGACGCGCCCGAGTCACCGAGGATCCACTGGATCTGCTCCGGGGAGCTGGTCTCGTACACCGGCACGGTCACCGCGCCCGCGCTCCAGATCGCGAAGTCCAGGAGCACCCACTCGTAACGGGTACGGGACAGCAGCGCGACCCGGTCGCCCGGCTCGACACCGGCCGCGACCAGGCCCTTCGCCGCCCCCCGGACCTCGGCGAGGAACTGCTTCGCGGTGACGTCGGTCCAGACTCCGGCGACCTTGCGGCCCATCACGGCGACATCTGGGTGCTGGGAGGCGTTGCGGCGGATGAGATCCGTCAGGTTGCCGTCCGTGGGGACCTCGTACAGGGCCGGAAGGCTGAACTCGCGCAAGACTGCTGCTCCTCATCGGGCGCCGGCGCCACGGCTCTGTGTGATGCACCGGTGTGGTCCATGATCGGGCAGGTGCTCTTCGTGGGGGTGAGCACGACTGTGGACTGCCCGGACGTTACCCATCAGTACACGGTTCCGGATAGAGGGTTCAGGCCAGATGTTCCGTGCGTCACACATGGATGGCGTTCCTTGGCGCACAGTAGTCCACCGCTTTCCCGACTCCCAAGTAACCGCAGGTCGCACCCCCTAGGCTGACGTCATGAGGATCAACGTGGTGAGCGACGTGCACGGCAACACCGGAGCCCTCGCCAAGGCGGGGGAGGGCGCCGACGCGCTGATATGCCTCGGCGACCTGGTGCTCTTCCTCGACTACGCCGACCACAGCCGCGGCATCTTCCCCGACCTCTTCGGCGTCGAGAACGCCGACCTCATCGTCGAGCTGCGCACCGCCCGCCGCTTCGACGATGCCCGCGACCTCGGCCGCCGGCTCTGGGCCGAGCTCGGCATCGACCGGGCCACGGCCATCGAGTCGGCCGTCCGCCGCCAGTACGCCGAGATGTTCGCCGCCTTCCCCACGCCGACCTACGCCACGTACGGAAACGTGGACATCCCCGGCCTGTGGCCCGAGTACGCGGGACCCGGCACCACCGTCCTCGACGGCGACCGCGTCGAGCTCGACGGCCTCGTCTTCGGCTTCGTCGGCGGCGGCCTGCGCACCCCGATGCGCACGCCGTACGAGATCTCCGACGAGGAGTACGCGGCGAAGGTCGAGGCGCTCGGCGAGGTCGACGTGCTCTGCTCCCACATCCCGCCGGACGTCCCCGAGCTCACCTACGACACCGTCGCCCGCCGCTTCGAGCGCGGCAGCCGCGCCCTCCTCGACGCGATCCGCCGGGTCCGCCCGCGGTACGCCCTCTTCGGCCACGTCCACCAGCCGCTGGCCCGCCGCATGCGGGTCGGCGCGACCGAGTGCGTGAACGTCGGGCACTTCGCGGCGACCGGCCGGCCGTGGACCCTGGAGTGGTGACGGTCGCGTACGGGCCCGTCACGAGGGCGCGATAGCCTTCACGCAGATACGGATCGCGTCCATACGAGGAGCCACCGCGATGGCGGAACACACCAGCTCGAGCATCACCATCGAGGCGGCCCCGGCCGAGGTCATGAACGTGATCGCCGACTTCGCCCGCTACCCCGAGTGGACGGGCGAGGTGAAGGAGGCCGAGGTCCTGGAGACGGACGCGGCCGGCCGCGCGGAGAAGGTCCGGCTGCTCCTGGACGCCGGCGCCATCAAGGACGACCACACCCTCGCCTACACCTGGACCGGTGACGACGAGGTCAGCTGGACCCTGGTCAGGTCCCAGATGCTCCGCGCCCTCGACGGCTCCTACCGCCTCGCCCCCACGGCGGACGGCAAGGGCACCGAGGTGACGTACCAGCTGACCGTCGACGTCAAGATCCCGATGCTCGGCATGATCAAGCGCAAGGCCGAGAAGGTCATCATCGACCGGGCGCTGGCGGGCCTGAAGGCCCGGGTCGAGTCCCCGAAGTAACCCCGGCGCGCGACCCGCCGGGCCCCGGGGCCCGCGCGGCCCGGCCCCTCCCCGCCGTCGTCCGGCGCGGACGCCGGTACCGTCGGCGCATGCGGATCATTCTTGTCACCGGGAACGGCGGCGCCGGGCGGACCTCCGTGGCCGTCGGTACCGCGCTCGCCGAGGCCCGGGCCGGGCGGTGCGTGCTGCTGGTGTCGGCGGACGCCGAGCCCGCGGCCGTGGCCGGCGAGGGCCTGCGCCTGCTCGTGCCCGATCCCGCCGCGGACTTCCGCCGCGAGTTCCTCGCCCTCCAGGCCCGCTCGAGCGCCGCCCTCGACCTGCTCGGCGCCGCGCCCTTCGAGGACGCCGAACTGACCGAGCTTCCCGGAAGCCGGGACTTCGCCCTGCTCAGGGCCCTGCGGGACGCCGCCGCCGGTGCATGGGACCTCGTGGTCGCCGAGCTGCCGCCGGTGACCGAGGCGCTCGCCCTGCTCGCCCTTCCCGCCCAGCTGCGACGCTACCTGCGCCGCCTCCTGCCGCCCGAGCGCCAGGCCGCCCGCGCGCTGCGCCCCATGCTCGCCCAGCTCGCCGGCGTACCGCTGCCGGCGCAGTGGCTGTACGAGACGACCGCCCGCTGGGAGGCCGAGCTGGCGGCCGTCCAGGACGTCCTCGACGCGCCCGGCACCGCCGTACGGCTCGTCGTCGAGCCGGGGCCCGGCGCCGAGGACGCGCTGACCACCGCCCGGCTCGGCCTCGCCCTCCAGGGCCTGGCCCTGGAGGGCGTCGTCGCCAACCGGGTGCTGCCCGCCGACTCGCCCGACCCCTGGTTCGCCGGCCTCGCCGCCGAACAGCACCGCCACCTCGCCGCCCTGCGCGAGGCCCACCCCGGCCTGCACGAGCTGCCGCACCTCGGCCGCGCGGTCCGCGGCCCCGAGGACCTCGCCCTGCTGGCCGTCACCGGGCCTGCCGCGCCCGCGGCGCCGCCCGCGTGGACCGTCGAGGACCGGCGCGGCGAGGACGGCATCCTCGTCTGGCACATCCCGCTCCCCGGCGCCGTCAAGGACGGCCTGTCGCTCGTCCGCCGGGGAGACGAACTCCTGCTCGGTGCGGGACCGTTCCGCCGCGCCGTCCCGCTGCCCGCGGTGCTGCGCCGCTGCACCGTCACCGGCGCCGGGCTCGTCGAGGGCGACCTGCGGATCCGGTTCACGCCCGACCCCGGACTGTGGCCGAGGACCGCTCCCTGACCCGGCGCGGGGCGTGTACCGTCGACCGTAGGAGACCTGAGGAGTACGCCATGAGCGATTCGGACGCCTGGGCCGAGGCCTGCGCCGAGGACCTGGAGGCCGAGAAGGCCCGCCGCCGGGCGCGTGGCGGTGAGGAGCCCGGCTCTCCGGCCGAGGAGTTCCGCAAGCTCTTCGAGGCCGTCGCCGAGAAGCTCTCCGGCACGCTGGGCGGCCCGCTCGGCGGATCCCTCGCCGGCGGCCAGGCCGCGGCCACCGTCCAGCAGGTCGTCAACCAGGCGAAGGCTCTCGTCGAGCCCGTCATCGAGCGCAACCCGCAGGTCTTCGACCACCTCGCCGCCGCCGGCAACGAGCTGCTCGCCGCGTACCGCTCCGCCGTCCAGGGCCAGGAGGCCCGGTGGACCCGCGGCGACACCCGCCAGGCCACCGGCGAGGACGCGGGCCGGAACCAACCCGGGAACGAACAGGGGAACGAACGCCGGGGCGACGGCCCCGACGAGGGCCCCGACGACGGGTCCGGAACCGGGCAGCAGATCGACCTCGACTGATCCCGGAGCGATCAGGAGGGCCGTCCTCCTCGGGTACGGTGGGCCGTAGCGGGGCTCGACCGAAAACTGAGGGACACATGGGACTCACCATCGGCGTCGACATCGGCGGCACGAAGATCGCGGCCGGCGTGGTGGACGAGGAGGGCAACATCCTCGACACGCACACCGTGCCGACCCCGCCGACCCCCGAGGGCATCGTCGACGCCATCTGCGCCGCGGTCTCCGAGGCGGGCAAGGGGTACCAGATCGAGGCCGTCGGCATCGGAGCCGCGGGCTACGTCGACGACAAGCGCGCCACCGTCCTCTTCGCGCCCAACATCGACTGGCGGCACGAGCCGCTGAAGGACAAGGTCGAACAGCGCGTCGGCCTCCCCGTCGTCGTGGAGAACGACGCCAACGCCGCCGCCTGGGGCGAGTACCGCTTCGGTGCCGGCCAGGGCCACGAGGACGTCATCTGCATCACGCTGGGCACCGGCCTCGGCGGCGGCATCATCATCGGCAACAAGCTGCGCCGCGGCCGCTTCGGCGTGGCCGCCGAGTTCGGCCACATCCGGGTCGTCCCCGACGGACTGCTGTGCGGCTGCGGCAGCCAGGGCTGCTGGGAGCAGTACGCCTCCGGGCGCGCCCTCGTCCGGTACGCCAGGCAGCGCGCCGCCGCCACGCCCGAGAACGCGGAGATCCTCCTCGGGCTCGGCGACGGCACCCCCGCCGGCATCGAGGGCAAGCACGTCAGCCAGGCGGCCCGCGCGGGCGACAAGGTGGCCGTCGACTCCTTCCGCGAGCTCGCCCGCTGGGCGGGTGCCGGCCTCGCGGACCTGGCGTCGCTGTTCGACCCGTCCGCCTTCATCGTCGGCGGCGGCGTCTCCGACGAGGGCGAGCTGGTCCTCGACCCGATCCGCAAGTCCTTCCGGCGCTGGCTGATCGGCGGCCAGTGGCGTCCGCACGCCCAGGTGCTCGCCGCGCAGCTCGGCAACAAGGCCGGTCTGGTCGGCGCGGCCGACCTCGCCCGCCAGGGCTGAGGCCGGTCCTCCGGGGCCGGCCGTTCACACCTCGGTGCCCGTCGTGCCCTCTGGGGCGCGGCGGGCACCGTGCTTATGGTGGCCCCATGGCGATGAGCGAGCTGCCCAACTCCCGTACCGAGCCGGACGGTTCCGCCGTGGTACGGATCCTCTCCTACAACGTGCGCTCGATGCGCGACGACGAGGACGCGCTCGCCCGGGTGATCCGGGCCTGCGCCCCCGACCTCGTCTTCGTCCAGGAGGCCCCGCGCTTCTTCCGCTGGCGCAAGCACGCGGCGCGGCTGGCCGCCAAGAGCGAGCTCGTCGTCCTGAGCGGCGGCGCCACGGCCGCCGGGCCGCTGCTGCTGTGCTCCCTGCGGGCCACCGTGGAACGCACCGAGGACGTTCTGCTGCCCCTCACGCCCGGGCTGCACCGGCGCGGTCTCGCCACCGCCGTGGTCCGTTTCGGCGGTGCTCGGCTCGGCCTGGTCAGCTGCCACCTGAGCCTGCGCGACGACGAGCGCTACGCGCAGGCGGGCCTGCTCCTCGAACGGGTGGCCGCCCTCGGCACGCCGTACGCCGTCGTCGCGGGCGACCTCAACGAGCGCCCCGGCGGCCGGAGCCGGACCCGCCTCACGAAGGAACTCCAGGACGGCTGGGACACCGCTCCCTGGGGCGCCGAACACACCTGGCCGGTCACCGCGCCGGACCGCCGCATCGACGCGGTCCTCGCCACCCCGGGCATCGACTTCCTCGCCTGCGGCGTCCCGACGGACCTCGATCCCGGGGACCTGCGAACGGCGACGGACCACCTGCCGGTGCTGGCGGTGGTCCGTGTGCCGGCGGACCCGCCGGGCTGAGCGCGAGCGCCCCGCTCACCCGGCGCCGGAGGCCGGCGCGGCCCTCCGAGGCCCCGCCGTTCCTGCCGTACGGGGTCAGACGACCGCGCCGCGGCCCGGGTCGTCGAAGCCGTCGTCGTCCTCGTCGTCGTGCTTCATCCGGGCCACCAGGGTCGCGAAGCCGCCCAGGAAGCCGCCCACGCACACGGTGGTGAGCCACCAGGTCATGTCCCACTGGAACAGCACGGCGAGCAGCATCAGGACCGGTCCGCCGACCACCGCGAGCCAGGCGAACTTGGTCGTGGTGTCGGCCTCCGGGAGCGGCGGCGGCTCCGGCGGGACGAAGTGGCCCTCGTCCGAGGTCCCGGCGGCGTCGCCGGGCTCGTCCGGCTCGGCGAGCGAGTAGTCACGCGGGCCGCCGCCCAGGCCCACGCCCGGGGCGAAGACCACGGACGAGCCCAGCGCGGGCTTCCCCGGCTCGTCCGGCGCCCCGGACCCGTCGGACCCGTCGGCCGCCCCGGGCGCCTCCGGCTTGCGGAACTTGTCGGGCTTCTCCAGGCCCGCGGAGCCGCGGGCTGCGTCGCCGGCACCGGAAGGACCGGCCGTGCCCGAGGCCTCGACGTCGCCGGAAGGCCCGGAGACCCCGTCGGACCCGGGGGCGTCGGGGGCGTCGGGGGCGTCGGCCGCGCGGGAGCTCCCGGCGGTGCCGGAAGGGCCGGCGTCGGCCCCGGGAGCCGCCTTCCCGCCCCCGCCGTCGGGGTCGTCCTCGGCGTCGTCCTCGTCCTCCGGAAGGTCCGGCAGTGCCAGGTCCTCCACCGGGCGGAACGGGCGCGCGCCCGGAGGATCGGCGGGCTCCTCGCCGTACCCCGCGACGATCGCGGCCCAGGCCGCCTCCTCGTCGATGGGCTGCGGCTCGCGCTCCCCGTCCTGCTGCTCAGCCACCGCTCGCGCTTCCCTTCTCGGCGTTCTCCCCGACCAGCTCCGGGGCCAGCCGGGTCACGAACGCCCAGCTCTCCTCGAAGATCCGCTCCTTGTCATGGTCCAACGTCGCCACGTGGTAGCTCTGTTCCAGCAGGATCTCCTTGACGTCCGTCGACGAGACCCGGGCGAGGATCCGCGCCGAGTCGGCCGGCGGAACCACGTGGTCCTGCGGGCTGTGCAGCAGCACCATCGGCTGCGTGACCTGCGGCAGCTCGCCGTCGACGACCTGGAAGAAGCGCCGCAGCGAGTGCGCGGCGTGCAGTGGCACCCGGTCGTACCCGAGCTCGTCCACGCCGTCCTTCGCGATGTCGCTGGCGATGCCCTTGGTGGAGGGCACGAAGTGGCGGGCGACCGGCAGCGCGTAGGCCGCCAGGCCGTGCACCTTGTTGCCCGGGTTGACGAGCACGATGCCGCTGACCGCGTCGCCGTGCTTCGCCGCGAGCCGCAGCGTGAGGGCGCCGCCCATCGACAGGCCCATGACGAAGACCCGCTCGCAGCGCGCGGTCAGCTCGCGCAGCTCGCGGTCGACCTCCGCGTACCAGTCGTGCCAGGTGGTGAGCTGCATGTCCTGCCAGCGGGTGCCGTGCCCGGGCAGCAGCGGCAGCGACACCGTCAGTCCGCGCCCGGCCAGATACTCGGCCCAGGGCCGCATCGACTGCGGGGAACCGGTGAATCCGTGACAGAGAAGGACGCCGACCTCTCCGCCCTCGTGGCGGTACGGCTCGGCTCCAGGAAGGACCGGCACGGGGTCTCCTGTTCGGGTTCGACTCCGGGCCGCGCTCTCGCGGGCGGCCGAAGCGGCTTCGGTAAGGGGAAGGCTTTCACCGTACGCGACCGGACCGACACCGACCAGGGTCGTTCGCACCCCGGGGAGCGGCGAACGGGCGCGAGCCGCGGCGCCTGCGGCGGACCGGCCGGGCCGGTACGGGATAAGGTCGTCGTGACGGCACACGGAAGGCATGGCGAGTTGATCTACGGCGCAATGAAGTTCTCCCTCGGAGGGTCCCTGAAGCTCGCCTTCAGGCCCTGGGTGGAGGGCCTCGAGAACATTCCCGCCGAGGGGCCGGCGATCCTCGCGAGCAACCACCTCTCCTTCTCGGACTCCTTCTTCCTGCCGGCGGTCCTCGACCGCAAGGTGACCTTCATCGCCAAGGCCGAGTACTTCACCACCCCCGGCGTCAAGGGCCGGCTGACCGCCGCCTTCTTCAAGGGCGTCGGCCAGCTCCCGGTCGACCGCTCCGGCGCGCGCGGCGCCGGCGAGGCGGCGATCAAGGCCGGCATCGAAGTCATCGAGAAGGGCGGCCTGTTCGGGATCTACCCCGAGGGCACCCGCTCGCCCGACGGCCGGCTCTACCGCGGCAAGCCCGGCGGCCTCGCGCGCGTGGCGCTCGCCACCGGCGCGCCGGTGATCCCCGTCGCGATGATCGACACCGAGAAGATCCAGCCGCCCGGCAAGGTCGTGCCCAAGCTGATGCGCCCGGGCATCCGGATCGGCGAGCCGCTCGACTTCAGCCGCTACCGGGGCATGGAGGGCGACCGCTTCATCCTGCGCTCGGTGACCGACGAGGTCATGTACGAGATCATGAAGCTGTCCGGCCAGGAGTACGTGGACATCTACGCGACGGCCGCCAAGCGGCAGATCGCGGAGGCCGAGAAGGCCGCCAAGGAGGCCGTCAAGGCCGAGATCGCGGCACGGGAAGAGTCCGGCGCCTGACCCCTGGGCGGGCGCGGTGGGGGTGGGGTACATGGCCAGACGTGAACGTGTCGTGCGCATGTCGGTCGAGCAGCCGCTGTGGCGGGCGGTCACCGCGTACCGCGTCGGCACCATGGTCTACGCGGTACTGGTCTTCGTCTTCGGACGCGAGCGGTACGAACGGCCGTGGATAGCCATCGGCTTCCTCGCCGTCCTGTGCGTGTGGACGCTCGCCACCCTCCCCAAGGTGGCGAACGCGGCCGGCTGCACCAAGCGCTTCCTGGTCGCCGACCTGTCCGTCGCGCTCACCGGCATCCTCCTCACCCCGCTCGCGGACGTCCACGCCCAGTCGACCGACCACCCCACCCTGCCGACGATCTGGACCGCCGGCACCGCCCTCACCTGGGCGCTCAGGGGCGGCTGGCGCTGGGCCGGCTTCGCCTCCTCGCTCGTCGCCGTCGCCAACATCATCGAGCGCGGCTCTCCCAGCCGGGACACCGTGCACAACGTGCTCCTCGTCTGGGTCGCCTCCATCGCCATCGGTTACGTCGTCGAGGTCGCCCGCGCCTCCGAACGCACCCTCGCCCGGGCCCTGGAGATCGAGGCCGCGACCCGCGAGCGCGAGCGGCTCGCCCGCGACATCCACGACAGCGTGCTCCAGGTCCTCGCCATGGTGCAGCGGCGCGGCACCGCCCTCGGCGGCGAGGCCGCCGAACTCGGCAGGATGGCCGGCGAGCAGGAGGTCGCCCTGCGCACCCTGGTCGCCGGCGGTCTCACCCGTACCTCGCGCGTCTCCGAGGACGAGTCCGAGGGCGCCGTCGTCCGGGTGGTGGAGGTCCCGGACGCCGAGGACGCCCACGGCACCGAGATCGACCTGCGGACCCTGCTCGCGCCGCGCGCCGGGGCCCTGGTCACCCTCGCCGACCCGGGCGCGCCCGTCGTGCTGCCCGCGCCGGCCGCCCGGGAACTCGCCGCCGCCGTCGGAGCCGCCCTGGACAACGTGCGGGTGCACGCGGGAGACGGCGCGCGGGCCTGGATCCTGGTCGAGGACTGGGGCGACGAGGTGATAGTGACCGTCCGGGACGACGGGCCCGGCATCCCCGAGGGCCGGCTCGCGCAGGCCGAGGGGGAGGGCCGGATGGGCGTCGCCCTGTCCATCCGGGGCAGACTGCGGGACCTCGGCGGCACCGCCGAGCTGATCTCGGTCCCCGGACAGGGCACCGAAGTGGAACTGAAGGTCCCGCGCGCGCCGCGGGAACGGCGGGGGAAGGCAGGAGCGAAGTGAGCGAGCAGAACGAGCAGCCGCAGCGGCCGATCAGGGTCATGGTGGTCGACGACCACCCCATGTGGCGGGACGCGGTCGCCCGCGACCTCGGCGAGGCGGGCCTCGACGTGGTCGCCACCGCGGGCGACGGCGAGCAGGCGGTGCGCCGCGCCGCCGCGGCCGACCCGGACGTCCTGGTCCTCGACCTGAACCTGCCGCTCAAGCCCGGCGTCCAGGTCTGCAAGGAGCTGGTCGGCGCCAACCCGCGGCTGCGGGTCCTGGTGCTCTCCGCGAGCGGCGAGCACGCCGACGTCCTGGAGGCCGTGAAGTCGGGCGCCACCGGCTACCTGCTCAAGTCGGCCAGCACCGAGGAGCTCATCGACGCGGTGCGCCGCACCGCCGCCGGCGACCCCGTCTTCACCCCGGGCCTGGCCGGTCTGGTGCTCGGCGAGTACCGGCGGCTCGCCTCCGAGCCCGGCCCGGCGCCCGGCGCCGACGAGCCGAAGGCCCCGCAGCTCACCGAGCGCGAGACCGAGGTGCTGCGCCTGGTCGCCAAGGGCCTGAGCTACAAGCAGATCGCCGAACGCCTCGTCATCTCGCACCGCACGGTGCAGAACCACGTCCAGAACACCCTCGGCAAGCTCCAGCTGCACAACCGGGTCGAGCTCGTCCGCTACGCCATCGAGCGCGGCCTCGACGACGCCTGACCCCGCCGCCCGGTCCGCGCGGAAGGTTCACCCTGTTCGCCGTGTCGGTGTGACCCGCGTCACCACTAGCGTGGGCCGCATCCCCCACGTACGGCGAAGGAGTGCGGCCCATGCGCGTCGGTGTGCTGACCGGCGGAGGCGACTGTCCCGGACTCAACGCGGTGATCCGCGCCGTGGTCCGCAAGGGCGTCCAGGAGTACGACTGGAGCTTCACCGGTTTCCGCGACGGCTGGCGCGGGGTCGTCGAGGGCGACACCGAGACGCTCGACGTCCGGGCCGTCCGCGGCATCCTGCCGCGCGGCGGCACCGTGCTCGGCTCCTCCCGCACCGACCCGTTCGCCGTGCGCGACGGGGTCCGGCGGGTCCGCGAGACCCTGGCCAAGCACCGCACCGACGCGCTGGTCGCCATCGGCGGCCGCGGCACCCTCGGCATCGCCGCCCGGCTGCACGCCGAGCACGGGCTGCCCGTCGTGGGCGTCCCCAAGACCATCGACAACGACCTCACGGCCACCGACTGGACCTTCGGCTTCGACACCGCCGTCGGCATCGCCACCGAGGCCATCGACCGGCTGCACACCACCGCCGACTCGCACCGCCGGGTCCTCGTCGTCGAGGTCATGGGCCGGCACACCGGCTGGATCGCCCTGCACGCCGGGCTCGCGGGCGGCGCCAACGTCATCCTCGTGCCCGAGCAGCGCTTCGACCTCGACCAGGTCCTCGCCTGGGTCGCCTCCCGCTTCCGGGCCACCTACGCCCCGATCCTCGTCGTCGCCGAGGGCGCCAGACCCCGCGGAGGCGGGCCCGTCACCGGGCCGGTGGGGGAGTGGCTGGCCGGCGAGATCGAGCGGGGCACCGGCAAGGAGGCCCGCACCACCGTCCTCGGTCACGTCCAGCGGGGCGGCAGCCCCAGCGCCTTCGACCGCTGGCTGGCCACCCGCTTCGGACTGCACGCCGTGGACGCCGTACGGGACGGGGCGCACGGCACGATGGTCGCGCTGCGCGGCACCGAGGTGGTCCGGGTCCCGCTGTCCGCAGCCACCGCCCGCCTGAAGACGGTCGACCCGGGGCTCTACGCGGAGGCGGGCGTCTTCTTCGGCTGAGCCGTCCTGCGCCCGGGCCGGCCCCGCGCCCGAGACGGGCCCGGCTCCGGCCCGTATATTCGCCCCGTACCCACAAAATTCCGGCACGACTTCGGAGGGCCCGTGGAGATCCTGGCATTCGGCGTACAGAGGGACGAGAAGCCGCTGATCGAGAAGGCCTTCGAGGGGCACTACGAGGTGCGGTGCCTGGACGTCTTCCTCACCGAGGACACCGCGCCCATCGCCGCCGGCCACGAGGTCGTCTCCACCAGCGTCAACTGCAGCCTCGACCACCGCGTGCTGCAGACCCTCGCGGCCGGCGGGACCCAGATGGTCGCCCAGCGTTCCACCGGCTTCAACAACATCGACCTCGACGTGGCCGAGCGGCTCGGCCTCACCGTCGCCCGCGTCTCGTCCTACTCGCCGTACTCCGTCGCCGAGTTCGCCTGGACCCTCGCCATGGCCGTCAACCGGCGGATCGTCCGCGCCTCCAACCGGACCCGCGACTTCGACTTCCGGCTCGACGGGCTCATGGGCCGCGACCTGCGCGGCCGCACCGTCGGCGTCCTCGGCACCGGCAGGATCGGCGAGGCCTTCACCCGGATCGCCCACGGCTTCGGCATGAACCTGCTCGGCTGGGACGCCGCCCAGAACCCGGCCTGCGTCGAACTCGGCATGAAGTACGTCGACAAGGAGACGCTCCTCGCCGAGGCGGACCTCGTCAGCCTCCACGTGCCCCTGCTCCCGGCCACCCATCACCTCATCGACGCGGCCGCCCTGGCCTCGATGAAGGACGACGCGATCCTGGTGAACTCCAGCCGCGGCGGCCTCGTCGACACCGAGGCCCTGGTGCGCGAACTGCGCGCGGGCCGCTTCACCGGCGTCGGCCTCGACGTGTACGAGGCCGAGGCCGGGCTCTTCTTCCTCGACAAGTCGCTCGCCGGCGTCGAGGACGACACCCTGGCCCGCCTGGTGACCTTCCCGAACGTCGTGGTCACCTCCCACCAGGCGTACTACACGGCCGACGCCGTCGGCCAGATCATCGACACCACGGTCCGGAACGTCCTCGACCACGCCGCGGGACGACGCGGCGAGAACGTCCTGGTACCGCGGGTCCCCTAGGGCGCGCCCTCCGGATCCTGCCGGCGTCCCGGCCTGATCCGAGAGAAACGGCCCAGGGCGCGCCCCCTGGATCCCGCCGGCGTCCCGACGCCCGGCCCGATCCGAAGGACGCGCCCCAGCGCCGTTCAGACCAGCACGCCCGCCAGCAGCGAGGCGGTCACCGCGGCCCCGTCCATCGTCAGGACCGACTCCGGGTGGAACTGCACGCCCGCGAACCCGGGGCCGCGCAGCGCGTGCACCTCGTCCGTCGCCTCGTCCCGGCTCACCTCGATCCGGTGCAGGGCCAGTTCGGTCGCCGTCCGCCCGTCGCAGCGCGCCGTGAAGCTGTTGTAGAAGCCGACCGTCTGCTCCTGCCCGAACAGGTCGATCCGCACCTGCGCGCCCTGGAACGGGGTCCGCTTGCGGACGATCTCCAGGCCCAGCTCGGCCGCGATCAGCTCATGGCCGAGGCACACGCCGAGCACGCCGTGCCGGTGGCCGCGCAGCAGCTCCGCCGTCAGCCCGCGCAGGAAGCGCATCTTCGGATCGGCCGCGTCCTGCGGGTCGCCGGGGCCGGGGCCGAGGACCACCGGGCCCTCGTGCCCGAGCGCCAGCTCGCGGAGGCCCGGCTCGTCGTAGCGCAGCACCGACACCTCGAGGCCCGAGGAGCGCAGCAGGTGCGCCAGCATCGCGGTGAAGGTGTCCTCCGCGTCGATCACCAGCGCGTGCCCGGACAGCTCCGCGGAGCGCACCTGCATCTTCAGCCAGAACGGCGCCAGATCCGCCCGCCGCGCGTCAAGCGCCGCCCGCACCCGCGGATCGTCGGCGAGCCGGGCCGGCACCGCCGCTCCGTCGCCCGGCCGGCCCTCCCGTACCCGCCCCGCGCCCTGGGAAAGCGGGGGGACCCCCAGGGCCGTCAGCACGCCCGCCGCCTTGGCGTGGGTCTCGGCGACCTCGCCCGCCGGGTCGGAGTGCCGCACCAGCGTGGCGCCGACGGGCACCCGCAGCGTCCCGTCCGCCGCGATGTCGGCGGTGCGGATGAGGATGGGCGAGTCCAGGGTCTGCGCCCCGTTCTCGTCGGTGCCCAGCAGCGCCAGCGCGCCCGCGTAGTAGCCCCGGCCTCCGACCTCGTGCCGTTCGATCACCCGGCAGGCGTTCTGCAGGGGCGAGCCGGTCACGGTCGCCGCGAACATCGTCTCCCGCAGCACCTCGCGCACGTCGAGCGAGGAGCGGCCGCGCAGCTCGTACTCCGTGTGCGCGAGGTGCGCCATCTCCTTCAGCCGCGGCCCGATCACCACCCCGCCCCGGTCGCCGACCGTGCACATCATCTTGAGCTCCTCGTCGACCACCATCGACAGCTCCTCGGTCTCCTTGCGGTCGGCCAGGAACGCCAGCAGGTCGTCCGGGGTCGGCGCGGCGCCCGTCGGGTAGCGGTAGGTGCCGCTGATCGGGTTCATCACGACCGTGCCGCCCGACATCCGCACGTGCACCTCCGGGCTCGCGCCGACCAGGGTGCGGTCCCCGGTGTGGACGACGAAGGTCCAGTAGGCGCCCCGCTCGCTCGTGAGCAGCCGCCGGAACAGCGCGAGCGCGTCGGCCCGCCCGAAGCCCGGCACCTCGCCGGTGAAGGTGCGGCGGATGACGAAGTTGGCGCCCTCGCCGCGCCCGATCTCCTCGTCGATGACGCGTCGCACGATCCGGCCGTACTCCTCGTCGGAGACGTCGAAGCCGCCGCCCTCCACCCGTACGTCGTGGTCGGGGAGCTGCGCGAGGGCGTCGGCGAGCGGCAGCTCGTACGCCTCCTCGGCGACGAGGACCGAGAGCGGGGTGCCGTCGTCGCGCACGTCGAAGCCGCGCTCGCGGATCTGCCGGAACGGCACCAGGGCCAGCGTGGGCAGGTCCCGTACCGGCAGCTCGGCCAGCCGCCCGGCCTCGTGCACCGGGCCGGTCAGCACCTCGACCGTGTCGTGGTCGCGGCCGGGGGTGCGGCGGCGCAGCAGGGCGAAGGGGGGTGCGGATGCGTCGAGGAGACGGGAGAGGTCCATGAGCGTGTTCCTTCCGGGAGCCTGGGGCGGGGTTCGGAGAGGAACGGCCTCGTGGATACGACGAAGGCCGCCCCTCGGGCGGCCTTCGCGTTCGACTAGTCGCGCGAACTGGGATATCCCCCAGCTCGAAGAGCTTGGGGACGGGCCGCCGGATGAGCGGTCCACCACCAGTCCTGGGTCGTCTGCGCGAACATGGGCGAACTCTAACCCACGGCCGGGTCAGATCAGGAGGCCGTAGACGTTCCAGCCGCCGCCGATCTTCACCCGGGTGGCGTACGGCGTGGTGGCGCTGCCGGTGGCCCTGTACAGCCAGAGGTAGCCGGAGGGGTCGCGCGCGACGAGGTCGGCCCGGCCGTCACCGGTGACGTCGCCGACGGCGAGGAGCCGGTCGTACGCGTTCCAGCCGCCGCCGATCTTCACCCGGGTGGCGTACGGGGCGGTGGCGCTGCCGGTGCCCCTGTACAGCCACAGGTAGCCCGAGCCGTCCCTGGCGACGAGGTCGGCCCTGCCGTCGGCGGTGATGTCGCCGGTCGGGACCAGCCGGTCGTACAGGTTCCAGCCGCCGCCGATCCGCACGCGGGTGGCGAACGGCGTCGACGGGGTGCCGGTGCCCTTGTACAGCCAGAGGTAGCCGGAGGAGTCGCGGGCGACGAGGTCGGCCCTGCCGTCACCGGTGAGGTCACGAGCGCCGGAGATCCGGTTGTAGATCCCCCACCCGGTGCCCACGTCGAGCCGGGCCGCGAACGGCGCCGAGGGATTGCCGGTGCCCTGGTGGTACCAGAGGTGGCCGGAGCCGTCGCGGGCCACCAGGTCCCCGGTGCCGTCGGCCCGCAGCGGGCCCGTCGCGCTGATCACGTCGTACGCGTTCCAGCCCGGGCCGATCCGGTACCGGGTGAGGAAGGGGACGGCCGGGTCGCCGCTGCCCTGGTACTGCCACAGCACGCCGGACGCGTCACGGGCGAGCACGTTGTGCCGGGTGGTGCCGGGGTCCGGCGCGACGCCCGGCACCTGCTCCACCTGGTCGGCCCGCACCCACGCGAGACGGTGGTTGTAGTGGATCGGGACGTACGTGACGGTGCCGACGACGTTCTTCCGGGCGGAGCCGAACCAGTCGTCGCCCTTCACCTCGGCGCCGGCCTTCGCGTACTCACCCGTGAGGGTGTACTTGGAGAGGTGGTCGGGGTCGTCGGTCGGCGCCTGCAGGCCCGCGGCCGTGTAGGCGGACGTCTCGGGATACGAGCGGCCGTAGATCCGTACCGTCACCCCGGCCTTGGCCCGCACCCGGATCGGCGTGGACGTCACGGGCACGGTGTACTGCCCGCCCGGGTTGTGGAACCAGGCCTTCTTCCCCGCGTACCAGACGGCCGTCCAGTCGGTGGTCCGGTCGGCGACCACGTAGGTGGCGCCCGCGCGGACCTTGTTCCCCCAGTTCGAGCCCTCCGTCCAGAGGGAGGAGAAGTACGGGTCGGTGAGCGGCGCCGAACCGGTGGACGCGGCGGTGTACAGGTAGCCGAAGTTGGCGGGCCGGGCCGGGACCGCGCTGCCGCCGTACGTCAGCGGCGGCTGGTTGGCCGTGGTGAACGGCGGGACGACCCGGACCACCTGGCCGGCCGTGAGCCGCCCGCCCGCGCCGCCCGCGCCCGTGGGCGCGCCCATCAGCGCCATGAAGTGGTTCCAGTCCCAGTACGGCCCGGCGTCCCAGTGGGTCCTGCCGCTGTAGCCGTCCAGCTGCATCGGCACCTCGTCGTGCCCGATGACGTGCTCGCGGTCCAGCGGGATGCCGTACTTCCCGGCCAGGAACTTCACCAGGGCGGCGGTCGAGGCGTACTGCGACTCGGTGTACCAGCTGCCCTCCTTGATGGCGTAGCCCTCGTGCTCCACGCCGATGGAGTGCATGTTGAGCGTCCAGTTGCCCGCGTGCCACGCCAGGTTCCGGTTCTCCACCATCTGCGTGACCAGGCCGTCGGAGGCGCGGACCAGGTAGTGGGCGCTCGCCTTGACGTCCGGGTTGGTGAGGGAGGCGAGCGAGCCGTCGTAGCCGCCCTCGGTGTCGTGGATCACGATCTGGCGGATGCCGACGTCCTGGTTCGGGCGGTCGGCGAGGGTGTAGTTGCGGGTGCTGCCGTCGGCGGCCGTACGCGAGGGCACGAAGTTGCAGGTCAGACCGGACGGGCACTCGGGCGTCGGAACGGCCGTGGTGCTCGCGGAGGTGACGGCGAGCGGCATCCGCGAGGGCTTGGCCGGCCGCACCGAGGGGTCGGCCGGCAGGACGACCTGCTCGCCGTCCGCCGTCAGCTCGCTCTCGCCGGTCCTGATCGACTCGAAGACGCGCCGCGCGAAGAGCTCGGCGCCCTTGCGGTCGGGCGACTGGCTGTAGCGCGCGACGGCCGGGTACCAGGCGCCGGGCGCGTCCGGCAGCTCGTCGCCACCGGTGGCCTGCCGCTGGTACTCCGCGAGCAGCGCCGCGCCGGCCCGGATGCTCTGGGCCGGGTCGCCCTTCACGGACTCGGCGGAGTCGTCGATCAGCGCGGCGGCCGCGTCCGCGGTGTGCAGCCGCGGATCGCCGGTGTCGACGGCCCGCTCCGGCAGGGCGGCCAGGGCCCTGGCCGCGTCGAAGGTCTTCTCGATCTCCGGGCGGCCGCTCTCGTTGAGGTGCGCGAGGCGCTCCTCGTCGTCCTCCGCCCCGACGTCGTCCGGGTCGACGTCGGTCAGGCCCATGACGTTGTACGCGCCGGTCGTGCTGGGCTCGCCGTCGTGCGAATCCCAGCGGGTCTGCCGGTACGAGACCGCCATCAGCACGCTCTGCGGCACGTCGAACTCGCGCGCCGCGTCGGCGAAGGCCGAGCGGAGCGAGGGTTCGGCGGCCTTCCCGTCGTCCTCGCCGCGGAGGGCGCCGGGAGCGGCGACCGCGAGGGTGCCGATCGTGGCGCCGACGACGACGCCCGCCAGCGTGCCGTACAACAGGCGCTTCTTCTTGCGGTCCTTGCGGTGTCTGGGGATCACGCCCACCCCTCGGTTCAGTTGTCAGAAGGGCCGGAAACTAACAGCGCTGTTCAACGCGCAGACCCACGGAAGGTGTCGCGTCCGTGTCCGGATGGCGGGTCCGTGTCTCAGCAGCTGGGCAGAGGGACGAGACGGGGCGAAGACCCCGTACTGTTGTCGCGTGACCGTGAACGCTGATACCCACGCCGTCGCCAAGGCGACCTGGCGAGACCTGCCCGCGGCGCAGCAGCCCGAGTACCCCGATGCCGAGGCTCTGCGCGATGTGATCGCGGACCTCGAGTCGTATCCTCCGCTCGTCTTTGCCGGCGAGTGCGACCAGCTGCGCGCCCGGATGGGAGCCGTCGCCCGTGGCGAGGCGTTCCTCCTTCAGGGTGGCGACTGCGCCGAGGCCTTCGACGCCGTTTCCGCCGACCACATCCGAGCCAAGCTGAAGACCCTGCTCCAGATGAGCGCCGTCCTCACGTACGCGGCCTCCGTGCCCGTCGTCAAGGTCGGCCGCATCGCCGGGCAGTACTCCAAGCCGCGCTCGAAGCCGACCGAGACCCGCGACGGCGTGACGCTCCCGACCTACCGGGGCGACTCCGTCAACGGCTTCGACTTCACCGAGGCCGCCCGCATCCCGGACCCCGAGCGCCTGAAGCGGATGTACAACGCCTCCGCGTCGACGCTCAACCTGGTCCGCGCCTTCACCACGGGTGGCTACGCCGACCTGCGCCAGGTGCACGCCTGGAACCAGGACTTCGTGAAGTCCTCCCCGTCGGGCCAGCGCTACGAGCAGCTGGCGCGCGAGATCGACAACGCGCTGAACTTCATGAAGGCCTGTGGCACCGACCCGGCCGAGTTCCGCGCGGTGGAGTTCTACGCCTCGCACGAGGCGCTGCTCCTCGACTACGAGGGCGCGCTGACGCGCACCGACTCGCGCACCGGCAAGCTGTACGACACCTCCGGCCACATGGTCTGGATCGGTGAGCGCACCCGCCAGCTCGACCACGCCCACATCGAGTTCGCCTCGCAGATCGCGAACCCGATCGGCATCAAGCTGGGTCCGACGACCACTCCGGAAGAGGCGCTGACGTACATCGAGCGCCTGGACCCGGACCGCGAGCCGGGCCGGCTGACCTTCATCGTGCGCATGGGCGCCGACAAGGTCCGCGACAAGCTCCCCGAGCTGGTCGAGAAGGTCACCGCCTCGGGCGCGACGGTCGCCTGGGTGACCGACCCGATGCACGGCAACACCTTCGAGGCGGCCTCGGGCCACAAGACCCGTCGCTTCGACGACGTGCTCGACGAGGTCAAGGGCTTCTTCGAGGTCCACAAGGAGCTGGGCACCCACCCGGGCGGCATCCACGTCGAGCTCACCGGTGACGACGTCACCGAGTGCGTGGGCGGCGGCGACGAGATCTTCGTCGACGACCTGCACCAGCGCTACGAGACGGCCTGCGACCCGCGGCTCAACCGGAGCCAGTCGCTCGACCTCGCGTTCCTCGTGGCCGAGATGTACCGCGATCAGTAAGTAGCTTCCTACGACAGTGGGGCGCGGATCCTTGTGATCCGCGCCCCACTGTCGTATCGGGGACTTTTGCGCCCCCGGACCGCCGGGTAAGGTTAGGTTAGCCTTATCGATCTAGGCGGGAGGTGAACCGCGTGTACGTCTGCTCATGTTTCGCAGTGACGGAGAAGCAGGTCAAGGAGCATGCCGAGGCCGGCGCCTGCACGCCTCGCCAGATCGCCTCCGCCTGCAAGGCAGGCACCGACTGTGGTTCGTGTGTACGACGCATTCAGGCCATTCTCGGGCGCGGCAACTGCCCGCGCCGTGAGCTGCTGGACCAGGGCATGCCGGCACTGGCGGCGGAGGTCACCGAGGTGACCGAGACCGCCGAGGTCGCGCAGCTGCGCGAAGCCGCCTGAGGCCGTCTTCGGGCGCGGCCGCCGGGGTCAGCTCGGCTGCTCGATGAGGGTGGAGCAGTACAGCGCCTCGCCCAGCTGCTCGATCAGCTCCAGCTGCGTGTCGAGGTAGTCGATGTGGTGCTCCTCGTCCGCCAGGATCTCCTCGAAGAGGTTCGCCGAGGTGATGTCCCCCTTGGCGCGCATGACCTCGATCCCGCGCTTGAGCCGGTCGATCGCCTCCACCTCGACCTGGCGGTCGGCCTCGAACATCTCCTTGACCGTCTGGCCGACGCGGACGTGGAAGAGCCGCTGGTAGTTGGGCAGGCCGTCGAGCATGAGGATGCGCTCGGTCAGCTTGTCCGCGTGCTTCATCTCGTCGATGGACTCTTCGCGGGTGTACTTGGCGAGCTTGGTCCAGCCCTTGTTGTCCTGGATGCGGTAGTGCAGCCAGTACTGGTTGATCGCCGTCAGCTCGCCGGTCAGCTGCTCGTTGAGGAATTCGAGGACCTCGGGGTCGCCCTGCATCGCTTCAGGATCCTTCCACGCATGTCGGTGCCGCCACTGGGCAGGATGGCCGCATCCTCGCAGCGCGAATGGGTGGCGTCCAGTAAGTGCAGGCTTACTGTGGGTTGCCTTAATTGTCAGAATATCCCCAAAGATGTCGAGGCATGGCTGGTCATGACCACCCCTCGCGGTCTGTCACCATGGATGACATGGGTCAGCCGGAGGGCGGAGCACGCCGGGAAACAGGAGTGGCGGTTTCGTCGGATCTGCCGCCGGGGCAGCGGCTCCAGCGCGGCTGGCCGGTGACCCACTACGGCCCCGTTCCCCGGTTCAAGCCGGAGCGCTGGGAGTTCCGGGTCTTCGGGGCGACCGCCGACGGCGACAAGCGCTGCTGGAACCACGAGGAGTTCTCGGCGCTGCCCTTCGCCACCGTCGTGGCCGATCTGCACTGCGTGACGAAATTCAGCATGCTCGGGGCCGAATGGGGCGGTGTGCCCGCCCGTACGCTCCTGGAACTCGCCCCGCCCGCGCCGAACGTCACCCACGTCATGGTCTGGGCGGAGTACGGCTACAGCGCCAACATGCGGCTCGCCGACTTCGCCTCGGAGCGCACGATCTTCGCCACCCACAAGGACGGCGAACTGCTCACCGCCGAGCACGGTTTCCCGCTGCGGCTCGTGGTGCCGCACCTGTACGCCTGGAAGGGGCCCAAGTGGGTCCGCGGTGTGGAGTACATGGCCGCCGACCGGCGGGGCTTCTGGGAGGAGCGCGGGTACCACAACATCGGTGACCCGTGGACGGAGCAGCGCTACTCGTACCAGGAGGAGCCGGGCGACGGCCCTGAGCTCTAGGCCGGTTCCTTCGGATCGGGCCCGGACGCGGCCGGGATCCGGACGGCCTGGCGGCCCTGTCGTGCCTAGTGGTGGTACTGGTGGACGACGGCGTGGCCCTTGCCGCGGCCGATCATCCACTTGTTGACCGGCGTGGTGATCACGAAGGCGGCGGCCAGCGCGATGGCGAGCACGATCCAGAACAGCGGCTCGGAGAGGTGGGCGTCCATGGCGCCGGGCCACAGGGCGATCACACCGTTGTCGATGATCTCCATGACCGCGATGGACAGCGTGTCGGCGGCGAGCGCGACCTTGAACGCGGTCTTGAAGTCGACGCCGGCCTTCAGGATGCCGCGCAGGGTGAGCGCGTAGCCGAAGAAGAACGCCAGGATGATCGCGAGCACCATCGTCGGCAGGTTGCCCCAGCCGAGCGCCGTGCCGATGACCATGCCCAGCACCTCACCGATGGCGCAGCCGGTGAGGCAGTGGAGCGTGGCCTGGGCGGCCATCGACCAGGACACCTTGCCGTGCCCGTGGTGGTGCTGGTGCTGCTCGTGACCCTCGTGAGCCGTGTGGCCCGCGTGGCCTGCGTGCTGGTCGTGAGCGCTGTGCTGCCCATGAGCTGCGTGGTGCTCGTGGTGCTCATGGCCCTCGTGGGTCTGGTGCTGTTCGTGGTGGGCGTGCGCTTCGTGCTGCATGGTGCCCCCAAGTTCGGGTAGCGGTTCCTCCGTACTCGGGAACCGTATACCCCCCTAGGGTATTCCTCAACGGGAATTCAGACCCGCAGCTTCTTCAGCAGCTCCACGTCCGCCCGGTGCCCCTGTGGCCCACCGGGCGTCTCGATGATCAACGGAACGCCGTCGGTCGCGGGGTGGCCCAGCAGATTCCGGAAGGCGTCCTGGCCGATGTGACCGGCCCCGATGTTGGCGTGCCGGTCCTTGTGCGCGCCCACGACGTCCTTGGAGTCGTTGGCGTGGATCAGCTTCAGCCGGCCCTCGCCGACCACCGCCACCAGCTCGTCGAGCGTGCGCGCCGCGCCGTCGGGGCCGGTCAGGTCGTGGCCCGCGGCGAAGATGTGGCAGGTGTCGAGACAGACGCCCAGCCTGGGATGGCGGTCGAGGGCCTCGAAGTACGGGCCGAAGTCCTCCGCCGTCGAGCAGAGCGAGAAGCCCTGCCCGGCCGTCGACTCGATGAGCAGGTCCGGGTCGTCCTCGTGCGTCAGCTCGTCGAGCAGCGGCAGCATCCGCTCCCGCACCTGCGCCAGGGCCTCGGCGCGCGGCCGGCCCCCGGTCGCCGAGCCGGTGTGCACGACCACGCCCCTGGCGCCGATCTGCCGCGCGCGGCGCAGTGAGTGCCGCAGCGACTCCACCGACTTCTCCACGGTCGCCTCGGTGTGCGAGCCGAAGTTGATCAGGTACGGGGCGTGGACCCAGGCCGACAGGCCCTCGGCCGCGCAGCCGGCCCGGAACAGCTCGTCCTGGGCCGGGTTGCCGGCCGGCGTGGCCCAGCCGCGCGGGTTGGCGACGAAGACCTGCACCGTCTCCGCGCCGAGCTCCCGGGCGTAACCGAGACCGACCGTGGCGAGACCGCCGGCCACGGGGACATGGCCGCCGACGGGGTTGCGCATGAGTTCCTACAGTCCCTTGATCGTGACGGTGATGGTGGAGCCCTCGGCGGCGGTGGAGCCGCCGTCGACGGACTGGCCGGTGACCGTGTCGCCGAGGAACGGGAACGTCTTCTCGACCTTCACCTCGAAGCCGGCGTCCTCCAGCTCGGTGCGGGCCTCGTCGGTCGACATGCCGACCACGTCCGGGACCTCGACCATCTTCGGCCCCTTGGAGACGGTCAGGGTGATCGTGTCGCCCTTCGCCGCCCGGCTGCCCTCGGCGAGGGACTGCGCGGCGACGGAACCGGCCTCCTCGGGCGAGTTGATCTTCTCCGGAGCGACGGCCACCTTCAGACCGGCCTCCTGGAGCAGGGCGGTGGCGTCCTCGACCGACTCGCCGGTGACGGCGGGGACGTCGATCGGCGTGCCCTTGCTGACCACGAGCGCGACGGCCGAGTCGGGGCCGCGCTCGGTGCCCGGCTCCGGGTCGGAGCCGATCACGGCGCCCTGCGCGACGGAGTCGCTGAACTCGTACGTGACCACGCCGGTCGCCAGGCCCTCCTCGGCCAGGGTCTTCCTGGCCTCGGCGAGCGGCGTGCCCTTCAGGTTCGGGACCTTCACGATCTTCGGGCCGCGGGACAGGGTGAGCGTCACCGTGCCGTTGCCGCGGATGCGCTCGCCGGGCGCCGGGTCGACCGCCATGACGGTGCCGCGCTCGTACACGTCGCTGAACGCCCGCTCCGTCGTGCCCACGTCGAGCCCGGCGTCGGCCAGGCGCTTCGTGGCCTGCGCCTCGGTCTGGCCGAGGACGGCGGGGACGCGGGTGAACTGGCCGGAGTTGATGTACCAGACGCCGGTCCCGATGCCGAGGGCGAGCAGGACGGCGGCGACGACGAGGAGCGGCCCGCGTGGACGGCGCCGCGGGGCGGGCGGCGCCGCCGTGGCTGCGGCGACCGGTGGGGGCAGCAGGCTGGTGTGCTCCACGGGGAGCGGCCGGACGCGCGGGATGACGGAGGTCGGGTCCTCCCCGCCGCCGTCCTCCGCCGCCTGGGCACGGGCCTGCGGGGGCACGGCGTCGAGCTGCTCGTCGCCGAGCGCGGCACGGGCCTCCCGGGTCCGCGCGAGGAGGTCCACCGCGTCGTACGGCCGGAGGTCGGGATTCCGCGCCGTCGCGCCCGCCACCAGCTCGTCCAGCTCCACGGCGAGGCCGGGGACGGCGGCGGAGGGCGCGGGGACGTCGGTGTTCAGGTGCTGGTAGAGCACCTGGGCGGGGGTGTCCCCGGAGTGCGGCTTGCCGCCGGTGAGCATCTCGTAGAGGACCACGCCGCACGCGTACACGTCGGCGCGGGTGTCGGCGGTGCCGTGCTCGATCTGCTCCGGCGCGAGGTACGAGACGGTGCCGAGGACCGAGCCGGTGGTGTCGGTGACCGAGCCCACGGCCCGTACGAGCCCGAAGTCGGCGACCTTCACCCGGCCGTCGTCCCCTATCAGGACGTTCTCCGGCTTCATGTCGCGGTGCACGAACCCGGCCCGGTGCGCGGCGCCGAGGGCGGCGAGCACCGGCTCCAGGACGTCGAGCGCGGCCCGGGGAGCGAGCGCGCCGCGCTCGCGCAGGACGTCGCGGAGGGTGCAGCCGGCGACGTACTCCATCGCGAGGTAGACGTACGCGCCGTCCGCGCCCTGGTCGAAGACCCCGACGACGTTGGGGTGCGCGAGCCGTGCGACGGACTTGGCCTCCCGCATGAACCGTTCCACGAACGCGGCGTCCGTGGCGAGGTCCGGGTGCATCACCTTGAGCGCGAGCACCCGGTCGAGCCGGGTGTCCACGGCCCGGTAGACCGTGGCCATCCCGCCGACGGCGACACGCGCGTCGACGCGGTAGCGGCCGTCGAGCAGCCGCCCGACGAGGGGGTCCTGAAGGGTCGTGTCCACGGCGTCGAGTCTACGAGGGCCCCGGACCCGCCCCGGCCCCCGCGCCCCGTACTGCAGCGCAGCTGTGACGAGCGGGCGGGCGGGGCGAGCCGCAGCGACGGCCGGGTCCGGGGCCTGCCCGGGGGGTCGGGGCCCGCCCGGGCCTGTCCGGGGCAGGAGCCTGCCCGAGGCCCGGGCCTGTCCAGGGGCGGCGGTCCCTAGAAGGCGGGGCGTTCCGGGTCGAGGCGGGCGCGGCCGGCGTGCGGGGAGGAGGGCTCGGCGAAGTGGCGGCGCGGGATGCGGCCCGCGCGGTGGGCCAGGCGGCCCGCCTCCACCGCGTGCCGCATCGCCTCGGCCATCAGGACGGGCTCCTGCGCCCGCGTGACCGCCGACGCCAGCATCACCGCCGCGCAGCCCAGCTCCATCGCCTGCGCCGCGTCCGACGCCGTCCCCGCCCCCGCGTCCAGGATCACCGGCACGCCCGCCCGGTCCGCGATCAGCTCGAAGTTGTGCGGGTTGCGGATGCCCAGGCCGGAACCGATCGGCGAGCCCAGCGGCATGATCGCAGCGCAGCCGACGTCCTCCAGCTTCCGCGCGAGGACCGGGTCGTCGTTGGTGTACGGCAGCACGACGAAGCCGTCGTCCACGAGGGTCTCGGCGGCGGCGAGGAGCTCCTCGCCGTCCGGCAGCAGGGTCCGCTCGTCGGCGATGACCTCCAGCTTGATCCACTCGGTGCCCAGGGCCTCCCGGGCGAGCCGGGCGGTGAGCACCGCCTCGCCCGCCGTGAAGCAGCCCGCCGTGTTCGGCAGCACCCGGATGCCGAGCCGCTCCAGGACCGACAGGACCGAACCCCGGACCGTCGGGTCCAGCCGGCGCATCGCGACCGTCGTCAGCTCCGTGCCGCTCGCGACGAGCGAGCGTTCCAGGACGTCGAGGCTGGGCGCGCCGCCCGTACCCATGATCAGACGGGACGAGAACTCCGTACCGCCCAGCAGGAACACGTCGTCGGACATTGCGCTCATCCTCCCTGCACCGCGGTCAGGACCTCGACCCGGTCGCCGTCGCCGAGCAGCGTCGCTGCCCACTGGCTGCGCGGGACCACGGTCTCGTTGACGGCGGCGGCCACTCCGGACGGCGCCGTGGTGAGGGTGGCGACGAGGGCGTCGAGGGAGAGCGGGCCCTGCAGGGCCCGGGGCTCCCCGTTCACGGAGACGGACAGGGGCGCGTTCATGCGTGCTCCAGGTGCGCGGAGGAGAAGCGGCGGGCGGTGAAGGGGCGTGCCTCGTCCGGCAGCGCGCCGGTGGTCAGCGCCTCCGCCATGACGTCGCCGGTGACCGGGGTGAGCAGCACCCCGTTGCGGTAGTGGCCGGTGGCCAGGTGCAGCCCGGGCAGGGCGCTCGGGCCGAGCAGCGGCGCGTTGTCGGGCGAGCCGGGACGCAGCCCGGCGCGGGTCTCGGTGAGCGGCAGCTCGGTGATGCCGGGGACCAGCTCGTGCGCGTCGCGCAGCAGCTCGTACACCCCGCCGGCGGTGACGGTGGTGTCCCAGCCGAGCTCCTCGCTGGTCGCGCCGACGACCAGCTCGCCGTTCTCGCGCGGCACGAGGTAGACATGGCTGCCGCGGACGACCGCCCGGACCGTCCGGGAGAGGAACGGCGCGTACGCGGGCGGCACCCGCAGCCGCAGCACCTGCCCCTTCACGGGCCGCACGGGCGGCAGGACCCGCTCCGGCACCCCGGCGAGCCGTCCGCTCATGCTGCCGGCGGCGAGCACCACCTGCTCGGCGGCCTGCTCGGTGCCGTCCGCGAGCACCGCGCCCGCGGCCCGGTCCCGTTCCACCGTGAGCCGCTCCGCGAGCGAGCGGTGGAAGACCACCCCGGCCCGCTCGCACGCCACCACGAGCGCGTCGGCGAGCCGCCGGGGATCGACCTGGTGGTCGCCGTCCACGCGCAGCCCGCCCCGCACGCCCGGGGCCAGCATCGGTTCGAGGCGGCGGCACTCGCGGCCGCTCAGCCACTCGGAGGCGAGCCCGCAGCGGGTCTGCAGGGCGTGGAGTTCGCGCAGGTGGGCCCGGTCGTCGGCGTCGAGCGCGACGGCGAGGGTGCCGCAGGCGCGGTAGCCGACGTCCATGCCGCCGGTCGCCTCGGCGAGTTCGGCGACGAAGTCCGGATAGCGGCGGGCGGAGGCCAGGTTGAGGCCGAGCAGGGTCTCCTCGCCGTAGTGGAGTTCGGTGACGGCGGCGAGCATGCCCGCCGCCACCCGGGCGGCCCCGCCGCCCGGTTCGGGGTCGGCCACCGCGGTGCGCAGTCCGCGCTGCGCGGCGCGCCAGGCCGTGACCAGGCCGATGATGCCGCCTCCGACGACGAGAACGTCCGAGGTGGTGCGTGTGCTGCGGGTACCGCCGGTACTGCGTGTACGCGACATGGGCGTCCAGCCCCTCCCTTCGCCGGCATGACCCGGATCAGGTTCGTACGGTCGGAGGCCGGCCAGCCTCCCTCTCAGCCCGGTCCGTCCGGGCTCCCGCGAGTGCTCTACGGCGGCCAGACTAACCGCCGGGGCCGGACCGCCACAGGACCCCTCCCTTCCTGACGGTCCGTCAGGTGAATACAGTGGTCGGGTGAGCGAGCAGAGCGAGCAGCAGCAGGCCGGGGACCAGTCGCAGCAGCAGTCACCCGACCGGACCGAACGGCACGTCGTGATCGTCGGCGCCGGGATGGCAGGCGTCCAGACCGCCGTCGCCCTGCGCGAGCGGGGCTTCACCGGACCCGTCACCCTCATCGGCGCCGAACCCCACCAGCCCTACGACCGGCCGCCGCTGTCCAAGGCGGTGCTGCTCGGCAAGGCCGAGGACTCCGCCTTCGACGTCGACTTCGCCGCCCTCGACGTCGACCTCCGCCTCGGCGTCGAGGTCACCGGACTGCGCGCCGCCGACCACGAGGTCGACACCGAGGCCGGGCCCGTCCCGTACGACGTCCTCGTCGTCGCCACCGGCGCCCACCCGCTCACCCTGCCCGGCTCCGAAGGCGTCCCCGGCGTCCATCTGCTGCGCACCCTCGACGACGCCGCCCGGCTCAAGCCCGTCCTGGAACGCCGCCACGGCATCGTGGTCGTCGGCGCCGGCTGGATCGGCGCGGAGTTCACCACCGCCGCCCGGCAGGCCGGCTGCGCCGTCACCGTCGTCGAGGCCGCCGGCCGCCCGCTCCCCGGAGCGCTCCCCGCCGAGGTCACCGCGCCCATGGCCGCCTGGTACGCCGAGAGCGGCGCCGAACTCCGGCTCCACGCGCGCGTGGAGCACGTCGAGGAGGGGCGCGTCGTCCTCACGGCCGACTCCGACGACTTCGGCGCCACCGGCGAGGCCCGTGAGCTGCCCGCCGACGCCGTCGTCGTCGGCATCGGCGCCCGCCCCGCAACCGGCTGGCTCGAAGGCTCCGGCGCCGCCCTCGACCCCAGTGGCGCGCTCACCGCCGACGCCCACCTGCGCACCTCGCTGCCCGACGTGTACGCCGTCGGCGACTGCGCCTCCTTCCCGTCCGCCCGCTACGGCGAACGGCTCCTCGTCCACCACTGGGACAACGCCCTCCAGGGCCCCCGCACCGTCGCCGCCGGCATCGTCGGCGAGGCGCCCGAGCCGTACGACCCGGTGCCCTACTTCTGGTCCGAGCAGTTCGGCCGCTTCGTCCAGTACGCCGGACACCACGGCGCCGCCGACACCCTGCTGTGGCGCGGCGACCCGGCCGAGGAGGCCTGGACGGTCCTGTGGCTGCGCGGCGAGACCCCGGTCGCCCTGCTCGCCGTCGGCCGGCCGCGCGACCTGGCCCAGGGCCGCAGGCTGATCGAGCACGGCACCGCCGTCGACCCGGCGAGGGCCGCCGACCCCTCCGTACCCCTGAAGGCGGCAGTCCGGTAGGGCCCGACTACCGACTGTCAGTCCGGGATGGCAGGCTTGTCCCGTGACCGAGATTGACGCAAAGACCGATGCTCTCGTCCCCGCCTGGCTCTACCTCCCCGACATCGCGGAGATGCTCGACATCGAGGTGACGCGCGTACGGCAGCTGGTCAAGGAGGGCCAGCTCATCGCCGTCCGACGCGAAGTGCGCCCCGGCGAGAAGATCCTCCAGGTGCCTGCCGCCTTCATCCAGGACGGCAAGGTCGTCAAGGGCCTCGCCGGGACCCTGACGCTCCTGCGGGACGACGGCTTCAGCGACGAAGAGATGCTGGAGTGGCTCTTCACTCCGGACCCGACCCTGCCCGGCACGCCCGCGCAGGCCCTCGGCGAGAATCGCGGCACGGAGGTGAAGCGCCGCGCCCAGGCGCTCGCCGTCTGACGGCCGGCGCCGTCCGACGTACGCTCGCCGAGCCGCACCGAAGACACCACCACTGGTGCCGGGCCGCCGGCCGACTCCGGTCGGCGGCCCGGCACCGGCACCACCCGACGGGGGGACCCACATGCCCACGCCTCGCGCGCAGCTCGCCGACGCCCGGCTCTACCTGTGCACCGACGCCCGGAAGCGCCAGGGTGACCTGCCCGCCTTCCTCGACGCCGTGCTCTCCTCCGGCGTCGACATCGTGCAGCTCCGCGACAAGGGCATGGAGGCCGGCGAGGAGCTGGAGCACCTCGCCGTGTTCGCCGAGGCCTGCCGCCGGCACGGCAAGCTCCTCGCCGTCAACGACCGGGCCGACGTCGCCCACGCCACCAGCTCCGACGTGCTCCACCTCGGCCAGGGCGACCTGCCCGTGCCCGCCGCCCGGGCGATCCTGGGCGACGAGGTGCTGATCGGCCGCTCCTGCCACGCCGAGGAGGAGGCGGCCGCGGCCGCCGCCGAGCCCGGCGTGGACTACTTCTGCACCGGCCCCTGCTGGCCGACCCCCACCAAGCCCGGGCGGTACGCGCCGGGCCTCGGCCTCGTGCGGTACGCGGCGGGCCTGGCCCAGGACCGGCCCTGGTTCGCCATCGGCGGCATCGACGAGACCAACCTGGACGAGGTCCTCGACGCCGGCGCCCGCCGGATCGTCGTCGTCCGCGCGATCACCGAGGCCGACGACCCCGCCGCCGCCACGGCCTCCCTCGCGAAGCGGGTCCGCGAGCGCCTGGCCTGAGCTCGGCACGGGAGCGGGGCCCGCCCGGGTCCACATCGTGGTCACGGGGGCCCGGTGGCTTGTGCACGGTGTCCTGAAACATGTCCAGAACGCGGACTCGACTTCACTCGACTCCTGGACCCCGTCTAACCTGCCCGTATGGCCCTTGGTACCGCTTCCGTCCGCTCGGACCGCGCACGCACGGTCCGCGACATCCTCGCCTCCGGTGGCACGTCGTACTCGTTCGAGTTCTTCGCCCCCCGGAGCGAGAAGAGCGAGCAGAGCCTCTGGAACGCCATGCGCCGGATCGAAGCGGTCGCCCCCAGCTTCGTCTCCGTCACCTACGGCGCCGGCGGCTCCACCCGCGGCGGCACGGTCAAGGCCACCCAGAAGATCGCCTCCGACACCACCCTCACCCCGGTCGCCCACCTCACCGCCGTCGACCACTCGATCGCCGAACTCCGCAACATCCTCGGCCAGTACGCCGACGCGGGCATCCGGAACATGCTCGCCGTGCGCGGCGACCCGCCGGGCGACCCGCTCGGCGAGTGGGTCGCCCATCCGGAGGGCGTCCACTACGCCGCAGACCTCGTCCGGCTGATCAAGGAGTCGGGCGACTTCTGCGTCGGCGTCGCCGCCTTCCCGGAGATGCACCCGCGTTCCACGGACTGGGACACCGACGTCCGCCACTTCGTCGACAAGTGCAAGGCCGGCGCCGACTACGCGATCACCCAGATGTTCTTCGACCCGGAGGCCTACCTGCGGCTGCGCGACAGCGTGCAGAAGGCCGGCTGCGAGACGCCGATCATCCCCGAGGTGATGCCCGTCGTGAGCGTCCGGACCCTGGAACGGCTGCCCGTCCTGAGCAACGCCCTCTTCCCCGAGAATGTGAAAGAACGCATCCTCGCGGTCAAGGACGATCCGGCCGCTGTACGCTCCATGGGCATCGAGTTCGCGACGGAGTTCTGCGCGCGGCTGCTGTCCGAGGGTGTCCCAGGGCTGCACTTCATCACGCTGAACAACTCCAGGGCGACGCTCGAGATCTACGAGAATCTCGGACTGCACCAGCAGTCGTGACCGGTCGTACCCGCCCCTACCCGCGGCGGTGGCCGTAGGAGAGGGGCGGGCATGTGGTGGACGGTCCTCTACATCGCTTTCGGTGTCGTGGCGCTGTGGCTGCTGGGTGAGGTGCTGCTGCAGTACAAGGCGCGGCTGCGCTGGCGGCTGCTCGCCTTCAGCGGCTTCCTCGGCGTCGTCCTCGGCGTGCTGCTGCCCTCGGTCCTGGTGATCGTCGCCGGCGCGATCGCCTTCGCCGTCGGCCAGACCTACGTCACGCTCTCCTTCCGGCGCGGCTTCTCCACCGGCTGGGCCCTGGGCGGCAGCCCGGGCGCGAGCCGCCGCCGCAGGTCCGGGCCCGCGGCGAAGGAGGGGCCGACCCTCGAGGTCAGCGACCTCGCCTACGAGCCGCTGGACCAGGACGCGGACCAGGACGGCTTCGCGGCCGCCGGGACCGCCGCCGTGTACGAGCCCGAGCCGATGCCCGAGGACACCGGCCAGTACGCGGTCTACGGCACCTCCTACGACCAGCAGCACCAGCAGTCGCCGTACGCCGACCCGTACGCCGCCGGGTACGACCAGCAGCACGCGTACGACTACGGCACCGGCGGTCAGCAGCAGTACGCGGCCTACTCCGACCCGTACATCGGCCAGCAGGCGTACACCGACGGCGGCCAGCAGTACGGCTCGTACCCGCAGCAGCCGTACGCCGACCCGTACGCGCCCTCCTACACCTACGACACGCCGCCCGGCGGCGTGTGGGTGCCGCAGCAGCGCGACACCGAGCAGCAGGAACAGCAGCAGTACGGCTACGGCGAGGACCAGCAGTACCGCTACTGACGGGCCCTCACCGCGAGCCGCGGAAGTCCGCGCCCTCCACGATCAGCCCGGCGACCAGCGCACCCGACATCCCGGCGTGCGCGAGCCCGCCGCCGGGGTGGGACCAGCCGCCGGCGAAGTGGAGGCCGGGCAGCAGGGAGACGTTGCCCGACGGCAGGTACCGCCCGCCCGCTCCCGCCAGGGCGGGCCCGGGCACCTCGGCGACGCCGGTCTCGCGGAGCGTGTGCTCCGGCGTGCGGACCTCCTGCCAGAGCAGCCGCTCCCGGAGCCCCGGCACGGCCGCCTCGGCCTGCCGCAGCATCCGCCCGGCGAACGCGTTCCAGTCCTGCCCGCCTGCGGTGCGGACGGTCGCCGTGACCGTCACCGACTCGTGGGCGTCGTCCGGGCGCAGCTCCGGGTCGTCCGGCCGCAGGACGGTCACCGTCGGCAGGGCGCCGGAGGCGTGCACCACCGTGCGGTGCACCGCACCGGACTCCCGGGCCCCGCGCAGGGCCAGACAGACCGTCACCCGGCCGGTCGCCTCCCCACGGGACGGCCGGAGTTCCGCGCCGTCCGGAGGAAGCATCCGGTCCTCGTCGTGGTGCAGGGGCACCGGCGCGCCCGACACCACGTGGTCCGCGTCGACGGTCTCCCCGCCGGCCAGCTCGACCCCGCAGGCCTTCCCGTCCTTCTCCAGGACCTTCACGACGTGCGCGTCGAAGACGAACTCCACCCGCCGCTGCACGCACCGCTCGTACACCGCGTCCGCCAGCACCCGCATGCCGCCGGCCACGTACCAGCTGCCGAAGGTCTGCTCCATGTACGGCAGCACGGCCGCCGCGGCCGGCGCGGTCGCCGGGTCGAAGCCGTAGCCCCACGCGTACGAGTCGAGGAGCGCGGCGAGCCGCGGGTCGCGCAGCTCGCGGGCGCCGACCCGGGCGAGCGTGGTCGTCGGACGGCGCAGCAGGCCCGCCTTCAGGGCCGGGTAGGGCTCGCGGCCCAGCGGCGTGAGGTCGGCCGGCTGCGGCTCCTCCAGGAGCGGCCGGCGGGTGCGGTCCCAGGCCTCGCGGGCCCGCACCAGGAACTCGCCCCACCGCTCGCCCGCGCCCGCGCCCAGCGCCGCGTCCAGGGCCGAGACGGTCCCGGCGCGCGACGCGTTGGGCAGGTCGACGCGGGTGCCGTCGGCGAAGACGTGGCGGCTCGCCGGGTCGACCTGGCCGAGCGTCACGCACTCCTCGAGCGGCTGCTTGCCGGTCTTGACGAACAGGTCGCGGTAGACGGCGGGCAGGTGCAGCAGACCGGGACCGGTGTCGAAGCCGAAGCCGTCGCGCGTGAGGCGGCGGACGCCGCCGCCGTACGTCTCGCCGCTCTCGTACACCGTCACGCGGTGGCCCGCCACGGCCAGCCGTGCGGCTGCCGCCATGGCGCCGAGCCCCGCGCCGATCACCACAATCCGTGCCATGTCAGGGACTCTAGCCGCCCCCGCCGACAGCCCGGTCGGCCAGGCGCCGCTCCTCCCGTCGCTGTGCCCGGCGTCGCCGGAAGCGGCGGATGCGGTGGGCGAGGAAGGCCAGTATCGCCAGGCCGAGCACGAGCAGCACGGCCGCCACGACCGCCGCCGCGACCGGATGGAATATGGCGAAGGTGATGATGCCGGCGACGCCGAGGTCCTCCGCCGTGGACATCGCGACGTTGGAGAAGGGCTCCGGCGAGGTGTTGATCGCCATCCGGGTCCCGGCCTTGACGAAGTGGCTCATCAGGGCCGTGGAACCGCCGACCGCGCCCGCCGCCAGCTCCGGCAGCGAACCGGACTGCCCGGCGAGCAGCGCCGCCACCACCGCGCCGCTGACCGGCCGGATCACCGTGTGGACCGAGTCCCACACGGAGTCGACGTACGGGATCTTGTCCGCGACCGCCTCGCACAGGAACAGCACACCGGCGGCGATCAGGACGTCGGGCCGTTGCAGGGCCTCGGGCACCTCGTCGCTGAGGCCGGTGGCGCCGAAGACGCCGAGCAGCAGGACCACCGCGTACGCGTTGATCCCGCTCGCCCAGCCGCTCGTGAAGACCAGGGGGAGTACGGACACGTCCGCGATCGTAGCCAGCCCTGAGTACCCGTACCTAGACGGCGAGATGAGTAGGGATGCGGATGGGCCGTGACCTGCGCGGAAGGGAGAGTGGACCGCACGGAAGGGGCGCGGCTCCGGGACCGCCGGCACGGGGCGGCGGAACGGGGTCGCGCGCCTGCCGGCACGGGGGAACGGGGGTTGCTCTCCGGGGGCGCACGGAAGTGCGAGGGGAGCGCGACACAGCGCCGGTCCGGCGAGGCTCGGGGGGATCGAGCCTCGCCGGACCGGCGCCTTTTTTGGTGGTACGGGGTGCCCGTCCGGTACGGGCTAGCAGCCGCTCACGCGGCCGTGCAGCAGCCGCGAGAGCGCCGCGTGCACGTCGTCCAGGGAGCGCTCGCTCTGGAAGGCCTGCCAGTCCAGCGCGGCCACCAGGACCATGCCGACCAGTGCGGCCGCCGTCAGCTGGACGTCGATCTCCTCGCTCAGCTCGCCGGCCGCCACACCCTCCCGCAGCACGTCCTCGACGACGGCGACGGCCTCCTGACGGACCACCAGGAGGGTCGAGTTCCAGGCCCTTCCGGTGCGCCAGAGCTCGGCCACGTACAGCTGGGTGAAGGCCGGGTAGCGCTGGATGAAGACGAGGCCGGCCCTGATCATCGCGTCCAGCGCCTCGACCCGGCTGCCGCCGCGCTCGGCGGTCTCCTCGGCCGCGGCCCTCAGGGACGCGGCGAGGAGCGAGACGCCGTGCCGCAGCAGCTCCTCGAAGAGCTCGGTCTTGCTCTTGAAGTTGTAGTAGACCGTGCCCTTGGCCACCCCCGCCCGCTCGGCGATCTCGTCGACCGTGGTCGCCGAGAAGCCCTGCTCGGCGATGAGGGTGACGGCCGCCTCGTAGAGCTTGGCGCGGGTGGCCTGCCGTCTGGTGCTGCTGCTGTCCATGGCTCGATTCTCACAGGTCCGCCGGAGGGTACCGGCCTAGAGCGACAGTTCCGGGTGGAGCCGGTCCAGGCTCCACACCTGCTTGCGGCGGGCGGAGAGCGCGGTCAGTGCGAGCGCGCCCACGGTGAACGCGGTGAGGACCGCGACCGCCTGCCAGACCGGTCCGATGCCGCCGCCCGTGATCAGCCGGCGCAGCGCCTCGACGACGTACGTCATCGGCAGGTACGGGTGGATCGCGTTGAAGAAGCCCGGGCTGGTCTGGACGGGGTAGGTGCCGCCCGCCGAGGTCAGCTGGAGCATCAGGACCGCGAGCACCAGGATCCGCCCCGCCGCGCCGAAGCGGGCGTTGAGCCACTGGATGATGGCGGCGAAGCAGCAGGTCACCAGCGCGAGGAAGCCGACCGTGCCGGCGGCCCTCGCCATCTGCAGACCGAGGCCCCAGTGGAGCACGGACATCAGCGCGCCCACCTGGAGGACGCCGATCGCGGCGACGGGCAGCCAGCCGGCGAGCGCGATCCGCCAGGCGGAGGCGCCGGCGGCGAGGGCACGCCGGTTGAGCGGCTGGATGATCATGTACGCGACCATCGCGCCGACCCAGAGGGAGAGCGGGATGAAGTACGGGGCGAAGCCGGTGCCGTAGTTGGGCGCCTTGTGCATCGACTGGGCGGCGAGCTTGACCGGGTCGGCCATCACCTCGGTGCGGCGGTCGCGTTCCTGCTTGTCGTAGTCGGGGATCTTCTTCACGCCGTCGCTGAGCCCGGTGGCCAGCTCGCCCGAGCCGTCGGCCAGCTTGAACAGGCCGCCGTCGAGCTCGCCCGCGCCCTTCTTGAGCCTGCCGACGCCGGTGTCCAGGCTCGACGAGCCGGTGCGGGCGCTGGTGAGGCCGGTGTGCAGCCGGCCGGCGCCGTCCGCGACCTGGTGGGCGCCCTTGTTGAGCTCGTTGATCTTCTTGATGGCGCCCTCGATGTCCTCGTCGAGGTGCGGGGCGCGCCGGGCCAGCTCGTCGGCGTCCTTCTTGAGCTTGGTGAGCCGGGTGTCCAGGGTCTTCAGGTCGCCCTTGGCGTCCTTGGTCAGCTCGTGCAGGTCGTCGGCGATCTTCGCGACGTCGGCGGCGGTCACCGAGGCCTTCTTGAGGAGCTCGCAGCCCTTGGCGTCCTTCAGCGGGTCGAGGCTGGTCACGCACTGCTTGCGGTAGTACGCCGACAGCTCGTCGTCGGCCACGTGGGCCGCCTCGCGGGCGACCGGGGCCCGGCGCACCAGGTCGTCCAGGTTGTGCTGGACGGCGGAGGCCGAGTCGGAGACGAGCCGGGCGGTGTCGCGGATCGACTTGCCGTTGTTCGCCAGGTACGGGCGGACCTGGTCGGCCTTGGCGTTCACCTTGTCGGCGAGCTGCTGGGTGCCGTTGGCGACCTTGCGGGAGCCGGTCTCCAGGTCCTTGGCGCCCTTGTCGAGCTTCGTGATGCCCGAGGCGAGGTCGCCGCTGCCCTTCTTGGCGTCCTTCAGGCCGTCGGCCAGCTTCTTGGAGCCGGCCTTCGCCTTGTCGGCGCCGTCCTTGAGGTCACCCGCGCCCTTGGCCGCCTCGGCGGTGGCGTCGTGCAGGTCGGAGAAGGAGATGAAGATCTTGTCCAGGAAGGTGCGCGAGGACTTGGTGGAGGCGGCGGTGCGCACCTCGGAGAAGACCGTGCGGGAGATCTGGCCGACGATGTAGTTGTTGGCGTCGTTCGTGCGGACCCTGAGCGCGCCGGCCTCGGGGGAGTCGCCGGAGCTGGAGGCGATGCGCTCGCTGAAGTCGGCCGGCATGGTCAGGGAGAGGTAGTACGTCCCGTCCTCGACGCCCTCGCGGGCCTCCTCGTCGCCGACCTCGTGCCACTCGAAGACGGCGCTCTCGCGCAGCTTCTCGGTGATGTCGGCGCCCGCGGTGATCTTCTGACCGCCGGTGGTGGCGCCCTTGTCCTCGTTGACCAGGGCGACGGGGATCTTGTCGAGCCGGCTGTACGGGTCCCAGAACGACCACAGGTACAGCGCGCCGTACAGCAGCGGCAGCAGCAGGATCGCGACCATCGCGGCCCGCGGGAGCTTCCCCCTGCCGAACCGCTTCAGCTCGAGCGCGGCGAGCTTATGCGAGCCCATCGGCGTCCCCCTTCTCGGTCTTCGTGGCGGTCGTGTCGTCTTCGGTGGCTTCGGTGGCTTCGGTGGCTTCGGTGGCTTCGGTGGCCGAGGGGGCTTCGGTGGCCGGGGTGGCCGTCGTGGCCGGGGCCTTGGTGGCCCTGACAGCCTTGGTGACCTCGGGGGCCTCAGCGGGCTCAGCGGCCCCGGTGGCCTCGGTGGCATCAGCGGGCTCGGCGGCCTCAGGGGCTTCTGCGGGCCTGTCGGCCGCCGTCCTGGCCGGGGCCGTGGAGACGCGGAGGGAGCCTTCCGGGGCCTCGCTGCACACGGCGAGGACGGTGGTGCCGGAGGCGGCGACGGAGCGCAGCAGGCCCCAGGCCTCGGCGCGGTCGGCGTCGGAGAGCTTGAGGTCGGTGTCGTCCAGGGCGAGCAGCCGGGGCCGGCCGATGAACGCGAGCGCGACGGAGAGCCGCAGCGCCTCCAGCCGCTCCAGGTCCCGTACCGAGGTCCGCTCGCCCTTCGGCAGGGCGTCGACGTCCAGGCCCGCGGCGGCCAGGGCCTCGTCGATCCGGGTCCGGGCGGTGGCGGCGCGCTCGCCGGCGGGGCGCAGCAGGGCCTTCAGCGAGCCGTCGAAGCGGCGCTGGAGCAGGGCCCGCTCGCGCAGGTGCTCGGCGACGGTGAGGGCCGGGTCGAGGTCGCTCACGCCCGGCACGGGGCCGAGCGCGGCGATCCGGCGCACGGCGGCCATCTTGCGCGGCAGCCGGAAGCCGGCGACGTCCGCGTGGCCCTCGTGGGTCTTCATCCGGCCGGTGAGCGCGAGCAGCAGGCAGGTACGGCCCGAGCCGGACGGGCCCTCGATCGCGACGAGGGTCCCGGGGGCGGCCTCGAAGCCGACCCCGCGGAACGCCCAGCCGCGCGGGCCCTTCAGGCCGAAACCGTCCGCGACGACGGCGGCGCCGTACGGCTCGTCCGGGTTCGCGTCCACGATCCCCCCTCGGTATGGAAACGTCTTTTGAACTGACCAGTCAGTGCAAAAAGTTACCGCCCAGTTGGCGAAGAGGCAAAATCCCAGGTCAGCCGGATTGTCAGTGGGGCCGTGCACGATGAACACATACGGCCACAGCGCCGTCACCCGACGACAGGAGGCTCGTCATGGCCGGCCACAACGCCGCAGCCACGTCCCGGCGCCGCACCGGATCGCGCCCCGCCCCCGCCCAGCTCGGACCCGCGTCCGACATCCACCCGGTCCTGCGCCGCTCCTCGGCACCGCCCGCAGCCCTCGACCTGCTCGCCAAGGCCAGGGCCGGACTCGACGAGGCCGCCGCGCTCGACGTGCCCAACGAGCGGTACGCCACCGCCCACCTCGCCGCCTTGCGCACCGCCGCGGCCGTGCTCGCCGCCCGGGGCCGCCCCGAGAGCGACCCCCGCAAGCGGGCCCGCATCCGCAGCACCTGGGAGGTGCTGCCCGAGATAGCGCCCGAGCTCACCGAGTGGAGCGCGCTCTTCGCCTCCGGTGCCGAGCGCCGGGCCCGTGCCGAGGCCGGCATCACCGGCGCCGCGAGCCGCCGCGACGCCGACGACCTGATCCGCGCCGCCGCCGTGTTTCTGCGCCTCGTCGAGCGGCTCCTGGTCCTCCAGCCGGTGCTGCCGCGCCAGCCGGCCGCAGGGGAGGCCGCCGGATGACCGGAACCGGCCGGATGATCGGGAGAGGAGAGCCGAGGCCATAGGGTGGAGGCGTTCGTACCCGTCACCGAGGAGTCAACAGCCGTGTCGGACCCTTCCCCTGTCTCCGGTCGAGAGGCGACCTCGCGCCCGTCGCGTGCCTCCCTGCGCACCGCCGTCGTGTGGGACGTCCTCAAAGACGCCTTGGACCGCCGGGTCAAGGCCACCGGGAAGGACAGCCTCGATGTCCTCGACACGGGCGGCGGCTCCGGCAACTTCGCGGTGCCCGTGGCCCGGCTCGGCCACCGGGTGACCGTCGTCGACCCCAGCCCCAACGCGCTCTTCGCGCTCGAGCGGCGCGCCGCCGAGGCGGGCGTAGCCGACCGGGTCCAGGGCGTCCAGGGCGACATCCGCGGCCTGTTCGACGTGGTCGAGCGCGAGGGCTTCGACTCCGTGCTGTGCCACGGCGTCCTGGAGTACGTGGACGACCCCGCCGAGGGCGTCCGCAACGCCACGGCCGCGCTGCGCGCCGGCGGCAGCCTCAGCCTGCTCGCCGCCGGGCTCGGCGGTGCCGTCCTGGCCCGCGCACTCGCCGGGCACTTCACCGAGGCCCGGCACGCGCTGAGCGACCCGGCCGGCCGATGGGGCGAGGGCGACCCGGTGCCCCGGCGGTTCACCGCCGAGCAGCTCACCGAGCTCGCCGCCGAAGCCGGTCTCGACGTCGGCGCCGTGCACGGCGTGCGGGTCTTCGCCGACCTGGTCCCCGGCGTCCTGGTCGACACCGAGCCGGGTGCCGCCGAGGCCCTGCTCAGGCTGGAGGCCGCGGCCGCCGAGCTGCCGTCCTTCCACGCCATCGCGACCCAGCTGCACGTCCTCGGCGAGAAGCACGGCTGAGCGGGACCGCGCCGGTCGCGGCCGGCCACCCGCACGGCGGTGCCCCGGAGCCTGCGCCCCGGGGCACCGCCGTATGCGCTGAGCAGCGACGCAGCCGCAGATGGAGTACGCCACAGCCCGCCCGAACGGGGACTTGTCCCCGTATGATCGAGGGACACCATCCGGCATGACGGGCAGGGGGCTGGGGAATCAACGCCTCAGCATCCGATCCGCATGGCGGCCCGGATTGGCGATTTGGCATTGAGGGCGGGTTTCACGGGGGCGATTCCCTGCCTATCCTGAAAGGGCCGCAAACCGGTCGCCCCCGCGACCGACGACGAGGAGGACTCCGTGCCGCTCTCGGAGCACGAGCAGCGAATGCTCGAGCAGATGGAGCGAGCGCTGTACGCCGAAGATCCCAAGTTCGCGACAGCGCTCGAGGGAAGCGGGCTGCGTACGTACACCCGGCGACGGGTCTACCAGGCAGTCGCCGGCTTCCTGGTGGGTATCGCGCTCCTCATGGCCGGAATGGTCGCTCAGCAGATCTGGATCAGCGTGGTGGGATTCCTCGTCATGCTGGGCTGCGCGGTCCTGGCGGTCACCGGATGGCGCAAGGCGCCCAAGCCGGGTGAGCATGTGCGGGGAGCCGCCGGAGGCGGCCGTCAGTCCCGACAGCGACGCTCGATGATGACCCGCATCGAAGAACGGTGGCAGCGCCGCCGCGACGAACAGCAGGGCGGCCACCACTGAGGCGGCCCGCCCGACCGGCGGTCTGAGACCGTCGACCGAGCACGAAACGCTGTGGGCCCGCACCGTCAGGTGCGGGCCCACAGCGTTTCGTGCGTCCGGGGTTCGTGCGTCCCGTTCCGTGCGACCGGGTCAGGACGGCTTGCGGGCCAGCATCCGGACCGTGGCGCCGACCCTCGCCCGCCACGCCTCGCGCACCGCCGCCCGGCGCTCCCGGGCAGCCCAGCTCAGCCTCACGGCCGACCGGGGTGCCAGCAGGGCCCGCAGGCGGGTGCCCCGAGAGGCGGAGGCGTCGAAGCCGCGACGGATCACGACGGCCAGCTCGGTGAGACCCGTGGCCGGGCGCGGAACCGGCGCGTACAGGGCTTCCTCCACCGCGCGCGCCACCCGGTGCACCGCGTCCGCCGCGTCCGGCGGCAGCTCGCCCTCGCGGGCCAGCCGCGCGGCCGTCCGGCGGGGCGTCCGCGACTCGTCGGGGAACACACCGTGGTCCCAGGCCGTGTCGTTGATCTCCTGCCAGACCGCGAGGACCCGGGTGACCGGATCACCCGCCGGGCCGAGACGTCTGGCCCGGACCCGGCTGCGCCACATCAGCGGCAACAGCAGGAGCGCCAGCACCAGCAGCACGCCCAGAACCACCAGGAGCAGCTGCCAGGGGAAGCCGCCGTCGCCGCCCGACAGCGCGCCGCCCGCCGCCTGGTCCTGGCCGCACTCGCCGAGCTTCTTCTGCTGCGGCGTGCAGCTCTCCGAGGCGCTGGGCACCGCCGAGGGCTGCGCCGACGCGCCGGTCGAGGGCCGCGCGGAGGGCGTCGCCGCCCCGCCCGAGGACTGCTCCCGGGTCCAGTCCGGCGTCGAGCCGCGCGAGGGCGTGGGCTCGAAGCGGGTCCAGCCGGCGCCCTCGAAGTACAGCTCGGGCCACGCGTGGGCGTCCCGTATGCCGACCGATACCGAGCCGTCGGCCTGGGGGGTGCCCGGCATGAAGCCGACCGCGACCCGGGCCGGGATGCCCAGGGAACGGGCCATCGCCGCCATCGAGAAGGAGAAGTGGACGCAGAAGCCCTCCTTGTCCTTCAGGAAGCGGGTGATCGCTCCGACGCCGGTGCCCGAGTCGACCTTCACGCTGTAGCGGAAGCCACCGTCCTCGGTGAACCAGTTCTGGAGCTTCACCGCCCGCTCGTAGTCGTTGCGCGCCCCGCGGGTGACCTCCAGGGCCGTCGACCTCACGTCGGGCGGCAGCGTGGCGGGCACCCGGGTGTACTCCCGGCGGAGCTTGTCCGGGGCGGCCGGGGCCGCCGCAAGCTGCTCACCGGTGGGCTGCACGGCCAGGCTGGTCACCGAGTAGCCGGCGCCGCGCGTGGTCTGCCCGTTGTCGCCGACGACCATCCGGCCGGCCGGCTCGTAGCGCCAGCCGCCCGGGACGGACACCTTGGACGCCGGGTAGGGCATCGGCAGCCACTTCTGCTCGTACTGCGGTGAGGCGACGAAGTTGGTGGTGACCTCCGTGACGCGGACGTCCCGGGCGAGGCCGTCCGGCCAGGGCAGCTGCTCGGGCACGTCCTCGATGGGACGGACCGAGGACTTCCAGGCGGTGCCGTCGAACTGGTCGAGCGCGACCAGCCGCAGATAGAGCCCGCTGGTGTCGGTGATGTTGGTGCGGTAGCGCAGGACCTCGCGGTCCTCCGGCTGGCGCAGGTCGTTCTGCAGCGAGACCAGCGGGTTCACGGCGGAGATCGTGCCGCCCTTGCCGCCGGAGCCCTCGCCGCCGCCGTTGTCGCCGAAGATGCCGCCGCCGAGCCCCGGGAGCACGTGCGGCACCAGGAGCGCGATGACCAGGACGACGGCGCCGATCCGCCACCCGGTGCGCGTCGGCGCGAACGCCGGACCGCCTTCCCCGATCGCGGACCCGGGCCTGGCGGAGCGCTGGGCGCCGCCGAAGACCCGGCCCCAGGCCGAGAGCCGGTCCCGGCCCTCGGCCAGGAGCAGTACCAGGTAGCCGGCGGCGGCGAGCAGGAAGGCCGTGGCGCCCGCGCCGCCGCCGGCGAGCCCGGCGGCCACCGAGTACAGCGCGAGCAGGGGCAGTCCCGCCGGGGCCGCGTTCCGGAAGGTCACGGCGAGGGCGTCCACCAGGAGGCCGATCGCGGCGACGCCGGTGACGAGCAGCAGCCGGATGCCGGGCGTGTTCGGCGCCGGTGTCGCGTACGTGCCGACGTCGGCGACGCCCGCCTCGAAGAGCGTCCCGAAGGCCGCGAAGGCCTCGGGTCCCGGCAGCACACCGAGGACCGCCTGGTCGCGCACGAAGATCACCGTGAGCACGAGCAGCGTGAGGACCGCCTGGGCGGCGACCGTCAGCGGCCGGGCGAGCGGCACCCGCCGGGTCGCCGTGCCGACCGCGCTCTGCAGGCCCAGCAGGATCGCCGCCGTGAAGATCCAGGTGGCCGGCTTGACCAGCGGCAGCAGGGCGAGCGACGCCGCGAGCGTCGCGCCGTAGGCCGCGAGCGTCAGCCGCGCGCGCCCGCTCATGACCAACCTCCGTAGGTGTCGGCGGCGGGGGCCTGCGCGGCCGCCCCGCCGGCCTGCTGCCACAGATCGCCGAGCCGGAGGCCCGGGGGCACGGCGAAGGCCTGCCAGCCGGCCTCCCGCAGCCGGTGCAGCCGGTCCTCGACCGCACCGGCGACGGCGCCGCCGGTCAGCCAGGTACCGGAGTCGAGCACGAAGGCGACGGCCGCGCCGCCGCGCTGCCTCATCCGGGCCACGAGTGCCGCCTGGTCCTCGTCGAGGTCGCCGAGGAACGCGACGAGCAGGCCCTCGTGTCCGCCGCGCAGCACGTCGTACGCGCGGGACAGGCCGGCTCCCTCGGAGTGGTCGACGACCGCGAGGGAGTCCATCATCAGGCCGACGGTGTCGGCTGAGTCCTGGTCGGCCCGGCCGGCTCCGGCGAAGCCCTCGGCGCCGTCGCCGGGCACCGAGCTGCCCGCGTCCGTGAGCAGCCGCACCGAGTAGCCGCGCTCCAGCATGTGCGTGAGGACGGACGCGGCGCCGGAGACGGCCCATTCGAAGGCCGAGTCGGGACCACCGCCCTCGTAGGCGATCGCCCGGGTGTCGAGCAGCACCGTGCAGCGGGCGCGCTGCGGCTGCTCCTCCCGGCGCACCATCAGCTCGCCGTAGCGGGCGGTGGAGCGCCAGTGCACCCGGCGCAGGTCGTCGCCGTGGCGGTAGGCGCGGGGGATGATGTCGTCGTCCCCGGCGAGCGCGAGGGCCCGCTGCTGCCCCTCACCGAAACCGGCGGACTCGCCGCCGGGCCTGACCGGCGGGAGCGGTTCGGTGCGCGGGATGACCGTCAGCGTGTCGTACGCGCTGAAGGAGCGGGTCAGCTCGCACATCCCGAAGGGGTCGGTGAGCCGCAGCTGGAGCGGGCCGAGCGGGAAGCGCCCGCGCAGGTCGGAGCGGACCCGGTAGGACACCTCGCGGCGGCCGCCCGCCTCGACGCGGTCGAGCACGAAGCGGGGCCGGGGCCCCAGCATGTACGGGACGTGGTCCTGGAGCATCAGCAGGCCGGTGGGCAGCCGGGACACGTTGTCCATGCGGAGGTGGACCCTGGCCTCTGTGCCGGTCTCGACCCGCTGCGGGGAGAGCCGGCGGCCGGCCGCGACCCGGTGGCGGGTGCGGTGCAGCACGACCACGCAGATCAGCGGCAGCACGGCGAGCAGCAGCCCGACGCGCAGCAGGTCGACCTGGCCGAGCACGTAGGCACAGACGGCGGCCGCGATCCCGGCGGCGAGGAAGGAACGGCCGCGGGTGGTGAGCCCGGCCAGGGCGGCCCGCAGGCTGCCCCGGTCGCCGTCCCCCCACCGCGCCGGGGCGGGCCCCTGCGGAGCGGCGGCGCTCATCACAGCCGCCGGGCGCCGGGCTGCTGCTGGCCGTAGTACGGGCCGGTCTGCTGCGCGGGCGGCGCGGCGGCCGGCACGGGCGTGCGCTGCAGGATGTCGTGCACGACCTGCTCGGCCGTGCGGCGGTTGAGCTGGGCCTGCGCTGTGGGCAGCAGACGGTGGGCGAGCACCGGGGCGGCGAGCGCCTGGAGGTCGTCGGGCAGCACGTACTCCCGGCCGCTGAGCGCGGCGGAGGCCTTCGCGGCCCGCAGCAGGTGCAGCGTGGCGCGCGGCGAGGCGCCGAGCCGCAGGTCGGGGTGGGTGCGGGTGGCGGAGACGAGCTCCACCGCGTACCGCTGGACCGCGTCGGCGACGTGCACCTTGCGCACGGCCTCGATCAGCTTGAGGACGTCGTGGGCATGGGCCACCGGCTGGAGGTCGTCCAGCGGGGAGACGGAGCCGTGCACGCCCAGCATCTTCAGCTCGGCCTCGGCGTTCGGGTAACCGATGGAGACCCGGGCCATGAAGCGGTCGCGCTGGGCCTCGGGCAGCGGGTAGGTGCCCTCCATCTCCACCGGGTTCTGGGTGGCGACCACCATGAACGGGCTGGGCAGCTCGTACGTCTGGCCGTCGACCGTGACCTGGCGCTCCTCCATGGACTCCAGGAGCGCCGACTGGGTCTTGGGCGAGGCCCGGTTGATCTCGTCGCCGATGACGATCTGCGCGAAGATCGCACCCGGCTTGAACTCGAACTCGCGCCGCTGCTGGTCGAAGATCGACACGCCGGTGATGTCCGAAGGCAGCAGGTCGGGCGTGAACTGGATCCGGCGGACCGAGCAGTCGATCGACCGCGCCAGCGTCTTGGCCAGCATGGTCTTGCCGACGCCGGGGACGTCCTCGATGAGGAGATGTCCCTCGGCGAGCAGCACCGTCAGCGCAATCCGTACGACCTCGGGCTTGCCCTCGATCACACCCTCCACCGACCTGCGCACCCGCTCCGCGGTCGTGGTCAGATCTGTGAGGCTCGCTCGGTCGTCATAGGTCGTCACCCGGCCCTCCTCGGCCCTTTCCGCAGCACCGACACCTGCCCCCGGCACGATGGCCGGGGGGTGTCACCCGTGCATTCTTGTGGCCGTGACCGGGTCGTGTCACTTGCCGGCGGCTCGCCTGTGGATAACTCCGGGCGAATTGCCGGGGTTTGCGGGCTTGCGCCGGTGCGTTCCGCTTGGGTGTGGCGACCTGACGGGGCGGCTATTCGGCCGTCGCGGACGCGTGGATCTCGCGCAGCAGACCCGTCGTCACGTCGAACACGAAGCCCCGCACGTCGTCGGTGTGCAGCAGGAACGGGGAGGTGCGCACCCGCTGCATCGACTGGCGGACGTCCTGGTCGACGTCGCGGAAGGCCTCGACGGCCCAGGCCGGACGCTGCCCGACCTCGTCCTCCAGCTCGTGCCGGAAGTCCTCGGTGAGCGACTCCAGGCCGCAGCCGGTGTGGTGCACCAGCATCACGCTGCGGGTGCCGAGGGCGCGCTGGCTGATCGTGAGCGAACGGATCACGTCGTCGGTGACGACTCCGCCCGCGTTGCGGATGGTGTGGCAGTCGCCCAGTTCGAGGCCGAGGGCGGCGTGCAGGTCGAGACGGGCGTCCATACAGGCGACCACGGCGACGTGCAGCACGGGCCGCGCGTCCATTCCGGGGTCGGTGAAGCCGGCGGCGTACTGCGCGTTCGCCTTGACGAGCCGGTCGGTGACCGAGCTGCTCTCGTGGCGTATCGCGTCGGCGGAGGTGTGCGGCAGTGTCGACATGTCTCCGACGTTAGTGGTCACGGCACCCGAAGGCCTGCTGTGAGAGGGGACAAAGAGTCCCAATGAACCTTGTTGTGAGCTAACCCACAGGTGGCGGAGGCCGGGGCCATTCGGGTGAGCGCCCGGGGCGCGCGACGCGCCAGCCGGTTGGTTGACCGGCGGGTCCCGTGGACTAGAGTGACGCGAAGTTCACGGAGACATCGAGCGATTTCCGCCGATTGTCCCCATTTACGCGGCGGTACCCACGGCTCGGCCCCTTCCGCTCGCCGGCGGTACCTGTCTCCGCCGGATCTGAGAGGGCGCTTTGAGCAACGACCGACACGTCCCGGTGATGCTCCAGCGGTGCCTGGACATGTTGGCGCCCGCCCTGGAACACCCCGGTGCCGTGGTCGTCGACTGCACCCTGGGCCTCGGCGGACACAGCGAGGCGCTCCTGCGGCGCTTCCCCGAGGCACGGCTGGTCGCCCTCGACCGCGACAAGGAGGCCCTGCGCCTCTCCGGCGAGCGGCTCGCCCCCTACGGCGAGCGCGCCACCCTCGTGCACGCGGTCTACGACGAGCTGCCCGAGGTCCTGGACCGGCTCGGCATCGCGCGCGTCGACGGCGTGCTCTTCGACCTGGGCGTCTCCTCGATGCAGCTGGACGAGGCCGACCGCGGCTTCGCCTACGCCCAGGACGCCCCGCTCGACATGCGCATGGACCAGACGACCGGCATGAGCGCCGCCGAGGTCCTCAACACCTACCCGGCCGGCGAGCTGGTCCGCATCCTGCGCGCCTACGGCGAGGAGAAGCAGGCCAAGCGGATCGTCTCCGCGATCGTGCGCGAGCGCGAGAAGGAGCCGTTCAGCAACAGCGCCCGACTCGTCGAGCTGATCCGTGACGCCCTGCCGCAGGCCGCCAAGCGCACCGGCGGCAACCCGGCCAAGCGCACCTTCCAGGCCCTGCGCATCGAGGTCAACGGAGAGCTCTCGGTCCTGGAGCGGGCCATTCCGGCTGCGGTGAAGGCCCTCGCCGTCGGCGGCCGGATCGCCGTCCTCTCGTACCACTCGCTGGAGGACCGGCTGGTCAAGCAGGTGTTCGCGGCGGGCGCCGCCAACACCGCCCCGCCCGGCCTCCCCGTCGTCCCCGAGCGCTACCAGCCACGCCTCAAGCTCCTCACCCGCGGCGCCGAACTCCCCACCGAGGAGGAGGTCGCCGAGAACCGCCGAGCGGCGCCCGCGCGTCTGCGGGGTGCACAGCGGATCAGGGAGGACGAGAGCGCGTGAGCGACGTGCGCGGGGCCACCGGACCGCAGACGACGGCGACGGCCGCTCCGGCGCGCCCCGCGCGCCGGGAAGCGGAGAAGGACGGGCGATGACGAAACAGGGGGCCCTCAAAGGGCGGGCCGCACGGCTCGGCCGGCTCATGCCCTCCGGGCCGAGCACCGCGGCCCGTACTCCGTTCGTCCTGCTCGTCGTGCTCCTCCTCGGCGGCGGCCTGATCACCCTGCTGCTCCTCAACTCCGCCCTCAACCAGGGCTCCTTCGAGCTCAGCGAGCTGAAGAAGAAGACCACCGAACTCACCGACGAGGAACAGGCCCTCCAGCGGGACGTGGACGACAGCGCCGCCCCCGACGCGCTGGAGCGGCGCGCCCGCGAGCTCGGCATGGTGCCCGGCGGCACGCCCGCCTTCCTCGATCCCGACGGCAAGGTGCGCGGCGAGCCCTCCGTCGCGGTCTCCCCGAAGCCCTCGCCCAAGCCCACCCCGTCGGCCGGCGCGACCGCCCCGGGACCAGGCGCCCCGTCCGGGGCCGCAGAGCCGTCCGGGCCGGCCGGGACGCCGTCCGGCGCCACGCGGCCCGCGGTCTCGACCGCGTCCGACGCGCCGGGCACTCCTGGCACCCCCGGCAGCGCCGGCACCTCCGCGACACCGACGAAGACCACCGCGACCGCCCCCACGACCTCCGGCAGGTGACCCGTGCCCTCCAAGGAGCCCCCGCGCCGCCGCGTCCCCGGCCCCGCGCGGCCCGCACGCCCCCGTCCCGCCGCCTCCGGCAGGCCTGCGCCGCGGCCCGCCCCGAGGCCCGCGCAGCCCCGGCGCCCGGCGGCCCGGCCCGCGGCCAGGGCGCGCACGATCCGGCTCGGCAGGCCCAAGCCCAGGCTGCGCCTGGTCTCCCTCGGCCTGACCCTGGTCATGCTGGTCTTCGTGGTCCGGCTGCTCCAGGTCCAGGCCGTGGACGCCAGCGCGTACGCGGCGAAGGCCGAGAAGCACCGCTACCAGGAGTACACGCTCTCCGCCGACCGCGGTGAGATCACCGACCGGAACGGGGTCGCGCTGGCCGCCAGCGTCGACGCGTACGACATCACCGCCGACCCCAAGCTCTTCACGCCCGAGGACGCGAAGACCGACGACGCCCCGGAGCAGGCGGCCGCGCTGCTCGCCCCGCTCCTCGGCAAGGAACCGGCCGAGCTCGCCAAGAAGCTGCGCACCCCCAAGTCCCGCTACACCATGCTCGCCCGCAAGCAGACGCCCCAGGTCTGGAACCAGATCAAGGACCTGAAGAAGGTCTACGAGCAGAAGGCCAAGCCCGCCAACGGCGGCAACGGCATCAACCTGCTCGGCGGCGTCCTCGGCGAGCCCAGCACCAAGCGCGTGTACCCGAACGGCGAGCTCGCCGCCGGGATACTGGGCTACGTCAACGCCGAGGGCCGCGGCGCCGGCGGCGTGGAGTCCATGCTCGACAAGGAACTGGCCGGCAAGGACGGCAAGATCCGCTTCGCCCAGGCCGGCGGGCGCCGGGTGCCCACCGCGGGCTCCCAGGGCACCCCGGCCGTCCCCGGCTCCGACATCGAGCTGACCATCGACCGGGACATCCAGTGGGCGGCCCAGCAGGCCATCACCGAGCAGGTGCGCAAGTCCAAGGCCGACCGCGGCTACGTCGTCGTGCAGGACACCCGGACCGGCGAGGTCCTGGCGATGGCCAACGCCCCCGGCTTCGACCCCAACGACCTCTCCCAGGCCAACGCCACCGCCATGGGCAACGCAGCCCTCCAGGACGCCTACGAGCCCGGCTCGACCGCCAAGGTCATGTCCATGGCCGCCGTCCTGGAGGAGGGCGCGGCCACCCCCGACACCCGGGTCACCGTCCCCAACCGGCTGCACCGCGGCGACCGGCTCTTCGCCGACGACGTCGACCACAAGACCTGGTACCTGACCCTCAACGGCGTCCTCGCCAAGTCCAGCAACATCGGCACCATCCTGGCCACGGGCCAGCTCGGCAAGACCCAGCCCGAGGCCAACAAGGTGCTGTACGACTACCTGCGCAAGTTCGGCGTCGGCAGTCCCACCGGCCTGGACTACCCGGGCGAGACGCCCGGCATCCTCGCCAAGCCCCAGGACTGGTCGACCTCGCAGCAGTACACGATCCCGTTCGGCCAGGGCCTCTCGGTCAGCGCCATGCAGGCGGCGTCCGTCTACTCGACCATCGCCAACGGCGGCGTCCGGATCGAGCCGACCCTGGTGCGCGGCACCAAAGGCCCCGACGGCCGCTTCACCCCGGCGCCGGCGCCCCAGGAGTCCCGGGTGATCAGCGAGAAGACCGCCAAGACCCTCGCGCAGATGCTGGAGTCCGTGGTCGACGACGAGGAGGGCACCGGCACCAAGGCCGCCATCCCCGGCTACCGCGTCGCCGGAAAGACCGGCACCGCCAACCGCGTCGACCCCGAACTCGGCCGCTACAAGGGCTACACCGCGTCCTTCGCCGGCTTCGCACCCGCCGACCAGCCCCGCATCACCGTCTACTGCGCCATCCAGAACCCCACCAAGGGCAGCTACTTCGGCGGCCAGATCTGCGGACCCATCTACAAGAAGGTCATGGAGTTCGCCCTCAAGACCCTCCACGTCCCGCCGACCGGCAGCGAGCCCGCCCGCCTGCCGGTGTTCTTCACCCCTTAGGCCCACGAACGTGAACACCCGTGACACTTCGGGAGCACCAGTGACAACGATCACCCCACCCTCCGGGAACCGGAAATCGAACTCCGGCGACGCCGCGGCCCGATTTAGCCCTGTGCAGGGTGCGCCCGGTACGCTCACCGCCGTGCCACACGCTGATCAGTCCCGAACCACCCCGCCCCGCCCGGAGCGGCTCCGCCCGACACCCCTGGGCGAGCTCGCCGGCCGGCTGGGCACCGAGATCCCCGGCTCCGGTCACGGCGTCGAGGTCTCGGGCATCACCCACGACTCGCGGGCGGTGCGCCCCGGCGACGTGTACGCGGCCCTGCCGGGCGCCCGCGCCCACGGCGCCGACTTCGTCGCCCAGGCCGCCGGCCTCGGCGCCGCCGCCGTCCTGACCGACCCGGCGGGCGCCGAGCGCGCCGCCGCGACCGGCCTGCCGGTCCTCGTCGCCGAGGACCCGCGCGGCCGGATGGGCGAGCTCGCCGCCGAGATCTACGGCCGGCCGGGCGAGGACCTCCTCCAGATCGGCATCACCGGCACCTCGGGCAAGACCACCACGGCCTACCTCGTCGAGGGCGGCCTGCGCGGCGCGGGCAAGGCCACCGGCCTGGTCGGCACCGTCGAGATGCGCATCGGCGACGAGCGCATCAAGTCCGAGCGGACCACTCCCGAAGCCACCGACCTCCAGGCCCTGTTCGCGGTCATGCGCGAGCGCGGCGTCGAGGCGGTCGCCATGGAGGTCTCCAGCCACGCCCTCGTGCTCGGCCGGGTCGACGGCTGCGTCTTCGACGTCGCCGTCTTCAACAACCTGAGCCCGGAGCACATGGAGTTCCACTCCGACATGGAGGACTACTTCCAGGCCAAGGCGCGGCTGTTCACGCCCGCGCGCAGCAGGCGCGGCGTGGTGAACCTCGACGACGAGTACGGCCGCCGGCTCGCGAAGGAGGCGACCGTCCCGGTCGTCACCTTCTCCGCCGCGGGCGACCCGAACGCCGACTGGCGCGCCGAGGACGTCGTCACCGGAGCCGCCGACTCCACCTTCGCGGTGGTCGGTCCGGACGGCACCCGGATCTCCGCCACCGCGCCGCTGCCCGGCCCGTTCAACGTGGCCAACACGCTCGCCGCGATCGTCACCCTCGCCACCGCGGGCATCGACCCGCAGACCGCCGCCGACGGCGTCGCCGCCGTGCCCGGCGTCCCGGGCCGCCTGGAGAAGGTCGACGCCGGCCAGCCGTTCCTCGCGGTCGTCGACTACGCGCACAAGACGGACGCCGTCGAATCGGTCCTGCGCTCGCTGCGCGAGGTGACCCGCGGGAAGCTCCACGTCGTCATCGGCTGCGGCGGCGACCGCGACACCACCAAACGCGGCCCGATGGGCGCCGCCGCGGCCCGGCTCGCCGACACCGCCGTCCTCACGTCGGACAACCCGCGCTCCGAGGACCCGCTCGCGATCCTCACCGCGATGCTGGCCGGCGCCTCCGAGGTGCCGGCGTACCAGCGCGGCGAGGTCCTGGTCGACGCCGACCGGGCGGCCGCCATCGCCGCGGCCGTGGCCCGCGCGCAGCCGGGCGACACCGTCCTGGTCGCGGGCAAGGGCCACGAGCAGGGCCAGGAGGCCGCCGGCGTGGTCCGCCCCTTCGACGACCGTCAGGTCCTGCGCGAGGCCATTCTCAGCCGGCCGAGCCAGCAGGACGCACACCGTCACCAGAACAGTCAGGGATGAAGCAGTGATCGCCCTCTCCCTCGCCGAGATCGCCGAAATCGTCGGCGGGCGGCCGCACGACATACCGGATCCGGCCGTCCGGATCACCGGCCCGGTCGTCATCGACTCCCGTGAGGTGAAGCCCGGCAGCCTGTTCGCCGCCTTCGCCGGCGAACGCGTCGACGGCCACGACTACGCGACGCGAGCCGTCGAGGCGGGTGCGGCGGCCGTGCTGGCCGCGCACCCCGTCGGCGTGCCCGCGATCGTCGTCGAGGACGTCCAGGCGGCGCTCGGGGCCCTCGCCCGCGCGGTCGTCGAACGCCTCGGCACCGATGTCGTCGCGCTCACCGGCTCGGCCGGCAAGACCTCCACCAAGGACCTCATCGCCCAGGTCCTGCAGCGGCACGCGCCCACCGTGTGGACGCCGGGATCGCTCAACAACGAGATCGGCCTGCCGCTGACCGCGCTCACGGCCACCGCCGAAACCCGCCATCTCGTCCTGGAGATGGGTGCGCGCGGAATCGGCCACATCCGCTACCTCACCGGCCTCACCCCGCCGCGGATCGGACTCGTGCTCAACGTCGGCACCGCCCACATCGGCGAGTTCGGCGGCCGCGAGCAGATCGCCGTGGCCAAGGGCGAGCTCGTCGAGTCCCTGCCGGCCGCCGAGGACGGCGGCATCGCGGTCCTCAACGCCGACGACCCGCTCGTCCGCGCCATGGCGAGCCGTACCAAGGCGCGCGTCACCCTGTTCGGAGAGGCGGACGAAGCGGCCGTACGTGCCGAGAACGTCCGCCTCACAGAAACCGGACAGCCCTCTTTCAGGCTTCACACACCCACCGGGTGCAGCGACGTGACCTTGCGCCTGTACGGTGAGCACCACGTGTCGAACGCGCTCGCCGCGGCCGCCGTCGCCCATGAGCTGGGCATGCCCGTCGAGGAGATCGCCACCGCGCTCTCCGAGGCAGGCACCCTGTCGCGCTGGCGCATGGAGGTCACCGAGCGTCCGGACGGCGTGACGGTCGTCAACGACGCCTACAACGCGAACCCCGAGTCCATGCGAGCCGCGCTGCGCGCGCTCGCGGCCATGGGCCGGTCCGCACAGGACCGGGGTTCCCGTACGTGGGCGGTGCTCGGCAAGATGGCCGAGCTCGGAGACGAGTCGCTCGCCGAGCACGACGCGGTCGGACGGCTCGCCGTCCGGCTCAACGTCAGCAAGCTCGTCGCGGTCGGGGACAGGGAAGCGTCCTGGCTGCAACTGGGCGCCTATAACGAGGGTTCGTGGGGTGAGGAGTCGGTGCACGTGTCCGACGCGCAGGCGGCGGTCGACCTGTTGCGCAGTGAGCTGCGCCCGGGGGACATCGTCCTGGTGAAGGCTTCCAGGTCGGTGGGTCTGGAGCGGGTCGCCCTGGCACTGCTCGAGAACACCGCCGAGGGTGAGGCGGCCGGCCGATGAGGCAGATCCTCTTCGCGGGGGCCATCGGGCTCTTCCTGACCCTGATCGGCACCCCGCTGCTCATCAAGCTGCTCGCCCGCAAGGGATACGGCCAGTTCATCCGCGACGACGGCCCGCGCGGCCACGCCGGCAAGAAGGGCACGCCCACCATGGGCGGCATCTCCTTCATCCTGGCCACCCTCATCGCGTACGCCCTGGCCAAGGTCATCACCGGTGAGGACCCGACGTACTCGGGCGTCCTGGTGCTGTTCCTGATGGCCGGCATGGGTCTGGTCGGCTTCCTCGACGACTACATCAAGATCGTCAAGCAGCGTTCGCTCGGTCTGCGGGCCAAGGCGAAGATGGCCGGCCAGCTGATCGTCGGCATCGCCTTCGCGGTGCTCTCGCTGCAGTTCGCGGACCTGCGCGGCAACACCCCGGCCTCCGAGAAGCTCTCCTTCATCACCGACTTCGGCTGGTCCATCGGGCCGGTGCTGTTCGTGGTCTGGGCGCTCTTCATGATCCTGGCCATGTCCAACGGCGTGAACCTGACGGACGGTCTGGACGGCCTGGCCACCGGCGCGTCGGTGATGGTCTTCGGCGCCTACACCTTCATCGGGCTCTGGCAGTTCCAGGAGTCGTGCGCCAACGCCATGACCCTGACCAACCCGAACGCCTGCTTCGAGGTGCGCGACCCGCTCGACCTCGCCGTCGTTGCCTCCGCGCTGATGGGCGCCTGCTTCGGCTTCCTGTGGTGGAACACCTCGCCCGCCAAGATCTTCATGGGCGACACCGGCTCGCTGGCCCTCGGCGGCGCGCTCGCGGGTCTGGCCATCTGCTCCCGCACCGAGCTGCTGCTCGCCATCCTCGGCGGCCTCTTCGTGATGATCACGATGTCCGTGGTCATCCAGGTCGGCTCCTTCAAGATGACGGGCAAGCGTGTCTTCCGGATGGCGCCCCTCCAGCACCACTTCGAACTCAAGGGGTGGTCCGAGGTCCTGGTCGTCGTCCGCTTCTGGATCATCCAGGGCATCTACGTGATCGTGGGCCTGGGCCTCTTCTACGCGGGATGGGCATCCGAAAAGTGAGCGAGCAGCTGGACTGGCAGGGCAAGCGGGTCACCGTCGCCGGGCTCGGCGTGAGCGGCATCCCCGCCGCCCGGGTCCTGCACGGCCTGGGCGCGGTCGTCACGGTCGTCAACGACGGCGACGACGAGCGCTCCCGGACGCAGGCGGCCGAGCTCGAGGCGGAGGGGATCACCGTCCGCCTCGGCGACGGGGCGACCCTGCCGCCCGGCACCGAGCTGATCGTCACCGCGCCGGGCTGGAAGCCCGACAAGCCGCTCTTCCGGGCCGCCGAGGCGGCGGGCGTGGAGGTCTGGGGCGACGTCGAGCTGGCCTGGCGGCTCCGCGGCCCGGACGCGGCCCCGTGGCTCGCGGTCACCGGCACCAACGGCAAGACCACGACCGTGCGGATGCTCGCCTCCATCCTGGAGGCGGCCGGCCTGCGGACGGCCGCCGTCGGCAACATCGGCGTCTCGCTCCTCGACGCCGTGCTCGGCGAGGACGAGTACGACGTGCTCGCCGTCGAGCTCTCCAGCTACCAGCTGCACTGGGCGCCCTCGCTGCGCGCCCACTCGGCCGCCGTGCTCAACCTGGCGCCCGACCACCTCGACTGGCACGGCTCCATGGAGGCGTACGCCGCCGACAAGGGCCGGGTCTACGAGGGCAACCGGGTCGCCTGCGTGTACAACGTGGCCGACGAGGTGACCGAGGACCTGGTCCGCGAGGCCGACGTCGAGGAGGGCTGCCGGGCCATCGGCTTCACCCTCGGTACGCCCGGCCCCTCCCAGCTCGGCGTGGTCGACGACATCCTCGTCGACCGGGCCTTCGTCCCCAACCGGCAGAAGAACGCCCAGGAGCTGGCCCAGGTCTCCGACGTCCAGCCGCCGGCCCCGCACAACATCGCCAACGCGCTCGCCGCGGCCGCCCTCGCCCGCGCCTTCGGCGTCGAACCGAAGGCCGTACGGGACGGGCTGCGGGCCTTCCGGCCGGATCCGCACCGCATCGAGCTGGTCGAGGAGATCCAGGGCGTCACCTACGTCGACGACTCCAAGGCCACCAACACCCACGCGGCGGAAGCCTCGTTGGCGGCCTACGACCCGATCGTCTGGATCGCCGGCGGCCTCGCCAAGGGCGCGACCTTCGACGAGCTCGTGCAGAAGTCCGCGAAGCGGCTGCGCGGAGTCGTCCTGATCGGCCAGGACCGGGCGCTGATCAGCGAAGCGCTGGCGCGACACGCCCCGGAGGTCCCGGTGGTGGACCTCGACCGGACCGACACTGGGGCGATGTCCGCGGCGGTGCGCGAGGCGGCCGCGCTCGCCCGGCCGGGGGACACGGTCCTGCTGGCCCCGGCCTGTGCGTCGATGGACATGTTCGCCAACTACAACAAGCGGGGCGAGGCCTTCGCGGACGCCGTCCGCGCCCTCGCCGCCACCGGCGACGCCTGACCTGACCAGCAAGGAGGTCCGGCCGCGCCGGGCACGACTGGAGGGGACAGCGACCATGCCGAGCAGAACCGCCGGGACACGCCGGCCGGCCGCCGTACGCGGCGCCGGCCGCGCCCCCGCGGCGCCGAGGAAGCGCCGCGCGGGCGGGGTGCGGGGGCTCTACGAGCGGGGCCGCCGGGCCTGGGACCGGCCGCTCACCGCGTACTACGTGATCGTCGGCGCGGGACTGCTCATCACCGCGCTCGGCCTGGTGATGGTCTACTCGGCCTCGATGATCACGGCGCTCCGCTATGACCTGGTGCCCTCGTACTTCTTCCGCAAGCAGTTCTTCGCGGCGCTGCTCGGCGCGGGGCTGCTGTTCCTGGCCTCCCGGATGCCGGTGAAGCTGCACCGGGCGCTCGCCTACCCGATCCTGGTCGGCGCGATCTTCCTGATGGTGCTGGTCCAGATCCCCGGGATAGGGGTCTCGGTCGGCGGCAACCAGAACTGGATCTCGCTGGGCGGACCGTTCATGCTCCAGCCCAGCGAGTTCGGCAAGCTGGCGCTGATCCTGTGGGGAGCCGACCTGCTGGCCCGCAAGCAGGACATGAAGCTGCTCACCCAGTGGAAGCACATGCTGGTGCCGCTGGTGCCCGGAGCGTTCCTGCTGCTCGGTCTGATCATGCTGGGCGGTGACATGGGCACGGCGATCATTCTCACGGCGATCCTGTTCGGCCTGCTGTGGACCGCGGGCGCGCCCACCCGGCTCTTCGTCGGGGTGCTCGCCGTCGCCGCGGTGATCGGCGGGCTGCTCATCAAGACCAGCCCGCACCGTCTGGAGCGCTTCGGCTGCCTCGGCGCCAGCGACCCGGGCGGCGCGGGAGACCCGTGCTGGCAGGCCGCGCACGGAATCTACGCCCTGGCCTCGGGCGGATGGTTCGGTTCCGGACTCGGGGCAAGTGTGGAAAAATGGGGCCAACTCCCTGAAGCGCACACCGACTTCATCTTCGCCGTCACCGGGGAGGAACTGGGCCTGGCGGGGACGCTGTCGGTGCTGGCCCTGTTCGCGGCTCTAGGCTATGCGGGTATCCGCGTGGCCGGACGTACGGAGGACCCCTTCGTCAGGTATGCCGCGGGAGGCGTGACCACCTGGATCACGGCCCAGGCCGTGATCAACATCGGTGCGGTGCTCGGTCTGCTGCCGATCGCCGGAGTCCCGCTCCCGCTGTTCTCCTACGGAGGGTCGGCCCTGCTGCCGACCATGTTCGCCGTCGGGCTCCTGATCGCCTTCGCGCGACAGGATCCCGCCGCGAAAGCGGCCCTGGCCATGCGGCGCCCCGGATGGGGCAAGCGGGTCGGGGGGAGATGGAAGTCGATGCGACGGCGCGTCAAGAAGCGTCCGTCCGGAGAGCGGTGAATTTCGGTGCATGTCGTACTCGCCGGCGGAGGTACAGCCGGTCACATCGAGCCCGCGCTCGCCCTCGCGGACGCCCTGCGCAGGCAGGACCCCTCCGTGGGGATCACGGCGCTGGGCACGGAGAAGGGCCTGGAGACCCGGCTGGTGCCCGAGCGCGGCTACGAGCTGGCGCTCATCCCGGCCGTGCCGCTGCCCCGCAAGCCCACGCCCGAGCTGATCACCGTCCCCGGACGGCTGCGCGGCACGATCAAGGCCGCCGAGCAGGTCCTGGAGCGCACCAAGGCGGACTGCGTGGTCGGCTTCGGCGGCTACGTGGCGCTGCCCGGCTACCTGGCCGCCAAGCGGCTCGGCGTGCCGATCGTGGTCCACGAGGCCAACGCCCGGCCCGGCCTGGCCAACAAGATCGGCTCGCGCTACGCGGCCGGTGTCGCCGTCGCCACCCCGGACTCCAAGCTGCGGAACGCCCGTTACATCGGCATCCCGCTGCGGCACTCCATCGCGACCCTCGACCGCGCCCGCGTACGCCCCGAGGCGCGCGCCGCGTTCGGCCTCGACCCGAACCTGCCGACCCTGCTGGTCTCCGGCGGCTCCCAGGGCGCACGCCGGCTCAACGAGGTCATCCAGCAGATCGCGCCGGTGCTCCAGCGCTCCGGCATCCAGATCCTGCACGCGGTCGGCCCGAAGAACGAACTGCCGCGTGTCGACAACATGCCCGGAATGCCGCCGTACGTGCCGGTACCGTACGTGGACCGGATGGATCTCGCGTACGCCGCCGCCGACATGATGCTCTGCCGCGCGGGCGCGATGACCGTCGCCGAGCTCTCCGCCGTCGGACTGCCGGCCGCCTACGTCCCGCTGCCCATCGGCAACGGCGAACAGCGGCTCAACGCCCAGCCGGTGGTCAAGGCCGGCGGTGGACTCCTCGTCGACGACGCGGAACTGTCGCCGCAGTGGGTGCAGGCCAACGTCCTGCCCGTACTGGCCGATCCGCACCGCCTGTACGAGATGTCCCGCTCCGCCGCCGAGTTCGGCCGCCGGGACGCCGACGAGCTGCTCGTCGGCATGGTGTACGAGGCGATCGCCGCCCGCCGACAGGCGTAGCGCGCGCCGCGCCGAGCAGAGGCAACAGGCAGGAGACGCCACCGTGGCAGCCGGACCGACGACCGCCGAGAAGAGTGGAACGAGCAGGTCCAAGGCGGCGCCGCGGCAGCCGTCCCGACCGGGCACCCGGAAGTTCCGGGTGCCCGGCCCGCGCGTGCTCCTGGCCGTCCTCGGTGCCGTCCTCCTCGCGGCGGGCGTCGTCTGGGCGCTCTACGGCTCCGGCTGGTTCCGGGTCGAGAAGGTGAGCACCTCCGGCACGAAGGTGCTCACCCGTGGCGAGGTCGAGCGGATCGCCGCCGTGCCGCTCGGCGCGCCGCTGGTCTCGGTCGACACCGACGCCATCGAGGCCCGGCTGCGCGAGGAACTTCCCCGCATCGACAGCGTGGACGTCGTCCGGTCCTGGCCGCACGGAATCGGTCTGAAAGTGACGGAACGCCGCCCGGTCCTGCTGCTCCAGAACGGCCGGAAATACGATGAAGTGGACGCGGGCGGCGTGCGGTTCGCCACCGTGGCCACCCCGCCCCGCGGCGTACCCCGGCTCGTCCTCGACGCCGCCGCCTCTCCCAGCCTGCGCCGCTTCGACAGCGAGCGGCTGCTGAAGGCCGCGGTAGGCGTGACGGGCGAACTCCCGGAGAAAATCGCCCAGGACGTCCGTGTCGTCCGGATCACGTCGTTCGACTCCATCACTCTGGAACTCGGCAAGGGCCGCAGCGTCTTCTGGGGCAGCGGTGAGGACGGTCCCGTGAAGGCCCGCGTTCTCACCGCGCTCATGAAAGCGACTCCCAAAGCGGGGCACTTCGATGTAAGTGCCCCCACCGCACCCGCCTCGTCGGGAAGTTGACGCTCATCTGTGCTGGCCAGCACCCTGGTTGGCCAGCGCTACGGGTGATCACATAGGGTGAAAAGAAAAACGGGAGGTTCGGCGTGTTCGTTGAACGTGCGCCACTTGTCGACTTAGTGTCCTGTTCGGAAGAGTCCAGCGAACAGAGACACTGGTAACCCTAAACTTCAACGTTAGGGTTTGGGTCGGCGTCATGGACCGTCCCAATCGGCATCCGTCGTCAGCAACGCGTCTAACCACCGCGGAGCGGCGACACGTAACTCGAGGCGAGAGGCCTTCGACGTGGCAGCACCGCAGAACTACCTCGCAGTCATCAAGGTCATCGGTGTCGGCGGCGGTGGTGTCAATGCCATCAACCGAATGATCGAGGTCGGTCTCAAGGGCGTCGAGTTCATCGCCATCAACACCGACGCGCAGGCGCTGTTGATGAGCGACGCCGACGTCAAGCTCGACGTCGGCCGTGAACTCACCCGCGGCCTCGGGGCCGGGGCCAACCCGGCCGTCGGCCGCAAGGCGGCAGAGGACCACCGCGAGGAGATCGAGGAGGTCCTCAAGGGGGCCGACATGGTCTTCGTCACCGCCGGCGAAGGCGGCGGCACCGGCACCGGCGGCGCGCCCGTCGTCGCCAACATCGCGCGCTCGCTCGGCGCCCTCACCATCGGCGTGGTCACCCGCCCGTTCACCTTCGAGGGCCGCCGTCGCGCCAACCAGGCGGAGGACGGCATCGCCGAGCTCCGCGAAGAGGTCGACACCCTCATCGTCATCCCGAACGACCGGCTGCTCTCGATCTCGGACCGCCAGGTCTCCGTGCTCGACGCCTTCAAGTCGGCCGACCAGGTGCTCCTCAGCGGTGTCCAGGGCATCACCGACCTCATCACCACCCCCGGTCTGATCAACCTCGACTTCGCCGACGTCAAGTCGGTCATGTCCGAGGCCGGTTCCGCCCTCATGGGCATCGGCTCCGCCCGCGGCGACGACCGCGCCGTGGCCGCCGCCGAGATGGCGATCTCCTCGCCGCTCCTGGAGGCGTCCATCGACGGCGCCCGCGGTGTCCTGCTGTCCATCTCCGGCGGCAGCGACCTCGGCCTCTTCGAGATCAACGAGGCCGCCCAGCTGGTGAGCGAGGCCGCCCACCCCGAGGCGAACATCATCTTCGGCGCCGTCATCGACGACGCCCTCGGCGACGAGGTCCGGGTCACCGTCATCGCCGCCGGCTTCGACGGCGGCCAGCCGCCGGCCCGCCGCGACAACATCATCGGCTCGGTCTCCGCCAAGCGCGAGGAGCCCGCCCCGGCGCCCCGCCCCACCGAGACCTCCCGCCCGCTCGGCGGTCTGGGCACGGTGACCCCGCGCGAGGAGCCGGCCGCCCCCGCCGAGCCCGCGCCGGCCGTCGGCGAGACCTCGCTGCCGCCCGTCGCGCCGCCGGTGGTCCCGCCGGCCCGCCCGTACCCGGACACCCAGGCCGAAGAGCTTGATGTCCCGGACTTCCTGAAGTGACACGTTGATAGGGCAGCGTTACGAGACGAGCGGCGCGCACTTCGCCTTCACCGACCGGTGGGGCGGGGTGAGCGCCGTTCCGTACGAGGAGCTCAACCTCGGTGGCGCCGTGGGCGACGAGCCGACGGCCGTACGGGCCAACCGGACACTGGTGGCGGAGGAGCTCGGGCTCGATCCGGCGCGGGTGGTCTGGATGAACCAGGTGCACGGCGCCGACGTGGCCGTGGTCGAAGGCCCCTGGAGCGGAGGGCCCGCCGACGTGGTCCCCTCCGTCGACGCGATCGTGACCGCCACCCGCGGCCTCGCCCTCGCCGTCCTCACCGCGGACTGCGTCCCGGTCCTGCTCGCCGATCCCGTCGCCGGGGTCGCGGCCGCCGCCCACGCGGGGCGGCCGGGAATGGTGGCCGGCGTCGTGCCCGCCGCCGTGAAGGCGATGACCGACCTCGGCGCCGACCCCTCCCGCATCACCGCCCGCACCGGACCCTCGGTCTGCGGACGCTGCTACGAGGTGCCCGAGCCGATGCGCGCCGAGGTGGCCGCGGTCGAGCCGGCCGCGCACGCCGTGACGAGCTGGGGCACCCCGGCCGTCGACGTGGCCGCCGGAGTGCGCGCCCAGTTGGAGCGTCTCGGGGTCCGGGACGTCGAGGACGCCGGGGTCTGCACCCTGGAGTCCCGCGACCACTACTCGTACCGCCGCGATCGCACCACAGGGCGACTCGCGGGATATGTCTGGTTGATCTGAGAAGAGATATGACGGACCGCAAGTCGGAACTCGCCGAGAACCTCGCCCGGGTGGAGGAGCGCATCGCCGCCGCGTGCGCCGCCGCCGGGCGGGCGCGGGAGGACGTGACCCTCGTCGTGGTCACCAAGACCTACCCCGCGAGCGACGTCAGGCTGCTGCACGAACTCGGAGTGCGGCACGTCGCCGAGAACCGGGACCAGGACGCGGCCCCCAAGGCCGCCGCCTGTGCGGACCTCGACCTGACCTGGCACTTCGTGGGCCAGTTGCAGACCAACAAGGTCCGATCCGTGGTGGGTTATGCCGATGTGGTGCAGTCCGTCGACCGTTTGCGGCTCGTCTCCTCTCTCTCCGCGGCCGCGGAGAAGGCGGGGCGCGAGCTGGGCTGCCTGGTCCAGGTCGCCCTCGACGCCGAGTCCGGGCACCGGGGCGAGCGCGGCGGGGTGGCCCCGGACGGGATCGAGGAGTTGGCGGCCGCCGTGGACGCCGCTCCCTCGCTGCGGCTCGACGGCCTGATGACCGTCGCGCCGCTGGCCGGTCCGTACGCGGGCCGGCAACAGGCCGCTTTCGAGCGGCTGATGGATTTGTCGACTGTCCTGCGCGCGACCCGTCCAACTGCGAACATGGTGTCAGCAGGCATGAGTGCGGACCTCGAGGAGGCCGTGGCGGCCGGAGCGACACACGTGCGCATCGGTACGGCGGTACTCGGAGTCCGCCCGAAGCTCGGGTAACGTCGCGAAGCAAGTCGGACCACAGCAGAAAATATGGTCATTCCGCCGAGAAGGCGGACGGACCCGTGGATCGCGGGCACTTGGTGACACTGCGACATTCGGTAAGGGCGATCCACCACAGAGCGGAGGATGCAGAGAATGGCCGGCGCGATGCGCAAGATGGCGGTCTACCTCGGCCTCGTGGAGGACGATGGCTACGACGGCCGGGGATTCGACCCCGACGACGACTTCGAACCCGAGCTGGAGCCCGAGCCCGAGCGTGACCGGCGCCACCACCAGCCTCCGCGCCAGGTGGAGCGGGAGGAGCCGGTGCGGGTGGTCACGCCACCGGCGCCGCGCGAGCCGGTGGCTCAGTCTGTGCCGGTACACGCTGAAAGCGGACGTCCTGCCCGAATTGCCCCCGTGGCATCCATCACACCCGAACGTCCGAGCCTGGAGAAGAACGCACCGGTGATCATGCCCAAGGTCGTGTCCGAGCGGGAGCCGTACCGCATCACCACGCTGCACCCGCGGACCTACAACGAGGCCCGTACCATCGGGGAACACTTCCGTGAGGGCACCCCGGTGATCATGAATCTCACGGAGATGGACGACACCGACGCGAAGCGACTTGTCGACTTTGCTGCCGGACTCGTGTTCGGGCTCCATGGCAGCATTGAGCGCGTGACGCAGAAGGTGTTCCTGTTGTCGCCTGCTAACGTCGATGTCACGGCGGAGGACAAGGCCCGCATCGCAGAGGGCGGATTCTTCAACCAGAGCTGAAAGAACGAGACCGAGAACGGCCCGGCCGCGGAGAGCGGCCGGACATGTGAGAGCACGAGAGCCAGGGGAGAGGGAACCGCGGGATGGGCGTCGCACTGCAGGTGGTCTACATCGCGCTGATGTGCTTCCTCGTCCTGCTGATCTTCCGGCTGGTCATGGACTACGTCTTCCAGTTCGCCCGGTCATGGCAACCCGGTAAGGCGATGGTGGTGGTCCTGGAGGCCACCTACACTGTGACCGATCCACCGCTCAAGCTTCTGCGGCGGCTCATCCCGCCGCTGCGTCTCGGGGGCGTGGCACTCGACCTGTCCTTCTTCGTTCTGATGATCATCGTCTACATCCTGATCTCCGTCGTGAGCAGCTTCGCGAGGTGAGGGTGGAGGAATCTGTGGACGATACGGTCTTGCCGACTGCCGACGACTACGTAGAGGTGAAGAAGAGATGCCGCTGACCCCCGAGGACGTGCGGAACAAGCAGTTCACGACCGTCCGCCTTCGAGAAGGCTATGACGAGGACGAGGTCGATGCCTTCCTCGACGAGGTCGAAGCCGAACTGACCCGACTGCTCCGTGAGAACGAGGACCTGCGCGCCAAGCTGGCCGCGGCGACCCGTGCTGCCGCGCAGAACCAGCAGCAGCAGGGCATGCGCAAGCCGCCGGAGCCGCAGGATCGTCCCGTCGGTCCCGGCGCCCCCGTGCCCGCCGCCATATCCGGACCGCCGGCCCAGCAGCAGGGCATGCAGGGCCCGCCGCAGCTGCCGTCCGGTGCCCCCGCGCTTCCCGCCGGCCCCATGCAGGGTGGTCCCATGCAGGGCGGCCCCATGGGCCCCGGCCCGATGCAGGGCGGCCCGATGGGCCCCGGCCCGATGCAGGGCGGCCCCATGGGTCACCCGCAGCAGCAGCCGATGCAGCCGGCTCCGCAGGGCCCCGGTGGCGACAGCGCCGCGCGCGTCCTCTCGCTGGCGCAGCAGACCGCCGACCAGGCGATCGCGGAGGCCCGTTCCGAGGCCAACAAGATCGTCGGCGAGGCGCGCTCGCGCGCCGAGGGCCTGGAGCGGGACGCCCGCGCCAAGGCCGACGCCCTGGAGCGGGACGCGCAGGAGAAGCACCGCGTCGCGATGGGCTCCCTGGAGTCCGCCCGCGCCACCCTCGAGCGCAAGGTCGAGGACCTGCGGGGCTTCGAGCGCGAGTACCGGACCCGTCTGAAGTCGTACCTCGAGTCCCAGCTGCGTCAGCTGGAGACCCAGGCCGACGACTCGCTGGCCCCGCCGCGCACCCCGGCGACCGCGTCGCTTCCGCCGTCCCCGTCGATGGCCCCGGCCGGCGCGAGCGCCCCGTCCTACGGCGGCAACAGCCCGATGGGCGGCGCCCCGTCGTACGGCGGTCAGCAGCAGATGTCCCCGGCGATGACCCAGCCGATGGCTCCGGTCCGCCCGCAGGCCCCGCAGCCGATGCAGCAGGCACCGGCGCCGATGCGCGGTTTCCTGATCGACGAGGACGACAACTGAGGCCGGCGGATCAACGCGTGTCGAACGCGTAGCCGTCGTCGGCAGTCCTGAAGGGCCGGACCCTGGTGAACACCGGGGCCCGGCCCTTCGGCGTACCTGGACGGGTGGGCGGGGCCGGGGCGGCCTCCGCCTGCGGCTCCGGTGGGCACGCCTGCGGCGCGCCTCTCTTCGCCACCCCGCCCCGCCCGCTCCTTCCCGCCCCTTCCCGAACCGGGGCTCCGCCACGGACCTCCGGGAGGGCGGGCCCCTGGCCTCGGGGCGGCGGGGAGGTCGGGGCGGGGCCCCAGGCGTAGGTGGGCGCCGGCGCTCGCTGCTGGGGTGGCTGCGGGGCGCCGGGCAGACGGCGAAGGCCCGGTACCGAGGTGCTCGGTGCCGGGCCCTTGCCGGGGTGGTTACGCCTTGCGGAGGCGGAAGACGAGGGACAGGGACTCGTCCTCGAAGGCGGCGCCGTACGTGCCGTCGGCCTCGCCCTGCGCGTAGTCCGTGGACAGGACCTCGTCCGCGATCAGGGCCGCGTGGGCCGTGAGGGCCTCCGCCGTCTCCGGCGACGTCGAGGTCCAACGGAGGGCGATGCGGTCCGCGACGTCCAGGCCGCTGTTCTTGCGGGCCTCCTGGATCAGGCGGATCGCGTCACGGGCCAGACCCGCCTTGCGGAGCTCCGGCGTGATCTCCAGGTCCAGGGCGACCGTGGCGCCCGAGTCCGAGGCCACCGACCAGCCTTCCCTCGGGGTCTCCGTGATGATGATCTCCTCGGGGGTCACGGTGATCTGCTCGCCGTTGACCTCCAGCGTCGCCTCGCCGTCGCGCAGCGCCAGCGCCAGCGCCGCCGCGTCCGTCGCCGCCACCGCCTTCGCCACGTCCTGGACGCCCTTGCCGAAGCGCTTGCCCAGCGCCCGGAAGTTCGCCTTCGCCGTCGTGTCGACCAGGCTGCCGCCCACCTCCGACAGGGAGGCGAGCGAGGAGACGTTGAGCTCCTCGGTGATCTGCGCCTGGAGGTCCTCGGACAGATCCGCGAAGCCCGCGGCCGCCACCAGCGCCCGCGAGAGCGGCTGGCGGGTCTTCACGCCCGACTCCGCACGCGTGGCGCGGCCCAGCTCCACCAGGCGGCGGACCAGGAGCATCTGCTCCGAGAGGGGCGGGTCCACGAGGGCGGTGTCCGGCTCCGGCCAGGTCGCCAGGTGGACCGACTCCGGGGCGTCGGGGGTGACCGGGACGATCAGGTCCTGCCAGACCCGCTCCGTGATGAACGGGGTGAGCGGGGCCATCAGGCGCGTGACCGTCTCCACGACCTCGTGCAGGGTGCGCAGGGCCGCCTTGTCGCCCTGCCAGAACCGGCGGCGCGAGCGGCGCACGTACCAGTTGGACAGGTCGTCGACGAAGGCCGACAGGAGCTTGCCGGTGCGCTGGGTGTCGTACGCCTCCATCGCCTCGGTGGCCTCGGTCACCAGCGTGTTCAGCTCGGACAGGAGCCAGCGGTCGAGGACCGTGCGGTCGGCCGGGGCCGGGTCCGCCGCGCTCGGCGCCCAGCCCGACGTACGGGCGTACAGCGCCTGGAAGGCGACCGTGTTCCAGTACGTCAGGAGGGTCTTGCGGACGACCTCCTGGATGGTGCCGTGGCCCACCCGGCGCGCCGCCCACGGCGAGCCGCCGGCCGCCATGAACCAGCGGACCGCGTCGGCGCCGTGCTGGTCCATCAGCGGGATCGGCTGGAGGATGTTGCCCAGGTGCTTGGACATCTTGCGGCCGTCCTCGGCGAGGATGTGGCCGAGGCAGACCACGTTCTCGTACGAGGACTTGTCGAAGACCAGGGTGCCGACGGCCATCAGCGTGTAGAACCAGCCGCGCGTCTGGTCGATCGCCTCGGAGATGAACTGCGCCGGGTAGCGGCTCTCGAACAGCTCCTTGTTCTGGTACGGGTAGCCGTACTGCGCGAACGGCATCGAGCCCGAGTCGTACCAGGCGTCGATGACCTCGGGGACCCGCGTCGCGGTCCTTCCGCAGCCCTCCGCCGGGCAGGCGAAGGTGACGTCGTCGATGTACGGGCGGTGCGGGTCCAGGGCCGACTGGTCCGTGCCCGTCAGCTCCGACAGCTCCGCGCGCGAGCCCACGCACGTCAGGTGGTCGTCCTCGCAGCGCCAGATCGGCAGCGGCGTGCCCCAGTAGCGGTTGCGGGACAGCGCCCAGTCGATGTTGTTGTTCAGCCAGTCGCCGAAGCGGCCGTGCTTGACCGAGTCCGGGAACCAGTTGGTGTTCTCGTTCTCTTCGAGCAGGCGGTCCTTGACCGCGGTGGTGCGGATGTACCAGGACGGCTGCGCGTAGTACAGGAGCGCCGTGTGGCAGCGCCAGCAGTGCGGGTAGCTGTGCTCGTAGGCGATGTGCCTGAAGAGCAGGCCGCGCGCCTCCAGGTCGGCGGTGAGCGCCTCGTCGGCCTTCTTGAAGAAGACGCCGCCGACCAGCGGCACGTCCTCCTCGAAGGTGCCGTCGGGGCGGACCGGGTTCACGACCGGCAGGCCGTAGGCGCGGCAGACCTTGAGGTCGTCCTCACCGAAGGCGGGGGACTGGTGGACCAGACCCGTGCCGTCCTCGGTCGTCACGTACTCGGCGTTGACCACGTAGTGGGCGGTGTCCGGGAACTCCACCAGGTCGAAGGGGCGCTGATACGTCCAGCGCTCCATGTCCTTGCCCGTGAAGGACTCGCCGGTGGTCACCCAGCCCTCGCCGAGCGCCTTCTCGAGGAGCGGCTCGGCGACGACCAGCTTCTCGTCGCCGTCCGTGGCGACCACGTAGGTCACCTCGGGGTGGGCGGCGACCGCCGTGTTGGACACCAGGGTCCACGGCGTGGTCGTCCACACCAGGAGCGCGGCCTTGCCGGCGAGCGGGCCGGAGGTCAGCGGGAAGCGCACGTAGACGGACGGGTCGACGACCGTCTCGTAGCCCTGCGCGAGCTCGTGGTCGGACAGGCCGGTGCCGCAGCGCGGGCACCACGGCGCGACGCGGTGGTCCTGGACGAGGAGGTCCTTGTCGAAGATCTGCTTGAGCGACCACCAGACCGACTCGATGTACGAGGGGTCCATGGTCCGGTAGGCGTCGTCGAGGTCGACCCAGTAGCCCATGCGCGTGGTCAGCTCGGCGAAGGCGTCGGTGTGGCGGGTCACGGACTCGCGGCACTTGGCGTTGAACTCGGCGATGCCGTACGCCTCGATGTCCTTCTTGCCGGAGAAGCCGAGCTCCTTCTCGACGGCGAGCTCCACGGGCAGGCCGTGGCAGTCCCAGCCGGCCTTGCGGGCGACGTGGTAGCCGCGCATGGTCCGGAAGCGGGGGAAGACGTCCTTGAAGACGCGGGCCTCGATGTGGTGGGCGCCGGGCATGCCGTTGGCGGTCGGCGGGCCCTCGTAGAACACCCACTCCGGGCGTCCCTCGGACTGCTCCAGGGTCTTGGCGAAGACCTTGTTCTCGCGCCAGAAGTCGAGCACGGCGTGCTCGAGCGCGGGCAGGTCTACCTGGGCGGGTACCTGGCGGTACTGCGAAGACATCGATCTTCCTCCGGCGGATGTGCCTCGTTCCGTCCGGAGGGACGAGAGCACTGCTCCCGCGGTACCACCCTCCTTGGCCCCGGGCACGGATGCCCTGAGCCCCCTCATTGGGGTCGCGACACCGGTTCTACTCGTCACGGCCGAATCGACGACCGCGGCTTTCTTCCGGCAGCTCCGGGGTGATGCTTCACATCGGGCTCGCCCCCGGGCTCGCACCGTCCCCGGGTCGCTCATGGCTGCGTACGACGCTACTCGTCCCCATCCAAGCCTTTCGCTCAGGCCAGTGTACGGGCCCCCGGCGGGGTCGGCCGACCGCTTTTCCGGTGACCCGAATGGCCACACGGCACCGCGCGGACTTCGGCTGCGGCCAAGTGGGGGAGGTGCGGCGCGGATAACCCGCCGGGGAGCTGGGCACAACCGATGCAGACTCGCCCCGCAGGGCGCCGGAGCGGGTGGAATGGGCGGCGTGCCCCGTTGCCGCGGGCCTTGGGCCGATTTATCGTCCCAGCACGATTCGCGAGCAAGATCACAAAATGTGAAGGGGCCGCGACATGGTGGCGAAGAAGACCGCCGCGAGGAAGACGACGGCCACGAAATCCACGGCCGCGAAGGCACCGGCCGCGAAGACGACCGCGCCCGCGAAGACGACCGCGCCCGCGAAGAAGGCGGCGAAGGCACCCGCCAAGAAGGCACACGCCAACAATTCATCCGCCAAGAAGGCGCCGGGCAGGAAAGCGCCGGCCAGGAAGGCACCCGCCGGGAAGACACCCGTGCCCGCCGCCGATCCGGCGGACACGTCGGCCCTCACCGCCGCGGCCCCCGCCACGAAGACGGCCGCGAAGAAGACGGCCGCGAAGAAGGCGACGGCGAAGAAGACGGCAGGCGGGACGACGACCGCCAAGAAGACGGCCACCACGCGCACGGCCACCAGGAAGACCGCCGCCACGAAGACGGCGGAGAAGAAGACGGCCGCCACGAAGACGGCCACCGAACAGTCCGCCGACAAGACGGCGGAGCCATCAGAGACGGCGGCCCCGGCCGGTGGGGCCGCCCCGAAGAACCGGAAGACAGGAGCCAGGACGGTGGCAGCGAAGAAGACCGCGGTTGGCGTCACGACGGCCGGGAGCGAGGCCGCGGTGCCTCCGGCCCGTACCGGTGAGCTCGCCGTACGGCCCGGGGAGGATCCCTGGACCCCTGAGGAGGTCACCGAGGCCCGCAACGAGCTCCAGGCGGAGGTGCTGCGGCTGCGCAGCGAGCTGGCGCACTCCCGGGAGGAGCTGACCGGTCTGATGCGCGATTCCGGCGACGGTGCCGGTGACGACCAGGCCGACACCGGCACCAAGAACATCACGCGGGAGCACGAGCTCGCCCTGGCGGCCAACGCCCGCGAGATGCTGGAGCAGACCGAGCACGCCCTGGAGCGGCTCGACGCGGGCACGTACGGCCTGTGCGAGGTCTGCGGGAAGCCCATCGGCAAGGCCAGGATGCAGGCCTTCCCGCGCGCCACCCTCTGCGTGGAGGACAAGCAGAAGCAGGAGCGCCGGGGCTGACGCCGCCCGACGGGTGTGACGTACCCTCGGTGCACATCAGGCACCTAGGTTGAGGGACTCACGTGGCAGAGGCGGAGAGCGTCATCGGTACGCCGGATTCAGCAGGAGCCGACGAGGCGGCCGCTCCCGAGGAGCGGCCGCAGCCGAAGGGGAAGCGGAAGATCGCCGCGCTGTTCGTGGTGGCCCTGCTGGCCTACGCCCTCGACCTGGGCAGCAAGATGATCGTGGTGGCGAAGCTGGAGGGCCACGAGCCGATCAGGGTGATCGGCGACCTGCTCCGCTTCGAGGCCGTCCGCAACCCCGGCGCCGCCTTCGGCATGGGCGAGGCCTTCACGATCATCTTCACCTGCATCGCGGCCGCGGTCATCGTGGTGATCATCCGGCTGGCCCGCAAGCTCTACAGCCTGCCCTGGGCGATCGCGCTCGGCCTGCTGCTCGGCGGCGCGCTGGGCAACCTGACGGACCGGATCTTCCGCTCGCCCGGCGTCTTCGAGGGCGCGGTCGTGGACTTCATCGCGCCGGCCCACTTCGCCGTCTTCAACCTGGCCGACTCGGCGATCGTGTGCGGCGGCATCCTGATCGTCCTGCTGTCGTTCCGGGGCCTGGACCCCGACGGCACCGTCCACAAGGACTGAGCGCGGCGGACCGGGCACTCGCCGCACAAGGCATACTCGTACGGGTGAGCACGAGTCCCGAGATCCGCACGCTGCCCGTTCCCGACGGCCTGGAGGGCGAGCGCGTCGACGCCGCCATCGCCCGCATGTTCGGGTTCTCCCGTACGAAGGCGGCCGAGCTGGCCGCCGCAGGCAAGGTCCAGGTCGACGGTTCCGTCGTCGGCAAGTCCGAGCGGGTCAGCGGCGGCGCGTGGCTCGAGGTCGAGATGCCCGGCGCGCCCGCCCCGGTGCAGGTGGTGGCCGAGCCCGTGGAGGGCATGGAGATCGTCCACGACGACGACGACATCGTCGTGATCATGAAGCCGGTCGGCGTGGCCGCCCACCCCAGCCCCGGCTGGACCGGCACCACCGTGATCGGCGGCCTGGCCGCCGCCGGCTACCGGATCTCCACCTCCGGCGCCGCCGAGCGCCAGGGCATCGTGCACCGCCTCGACGTCGGCACCTCCGGTCTGATGGTGGTCGCGAAGTCGGAGTACGCGTACACGTCGCTGAAGCGCCAGTTCAAGGAGCGCACGGTCGACAAGCGCTACCACGCCCTGGTGCAGGGCCACCCGGACCCGCTGAGCGGCACCATCGACGCGCCGATCGGCCGGCACCCGAACCACGACTACAAGTGGGCCGTGACCGCCGAGGGCAAGCCGTCCGTGACGCACTACGACCTGATCGAGGCCTACCGCGCGGCCTCGCTGCTCGACATCAAGCTGGAGACGGGCCGCACCCACCAGATCCGGGTGCACATGTCCGCCCACCGTCACCCGTGCGTCGGCGACCTCACGTACGGCGCCGACCCGACCATGGCCAAGCGCCTCGGCCTGACCCGCCAGTGGCTGCACGCCGTACGCCTCGGCTTCGAGCACCCCGGGGACGGGCAGTGGGTCGAGTTCGCGAGCACCTACCCGGCGGACCTCGAGACCGCCCTCGGCAGGATCGCCGCGGAGAGCCGGTGAGCGCCCCGGAGCCGGCTCCGTACGACGTCCGGGAGGCCGTGGGCAACGACGACCGCGACGCGTGCTTCGCGGTCCGCCGTGAGGTCTTCGTGGTCGAGCAGGGCGTGCCGCAGGAGCTCGAGTACGACGCGTACGACGAGACCGCCGTGCACGTGCTGGCGGTCCGCGCGGACGGTGTGCCGCTGGGCACCGGGCGGCTCCTCCTCGGGGCGGACGCGGTCGGCAAGACCGGCGGCGACGCGTCGGTGGGCTCGCTCGGGCGGCTCGCGGTGGCCGAGGCCGCCCGTGGCCTCGGGGTGGGCGCGGCACTGGTGCGGGGCATCGAGGCAGCGGCCCGTGAGCGCGGGCTGAGCGCCGTCGACCTGCACGCGCAGACGCACGCCCTCGGCTTCTACGAGCGGCTGGGGTACGTGGCCTACGGTCCCGAGTTCGCGGACGCGGGGATGCCGCACCGGGCGATGCGGCGGACGCTGTAGGCGTCGGAAGAGCCGCCGCGCGGGCATGAGGAGCGTGGTGCGGGCGGAAGAGCCGCCGTGCCGGCACAGGGTTCCGGCATAGAGGAGGGCCTGCGGGGAACAGGCCCTGTGTGACGCCGGGGACGGTGTTCTCGCCCCGGGCTCGCTGATCGTGGTGTCGGCTACTTCCAGGTGTGGCAGCCGTGCGGACGCTCGTCCGCGGGTCCGGTGCACTGGCCGCTCTGGCCGCCGCCGTTTCCGCCGTTGGTGGGCGGGTGCGGGGTCGCCAGCGCGGCCGAGCCGGCGCCGAGAACGCCGGTGATGGCCAGTACGAGAGCGGCCGTGCCGCGCCCTATGCGCTTCATCTGCATGACATCCTCCTGACGAGTTGGCGGAATGTCCCTTTTATGCTATGTCTCTCCGGTTCGCCTGGCAGGGTGAGAAGGTGATCACCGACCTGCCGTGAGGCCGAAAGGGACGTCTTGGACCAGCTCGCCCTGCTGTTCTTGCTGCTGCTCGGCGCCGTGCTCACGGTCCCCCTCGGGGACCGGCTCGGGCTGCCGGCCCCCGTCCTGATGACCCTCGTCGGGATCGTGCTGGCCTTCCTGCCCTTCGTGCCGAACGTCGACATCCCGCCCGAGTTCATCCTTCCGCTGGTCCTGCCGCCGCTGCTCTACGCGTCGGTGCAGCGCACCTCCTGGCGGCAGTTCGCGGCCAACAGACGGCCGATCTTCCTGCTCGCGGTGGCCCTGGTGTTCGTCACGACGGCCGCCGTCGGCGCCGTCGCGGACGCCCTGGTGCCCGGGATCCCGCTGGCCGCCGCGCTGGCCCTCGGCGCGCTGGTCGCGCCGCCCGACCCGGTCGCGGCGACCGCGGTGGCCGGCTCGCTCGGCCTGCCCCGGCGGCTCGTGTCGATCCTGGAGGGCGAGGGCCTGTTCAACGACGTCACCGCGATCGTGCTCTACCACGTGGCGATCACCGCGGTGGTCAGCGGCCGCTTCTCGTGGCCCGAGGCGCTGGGCGAGCTGGTCCTGTCGGCCGTCGTCGCGGTCGCCGTGGGGCTCGCCCTCGGCTGGGCCGCCAACAAGCTGATGGGCTTCCTCGGCGACGCCACCCTGCAGACCGGGCTCACCCTCCTCGTGCCCTTCGTCTCCTACGTCCTGGCCGAGGAGCTGCACGGCTCCGGCGTGCTCGCCGTGCTCCTGACGGCGCTCTTCCTGGCCGAGCACGCGGCCGACGCCGACGACGTGATGGGGCGGCTGGCCGGCCAGACCTTCTGGGAGGTCGTCGACACCCTGGTCACCGGCATCGCCTTCGGCCTGATCGGTCTGGAGCTCGTCCATGTCTTCGGCGTGGCCGAGGGGCGCGGGGCGCAGATGCTCGGGTGGGGCCTGGCCGTGGTCGGGGTGGTGGTCGGGGTGCGCTTGCTGTGGCTGCTGCCGGCCACGTGGCTGGCGCAGCGGATGCACGACCGCCGGGACGTCGCCGAGGAGATCCCGATGAGCTGGCGGGAGACCGTCGTCATGTGGTGGTCCGGGATGCGCGGGGTGGCCTCGGTGGCGCTCGCGCTCGCCATCCCGCTCCGTACGGACGACGGCTCGCCCTTCCCCGGCCGGGACGAGCTGGTCTTCATCGCCTTCTGCGTGATCATCGCGACCCTGGTGGTGCAGGGCCTCACGCTGCCCTGGCTGGTGCGCACGCTCGGTGTGAAGGCGGACACGGACGCCGAGCGGGCCTTCGAGCGGGATCTGGCGATCCGGGCGGCGAAGGCGGCCAAGCACCGGCTGAAGGAGATCGAGGAGCTGGAGGAGCTGCCCGAGGAGGTGGCCGAAAGGCTGCAGCGCGGGGCCTACGACATCGGGGCGCGGATCAGCCCGGACATGGTGGACGAGGAGCGGCGGGCGGCGTTCTCGCAGCGGGTGGAGCGGCTGAGGTCGGTGCAGCGGATCCAGAAGGAGATGATGTCGGCGGCCCGGCACGCGGTGCTCTCAGCGCGCAGCGAGCCGGGAGCGGACCCGGAGGTGGTGGACCGCGTGCTGCGGCAGCTGGACGTGCGCAGCATGCGCTGAGGCGCCGCCGGGCCGTTCCCGCACAGCGCGCCGGCCCGGCGGGGCGGGACGGTCGGCGGGCGGCCGGGGCGTCGGGCCGCGGGTGGCAGGATGGGGCGCATGGACATCATGCTCTTCCACTCCGTCTACGGACTGACCCCTTCCGTCGAGGCCGCCGCCGAGCGCCTCCGCGCCGCCGGGCACCAGGTGTGGACGCCCGACCTCTTCGACGGCCGGACGGTGGGGACCGTGGAGGAGGGCATGGAACTCCGGGACGGGATCGGCAAGGACGAGCTGCTGAAGCGGGCCGTCCTCGCGACGGCGCCCTACTCGGAGCGGGGCCTGGTGTACATGGGCCTCTCCTTCGGTGCCTCGGTGGCGCAGACGCTGGCGCTCGGCGACGAGAAGGCGCGCGGCCTGCTGCTGTTCCACGGGACCTCGGACATCGCCGAGTCGGCCTCGGTGGACGAGCTTCCGGTGCAGCTCCACGTGGCCGAGCCGGACCCGTTCGAGACGGACGACTGGCTGTCGGCGTGGTACCTGCAGATGCGCAGGGCGGGCGCGGACGTGGAGGTCTACCGCTACCGCGGCGCCGGCCACCTGTACACCGACCCGGAGCTGCCGGACTACGACGCGGAGGCGGCGGAGCGGACCTGGGCGGTGGCGCTGTCGTTCCTGGACAGCCTGTAGGCCCGTACGGGAAAAGGGGCGTGGCCCCCGGGGAGCGGTTCCCCGGGGGCCACGTCTGTGTCCGGACGGTCCGTCAGGCGCGGTACGCGGTCCAGGCGTCGTTCATGCGGGCCACCTGGCCGGCGGTGAACTGGTACATGCAGGAGTCGTACGTGTAGTCCATGAAGTTGTGGATCGGGTCCACACCGGTCTTGGACGCGCACGAGTCACGGCCGGTCGGGCACTGGTAGGCAGCGCTCTTCTCGGCCGGGGTGTCGGCGACGTAGTCGCCGTTGCCGTTGCAGCCGCCCTGGAAGGTGTGGTAGAGGCCCAGCCAGTGGCCGACCTCGTGGGTCGCGGTGTCGCCCTCGTTGTAGTTGGCGGCGGAGCCACCGGGCAGCGAGGTGTCGAGGACGACGACACCGTCCATCGACGGGTTGGACTGGTAGGAGGACGGGAAGGTCGCCCAGCCGAGCAGGCCGCCGCTGAGGTTGGCGGTGTAGAAGTTCAGCGCGTTGGCGCCGCCCTTGCGCAGGGTCTGCTTCATCTGCTTCTCGGCGGTGGAGCCGGAGGCCAGGTTGTACCAGCTGGCGTTGTCCGTGTAGTCGGTTCCGGCCAGGGTGAACTGGAAGCCCGAGTTCACGTTGCCGGTGCCCTGGCCGCCGTAGGCGGCGTTGAGGACGGCGAGCTGGTTGTTGATGTCGGTCGCGCTGAGCTTGCCCGTCGTGCCGCTGTGGACGACGTGGAAGTAGACGGGGATCGAGACCGCGGTGGCGCCGAGGGCGCCGGAGGCGTCGGCACGGCCGGACAGGCGGGCCTCGGCGACTCTCTTCTTCAGGTCCGCGTCCATGGCCTTGGCCTGGTCGGCGGTGACCTCGTTGGGCTCGGCCTTGTGGGCGTCACCCTTGGCCTTGCGCGCGCCGGACAGGGCGGCGGTGCCGTCCTCGCACTTCTCGGCGGAGGCGCCGGCCAGGGTGGCGGTCGACGGGGCGGCCGCCGGGGCGGACAGCGGGGCCAGGGCCAGGGTTCCGGCCATGACGGCGGTGCCGAGCATACGACGTGACATACGCGGGGATATACGGGCAAGAGCACGCACGGGTGACTCCTCGTGGGGGTTGGGGAGAGGTACTTCCTCGCCACCGCCGGGGAGATTACGCGTCCATGTCATATGTCGTTGAGGATTGATCAAGCCCAATCATTCGTCGGGCAAATCGGATCATCGGGAAGAAAAACTTGCGCCGCTTCCGGAGTTTGAGACGTGGACGTAACAGAAGAGACGCCGAAGGCGGGTGGTGTGTCCGGATTCGATCCTCCGAACTCACCACCCGCCGTAGTGATGTGATCTTCCGTTAACACGAAAGATCATGGCTGAAAATCGCCGTAGCGATGTCCAGTGGTCTCCGTCAGCGCACCGGCTGGTACACCCGCTCGACACGCTGCGTTCCGGTCAGCGTGCGATACGAACGCGCCCAGGCCGCCGTCGCGTCCCGGTCCGACCGGTCGGAGACCGTGTAGTAGTCCATCTGCGAACGCTCGGCGGTCACGTCGAGCACGCCGTACCCGTGGTGGTCCATGTCCACCCACTTCACATGGCGGTTGGCGGCCTTGATCGCGCCCGCGGCCACCACCGAGAGCGTGCCCGGCGCCACGTGCAGCAGGTCGTCGAGGTTGTCCGAGGTCACCGAGGTCACCACGAACTCCGTCGCCGCCGAGCCCGACAGCGGATAGGTCGAGGCCTTCACCGGCACGTCGTTGGCCCAGGCCATGTGGATGTCACCGGTCAGGAAGACCGTGTTGCGGATGCCCCGGTCCGTCAGGTGCTTCAGGAGCTCCTTGCGGTCGTCCGTGTAGCCGTCCCACTGGTCGACGTTGATCGCCAGACCCTCCTGCGGCAGCCCGAGCAACTCGGCCAGCGGGCCGAGCAGGTCGGCCGGCAGCGCGCCGAAGGCCACCGGCGAGATCATCACGGACGTGCCCACCAGCTGCCAGGTCGCGTCCGAGGCCGAAAGGCCGGACTTCAGCCAGTCCAGCTGTGCCCGCCCGGTGATCGAGCGCTCCGGGTCGTCCACCTTGCCGCTGCCCACGCCCGCCTGCTGCGAGCGGAAGGAGCGGAGGTCGAGCAGATGCAGATCGGCCAGGCGGCCGAAGCGCAGCCGCCGGTAGACCGTGCCCTCGGTGGAGGCGCGCACGGGCATCCACTCGAAGTACGCCCGCTTGGCCGCCGCGACCCGGTCCGCCCAGGCGCCCTCGGTCCCGGGCGTGTGGTTCTCGGCCCCGCCCGACCAGGCGTCGTTGGCGAACTCGTGGTCGTCCCAGATCGCCACGACCGGGTGCGCCGCGTGCAGTGCCTGGAGGTCGGCGTCCGACTTGTAGGTGGCGTGCCGCAGCCGGTAGTCGGCGAGCGAGACGATCTCGTGCGCCGGCTGGTGCTGCCGGACGGTGTACTCGGCCTCGGGGTAGGAGCCGGTGCCGTACTCGTAGATGTAGTCGCCGAGATGGAGGATCGCGTCCAGGTCGGTCCGGGTGGCCAGGTGGCGGTACGCGGAGAAGTACCCGGCCTCCCAGTTGGCGCAGGACACCACGCCGAAGCGGACTCCCGGCGCGGCCGCGTCGGCGGCGGGCGCGGTACGGGTGCGGCCGACGGGGGAGACGGTCCCGCCCGCGGTGAAGCGGAACCAGTAGGCCGTGGCGGGCCGCAGGCCCCGGACGTCCACCTTCACGGTGTGGTCGGAGGCGGCGCCGGCGACGGCGGTGCCGCTCGTCACCGTACGGGCGAAGTCGCGGTCCTCGGCCAGCTCCCAGCCGACCGTGACGTCAGGGCCCCGGCCGGAACCGGGCAGGGCGTCGGGAGTGGGGGTGACGCGCGTCCAGAGGAGGACGCCGTCGGGCAGCGGGTCGCCGGAGGCGACACCGTGCAGGAAGGAGGGCGCCCCGGCATCGGCGAGTGCGGGCGAGGCGGCGGCCACCAGCGCAGGCGCGGCGACGGCCGTCACGGCGGCGGCCTTCACCACGGTGCGGCGGCTGGGGGCGGATATGTGGTTACGACTGGTCACGGGCCGTCAGATTACCGACTGGTAGGGCGAACTGGCAGACCTCTGCGCAAATGTTCGCCCACTCTTCCCGGACCGTTCCTCCCGGCCCGCACCGGACCGCCTGGTCAGGCGTCCCTCAGGCCTCCGTCAGGCGCACGTCGGACACGCGTCGGACACCCGTCGACACCCGTCGGACGCCCGTCCGAGGTACGGGAAAGCCCCCGGAGCAGTGAACTCCAGGGGCTACCGGGGCCGTTCGGGTGCGCGGGCGTCAGCCCTTCAGGACCTTCCCGAGCGCCGCGTTGAACTGCTCCACCGTCAGCGGCGGGTTGTCGCTGCCCTCGGCCGTCAGCGTCTTGTCGCCCATCTTCAGCGTCGGCGTGCCGCGCACCCCGCTCTCGTCGAAGGCCTTGGACATCTTCATCGCCCAGGCGTCGAAGGTGCCGTTCTCGACGTTCTTCCTGAACTCCGCGTTGCCCTTCAGCACCGGGACGGAGTCGGCCACCTCCAGCAGGTAGGAGTCCTTGGCGAACTTGTCCTGGCTCTCCTCGGGGTGGAACTTCGTCGAGTACAGCGCCGCCTTGTACTTCAGGAAGGCCTCCGGGCTCACGTCCAGGGCCGCGCCCAGCGCGGACAGGGCGTTCTTGGAGCCCTCGCCCTGGTCGGCGTTGTCGATGAAGGTCGCGCCCACGTACTTGAGCTTGTACTTGCCGTCGGCGACGTCCTTCTCGACGGTGGCGCCCACGCTCTGCTCGAAGGTCGCGCACACCGGGCAGCGGGAGTCCTCGTAGATCTCCAGCGTCTGCTTGGCCTCCGGCTTGCCGAGGACCACGGTCGTGCCGTCCGTGCCCTCGGTGTTCTTCGGCGCCGTGACGTTCTTCGCGTCGGCGGCGGTCTCCCAGGCGCCGGGCTTGCTCGCCTGGACGACCGCGTAGCCGATGCCGCCGGCGATCGCGAGGATGCCGAGCGCCGATCCGGCGACGATCACCTGGCGGCGGGCCTTCTCCTTCTTGGCCTGCTTCTCGCGCTCGATCCGCAGCCGCTCGCGGGCGGCCGCCTTGTTTGCCTGGCTGTTGCGCTTGCTCATGGTCCTGCACTCCGTGACGGGGAGAAGAAAAGGGAGAAAGGGAGGGAAGGCGCGCACTGCCCGCCGCGTGCCGCCCGTCGAGCGGGTCGCTCAGACGAGGGCGGGCACGAGCGCGGGTACGGGCGCGCCGGCCGGAGCCGTACGCCCCGGGCGCGCGCTGCGAGGCGGTCCCCGCCGCCCCACGGAATGCGCGAAGAGCCGGGTGCGGGACCGGCGCGGCCGGTCCACGGGGTGCCCGGCGCGCCGCGGGCGGGCCCCGGCGGCGCGGAAGAAGGCCGCCGCCACGAGCAGCGGCCGGAAGGCGAAGGCCACGGCCGCCCGCAGCAGCCGGGCGAGGGCCCGCTCGCCGCCGCGCAGCCAGGAGGCCGCGCCCAGTCCGACCGCCACGTGGGCGGCGAGCAGCAGCCAGGGCACGGCGGGATCGGGCGAGCTCAGGAGGGCCGCGGCCGTACCGGTCCCGGGAGCCGCCACGCCCGGCAGCGGGCCGCCGACGGCGCCGCCGCACAGCGCGTCCACGTCGAAGCCGACCGCGCGCAGCGAACCGGCGACCGGTCCGCCGGCGGGCCCGTAACAGGCGGCCTGCCCGCTGGTGAAGAGCGTGTCGGCGGCCAGTTCGAGCGGGACGAGGAGCCCGGCGATGGGACCGAAGCCGCGCTCGCGGCCGGCCAGGGCGAACGCCGCCGCGAAGACGGCCGCGGCGACCGGGACGACCGCACCGAGCGGCAGCGGCACCCCGGAGAGCAGGACGTGCGAGGCCACGGACAGCGTCACGACCAGTGCCGTGAAGAACGCCGCCCGGAGGGCTCTCATCTGGATTCCTGCCATGTTCATCGCCGTGGAAGTGTGCCATGCCCGGCCGTAAGGCGTCCCTAAGGCCGAGCTGTGAGGCGCCTCCGGGCCCCTCCCGCGCCCGCTACAGGCCCGGGATCCGGCCGTTGCGGAACAGGTCCACGAAGATCTGGTGGTCGGCACGCGCGCGTGCCCCGTACGCGTGGGCGAAGTCCACCAGGAGCTCGGCGAAGCCCTCCTCGTCGGCCGCGATGGCCGCGTCGATGGCCCGCTCGGTCGAGAACGGCACCAGGGAGTGGCCGCTGGAGTCGTCCGCCGCCGCGTGCATGGCCGCCGTCGCCCGGCCGAGGTCGGCGACGGTCGCCGCGATCTCCTCCGGGTCGTCGATGTCCGACCAGTCCAGGTCCACCGCGTACGGCGAGACCTCGGCCACGAGCTGTCCGGTGCCGTCGAGCTCCGTCCACCCCAGCCACGGGTCGGCGTGCGCCTGCAGCGCCCGCTGCGAGATCACGGTGCGGTGGCCCTCGTGGTGGAAGTAGGCCCGCACCGCCGCGTCCGTCACATGGCGGGAGACCGCCGGGGTCTGCGCCTGCTTCATGTAGATGACGACGTCGTTCTCCAGGGCGTCGCTGTTGCCCTCGAGGAGGATGTTGTACGAGGGCAGGCCAGCCGAGCCGATACCGATGCCGCGGCGGCCGACGACGTCCTTGACCCGGTACGAGTCCGGGCGGGCCAGGCTCGACTCCGGCAGCGTCTCCAGGTAGCCGTCGAAGGCGGCGAGCACCTTGTAGCGGGTGGCCGCGTCCAGCTCCATGGAGCCGCCGCCCGCGCTGAAGCGGCGCTCGAACTCGCGGATCTCGGTCATCGAGTCGAGCAGCCCGAAGCGGGTCAGCGAGCGGGCCTCGCGCAGCGCGTCGAGCAGCGGGCCCTGGGCGCTGTCCAGGGTGAAGGGCGCGATCTCGTCGCTCTTGGCGCCGGTCGCCAGCGCGTGGATCCGCTCCCGGTAGGAGGCGGCGAAGATCCGGACGAGTTCGGTGATCTGCCGGTCGCTGAGCGCCTTGGCGTAGCCGATCAGGGCCAGGGAGGCGGCGAGCCGCTTGAGGTCCCAGGTGAAGGGGCCGACATAGGCCTCGTCGAAGTCGTTGACGTTGAAGATCAGCCGGCCGTTGGCGTCCAGGTAGGTGCCGAAGTTCTCGGCGTGCAGGTCGCCGTGGATCCACACCCGGCCGGTCCGCTCGTCCAGGTAGGGACCGCCGTGGGCCTCGCGCTCCAGGTCCTTGTAGAACAGGCAGGCCGTGCCCCGGTAGAAGGCGAAGGCGGAACCGGCCATCTTCCGGAACTTGACCTTGAAGGCGGCGGGGTCGGCCGCGAGCAGCTCGCCGAAGGCGGTGTCGAAGACGGCGAGGATCTGCTCACCGCGCTCGGCGGCGGTGGGCTGGGGGACCGGCATCGAGGAAGCCTCCTGGTGGGGAGCGCGGGGTGCGGGCCGCGCGGGGTATGGCTGAAAATTGTGCATGACAAATGGGACAGGTGTTCTCTGTCTCCCAACGCGCGACGGTACCCACGAGTGCCCGGCCACTGTCGGTCGGGCGACGTAGACTTCCACGCTGACCCCCCAGAAGTTCATCGGAGGCATCCCCCGTGACCAAGCCGCCCTTCACGCACCTCCACGTCCACACCCAGTACTCCCTGCTGGACGGTGCCGCGCGGCTGAAGGACATGTTCAACGCGTGCAACGAGATGGGCATGACCCATATCGCCATGTCCGACCACGGAAACCTCCATGGCGCCTACGACTTCTTCCACAGCGCCAAGAAGGCCGGTGTGACGCCGATCATCGGCATCGAGGCCTACGTAGCCCCGGAGTCCCGCCGCAACAAGCGGAAGATCCAGTGGGGCCAGCCGCACCAGAAGAAGGACGACGTCTCCGGTTCGGGCGGTTACACCCACAAGACGATCTGGGCGGCGAACGCCACCGGCCTGCACAACCTCTTCCGGCTGTCCTCCGACGCGTACGCCGAGGGCTGGCTGCAGAAGTGGCCGCGCATGGACAAGGAGACCATCTCCCAGTGGTCGGAGGGCCTGATCGCCTCCACCGGCTGCCCCTCCGGCGAGCTCCAGACCCGGCTGCGCCTCGGCCAGTTCGACGAGGCCCTGAAGTCCGCCTCCGAGTACCAGGACATCTTCGGCAAGGACCGGTACTTCCTGGAGCTGATGGACCACGGCATCGAGATCGAGCGCCGGGTCCGCGACGGCCTCCTGGAGATCGGCAAGAAGCTCGGCATCCCGCCGCTGGTCACCAACGACTCGCACTACACCTACGCGCACGAGGCCGGCGCCCACGACGCCCTGCTGTGCATCCAGACCGGCAAGAACCTCTCGGACCCGGACCGCTTCAAGTTCGACGGCACCGGCTACTACCTGAAGTCCACGGACGAGATGTACGCCATCGACTCCTCGGACGCCTGGCAGGAGGGCTGCGCCAACACCCTCCTGGTCGCCGAACAGATCGACACCACCGGCATGTTCGAGGCCAAGAACCTCATGCCGAAGTTCGACATCCCGGAGGGCTACACCGAGGTCAGCTGGTTCCGCGAGGAGACCATGCGGGGCATGCACCGCCGTTTCCCGAACGGGATCCCCGAGGACCGCATGAAGCAGGTCGAGTACGAGATGGACACCATCATCTCGATGGGCTTCCCGGGCTACTTCCTCGTCGTCGCCGACTTCATCATGTGGGCGAAGAAGCAGGGCATCGCCGTGGGACCCGGCCGAGGCTCCGCGGCCGGCTCGATCGTCGCGTACGCCATGGGCATCACCGACCTCGACCCCATCCCGCACGGCCTGATCTTCGAGCGCTTCCTCAACCCCGAGCGCATCTCGATGCCCGATGTCGACATCGACTTCGACGAGCGCCGGCGCGTCGAGGTGATCCGGTACGTGACCGAGAAGTACGGCGCCGACAAGGTCGCCATGATCGGCACCTACGGCAAGATCAAGGCGAAGAACGCGATCAAGGACTCCGCCCGCGTCCTCGGCTACCCGTACGCGATGGGCGACCGGCTCACCAAGGCCATGCCCGCCGACGTCCTCGGCAAGGGCATCGACCTCGACGGCATCACCAACCCCAGTCACCCCCGCTACAGCGAGGCGGGCGAGATCCGGGCGATGTACGAGAACGAGCCGGACGTGAAGAAGGTCATCGACACCGCCAAGGGCGTCGAGGGCCTGGTCCGGCAGATGGGCGTGCACGCCGCCGGTGTGATCATGTCCAGCGAGCCGATCGTCGACCACGCCCCGATCTGGGTGCGGCACACGGACGGCGTCACCATCACGCAGTGGGACTACCCGCAGTGCGAGTCGCTCGGCCTGCTGAAGATGGACTTCCTGGGCCTGCGGAACCTGACCATCATGGACGACGCCGTCAAGATGGTGAAGGCCAACAAGGGCATCGAGCTCGACCTGCTCGCCCTGCCGCTGGACGACCCGAAGACCTTCGAACTGCTCCAGCGCGGCGACACCCTCGGCGTCTTCCAGTTCGACGGCGGCCCCATGCGGTCCCTGCTGCGGCTGATGAAGCCCGACAACTTCGAAGACATCTCCGCCGTGTCCGCGCTCTACCGCCCGGGCCCGATGGGCATGAACTCGCACACGAACTACGCCCTGCGCAAGAACAAGCAGCAGGAGATCACTCCGATCCACCCGGAGCTGGAGGAGCCCCTCAAGGAGGTCCTCGACGTCACCTACGGCCTGATCGTGTACCAGGAGCAGGTGCAGAAGGCCGCCCAGATCATCGCCGGCTACTCGCTCGGCGAGGCCGACATCCTCCGCCGCGTCATGGGCAAGAAGAAGCCCGACGAGCTGGCGAAGAACTTCACCATCTTCCAGGCCGGCGCCCAGAAGAACGGCTACAGCGACGAGGCCATCCAGGCCCTCTGGGACGTCCTGGTCCCCTTCGCCGGCTACGCCTTCAACAAGGCGCACTCCGCCGCGTACGGCCTGGTCTCCTACTGGACCGCGTACCTCAAGGCGAACTACCCGGCCGAGTACATGGCGGGACTGCTCACCTCGGTCAAGGACGACAAGGACAAGTCCGCCGTCTACCTGAACGAGTGCCGCCGCATGGGCATCAAGGTGCTCCCGCCGAACGTCAACGAGTCCGAGTCGAACTTCGCCGCCCAGGGCGACGACGTGATCCTCTTCGGCCTCACGGCCGTCCGCAACGTCGGCGCCAACGTCGTCGAGTCGATCATCAAGACCCGCAAGAGCAAGGGAAAGTACAGCTCCTTCCCCGACTTCCTCGACAAGGTCGAGGCCGTGGTCTGCAACAAGCGGACCATCGAGTCGCTGATCAAGGCCGGCGCCTTCGACACCATGGGCCACACCCGCAAGGGCCTGGTCGCCCAGCACGAGCCCATGATCGACACCGTGGTTGCGGTCAAGCGCAAGGAGGCCGAGGGTCAGTTCGACCTCTTCGGCGGCATGGGCGACGAGGGCGGCGACGAGCCGGGCTTCGGCCTCGACGTCGAGTTCTCCGACGTCGAGTGGGAGAAGGCCTACCTGCTCGCCCAGGAGCGCGAGATGCTCGGCCTCTACGTCTCCGACCACCCGCTCTTCGGCCTCGAGCACGTCCTGTCCGACAAGACCGACGCCGGCATCTCCCAGCTCACCGGCGGCGAGCACGCGGACGGCGCGGTCGTCACCATCGGCGGCATCATCTCCGGCCTCCAGCGGAAGATGACCAAGCAGGGCAACGCCTGGGCCATCGCCACCGTCGAGGACCTGGCCGGCTCCATCGAGTGCATGTTCTTCCCGGCCACCTACCAGCTGGTCTCCACCCAGCTGGTCGAGGACGCGGTCGTCTTCGTCAAGGGGCGGCTCGACAAGCGCGAGGACGTCCCCCGTCTGGTCGCCATGGAGCTGATGGTCCCGGACCTGTCGAACGCGGGCACCAACGCGCCGGTCATCCTGACCATCCCGACGGTCAAGGTCACCCCGCCGATGATCAGCCGCCTGGGCGAGATCCTCCAGCACCACAAGGGCAACACCGAGGTCCGGATCAAGCTCCAGGGGCCGCGCTCGACCACCGTGCTCCGGCTCGACCGGCACCGGGTCCAGCCCGACCCGGCGCTCTTCGGCGACCTCAAGGTGCTGCTCGGCCCGTCCTGCCTGGCCGGATAGCGGACCCGGTCCGGTCGCCCGGACCCCGCCGCACGCGCAGGGGACGCGCACCCGCCGCACGCGCAAGGGGCGCGCCCGTCGTCACGGGCGCGCCCCTTTGCCGTCGGCTCGCGCGCCGTCGGCTGTCTGCCGTCGGCTCGTCAGTTGTGGCCGAAACGCTTCTGCCGGCCCTTGCGGGCCATGTCGCCCGGGGTGACCTGGGCGGCGCGCTGATCGGCCTGGGACTCCATCGAAGACTGCTGGGCCTGCTGCGCACCGCGCTCGGCCTGCGAGCCGCGCTGCTGACTGCGGTCCTGCTTCCGGTTCTTGGCCATGGTGATGATGCCTCCTCAAGGGGGTGTGGGGGCCAGGGCCGCTGTCAGACTCACACACGGCAGGAAGCGCCGCATTTTGGATCATTACGGACGGTAAACGCCCCTCTCGAGCACCCTCACGTGAGATCCGCCACGCCGATGATCCAGTTCCGGACGTCAACCCCACCGCGGTCGGGCAGACTCGGAGGAACCCGGAGCACTTCCGATCCCGAGGTTCCCGCAGGGCTTCCCGAAGCTTCCCGAAGCGCTTTCCGAAAGAGGGTGGAACACGTGGACCGATGCGTCGTCCTGGTGGATGCCGGCTACCTCCTTGGCGCCGCCGCCAGCCTCCTCGCCGGAGAACCGGCCCGCTCGCGGATCACCGTCGACCACGCCGCACTCGTCCAGCAGCTGCGCGAACGCGCCGAGGCCGACACCCGGCAGCCCCTGCTGCGGATCTACTGGTTCGACGGCGCCCCCGACCGGGTGCCGCAGCCCGAGCACCGCCGGCTGCGCGTCATGCCCCGCGTCACCGTCCGGCTGGGCGCCCTGACCCGCAGCGACGGCCGCTGGGCCCAGAAGGGCGTCGACGCGGCCATGCACACCGAGCTCACCGAGCTCTCCCGCAACCGCGCCTGCTCCGACATCGTCCTCGTCACCGGCGACGGCGACCTGCTGCCCGGCCTGATGTCCGCCAAGGAACACGGCGTCGCCGTCCACCTGTGGGCCGTCCAGGCCGCCGACGGCGACTACAACCAGTCGGAGGACCTGGTCGCCGAGGCCGACGAGCGCCGCGTCCTCGACCGGGCCTGGATCACCCGGGCCATCCGCGCCCGGGACCTCGCCGGACTGTGCGCCCCGCAGCCCGCGCCCCGCCCCGAGATCGCCGCGATCCTCTCCGCGCCGCTGCCCGAGTCCGCCCTCGCCGCCTCCGCCGAGCGGGCCGCCGCGGCCGCGCACAACGGCTCCGCCGCGTCCGCGCCCGCCGCTCCCGCCGAGGCCCCGGACCCCGAGCCGGCCCCCACGGGCGAGCCGGTCAACGGCACCGGCGTCCCGGCGCCCGCCGGCGCCCGGAACGTCCCCACCCCCAAGGACCTCGCCGCCCTGCGCGGCCCCACCCTGACGGCCGCGCCGAACGCACACGGCGCCACCCTGCGCTGGTCCTCCGACAAGGGCTGGATCGACCGCCCCGCCCCGCCCCTCGGCGAGCCCGCCGAGACCGCGTCCCTGCCCACCCTCGCCCAGCTCACCAGCGCCGAGCAGCGCTGGGCCGACCGCGAGGAGGACATCACCACCGTCGGCGGCGACCCCTACGAGGTCGGCCAGGTCTTCGCCCGCCGCTGGCTCGACCGGCTCCCCGAGCCCGGCCACGTCCCGAAGCTCGCCACCATGTACCCGCGCATCCCGCACCGCATCGACGGCGAACTCCTCCGCTACGCGGCCCGCTTCGGTCTGCTCGCCCACAAGGACGACCAGATCGACGAGCACGACCGCTACGCGATCCGGGCCGGCTTCTGGCGCGAGATCGACGTCCACGCCGCCGCACAGCACGCCCCCGCGCCCGAGGAGAGCCGGGGGACCCCGTAGGCTCATCCCTTGTGAGTACGGTGTGCGCGGTGCGGGACCTGGTGAAGACGTACCCCGCCACACGCGGCAGACGCGGCACGCCCGCGACCCCCGAGGTACGGGCCACCGACGGGATCAGCCTCGATGTGCGCGGCGGCGAGATCTTCGGCCTGCTCGGCCCCAACGGCGCCGGCAAGTCCACCCTCGTCCGCCAGCTCACCGGCCTCATGCGCCCCGACTCCGGCACCGTCCGGATGCTCGGCCACGACCTGGTCCGCCACCCCGAGCGGGCCGCCCGGCTCCTCGCGTACCTCGGCCAGGAGTCCACGGCCCTCGACGAGCTGACCGTCGCCCTCGCCGCCGAGACCACCGGCCGGCTGCGCGGCCTCGGCATCCGCGAGGCCCGCGCCGAGCGCGACGCCGTCCTCGACGAGCTGGGCCTCGGCGAGCTTGCCGGCCGGCCCCTGAAGAAGCTCTCCGGCGGCCAGCGCCGGCTTGCCTGCGTCGCCGCCGCCCTCGTCGGCGAGCGGCCCGTGCTCGTCCTCGACGAACCCACCACCGGCATGGACCCGGTCGCCCGCCGGGCCGTCTGGGCCGCCGTCGACCGGCGGCGCGCCGACCACGGCACCACCGTCCTGCTCGTCACCCACAACGTCATCGAGGCCGAGACCGTCCTCGACCGGGTCGCCGTCCTCGACCGCGGCCGGGTCATCGCCTGCGACACACCCGCCGGACTCAAGGAGCGGGTCGCGGGCGAGGTGCGGGTCGAACTCGTCTGGCGCGAGCGCCCCCCGCTGGACGTCCCCGAGGTCGCCGCGCTGCGCACCTCCGCGCAGGAGTCCGGCCGCCGCTGGGTGCTCCGGCTCGCCCCGGACGAGGCCCGCGCCGCGGTCGCCGCGGTGACCGGCGGGGCGGCCTTCGCGGCCCTGGACGACTTCACCCTGGCGACGCCCAGCCTGGAGGACGTGTACCTGGCGCTCGGCGGCGAGACCCGGGGACTGGTGAAGGCATGACGCACCGCATGACGTACCCGTACGCGTACGGGTCGACCGTCAGGAGCTGGACGAGTTGAGCACCCTGCCCGCCGAGGCCCTCACGGCCGGCGTGCCCGTCGGCCAGGCCCGCGAAGAGGAGCCGGACGCGGCACCGCTCGCCCCGCGCGCCCGGCTGTTCCCCGCGCTCGGCGCCGTCTACCGCGCCCAGCTCTCGCGCGCCCGGGTCGCCCGGATCCCGCTGCTCTTCGTGGCGACCTTCCAGTCGATCGGGATCATGGTCCTGATGCGGGGCGTCGTGGACGGCGGCTCGGAGGCCCGCGCCGTGGTCGCCGGCTCCTCCGTCCTCGTCGTGGCCTTCGTGGCGCTCAACCTGCTCGCCCAGTACTTCGGGCAGCTGCGTGCGAGCGGCGGGCTCGACCACTACGCGACGCTGCCCGTGCCGCCCGCGGCCGTGGTGCTCGGCGCGGCGGGCGCCTACGCCTCCTTCACCGTGCCCGGGACGGTGGTGACCGCGGTCGCCGGCTCGGTGCTCTTCGGGCTTCCGCTCGGCCACCTGTGGATCCTCGCGGCGGTGGTGCCGCTGTCCGGGGCCGCGCTCGCCGGGCTCGGCGCGGCGCTCGGCCTCCTCGCCCCGCGGCAGGAGCTGGCCACCCTGCTCGGCCAGCTCGGCATGTCGGCGGCGCTGCTGCTCGGCGTGCTGCCCGCCGAGCGGCTGCCCACGCCGATCGGCTGGGCACGGGACCTGATGCCCTCCACGTACGGGGTGGAGGCCCTGGCCCGTACCTTCGACGGCCACCCGGACTGGACGGCGGTCTGCCTCGACCTCGCGGTGTGCGGGGCGGTGGGCGTCGTCTCGCTCGCGATCGCGACCTGGGCGTACCGGAGGGCCGCGGTCCGCTGAGGGGCCGCCGGCCGGCCGGGGCCGGACGGGGCCCCGGGGCCGCCGCGGGTCCCGGTCCGCTGAGGCGGCTCACAGCCGTACCTGGCACGATGGCGTCGTGACCGCACCTCTGACTCCGCCGCACCAGCCGCCGCACGACTCCGCCTGGCCCGCGCCCGACCCGGTGCCGCCCGCATCCGGCGGCGCCCCGAGCACGGCGACCGAGCTGCGGCAGTCCGCCGTGGTGGTCGCCGCGTCCGTGGTGGCCGGAGCGCTGCTCGGTCTGCTGTGGCTGTGGCTCGCGCCGCGGGTGACGCTGTTCTCCGACGGCAAGGCGGTCTACCTCAAAAACAGCGAGGGCGAGTCGGCCATCGGCATGGACGGGACGTTCGTCCTGATCGCCCTCGGCTTCGGCGTGCTCGCCGCGGTCCTGGTCTTCCTGTTCCACCGGCACGGCGGCGTCGCGCTCGTCCTCGGCCTCGCGGCCGGCGGTGTCCTCGGCTCGCTCCTCGGCTGGGGCGTGGGCGTCTGGTTCGGCCCGGAGCGCAACGTCGTCGCCCACGCGAAGGCGGTCGGCCCCGACGTGTTCTTCGAGGCGCCGCTGGAGCTCAAGATGTGGGCCGCGGCGATGCTGGCCTGGCCCGTCGCCGCGATGATCGTCCACCTCGGCCTGACCGCCCTGTTCGGACCGCGCGACCCGGAGCCCGAGGACGGGACCTGGCCGCCGGTGCCGAAGCCGCCGGCGGCCTGACCGCCGGGTCCGGGGTGCCGCGCGGGCCCGCCGTCGCCGGGTGTCCGCGTCAGCCGCGGCCGATGGGTGCCAGCACCGCGCCGGTCAGGGCCGCGAGGTCCGCCGGCGCCAGCTCGACCTCCAGGCCGCGGCGGCCTGCCGAGATGCAGATCGTCGCGTGCCCGGACGCCGAGTCGTCCAGGACCGTGCGCAGCCGCTTGCGCTGGCCGAGCGGCGAGATGCCGCCGCGTACGTAGCCGGTGGTGCGCTCGGCCGCCGCCGGGTCCGCCATCGCCGCCCGCTTGCCGCCGACCGCCGAGGCCAGCGCCTTCAGGTCGAGCTGCCCGGCGACCGGGACGACGGCGACCGTCAGCTCGCCGTCCACGTCCGCGACCAGCGTCTTGAACACCCGGTCGGGGGAGACGCCCAGGGCCTCGGCCGCCTCCTCGCCGTACGACGGGCTCGCCGGGTCGTGCTCGTACGCGTGCAGCGTGTACGGCGTGCCCGCGGCCGTCAGCGCCACCGTCGCCGGGGTGCCGCCGCCGTTCTTCTTCTGCTTCTTCGCCACGGAGGGCCCTCCTCAGTTCGGGCTGGTCGGCGCGCGGGTCAGCTCCACCGCCGGGAGCGACGGGAGATGGCGCAGCACCGCCGTCTCCGAGCGGAGCAGGGTCAGCTCCTCGCGCAGCCGGGTCGCCGTGTCCGGCGCCTGGAGCAGCCGCTGCTTGGCCGGGATGTCGAGGACGGCCGCCGCGGCGACCAGGTACGACACGACCGAGGGGTCGTCCGGCAGCTCGCTCGTCGTCATCGACCGCTCCCGGGCCCCCGCGAGCCGCTTCTGGTACGAGCGGAAGGCGCGCAGCACGCCCTCGGCCAGCGCCTCCGCCTCCTCGCCCCGCTCCTCGGGGATCTCCTCCACCTCCGCGGTGAGGAAGGGGCCGCTCGCGTCGACCGAGAGCAGCTTCACGCGGACGGTCCCGGTGACCATCACCTCGAAGCCGCCGTCCGCGCGCTGCCGGATCGACGCCGCGTCGGCCACACAGCCGACCCGGTGGAAGGCCTGGATCGGGTCCGGGCCGAAACCGGCCGCGGGACCCTTCTCCGGCAGCGCCGTCTGGTCCGGCAGGCCCGGCGCCGTCGGCGCGACCTCGCGGCCGTCGCGGATCGCCACGACGGCGAAGCGCCGCGGCTCGGACTCGTCCGTGCGGAGCAGCTCGCGCATCATGGCGCGATAACGCTCCTCGAAGACGTTCAGCGGCAGCACGAGCCCCGGGAACAGCACCGTGTTGAGCGGGAAGAGAGGCAGACGGGCGGTGGTCACAGCGGTCAAGCGTAATGGCCGCCGGGCCCGCCCCCGTCGGCCCGTCCCGCAACGGCCGGAGGGACCTCCGGCGGCCGCCCGGCCGGCGCGCCCAGCGGAGTGCGCCGCGCCACCTCCCGCACGGCGAGGGCGCGTGCGTCCAGGAAGCCGCACAGCGGGTCCTCGGCGACCAGCGTCCACGGGAACGAGATGGCCTGCCGCCCGATCCGGCCGAACTCGGCGAGGGCGTCGTGCCAGCGGCCGCGCTCCACCAGGACGTGCACCAGCAGGTTGCGCACCTCGGCCGGCCACAGGTCGCCCGCCGGGTACTCCGCCGACAGCGCGAGGGCCCGGTCGACCGCCGCGTCGATGCGGTCGGCGGGCACGCCGTGCTCGGGGCCGGGTCCGGCGAGCAGCTGGGCGAAGGCCGCCCGCACCGGCAGGGCCTGGGCGAGCGAGCCGGGCAGCGCGTCCTCCGCGGCCTGCTCGGCGAAGTCGAAGCACTCGCGGTGCGAGCCGTACCACTGCGCCGACAGGTACTTCAGCGCGGCCACATGGCTGCCGTAGTGGTGCGGGGCGCGGCGCACGGCCTGCTCCCACAGCGCCTCGAAGACCGTGTGCCCGGCGTGGGTGCCGCGCGCGTGGTCCAGGGCGAGCCGCCACGGCACCGGGTCGCGCGGCGCGGCCTCGGCGGCGGCCTCGATCAGCGGCCCGAGCTCGCGCAGCCGCTCGGCCCTGGCGGGTGACTCCCAGGCCCGGCGGACCGCGAGCTGCGCCTTCACGAGCAGGGCGTCCGGGTCGCGCGGGGCGGTCGACAGCCAGTGCCGGAGCCAGCCGTCCCTGCGGTACGCGAAGGCGCTCAGGCGCGTGACGTAGCGGTCCCGGTCCTCCCACTCGGCGGCGTCCCGGGTGGTGGCGAGCAGCTTGGCCGCCGGCTCCGGGTCGGCGAGGGCCGCGGCGACCAGCGCCGGGGCCAGTCGCCCGTCCGGCGCGTCGAGCAGCACGTCGTCGTCCGGCGCGAGGGCGGCGGCGAGCCGCGGGGCGTGCCGGACCATGCGGGAGGTGCCGATCAGGGCGCGGAGCAGTGACATGGTGCGAAACATTGAAAACCGCAGGTGAGGGCCGCGCCAGTGGGGGACTGTGAAGCTTTGGTGGCGGCGGGAAGGTTGTGCTGACGGGGGTCAAGACAGCGTAAAGAAAGGGGCGAATCGGTGCGCACACCACCCCCCGTCCGCACAACCGGAAGCGGTCAGCCCCTGCGGAGGAGCCGCGACGCGCCCGCCGCCACCGTCGTGGCGAGCACCCAGCCCAGCAGGATCAGCACCGTGGACGCCCACTGCCAGAAGCCCTCCAGCCGCCAGTAGCCCACCTGTCCCAGGTCGATCACCGGAAGCAGCAGGTCGAGCGCGTACAGCGTGGCGTTCCAGTGCGGCGACTCGCCCGGTTTCAGCGGCACCGCGTCGTAACGCGAGAAGGCCACCGTGCCCGCCGCCCAGAGGATGGCCATCCACAGCGCCGCCCGGCCGGGCCGGTAGCCGTAGGCCACCGCCAGGTCCTGGACATAGCCCCACAGCTTCCCGGCCAGCGGAAGCGTCTCGCGCCGCCGCCGCTGCTTGGCGAGCAGCACCTCGCGGGCGTCCGCGTCCTCCCCGCTGCCGCGCAGCACCGTCGCCAGGCGCTCGTACGGCTCCGGCGCGTACTCCGGGGTGGCCGCCGCGACCCACTCCAGGCGCCGGGCCAGCGGGAAGTGCCCGTACGGCACCAGGTTCTCGTAGACGAAGCCGCCCATGGCGAGCCCGCCCGGGCCCGGCCAGCTGCCGGCCAGGTCGATCAGCGTCACCACCTTCGCCCCGTTGAGCACCACCCGGCCCTCCTCGGGGCGCTCCCCGTTGAACCGCAGCTCCGGGGTCACGATCCGGCGCAGCGACAGCTCCTCCCGGCGCGAGCCGTCGAGCACGAACCGGGCGTAGTGCAGGTCGACCGAGTCGCCGAAGCGGCCGTCGTCCAGCCGCACCCCGCCGTGGCACTCGACCGGTTTGCGCCGTGCGCCCTGCGCCGGCGTCACCCCGTAGGGCGGGGTGGCCGTCGCGTTCCCCGAGGTCTCGTAGACCCAGGCCGCGTTCAGGTAGAGCGTGCGCTCCACCGTCAGCTGCGGCGCGTTGAGAGCGCGGCGCTGCTGGGCGCCGCGCAGCACGCTGCCCCGCAGGCTCAGCGACACGCCGACCTTCGCGCCGCGCAGGCTCACCTCCCCGTACGTCTCGATCAGCTCGGCCTGCAGGTCCTGCGCGACCACCATGCCGTCCGCCGTGATCGCCCGGCCCCGCCGGTCCGGCCACACCCGGATCTGGTTGATCAGCAGGTCCGTGCCGATCTGCGCGTCCGTCAGCCGGATGCCCCGCTCCACCCGGCAGCGCGGCAGATGCAGGTCGCCCTCCGTGTGCAGCCGCGCCGCCTCCAGGCGCGGTATCGCGCACTCCACCATCCGCAGCGTCCCGAAGCGGGCCTCGGGGAGCACCACCTCGCTGTCGAAGCGGCAGCCGTGCAGCTCCACGTACGGCCCTATCGTGCCGCCCGCGAGGTACAGCACACCGGTGATCCGCGCCCCGCGCAGCTTCAGCGCCGCGACGCGCCCGGACACCGCCGGCGGCCCGTCGAGCAGCAGCAGGGCCACGATCTCCGCCCGGACGCTGCGCGCCGGCCCCCACGCCGTCCGCAGCGCGAACGGGTCGTCCCGCTCGGCGATCCCCTCCCTCAGGTCGCACGTCCCGCCCACCCGGAACGCCCTCCACATGACCCGCTCCGGCCGGGTCAGGCCCTCCGGCATCCCGTCGTCCTCGCGCGGCTCGGTCACTGCCGCCCCCTCGCTTCCCACGATTCCGCTTCCCCGGATTCGTACAGCCGTTCTTCCCGCTGAGTGACGGACTGAACGCTAACGGTCAGGAGTGGCGACAAGACGCCAGTGTGGCCCGTATCAGCCAGTGATACGGGCGTCCGGCGCCGTGGGCCGTCTGAGAGAATTGACCCGTGATCTCTCGAATCGATCTGCGCGGCGAGGCCCTCCCCGAGGGTTCCGCCCTGCGTGACCTGCTGCCCCGTGCCGAGTTCGACGTGGAAGCCGCCCTGGAGACGGTGCGGCCGATCTGCGAGGACGTACGGCATCATGGCGCGGCGGCAGTGATCGACTACGGGGAGAAATTCGACGGCGTGCGGGTCGCGAGCCTGCGCGTCCCGGCCGAGGCGATCACCCGCGCCCTCGACGAGCTCGACCCCGCCGTCCGCGCGGCCCTCGAGGAGTCCATCCGGCGCGCCCGCCTCGTCCACCGCGAGCAGCGCCGCACCACCCACACGACCCAGGTCGTGCCCGGCGGCACGGTCACCGAGAAGTGGATCCCCGTCGAGCGCGTCGGCCTCTACGTGCCGGGCGGCCGCTCCGTCTACCCGTCCTCCGTCGTGATGAACGTCGTCCCGGCCCAGGAAGCCGGTGTCGAGGGCGTCGCCATCGCCTCGCCCCCGCAGAAGGAGTTCGGCGGACTGCCGCACCCCACCATCCTGGCCGCCTGCGCCCTGCTGGGCGTCGACGAGGTCTACGCCGCCGGCGGCGCCCAGGCCGTCGCCATGTTCGCGTACGGCACCGAGGGCACCGCCGGCGAGCCCGGCTGCGCCCCCGTCAACCTGGTCACCGGCCCCGGCAACATCTACGTCGCCGCCGCCAAGCGCCTCCTCAAGGGCCGCATCGGCATCGACGCCGAGGCCGGACCGACCGAGATCGCGATCCTCGCGGACTCCACCGCCGACCCGGTCCACGTCGCCGCCGACCTGATCAGCCAGGCCGAGCACGACCCGATGGCCGCCTCCGTCCTCGTCACCGACTCCGAGGAGCTGGCCGCGGCCACCGAGGCCGAGCTGAAGACCCAGGTCGCCGCCTCCAAGCACGTCGACGACCGGATCGTCCCGGCACTGGCCGGAAAGCAGTCCGCGATCGTCCTCGTCAGTGACCTCGCCGACGGCCTCAAGGTCGTCGACGCCTACGGCGCCGAGCACCTGGAGATCCAGACCGCCGACGCCGCCGCCGTCGCCGACCGGGTCCGCAACGCGGGCGCGATCTTCGTCGGCCCCTGGGCGCCGGTCTCCCTCGGCGACTACTGCGCGGGCTCCAACCACGTGCTGCCCACCGGCGGCTGCGCCTGCCACTCCTCCGGCCTGTCCGTGCAGTCCTTCCTCCGTGGCGTCCACATCGTGGACTACACGCGCGACGCCCTCGCCGAGGTCGCCCACCACGTGGTGACCCTCGCCGAGGCGGAGGACCTGCCCGCCCACGGCGCCGCGATCAAGGCACGGTTCGGATGGAAGGTCCCCGAGAGCAAGTGACCCAGCGCAAGACCATCGGGATCGACGACCTGCCGATCCGTGACGAGCTGAAGGGCAAGTCCCCTTACGGCGCGCCCCAGCTCGACGTGCCCGTCCAGCTGAACACCAACGAGAACCCCTACCCGCTGCCCGAGCCCCTGGTGGCCCGGATCGCGGAGCGGGTCGCCGAGGCCGCCCGCGGCCTCAACCGCTACCCCGACCGGGACGCCGTCGAGCTGCGCACCGAGCTGGCCCGCTACCTCACCCGTACGGGCGGGCACCCGGTCGCCCGGGAGAACGTGTGGGCCGCCAACGGCTCCAACGAGGTGCTCCAGCAGCTGCTGCAGACCTTCGGCGGCCCCGGCCGCACCGCGATCGGCTTCGAGCCCTCGTACTCGATGCACGCCCTGATCGCCCGCGGCACCGGCACCGGCTGGATCTCCGGTCCGCGCAACGAGGACTTCACGATCGACCTCGCGGCGGCCGAGCAGGCCATCGCCGAGAACGCGCCGGACGTCGTCTTCGTCACCTCGCCCAACAACCCCACGGGCACGGCGGTCGAGGCGGAGACCGTCCTCGCGCTGTACGAGGCGGCCCAGGCCGCCAAGCCCTCGCTGGTGGTGGTCGACGAGGCCTACGTGGAGTTCAGCCACCGGGACTCGCTGCTGCCCCTGATCGAGGGCCGCCCGAACCTGGTGATCTCCCGGACCATGTCCAAGGCCTTCGGCGCCGCCGGACTGCGTCTGGGCTACCTTGCCGCCCACCCCGCCGTGGTCGACGCCGTCCAGCTGGTCCGCCTGCCCTACCACCTCTCCGCCGTCACCCAGGCCACCGCGCTCGCCGCCCTGGAGCACACCGACACCCTCCTCGGGTACGTCGAGCAGCTCAAGGCCGAGCGCGACCGGCTGGTCGCCGAGCTGCGTGCCACCGGCTACGAGGTCACCGAGTCCGACGCCAACTTCGTCCAGTTCGGCCGCTTCGACGGGGCCGAGGGCTCCCACGAGGCCTGGCGGAAGATCCTCGACCGGGGCGTCCTGGTCCGGGACAATGGCGTACCGGGCTGGCTGCGGGTCACCGCCGGCACCCCCGAAGAGAACGACGCGTTCCTCGACGCGGTTCGTGAGCTGAAGAAGGAGCAGAACGCATGAGCCGCGTAGGCCGCGTTGAGCGCACCACCAAGGAGACGTCCGTCGTCGTCGAGATCGACCTCGACGGCACCGGAAAGGTCGACGTGTCGACCGGGGTCGGCTTCTACGACCACATGCTCGACCAGCTCGGCAGGCACGGTCTGTTCGACCTGACCGTGAAGACCGACGGCGACCTCCACATCGACTCGCACCACACCATCGAGGACACCGCCCTCGCGCTGGGCGCGGCCTTCAAGCAGGCCCTCGGCGACAAGGTCGGCATCTACCGCTTCGGCAACTGCACCGTCCCGCTGGACGAGTCGCTCGCCCAGGTCACCGTCGACCTCTCCGGCCGCCCCTACCTGGTGCACACCGAGCCCGAGAACATGGCGCCGATGATCGGCTCCTACGACACCACGATGACCCGGCACATCCTGGAGTCCTTCGTCGCCCAGGCGCAGATAGCGCTGCACGTCCACGTCCCGTACGGGCGCAACGCGCACCACATCGTCGAGTGCCAGTTCAAGGCCCTCGCCCGTGCCCTGCGCTACGCCTCCGAGCGCGACCCGCGCGCCGCCGGCATCCTCCCCTCGACGAAGGGCGCCCTGTAACCGTGAACGGCCTCTCCACCGTCCTCATCGTCGTCGGGCTCTTCCTGCTCGGCGGCATCTACTCCTTCGTCAAGCAGCAGATGCCCAAGGGCCTGATCGTGCTGCTCTCCATCGGTGCCGCGATGTGCCTGTCGGCCGGCATCCTGCGTCTGGACGTGTGGTCATGACGACGGGCACTCCCAAGAAGGTCGTCGTCTTCGACTACGGCTTCGGCAACGTGCGCTCCGCCGAGCGGGCGCTCGCCCGGGTCGGCGCGGACGTCGAGATCACCCGCGACTACGAGAAGGCGATGAACGCCGACGGACTCCTCGTCCCGGGCGTCGGCGCCTTCTCCGCCTGCATGGAGGGCCTCAAGGAGGCCCGCGGCGACTGGATCGTCGGACGCCGGCTGTCCGGCGGGCGGCCCGTCATGGGCATCTGCGTCGGCATGCAGATCCTGTTCGCCCGCGGCATCGAGCACGGCGTCGAGACCGAGGGCCTCGACGAGTGGCCCGGCACCGTCGAGCCGCTCGACGCCCCGGTCGTGCCCCACATGGGCTGGAACACGGTCGACGCGCCCGCCGGCAGCGAGCTGTTCGCGGGTCTGGACGCCGACGCCCGGTTCTACTTCGTGCACTCCTACGCGGTGCGCGACTGGACCCTGGAGATCGGCAACCCGAACATGCGCGCGCCGAAGGTCACCTGGGCCACCCACGGCGAGCCCTTCGTCGCCGCCGTCGAGAACGGCGCCCTGTGGGCCACCCAGTTCCACCCCGAGAAGTCCGGCGACGCCGGCGCCCAGCTCCTCACCAACTGGATCGGAACCCTGTGACTGCGTCGACTGCAAACGTGCTCGAACTCCTCCCCGCCGTCGACGTCCGCGACGGCCAGGCGGTCCGCCTCGTGCACGGCGAGTCCGGCACCGAGACCTCCTACGGTTCCCCGCTGGAGGCCGCCCTCGCCTGGCAGCGCTCCGGCGCCGAGTGGCTGCACCTGGTCGACCTGGACGCCGCCTTCGGCACGGGTGACAACCGCGACCTGGTCCGCCAGGTGGCCGAGGCCATGGACATCAAGGTGGAGCTCTCCGGAGGCATCCGCGACGACGCCTCGCTGGCAGCGGCCCTCGCCACCGGCTGCACCCGGGTGAACCTGGGCACCGCCGCCCTGGAGACGCCCGAGTGGGTCGCCAAGGTCATCGCCGAGCACGGGGACCGGATCGCCGTCGGCCTGGACGTGCGCGGCACCACGCTGAAGGGCCGCGGCTGGACCCGCGACGGCGGCGACCTGTACGAGACGCTGGCCCGCCTCGACTCCGAGGGCTGCGCCCGCTACGTCGTCACCGACATCGCCAAGGACGGCACGCTGCAGGGCCCGAACCTGGAGCTGCTGCGGAACGTCTGCGCGGCCACCGACAAGCCGGTCGTCGCCTCCGGAGGCGTGTCCTCCCTGGACGACCTGCGGGCCCTCGCCGGGCTCGTGCCGCTGGGCGTCGAGGGCGCGATCGTCGGCAAGGCGCTCTACGCGAAGGCCTTCACCCTGGAGGAGGCCCTGGAGGCGGTGGCGTCGGCATGACCGCGATCGAGCGGGTGCGGAGCGGGAGCCCCTGGGAGGACGTCTTCGGCTTCTCGCGGGCCGTCGCCGCGGGTGACCGGGTGGTCGTCGGCGGCACCACCTCCTTCAAGGGCTCGGTGCTCTACGGCGAGGGCGACCCGTACGAGCAGGCCAAGGTGGCCTTCGGCACCGCCCTGGAGGCCATCGCCGAGTTCGGGCTCGGCCCGGAAGCGGTGATCCGGACCCGGATGCTGCTGACCCACGCCCGGGACGTCGACGCGGTGGGCCGGGCCCACCAGGAGGTGTTCGGCGACGTGCGCCCCGCGACGACCCTGATGGTCGTCGAGGGCTTCGTCGACCCCCGCATCCTCGTCGAAGTCGAGCTCGAGGCCTACCGAGGAGCGTCGTCATGAGCCTCGCCGTACGCGTGATCCCCTGCCTGGACGTGGACAACGGCCGGGTCGTCAAGGGGGTCAACTTCCAGAACCTGCGCGACGCGGGCGACCCCGTCGAGATGGCCAAGCTGTACGACGCCGAGGGCGCCGACGAGCTGACCTTCCTCGACATCACCGCCTCCTCCGGGAACCGGGAGACCACCTACGACGTGGTGCGCCGCACCGCCGAGCAGGTCTTCATCCCGCTCACCGTGGGCGGTGGCGTGCGCTCGGCGGAGGACGTCGACAAGCTGCTGCGGGCCGGGGCGGACAAGGTGGGCGTGAACACGGCCGCCATCGCGCGCCCCGAGCTGATCCAGGAGATCGCGGAGCGCTTCGGCCGCCAGGTGCTGGTCCTGTCGGTGGACGCCCGGCGTACGGCCTCCGGCTCCTTCGAGGTGACGACGCACGGCGGCCGCAAGGGCACCGGCATCGACGCCGTCGAGTGGGCGCACCGGGCCGCCGAGCTGGGCGCCGGGGAGATCCTGCTCAACTCGATGGACGCGGACGGCACCAAGGACGGCTACGACACCGAGATGATCGCGGCCGTGCGCAAGCACGTGACCGTGCCGGTGATCGCCTCCGGCGGTGCGGGCAAGCTCTCCGACTTCCCGCCGGCCGTCGCGGCCGGCGCGGACGCGGTGCTCGCGGCCTCCGTTTTCCACTTCGGCGACCTGCGGATCGGTGAGGTCAAGCAGGCGCTGCGGGAAGCGGGCCACGAGGTCCGCTGAGCCGCGTTCCGCTTCGTAGAAGGGCCCCTGAGGGGGCCCTTCTTCTTCGCCGAGATACACAGGATTATTTGTGCAACTTCCATTGCGCAAGATTTCTTTCGCATCTACGGTCGGGGCATGACCTCGCAGGAGAACCGCAGGATCACCGACGCCGGCACCCTCAAGGCCATCGCGCACCCCCTGCGCATGCGCCTCTACCGCGCCCTCTTCGTCGCCCGCACCGCCACCGCCTCGCAGCTCGCCGACCAGGTCGACGAGGCGGTCTCGCTCGTCAGCTACCACCTGCGCAAGCTCGCCGAGCACGGCCTCATCGAGGAGGCCGAGCCCCAGTCCGCCGACGGCCGCGAGCGCTGGTGGCAACCGAGCTCGTACGGGTTCAGCATCCACGAGGAGGACATCGCCGGCGCCCCCGAACTCGCCGCCGCGAGCGCCGCCTTCGGCCGCACCCTCAACGAACAGCGCACCGCGCTGCACAGTCGCTTCCTCGACGAGCGGCACACCTGGTCCGAGGAGTGGCGCACCGCGTCCATCAGCTCGGAGTGGCTGCCCCGGCTCACCGCCGCCGAACTCTCCGCGCTCGGCCAGGAGCTGGAAGCCGTCCTCACGAAGTACGACCGGGCCGCCCGCGCCGCCGAGGCCGCGGGCGACACCGAGGGCCGCGAGAACGTCGCCGTCCACCTCCACGGCTTCCCCTACCGAGGATGACCGCGATGACCGAGTCCGAGACCGGGGCCAGGGCCGGGACGGGGGCCCAGAGCAGGACCGGGACGGGGGCCAGGGCCGGGACGGGGGCCAGGGCCGGCACCGGGACCGGGGCCCGGGCCGCGACGGGGCCCCAGACCAGGACCGGGACCGGGGCGAGGGGCGGGACCGGGACCGAGGCCGGGGCCGGGATCCCGGCCCCGGCCGCCACCGCTCTCGCCGCCCGCCCCGCCCGCCCCGCCCACCGCGACCCCAACGTGCTGCGCTGGGCCGGCGCGTACACCGCCTCCACGCTCGGCGACAGCGTCTACTACCTCGCCCTGTCCTGGTCCGTCGTCAGCACCGGCACCCCCGCCCAGGCCGGCCTCGTCATGGCCGTCAGCGCCGTGCCCCGCGCCCTGCTGATGCTCGGCGGGGGAGTGGTCGCCGACCGACTCGGCCCGCGACGGGTCGTCATCGGGTCCGACGCCGTCCGCGGCCTCGTCGTCCTCGGCCTCGCCGCGACCCTGTTCCTCGCCTCGCCCGCCCTGTGGGTGCTCGCCGCCGTCGCCTTCGTCTTCGGTGTCGTCGACGCCCTGTTCCTGCCCGCCGTCGGCGCCCTGCCGCCCCGGATCGCCCCGCAGGACCAGCTCGCCCGGATCCAGGGCCTGCGCGGGCTGGCGTACCGCTGCGGCGCCGTGCTCGGCGCCCCGCTCGGCGGCCTCGCGGTCGCCCTCGGCGGCCCGGCCACCGCCTTCGGCGTCGCCGGAGCGCTCTTCGCCCTCTCGATACCCCTGCTGAGCACGCTCCGGCTGCGCCCGCTGCCCGCCACGGACGAGCCCGCGACGGGCCCGTCGGCCACGGACGAGCCCGCGACGGGCCCGTCGGCCACGGACGAGCCCGCGACGGGCCCGTCGGCCACGGACGGGCCCGCCACCGAAGGGCCCGTCACGGACCGGGCAGGCGACCGCACGGCCCTGCGCGATCTCGCCGACGGGCTGCGCTACCTGCGCGGGCACCGCGTCCTCGGCCCGCTGATGATCGTCATCGCCCTCAGCGACCTCGGCTTCGTCGGCCCGCTCAACGTCGGCCTCGCCGTCCTCTCCGAGCAGCGCGGCTGGGGTGCCTCCGGCATCGGCTGGATCCTCGCCGGCTTCGGCACGGGCGCGGGCGCCGCCTCCCTGCTCCTGACCGTACGGGGACGCGTCCCGCGCGCCGGAGCCGTCAGCGGCTGGACGATGACGGTCGGCGCCGTCTCCATCGGCGCCCTCGCCCACGCGACGCGGCTGCCCGTCGCGGTCGCCGTCGCCCTGGCCGTCGGCCTGCTCGCCGGACTCTCCGGCGCGCTCGCCAACGCCATCCTCCAGACCGAGTGCGACCCCGCCTACCTCGGCCGCGTCACCGCCGTGGCCGGCCTCTGCTCGCTCGGCATCGCCCCGCTCGGCTTCCCGCTCACGGGTGCCGCGATCGGCGTGTGGGGCCCCGGACCCGTCTACGCCGTGAGCGCCGCCGTCTGCGCACTCAGCGGCGTCTTCGCCCTCGTCGTCCCGGCCCTGCGCCGCGCCGAACTGCCGGGCTGACGCCGACGCCCCACGGCCCCGGTCAGATGCCCAGCTGCTTCGTCTCGTGCAGCCGGTCCACGGCCTGCTGCTCGCCGTCCAGCGCCACCTTCGCCGCGTCCTGCCGCCCGAACAGGAACATGATCAGCTCGCCCGGCTCCCCGGAGACCGTCACCACCGGGGTGCCGCGGTGCGCCACCACCGTCCGCCCGTCCGGGCGGCGCAGCACCAGACCCACCGGGGCCTTGCGGCCGAGCAGCCGCGCCGACTTCTCCAGACGGGACCACAGCGCGTCCGCGAAGACCGGGTCCAGCTCGCGCGGCGACCAGTCCGGCTGCGCCCGGCGCACGTCCTCGGCGTGCACGTAGAACTCGACCACGTTCGCGCCCTCGTCCACCTGCTTGATCGTGAACGGGGAAAGCCGCGGCGGCCCCGTACGGATGAGCCGGACCAGCTCCTCGTACGGCTTCTCGGCGAACTCCGCCTGCACCCGGTCGAGCCGGCTCTTCAACGCCGGGACGAGCGAACCCGCCGCCGCGTCCGGGCGGCGCTCCCGCACCACCACGTGCGCGGCCAGGTCCCGGGCCCGCCAGCCCTCGCACAGCGTCGGGGCGTCCGGGCCGGCCGCCTCCAACAGGTCCGCGAGCAGAAGCCGTTCACGCTTGGCATGGGTCGACATGCTCGCCAGCGTACGACCGCGGCCACCGGTCCGCCCAGTGGACGCACCGCCGGACAGCACCCCCGGTCACGGCACAATGGCGCCATGAGCACCACGCCCCGGACCCCCAGCGACCTCGACCCGGCCGTCGCCGCCCGCCTCAAGCGCAGCCCCGACGGACTGGTCCCCGCCATCGCCCAGCAGTACGACACCGGCGAGGTGCTCATGCTCGGCTGGATGGACGACGAGGCCCTGCACCGCACCCTCACCACCGGCCGCGCCACCTACTGGTCCCGCAGCCGCCAGGAGTACTGGGTCAAGGGCGACACGTCGGGCCACGTCCAGCACGTCAGGTCCGTCGCCCTCGACTGCGACGCCGACACCCTCCTCGTCAAGGTCGACCAGGTCGGCGCCGCCTGCCACACCGGCGCGCGCACCTGCTTCGACGCCGACGTGCTCCTCGCGGCCGAGTAGGGTCTGGCGCCATGGATCTCGAGACCTTCCGCAAGCTGGCGGCCGACCGCCGCGTCATCCCCGTCAGCCGCAGGCTCCTCGCGGACGGCGACACCCCGGTCGGGCTCTACCGCAAGCTCGCCGCCGAACGCCCCGGCACCTTCCTCCTCGAATCCGCGGAGAACGGCCGCAGCTGGTCCCGCTACTCCTTCATCGGCGTCCGCAGCGACGCCACGCTGACGGTGAAGGACGGCGAGGCCCACTGGCTCGGCACGCCACCGGTCGGCGTCCCGGTCGACGGCGACCCGCTGGCCGCCCTGCGCGCCACCGTCGAGACCCTGCACACCCCGCGTGACCTCGCGTCCGGCATGCCGCCGTTCACGGGCGGCATGGTCGGCTACCTCGGCTACGACATCGTCCGCCGCCTGGAGCGCATCGGCGAGCACGGCCGCGACGACCTCAGGCTGCCCGAGCTCACCATGCTGCTCACCAGCGACCTCGCCGTCCTCGACCACTGGGACGGCACCGTGCTGCTGATCGCCAACGCGATCAACCACAACGACCTGGACACCGGCGTCGACGAGGCCTACGCGGGAGCCGTCGCCCGGCTCGACGCGATGGAGGCCGACCTGGCCCGCCCCGTCGCCACCACCCCCGCCGCGCTGCCGGAGTCCGCGCTCCCCGAGTACACGGCCCTCTGGGGCGGCCCCGCCTACCAGGACGCCGTCGAGGACATCAAGGAGCGCATCCGGGCCGGCGAGGCCTTCCAGGTCGTGCCCTCCCAGCGCTTCGAGACCCCCTGCTCCGCCTCCGCCCTCGACGTCTACCGGGTGCTCCGGGCCACCAACCCGTCCCCGTACATGTACCTGTTCCGCTTCGAGAACGGCTTCGACGTCGTCGGCTCCTCGCCCGAGGCCCTGGTCAAGGTCGAGGACGGGCAGGCCATGCTCCACCCGATCGCCGGCACCCGGCACCGCGGAGCCACGCCGCAGGAGGACCACGACCTCGCCGAGGAACTGCTCGCCGACCCCAAGGAGCGCGCCGAGCACCTCATGCTCGTCGACCTCGGCCGCAACGACCTCGGCCGGGTCTGCGAACCCGGATCCGTCGAGGTCGTCGACTTCATGTCGATCGAGCGCTACTCGCACGTCATGCACATCGTCTCGACGGTGACCGGCAAGGTCGCCGAAGGGAAGACGGCCTTCGACGTGCTCACCGCCTGCTTCCCGGCCGGCACCCTGTCCGGCGCTCCCAAGCCCCGCGCCATGCAGATCATCGAGGAACTGGAGCCCTCGCGCCGGGGCCTCTACGGCGGGTGCGTCGGCTACCTCGACTTCGCCGGCGACTCCGACACCGCCATCGCCATCCGCACCGCGCTGCTGCGCGACGGCACCGCGTACGTGCAGGCCGGAGCGGGTGTCGTCGCCGACTCCGACCCGGTCGCCGAGGACAACGAGTGCCGCAACAAGGCCGCCGCGGTGCTCCGGGCCGTCCACACGGCGAACCGGATGCACACGACCGGATGAACGAGCGGTGCGCCGGTAAGGGATAGTGGGGTACGTGAGTGCTGTACCCGTACCCCAGCCCCGAGCCGCCCGAACGGGCGGCGCCGCCTCCTCCGGTGCCCGCCGCAGCCTGGCCGCGGCCCTGCTGCTCGGCGCCCTCGGAGCCACCGTCGTACTGCTCTCCGCGGGCCAGATCTGGGCCGAGGGCACCGCGGCCGTCGGCGGCGGCACCGTCCCCGTCGAGGCCGACGGCGGAGCCGTCACCGGCGTCCCGACCGCCCTGGCGATCGTCGGCCTCGCCGCGCTCGTCGCCGTCTTCGCGGTCCGCCGCACCGGCCGCACCATGGTCGCCGCGCTGCTCGCCCTGAGCGGCGCCGGAGCGGCCGTCGCCGCCGTCCTCGGCGCCTCCGACAGCTCCGCGCTGAACGCCGAGGCGGCCAGGATCAGCGGCAACACCGCCGCCGCCGTGGGCAGCCTCAGCCACACCGTCTGGCCCTACGTCACCGCGGCCGGCGCCGTCCTGATCCTGGCCGCCGGGCTCTTCGCGCTGCGCTTCGGCACGTCGTGGCCCGCCATGGGCGGCCGCTACGAACGCTCCGGCGCCCCGCGTGCCGCCCGCCGCCCCGCGACCGTCGACCCGGACCGCCCCGAGGACCTCTGGAAGGCCCTCGACCGCGGCGAGGACCCGACGCACGGAAGCTGATCCGGGTCTCCTCCCGGTACGGTGACCGCGACGTGACCGCGACGCGTGATCGTTCGGGCACCCCGATGCATCACGGCGCCCGCATGTACGGAAGAATGAGGCGTCACCACCGAGCAACACCAACGAGGAGCAACTCATGGCGGGCAGCGCCCACGGACACACCCCGGCCGCCTGGACCGGTGTCATCATCTCCTTCATCGGCTTCTGCATCGCCGGCGTCTTCATGGTGGCGGCCAACGTGCCCGGTTTCTGGGCCGGTATGGGTGTCATCGCGCTCGGCGGTGTCGTCGGTGGCGCGATGAAGGTCGCGGGCATGGGCATGCCCAAGGAGTCCGCCGCCGTCGTGGCCGCCCGCGAGGCCGCCACCCGCAGTGCGCTCGAGCGGGCCGGCGCCTGATCGCGCGGCCCCGGTTCACCCCGAAGGCGCAGTCCCGCGACGCGGGGCTGCGCCTTCGCGCCGTACGGGCGAGAATCACCGGGTGGACCCGAATCCGACGGCGGGAGCCGTGACCGAACCCGAGCACGCCCCCGAGCCGCCGGCCGCGGCCGCCCCAGCCCCGGGTGCCATCGCCTCCTCCGGCGCGGCCGCCCCCGCCCCGTCCGCCCCGGGCACCCCCGCCCACTCCGCCCCGGCCGCCTCCGGCCCGCGTGAGCACGGGCACGGCCACGGGGAGGGCCAGTGGCAGGGCCCCGGCGCGTACGTGCCGTTCGCGCCGCCCCCGCCGAGGCCGCTCGCCCGGCGGCTCCTCGCGCCGCTCGGCACGCTCGCCGCGGTAGCCGCCGCCTTCGCGTACGTCGGGACCGTCGACCCCAACGAACCCGGCCACTACCCCGTCTGCCCGCTGCTGCGCTTCACCGGCGTCTACTGCCCCGGCTGCGGCGGACTGCGCAGCGCCCACGCCTTCGTCCACGGCGACCTGGGCGCCGCCCTCGGCTCGAACGCGCTCGCCGTCGTCGGCTACGGCGTCTTCGCCGTCGTCATGGTCCTCTGGCTGGTTCGTGCCGTCCGCGGCCTCCCCATGCGCCTGGAGGTCTCCCCGGTCCTGTGGTGGGGCATCGGCGGCGTTCTGGCCCTGTTCACGCTCGTACGGAACCTTCCCTTCGGCTCCGCGCTGGCCCCGTGAGCCCGTCCGAAGTCCCAGCAGATGGGACGCGACGCGAACCGATGCGGGTCAGTGGCCCACCTGCGGATACCATCGACGTGGCTGAACCGTGTTCATCGAATCCCGGAAGGGGGCCTCTCGCGTGAGTGTGCTCGACGAGATCATCGAAGGCGTGCGCGCCGACCTCGCAGAGCGGCAGGCGCGGGTCTCCCTCGACGAGCTCAAGGAGCGCGCCGCAAAGGCGCCGCAGGCCAAGGACGGTGTCGCCGCGCTGCGCGGGGACGGCGTCAAGGTGATCTGCGAGGTCAAGCGCTCCAGCCCGTCCAAGGGCGCGCTCGCCGCCATCGCCGACCCGGCCGGACTCGCCGCCGACTACGAGGCGGGTGGCGCCGCCGTCATCTCCGTCCTCACCGAGCAGCGCCGCTTCGGCGGCTCGCTCGCGGACCTGGAGGCCGTCCGCGCCAGGGTCGACATCCCGGTCCTGCGCAAGGACTTCATCGTCACCGCCTACCAGCTGTGGGAGGCCCGGGCGTACGGCGCGGACCTCGCGCTGCTGATCGTCGCCGCCCTGGAGCAGGAGGCGCTGGTCTCCCTCATCGAGCGGGCCGAGTCCATCGGTCTGACCCCGCTGGTCGAGGTCCACGACGAGGAAGAGGTCGAGCGGGCCGTCGAGGCGGGCGCCCGGATCATCGGCGTCAACGCCCGCAACCTGAAGACCCTCAAGGTCGACCGCTCCACCTTCGAGCGCGTCGCGCCCGAGATCCCGGCCGGCGTCGTCAAGGTCGCCGAGTCCGGCGTCCGCGGCCCGCACGACCTGATCGCGTACGCCAACGCCGGCGCCGACGCGGTCCTGGTCGGCGAGTCCCTGGTCACCGGCCGCGACCCGAAGGCCGCCGTCGCCGATCTGGTCGCCGCCGGCGCCCACCCGGCCCTGCGCCACGGCCGGAGCTGACCCGGTCATGACCCTCCGCCACGACACGCCGCCGTACGTCCCGGGCCCCGCCGCCCGGGGCGCGGTCGGCGCGCCGTCGGCGGTCGGTGCCGCGCCCGGGCGCCGCACCCTGCTCCGTACCGCCTCCGTGCCCGCCCACGCCCCGCTCGCCCGCGGCTGCCGCCCACGCGGCTGCCGCGCGCCGGCGCGCCGTGTGCACGGGCGCCGGGTGCGTTATGTGATCGGCGACGAGCCGGGCCAGGTCAACGGCATGCGATGGCGCCCGCGCCCCGCGCGCGTTTCCTGACACCTCGCAGCCGAACCGGCCCCTGCGCCGCCTCCCGCCCACTCCGCGTGGGCGCGCGGCGGCCTGCCGTGCCGTCGGAGCTCCCGTGCCGGACCTTCGCCCCATCCCCGCCGTGTGGCCGCCGCCCCGCCCGTGTGCCTGCCCGCACCCCGCGGGCGCCGCGCCCTACGGGTGACCGTCAAGGCGCGGAAGCCCAGGCCCGGCAAGGGGCGCCGTCCGTTGTGCCCACCCGTTCCGCCCCGCGGAACGACTGCCCACAACGGGGGCGGACGCCCATAACGGAAGGGCGGAGGCCGGCCGGTCCGGCGCCGTTCGCGCCGCACCGGTCTGCTGACCGGCGTCAGGGACTCGCGCGCATAACGTGACCATCAACCGCACGTCATGGGGGCCACCGGCCCCGCGAGGAGCAACCGCATGTCCAGCGAGTTCTTCATTCCCGACCCGGAGGGTCAGGTCCCGTCCGCCGAGGGCTACTTCGGTGCCTACGGCGGCAAGTTCATCCCGGAGGCCCTCGTCGCCGCCGTCGACGAGGTCGCCGTCGAGTACGACAAGGCCAAGCACGACCCCGAGTTCGCGCGCGAGCTCAACGACCTGATGGTCGACTACACCGGCCGTCCCTCCGCCCTCACCGAGGTCCCGCGGTTCGCCGAGCACGCCGGCGGCGCCCGTGTCTTCCTCAAGCGCGAGGACCTCAACCACACCGGCTCGCACAAGATCAACAACGTGCTCGGCCAGGCCCTGCTCACCAAGCGCATGGGCAAGACCCGTGTCATCGCGGAGACCGGCGCCGGCCAGCACGGCGTCGCCACCGCCACCGCCTGCGCCCTCTTCGGCCTCGACTGCACCATCTACATGGGCGAGGTCGACACCCAGCGCCAGGCCCTCAACGTCGCCCGCATGCGCATGCTCGGCGCCGAGGTCATCGCCGTGAAGTCCGGCAGCCGCACCCTGAAGGACGCCATCAACGAGGCGTTCCGCGACTGGGTCGCCAACGTCGACAACACCCACTACCTCTTCGGCACCGTCGCGGGACCGCACCCCTTCCCCGCCATGGTCCGCGACTTCCACCGCGTCATCGGCGTCGAGGCCCGCCGGCAGATCCTGGAGCGCGCCGGACGCCTGCCCGACGCGGCCGTCGCCTGCGTCGGCGGCGGATCCAACGCCATCGGCCTCTTCCACGCCTTCATCCCGGACGCCTCCGTCCGGCTGATCGGCTGCGAGCCGGCCGGCCACGGCGTCGAGACCGGCGAGCACGCCGCGACCCTGACCGCCGGCGAGCCCGGCATCCTCCACGGGTCCAGGAGCTACGTCCTCCAGGACGAGGAGGGCCAGATCACCGAGCCGTACTCCATCTCGGCCGGCCTCGACTACCCCGGCATCGGCCCCGAGCACGCCTTCCTGAAGGACAGCGGCCGCGGCGAGTACCGGGCCGTCACCGACGACGCCGCCATGCAGGCGCTGCGCCTGCTCTCCCGCACCGAGGGCATCATCCCGGCCATCGAGTCGGCGCACGCCCTCGCCGGGGCCCTGGAGATCGGCAAGGAGCTCGGCAAGGACGGGCTGCTCGTCGTGAACCTCTCCGGGCGCGGCGACAAGGACATGGACACCGCCGCTCGCTACTTCGGCCTCTACGACAACGGCGCCGAGGGGGGCTCCAAGTGACGACCGGAAACATCCAGCTGCTCAGCGACACCCTCGCCAAGGCGAAGGCCGAGAACCGCGCCGCGCTCATCGCGTACCTGCCGGCCGGCTTCCCGACCGTCGACGGCGGCATCGCCGCGATCAAGGCGGTCTTCGACGGCGGCGCCGACGTCGTGGAGGTCGGTCTGCCGCACAGCGACCCGGTCCTCGACGGCCCGGTCATCCAGACCGCCGACGACATCGCCCTGCGCGGCGGCGTGAAGATCGCCGACGTGATGCGCACGGTCAAGGAGGCCCACGCGGCCACCGGCAAGCCGGTCCTCGTGATGACGTACTGGAACCCCATCGACCGGTACGGCATCGAGCGCTTCACCGAGGAGCTGGCCGCGGCCGGCGGCGCGGGCTGCATCCTGCCCGACCTGCCGGTCCAGGAGTCCGCCGTATGGCGGGAGCACGCCGACAAGCACGGTCTCGCCACCGTCTTCGTCGTCGCCCCCAGCAGCAGGGACGAGCGCCTGGCCACCATCACCGCCGCCGGGTCCGGCTTCGTCTACGCCGCCTCCCTCATGGGCGTCACCGGCACCCGCGAGTCGGTCGGCGAGCAGGCCGCCGACCTGGTCCGGCGCACCCGGGCCACCAGCGAGCTGCCCGTCTGCGTGGGCCTCGGCGTCTCCAACGCCGTCCAGGCCGAGGAGGTCGCCGGCTTCGCCGACGGCGTCATCGTGGGCTCCGCCTTCGTCAAGCGGATCCTCGACGCGGGCGGCGACGAGGCCGCCGCGCTCGGCGCCGTAAGGGAACTGGCGGCCGAACTGGCCGAGGGAGTCCGTCGCAGGAAGTAACCCATACGGGTGGATTCGTGACCGGGGAGGCACGCGCGTGCCTCCCCGGTTCGTTCTCGTGGGCGTGAGCGAGAAGAACCGTGACGGTAACCGGAGCGCGCGGGAGCGCCTCCAACAGCAGCGCGAGCGCGAGAAGGCCCGCGAGAAGCAGCGCCGCGTCCTCATCGTGTCGGCGGCGGTGGTCGGCGTCCTCGGCCTGGCCGCGGTCGTCGGCGTGATCGCGGCCAACAGCGGGGGCAAGGACAGCTCGGACAAGGCAGGCCCCGTCGTCGCCCCGGCCGGCGCCGTCGGCGGAGACAAGCCCGCCATCCCGCAGGGCAAGCCGGACGCCCCGTCCACGCTCGCCATCTGGGAGGACTTCCGCTGCCCCGCCTGCGCCCAGTTCGAGAACTTCTTCCGGGACACGATCCACGAGCTGGAGGCCGCCGGCGCGGTCAAGGCCGAGTACCACCTCGCCACCCTCATCGACGGCAACCTGGGCGGCAGCGGCTCGCTGCGCGCCGCGAACGCCGCGGCCTGCGCCCAGGACGCCGGGAAGTTCACCGCGTACCACGACACGCTGTACGTGAACCAGCCGCAGGAGACCGACGACGCCTACGCCGACAACGCCAAGCTCGTCGAGCTCGCCGCGAAGGTCCCCGGGCTCGACACGCCCGCCTTCCGCAGCTGCGTCGAGGACGGCACGCACGACGGCTGGGTGAAGAAGTCGAACGACGCCTTCCGCAGCAGCGACTTCAGCGGCACGCCGTCCGTGCTCCTCAACGGAGAATCGATCTTCCCGAAGAAGGGGAACGAGCAGATCTCCGTGGAGAACCTGAAGAAGTGGGTCGCCGAGGCCAACAAGGGCAAGAAGGCCGGCACCGCCTCTCCGGCCGCCGGATCCCCGGCCGCCGGGGCCGCCGTCGGCCGCTGAGGACCGGTGTCGTTCCCGACGGCGTTACGGAGAAGTTGCCGGGCTGGCTGCCGCACGGCCCGCCCGGCAGGGTAGCGTCGGTCCTGCCATGGACCTTGCCTTCATTCCCAGCCCGTCGACCGGCGTGATCCACCTCGGACCGATCCCGCTGCGCGGCTATGCCTTCTGCATCATCATCGGTGTCTTCGTCGCCGTCTGGCTCGGCAACAAGCGCTGGATCGCCCGGGGCGGCACCGCCGGCACCGTGGCCGACATCGCCGTCTGGGCAGTGCCCTTCGGCCTCGTCGGCGGCCGGCTCTACCACGTGATCACCGACTACCAGCTGTACTTCAGCGAGGGTGAGAACTGGGTCGACGCCTTCAAGATCTGGGAGGGCGGCCTCGGTATCTGGGGCGCCATCGCGCTCGGTGCCGTCGGCGCCTGGATCGGCTGCCGCCGACGCGGCATCCCGCTCCCGGCGTACGCGGACGCCATCGCGCCCGGCATCGCCCTCGCCCAGGCCGTCGGCCGCTGGGGCAACTGGTTCAACCAGGAGCTGTACGGCAAGCCGACCGACCTCCCGTGGGGCCTGGAGATCAGCGCCGGCACCAACCGGGTCGAGGGCGTCTACCACCCGACCTTCCTGTACGAGTCGCTGTGGTGCATCGGCGTCGCGCTCCTCGTCATCTGGGCCGACCGCCGCTTCAAGCTCGGCCACGGCCGCGCCTTCGCGCTCTACGTCGCCGCGTACTGCGCCGGCCGCGCCTGGATCGAGTACATGCGCGTCGACGAGGCGCACCACATCCTCGGCCTCCGGCTGAACGTGTGGACCGCGATCATCGTGGGCCTGCTCGCCGTCGCGTACATCGTGATCTCGGCGAAGGTGCGTCCCGGCCGTGAGGAGACCGTCGAGCCGAAGAAGGCCGTGGACGGCGAGAAGGCCGGGAAGGCCGAGCACGCGGACGAGGCGGACCCGGCGGACGAGGCGGCGGCCGACGGTGGGCCGGCCGAGGACGCCGCTCCCGGCGACGCGGACGCGCCCGCGGACGAGGTCTCCGTCGAGGACGTGAAGGACAAGGACGGTGCCGGGAACGGCGCCGGGGCCGGCGGGCGCTGAACCCGCAGGACACAGGGCGGAGGGCCGCCGGGACCAGCTGGTCCCGGCGGCCCTCCGTCGTTTCCCCGGTCTCCCTGGTTTCCGTCGATTTCCGTGGCTTCCGTGGTTTCCGTCGTTCACGCGAGCTGGCTTGCCCGGCGCGGTGGACGGGAGATCCTCCTACGACCGGCGGGACGCAAGGGCCAGGACGCGGCGGGCGCCGGTGACGACGGCCGCGTCGACGAAGCGGCCGTCGGGCAGGGCGAGGGCGCCCTCCTGGGCCTCCGCCGCCTTGACGACCTCCTCGGCGGCGGCGATCTCGTCGGCGGTGGGGAGATAGGCCCGCTCGATGACCGGGAGCTGGCGGGGGTGGATCGCGGCCCGGCCGAGGAACCCCATCGCCCGGCCCCGCGCGCAGCCCTCGGCGAGGGCGTCGAGGTCGCGGACGTCGGGGTGGACGGACTGGGCGGGTGGCGGCAGGGCGGCGGCCCGGGCGGCGACCACGATCCGGCTGCGCGGCCAGTCGAGCCCGCGGTCCTCGCGTACGCCCAGGTCGGCGGCGAGATCGGTCTCGCCGAGCGCGATGCCGTGGACCGAGGGGTGGGCCGAGGCGATGGCGTAGGCGTGCTCCACCGCGAGGGCGTTCTCCAACAGCGGGTACAGCGGGAGGCCCGCGGAGAGCTCGACGATCCGGGCGATGTCAGTGGCGTGTGTCACCTTGGGAACACGGAGAGCGACGAGTCCGGGGAGGGAGACCAGGGATGGGATGTCGCGGAGCGCGTGGACGCGGACGTGGACCGGTACGGGCTGGGGGTCGGCGAGCAGGTCGCGGGTGGCCGCCAGGGCGTAGGCCCTGCGGTCCGGGGCCACCGCGTCCTCCAGGTCGACGATGACGACGTCGGCGCCGGAGGCGAGGGCCTTGTGGACCACGTCGGGGCGGTCGCCCGGGGCGTAGAGCCAGGTGAGGGGAGGGGTGCCCGGGTTCATACGGCTCCTTCCGCGCGCAGGGTGTCGATCTCGTCGGGGCCGAGGCCGAGCTCCGTGAGGAGTTCCGTGGTGTCGGCGCCGTGCGGCCGGCCGGTCCAGCGGATGGCGCCCGGGGTGTCGGAGAGCCGGAAGAGCACGTTCTGCATCCGGATCGGGCCGAGCTCGGGGTCCGGGACCTCGGTGACGGTGCCGAGGGCCTGGAACTGGGGGTCGTCGAGGACGTCCCGGACGTCGTAGACCGGGGCGATCGCGGCCTCCGCCTTCTCGAACGCGGCCATGGCCTCGTCGCGGGTGTGGCGGGCGATCCACGAGCCGACCGCCTCGTCGAGGACCTCCGCGTGCGCGGCGCGGCCGGTGCCGGTGGCGAACCAGGGCTCGTCGACCAGCTCCGGGCGGCCGACGAGCCGCAGCACGCGTTCGGCGATCGACTGGGCGGAGGTGGAGACGGCGACCCAGGAGCCGTCGGCGGTCGGGTAGGTGTTGCGCGGGGCGTTGTTGCGGGAGCGGTTGCCGGTGCGGGGCTGGACGTAGCCGAGCTGGTCGTACCAGAGGGGGTGGGGTCCGATGACGGAGAGCATCGGTTCGATGATGGCCATGTCGACGACCTGGCCGTGGCCGGTGGTGTGCCTCGCGGCGAGCGCGGTCATCACGGCGTACGCGGTGGTGAGGGCGGCGATCGAGTCGGCGAGGCCGAAGGGCGGCAGGGTCGGCGGTCCGTCGGGTTCGCCGGTGATGGCGGCGAAGCCGCTCATCGCCTCCGCGAGGGTGCCGAATCCCGGCCGGTGGGCGTACGGGCCGAACTGGCCGAAGCCGGTGACCCGGGCGAGCACGAGCCGCGGGTTGACCGTGGACAGCTCCTCCCAGCCGAGACCCCAGCGTTCGAGGGTGCCGGGGCGGAAGTTCTCCACGACCACGTCGGCGTCGGCGGCGAGCCGTAGGAGGGTGTCGCGTCCGCCGGGGGTGGACAGGTCGAGCGTCATCGTCCGCTTGTTGCGGCCGAGGACCTTCCACCACAGGCCGACGCCGTCCTTGGCGGGGCCGTGGCCGCGGGACGGATCGGGCTTGCGCGGGTGCTCGATCTTGACCACGTCGGCGCCGAAGTCGCCGAGCAGCGTCGCGGCGAGCGGACCGGCGAAGAGGGTGGCGACGTCGAGGACGCGCAGCCCGTCGAGCGGCCGGGCGGGGGCGGGAGCCGGGGTGCGCAGGTCGCTCATGCGAGGGCCGCCTCGATCGCGACGCGGTACGGCATCGAGGTGGACGCGCCCGCGTGCTGGACGGAGAGCGCCGCGGCCGCCGCCGCCCAGGAGAGGGCCTCCGGCATCGGCCGGCCCTCGGTGAGGGCCACGGCCAGGACGCCCACGAAGGTGTCACCGGCGGCGGTGGTGTCCACGGCCCGGACGCTGGGCGCGGGCACGGTCAGCGGTTCGGTGCCGCGTGCGGCGTAGAGGCAGCCGGCCGAGCCGAGCGTGACCACCACCTCCGGCACCTGCTCGAGGAGGGCCTGCGCGGCGGCGTGCGGATCGGTGCGGCCGGTCAGGGCGACGGCCTCGTGCTCGTTCGGCACCAACAGGTCGGTAGCGGCCAGCAGTTCCGGAGGGAGGGCGCGAACGGGGGAGGGCGTGAGGACGGTGCGGACACCGCGCTCGCGGGCCGCGCGGGCGCCCTCGACGACGACGGAGAGGGGGAGTTCGAGCTGGAGGAGCAGGGCGTCGGCGGTGCCGATCAACGCCTCGTCGCCGTGGCTGAGAGAGGTCACGGTGCCGTTGGCGCCGGGGACGACGACGATCGCGTTGCCGCCCTCGTCGTCGACGACGATGTGCGCGGTGCCGGACGGGCCCTCGACGGTGCGCAGCAGGTCGGTGTCGACGCCGCTGTGCTCCAGGGCGGCCCGCATCCGTACGCCGAAGTCGTCGGCGCCGACCGCGCCGATCATCGACACCTCGGCGCCGGCGCGGGCGGCGGCGACGGCCTGGTTGGCGCCCTTGCCGCCGGGCACGGTGAGGAACTCGCGGCCGGTGACGGTCTCGCCGCGGGCGGGTGCCTTGGCCACATAGGCCACGAGGTCCATGTTCGTGCTGCCGAGCACGACGATGCTGCTGGTCATGGGCGTACTGCCTCCGAGTGCGTCAGTGCGGCCAGGGTGTCGAAGCCGATGCCGTCGAAGGACGGCACCGAGGTCGAGAGCCGGTTCTTGAGAGGGGAGGTCCAGGATTCGGGAAGCCGGTCGGGGTGTCCGGCCAGCAGCCCCGCGACCGAGCCGGCGGTGGCCCCGTTGGAGTCGGTGTCCCAGCCGCCGGAGACGGCCGCGCAGACGGAGCGCGTGAAGTCGCCGTCGGCATGGGTGAGCGCGGCGGCGAGCAGGGCGGCGTTGGGCACGGCATGGACCCAGTGATACCCGCCGAGTTCGGCGTGGAGCCGGTCCACGACGGTGTCGAAGTCGCGGTGCGCGGGGTGTGCGCGGGCGGTGGTGATGCCGAACCGGACCGCCTTCGCGAGCCGGGACCCCGGCGGTACGACCGCGAGCCCGCCGGCCAGGGCCTCGTGCACGTCCGCGGTGCCGTCGGCGGCGGTGGCGACGGTCGCGGCGACGAACATGGCGCCGTACACGCCGTTGGCGGTGTGGGTGAGCACCGCGTCCCGGTAGGCCTGCCGGGCGGCGGCGGCCGGGTCGCCGGGGTTGGTCCAGCCGTGCACGTCGGCGCGGATCTGCGCGCCGATCCACTCCCGGAACGGGTTGCGGCGGGAGGCGGTGAGCGGCGGCTCGACGCCGTCGAGGAGGTTGCGGTAGGCGATCCGCTCGGCGGTGAAGGTCCGCCCGGCGGGCAGTTCGTCGAGCCAGAGCCGGGCGACGTCGGCGGTGGTGAAGCCACGGCCGTGGCGCTGGAGGAGCAGCAGGTTGAGGAGGGGGTAGTTGAGGTCGTCGTCCTCGGGCATCCCGTCGATGTTCTCGGCGAGGGAGGTGCCGGCGGAACGGCGGTTCCAGGGGTAGGCGGCGAGCAGTTCCGTCGGCACGCCGCGCGCCGTGAACCAGCCGCCGAGCGGCCAGTTCCCGGCGGCCCGGGCGAGCGCCCGGATGCCCTGCAGCGGCAGCTTCTCGACGGGTTTGCCGAGCAGGCACCCGGCGGCGCGGCCGAGCCAGGCGGCGTGCAGTCGCCGGAGCAGGGCGTCCTGCGCGTCCTGCGCCACCCGGTCGCTTCCCGGGACGGGCGGGCGAGGGGCGGGCCAGTGGGGGCAGGTGGCGGTGAGGTCGGTGAGGCGGGTGGGTTCGTGGGGGGCCAGGGGGGAGGGGAGGGCGGCCAGGGCGTCGAGGAGGTGTTCGGCCAGGGGGCGCAGGTCGGGGCACGGGATGGGGGAGGCGCCTGCCGTGGGCGGGGCCTCGGGGCCGCCGGCGGCGTGCCAGCGGGCGGCGAGGGCGCGGACGTCGCGACCGTCCTCCGCCGCCTGGCGCAGTTCGTGGCCCACCAGGTCCTCGGGCTGGACCCAGGTGAGCCGGACGGCGTCCGTCGTCGCGCCGGGCGTCATCGCGCGGCGTCCGTCAGGGCCGCAAAGGCGGACTCGTGGGCGCGGCGGCGTGCCGTGTCGCGGGCGAAGACCTCGTGGGTCACCGCGGCCAGCGCGGTGGCCGGGCCGTGCAGGTCGAGCCGGCTGGCCTCGGAGACCTGCTTCGCCCATGCCGCCGGAACGGCGGACTCGCCGTGCAGTGCGCCGGCGAGCGCGCCCGCCATGGTGGCGATCGAGTCGCAGTCGCGGCCGTAGTTGACGGCGCCGAGGACCGTGCGGCGGTAGTCGCCCTCGCCGACCAGCAGCATGCCGAGGGCGACGGGAAGTTCCTCGATCGCGTGGACGCGGGACGGGCGGCGGGCGTCGAGGGACGGGGCACGGTAGTCGGGGCCGACCGAGTCGTACGGGCTGACGGCGGCGCGCAGCGGAGCCAGGGCCGTCTCGAAGTCGCGGTGCCCGTCCGCCACTTCGGCGACCGCCGCGATGGCCGCCCGGGTGCCGTCCTTCGCGAGGGCGAGCGCCGCGTCGACGACCGAGCGCGGTGTGGCGCCGGGCGCGCACGCCGCCGCCACCGCCGCCGCGAAGACGCCCGCGGCCTCCCGCCCGTACGAGGACTGGTGGGCGCCCGCGATGTCGAGGGCCTCGGCGTAGGCGCCGGCCGGGTGGGCGGCGTTGACCAGGCCGACCGGCGTCATGTACATGGCCGCACCGCAGTTGACGATGTTTCCGTTGCCGGCCTCGCGCGGGTCGGCGTGCCCGTAGTGGAGCCGGGTGACGATCCACTTCTCGGCGAGGAAGACCCGCTGGAGCGGGAGCGCCTCGGCCTCCAGTTCCGGGATCCAGACCGTACGGCCCATGAGTTCGGGGACCAGGTGCTCGGCGACGGCATACGCGTCGAGGTGGTCGCGGACCTTCTCGTACACCCTGATCAGGGCGTGCGTCATGAGGGTGTCGTCGGTGACGTGCCCGTCGCCCTTGTGGTACGGCGCGATGGGGCGCGCGGTGCGCCAGGCCTCGCCGTTCCAGGGGCCGACGACGCCGGTGACGCGGCCGCCGTGGCGTTCCAGGATCTGCTCGGGGGTGTAGCCCTCGACGGGACCGCCGAGGGCGTCGCCGACGGCGGCCCCGAGCAGACTGCCGGTGATCCGGTCATCCAGAGTGGGGAGAGATCGAGGGATTCGACTGGTGTGAGGGGTTTGGTGTGATTGAGGGGTCATGGCGGAATTGTCCACCCGGGGTGGCCGGTTCCGTGGCTGCGAGGAGACCGGCGAGTTCGACCAGGTCCGTGCCCGCGAGGCGGGGCAGCGCGCAGCCCGCGAGCCTGCGGCACGCCTCCCGCCAGGTCGCCGGGACCGAAGCTCCGCCGCCCAGCGCCCCGGTGAGCGCGCCCACGAGTGCCGGGGCCGAGTCGGCGACCCGGGACAGGCAGGCGGCGGCCGGCACCGCTGCCGCCGGCTCCCCGCGGGCGGCGAGGGCCAGGGCGAGGGCGACCGGAACGGTCTCGGCGGCGGCGATGCCGTAGCTGTAGACGTGGTCCACGATCTGGTGTTCCAGGAGCGGGACCAGCTCGAAGGCGGTGCCGGCGGTACGGGCGAGCCGCACCGCGTACCGGCCGTTGCGGCCGATCTCCGTCGCGGGCGGGAGCTGTGCGAGCGCCGCCTGCACCGCCTCGTCGGCCGAGGCACCGCCGAGGGCGGCCGCGACGGCCGCCGCCATCGCACGGGCGCCGTGGACTCCGTCGCCGTCCTGGGTGTAGCGGGCGTCGAACTCGGCGAGTTCGGCGGCGGGAAGCGGTTCGCCCGGGTGGGCGAGCGCCAGGACCGCGGCACGCACGCAGGCCGCGTCGTCGAAGTAGTGCGGGTTGTCGTGGCCGGTGGCGGGCGGGCGCAGGCCGGTCGCGAGATTGCCGAGACCGGCCCGGACGGAGATCCGGGCGCGGAGGGGGAGGACGGCGGACTCGACCTCGGGCGCGCGGTCGGCCGCCGCGGCGACCTGGCTCGCCAGCGCGTTCCAGGCGAGGTCGACGGCGGCGCGGAGCCGGCGTTCCGGGGCGAGGGTACGGAAGAGGAGACCGGTCGCGGCGAGCAGCGCCTCGGCGGTGAACACCGCCCACTCGGCGTCGTCGGAGGGACCGAGGCGGAGCGGCTCGGGCGGCTGGTTGAGGGCGATCGGGACGGGGAGGGTGGTCGTCGCGTTGTCCTCGGCGAAGGTGTCGAGCTCGCGGGTGAGGCGGCGCGTCCACTCGGGCATCCGGGCGGCCCGGTGCCGCGCGGCGGGCCACCCGGCGGCGTCCCCCGAGGCCAGCCCGAGCAACAGCCCCTCGACCCGCTCGCGGTACGACATGGCCGCGCGCCCCTTGCGCACTCCGAGCACGGGCGCCCGCCGTCGCCCGTCCGGCCCGCCGGCGCGCACCCGGCCGCGGGCCGGGGTGGCCGGGGGCTGGAGCGGGTCGTGCGGTGGGGCGTCCGCCGGGGGGTCGCCGTGGTCCGTGACGGGCCACGTCGGACGGCCCGGCTTCCCGTTCTCGTCCCGGGGGAGTCGGTGACCTGCGAGGGCCCCGGCGCGTGCCGCGGCGGCGTCACCGCCGGCCGTCGGTGACGCCGGGCCCTCCGGCGTCCTGCCCGGCGAGCCGTCGGCGGGGGCTCCGAGGTCTTCTCCCGTCCGGCGGGCGGGGGCTTCCGTTGGGGTGTCCGCCGGTGCCGTGGTGGTCAGGTCGGCGCTCATCAGGAGTCCTCCTCCGGGGTCAGAAGGTCCGCGATGTCCAGGACGTGGTAGCCACGCATCGAAGGGAGGCAGCTGCCGGCGACCGGGGGGATGGCGGAGGACCACTCCTCCGGGATCGCCGCGGCGCCGCCCAGTGCGCCGGCGAGGGCGCCCGCGACCGCTGCCGTCGTGTCGGCGTCGCGGCCCATGTTGACGGCGGTCAGGACCGAGGTGCGGAAGTCTCCCCGGGCCGCGGCGAACGCGCCGAAGGCCAGGGCCACGGCCTCGGGGGCCAGGTCGGTCCACGGGTAGCCGCCGATGACGACCGCCGAGCGGACCGCGCGTTCGCGCGTCAGCGGATCCGGCTCGACCCGCTGCGCCGCCACCACCGCGCGGCGCAGCGAACGGGCCGTCCAGGAATCCATCGGCACCACCGAGAGGGCCGCCGCGATCACCGACGTGACCGAGGCGCCGTCCATCGCCGCCGCGACGCCCGCCGCGACCGCCTGGCCGCCGTAGATGCCCTCGCCCTCGTGGCTGACGCTGCCGTCGATGGCGACGAGCCTCGCCGCCTCCGCGGGCCGCCCGGCGGCGAAGACGCCGAACGGCGCCGCCCGCATGGCGAGACCGTCGCTCCACGCGTGCCGGTGCTGCGCCGAGATGGGTGCGGCCAGGCCCCGGCGGAGGTTCTCCAGAGTGCCGCGCTCGGAGAAGCCGGCGCCCCGGAACGGGCCCTCGTCGAGGTCGGCGATCCAGTGGTGCCAGGCCCGTTCGACGTGCGCGACGGTGAGGGCCGAGCCGTGCCGGGCGAGCAGCAGCCCGGAGAAGACGGCGTACTCGGTGTCGTCCGTTCCCGCCGGCCGGTCCGTCAGGAAGCCCTCGATCCGGCCCCAGCGGCGGCGGATCTCCGAGGGCCGCAGGTTCTCGGCGGGCGCGCCGAGCGCGTCGCCCACCGCGAGTCCGAGCAGCGCACCCCGCGCCCGCTCCCGGACCCCGGCCCCTTCCGCCGCCAGGACCGCCGTGCTGCCCGCCGTCGTTGCCGTGCCCGCCGTCGTCATCACTGTCGCGGCCCCACGCGTTGGCCCGTCGGCCGGCCCGCCGGTCGTCTCCCCGGTCGTCTCCCCGGTCATCTCGTCCTCGTTCCCCTTTCTCGCCCGCCTCTTTGCCCCGCCGTTCTCGGCCCCCGCCCCTCCACCTCCCTTTCGCGCTCCCCTTCCGCGCTCCCTCCACATCCCTGCCACGCGCGTGCGTCCGAAGCTCACGGAAACGTTTCTGTCACCCCGTTGACACCTCGTCAGTCGTCGCCGCCCACCAAGGCGAGCCTTACTAAGTACGGCCTGCCTTGCTGGCACGCCCCTTACATCGGGCGTATTTTCGAGGGTGTCGAAGGGGGGCGGGCAGCCGAACCCGCAGAAAGACAAGGGGAGAAGCATGTCCATCATCGAAGCCGTCGCGCCGCTCCACGAGGCCCACCGCGACAACCACACCCACCGTGACGTCAACGGCGGCTGGCTGCGTCCCGCGGTCTTCGGCGCGATGGACGGGCTCGTCTCCAACCTCGCGCTCATGACCGGTGTGGCGGGCGGCGCGGTCTCCTCGCAGACCATCGTCATCACCGGTCTCGCCGGTCTCGCCGCGGGCGCGTTCTCGATGGCCGCCGGCGAATACACCTCCGTCGCCTCGCAGCGTGAGCTCGTCCAGGCCGAACTGGACGTCGAGCGCCGCCAGTTGCGCAAGCACCCGGTCGACGAGATGGAGGAGCTCGCCGCGCTCTACGTCTCCCGTGGTGTCGAGCCCGCGCTCGCCCGCGAGGTCGCCATGCAGCTGTCCCGCGACCCGGAGCAGGCGCTGGAGATCCACGCCCGTGAGGAACTGGGCATCGACCCCGACGACCTGCCGTCGCCGACGGTCGCCGCGGTGTCGTCGTTCGGCTCGTTCGCACTCGGCGCGCTGCTGCCCGTACTGCCGTACCTGCTCGGTGCGACCGCCCTGTGGCCGGCCGTCCTGCTCGCGCTGTTCGGCCTCTTCGCCTGCGGCGCGCTCGTCGCCCGGGTGACCGCCCGCAGCTGGTGGTTCAGCGGACTGCGCCAGCTCGTCCTGGGCGGCGCCGCCGCGGCCGTCACGTACGGGCTCGGCATGCTGTTCGGCGCCGCGCTGTAGCCGCTCGGCGCCCGCGTCGCAGCCCGGGCCTGCGCGCCCGCCGTCGTGGCCCCTCCGCAAGGCCCCCGGTCGTCCCGGCCGGGGGCCTTGCGCGTTCCCGCGCACGGTTCGTCCGCCCTGTCCCTGTGACGTATCTCCCTGGGCGGATCGGCCTCCGTGGTGGGACACTATGCACGGCGCCACATAACTAGCCGGTTACCTGCCGGTTTCGAAACCTCGGCCGCCGGGCATGAGGGACAAGCGCCGCGGGCAATGAAGCCCGCTCTTGCGACGGGCCGCCGGAGAACCCGGAATCACCCCGGAATCCTCGCTCCGTCCCCTACGGGAACGCCGTAGTTCCCGTGTCTCACAGCTGAACCACCCGCCACCGCCCGTATCGGCGGTGTCCGCATGCTGGAATGCGCTATCCACTTTCCGAGAAGCCAGCCATCATGTAACCTGCACGAAATTTCGCGGAGGGCCAACGTCGTCCCTCGGCTGCTGCATATGCCACGACGACGACGGGAGAGCCGATGCGTTCCGACGCCTGGTCGCCCATGGACGGTCGCCCCGCCCCGCAGGGGATGTACGACCCCCGTAACGAACACGACGCCTGTGGTGTCGGGTTCGTGGCCACCCTCACCGGTGTTGCCAGCCACGCGCTGGTCGAGCAGGCGCTGACCGTACTGCGCAACCTCGAGCACCGCGGCGCCACCGGCTCCGAGCCCGACTCCGGTGACGGTGCCGGCATCCTGCTCCAGGTCCCGGACGCCTTCCTCCGCGAGGTCACCGACTTCGAGCTCCCCGAGGCCGGCTCCTACGCCGTCGGCATCGCCTTCCTCCCCGCAGACGGCTCCGCACAGGCCGTCTCGCGGATCGAGACGCTGGCGTCCGAGGAGGGTCTGACCGTCCTCGGCTGGCGCGAGGTCCCCGTCGCTCCCGAGCTGCTCGGCGCCTCCGCCCGCGCCACCATGCCGGTGTTCAGCCAGCTGTTCGTGGCGGACGCCGACGGCCAGGCCGCCGGCATCGCCCTCGACCGCAAGGCCTTCGTCCTGCGCAAGCGCGCCGAGCGCGAGGCGGGCACCTACTTCCCGTCGCTCTCCGCCCGCACCATCGTCTACAAGGGCATGCTGACCACCGGCCAGCTCGAGCCCTTCTTCCCGGACCTGTCGGACCGCCGCTGCGCCACCGCCGTGGCCCTGGTCCACTCCCGGTTCTCCACCAACACCTTCCCGAGCTGGCCGCTCGCCCACCCGTACCGCTTCGTCGCGCACAACGGCGAGATCAACACGGTCAAGGGCAACCGCAACTGGATGACCGCCCGCGAGGCCCAGCTCGCCGGCGACGTCTTCGGCACCGGTGCCGACGGCCGGGGCATCGAGCGGATCTTCCCGGTCTGTACGCCGGACGCCTCCGACTCCGCCTCCTTCGACGAGGTGCTCGAGCTGCTCCACCTCGGCGGGCGTTCCCTCCCGCACGCGGTCCTGATGATGGTCCCCGAGGCGTGGGAGAACCACGACTCCATGGACCCGGCCCGCCGCGCCTTCTACCAGTACCACTCCACCCTGATGGAGCCCTGGGACGGCCCGGCCTGCGTCACCTTCACCGACGGCGTCCAGGTCGGCGCGGTGCTCGACCGCAACGGTCTGCGCCCCGGCCGCTACTGGGTCACCGACGAGGGCCTCGTCGTCCTCTCCTCCGAGGTCGGCGTCCTCGACATCGACCCCGCCAAGGTCGTCCGCAAGGGCCGCCTGCAGCCCGGCAAGATGTTCCTCGTCGACACCGCCGAGCACCGCATCATCGAGGACGACGAGATCAAGGCCGCCCTCGCCGCCGAGCAGCCGTACGCGGAGTGGCTCGAGACCGGCGAGATCGAGCTCTCCGACCTCCCCGAGCGCGAGCACATCGTGCACACCCACGCCTCGGTCACCCGCCGCCAGCAGACCTTCGGCTACACCGAGGAAGAGCTCCGCGTCATCCTCGCCCCGATGGCCCGCTCCGGCGCCGAGCCGATCGGCTCCATGGGCACGGACTCGCCGATCGCGGCCCTGTCCGAGCGCCCGCGGCTGCTCTTCGACTACTTCACCCAGCTGTTCGCGCAGGTCACCAACCCGCCGCTGGACGCCATCCGCGAGGAGCTCGTGACGAGCCTCCGCTCCTCGCTCGGCCCCGGCAGCGACCTGCTCGACCCCACCGCCGCGTCGTGCCGCAGCGTCACGCTGCCCTTCCCGGTGATCGACAACGACGAGCTGGCCAAGCTCATCCACATCAACGCCGACGGCGACATGCCGGGCATGAAGGCCGTGACCCTCTCCGGCCTCTACCGGGTCACCGGCGGCGGCGACGCGCTCGCCGCCCGCATCGAGGAGATCTGCGCCGAGGCCGACGCGGCGATCGAGGGCGGCGCCCGCCTGATCGTCCTGTCCGACCGGCACTCCGACGCCGAGCACGCGCCGATCCCGTCGCTGCTGCTCACCGCGGCCGTCCACCACCACCTCATCCGCACCAAGCAGCGCACCAAGGTGGGTCTGCTGGTCGAGGCCGGTGACGTCCGCGAGGTCCACCACGTGGCCCTCCTCATCGGCTACGGCGCCGCCGCCGTCAACCCGTACCTGGCGATGGAGTCCGTCGAGGACCTGGTCCGGGCCGGCACCTTCATCACGGACATCGAGCCCGAGCAGGCCATCCGGAACCTGATCTACGCCCTCGGCAAGGGCGTCCTCAAGGTCATGTCCAAGATGGGCATCTCCACCGTCGCCTCCTACCGCGGCGCCCAGGTCTTCGAGGCCGTCGGCCTCGACACGGCCTTCGTCGAGAAGTACTTCAACGGCACCGCCACCAAGATCGGCGGCGCCGGCCTCGACGTCGTCGCGAAGGAGGTCGCCGCCCGCCACGCCAAGGCGTACCCGGCCACCGGCGTCCCCTCGGCGCACCGCGCCCTGGACATCGGCGGCGAGTACCAGTGGCGCCGCGAGGGCGAGCCGCACCTGTTCGACCCGGAGACCGTCTTCCGCCTGCAGCACGCCACGCGCTCCAAGCGGTACGACATCTTCAAGAAGTACACGGAGCGGGTGAACGAGCAGTCCGAGCGGCTGATGACGCTGCGCGGTCTGTTCGGCTTCACCTCCGACCGCCCCTCGATCCCCGTCGACGAGGTCGAGCCGGTCTCCGAGATCGTCAAGCGCTTCTCCACCGGCGCCATGTCGTACGGCTCCATCTCGCGCGAGGCCCACGAGACCCTCGCCATCGCCATGAACCAGCTGGGCGGCAAGTCCAACACCGGTGAGGGCGGCGAGGACCCGGACCGCCTGTACGACCCGGAGCGCCGCTCCGCGATCAAGCAGGTCGCCTCCGGCCGCTTCGGCGTCACCAGCGAGTACCTGGTCAACGCGGACGACATCCAGATCAAGATGGCCCAGGGCGCCAAGCCCGGCGAGGGCGGCCAGCTGCCCGGCCACAAGGTGTACCCGTGGGTCGCCAAGACGCGTCACTCGACGCCCGGCGTGGGCCTGATCTCCCCGCCGCCGCACCACGACATCTACTCCATCGAGGACCTGGCCCAGCTGATCCACGACCTCAAGAACGCCAACCCGGTCGCCCGCATCCACGTGAAGCTGGTCTCCGAGGTCGGCGTCGGCACGGTCGCCGCCGGTGTGTCCAAGGCCCACGCGGACGTCGTCCTCATCTCCGGCCACGACGGCGGTACGGGCGCCTCGCCGCTGACCTCGCTGAAGCACGCGGGCGGCCCCTGGGAGCTGGGTCTCGCCGAGACCCAGCAGACCCTGCTGCTCAACGGGCTGCGGGACCGGATCGTCGTCCAGACCGACGGCCAGCTGAAGACCGGCCGTGACGTCGTCATCGCCGCGCTGCTCGGCGCCGAGGAGTTCGGTTTCGCGACCGCGCCGCTCGTCGTCTCCGGCTGCGTCATGATGCGCGTCTGCCACCTGGACACCTGCCCCGTCGGCATCGCCACGCAGAACCCGGTCCTGCGCGACCGCTTCTCCGGCAAGGCCGAGTACGTCGTCAACTTCTTCGAGTTCATCGCCGAAGAGGTCCGCGAGCTCCTCGCCGAGCTGGGCTTCCGCACGCTGGAGGAGGCGGTCGGCCACGCCGAGCTGCTCGACACCAGCCGCGCCGTCTCCCACTGGAAGGCGCAGGGCCTGGACCTGGAGCCGCTCTTCCACGTTCCCGAGCTGCCCGAGGGCGCGGTCCGCCACGCCCTGGTCGAGCAGGACCACGGGCTGGAGAAGGCCCTCGACAACGAGCTGATCGAGCTCGCCGCCGAGGCCCTGGGCGCCGAGTCCGCCGAGGCCGCCCAGCCGGTGCGCGCGCAGGTCCCGATCCGGAACATCAACCGGACCGTCGGCACCATGCTCGGCCACCAGGTGACGAAGAAGTTCGGTGGCGCGGGCCTGCCGGCCGACACCATCGACATCACCTTCACGGGCTCCGCGGGCCAGTCCTTCGGCGCCTTCCTGCCGGCCGGTGTCACGCTCCGCCTGGAGGGCGACGCCAACGACTACGTCGGCAAGGGCCTCTCGGGCGGCCGGGTGATCGTCCGCCCGGACCGCGGCGCCGACCACCTGGCCGAGTACTCCACCATCGCGGGCAACACCATCGCGTACGGCGCGACCGGCGGCGAGCTGTTCCTGCGCGGCCGCACCGGCGAGCGCTTCTGCGTCCGCAACTCCGGCGCCCTGGTCGTCTCGGAGGGCGTGGGCGACCACGGCTGCGAGTACATGACCGGCGGCACGGCGGTCGTCCTCGGCGAGACCGGACGCAACTTCGCGGCCGGCATGTCCGGCGGCGTCGCCTACGTGATCGACCTCGACCGGGACAACGTCAACTCCGGCAACCTGGAGGCGGTCGAGGCCCTGTCGGACACCGACCGCGAGTGGCTGCACGATGTCGTGCGCCGCCACCAGGAGGAGACCGGCTCCACCGTGGCCGAGAAGCTCCTCGCCGACTGGGACGCGGCGGTGAGCCGCTTCAGCAAGATCATCCCGACCACGTACAAGGCAGTGCTCGCCGCCAAGGACGCCGCTGAGCTCGCCGGTCTCTCCGAGGCCGAGACCACCGAGAAGATGATGGAGGCGGCGACCCATGGCTGACCCGAAGGGCTTCCTGACCACCGGGCGTGAGGTCGCCAAGACCCGGCCCGTGGGCGAGCGCGTCAAGGACTGGAACGAGGTCTACGTCCCCGGCTCCCTGCTGCCGATCATCAGCAAGCAGGCCGGCCGCTGCATGGACTGCGGCATCCCGTTCTGCCACAACGGCTGCCCGCTGGGGAACCTGATCCCCGAGTGGAACGACTACGCCTACCGCGAGGACTGGTCGGCCGCGTCCGAGCGCCTCCACGCCACGAACAACTTCCCGGAGTTCACCGGCCGCCTGTGCCCGGCTCCGTGCGAGGCCGCGTGCGTGCTCGGCATCAACCAGCCGGCCGTCACCATCAAGAACGTCGAGGTCTCGATCATCGACAAGGCCTGGGACGGCGGCGACGTCAGGCCCCAGGCGCCGGAGCGCCTGTCCGGCAAGACCGTCGCGGTGATCGGCTCCGGCCCGGCGGGTCTCGCCGCCGCGCAGCAGCTGACCCGGGCCGGCCACACCGTGGTCGTGTACGAGCGGGCCGACCGCATCGGCGGTCTGCTGCGCTACGGCATCCCCGAGTTCAAGATGGAGAAGCGGCACATCAACCGCCGCATCGAGCAGATGCGCGCGGAGGGCACCAAGTTCCGCACCGGCATCGAGGTCGGCCGCGACGTCACCGCCACCGACCTGCGCAAGCGGTTCGACGCGGTCGTGATCGCCGCCGGCGCCACCACCGCCCGCGACCTGCCCGTGCCGGGCCGCGAGCTCAAGGGCGTCCACCAGGCGATGGAGTACCTGCCGCTCGCCAACAAGGTCGTCGAGGGCGACTTCGTCACCCCGCCGATCACCGCCGAGGGCAAGCACGTCGTCGTCATCGGCGGCGGCGACACCGGCGCGGACTGCGTCGGCACGGCGCACCGCCAGGGCGCGGCCTCGGTCACGCAGCTGGAGATCATGCCGCGGCCGGGCGAGGAGCGGAACGCCAACCAGCCCTGGCCGACCTTCCCGATGCTCTACAAGGTCACGTCCGCGCACGAGGAGGGCGGCGAGCGGGTCTACTCCGTCTCCACCACCCACTTCGAGGGCGACGAGGACGGCAACGTCCAGTTCCTGCACCTGGTCGAGGTCGAGTTCGTCGACGGCAAGCTGACCCAGAAGCCGGGCACCGAGCGGAGGATCCCCGCCCAGCTGGTCACGCTCGCCATGGGCTTCACCGGCACGGACGTGGAGAACGGCCTGGTCGCCCAGTTTGGTCTGGACCTCGACGAGCGGGGTAACATCGCGCGTGACGCGGACTTCGCCACCAATGTCGATGGCGTCTTCGTCGCCGGTGACGCCGGCCGCGGTCAGTCGCTGATCGTCTGGGCCATCGCGGAGGGCCGTTCGGCAGCCCGCGGCGTGGACCGCCACCTGACGGGCGCCAGCTCCCTGCCGGCCCCGATCCGCCCGACGGACCGTGCACTGACGGTCTGATCCGCCGGATCACCCCTCATCCGTCCCGTACAACGACGTACGGAACTGAGCGCGGCGCTTGCCCCACTGTCCCCGACCTGGACGACTGGGCGAGCGCCGCGGTGCGTGCGCCCGAGGTCCGCGATCCTCTGTGGTGGGCCGGGGTGGTGGCCGCGCCCGCGCGTACGGTTTCCGCTGTGGTGCGGCGCGGGTCGGTGGGGGCCGGCGGTTCTCGGGGGTACGTGAGGAGACCCGGCCTACGGCAGGGCGAGCGTGGACAGCCAGGCCGCGGCGCCGTCCAGCGCCTCGGCCGCCTCCGGGAGCAGGCCGAGGCCGCCCAGGAAGCCGTGGAACACACCGGTGTGCAACCGCACCTGGGCGGTGACGCCCGCGGAGGACAGCCGGCGGGCCCAGGCCAGGCCCTCGTCGCGCAGCGGGTCGCAGTCGGCGAGGACGATCAGGGCCGGGGGCAGGCCCGCGAGGTCGTCCGCCAGGCCGGGCGAGGCGGCGACCGGGTCGCCTCCGGGGCCCAGGTACTGCTCCCAGTACCAGCGCATATGGGCCGTGGTGTGGAAGAAGCCCGTCGCGTACGTGCGTGCCGACTCCCCGTCGAGGCGGTGGTCCAGGACCGGGTAGACGAGGAGCTGGCCCGCGACGGCCGGGCCGGCGTGGTCGCGGGCGCGCAGGGCCGCCGCCGCGGCGAGGCTGCCGCCGCTGGAGTCGCCGGCCACGACGAGCGGGCGTCCGGGATACCGGGCCGCCGCCCACTCCAGGACCGTGTACACGTCGTCCTCGGCCGCCGGGAAGCGGTGCTCGGGGGCGCGGCGGTAGTCGACGGAGAGCACGGTGGCGCCGGTGCGGGCGGCCAGCGCGCGGCAGAGGCGGTCGTGGGTGTCGAGGTCGCACAGGACCCAGCCGCCGCCGTGCGCGAAGACGACGACCGGGCCGGCCTGCCCTTCGTACACGCGGACCGGGACGCCGCGCGCCTCCGTGTCCACGGAGCCCGCCGGGAGTTCGCCGAGGTGCGCCCGGGCCGCCGCCCGGAAGACCGCCGGGTCCGCCCCGGGGCGGGGGAAGGCGGCCGCCATCGCGTCGCACAGGGCGCGGGCCGCCGGGGTCAAGGGGTCGGTCGTCATGCGGTGAGGCCTCCGTCCACGGTGAACTCGGCGCCCGTCACGTACGAGGCCGCGTCCGAGAGCAGGAAGGCGACCAGTTCGCCGACCTCCCGCGGCCGGCCCATGCGGCCGAGCGGTACGTGCGACCAGTCCCGGTCCGTGACCGCCGCCGTCATCGGGGTGTCGACGGCGCCCGGGTGGACCGTGTTGACGCGGACGCCGTACGGCGCGAGGTCGCGGGCCGCCGAGCGGCTGAGCCCGCGGAGCCCGAACTTGCCCGCGCCGTAGGCGGCGTGCCCGGGGATGCCTGCCAGGCCGGCCGTCGACGAGACGTTCACGATCGAGGCCCCGTCCGAGGCGCACAGCGCCGGCAGCGCCGCCTGCATGCCGAGGAAGGGGCCCAGCAGGTTGACCCTGAGGAGGAGTTCGAAGTTCTCGTACGTCTCCGAACCCACGGGCGCGGTCCGCCACAGGGCCGCGTTGTTGACCAGGCCGTCCAGCCGGCCGTGGGTGGCGAGGGCGCTCCCGACGACCGTCTTCCAGTCCTCGGCCGAGGTCACGTCGTGCCGGACGAACAGGGCCTCCGCGCCCAGCTCCGCCGCGACCGCCCGGCCCTCCTCCTCCCGTACGTCGGTGAGGAGCACCCGCGCCCCGGCCTCCACCAGGAGCCGTGCCTCGGCGGCGCCCTGACCGCGGGCCGCGCCGGTGACGATCACGACCTTGTCCGCGAGTCCCGGGCTCACGACGCCGCCTTCGGCGTGCGGAAGCGCGGGATGACCTTCTCGCCCCACTGGCGGATGGTCTCCATACAGACCTCCTGCGGCACGGTGCCCATCTGGATCAGGCACATCACCTCGTCGACGCCGATCCGCCGCAGCCGCTCGACGTAGGCGACGGCGGTGTCGGCGTCGCCGTAGGCGTGGTCGGTGTTGTACGTGCCGGTGTCGACGGGCCTGGCGGGGATGTCCGCCTCGTGGAGGCGGGCGACCAGCTCGTCGCGTTCGCGGGCCAGGGCGCCGACGTGGTCCTCGTCCTCCGCGTATCCGGTGGGCGCGGGCGCGCCGCCGTACCAGTGGGCGATCGACTCGGCGAAGAAGCGCTGTCCGCGGGTGCCGAGCCGCAGCGCGCGGGCCGCGTCGTCCAGGACGATCGTCGGGCAGAGCGCCGAGAAGTGGTCGTTGACCTCGGTGGAGACGAGCCGCGAGCCGTCGCGCACGGCGATGGCCTCGTCGTACACCCGGCGCATCGCGCGGACGTCGTCGGCGCCGGCGAAGCCCATCACCAGGGCGCCGATGCCGAGTTCGGCCGCGACCTTGAGGGTGTCGTGCCTGGAGCAGGCCATGAAGAGCGGCGGGTGCGGTGCCTGCACGGGGCGGGGCAGGACCGTGCCGGGGCCGATGTCGAGCGAGCCGTGCCACTCGAACTCCTCCTCGCGCCAGGCCGAGGCGAAGATCCGCAGCGCCTCCTCCGTCTGCGGCTGCGTGTCGTCGGGGCAGACCCCGAACATCCGCATCTCCTGCCTGGTCGCGCCGCGTCCGGCGCCGACGTCGACCCGGCCGCCGGAGAGGACGTCGAGCATGGCGGCGCGCTCGGCCACCCGCACCGGGTGCTGGTAGCCGAAGGGCATGGTGACGACGCCGTGGCCGATCCGGATGGTCCTGGTCCGGGCGGCGACCCAGGTCAGGAAGATCTCGGACGCGCTCATGTGGGCGTACTGGGTGAGGGAGTGGTGCTCGACCGCCCAGATCCGGTCGAAGCCCATCTCCTCGGCGTAGACGGCCTGTTCGACGCAGTCGTGGAGGACCTGGCGTTCGCGTTCGGGGGTGGGGTCGACGAGCTGTGCTTCGAAGATCATCGAGAACTTCACGGGGAGCTCCTCCCGGTGCCGACCGGCGTGGCTGCCGACGGCCGCCGACGTGTATGCCTAATCGAAATGCTTCTAGCAGGCATAGGAAGGAGAGGGAAGGGCCGTAAACTGCCGTCCGTGGTGGACGAAGAGGGCGTGCCGGGGCTTCCCGCGACCAGCTGGGCGGTGCTCGGACTGCTGTCCTTCGGACGGGAGTTGTCCGGCTACGACCTGAAGAAGTGGTCGGACCGGTCACTGGGCCTCTTCTACTGGAGCCCGTCGTTCAGCCAGATCTACGGCGAGCTCAAGCGCCTGGAGAAGGCCGGGTACGCGAGCTCGCGGCTGGTCGCGCCGGACGTCGGCACCCGGGACAAGCGGGTCTACCGCATCACCGACGAGGGCCTCGCCGCCGTGCGCGCCTGGGCCCGCACCGCGCCGCTCGACCCGCCCGTCCTCAAGCACGGGCCGATGCTGCGGCTCTGGCTCGGCCACCTGCTGGAACCCGAGCGGATGCGGGAGATCCTGGCCGGGCACCGCGAGTTCGCCGAGACCATGCGGCAGCGCGCCGAGGAGGACGCCGAGGGCGCCAGGGCCGACGAGGCCTGGGCCTACCCCACGCTCACCCTCAAGTGGGCCGAGCGGTACTACGCAGCCGAGCGCGACCTCGCCGACGCCATGCTCGCCGACATCGAGGAGCTGGAGGCGGAGCGCGAGCGGCGGCGGGGCGCCGAAGGCACGAAGGAGGGGGACCGTCCGTGGCTCTGAGCCTGCGCAAGGTCGAGGAGGCGGCGCCCGCGCTGGTCGACCTGTACAAGAAGGCGGGGGATTCGCTCCGCCGGCACGGGATCGACGGGCAGCGGCTCGCCGTCTACCTCGTCGTCGACTACTCCGGCTCCATGAAGCCGTACTACGCCGACGGCACCGTGCAGGCCCTCGCCGACCGCGTGCTCGGGCTCTCGGCGCAGCTCGACGACGACGGCCGGGTGCCGGTGGTGTTCTTCTCCACCGACGTCGACGCGGAGACCGAGATCGTGCTCGGCGAGCACGAGGGGCGGATCGACCGGATCGTGGCCGGACTCGGCCACATGGGGAAGACCAGCTACCACCTGGCCATGGACGCGGTCATCGACCACTACCTCGACAGCGGGTCGACCGCGCCCGCCCTCGTCGTCTTCCAGACCGACGGCGGACCGATCAACAAGCTCGCCGCCGAGCGGTACGTCTGCAAGGCGGCCCGGCTGCCGGTCTTCTGGCAGTTCGTCGGCTTCGGCGACCCGGGCAGCCGGCAGTTCGAGTTCCTGCGCCGGCTCGACGAGCTGGCGGTGCCGGCGAAACGGCCGGTCGACAACTCCGGGTTCTTCCACGCCGGGAAGGACCCGCGGCGGGTCCGGGACGAGGAGCTGTACGACCGGCTGGTCGCCGACCTTCCCGCCTGGCTCGCCGCCGCCCGCGCCCAGGGCATCGTCCGGGGCTGAGCCGGACGGCCGTGACGCGGGATCAAACCACTCGTCAGGAGGGTTCGCGGCGGGCGATAGTGACCGCATGACTTCCCTCGTGCGACACGTCACCATCGACTGTTCCGATGCCTACGCCCTCGCCTCGTTCTGGGCCGGGGTCCTGGACTCCAGGGTCTCCGAAGACGACAAGCCCGGCGACCCGGAGGCGCTGGTCGAGACGCCCGGGGCCGGCCTGCTCTTCATCCGGGTCCCGGAGAAGAAGTCGGTGAAGAACCGGGTCCACCTGGACCTCCAGCCGCAGGACCGCACCCGCGACGAGGAGGTCGAGCGACTGATCGCGCTCGGCGCCACGCTCTTCGACGACCAGCGCCGGCCCGACGGCACGGGCTGGGTGGTCCTCCAGGACCCGGAGGGCAACGAGTTCTGCGTCGAGCGCAGCAAGGCCGAGCGCGCCGCCACCCCCGCGCAGGCGTAGGGCCCGTCCGGCGGATCACGGCCGGGTCCGGGGCGTATCCGACCCTGATCCGCCGGCCAGGCCCTGGTCCGGAGTAATCCGGACAGAAGATGTCGGGTTTCCGGTGTTCCCTGGAACCATGGGAACCACCGGAACCACCCCGACCGCCGTCACCTGGTCCGACTTCGAGGCCGTCGAACCCGAGCTCGCCGCCACCGTGCGCGAGCGCTTCGGCCAGTACACCCACCACGCCCTCGCCACCCTGCGCAAGGACGGCTCGCCGCGGCTCAGCGGCATCGAGGCCGACTTCCGGGCCGGTGAGCTGTGGCTCGGCATGATGCCCAACTCGCTCAAGGCCCGTGACGTGCGGCGCGACCCGCGCTTCTCGCTGCTCGCCAACCCGGGCGAGGGCACGAGCATGGGCGGCGGCGACGTCCGCGTCTCCGGGCGGGCGGTCGAGGTCACCGACCCGCGGAAGCTGGACTGGTACGCGACCGAGGTCGGCATGCCGATGCCGTTCCATGTCTTCCGGGTCGAGCTCACGGAGGTCGTCCGGACGTACGTCGACGGCGAGGAGATCGTCCTGCGCACCTGGTCCCCGGGGCGCGGGGTGCGCACGCTCCGGCGCGGCAACGACGACAGCCCGCCGCGCGAGGACGCCCCCTAGCGGGGCGCCGGACAGGCCCTAGCGGGGCGCCGCGAGCACCTGCGCCCGGCACCAGGACGGCGTGCCCCAGGCGTCGCGCAGGGGGCGGGCCTTGCGCAGCCACAGGGAGAGGTCCAGTTCCTCGGTGTAGCCGACGGCGCCGTGGATCTGGAGGGCGGTCGCGGCCGCCGTGTGCGCCGCCTCGCCGGACGCCACCTTGGCCGCCGCGAGATCGCCGCTCGCGAAGGTGAGCGCCGCTCCGAACAGCAGGGGCCCGGCGAACTCCAGGCCGATCAGGGTGTCCGCGAGCCGGTGTTTCACCGCCTGGAACGAGCCGATCACCGTGCCGAACTGGGTGCGCTGCTTCGCGTACGCCACCGTCCGGTCCAGCAGCGCGAGGCCGACGCCGAGGGACTGGGCGGCCGTCGCGAGCAGCGCCCACTTCCGGGCGTGCCGCGCCGCGGCGGCCACGGCGGGCCCGGCCGCCAGCAGCTCGCCGCCCGGCGCGGGCCGCGCCAGCCGTCGTACCGGATCGGCGGACACGTGGACGTCCTCGTGCCCGGGAGCGAGCCGCAGCTCCTCGCCGTCGACGGCGAACACCAGGTCGGCGGTGTCGGGATCGAGCGCGTACGGCGAGACGCCGGCCATCGCGAGCGTCGCCACCGTGCTCCCGGACACGAGTCCCGGCAGCAGCCGCTTCGCGGGGGCCGGCTCGCCCAGGACCGCGAGCTCGGCGAGCAGCGCGGTCGCCGCTACCGTCTCCACCAGCGGGCCCGGGACGGCGTGCCGGCCCGACTCCACCAGGGCGTGCGCGAGTTCGACGGGCAGCGGGCCCATCCCCTCGTACGCCTCGGGCGCCGCGAGCGCGAAGACGCCGGCCCCGCCGAGCCGCCCCCACAGGGCGCGCCCGGGGCCCGGGTCGCCGGCCGCCCAGGCCCGTACCGCCGTGGGAGCGGCCGCCGCGGTCAGCATCGCGTCGAGGGAGCGCGCGAAGTCGCGCTGTTCGTCGGTCGGCAGGAAACGCATCAGCGGCGGCCCTTCGGGAGGCCGAGCAGGCGCTCGGCGATGATGTCGCGCTGGATCTCGTTGGTGCCCGCGTAGATCGGTCCCGCGAGCGAGAAGACATGGCCCTCGGCCCACTCGGTGTCCGCCCGCTCGCCGTCCGGGCCGAGCAGGTCGAGCGCGGTCTCGTGCAGGGCGATGTCGTACGTCGACCAGAACACCTTGTTGAGGCTGGACTCGGCACCCACGGCCCTGCCGGCCCCGGCGGCTTCGCCCGCCGCGAGGCGGGAGGCGCCGGCCGCCGTGAACAGCTGGTAGGCGCGCGCCCCGATCACCGCGTCCGCGACCCGGTCGCGCAGCGCGGTGTCGCCCTCGTCCGCCCGCTCCCGCCACAGCCGTACGAGCCGGTCGGCGGCGGCCAGGAAGCGGCCGGGCGAGCGGAGGGTGAGGCCCCGCTCGTTGCCGGTGGTGGACATGGCGATCCGCCAGCCCTGGCCCGGCTCGCCGATGACGTCCTCGTCCGGTACGAACACCTCGTCCAGGAACAGCTCGGCGAAGGCCGGCCGGCCGTCGAGCCGTCCGATGGGCCGCACCGTCACGCCGGGGGCGCGGAGGTCGAACATCAGGTACGTCAGGCCCCGGTGCGGGCGGCCCTCCGCCGCCGGCGCCGGGTCGGTGCGGAAGATGCCGAAGGCCCGGTCGGCGAAGGCGGCCCGCGAGGACCAGGTCTTCTGCCCGGACAGCAGCCAGCCGCCCTCGGTGCGCGCCGCGCGCGAGGTGAGCGAGGCGAGGTCGGAACCCGCCTCGGGCTCGGACCAGGCCTGCGCCCAGATCGTCGCGCCGGTCGCCATGGACGGCAGGACGCGGGCCCGCTGTTCCTCGGTGGCGTGCTCGAAGAGGGTGGGCGCGAGCAGGTGGATGCCGTTCTGGGAGACCCGGCCGGGCGCGCCCGCCGCGTAGTACTCCTCCTCGAAGACCAGCCAGCGGAAGATGTCCACGCCGCGGCCGCCGTAGCGCTCGGGCCAGGAGACCACCGACCAGCGGCCGGCGGCGAGTTCGGCCTCCCAGGCGCGGTGGGCGGCGAAGCCCTCCTCGGTCTCCAGGGACGGCAGCGGCCGGGCGGGCACGTGGTCGCGCAGCCAGGCGCGGGCCTCGGCCCGGAACTCCTCCGTGTCCGCGTCGTGGGTGAGGTCCATCAGGCGTTCGCCTCCGTACGGACGGCATCGTCGGACAAGGGCATCCTTCCCTAACAAGTGTTTGGTAGGTTAACGTACGGCCATGAGTAGCGCCACGGGCGGCGTCGAGGAGTTCCGCGCCGCGGTACGCGACTGGCTCGAGGACCGGCTGAGCGGCGAGTTCGCCGCGCTGAAGGGCCTGGGCGGACCCGGCCGGGAGCACGAGGCGTTCGCCGGACGGCTCGCCTGGGAGCGCCACATGGCCGCCCACGGCTGGACCTGCGTCGGCTGGCCAAAGGAGTACGGCGGCCGCGGCGCGAGCGTCGAGGAGCAGATCGCCTTCCACGAGGAGTACGCCCTCGCCGACGCCCCCGCCCGCGTCAACCACATCGGCGAACAGCTCCTCGGCCCCACCCTGATCGACCACGGCACCGAGGAACAGAAGGCCCGCTTCCTGCCCCGGATCCGGGCCGTCGAGGAACTCTGGTGCCAGGGCTACAGCGAGCCCGACGCCGGCTCCGACCTCGCCGCCGTCCGCACCCGCGCCGTCCGCGACGGCGACGAGTGGGTCGTGCACGGCCAGAAGACCTGGACCTCGCTCGCCCACGAATCCCAGTGGTGCTTCGTCATCGCCCGCACCCAGGCCCGCGCCCCCGGCGCCCGCCCGCACACCGGGCTCTCCTACCTCCTCGTCCCGCTCGACCAGCCCGGCGTCGAGATCCGGCCCATCACCCAGCTCACCGGCACCAGCGAGTTCAACGAGGTCTTCTTCGACGGCGCCCGGACACCCGCGAGCCACGTGGTCGGCGCGCCCGGCGACGGCTGGCGCATCGCCATGGCCACCCTCGGCTACGAGCGCGGCGTCTCCACCCTCGGCCAGCAGGTCGGCTTCCGCCGCGAGCTCGAAGCCCTGATCCGCCTCGCCCGCGCCAACGGCGCCGCCGCCGACCCGCTGATCCGGGACCGGCTCGTCCGCGCCTGGACCGGGCTGCGCGCCATGCGCGCCAACGCCCTGTGCGGCACCGACCCCTCCACGGCCAAGCTCTACTGGTCCCACTGGCACCGCGACCTCGGCGAACTCGCCATGGACGTGCGCGGCGCCGCCGCGACCCTCGCCGCCGGCGAGCCCTACGAACTCGACGACTGGCAGCGGCTCTTCCTCTTCTCCCGCGCCGACACCATCTACGCCGGGTCCAGCGAGATCCAGCGGAACATCATCGCCGAGCGGGTGCTCGGCCTCCCGAAGGAGCCGCGCCCATGAGCACCACACCGGAGTACGTGCCCGGCCACGGGCTGCTCGCCGGCCGCACCGCCGTCGTCACCGCCGCCGCCGGCGCCGGGATCGGCGGCGCCACCGCCCGCCGCCTCCTGGAGGAAGGCGCCCGCGTCCTCGTCAGCGACGCCCACACGCGCCGCCTCAAGGAGACCGAGACCGCCCTCGCCGCCGAGTTCGGCGCCGACCGGGTCGCCGCCCTGCCCTGCGACGTCACCGACGAGAGCCAGGTCCAGGCCCTCTACGACACGGCCGTGCGGCTCCACGGCGGCCTCGACGTCCTCGTCAACAACGCGGGCCTCGGCGGCACCGCCGAACTCGCCGACATGACCGACGAGCAGTGGGACCGCGTCCTCGACGTCACGCTCACCGGCACCATGCGCTGCACCCGCGCCGCCCTCCGGCACTTCCGCGACAGCGGGAACGAGGGGGTGATCGTCAACAACGCCTCCGTCGTCGGCTGGCGCGCCCAGGCCGGCCAGGCCCACTACGCCGCCGCCAAGGCCGGCGTCATGGCCCTGACCCGCTGCGCCGCCGTCGAGGCCGCCGCCCACGGCGTCCGCGTCAACGCCGTCGCCCCCTCCCTCGCGATGCACCCCCACCTGGTCAAGGTCACCTCCGCCGAGCTGCTCGCCGAACTCACCGAACGGGAGGCCTTCGGGCGGTACGCCGAACCCTGGGAGGTCGCCAACGTCATCGTCTTCCTGGCCAGCGGCTACTCGTCGTACATGACGGGGGAGACGGTCTCCGTCAGCAGCCGGCGCGCCTAGGACCAGAATGGAAGCGTGCCAACGACAAAGAAGAACACGCAGGTGACCGCCTCGCCCGAGCGGCGCAGGGAACTCCTCGAGACGGCGGCCGAGGTGTTCGCCGCCCAGGGCTACAACGCCACCACCGTCCGCAGGATCGCGGACGAGGCGGGCATGCTCGCCGGCAGCCTCTACTACCACTTCGACTCCAAGGAATCGATGCTCGACGAGATCCTCTCCACCTTCCTGAACGAGCTGTGGGACGGCTACGACGCCGTGCTCGCCGCCGGCCTCGGACCCAGGGAGACCATCGAGGCCCTCGTCACGGAGTCCTTCCGGGAGATCGACCGGCACCGCGCCGCCGTCGCGATCTACCAGAAGGAGGCCCGTCACCTCGTCGACCAGCCCCGCTTCCACTACCTCACCGACTCGCAGGTCAGGTTCGAGAAGGCCTGGCTCGGCACCCTGGAGCGCGGCGTCCGGTCCGGCGCCTTCCGCGCCGACCTCGACATCCGGCTCACCTACCGCTTCGTGCGCGACACCGTCTGGGTCGCCGCGTCCTGGTACCGCCCCGGCGGACAGCACAGCCCGGAGGAGATCGCCCGTCAGTACCTGTCGATGGTGCTCGACGGCATCGCCGTACGTACCCCGTAGCCACAGGAGGAACAGCCATGGCCGAGGCCTACATCGTCGAAGCGGTCCGCACCCCGGTGGGCCGGCGCAAGGGCGGACTCGGCGCCGTCCACCCGGCGGACCTCGGCGCCCACGTCCTGAAGGCGCTCGTCGAGCGGAGCGGCGTCGACCCGGCCGCCGTCGAGGACGTCGTCCTCGGCTGCCTCGACACCGTCGGGCCGCAGGCCGGCGACATCGCCCGCACCAGCTGGCTCGCCGCCGGACTGCCCGAGGAGGTCCCCGGCGTCACCGTCGACCGCCAGTGCGGCTCCTCCCAGCAGGCGATCCACTTCGCCGCCCAGGGCGTGCTCTCCGGCACCCAGGACCTCGTCGTCGCGGGCGGCACCCAGAACATGACCATGATCCCGATCGCCTTCGCCTCCCGGCAGGCCGCGGAACCGCTCGGCCTCACCCAGGGCCCGTACGCCGGTTCCGAGGGCTGGCGCGCCCGGTACGGAGACGCTCCGGTCAACCAGTTCCACGGCGCCGAGCTCATCGCCGCGAAGTGGGGCATCACCCGCCGCGACCAGGAGGAGTTCGCCCTGCGCTCGCACCGGCGGGCGATCCGCGCGATCGACGAGGGCCGCTTCGCCCGAGAGACCGTGCCCTACGGGGACGTCACGGTCGACGAGGGACCGCGCCGCGACACCAGCCTGGAGAAGATGGCCGGGCTCGACCCGGTCGTCGAGGGCGGCACCATCACCGCCGCCTGCTCCTCCCAGGTCTCCGACGGCGCGGCGGCGATGCTGGTCGCGAGCGAGCGCGCCGTACGCGAGCACGGGCTCACCCCGCGGGCCCGGATCCACCACCTGTCGGTGCGCGGCGAGGACCCCATCCGGATGCTGTCCGCGCCGATACCCGCGACGGCCCACGCCCTGAAGAAGACCGGGATGACCATCGACGACATGGACCTCGTCGAGATCAACGAGGCCTTCGCCCCGGTCGTCCTCGCCTGGCTCAAGGAGACCGGCGCCGACCCCGAACGCGTCAACGTCAACGGCGGCGCGATCGCCCTCGGCCACCCGCTCGGTGCGACCGGCGTCAAGCTGATGACGACCCTCCTGCACGAACTGGAGCGCACGGGCGGCCGCTACGGGCTGCAGACCATGTGCGAGGGCGGGGGACAGGCGAACGTCACGATCATCGAGCGGCTCTGACCGACGGCTGCGGCCCGCGCCCGGGAGGGGCGCGGGCCGTTCCCGCGTACGGGGCGCGTCAGCCGACGAGCCGCTCCCGCAGGCCCGCGAGCGTGCGCAGGTCCAGGCCCAGGCCCTGCGTCACGTACTGGTAGAGGCTGCCGTAGCCGGTCCGGACCTCGGCGAGGGCCGCGTCCAGGTACTCCTGGCGCACCTCCTGGAGCGGGATGATCAGGTCCGGGTTCTGCATCAGCCCGCCCTGCTTCAGGCCCTCGCGCACCCGCGCGTCGTAGGCGGCGCGGAAGACGTTGGAGGCCAGGTAGTCCTCGGTGGCCGAGCGCTCCGGCACCCCGACCAGCGTGAGCACCAGCCAACTCGCCCAGCCCGTACGGTCCTTGCCCGAGGTGCAGTGGTAGAGCTGGGGGCCCGAGCCCGGCGCGGCGAGTTCGCGCAGGGTCGCGCCGAACTGCTGCCGGTTCGCGGCGTTCGTCACGAAGGTGCGGTACACCCCGGTCATGAAGGCCGCGGCCCGGCCGCCGCCCAGCATCTCCTCCTGCCGGACCGGGTCGCGCGAGCCGATCGCGGTGAGCAGCTGCCCGAACAGGCCGTTGTCCGTGACGGACCGGGAGACCCCGGCGACCCCGGCCGGCAGCCGGTCCGCGCCGTCGTACTGCACCTCCAGCGGAATCCGGAAGTCGATCACGCGGGAGAGCCCCAGCGCGCCGAGCGCGGCCACGTCGGCGGTGGTCAGCTTGCCGAGGTGGTCGCCGCGGTAGACCAGGCCGTCGCGGACCCGGGCCCCGTCGTACGTGAGGTAGCCGCCCAGGTCACGGACGTTGACCGCGCCCTGGAGCGGGATCTGCCGGATGGCGTTCGCGGTGACCCGGGGCCGGGGCCGGGCGAGTGAGGGCGGGGCGGCGACCGCGAGAAGGGCGGTGGCACCGGCGGTGCTCAGCAGTGCGCGTCTCGACAGAGACATGGCTGACTCCCTTACGAGGGTGGAAGGGTACGGAGCACGTGCGCGGCCTCGGACATGACGCGGGTCACGAGTTCCGCGCAGCTCGGCAGGTCCTCGATCACCCCCGCGACCTGTCCGGAGGCCATGACGCCGAGGTCGGTGCGGCCCTCGACCATGGAAGCCTTCAGGAGCATCGGGGTGTTCGCGGCGAGCAGGACCTGGCTCCAGGACAGGTCCTTGCCGTGGCGCATCGCGAGCCCGTCGCGGACCATCGCGGACCAGGACAGGCCGGAGATCCTGCGGAACCCGGAGGCATGGCGCACGGCCTGCGCCAGGGCCCGTACCCGGCCCGCCCGTTCGAGCGCGGCGACCATCTCGGTGCGCAGCATCCGGTGCGGCAGCCCGTCCACGGCGGTCGTGACGGTGACGTCCCTGACCGTCGCCGCCAGGTACCTCGCCTTGACGGCCTCGGGCACGGTGGAGTCGGAGGTGAGCAGGAAACGGGTGCCCATCGCGATGCCCGCCGCCCCGTAGGCGAGCGCGGCGACCAGGCCGCGCCCGTCGTGGAAGCCGCCGGCCGCGACCACCGGGATGCCGACGGCGTCCACCACCTGCGGCAGCAGGACGGTCGTCGCCACCTCGCCGGTGTGTCCGCCGCCCTCGCCGCCCTGGACGACGACCGCGTCCGCGCCCCAGGCGGCGACCTTCTCGGCGTGCCGGCGCGCCCCGACGGACGGGATGACGACGACGCCGGCGTCCTTGAGCTCGGCGATCAGGTCGCGGGAGGGCGCGAGGGCGAAGGACGCCACCCGGACGCCCTCGTCGACGATGATCCGGACGCGCTCGCGGGCGTCGCCCGCGTCGGCGCGCAGGTTCACGCCGAAGGGCCGGTCGGTGCGGGACTTCACCTCCCGTACGGCGGACCGGAATTCGCCGGCGGTCATGGTGGCGGAGGCGAGGATGCCGAGGGCGCCCGCGTTCGCGGTGGCGGAGACCAGCCGGGGTCCGGCCACCCAGCCCATGCCGGTCTGCACGATCGGGTGCTCGACGCCGACGAGCTCGGTGAGCGCCGTCTTCAGGACGGGGGCCGTCATCGGGGCGCGACCTCCCGGTCGCGCAGCCCGCCCGGGTCGACGACCTCGCGGATCAGCCGCAGCTCCTCGGCACTCGGCTCGCGGGTGTACGGCACCTCGCCGTCCGTCACCAGCTCGAAGCCGGTCGCGGCCCGGACCTCGTCGACGGTGACGCCCGGGTGCACGGACGCGAGCCGCATGCGGTGGTCGGGCGTCGCGAAGTCGAGCACGGCGAGGTCGGTGACCACCCGGGGCAGGCGGTGGTACGGGCCGACGGCGTGGTCGTAACCGACTCCGCTGACCATGTCGACGCGCTCGACGAAGACCCGGGGCGAGTGCCGGGGGATCCAGTAGCTCACCGGGTTGTTGAGGGTGTTGACGGGGGCGCCGCGCACGCCGAGCAGCTGGCGGGCGGGCCGCTCCCAGTCGCCGATGCAGGAGATGTTCTGGTTGCCGTAGCGGTCGATCTGGCTCGCGCCCATCATCACGTGCCGCCTGCCGCCGGTGACCATGGTGAGGTGGCGGCGGTACGGCAGCCAGCCCTCGGGCCGCCCGTCGAGGCCGACGAGCAGCGCCTCGCCGTCGGTGAGGAGGAGGTCGGGGGAGAAGGTCCGCTTGGCCAGGCGGGCGCCGAACGAGGGGACGAGGCCCATGGGGCTGGCGAGGACCTCGCCGTCGTCGCGCCAGGCCTCGGCGCAGGCGACGACGCAGTACTCGGCTCGGGTGACGGTCATTTCCTTCCTTCCGTGCGCTCGTCGTGCCAGGCGCGCACCGCGGCCTGGTAGTCGTCCTCGGTCTTGCCGGACAGGAAGCGCTCGGCGAACTCGGGCCAGGGCGTGGTCGCGTACAGCTTCTGGAAGGGCTCGTCGCGGTCGTGGTCGGGGACGCAGGAGGTGAAGTGCGCGCCGTCCGGGGTCTCGACGACGCCGGTGACGCTGTGCCGGGAGACGAGCAGGGTCTGGGGGACGGTGTCGGGACCGAAGCCGTCGACCAGCCGGTGGCAGGAGACGTACGCGGTGTCGGCGGCCTCGCAGAACAGGTCGTCGAAGTACGGGTCGGGGCCCAGGTACTGGCCGTTGCCGAGCCGGTCGGCGCGGTTGAGGTGGACGAGGGCGGCGTCCATGCGCAGCGCGGGCACGGCGACGAACTCCTCGCCGTCCTCGTAGGGGGAGGTGACCGTGCGCAGTTCGGGGTTGACCCGCATGACGTCGGAGCCGAGCCCGGCCCGTACGGGCAGGAAGGGCAGCCGGTTCGCGGCGGCGTGCAGGCCCCACATGAACATGGCCTCGTCGAGCTCGGTGAGGGCGAAGGCGCCGCGCTCGCGGGCGGCCCGGAAGTGCGGTTCGAGCGGGATGGAGTCGAGGGTCGCGAAGGGCGCGACGAGCCGGCGGATCCGGCCGGCGGCGGCGAGCAGGCCGACGTCGGGGCCGCCGTAGGAGATGACGGTGAGATCGGTGATCTCGGACCGGAGCAGCGCTCTGACCAGTGCCATCGGCTTGCGCCGCGAGCCCCAGCCGCCGATCCCGATCGTCATGCCGGAGCGGAGCCGACCGACGACCTCGTCCGGGGTCATGGTCTTGTCGGTCACCGCTCCCCGCCGTCCCTTCCGAAGGTGTCCCGGACGCGGTCGGCCACTCCGGCGAGAGCGGCCTCGAAGGTGAAGCCCTGCTCGAAGCGGTAGCTGCGCCGGACGTCGACCGGGTCGATGCCGTTGATGGCGGCCTTGGCGAGCCGGAGGAGCGTGCCGTCCTTCGCGGCGATCTCGCCGGCGAGTTCCCTGGCGCAGGCGAGGAGTTCCTCGCGCGGCACCACCTTCCAGACCGAGCCGTGGGCGTGCAGTTCCCGGGCGGTGACGGTGCGCGAGGTGTAGTACAGGGCGCGCATCAGGTGCTGCGGCACGAGCCGGGCCAGATGGGTGGCGGCGCCGAGCGCGCCGCGGTCGAGCTCGGGCAGCCCGAAGACGGCGTCGTCGGCGGCGACGATCGCGTCCGCGTTGCCCACCAGGCCGATGCCGCCGCCCAGGCAGAAGCCGCCGACCGCCGCGACCACCGGCACCTCGCAGTCGTAGACGGCGGCGAAGGCCTCCGCGCAGCCGTGGTTGACCGCGACCAGCGCGTCGTGGCCCGGGTCGCGCTGGAGCTCCTTGATGTCGACGCCCGCGTTGAAGCCGCGGCCCTCGGCGGCGAGGACGACACAGCGGATCTCCGGGTCGCGCCCGGCGGTGCGGAGGGCGTCGGTGAGCTCGTACCAGCCCTGTACGGGGAGGGCGTTGACGGGTGGGAAGTCGACGGTGACGAGTGCGACGCCCTTGTCCGGGCGGGAGGTGGAGACACCCATGAGCGGATCAGCTACCTTTCCACCAAACGTTTGTTAGGTGACGCTGGGAGGAAGGTAGCAGCCCATGGAGCTGGACGGGAGGGTCGCCGTCGTCACCGGCGGAACCCGAGGGGTCGGCGCGGGCATCGCCCGGGCCTTTCTGCGGGCCGGCGCGGAGGTCGTCGTCTGCGCCCGCAGACCACCGGACGAACCGGTGGAAGAAGCGGGCCGCACGGCCGTGTTCGAGCCTGCCGACCTGCGCAGACCCGCGGAAGTGACGGCCTTCCTCGCCCGGGTCGCCGAGCGGTACGGACGGCTCGACACGCTCGTGAACAACGCGGGCGGGACGCCGTACCGACCGCTGGGAGGAGCGGAGGAAGCCGAACGGCACGCCCGGGTGCTGGAGTTGAACCTGACCGCCCCGCTCGTCACCTCGCTCGCCGCGTACGAGCGGCTGCGCGCCGCCCGCGGCTCCGTCGTCATGATCGGCAGCGTCAGCGGCACCCGGCCCTCGCCCGGCACCGCCGCGTACGGAGCCGCCAAGGCCGGGCTCGAGAACCTGGCCCGCACCATGGCCGTCGAATGGGCCCCCGACGTACGGGTCAACACGCTCGTCCTCGGCATGGTGCGCACCGAACTGTCCCACCTGCACTACGGCGACGCCGAGGGCATCGCCGCCGTCGGCCGCACCGTGCCGCTCGGGCGGCTCGCGGAGCCGATCGAGATCGGGGAGGCGGCGGTCTTCCTCGCCTCCGACCGGGCGGCGTACGTGTCGGGGGCGTCGCTGCTCGTACACGGCGGCGGGGAGCGACCCGCGTTCCTGGACGCCGCGACAGCCGACAAGGAGGACGGACATGGGTCTGTGTGACGAACGCGTGGTGATCGTGACCGGCGCGGGACGGGGGCTCGGACGCGCGCACGCGCTGGCCTTCGCCGCGGAGGGCGCGCGGGTGGTCGTCAACGACCTCGGCGTCGGGCTCGACGGGCGGCCGGACGCCGACAGCCCCGCCGGACGGGTCGTCGAGGAGATCCGCGCGGCGGGCGGCGAGGCGGTCGCCCACGGCGGCGACATCGCGACGGAGGAAGGCGCGGCGGCACTGGTGCGGACCGCGCTCGAGTCGTTCGGCAGGCTCGACACCCTGGTCAACAACGCCGGCTTCCTGCGCGACCGGATGCTCGTCAACCTGGGCGAGGACGACTTCGACGCGGTCGTACGGGTCCATCTGAAGGGCCACTTCCTGCCGCTGCGGCACGCCGCAGCGCACTGGCGGGCCGAGTCCAAGGCGGGCCGTCAGGTGGCCGCCCGCGTGATCAACACGACCTCGGGCGCGGGACTCCTCGGCAGCGTCGGCCAGGGCAACTACGCGGCCGCCAAGGCGGGCATCGTCGGCCTCACGCTGGTCGCGGCGGCGGAGACGGCCCGTTACGGCGTCCAGGTCAACGCGATCGCCCCGGCGGCCCGCACCCGCATGACCGAGCAGACCTTCGCGGACCTCGCCGCACTCCCCGAGGACGTCTCCCCCCTCGTCGTCTGGCTCGGCTCCACCGCGTCCGCCGGCGTCACCGGCCGCGTCTTCGAGGCGGAGGGCGGCCGCCTGACGGTCATGGAAGGCTGGCGCCCGGGCCCCACGGCGACCAGCCCCACCCGCTGGACCCCCAGGGAAGCGGGCGAGGCCACCCTGAAACTCCTCGCCGCGTCGGAGCCCCCGCATCCCGTCTACGGCACCTGACCAAGCCCCGCCCGCGGCCCCCGTGCCTAGGATGACGGGGTGAACGACACCCTCTTACTGCGTGCCGACGCGACGCCGTCCGCCCCCGCCCTCGTCCTCCGCCCCTGGGGCCCGGAGGACATCGCCGCACTCGTCGACGTGTGCCGGGATCCCGCACTGCGCCAATGGACCAGCATCGCCGTCGAGAACGACGCCGACGCGACGCGGTGGGTGCGGGAACAGGAGCGGGGACGGGCGGCGGGGGACCGGTTCGGCTTCGCGGTCCTGGAGGTGCGCCCCGGCACGGACCACGCACAGCTGGCCGGGGGCGCGGTCCTCAAGGGGGTGGCGCCGGGCACGCCGTCGGCCGAAGTCGGCTACTGGACCGCGGCGCACGCACGCGGACGGGGCATCGCGCCCCGCGCGCTGGAGGCCCTCACCGGCTGGGCCTTCGACACGTTCGGGGACGGCGGACTCGGGCGGCTCGAACTCCTGCACCAGGTGGACAACCTCGCCTCGTGCCGCGTGGCGCAGAAGAGCCGTTACGGCTTCGACCGGGTCCTGCCCGCGTCACCGCCCGACTTCCCGCTCGACGGCCATCTGCACGCACGTCACAGGGACGCCTGAACTCCCGTACCGCGCCGCGGTCCACGGCCGCTGACCCGGCCCCTTCCGTCGGTCCGCCGGGTCCGCTCGCCTAGGCTTCTGCCCTGGTCGACGCGCCGGTCGGCCGGAGGAACGGGGGGACGAGGCGGATGAAGAGCGCGACCGAGGTGTTCCAACCACTGCAGGCGGACGACCCGGTGGAGGCGGGCGGCTACCGCCTCGCCGCCCGGCTCGGTGCCGGCGGCATGGGGCGGGTCTACCTGTCGCACACGCAGGGCGGCCGGCCGGTGGCGATCAAGGTGGTGCGGCCCGAGCTCGCCGACGACCCGGACTTCCGGCGGCGGTTCCGCCGGGAGATGGAGGCCGCCCGCCGCGTCCGCGGCGCGTACACCGCCGAGTTGATCGACGGCGACGCGGACGGCACACCGCCCTGGCTGGCCACCCTGTACGTGCCCGGGCCCTCCCTCGCGGAAGCCGTCGTCCGCCGCGGGCCCCTGCCGGTCCCGGCGGTGCTGTGGCTGATGGCCGGCGTGGCCGAGGCGCTGCAGGCGATCCACGGCGTGGGCGTGGTGCACCGGGACCTCAAGCCCGGGAACGTGCTGCTCGCCGCCGACGGGCCCCGGGTGATCGACTTCGGGATCTCGCTGGCGTCGGGCGTCTCCTCGCACACCGCCACCGGCGCCGCCGTCGGCACCCCCTCGTTCATGGCGCCCGAGCAGGCCTCCGCCGGCGAGGTCACCCCGGCCACCGACATCTTCGCGCTCGGCCAGACGGCGGCGTTCGCGGCCCTCGGCCGGCCGCTGTACGGGGACGGGCCGGGGGTCAGCGTGCTGTACCGGATCGTCCACTCGGACCCCGACCTGTCGCTCCTGCCGGAACAGCTCCGTCCGCTGATCGCCCGCTGCCTGGCCGCCGCGCCGGCGGACCGGGTCACCGCGCAGGAGGTCGTCGAGTGGTGCCGCCGGCACCTCGGCGGGGACCTCGACGCGGGCGTCGGCCCGGCCGTCTGGCGGGAGGTGAAGGGGCCCGACCCGGAGATCCCGCCGCCGGTCCCCGAGCCCACGCCCGTGGCGCCGGTGGTGCCGGTGGCGATGCCCACGTCCGCGCTCACACCGGTGGCGATGCCCGCACCGGTCCATCTGCCGCCCTCGGCTCCCTGGCCGCAGCCGCACGCGCCGTCGGGCCGCGCGGAGGAGTCGCCCGGGGAGCGCCGGGCGCGCAGGCGGCGCACCGCGCTGGTCGTGACCGGGGCCGTGGCGGCCGCGGCGCTGCTGCTGACCGGGGTGAGCCTGCTGGTCGGAGACGCCCTGGACCGGTTGTCCGACCGCGGCGCGCAGGACCCTTCGTCGTCCTCCTCGCGCCCGACGGGAGGCGCGGGCTCCTCGGCTTCGCCGGGCTCGACGGCCTCGACGGGATCTGCGGGGTCGGCGGGAACGGCGGGACTGGCGGGCGGGAAGGGCGACACGGCGACCGTGACGGCCGGACCGTCCGCCTCGCCGCGGCCGGTGGGCTACCCGGGACGGACCCTGGACGAGAAGAACTCGCTGGGCATCAGGAAGCCGGTCGACCGCAAGGACCGCAAGGGCGACCTTCTTCTGGAGTGCGACCAGAACGACTGCGAGCTGAAGAGCGACAGCAGCACGATCATCCTCATGTACGGCGATCCCGGGGCCGGTCTCGACGAGTGCCGGCTCCTCGCCACCGCCAGCAAGAGCCACAGCCTGCCGCTGGCGGCGGTGTCGGCGGGCAGCGAGATCTGCGTCAGGCACCCTTCCGGAGACATCGCGCTGCTGGTGGTCCAGGTGAAGGCGACCGCGATGCCCGGGCGCCTGCCGAGCTTCGTGATGGTCGACCTGACGGTCTGGCCGAACGCGACCGAGCGGGGCGCCACGGCCGGGCGCTGAAGGCGGGAGCGTCAGCGGCAGCGCGGGGCCGTCCACTCCAGACGGGTCCTGACGCGCGGGTCCGTCACGTGCTCCAGCGCGGACAGGGCCGTCTCGCGGGCCGGGCCCTCCGGGTCGCCGTCCGCCAGGACGCGGGCCAGGGCCTCGACGGCGCGCGGGTCCTGACGGATGGCCAGGCCGCGGGCCGCCTCGGCGGCCGTCTCCGGGTCCGGGTCGGCGAGCCGGGCGGCCAGCGCCTCCCGGACGACGGGCGTGTCGTCGGGCAGCTCGGCGAGCGCGAGCGTCGCCCAGTCCCGCACCCGCGCGTCGGGGTCCCGGCTCAGCGCCGTGATCGTCCCGACCGCCTCGGCGTGCCCGGCCGGCACGATGCCCGTGAGCGCGGCGGCCACCTGCCGCCGTACCTCGGCGTCCGGATGTCCGGCGAAGGCGAGCAGTTCGGGCACGGCGCTCCCGTCGCCGCACCGCCCGAGCGCGCCGACAACGGAGGCGACCGGCTCCCGCCCGCCCGCGCCCGCCGCAGCACCGCCCGCAGCCCCTGCCTCGGGCCCGGCCCCAGCTCCGGCGGCCGCAGCTCCGGCCCCGGCGTCAGTCCGGGCCCCGAGCCCGGCCGCAGCCTCCGGCTCGACCCCGGCGTCAGTCCGGGCCCCGAGCCAGGCCGCGGCCGCAGCCCCAGTCCCGCCCCCAGCCCCACTCCCGGCCGCAGCCCCAGCCTCCGTCTCGGCCCTGGCCTCAGCACCGGCCTCGGCGTCATTCCCGGCCGCGGACGCAACTCCCGCCCCGGCCCTCGCCCCCGCCCCGGCGTCGTTCCGGCCCCCTGCCCTGGCCCCGGCCTCAGCGCCGACCCCCGCCTCCGTCAGGGCCCCTGCCCCCGCCGGGGCCCCTGCCTCCGCCAGGGCCCCCGCCCCCGTCAGGGCCCCTGCCCCCGCCAGGGTCCATGCCCCCGCCTCCTCCGCCGCCAGGCGCCGCAGGATCGGTACGGCGCTCGTCGTGAAACCGGGCAGGGCCGCGAGGACGCGGGCGCCCAGTGCGCGGCGCAGCGGGTCGGGGCTCGCGCACCAGCCGGTGGCGGTGACGAAGACCGTCTCGTCGGCGCGGGCGGCGAGCGCGTCGACCGCCGTCGTCCAGTCGTCCTGCTCGGGATCGCCGCAGGCCAGCGCGCGACCGGCGAGTTCCTCCGGCGGCACGGACTCGCCGAGGGCGCCCTCCAGGAGAGTGGCGACGGCGGCGTGGCCGGTCTGCCGCTCGTCGCCGCGGCTCGGCGCGCCGTCCTCGCGCAGCAGCTCCACGACCACAGTGATCCCGCCGTCCTCCGGCACGCGCCGCACCACCGCCTCGTAGGTGTCCGCGGCGCCGCCGCTCCCGACCAGACCGCGCCGCAGCACCGCCGCCATGTCGACGCCGATCCAGCGCCTGGCCTCGGCCAGCGCCTCCGCGAGGGCCCCGCGGTCGCGTCCGGCGCCGTGCTCCAGGAGTGCGCGGACGAGCGAGGGCGAGCCGCGCCGGGCGGCGGCGGTCAGCGGGGCGAGCCCGTCGGGGCCGGGCCGGGCGGGATCCGCGCCCGCCGCGAGCAGCGCACCGGCCGCCTCGGTGTGCCCGAGCCGTACGGCCCAGGCCAGGGCGGTGAAGCCGTAGCCCTCCTCCTGGTCGGGGTCCGCGCCCGCCGCGAGCAGCGCTCGTACGACCTCGGTGTGGCCGCCGCACGCCGCACCGCACAGCGGCAGGTCCCCGTCGTCCTCGCCGCTCGCCCGCCCGGGGTCGGCGCCGGCGGCGAGCAGCACGCGCACGGCGACCGCCTGGTTCCCGACGGCCGCCCGGTACAGCGGCGTCTCCCCCTCGTCCCGGGTCTCGGCGTCGGCACCCTCCCGCAGGGCCCGGACCAGCCCGTCGTCGTCCCCGGCCCACAGCGCGTCCCACAACCTGCTCATGTGCCCGACCCTCACCCGAAGCACCCGAACGGCGCAAATGCATTGCGGCGCGCGGCACTCCCCACGGTCAGGGCGCGCACTCCAGGACCGTGCCGCACACCCCGCACCTGGCCCTGACCCGGCGCTGCCCGCCCGCGGTCACCCGGAGCCGCTGCCCGCACACCGGGCACGGGAACGCACCGTCCCCGCCGGCCGCCCGGGCCCTGCGCCGGGCCGCCCAGCCGGCGCCGGCCAGCGGCGGGCGGCGCCAGTCGCGGGCGGCCTCCTCCCGGCCGCGCAGCCACGCCTCGTACGCGACGGCGCTGGTGAACCACGGCGAAGGGTCCTCGTCGAACACCGCGGCCCGCTTGGCGAGCACGTAGCCGAACTCCTCGGGCGTCAGGTAGCCGAGCTTCTGGCTGGACATGCCGTCCTGGCGGAAGGCGTCCAGGAGCAGCCAGCCCGCGCCGAGGTAGGTGGCGGCGACGTCGGTGAGGATCTCGTTCCCGGCGGTCGTGGGCATCGTGAGGCCGAGCCGGTGCAGCAGGACGTGGGTGATCTCGTGGGCGAGCGCGGCGCCGATGTCGCGCCGGTGCTCGCGGCGGGCGAAGCGCTCGTTGAGCTCGACGAAGTACTCCGGGCCCGCGCTCAGTTCGACGCTCGCCGCGTGTTCCATGGCCCGGAAGCTCACGACCATCCGCGCCTCCGGCAGCCGCAGCTGGCGGACGAGCGCGCGGGCCACCCGCTGGGCGCCGAGGTGCAGCCCGTCGCTGTCGTCGACCAGGACGTCGGAGGCCGGGACGCTGACCTCGTAGCGCCGTACGCCGTCCGGGGAGAGCCGCCGATAGAGCGCCGTGATGGACGAGCGGACCGTGTCGAGGTGCGGGAACCCGTGGACCACGGGAGAGACTTCATCGCTGTGCGGCATCCCGGATCACCCCCTGCCGTCCAGGGTACGGGCGCCGGCCGACCTGGGCCCCTCCGGCCGATGGCGGCCCGGTCCGCCGGACGGGACCCGGCCCGGGCCGTCGCCCGTCTGGCCGAAAAGGCCTTCTTGTGACGCCCGTTGCGCCCTCTCCATAATCCGGACCACGTCTTGACGGGCACATGCCATCAAGATCAACCCCCCATGAAAGAAGGCAGTCGTATGCAGAAGAAGAACAGGCTGGTCCGCGCGCTGCAGAAACTCGCCGCCGCGGGCGCCGTCGTCCTCGCCGCCGTCAGCCTCCAGCCCACCACCACCGCCTCCGCCGCGCCCGCGCCGGTCGTCGGAGGCACCCGCGCCGCCCAGGGCGAGTTCCCCTGGATGGTCAGGCTCTCCATGGGCTGTGGCGGCTCCCTGATCACCCCTCAGGTCGTCCTCACCGCCGCGCACTGTGTCAGCGGCTCGGGCAACAACACCGGCATCACCGCCACCGCCGGTGTCGTGGACCTCCAGTCCGGCAGCGCCATCAAGGTCCGCTCGACCAAGGTCTACCAGGCCCCCGGCTACAACGGGCAGGGCAAGGACTGGGCCCTCATCAAGCTGGCCTCGCCCATCACCAGCCTGCCGAACCTGAAGATCGCCGAGACCACCGCGTACAACAGCGGCACCTTCACCGTCGCCGGCTGGGGCGCCACCCGTGAGGGCGGCTCGCAGCAGCGGTACCTGCGCAAGGCGACCGTCCCGTTCGTCTCGGACGCCGACTGCCAGTCCGCGTACGGCAGCTCCCTCGTCCCCGGCGAGGAGATCTGCGCCGGCTACAACGAGGGCGGCGTCGACACCTGCCAGGGCGACTCCGGCGGCCCGATGTTCCGCAAGGACAACAACGGCGCCTGGATCCAGGTCGGCATCGTGAGCTGGGGCGAGGGCTGCGCCCGCGCGGGCTACCCCGGCGTCTACACCGAGGTGTCCACCTTCGCCTCCGCGATCAAGTCCGCGGCGGCCACGCTGTAGCACCACCCGCACGCACACGCGGCCACGCCGCGGCACCGCTCGCAGCCGTACGGAGTGCCCGGGACCGACAGGCCCCGGGCACTCCCGCGCGAGGCCGTCTCCTTCTGACCAGGGCCGGACACGCCGCGGACCGGGCCGGCATCCGGAAGAGACGGCCTATGCCAGCTCCACCGGCCCGGCCGCGCCGCCGCCCTCCAGCTCGAGCACCCACACCTCGTTCGTGCCCGCCGTGAGCACGGGGCCCGGCACGTACAGGGAGTCCTGCGGTCCGGCGTTCCAGTAGCGGCCCAGACAGAAGCCGTTGACCCAGACGAACCCCCGGGTCCGGCCCGGCAGCCGCAGCCACGCGTCACCCGGCGAGCCGACCTCCACCGAGGCCCGGTACAGCCCCGGCCCGGCGTCGGCGGCCACGGGACCGAACGGGACCTTCGCCACCGCCGCCGCCTCGAACGCGTCCAGCCGCAGGCCCCGCGCCCGCACCCCGTGCAGGAACTGCCGCTCGTGCCGGATCCCGCCCGTGATGCCCTTCGGCTCCGCCTGCCGCGGCCCGTAGTTCACCCGCCCCAGCGACTCCACCCACAGGTCCACGACGGCCGGCCCCGCGACCGGCTCGGCGAGCACCGCGTCCTCCGTCTCCAGGACCCCGGCCGGGAGCCCGTCGACGTACACCACGGCCCGGTCCCGCAGCCCCGTCACGGAGAGCGGGTACGGCTGCCGCGGCCCCGGCACCGCCACCCGGTAGCGGACCACACCCCGGTCCACGCCCAGCTCCTCGAAGGCCGGCGGCACCGGCGTCTGCGACTCCTCGTCGCCCAGCACCTCCAGGACCTCCGCGAGCGGCGCCCAGCCGTCCGGGAAGCCGGCCGCCGGCGCCCCGATCCGTACCGGCGGCTCCGGCACCGCCGGCAGCGGCTCCTCCGCGTACTCCGCGAGCACCTCGCGGAACAGCCGGAACTTCTCCGTCGGCAGCCCCGCCTCGTCGACCGGCGCGTCGTAGTCGTACGAGGTCACCGTCGGCCGCAGCGCGCCGTCGTGCAGCCGGCCGGACCGGTTCGCCCCCGCCCAGCCGGCGAAGCTCGTCCCGCCGTGCGCCATGTAGACGTTGACCGAGGCCCCGCACTCCAGGATCTCCCGCAGGGTCGCCGCCGCGTCCGCCGCGTCCCGCCCGGCGTGCTCCGTGCCCCAGTGGTCGAACCAGCCGCACCAGAACTCCATGCACATCAGCGGCCCCGTCGGCTGGTGCCGCCGCAGCGCCGCGAAGGCCTCCCGCGCACCCGAGCCGAAGTTCGCCGTCGCGAGCACGCCCGGGACCGAGCCGCCCGTCAGCATGTGGTCCTCCGGGCCGTCCGAGGTGAACAGCGGCACCTCCACCCCGCACTCCACCAGCAGCTCCGCCATGTGCCGCAGATAGCCGGCGTCCGTGCCGTAACTGCCGTACTCGTTCTCCACCTGCACCATGACCACCGGGCCGCCCCGGGAGATCTGCCGCTCCACCACCTGCGGGAGCAGCCGCCGGAACCAGCGGTCCACGGGGGCCAGGTACTCCGCGTCGTCCGTGCGCACCCGCCGCCCCAGCGGCCCCGTCAGCCAGTGCGGCAGACCGCCGTTCTCCCACTCCGCGCAGATGTACGGCCCCGGGCGCACGATCGCCCACATCCCGGCCCGCGCCACCGCGTCCAGGAAGCGGCCGAGCGCGGCCACGTCCCCGTACCGGCCCGGCTCCGGCTCGTACAGGTTCCACGGCACGTACGTCTCGACGCAGTTGAGGCCCATGGCCCGCAGCATCCCGAGACGGTGGTCCCACTGCCCCTCGTGCACCCGGAAGTAGTGCAGCGCCCCGGAGAGCAGCCGCACCGGCCGCCCGTCGAGAAGGAAGTCCTCGTCGCCCACCACGAACCGCCCGGACTGCCCGGACCGCCCGGACCGGCCGGACGGGCCGGACTGCCGGGACCGGCCGGACTGGCTGAACTGGCTGAACTCGCTCATGCGCCTCACCTTCGCCCTCTGGCGGCGGACCGGTCCATGGACAAAGATCGTCGCAGTTTGGACCTTCAGGCGGACGACAGGGAGGAAGCCGCGCCATGTACCACACCTGGATGCGCTACTTCACGCCGAGCCCCGTCCACCACCGCCTCGGCCTGGTCTGCCTCGGCGTCGGCCTCCAGCACGGCGCCCTGCCCACCGTCGGCCCGCGCACCCTCGACCACCACGTCGCCGTCGTCGTCAGCTCCGGCAGCGGCTGGTACCGCGGCCCCGACGGCCGCCGCACCACCGTCACCGCGCCCGCCCTGATCTGGCTCACCCCCGGCGCGCCCCACCACTACTCCGCCGACCCCGGCACCGGCTGGGACGAGTCCTTCGTCGACTTCACCGGACCCGCCACCGCCACCTACACCGAACTCGGCTACATCGAACCCGACCGGCCCGTCGTCCCGCTCGCCGACGCCGCGCCCGCCCGCGCCGCCATCGGCCGCATCGCCCGCGCCGCCCGCCCGGGGAACCCGCTCCTGGAGGTCGAGACCGCCGCCGCCGTCCACGAACTCCTGGTCGCGCTGCGCCGCGCCCGCGCCGACACCAACGCCGACGGCGACCCGGTCCTGTCCGCCCTCGCCCGCGACGCCTTCAGCCGCATGTCCGTCGCCGAGCACGCCGCACGGCACGGCATGACGGCCGCCGAGCTGCGCACCGCCGTCCGCCGGGCCGCCGGCTGCAGCCCCAAGGACTACCTGCTCACCGTCCGCCTCGGCCGCGCCAAGGAACTCCTCGCCGCCACCGATCTGCCGGTCGCCGCCGTCGCCCGCCGCGTCGGCTACGACGACCCGGCCTACTTCTCCCGGCTCTTCACCCGCCGGGTCGGCACCGCCCCGATCCGCTTCCGCGAGCAGCAGGGCCGGACCGTGCCGGGCGGCTGGAGCAACACCGTTCCGGATCCCGAACACCCGCCCACCATCCTCACCGGATCCGGATAGGCTCGCTGGTCATGAGCGAGATCGACGAGTCCGTACGGGCCGAGCTGACCCGGCTGCGCGAGAGCATCGACAACATCGACGCGGCGGTGGTCCACATGCTCGCCGAGCGCTTCAAGTGCACCCAGCAGGTCGGCGTCCTCAAGGCGAAGCACCAGCTGCCGCCCGCCGACCCGGCCCGCGAGGCCCGCCAGATCGCCCGGCTGCGGGAACTCGCCGAGAGCGCGAAACTGGACCCGGCGTTCGCGGAGAAGCTGCTGAACTTCATCATCGCGGAGGTCATCCGCCACCACGAGACGATCGCGGACGGGACGGCCGCGGACGGCGCGGCGGCGACGACGGACCGGACGATCGCGGACGGAGCACGCTGATGGCACGCGTCACCGTATTCACCCTCGGCGGCACCATCTCCGCGCGCGGCGGTGACGCGAGCCGCATGTCCGGCGCCGAGGTGCTCGCCGAGCTCGGCGTCGCGCCCGTCGGCGTGGACGTCGAGCTGCGGGACTTCCGGCGCGTCCCCAGCTCCACCCTCTCCTTCGAGGACCTCGCCGCCCTCGCCGACGAGGTCGGCAGGACGGTCGCCGAGGGCTCCGGCGCGGTCGTCGTCCAGGGCACCGACACCCTGGAGGAGACCGCCTTCCTCCTCGACCTCCTCTGCACCACCGAGGAGCCGGTCGTCGTCACCGGCGCCATGCGCCGCCCCGACCTGCCCGGCGCCGACGGCCCCGCCAACCTGGCCGCCGCCCTCGCCGTCGCCGCCGACCCCGGCTGCCGCGGGCTCGGCGTCCTCGTCGTCCTCGCCGACGAGATCCACGCGGCCCGCTTCGCCCACAAGGCCCACACCACCTCCGTCGCCACCTTCACCTCACCCGGCGCGGGACCCCTCGGCGTCGTCGTCGAGGGCGAGCCGCGGATCCTGCTGCGCCCCGCCGTCCCCGCCCGGGTCTGCCCGCTGCGCCTCGACCCGGACGTACGGGTGGCCCTCCTGACGCTCTCCCTCGGCGACCGCGGCGAACTCCTCGAAGCCGTCGCCGAACGCCACGACGGCCTCGTCGTCGCCGCCTTCGGCGCCGGACACGTGCCCGCCTGGTTCGTCGAGCCGCTGGAGGCGCTCGCCGCGCGCATGCCGGTCGTCCTCGCCTCCCGCACCGGCGCCGGCGCGACCCTCTCCCACACCTACCGGAGCCCCGGCTCCGAGTACGACCTGCTGCACCGCGGCCTGATCCCGGCGGGCCCGCTCGCCCCGGCCAAGGCCCGGCTGCTGCTGCACGCCCTGCTCTCCAGCGGCGCCAAGGGCCCGGCCGGCTACGACCGGCCCCGCATCTCCGCCGCCTTCGCCCACTTCGACGGCGCGGGACTCGCCTGACCCGGCCGTCCCGGAGCCCGTCCGGCGACCCAGGACCGGCTCCGCCGGACCCGCCCCGGTCCTGAGCTCTCGGTGAACGCCCCTCCCGGGGCAGGGAGGCATCGGGCAGCATGGGCCCATGTCCGTATTGACGCGCGACGAAGCGCAGACCCGTGCCCAGCTCCTCGACGTCCACCACTACACCGTGGACCTCGACCTCACCACCGGCGACGAGACCTTCGGGTCCACCAGCCTCATCCGGTTCAGCGCCCGCGCCGCCGGGACCACCTTCGTCGAGCTCAAGCCGGACACCCTCCACTCCGCCGTCCTCGACGGCGAGCCGCTCGACGCCGCCACCCTGGACGGCAACCGGCTCCCGCTCACCCTCACCGAGGGCGAGCACACCCTGTCCGTCACCGCCACCATGCGCTACTCGCGCACCGGCGAGGGCATGCACCGCTTCACCGACCCCACCGACGGCGAGACGTACGTCTACACCCAGCTGTTCATGGAGGACGTCCAGCGCGTCTTCGCCGCCTTCGACCAGCCCGACCTCAAGTCCGTCTTCGAGGTCTCCGTCACCGCGCCCGAGGACTGGACCGTCCTCTCCAACGGCATCACCGAGCAGCAGCCGGACGGCCGCTGGAAGGCCGCACCCACCCCGCTGCTCTCCACCTACCTCGTCTGCGTCGCCGCCGGCCCCTGGCACTCGGTCCGCACCGAGCACGCCGGCCTGCCCTTCGGCATCCACTGCCGCCGCTCGCTCGCACCCCACCTGGACGCCGACGCCGACGAGATCCTCGACGTCACCAAGGCCTGCTTCGACCGCTACCACGAGAAGTTCGACGAGCCGTACCCCTTCGACTCGTACGACCAGGCCTTCGTCCCCGAGTTCAACGCCGGGGCCATGGAGAACCCCGGACTCGTCACCTTCCGCGACGAGTTCGTCTTCCGCTCCGCCGTCACCGACACCGAGCGCATGACCCGCGCCATGGTCATCGCCCACGAGATGGCCCACATGTGGTTCGGCGACCTCGTCACGCTGCGCTGGTGGGACGACATCTGGCTGAACGAGTCCTTCGCCGAGTACATGGGCTACCAGACCATCAACGAGGCCTGCTCCGACCGCTTCGCCGACACCTGGATCGACTTCGGCGTCACCCGCAAGTCCTGGGGCTACGAGGCCGACCAGCGGCCCTCCACCCACCCCGTCGCCCCGGACCCCGACGCCGTCCCCGACACCGCGTCCGCGCTGCTCAACTTCGACGGCATCTCCTACGCCAAGGGCGCCTCCGCACTGCGGCAGCTCGTCGCCTGGCTCGGCGAGGAGGACTTCCTCGCCGGCATCAACATCCACTTCAAGCGCCACAAGTTCGGCAACGCCACCCTCGCCGACTTCATCGACAACCTCGCCGCCGCCACCGACCGCGACGTCCACGCCTGGGCCGAGCAGTGGCTGCGCACCACGGGCGTCGACGTCCTCACGCCGCGCCTCGAAGGCGAGGGCACCAAGTGGCGGCTCACCGTCGACCGCCGCGGCAGCCGCCCGCACCGGCTCTCCGTCGGCGTCTACGACCACGACGCGGCCGGCGACCTCGTGCTGCGCGAGCGCGTGTGGGCCGACGTCCCGCAGGAGGCCCCGATCCCGCTCGACGGCCCGCGCCCGGCGCTGGTCGTCCTCAACGACGGCGACCTCACCTACGCCAAGATGCGCTTCGACGAGGTGTCCGAGGAGAGCGGGCTGCGCGGCATCTCCCGCATCCCCGACCCGCTGACCCGCGCGGTCGTCTGGAACGCCCTGCGCGACATGGTCCGCGACGGCGAACTCGGCGGCACCGAGTACCTGGAGTTCGCCGCCGCGCACCTCCCCGAGGAAACCGAACTCGCCGTCGTCCAGGGCGTGCTCGGCTTCGCCCGTACGCAGATCGCCGACCGCTACGTCTCCGAGGACGAGCGGCCCGCCGCCCTCGCCACGCTCACGGCGATCACCCGCGACCTGCTGCGCCGCACCGAGGACGGCGAGGCACCGGGCCTGCGCCTGACCGCCGTGCGCGTCCTCGTCGACAGCGCGACCACACCCGACAAGATCGCCTCCTGGCTGGAGGAGGGCACCGTCCACGGCGGCCCCGAGCTCGACCCGGAGCTGCGCTGGCGGATCCTCGCCCGGCTCGCCGTCCTCGGCGCGACGGACGAGGCCGCCATCGCCGCCGAGCTGGAGCGCGACCCCAGCGCCACCGGCCAGGAGGGCGCGGCCCGCTGCCGCGCCGCGCTGCCGACGGCCGAGGCGAAGGCGGCCGCCTGGTCCGCCATGTTCGACTCCGACGACCTGTCGAACTACCTGTTCACGGCCACCGCCCAGGGCTTCTGGCAGCCCGAGCAGGCCGAGCTGCTGCGCGACTACCTGCCCCGCTTCTACCCGGACGTCACCGCGATGGCCCAGCGACGCGGCCCCGCCATGGCGGAGGCCGCCGGCCGCCGGGGCTTCCCGTCGTACGCGGTCGACGCGGAGTCCCTGGCACTCGGCGAGCGCCACCTCGCGCAGGACACGATGATCCCGGCCCTCCACCGCCAGCTGACCGACCAGCTGGACGACCTGCGCCGGGCCCTTCGAGCACGCGGCTAGGGACAGGGCCGAGGGCGTGTCTTCCGGATCGGGCCGGGCAGACGCGCGCGCCGGACGCCGGAACGCCGGCAAGATCCGCAAGACACGCCCCGGCGCCCGTCCCCCTTTCGGGTCACACCACCACACTCTCCGGACAATCCCCGACAACCCCCGGCACCCTGTCGTCCATGCGTGCCATACCCCTCGCCGGAGGCGCTCACGGGCCGGAAGCCCTGCGCCCGTTGCTCGACATCGTCCTCGGGGCCCTGCGCGACGGCGCCGCCGCGCGCGGCGGCCCGCTCCCCGACGGAGGCGCCGACGCCGTGGCGCGCCGGGTGCGAGAAGCCGTCGGCGCCGTGCTGCCACAGGACGGCACCGGCCAGGACGAGGCCCTCCGAACGATCGTGCGGACGCTCGCCGCCGGTGCCGCCGACCCCGCGCACCCGCTCTGCGCCGCGCACCTGCACACCCCGCCGCTCGCGCTCGCCGTCGCCGCCGACCTCGCCGCCTCCGCGCTCAACCCCTCCCTGGACTCCTGGGACCAGGCCCCGGCCGCCTCCGCACTCGAAGCCCTGGTCACCACCACCCTGGCAGCCGAGGTGTTCCCCGGCGCCCCGGCGCCCGACGCCCTCGTCACCACCGGCGGCACCGAGTCCAACCAGCTCGCCCTGCTCCTCGCCAGGGAACGGCACGGCACCGTCCGCACCGTGATCGGCGCCAATGCCCACCACTCCTTCCAGCGCGCCGCCTGGCTCCTCGGCCTGCCCGAGCCGGTCGTCGTCCCCACCCCCCGCGGCACCCTCGACCCGGTCGCCCTCGACGAGGCCCTCACCGGCCTCGCCGGGCGGCCCGTCCTCGTCGCCGCGACCGCCGGCACCACCGACGCCGGACTGATCGACCCGCTCCCGCGGATCGCCGAACTGTGCGCCGCGCACGGCGCCGAGCTCCACGTCGACGCCGCCTACGGCGGCCCCGCCCTCTTCAGCGACACCCACCGGCACCTCCTCGACGGCCTCGGCCACGCCCGCACCGTCACCGTCGACCTGCACAAACTGGGCTGGCAGCCGGCCGCCGCCGGACTCCTCGCCGTACGGGACGCCGCCGACCTCGCCGTACTCGAGCACACCGCCGACTACCTGAACGCCGACGACGACACCGAGGCCGGACTGCCCGACCTCCTCGGCCGCTCCCTGCGCACCACCCGCCGCCCCGACGTCGTCAAGACCGCCGTCACCCTGCGCGCCCTCGGCCGCACCGGCCTCGGCGCGCTCGTCGACGCGTGCATGGACCAGGCGCGACACCTGGCCGACCTCGTCGAAAAGGCACCGGCCCTGGAGCTGTACGCCCGGCCCACCCTCACCACCGTCCTCCTCCGGCCGTACGGCGCCCCCGACGAGGCCGTCGCGGCCATCCGCCGCACCCTGCTCACCGAGGGCCGCGCCGTCCTCGGCCGAGCCGCCGCCGACGGCCGGCTCTGGCTCAAGGCCACCCTGCTCAACCCCCACGCCACCCCCGGCGACCTCGAAGAGATCCTCACCCTCGTGGAAGGCAGCACCCACCGATGACCGGCAGCACCCCGCAGCACGACCTCGACCGTCCGCACGACCTGGTGGGCGTCGGCATCGGCCCGTTCAACCTGTCGCTCGCCGCGCTCGCCCACGGCGTCCCCGGCGACCTCGCCACCGCCTTCTACGAGCAGCGCCCCGCCTTCCAGTGGCACCCCGGGCTCCTCATCGACGGCTCCACCCTCCAGGTCCCCTTCCTCGCCGACCTGGTGACCCTCGCCGACCCGGCCAGCCCCTGGACCTTCCTCAACTACCTCCGCTCCCGCGACCGGCTCTTCCCGTTCTACTTCGCCGAGAAGTTCCACATCCACCGCGCCGAGTACGACGCCTACTGCCGCTGGGTCAGCGAGAAGGTCCCGGGCCTGCACTTCGGCCACCAGGTCGACTCGGTCCGCTGGAACCCCGAACGCCGCCTCTTCGAAGTCGACTTCACCCAACTCGACGCCGACGGCGAGGCCGAGGCCCTGGGCCGTTCGTACACCCGCAACGTCGTCCTCGGCGTCGGCACCGAACCGTACGTCCCCGAACCCCTCAAGCCCCTCGCCGACGCCCCCGGCGTCCCCGTCATCCACTCCGCGGACTACCTCGCCCACCGCGAGTCCCTGCTCACCGCCGGCCACGTCACCGTCATCGGCTCCGGCCAGTCCGGCGCCGAGGTCTTCCTCGACCTGCTCCGCGCCCGCCCGGCCGGCGCGGAGAAACTGCACTGGCTGGCCCGCACCGAAGCCTTCGCACCCATGGAGTACTCCAAGCTGGGACTCGAGCACTTCACGCCCGACTACACCCGCTACTTCCACGCCCTGCCCGAACCCGTCCGCAACGAACTCATGCCCCGCCAATGGCAGTTGCACAAGGGCATCGACGCCGACACCATCACCGCCATCCACGACGAGCTCTACCGCCGCACCCTGCACGGCGGCTGGCCGGACGCCGTCCTCACGCCCGGCGTCCGCGTCCGCACCGCCGGCCGCGTCGCCACCACCCAGGTCGAGCTCCACCTGGAGCACGTCCAGCAGTCCACCCGCTCCCGGCTGACCACCGACGCCGTCGTCCTCGCCACCGGCTACCGCGAACGCCCGCTCGACCGGATGCTCGCCGGACTCGACCCCTACCTGCGCCACGACTCCACCGGCCGGGCCCGGATCGACGCCGAGTACCGGCTGGTCCTCGACGAGTCGGTCAGCGGCTCGGTCTACGTGCAGAACGCGGAGCGCCACACCCACGGCGTCGGCGCGCCCGACCTGGGACTGGCCGCCTGGCGCAGCGCGGTCATCCTCAACTCGGTGACCGGCAAGGAGCCGTACCCGCTGCCGCGCCGCACCGCCTTCACCACCTTCGGCCTGGACGCGCGAGAGGCGCCGGGCATTCCGGCCCAGGGCCAGAAGCTGACGCCTCTCGTACAACACTGACGCACGGGGTACGGACCCACTAGAACACCGGGACGCCGTCCCGGGTCAGCTTCCAGTCCACCGACGCGAAGGCCGCCGGGTCGACGGTGCCCTTCGCCTTCACCCACTGGATGATGGTGTTGCGGATCTCGTCCGAGTTCGACCACAGCTTCGGAGCGGCGGCGACGTGCGGGAAGGCGCCGCCGCCGTTCGCCCGGTAGTTGTTGACGGCGAACACGAACCGCGCCGCCGGGTCGAGCGGCTCGCCCTGGAAGGACAGGTTCACGATCCGCGAGCCGGCCGGCTTGGCGATGTCGATCTCGTACGTCAGACCGGACACGGCGTCGTAGTTGTAGTCCGGAGTGCCGTTCGCGTTGGTCAGCTTCGCGGTGTCCACCGGAGCACCCGCCGCGGTCTGCACGTAGTACCGCGCCGAGAACTCCAGGTAGTCCTTGAGCTGGGCACCCGTCATCAGACGGGCCTCCATCGTGTTCTCGAACGGGTAGAGCCCGGCAGCGTCCTTGATGGTGATCTGCCCGGACGGGATGCGCGCCGTACGCGAGAAGCAGGAAGCCTGCGAGAGCACCGGCAGGTTCGCGTACTCGCCGCCCGCCAGGGCCGCCTTCACCGTCTCGGCCTGCACGACGTTGATCAGGTCGATGATCGGCTCGTCCTTCCACGGCGCGTCGGCCGTGGTCATGACGGCGGTGGACGTGCCGATGACCTGGTTGACGTACTCCACGACCTTCTTGTGCTCGTCGGAGAGCAGCGCCGTGATCTCCGGGTCCTCCGCCACGGTGTTGGAGTTGAGGACCTTCGCGCCGACCTTCTCGACCACCCAGCGGCCCTTCTGCCACACCAGGTCGAAGTCGAAGAGGGTGAGGCGCTGACCCCACTTCAGCGGCTCGGACAGAACGACGTCCTTGCCGGTCTCCTTGTTCGTGACCCTGTACTCGGGGATCTCGGTGTGCGCGTGGCCCACGAGGATCGCGTCGATGCCGGGGACCTGCTCGGCGACCAGACCGGCCGCGTTCTCGATGTACGGGAGCTGGTCGCCGTAAGAAGAGGTGCCGCTGGAACCGGAGTGCGCGGAGACGATCACCACGTCGGCGCCCATGGAACGCAGCTTCGGCACCCACTTCGCGGCCTGCTCCTCCAGGCCCGGGAAGACCATCTGACCGGTGACGTTGGCCTTGTCCCAGATGGCGATGCCGGGGTTGGTGAGACCGAGCACGGCGACCTTGACGTCACGGCCGTGCGGGGTGCGCAGGCAGTGCATGCTGTACGGCGGGAAGGCCGGGCGCAGCGTCTTCGCGTCGAGCGCGTTGGCGCCCAGCAGCGGGAAGTCGCACTGGTCCTGGAACTTGCGGAGCACCGGGATGCCGTAGTTGAACTCGTGGTTGCCGAGCGCGGCCGCGTCGTAGCCGATGGCGTTCATGGCCTGGGCCATCGGGTGGACGGGGCCGCCGGCCTGGGTGATCGGGTCGACCTTGGCGTAGTAGTAGGACAGCTGGGTGCCCTGGATGGTGTCGCCCGCGTCGATGAGCAGCGTGTTGCGACGGCCCTTCTCCTCGCGCACCTGGTCGACCAGGGTGGAGATCTTCGCGAGGCCGACGTCGTTGTGGGCCTTGTCGTCGAACTCCTTGTCCGTGAAGTAGTCCCAGTTGAAGACGTTTCCGTGCAGGTCGGTGGTGCCCATCACGGTGAACGAGTACCGCTTCGCCGGCCGGGGGCGGGCATCGTGGGCCTCCGCGGGGGCGGCCGCCCCCGCGGTGAGTGCGACTCCGGCTCCGACGGCGGCGGAGCTCTCCAAGAAGGCCCGGCGGTTCAGCGGCATGTGCGTTTCTCCCCTTGTGATCTGCGGCGCAGGCGCCCTTCAGTGGCGCACAACGCGCGTAGATTCTGGCTCAGACCGCACTGTCGCAACAGCCCTTTCGGGTTACGGAGTGGGAAAGTGTTCGGTATGACACAGCCGCACCCCACCCCCGAAGCACCCCAGGTGACGGTCCGCGGCGAGGGCCGTCTCGAAGTGGAGCCGGAACTCGCCCGCATCGGCGTGTCGGTACGCGCCAGAGGCACCGACCGGACCGAAGTCCTGGCCACCCTGACCACCCGCAACGCCGAGGCGATCACCCTGATCAAGTCGTACGGCGAAGCCGTCGCCACCCTGGAGACCGGCGCCCTGTCCGTCACACCCGAGCCGGTCCGGCACGGCCGCGGGGAACGGGTCCGCGCCCACCAGGGCTGGGTGCACCTCACGGCCGAGCTCACCGACTTCTCCGCCCTGGGCGAGCTGACCATGCGCCTCGCCGACCTGGAGTGGACACGGGTCGACGGCCCGTGGTGGTCCCTGCGCCCCGACTCGCCCGCCCACGCGGAGGCCCGCCGCATGGCGGTACGGGAAGCGGTGCGGCGGGCCCGCGAGTACACGGACGCACTCGGCACCTCGCTGGCGGCACTGCTCGAACTCTCCGACACGGGACTCACGCCCGGCATGCCCACGCCCGCCGGCGGAATGCGCATGGCCTTCGCCGCGGAAGCGACGGAAACGCCCGCCCCGCTCGATCTGGAACCGCAACGGCAGACGGTCACCGCGGAAGTCGCGGCACGATTCACGATGACGCCGCCCGCACTCTGAGACGAACGGCTTTTCGGGCCTTAAACCGCTCATCGGAGCAGCCCGCCGCACAAATTCAAGACTTGTCAACAACCTTTCACGGAAAGGTTGTTGAGTAGTCATGCCCAGCCACCTCGCTACCCGCTGGTAAGGCCTAGGCTCGCCCTATGCGCCGAGCAAAAATCGTTTGTACCCTTGGGCCCGCCACCGAAACATACGACCAGATCAAGGCATTGATCGAGGCCGGAATGGACGTGGCCCGCTTCAATCTCAGCCACGGCAGCTACGCCGAACACGAAGAGCGCTACCAGCGCGTCCGCAAGGCCGCCGAAGAGACCGGCCGCAACGTCGGCGTCCTCGCCGACCTTCAAGGCCCGAAGATCCGCCTCGGCCGATTCCGCGAAGGCCCCGTACTCCTCGAACGCGGCGACGACTTCACCATCACCGTCGAACCCGTACAAGGCGACCGCCACACCTGCGGCACCACCTACGCCGGCCTCGCCGACGACGTCACCACCGGCGAACGCATCCTCGTCGACGACGGCCGCGTCACCCTCGAAGTCACCTCCGTCGACGGCCCCCGCGTACACACCCGCGTCATCGAAGGCGGCATGGTCTCCGACAACAAGGGCCTCAACCTGCCCGGCGTCGCCGTCTCCGTCCCCGCCCTCTCCGAGAAGGACGTCGACGACCTCCGCTGGGCACTCCGCACCGGCGCCGACGTCATCGCCCTCTCCTTCGTCCGCAGCGGCCGCGACGTCGAGGACGTCCACCGCATCATGACCGAGGAAGGCCGACGAGTCCCCGTCATCGCCAAGATCGAAAAGCCACAGGCCGTCGAGAACATCGACGACATCGTCGCCGCCTTCGACGGCATCATGGTGGCCCGCGGCGACCTCGGCGTCGAAATGCCGCTGGAGCAGGTGCCGATCGTCCAGAAGCGCGCGATCAAACTCGCCAAGCGCAACGCCAAACCCGTCATCGTCGCCACCCAGATGCTCGACTCGATGATCGACAACTCCCGCCCCACCCGCGCCGAAGCCTCCGACGTCGCCAACGCCATCATCGACGGCACCGACGCCGTCATGCTCTCCGGCGAAACCAGCGTCGGCAAATACCCGATCGAGACCGTCCGCACCATGAGCCGCATCGTCGAAGCGGCCGAGGAAGACATCCTCGCCAAGGGCCTGCCACCCCTGACCGAGCGCAGCAAGCCCCGCACCCAGGGCGGCGCCGTCGCCCGCGCCGCCGCCGAGATCGGCGACTTCCTCGGCGCCAAGTTCCTCGTCGCCTTCACCCAGTCCGGCGACACCGTCAAACGCCTCTCCCGCTACCGCTCACCCATCCCCCTGCTCGCCTTCACCCCGGACCCGGCGACCCGCTCCCAGCTCAACCTCACCTGGGGCGTGGAGACCTTCCTCGGCCCGCACGTCGACTCCACCGACGCCATGGTCGCCCAGGTCGACGAGGAACTGCTGCGCATCGGCCGCTGCAAGAAGGGAGACATCGTGGTCATCACGGCCGGCTCGCCGCCCGGCGTGGCGGGCTCCACCAACATGGTCCGGGTCCACCACATCGGGGACCCCGTCGCGAACTGAGGCTCAGTACTTGGGGCCGACGTGGGCGTCCATGAGGGCGACGGAGGCCCTGCGAGCAACGGAGATGTTGTACGGCCTGCCCGCACGCGTGCAGTGCGTCCACTCGACGCCCAGCTTGTCGAGCGTGTCGGTGTAGAGGCGCCGGATGTCGTCGGAGACATTGGTGAAGAAATAGCGGACGTACTCGTACCGCTTCTTCTCGCCTCGCACGACGCGACTCGCCCAGTTGATCAGCCGACACCCGTCGGAGTGGATCAGCCCTCGCACGAACTCCCACGGGTGCGCGTCGACGATCTCCTGCTGCCAGGGCTCGAGCACGATGCGCCGCTCGTGCTTCTTGCCGGGGCCGTGCTGGGGGAACAGGCAGACCCAATGCTGGGTGTAGGACTTCACCTCGACGCAGCCGGTCTTGTGTCGCCTCCCGGTGCGGGGCCGGGGCATCACCCTGCGCATGGCGTCCTCGGCCGCGTCGATCAGGCCGGTCTGGGTCGCGTTGCAGTAGATGGACAAGTGGTGCTGCTTGTGACGGGAGACGATGTGGCCGTCACCGAGGTAGAGGCCGAGCAGGTACGCGTACGCGACCTCGTCGAACTCCGTTCCCTCGCAGCGGGGGCACTGTGCACTCGCACGGCGACTGCCCGGACTCTCGCCACGTTTGGCCAGGTCGATGTGTTTCCAATAGCTGATGGTGCCGTACGGCACACTCAGCCTCCGCGCGACATCGCAGTTCCGGGCCCCGCCGCGGAGAAGTGTGAGCGCCTGCTGTCGTACTTCAGTTCCATGGAAGTTCATACGGCCACTTTGCGTGGCCAACCGTGTCTCTGTGTAACAAAAAGTGGAGATTCACGAGAATGTGAACCTCCACTTCAGCTGTACCGGGTGCGGGACTCGAACCCGCAAGCCCTCACGGGCAGAGGTGTTTGAGACCTCCGTGTATACCGTTCCACCAACCCGGCCAGATAACTGATCGGAGTGTACCCGGTGCGTAAGCCCTGTGGCAGCTAGGTACCCTTCATGTGCAGTACCGCCTTTACCGAGGCCTTGAACGAGGAGCCCGCGTGACCGCCCCCGAGTCGCCCCAGCCCGCCGCCGACGACGACGCCGCGACCGCGTCGCACGTCCCGCCGCTGACGACCCGCGTCGTCATCGCCGAGGACGAGGCCCTCATCCGCCTGGACCTCAAAGAGATGCTGGAGGAGGAGGGCTACACCGTCGTCGGCGAGGCCGGTGACGGGGCCCGGGCCGTCGAGCTGGCCCGCGAGCACCGCCCCGACCTCGTCATCCTCGACGTGAAGATGCCGGTCCTCGACGGCATCTCGGCCGCCGAGAAGATCGCGGGCGAGTCCATCGCCCCGGTCCTGATGCTCACCGCCTTCTCCCAGCGCGAGCTCGTCGAGCGCGCCCGGGACGCCGGCGCCATGGCGTACCTGGTGAAGCCGTTCAGCAAGAGCGACGTGGTGCCGGCCATCGAGATGGCCGTCTCCCGCTTCGCGGAGCTGCGTGCCCTGGAGAAGGAGGTCGCCGACCTCTCGCAGCGTCTGGAGACCCGCAAGCTGGTTGACCGTGCCAAGTCGGTCCTGCAGACGCAGTACGGGCTGACCGAGCCGGCGGCGTTCCGCTGGATCCAGAAGACGTCGATGGATCGCCGGATGTCGATGCAGCAGGTCGCGGAGGCGGTCATCGAGGACGCCGAGGAGAAGAAGGCCGCCAAGGCCAAGGATCAGTAGCGCCGGGGGGCATGAAGCCCCGCGGACATGAAGAAGGCCCGCCCCACGTCGTCGTGGGGCGGGCCTTCTGCCTTGAGTGGCGGCTACTCCTCGCCGAGGTACGTCTTGCGGACGTCGTCGTTGACGAGCAGGTCCTGGCCGGTGCCGGACAGCTTGATCTTGCCGACCTCGAGCACGTAGGCCTGGTCCGCGAGGGACAGTGCGGCCTGGGCGTTCTGCTCGATCAGCAGGATGGTCATGCCCTCCGCCTTCAGGGTGGCGATGGTCTCCATGATCTTCTGCATCATGATCGGGGACAGGCCCATGGAGGGCTCGTCCAGCATCAGCAGTTTGGGCTGGGACATCAGTGCCCTGCCCATCGCCAGCATCTGCTGCTCGCCGCCGGAGAGGGTGCCGGCGGCCTGCTTGCGGCGCTCGCCCAGGATGGGGAAGAGGTCGTAGGCGCGCTGGATGTCCCGCTCGATGCCGTCCTTGTCGCTGCGCAGGAAGGCGCCCAGCTGGAGGTTTTCGGCGATGGTGAGCCGGGGGAAGATGTGCCGGCCTTCGGGGGAGTGGGCGAGGCCCAGGGAGACGACCTTGTGGGCGGGGACGCCGTTGAGCGCCTGGCCGTCGAAGGTGATCTTGCCCGAGGTGGGCTTGAGGAGGCCCGACAGGGTGCGCAGGGTGGTGGTCTTGCCGGCGCCGTTGGTGCCGATCAGGGCGACGACCTGGCCCGCCTCGACGGAGAAGGAGATGCCCTTGACGGCCTCGATCTTGCCGTAGGCGACCCTGAGGTCCTCGACCTCGAGAAGAGCGGTCACTTGGAGTCTCCTTCGGTGGTGCTGTGCTCGTCGGCCGCGTCCGCCGGAGCCGCGTCGGCGGGCTCGGCGTCGTCGGCGTCCGCCGGAGCGTCCTCGGCCGCGGCCTCGTCCGTCTCCTGGGCCGACTCCTCGGCCGTCTCCGCCTCGTCGGCGGCGGCCTCGGTGGCTTCGGCGGCCTCCTCGGTGGCTTCGGCGGCGGCCTCGGCCTCCGCGTGGGCCTCCGCGGCCTCGACCTCGGCGACCTCGGCCTCGCCCGGTGCGCCCTCGTAGGGCGTGCCGAGGTAGGCGGCGACGACGCGCTCGTCGCCCTGGACGACCTCGGCGGTGCCTTCGACGAGCTTTTCGCCTTGGACCAGGACGGCGACGCGGTCGCACAGCTTGAAGATGAACTTCATGTCGTGCTCGATGACCAGGACGGCGATGCCGCGGTCGCGGATCGCGAAGACCAGCTCCTCGGTGGTGCGGGTCTCGCTCTGGTTCATGCCGGCGGTCGGCTCGTCGAGCAGCAGGAGGCCGGGGTCGCTGGCGAGTGCGCGGGCGATCTCGAGCTTGCGCTGTTCGCCGTACGGCAGGTTGCGCGCGAGGTGTTCGGCCTTGTTGGCGAGGCCGACGAACTCCAGGAGTTCCATGGCTCGTTCGCGGGAGGCGGCTTCCGCCTTCTTGAAGCCGGGGCCGCGCAGCAGCGCGGACCACAGGCCCTCCTTGGTCCGGGTGTGGCGTCCGACGAGGACGTTTTCCAGGACCGTCATGTTGGAGAAGAGGCGGATGTTCTGGAAGGTGCGGGCGATGCCGGCCTGGGTGACCAGGTGGGGCTTGGGGGGCAGGACCGTGCCCTTGTAGCTGACCTGGCCTTCGGTCGGGACGTACAGGCCGGTCAGGCAGTTGAAGAAGGTGGTCTTGCCGGCGCCGTTGGGGCCGATGAGGCCGACGATCTCGCCCTCGCGGACGGTCAGGTCGACATCGCGGACGGCGGTCAGACCGCCGAAGCGCATGGTCACGCCGCTGGCGTCGAGGACGGTCGCGGCGGTCGCCGTCTTGGCGGCACCGGTCTCGGTGGTGGTCGTCATGTCGTTCACGCCCCCGCCTTCGCCGTGCCGTCGGCCTGCGTGTCCGCCTCGGCGGACTGGCGCTGCTCCGGTACGGCGAGCTGGTCGTCGTCGTTCTCGTGGAATTCCAGCTGCGCCCGCTTGTTGGCGATGAGGCCTTCGGGGCGGAAGCGCATGAGCAGGATCAGGGCGATGCCGAAGCCGAGCAGCTGGTAGTCCTGGAGGAACTGCAGCTTGGCCGGGATCAGGAAGAGCAGGGCGGAGCCGACGATGGGGCCGGTGATCGTGCCCATGCCGCCGAGGATGACGGCTGCGAGCAGGAACGCCGAGTTCGGCGGGACGGGTCCGGCGAACACGTAGTTCTCCGGGACCACCGTGGTGTTGACGTGCGCCTGTACCGTGCCGGCGAGGCCGGCGAGGGCCGCGCCGAGGGCGAAGGCGACGAGCTTCACCCGGAAGCCGTTGATGCCCATCGCGGTGGCGGCGGTCTCGTCTTCGCGGATCGCGACCCAGGCGCGGCCGATGCGGCTGTTGCCGGCGCGGGAGAAGACGAGGACGACCAGTGCCATGATCAGGATCATGAGCAGGTAGTAGTTGGCGTACGCGCCGAGCTCGATGCCGAGGACGGTGTGCGGCTCGCCGAAGTTGTAGCCGAAGAACTCCAGCTGCGGGATGTTCGGGATGCCGTTCGGGCCGTTGGTGATCTGCGGGCCGGAGGTGCCGTCGAGGTTGCCCATGGCGATGCGGAAGATCTCGCCGAAGCCGAGGGTGACGATGGCGAGGTAGTCGCCGCGCAGTCGCAGGGTCGGGGCGCCGATGACGACGCCGAAGACCAGTGAGGCGGCCATGCCGGTGAGGGCGGCGGCCCAGAAGGGGAACTGGACTCCGAAGGCGGAGGAGGTGGCTCCGGAGACCAGGGCCGCGGTGTAGGCGCCGACACCGAGGAAGGCGACGTATCCGAGGTCGAGCAGACCCGCGAGGCCGACCACGATGTTCAGGCCGAGGGCGACGGTCGCGAAGATCAGGATGTTGACGGCGATCAGCGTGTACGTGTCGCCGCTCTGCTGGATGAACGGGAAGGCGATCGCCATCACGATGCTGGCGACGATGGTCACCTGGCGGTTGCGTGCGGTGATCTGTGCGAGGCGCTGGGTGAGGCCGGACTTGACCAGGGCCGTGGCGGCGGAGCCGACGAGGATCAGGTACGCGATGAAGAGCTGCGGTTCCGAGTCCTCGGTGTCGATGCCGAAGGTGACCACGTAGAGGCCGAGGGCGAAGACGGCGACGATGACGAGGATCTCGGCCCACGAGGGGAGCGTCTTGGCGGGTGCGGCCTTGTGGGTGTCGTCGGGCAGCCTGTAGGCGGCGATGGCCGGGACGGCGGCGGCGATGACGGCGACGCCGGCGCCGGGCTCGAGGTCCACCAGGGCGCCCAGTTCCACGATGATGGATATCGCGGTGAACAGGGTGGTGGCGAAGGTGCCCAGGGCCAGGATCCACAGTGCCTTGCGGGCGCCGGTCGGGATGAGCCAGCCGAGGCCCTTGATGCCGAGCGCGGCGAGGGCGTGGAGGCCCGTGAGTGCGGCTCCGACGAGGGTCAGCATCTGGAGCGGGGCCGGGTAGCCGTAGACCGTGAGGTTTCCGGGGAACTCGGTGGTCCACGTCCAGGCGAGGAAGGTGCTCGCGAGGGTCGCGACGGAGCCGGCGACGATCGTCCACAGCAGTGCGGCGGGCGCGACGGACGTCTTGGCCACGGTCGTGGTGGCTTCGGTGGTGATGGTGTTCTCGCTCATGGTGCTCACGCCCTGTCCGCGACGCGCTCGCCGAGCAGGCCCTGGGGCCGGACGAGGAGCACGAGGATGAGGAGGACGAAGGCCCACACGTTGGACCAGGCACCGCCGCCGAGCTGCTGCATGCCGGGGATGTCCTCGATGTAGGCGATCGAGAGGGATTCGGCGATGCCGAGGACCACGCCGCCGACCATGGCGCCGTAGATGTTGCCGATGCCGCCGAGGACGGCCGCGGTGAAGGCCTTGAGGCCGAGGATGAAGCCCATCTCGAAGTTGATCTGGCCCTTGTCGAGGCCGTAGGCGACGGCGGCGACGGCGGCGAACGCGGCGCCGATGGCGAAGGCCATGACGATGATGCGGTCGGTGTTGATGCCCATCAGCTTCGCGGTGTCGGGGTCCTGCGCGGTGGCCTGCATGGCGCGGCCGCTGCGGCTCTTCGAGACGAAGAGGCCGAGGGCGAGCATGCAGAGCGGCGCGAGGACGAGGACGAAGGCGTCGGCTCGCTGGATCTGGAGGCTTTCGGTGATCTGGAAGGCTTCGCCCTTGAACTCGGGGAAGCTGACGGCCTTCTTGGCGTCCGGGTAGAACTGCCAGACGAGCTGCTGGAGCGCGATGGAGAGGCCGATCGCGGTGATGAGCGGGGCGAGCCGCGGCGCGTTGCGCAGTGGGCGGTAGGCGAACCGCTCGGCGGCGGTGGCGACGGCCACGGAGGCGATCGCGCCACCGAGGATCATGAGCGGGATCGCCACCAGAAGGGACGTTCCGCTCGGCAGAGCGGTGTAGGTGGTGAGGGCGCCGAAGCCCCCGATCATGAAGATCTCGCCGTGGGCGAAGTTGATGAGCTGGACGATGCCGTAGACCATGGTGTACCCGATGGCGATGAGGCCGTAGAGGGCACCGAGGGCCAGACCGTTGGCCAGCTGTTGCGGCAGTTCGTGCACCGCAGGCCTCCGATGAGCTTGTCGGATAAGACTCCGCGCGAGGGCGCTGTTTGCGCCCTCGCGCGGCTTGCTTCAGTTCGTGCGGGTCTCCCGGCGCCTGGCCGTGGGGTGCGGCGCCGGGGCGGTGGTGCTTACTGGTTGAAGGTGTCGCTCTTGACGTCGATCCACTTGCCGCCCTCGACCTTGTAGACCGTGAGCTGCTTGTTGGTGGTGTCGCCGTACTCGTCGAAGGAGACCTTGCCGGTCACACCGTCGAAGGAGACCTTGCCGAGGGCCTCGGTGACCTTGGCGCGGGCGTCGGTCGGGACCTTGCCGCCGTTGGCCTGGACGACGGCCTTGACGGCCTGGATGATCGCCCAGCCGGCGTCGTAGGAGTAGCCGCCGTAGGCCGCGTACGGGTCCTTGTAGCCGGCCGCCTTGTAGTCCTCGATGAACTTCTTGGCGGTCGGGAGCTTCTCGACCGGGTAGCCGATCGAGGTGGCCAGGTCGCCCTCGTTGGCCTCGCCGGAGGCGCTGATGAAGGCGGGGTCGTAGATGCCGTCGCCGCCCATGACGGGGACCTTGGCGCCGGTCTTCTTGATCTGGTCGGAGAGCAGGCCGCCCTCGGGGTACTGGCCGCCGAAGTAGACGGAGTCGGCGCCGGTGCCCTTGACCTTGTCGGCGGTGGAGGAGAAGTCGGTCTCCTTCACGGTGACGTGGTCGGTGCCGACGACCTGGCCGCCGAGGCGCTTGAACTCGTCGGAGAAGATCGCCGCGAGGCCGGCGCCGTAGGTCTGCTTGTCGTCGACGACGAAGACCTTCTTCTTGCCGGCGTCCTTGAAGAGGTACTGGGCGGCGAACTTGCCCTGGACCACGTCGGTGGCGGCGGTGCGGAAGTAGGTCTTGAAGGGGCGCTTGAAGTCGCCCTTGCCCCAGTTGTCGCCCTGGGAGAGCGAGGGGTTGGTGTTGGCGGGGGAGACCTGGGCCAGGTTGGCGGAGGCGAAGACGCCCTGCATCTGCTGGGAGACGCCGGAGTTCAGCGGGCCGACGACGCCCACGACGTCCTTGTTGCCGACCAGCTTGGTGGCGTTGGCCTGGCCGGAGGCGGGGACGGCCTGGTCGTCGAGGGCCTCGATCTTGAAGGTGACGCCCGGGACTTCCTTGTTCTTGTTGGCGGTCTGGACCGCCAGGTCCACGGAGTTCTTGATGCCCTGGCCCAGGGCGGAAAGCGAACCGGTGAGCGGGGCGTCCACACCGATGACGACGGTGGTGGTGCCGCCGGCGTTGTCGCCGCCGCCCTTGCCCTCGTCACGCGAACCGCAGGCGGTGAGGGTGAGCGCACCCGTGGTGAGCACGCTGGTCAGGATGAGCAAAGAACGGTGTCGCACGAAGATTCCTTTCCCTGGCGCGGCCCCCTCAAGCTGAGGCGGTGCCGTGAAGCTGTGTAGCTAGAGGTGCCGTTTTCGATGCCGGGCCGTACTGGTGGAGCAGGGCCGTGCAGAGGATGCGCCCGGCGGCGCGGTGACTGGCCGTGACTCTAAGCGCAGCCAGGGAAGGACCGGGAGCGCCGAGGTCATGATGTGACTGTCTTGTTATGCCGACAGGGGGAACCGGTGTGCAGGCTGTGGGCAAACTGGGGCAAATGGGTCGGTGGCTTGGTGTTCACATGCTGAGAACGCCCAGTTCCGCTAAGGGGCTTGGGTAGATCTTGGTGCTTACGATGCAGTTGAGCAGCTGTCCGAATAGCGGACACCCCTGCTGATCTCAGCGAACGGCGGGACTGACCGGAAGCCTCCGTTCCGCCACCGGTGCCACTTCGTGGGAACGTCACGCAGAGTCACGAGGGGGATGGCCGGGAACCGCTGGTAGGTACGCGCTGTTCGCTGGGCGGTCGCCAGTTCTCCGAACTTCCCGTCGCGCCCCTCGCCGCCTCGCAGCGCCGCCGGGTCTCACGGTCGGTCAGCGCGAAGGCCGCCTCGCGGCCCGCGCGGCGCTCCTCCGACCGCGCCGCGACGAGCACCTCGTCGTGGATCCCGTACTGCTCGTTCGACATCCCCTTCTGCTCCCAGTCGAGCCCCGCCCACTTGCTGCCCTTCAGGGCCTCTTTCACCCAGTAGGACACGAGACTTGTGCAGACGTCCGCGGGTGAACTGGTACGGGGTGACGGCGCCGCGGCCGGCTCGCGAGGCGCCTGACAGCCGGCCGACAGGGCCAGGACGCAGCCGGTCAGGGCCGCGGCGAGCGCGGCCCTGACCGGAGCTGACAGTCCAGGGGTCACGGGAGTTGGACGTACGGCCTCAGGAATTCGCGGGCCCCGGGAGTGTCGAGCCGGTACACGACATTGGTGGCGTAGCAGGGCATGTCGCCCGTGATGGTGGTCGCCACCAGGGTCCGCCTGCCGTCCACCGTGGCGAAGTTCGGACCTCCCGAATCGCCGTAGCAGGCACCGCCGTTGCCCTGCGGAGCGGTCATGCCGAGCCGGATCCACGCGTCGTTCAGGGCCTCGAAGGTCACGGGTGCCTTCATGCGGACCCCGCCGCCCGGGTGGGTGTGCCCGCCCGGCCCCCGCTGCGACTCCTCGGTGCCGTAACCGGCGACCAGGAAGTCGGTGCCGTTCAGTCCCCGCGGGCCGAGCGCGTCCAGCCGGCCGGCCTTCGGCAGGGCGGCCGGGGTGAAGCTCCAGCGCTCCTTGATCTTGGCCGAGGGCAGCTCGATCACCGAGATGTCATGGGTATCGGAGGCCGGTCCCGGGTAGGCAGGGTGACTGTGCGCGACGCCCTCGACGGCGACGGCGCGCGCCACGGCCGCCGGGTCGCCCGGGTGCTCGGCGGCGGCCCGGTCCAGGCCGGCCTGCACGTCCTGGTCGAGCGAGACGTAGAAACGCACGTTCTCCGGCCAGTCGGTCGTGCAGTGCGCCGCGGTCAGGAAGGTGTCGGCGTCGATCATGGTTCCGGAACAGACCCAGTCGACCCGGTCGGGTGTGCTCGGGTCGTCGTCGTTGTCCCAGGTGGCGACCAGTGCGCCGACCTCGGTGCGCTCGGGCGCGGGTGTCGCGTTGTACGAGTTGATCGCTGCGGACGGGATCGCGGTGGCGAGAACGGCAGCGCAGGCCGCGGCGGTCACAGCGGTCGCCACGGTCGTGGTGCGTACGGCGGTCAAGAAGAACCCCTTGGTCGATGAACGCTTGGACGAGCGGATCGGGCCTTCTCCTGCGGGGGGAGGCTGGCCAGTGAAGCGGCTGCCGCGCGCGAGGGCAAGGGGGTACGTGGACAAGGGAGTTGGGGGCCACCCGTCCTGTGAGGCCGATTGGTTCCGGGAAGTCGCGGAGGTCCCGGAACGCACCGCGGCCCGGTACGGGAGGTTCCGTACCGGGCCGCGAAAGGGCCGGGGCGGCGGTCAGGCGCCGGCGCCGTCCAGGCGGCCCGCCGCCGGGAGGTTGTTCGCGTCGCTCGCGCCGATCTCCCTGAGCATGCAGGTCAGCCGGGCCGAGCAGACCCGCTTGTCCTGCTCGTCGGTGATCACGATCTCGTACGTGGCGGTCGAGCGGCCCCGGTGCACCGGCGTCGCGACGCCGGTCACCAGACCGCTGCGCACCCCGCGGTGGTGGGTGCAGTTCAGGTCCACGCCCACGGCGATCCGGGACACTCCGCCGTGCAGCATCGAACCGATCGAGCCCAGGGTCTCGGCGAGCACCGCGGAGGCGCCGCCGTGCAGCAGACCGTACGGCTGGGTGTTGCCCTCCACCGGCATGGTGCCGACCACCCGCTCCGCCGAGGCCTCCACGATCTGCACGCCCATCCGGTTGCCCAGGTGCCCGGCGGAGAAGAGCGCCGGCAGGTCCACACCGAGCGAGGCGTACTCGTCGATGACCTCCTGCGGGAACTTCACGTGCTGCTGCTCACCCATCGCCGGGCTCCGTTCGTCGTCGTACGGCTGGTCTCTCGATCACTCCGAGCTGCCTGAGCAAACGCTTAGGCGGATTCGGATTGTTCCAGACGCACGATCACGGACTTGCTGGCGGGGGTGTTGCTGACGTCGGCCGTCGACTCCAGCGGCACCAGCACGTTCGTCTCCGGGTAGTAGGCCGCCGCGCAGCCCCGGGCCGTCGGATAGTGCACCACCCGGAAACCGGGCGCCCGCCGCTCGCTGCCGTCGGTCCACTCGCTCACCAGATCCGCGTACGCCCCGTCCGCGAAGCCGAGCGCCGCCGCGTCCTCCGGGTGGACCAGGACCACCCGGCGGCCGCCCGTGATGCCGCGGTAGCGGTCGTCCAGACCGTAGATCGTGGTGTTGTACTGGTCGTGCGAGCGCAGCGTCTGCAGCAGCAGCCGGCCCTCCGGCACCCTCGGGTACTCCACCGGCGCCGCCGTGAAGTTCGCCTTGCCGGTCTTCGTCGGGAAACGGCGCTCGTCGCGCGGCGCGTGCGGCAGCGCGAAACCACCCGGGTCGGCGGCCAGCCGCGCGTTGAAGTCCTGGAAACCGGGCACCACGCGCGCGATGCGGTCGCGGATCCGCCCGTAGTCCGCCTCGAACTCCTCCCACGGCGTCGCCGAGCCCTCGCCCAGGACCGCCCGCGCCATCCGCGCCACGATCGCCGGCTCGGACAGGAGGTGCGGGCTCGCCGGCGGCAGGTTGCCGCGCGAGGCGTGCACCAGTCCCATCGAGTCCTCGACCGTCACGAACTGCTTGCCGCTCTCCTGCACGTCCTTGTCCGTGCGGCCCAGCGTCGGCAGGATCAGCGCGCGCGTGCCGGTGACCGCGTGCGAGCGGTTCAGCTTCGTCGACACGTGCACCGTGAGACGGGCGTTCCGCATCGCGGCCTCGGTGACGTCCGTGTCCGGCGTCGCCCCGACGAAGTTGCCGCCCATCGCGAAGAAGACCTTCGCCTCGCCGTCGCGCAGCGCCTGGATGGAACGCACCACGTCGAAACCGTGGTGGCGCGGCGAGACGATGCCGAACTCCTTGTCCAGGGCGTCGAGGAAGGCCGGCGCCGGCCGCTCGAAGATCCCCATCGTGCGGTCGCCCTGCACGTTCGAATGACCGCGCACCGGGCACACGCCGGCACCGGGCCGGCCGATGTTGCCGCGCAGCAGCAGGAAGTTGACCACCTCGCGGATGGTCGGCACGGAGTGCTTGTGCTGGGTGAGCCCCATCGCCCAGCAGACGATGGTCCGCTCCGAGGCGAGCACCATCTCCAGGGCCCGCTCGATCTCCGCCCGGGACAGACCCGTCGCCGCCAGGGTCTCGTCCCAGTCGGCCGCCTTCGCGGCCGCCGCGAACTCCTCGTACCCGTGGGTGTGCTCCCGTACGAAAGCCTCGTCGACCGCCCCTTCCGTCTCCAGGACCAGCTTGTTGAGCAGGCGGAACAGCGCCTGGTCGCCGCCGATGCGGATCTGCAGGAAGAGGTCGGTGAGCGCGGCGCCCCTGAGCATGCCCTGCGCCGTCTGCGGGTTCTTGAACCGCTCCAGACCGGCCTCGGGCAGCGGGTTCACCGAGATGATCCGCGCGCCCGCCGCCTTCGCCTTCTCCAGGGCCGACAGCATCCGCGGATGGTTCGTCCCCGGGTTCTGCCCGGCCACGACGATCAGGTCGGCCCGGTGCAGGTCCTCCAGGGACACGCTGCCCTTGCCGATGCCGATCGTCTCCGTCAGCGCCGAGCCCGAGGACTCGTGGCACATGTTGGAACAGTCCGGCAGGTTGTTGGTGCCGAACTCGCGGGCGAACAGCTGGAGCAGGAACGCGGCCTCGTTGCTGGTCCGGCCCGAGGTGTAGAACAGGGCCTCGTCGGGGGAGGAGAGCGCCCTCAGCTCCTCCGCGAGGATCGAGAACGCCCGTTCCCAGCTCACCGGCTCGTACCGGTCGCCGCCCTCCGGCAGGTACATCGGCTGCGTGATCCGGCCCTGCTGGCCCAGCCAGTAGCCACTGCGCGTCGCCAGGTCCGCCACCGGGTGCGCGGCGAAGAACTCCGGGGTCACCCGGCGCAGCGTCGCCTCCTCGGCGACCGCCTTCGCCCCGTTCTCGCAGAACTCCGCCACATGGCGCTTGTCGGCCTCGGGCCAGGCGCACCCGGGACAGTCGAAGCCGTCCTTCTGGTTGACCTTGAGCAGCGTCCGCGCGGTGCGCCGCACGCCCATCTGCGCCTGTGCGATCCGCAGGGTGTGCCCGATGGCGGGCAGCCCGGCCGCGGCGTGCTGCGGCGCCGCGACCTGCGGCGCGTCCTGTACCGGGTCGCCGGCGGGCGGCTTGCTGACCATCGCGCTCTCCCTTGAGCGGTGACGAGTGTCGTACGTCTCCGATCCTGTCACGCGCCACCGACAACGCACGACGCACCGTCGGTGACGGTTCGCGCGGGGCCGGGGGAGGGACGGGAGTGGACGGGAATGTCAGTGACGCGTGGCAGGATCGTCACGTGGCCGAGACAGCAGCGAAGAAGACCGATGTGACCGAAGAGAACCGCCCGCGCCTGCTCCTCATGGACGGGCACTCCCTGGCGTACCGGGCGTTCTTCGCACTGCCCGCGGAGAACTTCACCACCGCGACCGGGCAGCCGACGAACGCGATCTACGGATTCGCGTCGATGCTGGCGAACACGCTCCGCGACGAGGCGCCCACGCACTTCGCCGTCGCGTTCGACGTGTCCCGCAAGACCTGGCGCTCCGAGGAGTTCCCCGAGTACAAGGCGAACCGCTCCAAGACGCCCGACGAGTTCAAGGGCCAGGTCGAGCTGATCGGCGAGCTGCTCGACGCGATGCACGCCCCGCGCTTCGCGGTCGACGGCTTCGAGGCCGACGACGTCATCGCCACCCTCGCCACCCAGGCCGAGGCCGAGGGCTTCGAGGTCCTGATCGTCACCGGCGACCGGGACTCCTTCCAGCTGGTCACCGAGCACACCACGGTGCTCTACCCCACCAAGGGCGTCTCCGAGCTGACCCGCTTCACCCCGGAGAAGGTCCAGGAGAAGTACGGACTCTCGCCCTCCCAGTACCCCGACTTCGCGGCCCTGCGCGGCGACCCGTCGGACAACCTGCCCGGCATCCCCGGCGTCGGCGAGAAGACCGCCGCGAAGTGGATCAACCAGTTCGGCTCCTTCGCCGAGCTGGTCGAGCGCGCCGAGGAAGTCAAGGGCAAGGCCGGCCAGAACTTCCGTGACCATCTGGAGTCGGTGAGGCTCAACCGCCGCCTCACCGAGATGGTCCGCGACGTCGAGCTGCCGAAGACCGTGCAGGACCTCGCCCGCGAGCCGTACGACCGCACGGCCGTCGCGCTCGTCCTCGACACCCTGGAGATCCGCAACCCCTCGCTGCGCGAGCGGCTCCTCGCCGTCGACCCCGGCGCCGCGGAGGAGGCCGCCCCGGCCCCCGCGCCCGGCGTCGCGCTCGACTTCACCGTCCTCGGCACCGGCGAGCTCGCCGGCTGGCTCGCCGAGCACGGCGCGCAGCCCCTCGGCATCGCCACCGTCGACAGCTGGGCCCTGGGCACCGGGAACGTCTCGGAGATCGCCCTCGCGTCCGGCGACGGCGCCGCCGCCTGGTTCGACCCGAGCCAGCTGGACGAGGCGGACGAGCGGTCCTGGTCGGCGTGGATCGCCGACCCCGCCCGGCCCAAGGTCATGCACAACGCCAAGGGCGCCATGCGGGTCTTCCCCGAGCACGGCTGGAGCGTCGCCGGCGTCACCATGGACACCGCGCTCGCCGCGTACCTGGTGAAGCCCGGCCGCCGCTCCTTCGCGCTGGACGCGCTGTCCGTCGAGTACCTGGGACGCGAGCTCGCGCCCGCCGCGGCCGCCGACGGCCAGCTCGCGTTCGGCGCCGACGACACCGCCGAGGCCGAGGCCCTGATGAGCCAGGCCCGGGCCGTCCTGGACCTCGGCACGGCCTTCGAGGAGAAGCTCGCGGAGGTCGGCGCGAAGGACCTCCTCCACGACGTCGAACTGCCCACCTCGGTCCTCCTCGCCCGCCTGGAACGGCACGGCATCGCCGCCGACCGGGACCACCTGGAGGCACTGGAGCAGCAGTTCGCGGGCGCCGTGCAGCAGGCGGTCAAGGAGGCCCACGCCTCCGTCGGCCACGAGTTCAACCTCGGCTCGCCCAAGCAGCTCCAGGAGGTCTTCTTCGGCGAGCTCAACCTGCCGAAGACCAAGAAGACCAAGACCGGCTACACGACGGACGCCGACGCCCTGGCCTGGCTGGCCGGCCAGACCGAGCACGAGCTCCCGGTGATCATGCTCCGCCACCGTGAGCAGGCCCGCCTGCGGTCCACGGTCGAGGGTCTGATCAAGACCGTCGCCGCGGACGGCCGCATCCACACCACCTTCAGCCAGACCGTCGCCGCCACGGGCCGCCTCTCCTCCACCGACCCGAACCTGCAGAACGTGCCGGTGCGGACGGACGAGGGCCGCGCCATCCGGCACGGCTTCGTCGTCGGCGAGGGCTTCGACGCCCTCATGACCGCCGACTACAGCCAGATCGAGCTGCGCGTCATGGCCCACCTCTCCGAGGACGAGGGCCTGATCGAGGCCTTCACCTCCGGCGAGGACCTGCACACCACGGTCGCCTCGCAGGTCTTCGGCGTCGAGCGGTCCGCCGTCGACGCCGAGATGCGCCGCAAGATCAAGGCCATGTCGTACGGCCTGGCGTACGGCCTCTCGGCCTTCGGCCTCTCCCAGCAGCTGGGCATCGAACCGGCCGAGGCCCGCGGCCTGATGGAGACGTACTTCGAGCGCTTCGGCGGGGTGCGCGACTACCTCCGCCGCGTCGTCGACGAGGCCCGGGCCACCGGCTACACCGAGACGATGCTCGGCCGCCGCCGCTACCTCCCGGACCTCAACAGCGACAACCGCCAGCGCCGCGAGGCCGCCGAGCGCATGGCGCTCAACGCCCCCATCCAGGGCACCGCCGCGGACATCGTCAAGGTCGCCATGCTGGGCGTCGACCGCGCCCTGACCGAGGCCGGCCTCGCCTCCCGCATGCTGCTCCAGGTCCACGACGAAATCGTCCTGGAACTCGCCCCCGGCGAGCGGGACCAGGTCGAGTCCCTCGTCCGCGCCCAGATGTCCACGGCGGTCGACCTCCGCGCCCCCCTGGACGTCTCGGTGGGCGTGGGCCCGAACTGGGACTCGGCGGCCCACTGACGGAAATCGCGGCGCCGCACCGCCCGGCGCCGCACCCGCCGCCGCCCGCGCATGGGCGGCGGCGTGGGGCCCTGTGGCCGGCGTGCACGGGCCATGGCGTGGGTCCGCGGCCGGCGCCGGTGGGGGTCAGATGGACCTGGCGGGTGGTGCACAGCACCGGCCTCGTCCGCGGCACCGGCTCGACTACCGGCTCGCCCTGCTCGGCCACGACAACGAGACCATGAGGTACGGGGGCGCACCCGGGAGCTGCGCACCCTGGAGGGGGTCGCGCTCGCCGTCCACCGGCGCCTCGGCGGAGGCGCGGCGGCCCGCGGCTCCACTGCGGCGGAGGGGATCAGCGAGGTCCCGGGCGGGAGTGCTCCGGCCGCCGCCCCGAGGCCGGACCTTCCGCACGGAGGCCATCCGTTCGCCCGTCTCCCGTACGGCCGTCTTCTGTACGGCCGTCTTCCGTAGGGCGGCCTTCTGTACGGCCGTCTTCCGTAGGGCGGCCTTCTGTACGGCCGTCTTCCGTAGGGCGGCCTTCCGTACGGCCGTCTTCCGTAGGGCGGCCTTCCGTACGGCCGTCTTCCGTACGGCCGTCCTCCGTACGGCGGTCTTCCTCCGCACAGAGGCCCTCCTCCGCGCGAGGAGCCGGACGCGAGGCCGCCCGCGCCGCCCACAGGCGCATCCCCGCGCCGTAGAGCAGCACGCCGAGGATGAGGCCCGAGCCCGCTCCGAAGCAGATCGTCGGGATGATGTCCACGGGCGTGCCGATCCCGCCCCAGTACGCGTAGAAGCGCAGCACCCGCTGGACCACCCCGGCCAGGACGCACGCCCCGATCACGCCCGCCGCGAGCAGCAGCCCGCGCCGGTCGAGGACCGGGACCCGCGCGTGCGGCGGCCCGTCGGCGGGCACGGCGCGCAGCGCCCGCAGCGTGAACCAGCCCAGCAGGACCAGGGCCAGCGCCGAACCCCCGTACTGCGCGTACAGATAGACGGGGAATCCGCCCACCACCTCGCCGAGGACCGGGATCAGCCGGGTGCCCCAGCGGTCGAGATGGGTGAAGGCGTCCCAGACGACGTGTGTGGTCGCACCGATCGCCGCCGACACGGCGAACCAGCCGGCGAGGGCCACCGGGCGGCGCTCCCGCCACGACCGGCCGCGAACGAAGCCGTACACCCGCCCGCGCCACCGCGGCGGGAGCAGCGCCACCAGGGGCTCACGCACCATCAGCCACAACGCCACCACCACGGCGGTGATGAGCACGTCGACCGTGACGACTCCGAGGAACGAGTGCGTCACCTTCCCGAACAGCATGGCCCCGGGCACGACAGAGGCGGCGAAGTAGGTCATGTCGGGCGAGAACGAGCCTGCCACCAGGGCCGATGCCACCAACGGCCCCCGTGCCGTGGCGTCCCGCCGGAGTCCCGGAAGCACCGCGGCGGCATGACTGAGCGTGAAAGGCACCGAGCTCCCCCTCGTCCGATGTGCCAGCCAAGTATTCCTGACCGTCCCGAGCGGAAAGCCCGGACGGCCAAGTGGTGACGAAACCGTGAAACACGGTCAGGGCGCGGTGTTCCGTGCCTCGGAGTTGGCATAGGGTCGGCGGGTCGGACTCGCGCGGGGAGCGCGGACGCGGGACTCGGGGAGGGACCACACGTATGGCAGCGCACTTGGGCCGCCGGCTGCGCAGGGGAGCCACCAGCGGTGCGGTGGTGGCCGCGGCGGTCGCGGCGTTGGCCGCCTCGCAGGGGCCGGGCACGACTCAGCCGCCCGCCGACGGCGCGAGCGGTGACCTCCCGATCGGGGCCGGCGACACCGCGACGTCCCCGGACGGCTCGGCCTCCGGCGACTCGCCCTACTACACCGAGCTGCCTCCGCTGAACACGCCCAACAAGCCGGGCGCTCCGACCGGCACGCTGCCGATCGTCACCGGCCCCGCGGCGGCCGGCATACCCGCGTCCGTCCTCGCCGCCTACCAGCGCGCCGAGCAGTCGATACGCTCCACCGACCCCGGCTGCAACCTGCCCTGGCAACTGCTCGCCGGCATCGGCAAGGTCGAGTCCGGGCAGGCGCGCGGCGGAGCCGTCGACGCCAACGGCACCACCAACTCGCCGATCCTCGGCCCCGTCCTCAACGGCGTCGGCTTCGCCAACATCTCCGACACCGACAACGGTGCCTACGACGGCGACAGCACGCACGACCGGGCCGTCGGCCCGATGCAGTTCATCCCGTCCACCTGGGCCACCTGGGGCCAGGACGCCAACGGCGACGGGAAGAAGGACCCGAACAACATCTACGACGCGGCCCAGGCCGCCGGTCTCTACCTCTGCGCCAACGGCCGCAACCTCGCCGTCAAGGCCGACCTGGACCAGGCGGTCCTCAGCTACAACCGCTCGCGGGAGTACCTGAACACGGTCCTGTCCTGGTTCGAGTACTACAAGCGCGGCACCCACCAGGTGCCCGACGGCACCGGAGTGCTCCCGGGCAACCGCAGTGACAACCCGGGCAGCAGGCACGGCGCCCGGCCGACGCCGACGGCCCCCGCGTCGCCGAGGCCGACGCCGACCACGCCGAAGCCGACCCCGTCCAAGCCGGTCGAGCCGACGCCCACCAAGCCGACCACGCCGCCCACCACCGACCCGGCGGCCAAGGTGGTGCGCCTGAACAAGGACGGCGCCACCGCCCTCCGCGCCAACGCCGGCGGCACCTTCGCCACCCGGCCGACGGTGCTCGCCGTCGACCTGGCCGGCAGGCCGGTCGCCGGTGTCCAGGTGCGCTTCCGGATCACCGGCGAGACGGACACCCGGTTCGCCGTCGGTGCGCGCGAGGTCACCGCCGTCACCGGGTCGAACGGCAAGGCCGTCGCGCCGACCCTGAAGGCCGGCGAGCTGACCGGCGGCTTCACGGTCAGCGCCACCGTCGTGGGCCGCGCCCTGAACGCGGCCGAGTTCTCCGCGACCGTGACCGAGCGCTCCGCCGACACCCTCACCCACGTCGACGCCAAGGAGCTCACCGCCACCACCGGTGCCGCCGTCACCGGCCCGGTGACGGTCAAGGCCACCGCCGGCGGGGCCGTCGCCGCGGGCGTCGCCCTCACCGCCGAGTTCGTCACGTCCGCGACCGACCCGCAGCCCGCCACCGACGGCCCCTACTTCAAGGCCGCCGACGGCAGCGCCGTGCGCACCCTGACCGGCCTGACGACCCGCGCCGACGGCACCTACGAGCTGCCGGACATCTTCGCGGGCGACAAGACCGGCACCTTCCTGCTCCGGCTGACCGCGCCCGGCGGCGGCACGGTGACGATCACGATCAACGTGACCGCCCCGGCGCCCGAGCCGACGCCGACGCCGTCGCCCTCCTCGTCCACCGGTACCCCGGAGGCCACGCCGACCTCCTGACCTTCCGAGGTCTCCCGCTCGTCACCACACGCCGCCCTCGTGTCCCCCATCGGACGCGAGGGCGGCGCACGTGTTCCGAGTGCAACGTGTTCTCATCTCGCGGCGACGTTGCTACGGTGCCCCCGCCCTGACGATGTATCAGATCGAGCACCGGGAGGCCGACCTTGCGCGCTCTTGCCGCCGCCGCCATCGGACTCGTTCCCGTCCTCCTGTTCATCCTCCTCGTCTCCTTCGTCGATCTGCCGCCGGACGGGCCCACCTCGCCGCAGCCCCTGCTCACCGCCGATCCCGGCCCCAAGAAGTGAGGGGCCGCCCGATGCGCCGCAGAGCCAGCCTCGTCCTGCTCGCCTTCGCCGTCTTCTTCGTCGCCATGGCCCCCACGATGCGCTGGTACGCCTTCCCCCGCCTGGCCAAGATCCCGCCGAACCAGTACCAGGAGACGGTCTTGGAGGCGAAGCCCGCGACCCTGCTCGACTACTCCACCCTCAAGGCGGAGAAGGTCGACAAGATCACCATCGTCCAGACCCTCAAGGGCAACGTGGAGGAGTCGAAGAAGATCGAGCGCGACGCCGGCCGCGACGTCGTCGTCTGGGACTCCCTCTCCTACGTCCTCGGCCCCGACGGCAAGATGGTCTCCAAGATCCCCGAGCGCTACATCTTCGACGCCCACACCCAGGACCCGGTCCACGCCACCGGCGAGACGGTCGACGGCGACCCGGTCCGCCGCGAGGGCATCGAGTTCAAGTGGCCCTTCCTCACCGAGAAGCGGGACTACCAGTACTTCGACGCCCAGACCCGCACCTCCGCCCCCATCCACTACAAGGGCACCCGCACCTTCCGCGGCCTGGAGGTCTACTACTTCGAGCAGACCATTCCCTGGACCAAGGTCCCCATGCCCAAGACGATGCCCATCGACATCGCACCCGACGTCCTCGCCAAGACCGGCCTCACCCGCTGGTACAGCACCAAGCGCATGTTCTGGATCGACCCCGTCACCGGCGCCCCCGTCAACGGCGAGGAGATCCACAAGGAGGAGCTCCGCAACGCCCGCGCCCTGATGGGCCAGGACACCGTCACCGTCTTCGAGGGCCACGTGAAGATGCGCGAGGACTACATCGCCTACGTCGTCGACCTGGTCGAGAGCAACCGGCTGATGGTCCTGATGCTCGTCTCCTATCTCCCGTGGACCTTCACCGTCCTCGCCGTCCTCCTGCTCGCCCTCTCCTTCTGGCTCGAAGCCCGCTCCCGCCGCCCCGCACCCGGTACGGACACCGGTCCCGCACCGGACGCCGGCCCGGGACCGGACGCCGGCCCGGGACCGGCACCCGTCACCGCTCCCGTCTGAGCCTGGCGCTGGTGTGCCGGGTCGGCTCCGCCGCCGAAGGGTCCTCCGGCCACGGATGCTTCGGATAGCGACCCCGCAGCTCCGCCCGCACCGCCCGGTAGCCCTCCCGCCAGAACGAGGCCAGATCGGACGTCACGGCCGCCGGCCGCCCGGCGGGGGAGAGCAGATGCACCAGGACCGGGACCCCGGCCACCCGCGGCGTCTCCGCGAGCCCGAACATCTCCTGGAGCTTCACCGCGAGCACCGGCCGCTCCCCGCCGTACTCCACCCGTATCCGCGAACCGCTCGGCACCTCGATCCGCTCCGGCGCCAGCTCGTCCAGGCGAACCGCCTCGCCGGTCGCCCACGGCAGCAGCCGCCGTATCCCCTCACCGGCGTCGATCCGCCCCAGATCGACCCGCCGGCGCGCCCGCGACAGCTCGGGCTCCAGCCAGTCGGCGGCCCGGCCGAGCAGCGCCTCCTCCGACACGTCCGGCCACGGCTCGCCCAACTCCCGGTACAGAAAGGCCAGTCGGTGGCGCAACTCCTCCGCGTCCCGACTCCAGCGCAGCAGCCCGGTGCCCTCGCGGCGCAGCCCGTCGAGCAGCGCCTCCCGCACCAGCGCCGGATCCGCGTCGTCCCGCAGCGGCCGGACCGTCAGCTCCACCGCCCCGAGCCGCTCCACCGACCGGGCCACCACGTCCCCGTCCTCCCAGTGGACCTCCTCGCCCACGCTCAGCAGATGCCCCGCCGCGCGTCGCGCCACCTCCTCGTCCACCACGGCGGCCAGCCGCACCCGCGCCGTGGCGCTCTGTGCCGTACGGTCCGCCACCGCCACGGCCAGCCACGGACTCGACCGCAGTCCCGAACCCTCCGCCAGCCGCGCCCCCGTGCCCGAGACCATCAGCAGGCCGCCCTGCTCCCGCGCCCGCGCCACCCGCTCCGGGAACGCCAGGGCCGTCACCAGCCCCGCCACCGCGTCCTCCCCGCCGCCCCCGTCGGAAGACCCGGACCGCCCGCCACCCGCGCCGGCACCGGCCCCCTCGCCGGCCGAGCGCCGCCCGCCACCCGCGCCGGCACCGGCCTCCTCGCCGGCCGAGCGCCGCCCGCCACCCGCGCCGGCACCGGCCTCCTCGCCGGCCGAGCGCTCAAGGCGACGCACCTCCGCCTTCCAGCGCGCCGCGTACCCGTCGCCGCCCCGGCGCGCCTCGCGCCAGGCAGCCGCCAGATCGTCCCCGTACTCCCGGGGCGGCTCCTCGCTCAGCAGCGCCACCACCTCCGCGGCGCGCCGCGCCCCGACCTCGGGCGCCCCGTCGAGGAGGGCCCGGCCGAGCCGGGGATGCAGACCGAGCCGGGACATCCGCACGCCCCGGTCCGTGGCCCGGCCGTCCTCGTCCACGGCCGCGATCGCCGTGAGGACCTGCCGGGCCGCCGCCATCGCCCCGGCCGGCGGCGCGTCGAGCAGCGCGAGCCCGGCGGCCGACGGATCGCCCCAGCACGCGGCCCGCAGGGCGAAGTCGGCCAGGTCGGCGACCTTGATCTCGGGCGCGGGGAACCGGGCGAGCCGCGCGTCCTCCACGAGGGACCAGCAGCGGTACACGGTCCCGAAACCCTCGCGCCCGGCCCGGCCCGTCCGCTGGGTCGCGACCGCGACCGACACCGGCACCGTGGCCAGCGAGCCGAGGCCCCGCGCGTGGTCCATACGCGGCTCCCGGGAGAGCCCGGAGTCCACCACGATCCGCACTCCGGGCACCGTCAGGCTCGACTCCGCCACCGAGGTCGCCAGGACCACCCGGCGCCGCCCGCCCGGCCCGGCTCCCCGCAGCACCGCGTCCTGCACAGCCGCCGGCGCCCGCCCGTGCAGCTGCAGCACCTCGACGTCCAGGTCCGCGAGCAGCCCCGCCGTCCGGGCGATCTCCCCGGTGCCCGGCAGGAAGCAGAGCAGATCGCCCTCGTGCCGCTCCAGGGCCTCCCGGACGGTGGCCGCGACATGGCGCAGCAGCGCGGGATCCACCCAGGTGCCGTGCGCCGGCCGCACGCCGGACGGCGGTGGCGCGAAGTGGATCGCCGAGCCGTGGATCCTGCCCTCGGCCCGCACGACCGGAGCCGGGCCGCCGCTGCCGTCCAGGACCGTCAGCAGATTCGCCCAGGCCTCCGCGTCGCTCGTCGCCGACGCGGCGATCAGCTTCAGCTCGGGCCGCAGCGTCGCCCGCACGTCCACCAGGAACGCCAGCGCCGTGTCCGCGTCCAGATGCCGCTCGTGGCACTCGTCGAGCAGCACCACGTCCGCCCCGGACAGCTCAGGGTCGCGCTGGAGCCGCTGGAGCAGCACTCCCGTGGTCACCACCTCGACCCTGGTCGCCGGACCGGCCCGCCGCTCCCCGCGCACGGAGAAGCCGACGGCCCCGCCGACCTCCTCGCCCAGCAGCCAGGCCATCCGTCGCGCCGCCGCCCGCACCGCCATCCGGCGCGGCTCGGCCACCAGCACCCGCCGCTCCGGTCCGTCCCCTATAAGCCCCGCGAGCGCCAGCGGGACCAGCGTGGTCTTGCCGGTCCCGGGCGGGGCGTGCAGCACGGCCGTGCCGCGCTCCTCGAGCGCGGTCAGCAGCTCGGGGACGGCATGGCGGACGGGAAGCAGGTCGAGTGCGTCGTTTCGGATCACGTCGCAAGTCTCGTACGACGGGCCGACCGGGTGCGTCCGGTTGTCCACAGGCAACACCGATTCATATGACTAATGGTGTGCGGCTGACCGGCCGCGGCCGGAGCGGCCGACGGAATCCGGACGTGCGGGGCCCGGCCCCGACCCCTGCCGGCCACCGGGCTCGCCATCGGCCGTCCGCCGGGATCGGCCGTCCGCCTGGCTCGGCCTTCTGCCGGCTGCCGGGCTCGGTCGTTCACCGTCCGCCGGGCGCGGCTGTCCGCCAGGCTCGGCTGTCCGCCGTCCGCCGGGCTTCGCCAGCCACCGGACTCGGCTGTTCACCCCGCCCGGCTCCGCCGTCCGCCGTCCACCGTCGGCCGTCCACCGTCGGCCGTCCATCGTCCGCCGTCCGCCGTCCGCCAAATCAGCCGTCCGCCAAGCTCTGCCGTCCGCCAAGCTCTGCCGTCCGCCTGGCTCAGTCGTCCGCGCGCTCGCACACGAAGATCGCCGTGCCCGGGATCAGATTGCCGCGCAGCGGGGACCAGCCGCCCCACTCCTGGCTGTTCCAGGCAGGCCACTCCGGCTCCACCAGGTCCACCAGCCGGAAACCGCCGGCCACCACGTCCCGCACCCGGTCCCCGATCGTGCGGTGGTGCTCGACGTAGACCGCGCGTCCCTTCTCGTCCTGCTCCACGTACGGCGTCCGGTCGAAGTAGGAGGCCGCGACCGAGAGCCCCTCCGGCCCCGGCTCGTCCGGGAAGGCCCAGCGGATCGGGTGCGTCACCGAGAAGACCCACCGCCCGCCCGGCCGCAGCACCCGGCGGACCTCGCGGAAGACACGTACCGGATCCGCCACGAACGGCACCGCGCCGTACGCCGAGCACGCCAGGTCGAAGCTGCCGTCACGGAACGGCAGCGCCCCCGCGTCCGCCTCCACCAGCGGCACCTCGTCGCCGATCCGCAGCGCGTGCTGCAGCTGGCGGTGCGAGAGGTCCAGAGCCACCGGCCTGGCGCCCTGGGCGGCCAGCCAGCGGGAGCACTGCGCCGCGCCCGCGCCGATCTCCAGCACGGCGAGGCCCTTCAGCGAGCCGGCCGGGCCCAGCAGCCCGGCCTCCGCCTCGTCCAGACCCTCCGGACCCCAGACGAACCGGTCGTCCCCGAGGAACGCGCCGTGCTCGCTCTGGTACTCGTCGGCGTTGCGGTCCCACCAGCCCCGGCTCGCCCGGCTGCTCTCCGCGTCCCCGGCGTCACGCCGGGTCGCCTCCGCCTCGTCCGCGGCCCCGCCGGGGCCGTCTTCCTGTCCGTACTCTTGGTTCATCTCGCCCGTCGATGTAGTTTGCGCTCAGAACCGCGAGCGGGTGCGCGTCGCGGCTCGCCCGTGGCCAGGATGGCCTGGGCCGACATGAGTTGTGCCGGGTATGCGGCGATCCGCCCCGGGTGTGCGCTTCGCGCATTGACCCTGTCCGGCCGCCCCCGTATGCTAAAGGTTGCGCTGCGGGCCTGCGCGCCTCAGACGGAGCAGGCCGCGCTCGCATCTGTTGTATGTCCCCTCGGTTCTCGAGGCGCCGCCCTTCACCGGGCCAGGTGCTTCCTTTGCTGTCCGGCTTCTTCAGCTGCGATACGGGCTCTCGGCGTAGCAGTACCTACGACTTCATGTCCGTACCGGAGCCCTTTCCCACATGACGAGCAGCACCGAGACCACCGCCACCACCCCGCAGGTTGCGGTCAACGACATCGGTAACGAGGAAGCCTTCCTCGCCGCGATCGACGAGACGATCAAGTACTTCAACGACGGCGACATCGTCGACGGCGTCATCGTGAAGGTCGACCGGGACGAGGTCCTGCTCGACATCGGTTACAAGACCGAAGGTGTCATCCCGAGCCGCGAGCTCTCGATCAAGCACGACGTCGACCCGAACGAGGTCGTCAAGGTCGGCGACGAGATCGAGGCCCTGGTTCTCCAGAAGGAGGACAAGGAAGGCCGCCTGATCCTCTCGAAGAAGCGCGCCCAGTACGAGCGTGCCTGGGGCACCATCGAGAAGATCAAGGAAGAGGACGGCATCGTCACCGGTACCGTCATCGAGGTCGTCAAGGGTGGTCTCATCCTCGACATCGGCCTCCGCGGCTTCCTCCCGGCCTCCCTGGTCGAGATGCGTCGTGTCCGCGACCTCCAGCCCTACGTGGGCAAGGAGCTCGAGGCGAAGATCATCGAGCTGGACAAGAACCGCAACAACGTGGTCCTGTCCCGCCGCGCCTGGCTCGAGCAGACCCAGTCCGAGGTCCGCCAGACCTTCCTCACGACCCTCCAGAAGGGTCAGGTCCGCTCCGGCGTCGTGTCCTCGATCGTCAACTTCGGTGCCTTCGTGGACCTGGGTGGCGTCGACGGCCTCGTGCACGTCTCCGAGCTGTCCTGGAAGCACATCGACCACCCGTCCGAGGTTGTCGAGGTCGGCCAGGAGGTCACCGTCGAGGTTCTCGACGTGGACATGGACCGCGAGCGCGTCTCCCTGTCGCTGAAGGCGACCCAGGAGGACCCGTGGCAGCAGTTCGCCCGTACCCACCAGATCGGCCAGGTCGTTCCGGGTAAGGTCACCAAGCTGGTTCCGTTCGGTGCGTTCGTCCGCGTGGACGAGGGCATCGAGGGTCTGGTCCACATCTCCGAGCTGGCCGAGCGCCACGTGGAGATCCCGGAGCAGGTCGTCCAGGTCAACGACGAGATCTTCGTCAAGGTCATCGACATCGACCTCGAGCGTCGTCGCATCAGCCTCTCGCTGAAGCAGGCCAACGAGTCCTTCGGTGCCGACCCGGCCTCGGTCGAGTTCGACCCGACCCTGTACGGCATGGCCGCGTCCTACGACGACCAGGGCAACTACATCTACCCCGAGGGCTTCGACCCCGAGACCAACGACTGGCTGCCGGGCTACGAGGCCCAGCGCGAGGCGTGGGAGACCCAGTACGCCGAGGCGCAGCAGCGCTTCGAGCAGCACCAGGCTCAGGTCATCAAGTCCCGCGAGGCCGACGAGGCCGCTGCTGCCGAGGGTGGCGCCGCCGCTCCGGCCGCCGCGCCGACCGGTGGCTCCTACTCCTCGGAGTCGGACGACAACTCCGGCGCCCTGGCGTCGGACGAGGCCCTCGCCGCCCTGCGCGAGAAGCTGGCCGGCGGCCAGAGCTGAATCCGGCTCTCCGCTGAGCTCCAGTAGCTAGCGTCGAGGCCCGCCTCCCTCCGGGGAGGCGGGCCTCGGTCGTTTTCCGCTCGGGTGTCTTTCGCTTGGGTGTCTTCCGCGTGGGGCGTCCTCCGGCTCGGCCTCCTCCGGCTCGGCCCTCACCGTCTCGGCCTCCTCCGGCTCGGCCCTCGCCGTCTCGGCCCTCACCGTTCACCGCCTCGGTCTTCGCGGCCTTTCACCGCAGACCGGGGAATGGCGCCGCACCGGCCGGCGTTGTCCAGGAAGAACGCGAGGAGGAGCGGAAATCGTGCTTGATCCCCAGGATTTGTACGAATGGGACCAGAAGGGTCTGGCCGTGGTCGACATGGCCCTGGCGCAGGAGTCGGCCGGACTGGTCATGCTCTACCACTTCGACGGCTACATCGACGCCGGTGAGACCGGCGAGCAGATCGTCACGCGCCTGCTCGACACGCTGCCCCACCAGGTGGTGGCCCGCTTCGACCACGACCGGCTGGTGGACTACCGGGCCCGTCGCCCCCTCCTGACCTTCCGCCGCGACCGCTGGACCTCGTACGAGACGCCGGCGATCGAGGTGCGCATCGTCCAGGACGCCACCGGAGCCCCCTTCCTGGTGCTGTCCGGCCCCGAGCCGGACGTCGAGTGGGAGCGCTTCGCCGCCGCCGTGCGCCAGATCGTCGAGCGCCTGGGCGTCCGGCTCTCGGTCAACTTCCACGGCATCCCCATGGGCGTCCCGCACACCCGCCCCGTCGGCCTCACCCCGCACGGGAGCCGCACGGACCTCATGCCCGGCCACCGCAGCCCCTTCGACGAGGCCCAGGTGCCCGGCAGCGCCGAGTCCCTCATCGAGTTCCGCCTCACCGAGGCGGGATACGACACCCTCGGCGTCGCCGCACACGTCCCGCACTACGTGGCCCGCTCGCCCTACCCGGACGCGGCCCTCACCGCCCTCGAGGCGGTCACCGCCGCCACGGGGCTGGTTCTTCCCGGCGTCGCGCACGCCCTGCGCACCGAGGCCCGGCGGACCCAGACCGAGATCGACCGCCAGATCGGCGAGGGCGACGAGGAGCTGATCGCGCTCGTCCAGGGCCTGGAGCACCAGTACGACGCGATGGCGGGCGCCGAGACCCGCGGCAGCCTGGTCGCCGAGCCGGTCGACCTGCCCTCCGCCGACGAGCTGGGCCGCGAGTTCGAGCGCTTCCTCGCCGAACGGGAGGGCGACGCCTAGCCGGCCGGCGGCGGGATCTAAGCTGCCGCTCATGCTGAAGGTGGGTCTGACCGGCGGTATCGGCGCCGGCAAGAGCGAAGTGTCCCGGCTGTTCGTGTCGTACGGGGCCGTCCTGATCGACGCCGACCGGATCGCCCGCGAGGTCGTGGAGCCCGGCACCCCCGGGCTCGCGGCCGTCGTCGCGGAGTTCGGGGAGGGCATCCTCACCCCGGAGGGCACCCTCGACCGGCCCGCGCTCGGCGCGATCGTCTTCGCCGACGCCGAGCGGCTCGCCGCCCTCAACGCGATCGTCCACCCGCTCGTCGGTGCCCGCTCCGCCGAGCTCGAGGGCCTCGCCGGCCCCGGCGACGTCGTCGTCCACGACGTGCCGCTGCTCACCGAGAACGGCCTCGCCCCGCTCTACGACCTGGTCGTCGTCGTGGACGCCTCGCCCGAGACCCAGCTCGACCGGCTCGTACGGCTCCGCGGCATGACCGAGCCCGAGGCCCGCGCCCGCATGGCCGCCCAGGCCACCCGCGCCCAGCGGCGGGCCGTCGCCGACCTGGTCATCGACAACGACGGCCCCCTGGAGGCACTGGAGCCGCAGGTCCGCAAGGTCTGGGAGGAGCTCAGGCAGCGGGCCGCGGACGCCTCCTGACCCTCGGGGGCACAAGACCCTCCGGACTGGGTAGAGATGACCCTCGCGAGGGCCCGCCGCCGCGGGCCCGACGGAATACGGCCACCGTGCCCGCTGTTGAACCGCCGGAGCGAGGGGAAGGAATCCACCGTGGCCGAGAGCAACCCGGACACCCATGTCATCGACTTCCGTGCCGCCGAGCAGCTGCTGGCCGCGCGGGACCCGCGAGGCGCCGTCAAGCTCCTGGACTCGGTGATCGCCGCTCACCCCGAGAACACCGCCGCGCGGCTGCTGCGTGCCCGCGCCTTCTTCGCCGCCGCCCAACTGCGCTCGGCCGAGCTCGAGTTCGGCCTGGTCCTGGAGAGGGAGCCGGACAACGCGTTCGCGCACTTCGCGCTCGCCCGTACCTTCGAACGCTCCGGCCGCCCCGACCAGGCCGTGCGCCATTTCCGCCTCGCCGCCGCACTGGACCCCAAGCCGGAGTACCTGGAGGCGGCCCGCTTCGGTCCCGCGGACGGACAGGGCCTGCCCGGCGGCGGATCAGGGCCCGCTTCACCAGAGAGACCCTAGGGACCACACACACCCCAGGAACCAGACAGATCCCAGGGGCCAGACAGACCCTGGGGCCTGACACGCCGGCCAGAGGCGGACAGACCCTAGGGCCGCTTCGGCGGTTCCCGGTCGACGTCGGCCGGACGGCCCCAGCGGCCGCGGCCGCCGTGATCGGGCTCGTACGGCGGGATGTCGCGCCCCGGCTGCCAGTGCGGGCCCTGCCGGATGTGGCGCGTGACCAGCGTCAGATCGACGGCCGCCACCACGAAGAGCACCGCGCACGCGGCCGCCCAGCCGGGCCGCTCGACCAGCGAGAACACCACCGTCCCGAAGGCGGCCCACAGCACGCCCCACAGACTCAGCCAGAACCGCAGCCGCAGCGCACTGCGCGCGGTCGCCGGTTCACTCCCCGTACGCATGACTCACATCTCCCGGGTGAGGTGTCCCCCCGGGCACTTCCAGCATCTACCCGTAGAGCGCGATCCGAAAGCACGTCGACCACTGAGCCGAGAGGACGTGAGAGGGCATGAGCGAACCCCGGAACGACCAGCGGAAGCGCGACGGGCACGGAGGGAGCGGCCCGGGTCCGATCACCCCGGACGGCTGTGCCGTCGATCTCTACCGGCGGCTGTCGGTCGGCACGGAACCCGAGGTGATCGAGGCGGCGCTGCCGGCCGGCGCCTCGCTCCTCGAGCTCGGCAGCGGAGCGGGCCGGGTCACCGCACCGCTCGCCGAACGCGGCTTCGCGGTGACGGCCGTGGACGAGTCCGCCGAGATGCTGGCCGTCGTCGGCGAGCGCGCCCCGGGCGTCGAGACCGTGCTCAGTCCCATCGAGGACCTGCGGCTGCCCCGCCGCTTCGACGCGGTGGTGCTCGGCTCGTTCCTCGTGCACACCGCCGACCACCGCACCCGGCAGGGACTCCTGGAGACCTGTCGCCGCCACGTGAAGGACGACGGCCGGGTCCTCATCCAGCGCGAGGGCGCGGACTACCACGACGACGTGCCGCGGGAGCGGCACGATCCGGCCGGCTACACGGTGCGGATCGTGTCGGCGGAGCCGGTCGGCGACGGCGTCGACCGGGTGCGGTGCGAGTACGTCTTCCCGGATGCGCGCTGGACCCAGACCTTCCTGTCCAGGAAGCTCTCGACCGAGGCCTTCGAAGGGCACCTCGAGCAGGCCGGACTGGTCGTCGACCGCTATCTGACCGACGACGGCATCTGGGTCCTGGCCCGGCCCGCCGGGGGCGGCGTCTGAAGCCTGCCGGGATCAGTGGACGACGGTGTAGCTTCGCCAGGGCAGGGTGCCCGGCGTGATCTCGTTCCCGCTGTTGCTCGCGACGTAGATGGGGTCCTTGCCCCGGCAGTCCCGCGTCCGGTAGAGGATGATGTCGACCAGGGTCGAGTTCTCGATCTTCGTCGCGCCCGCCGGTGCCAGCCGGTGGCACCCCTTCACGGAGGGGCTGGTCACCATCACCCCGACATCCCGCCCGGTCTCGTACGAGATCGTGCCCACCGCACTGCGGCCGAGCCCCGAGCAGCCCGCGACCGCGAGCGAGAGCAGGGCGGCCCCGGTGGCGATGGTGAGACGCCGGTGAAGGGACATGGCGGGATTCCTCGTCTGTCGAGAGGTGGACGAAGCCTGTTCCCCGCCACCCTGCCGCCTCCCGGTCCGGGTGTCATGTTCTGTTGGGCCGCATGGGGGAAGCGCCGCGTGAGGCCGTTGTCAGACCCCACCCGTAAGGTCGGAAGTCCAGTCGGAATCCGTCGCGGACCGGGAGGTGAGCAGCGCCGTGACCCCAGCAGTGACCCCGTCGGCGACACCTCGCGTCTTCCCCGGCGCCGCCGCCGTCTTCCTGCCCGCGGCCCTGCCCAGGGACGGCCGGGTCGCCTTCTGGGCGCCCGACGGCGGCAGCCTGCCCGGCGGTCCTCCCGGCGCGGACGGCGGGACGGGCCTGCCCGCCACCGCCGAGCGCGGCGAGCTCACGGTGGTGCGGCGACACGGCGCCGGGGCACGCGGCCGGACCGTGCCCGCCGTGCTGCTGCCCGTCGCCGACGCCCTGCCCCACCTCGTCGCCGCCCGCCACCACCCCGAAGCCCACCCCGCCACCGCCTGCTGGGGCGCCGCCGCCCTGCACGCCCTGCACCTGGTCGCCCGCGGGCGGCTGCTGCCGGGACTCACCGCGGACGACCACGACGCCTGGCGGGCCGGGCCGCTCGACGCCGACGACATCGCCCACCTGCGGGCCGTCGCCGCCGCCATGCCCTACGAGGCCCACGCGACGCCCGTGCCCGGACCGGGACCCCTCCGGCTGCCCGAGCCCGAGGCACTGGTCCGTGCCTTCCTCGACGCCGTCGCCGACACCCTGCCCCGCACCCCGGCCGCGCCCCACGCGGCCGGAGCGCCGTTCGCCGCGCGCGAGGCCAGCCGGCTGCCGCACGCGCGGGCCTGGGCCGCGGAAGCCGCGGCCGGCATGGACGCCGGCGTCCGGATCTCGCTCCGGCTCGACCTGTCCCCGTTCGAGCTCTTCGACGCGTCCGCAGGAGCGGACGCCGCCGGGACGGGCGAGGTGCGGCAGGCCGCGGCGGCACTCCTCCAGGTGCACAGCCTCGCCGACCCCACCCTCGTCATCGACGCAGCCGCCCTCTGGGCCGGCGACGGCGACGAGCACTTCGGTCCGCGCGCCCGGATCGACGCCGTCCTCGCACTGCGCCGGGCCGCCCGCGTCTGGCCGCCCCTCGGCCGCCTGCTCGAACGGGGCGTGCCCGACGTCCTGTCCCTGGCCGAGGACGAGCTGTACGAGCTGCTCGGCCCGGCCGCAGCCCGGCTCTCCGACGCGGGCGTCGCCGTCCACTGGCCCCGCGACCTCGCGCGCGCCCTCACCGCCTCCGCCGTCGTCAGGCCCGACCGTGCCGCGCCCGGCTCGGCCACCGACGGCACCGCCTTCTTCGACAGCACGGAACTCCTGCGGTTCAACTGGCAGCTCGCCCTCGACGGCGACCCGCTCACCGCCCGCGAGATGGACGCCCTCGCCGAGGCCCACCGGCCCGTGGTCCGGCTGCGCGACCAGTGGGTGGTCGTCGATCCCGATCTCGTCCGCAAGGCCCGCAAGCGCGAACTCGGCCTGCTCGAACCGGTCGACGCGCTCGCCGTCGCCCTCACCGGCACCGCCGACGTCGACGGAGAGACCGTTCCCGCCGTCCCCGTCGGCGCTCTGGCCGCCCTCCGGGACCGGCTGCTCGCCGGCCCCGAGGACGTGCCCCAGCCGCCCGGCCTCGACGCCACCCTGCGCGACTACCAGCTGCGCGGCCTCGCCTGGCTCGACCTCATGACCTCGCTCGGCCTCGGCGGCTGCCTCGCCGACGACATGGGCCTCGGCAAGACCGTCACCCTCATCGCCCTCCATCTGCGCCGCGCACGCTCCGCGCCGACCCTGGTCGTCTGCCCTGCCTCGCTCCTCGGCAACTGGCAGCGCGAGATCGAACGCTTCGCCCCCGGCGTTCCCGTCCGCCGCTTCCACGGCGCCGACCGCACCCTCGAAGGACTCGACGGCGGATTCGTCCTCACCACCTACGGCACCCTGCGCACCAGCGCGCCCCGCCTCGCCGAGCAGGAATGGGGCATGGTCGTCGCCGACGAGGCCCAGCACGTCAAGAACCCCTTCTCGGCGACCGCCAAGGCACTGCGCACCGTGCCCGCCCCCGCCCGGGTCGCCCTCACCGGCACGCCCGTGGAGAACAACCTCTCCGAGCTGTGGGCACTCCTCGACTGGACCACGCCCGGTCTCCTCGGCCCCCTGAAGGCCTTCCGCTCGCGGCACGCCCGCGCGGTGGAGAACGGCGAGGAGATCGAGAACGAGGAGGCGGTCGAGCGTCTGGCGCGGCTCGTCCGGCCGTTCCTGCTGCGCCGCCGCAAGTCCGACCCGGGCATCGTCCCCGAACTGCCGCCGAAGACCGAGTCCGACCATCCCGTGGCCCTCACCCGCGAACAGGCCTCGCTCTACGAGGCGGTGGTGCGCGAGACGATGGCGCACATCGAGGGCGCCGAGGGCATGGCCCGGCGCGGTCTCGTCATGAAGCTGCTGACCTCGCTCAAGCAGATCTGCGACCACCCCGCGCTCTTCCTCAAGGAGCGGCCCGCACCGGGCTCCGCCGCCCGCGCCACGGCCCGCGGCGTGCGGCTGGCCGGCCGCTCGGGCAAGCTCGCCCTGCTCGACGAGCTCCTCGACACGATCCTCGCCGAGGACGGCTCGGTCCTCGTCTTCACGCAGTACGTGTCGATGGCGCGGCTGCTCGCCGACCACCTGGCGGGCCGGGGCATCGCCACCCAGCTCCTGCACGGCGGCACGCCCGTCGCCGAGCGCGAGCGGATGGTCGACCGCTTCCAGGCCGGGGAGATCCCCGTCTTCCTGCTGTCCCTGAAGGCCGCCGGCACCGGCCTCAACCTGACGCGGGCCGGCCACGTCGTGCACTACGACCGCTGGTGGAACCCCGCCGTCGAGGAGCAGGCCACCGACCGCGCCTACCGGATCGGCCAGACCCAGCCGGTCCAGGTCCACCGGCTGATCGCCGAGGGCACCGTCGAGGACCGGATCGCCGAGATGCTGCGCGCCAAGCGGGCCCTCGCCGACGCCGTCCTCGGCACCGGCGAGGCCGCACTCACCGAGCTCACCGACCGCGAGCTGGCCGATCTGGTGTCCCTGAGGAGGCCCGCATGAGCCCCGAAGGCCCCCGTCCCGCCGACGGCTCCCGTCCCGCCGACGGCTCCCGTCCCGCCGAAGGCCGCCGTCCCGCCAACGGCTCCCGTCCCACCGAAGGCCGCCGTCCCGCCGAAGGCCCCCGCCTCCCCGGGCGTGCCGGGCCCTCCCGTCTGCGCGCGGGTGGGGCCCGAGGTGCCCTGCCCCGCCACGACGACCGGCGGAGGAGCTTCCCCCAGCTCGTCCCGCACGAAGCCCCCGACGGACGGTTCGCCGCCAGCTGGTGGGGCAACGCGTGGGTGGACGCCCTGGAGGACACCGCGCTCGACCCGGCCCGTCTCGCCCGGGGCAGGGCCTACGCCCAGCGCGGCCACGTCGACGCGATCACCGTCACCCCCGGCCGGGTCGTCGCCTACGTACACGGCAGCCGCGCCCGGCCGTACCGCGCGGAGATCCGGCTGAGGACCCTCGGCGACGACGACTGGGAGCGCTTCCTCGACGAGGCCACCGCACGGCCCGAGCACATCGCCGCCCTCCTGGACAAGGACGTGCCCCACGCCCTGGAGGCCGTCACCGGACTCCTGCCCGCCCCCGGCGACCTCGTCCCCGACTGCACCTGCCCCGACGACGGCTATCCCTGCAAGCACGCCGCCGCCCTCTGCTACCAGGCCGCCCGCCTCCTCGACGAGGACCCCTTCGTCCTGTTCCTGATGCGCGGCCGGGGCGAACAGGAACTCCTCGCCGAGCTCACCCGGCGCAACGCGGCGCGCTCCGCCGCCGAGAGCGCCCTGGCCGCGGCGGCCGCCCCGGCCCTTCCCACCGTCCCGGCGCGCACCGTGCTCGCCCCGGCCACCGGCCACAGCCTGCCGCCGCTGCCCCCGCCGCTGCCCGCGCCCGCGCGGCCCGGCCGGCCCGCCGTGTTCCCCGCCGACCCCGACGCCCCCGACCCGCTCGCGCTCGACCTCCTCGCCGGCGAGGCCGCCGCCCGCGCCCACACCTTCCTCACCACCGGCCACGACCCCGTCGCCGCGCTCACCCCCTGGCAGGACGCGGTACGGCTGGCCGCCGCACACCCCGGTTCCGGCCTCACCGCCTCCACCCGCGCCCTCTACCGCGACCTCGCCTACGCCCTCGACCGCACTCCCACGGACCTGTCCCGCGCGGTCGCCGCCTGGCGGCAGGGCGGCCCCGCCGGACTCGCCGTCCTGGAGGAGGCCTGGGACCCGCCCGCCGGGCCCTTCGACCGGGCGAGGCCCGCCCTGCTCGCCGCCGACCTGCCGGCCTTCCGCCCCTGGCGCAACCGGCTTTCCATCCGCTCCCTCCAGCTCCGCTTCGGCCGCGACGGACTCTGGTACGGGTACGAGTCGGACGCCGACCGCGAGGACTGGTGGCCGCGCGGCACCCCCGACGCCGACCCGGTCGGCGTGATCACCGACCTGCTCGGAAGGTGACCGCCGCCATACCCGCTCGGCCGTCGCCGTGGGACGGCTGCTGCGCCACCACCTTGCCGCCGCGGTCGCCGCGGCGGCCGCTCGCCCTCCAGGCTTGGGCGGCGGCCGAGGCCTGGGCGAAGGGGGCGCAGGGGGCGGCGAAACCGTCGGGGCGGGGGAGCGTGGTCAGGAGAGGCACTCCGGATCGATGACGAACACCGGCGCCCACCCGAAGTCCGCGGCGGGAGCGGCGCATTCGACGGTCCAGCCGCGCGGCTCCCGCGCCCCGCGCCCGGGAGCCGGTGGCATCCAGGGCCATGTGAGAAGATGGTCAACTTCCCCTGGGAGAGATGGAGTTCGTTTCCGTGGCTCGCGCTGATCGCGAGGTCCACGCGGCTCTCGGCGGCCAGTGCCGTCGCCTGCTCCCCGGGGTTCACCGCCAGCCCGGCCGTGCGGAGCAGTTCGTCGCCCCCGGCCGGGAACGGGGACGAGTCGGTGCAGGTGGCCGGCGTCTGCACGTACGTGGCGTCGTCGAAGAGGGGGAGTACGTCGGGCAGTCGGGGTCGCCGAGGTGACGTCGTGGACGACGGGCAGCACCCGTGTGCGTGGTCCCGAGCGTCCGCCGGCGCGCCGTGTCCCGCCCCACCGGTACCCCCGGTCGCTCCGTCCCCACGGTCACCTCACCCCCCTCCCGCGTCACCGTGACGCACCGCGAACGCCCGACGTCGGGCCATGATCGACCGCCTCACGCTCCCTCGATGGAGTGAAACACGCGGACGGTCGGATCCGGCCACCCAGCGGATGGCGTTATTTCGGATACGGGCGAGGGCCCGTGAAGACATCCGGAAGGCAGGAAACCATGAGGCAGATTGGCCGAAGTGGTCTGGCCACACTGTTGGTCACCGGCGGCGCGCTCGCGCTGTCGGCGGGCGCCGCCCACGCGGACTCCGCGGCGCAGGGCGTCGCCGCAGGTTCGCCGGGGGTCGGCTCCGGCAACGCGGTTCAGCTGCCGGTGCACGTCCCCGTGAACGTCTGCGGGAACACCGTCAACGTCGTCGGTCTGCTCAACCCGGCGGCGGGCAACAGCTGTGCCAACCGCTCCGGGTCGGGTCACGGTTCCGAGGACCGCGCCGCCGGCCGCCCGGCCCACAAGGACCTGCCGGGCACCCCGCGGTCCGGCTCGTCCGACAGCGACTCCCGCGCGGGCGGCGGTCCCGGGCACGGGGGATCCCACCACGGCGGCGGAGCCCACAACGGCGGCGGCGCGAACGCCGGGAGCCACACCGAGGGCTCCGCGGGCGTCCTCTCCGGCAACGGCATCCAGCTGCCCGTGGACCTCCCGGTCAACCTCAGCGGCAACTCGCTCAACGTGGTCGGCATCGGCAACCCCGCCTTCGGCAACACCTCGGTGAACGAGTCGGGACCCGAAGAGGAGTGCGAGCACCCCGAGACCCCGACCCCGCGCCCGCAGACCCCGGTGCGCAACCTGCCGCCCGCCCCGAGCACCGAGCAGCTCCCCGGCCCGGCGCCGCAGTCCCGCTCGGTCCAGCTCGCCAGCACCGGCGCCGACTCCCTCGGCTACGCGGCACCGGCGAGCGCCGCCCTGCTCCTCGGCGGAGCGCTGCTGTACCGCAGGGCCCGCCGCGCGGCCGACCAGGCCTGACGCACCGGCTCGTACCGCCCGTACCGGCTCACGCCGGTGCGCACCGGCTCGTACCGACACCTGCACCCCCGCACCGGCGCCCGTACCGACTCGCGCCGGTGCTCGCACCGGTCGCGCAGCCGGACCCCCGCCCGCCGAGGGCGGGCCAGGGCCGAGTTCAGGGCGCCGCGTCGCCGCGCCCCTCAGCCCGCCCGTCCCTCAGCCCGCCCGTCCCTCAGCCGATCGTCCTGCAGTCGATCACCCCTCAGCCGATCGTCTTTCAGGCAGTCGCCCTCAGTCGATCGTCCTTCTGTCCGCCCGCGCCTCTGTCCGCCGGTCCCTCATCCCGTCCGCCACGAACGGAGCACCGTCTCGACGGTGGGTGCGATCCGGGCCCGGGCCTGGTGCCGGGGCACCCCGGCCATCAGCAGGGCGTCGTAGTCGGTGTCGACATGGCGTACGGCGGCCCGCACCGCGGCCGTGACCGCGCCCGGGTCGAGGGCCCGGCCGGCCGCCGTACGCCCCACCCGTCCGCTGCCCTTGGCCGAGGCGTGCGAGGCGATCCGCTCCGCCCGCTCGGCCGGGCAGCCCGGGAACAGGCGCAGGATCTCCGCCTCCAGGGCAGCCGTGATCTCCGCGTCCCGCCCGGCCCTGCGCGCCGCGTCCCGGGCCCGGCGGCGCGCCCGGGCCTCGGCGTCGGCGAGGCAGGCGGCCTCCGCACGGGCGAGCGCGGCCTCCTCGACGAGCAGGCCCTGGCGCTCGTAGCGGGTGCGGCGCCGGTTGTGCCGTACGACCACCGCCCACAGCGAACTGCCCTCGCGGGCGCGGCGGGTGAGCGCGGTGTCGCCGCGCCGCAGGAAGACGAGGTGTCCGAGGTCGGCGCAGTCCAGGCAGACGGGCGCGTTGAACTCGACGATCATCCGCTCCAGCGGGCCCTGGTGGCATTCCGAGCAGCGGCGCCGCCTGAGCGGTTCGACCACGACGGGAGCGACGAGATCCACACGGATGTCCTACCCGCGGGTCAGTACGCGCAGACTTCCCGCGCGCGCACTCGCGCACGCGCGCGCGTGGAGGACTCTTCGCATCGCCCGCGTCGCGCACCCGTCGCGCGGTCAGCTCACCGGACGCCGACGCCGGATCGATGCATCACGCCGCCGACTTCGCGCATTCCGCCCGCGGACTTCGCGCATTCCGCCATCGGCTCGGCGCATTCCGCCGTCGGCTCAGCGCACGCTCGGCGCGGCTGACTCGATGAAGCGCGCCAGGGCCTCTTTCGCTTCGTCCGAACGCCGCACGCGGTCCTCGTCGTCCGTCGCCTCGTGCATGCAGTGGGTCTTCACGAAGGCTTCCTGGGCGAGCCGTCGGGTCTCAGAGTCGTCGCAGATCAGCTGGACCCGGAAGAGCGCCTGCCGGGCGGCGCTGCGCTGCCGGTACGAGGCGTGGCGGGACTGCTCCGCCTCCTCCGTGCCGGGTTCCAGATGGGCCCGGAACCAGCGGTCGTTCTGGCTCTGCCGGTAGTCGACGACCGCTCCGGCGAAGGAGCTGTAGCTCGCGATCCGTTCCTGCCGCAGCTGCTCGGTCCTGGTAAGCGAGGCCGTGCGCTCGGCGGCGCGGCCCTGGAACCAGTGGGTGGCCACCACGCCCAGCAGGGTTCCGGCGACGGCTATCAGCGCGGCGTCCATGGCGGATCGGCCCCTTTCTCCGGTCATTCCTGCGATGATCCGTCAGATCATCGCAGGAGGGGCGGAGTCGCGGCGAGTCCGGACGCTACTGCCGGTAGCCGCCGAGGAAGCGGCCGATGCGGCTGATCGCGGCGTCCAGGTCGTCGACGTACGGCAGCGTGAGGATGCGGAAGTGGTCCGGGCGCGCCCAGTTGAAGCCGGTGCCCTGCACCACCTGGATCTTCTCCCGCAGCAGCAGGTCGAGGACGAATTTCTCGTCGTCGTGGATCCGGTGCACGGCCGGGTCGAGGCGCGGGAAGGCGTAGAGCGCGCCCTTCGGCTTCACGCACGTGACGCCGGGGATCTCGTTGAGCTTCTCCCAGGCCCGGTCGCGCTGCTCGCGCAGCCGGCCGCCGGGGGCGGTGAGCTCGTGGATGGACTGCCTTCCGCCGAGCGCGGCCTGAATGGCGTACTGGGCGGGCGCGTTGGGGCAGAGCCGCATGGAGGCCAGCATGGTCAGGCCCTCCAGATAGCTCCTGGCGTGCTCCCGCGGGCCGCTGACGACCAGCCAGCCGGAGCGGAAGCCGGCCACCCGGTAGGTCTTGGACAGGCCGCCGAAGGTGAGGACGACCAGGTCGGGGGCGAGGGTGGCGACCGGGTGGTGGACGGCGTCGTCGTAGACGATCTGGTCGTAGATCTCGTCGGCGAGGACCATCAGGCCGTGCCGGCGGGCGAGGTCGAGGATGCCCTCCAGGATCTCCTTCGGGTACACCGCGCCGGTCGGGTTGTTCGGGTTGATGATGACGACGGCCCGGGTCCGGTCGGTGATCTTCGAGGCCATGTCGTCGAGGTCCGGGTACCAGTCGGCGGACTCGTCGCACAGGTAGTGCACGGGCCTGCCGCCCGCGAGGGTCGTGACCGCCGTCCACAGCGGGTAGTCGGGGGCCGGAATGAGGACCTCGTCGCCGTCCTCCAGGAGGGCCTGCGTGGCCATGGAGATGAGCTCGGAGACGCCGTTGCCGAGGTAGACGTCGTCGACGTCCACGTCCGTCAGGCCCATCGACTGGTAGCGCTGGACGACGGCGCGGCGGGCGGACAGGATGCCGCGCGAGTCGGTGTAGCCGTGCGCCTTGGGGAGCATCCGGATCATGTCCTGGACGATCTCCTCGGGCGCCTCGAAGCCGAAGAGCGCCGGGTTTCCGGTGTTGAGGCGCAGGACGCTGTGGCCCGCCTCCTCCAGGGCGTTGGCCTGCTCGATGACCGGGCCGCGGATCTCGTAGCAGACCTCGCTCAGCTTGCTCGACTGCCGGAACTCCATGCGCCGACCTCCCCAGAAGTGTTGATGCTTGGTTTTACCAAGTTCGAGCTTGGAAAGTCCAACAACATGTCTAGACTGCGTCGCATGCCACCTCAGTCGCCTCAGTCACGCTCGTCGCGTCAACCGCGCCGCCGGAGCTACGACCAGTACTGCGCCGCAGCGCGCGCCCTCGACGCCGTAGGTGACCGGTGGACGCTGCTGATCGTCCGTGAACTCCTCGCGGGTCCACGGCGCTACACCGATCTGCACGCCGATCTCCCCGGCGTCAGCACCGACATGCTCGCGGGCCGGCTCAAGGACATGGAGGGTGCGGAACTCGTCACCCGGCGCAGGCTGCCGCCGCCCGTCTCCGCGTACGTGTACGAGCTCACCGAGCGCGGGCGTGAGCTGCAGCCCGTGCTGCGCGCCCTCGCCGCGTGGGGCGCGCCCGCGCTCGGCGAACCCCGGCCGACCGACGCCGTCCGCGCCCACTGGTTCGCGATCCCGCTGCTCGACGCCCTGGCCGGGCTCGGCGCGAAGGTCGTCCAGGTGACGCTGGACGAGGGCGAGTTCCACGTACGCGCCGGGGCAGGCGGAGTGCTCTCGTACGGGGAAGGGCCGGCGGCGGACGCCGAGGTGTGGCTGCGCACGGACGCGGCCACCTGCCGGGCGCTCGCGGACGGAGAACTGACCCTCGCCCAGGCGGTCGAAACGGGCCGCGCCGAACTCCGCGACGAGGCGTACGCCTCCTGACTCCTCCCCTCCGGCGGTAGCGTGTGGCTGGATATCGACGTCGTGAACCGGACGGCCACGTCGAGCAGTTGGAGGGGCACGGCAATGGAGCAGGGCATTGGGGCGGGCGCGGGACGGGACACGGCGCAGGGCATACGCGAGGAAGGGCGCGGCGCACGGCTGCGCAAGGCTCTCGTCGTCGCGGGCACCGTCGCCGCGGTGGCGGTGGTTCCGGCGGCGGCCGTTGCCACGACGGGCAGCGGCGTGAGCGGCACGGTGCTCGCGAAGGGCACATCGGACGGCAGGCTCACGATCAAGCCGCCCAAGGGCGACACCGACGTGGTCGTCCGCACCATCACCGTCGTGCCCGGCGGCTCCACCGGCTGGCACCACCACCCCGGCCAGCTGATCGCCGTGGTCCAGTCCGGCACCCTGACGCGTACGCTCGACGACTGCTCGGTCGAGGAGACCTCGGCGGGCGAGGCCTTCGTCGAGCCGTCCGGCGCGCACCACGTCCACATCGGGCGCAACCTCGGCACGGAGCCCGTCGTGCTCCACGTGACCTATCTGCTGCCGAAGGGCGCGCCGCTGTCGGTCGACGAGCCGGCCCCGGCGTGCGCGACGGCGCAGGAGGCGCCGAAGGGATGACCGGGTACGACGTCCGTGACGTCCCTGACGTCTTTGGCGTCCGCGAGGTCCGCGAGGTCAGCGGCCTCTGGGACTTCCCGGCAGGCGAGGCTGTCCCCTTCGTTGTGGCCGTCTGGGTCGTTCCCGCCGTTCCCGCCGTTCCCGCCGTTCCCGCCGTTCCCGCCGTTCCCGCGGTTCCCGCCGTTCCCGCCGTTCCCGTCGTCCCCGTCGTGCGGGTCCGGCGGTGCCGGTTCCGGATAGCGGGACAGGGCCGCGGCCAGGCGGTCCCTCGCCTCCGTCTGCGCGGCGATCCGCGCGTCGAGCACCGCGAGGCGTTCGCGGGCGATCCGCAGACCGCCGACGGAGGGCCGGGTCGCGGGCATGTCCCCGTCGAGGCAGCTCGCGAACGCGGCCACGTCGTCCAGCGTCAGACCCGCGCCGAGCAGGTAGCGGATGTTGGCCACGCGGACCACGGAGTCCGCCTCGTACACCCGGTACCCGTTCGCCGCTCGTACCGAGGAGATCAGCCCCGCCTGCTCGTAGTGGCGCAGCGCGCGTGCCGTCGTCCCGGTCCTCCGGGCCAGTTCACCGATGCGCAAGGCCCCCACCTCCCCGCGCAGTCGTATCACGACACCAGCGCCCCGCCGTCCACGGGCAGCACCGTGCCCGTCAGGTACCCGGCGTCCGGCGCGGCCAGCGCCGTGATCGCCCAGGCCACCTCCTCGGGGCGGCCGATCCGGCCCAGCGGGATGTGCGCCAGCTGCCACTTCCGGACCGCCTCGCGCTGTTCCGCGGAGAGCCCCATGTGGTCGGCGATCGGCGTCTCGATCGCCCCGGGTGCGACCGCCACGACCCGGATCCCGCGCGGCGCGAGCTCCACGGCCCAGCAGCGGGTCAGCGTCTCCAGGGCGCTCTTCGTGGCCGGATAGACGGAGTTGCCCGGCCAGCCGCGCTGACCGACCGTCGTCGTCACGTTGACGACGACGCCCCGCGAGGCCTCGAGGGCCGGCACGGCGGCCTGCGTGAGCAGCACCGGCGCGACGAGGTTGGTCTCGACGAGCGGGCCGATCACCTCGCGGCCCAGGGTGCCGAGCGGACCGCCGCAGGCGATCCCCGCGTTGTTGACGAGCACGTCGAGCCGTCCGTACGTCTCGACGGCGGCGCGGACGACGTCCTCCGGCGCGCCCTGCGCCGTGATGTCCGCGACCAGCGGCCGGATCCGCGGGAAGCCCTCCGCCGTCTCGTCGAGCGGGCCCGGCCTGCGGCCCACCGCGACGACCGTCGCACCCTGCCGGGCGAAGCCCCGCGCCGTGGCCCGGCCGATCCCGGTGCCCGCGCCCGTGACCACGACGACCCGGGCGGTGCCGCGCGTCTGCGCCGGGGCTTGTGCTGGTGTGGTTGTCTGCGTCTGCGTCTCCGTCCGCGTCGGTGCCGGTATGTGCTCCGTCTGCGTCTCGCTGTTCATGGGGTGATCGTCGAACCCTGCCGCCAGTGGCAAGGTCAAGACCGTCCGCCACCAAGCTTGGAGCGGGCGGGCCGGATCCGTACGGCAGGATGGGGCGGATGCGATTCGAAGCGATCAGCTGGGAGCGGCTGGCCGACACCGTGGCCGACCGCGTCGAGCGGGCCGAACCCGGCGACGGCAGCGACTGGCTCAAGGTGGGTGTCGACGGTGCCCCGGCCACGCCGGGCGGGGAGTTCGCCGAACGCGTCGCCGAGGTGCTGCGGCTGCGCGGCAGGTCCGTGCTCGTCGTCGCGACCGGCGGCTTCCTGCGCCCCGCGTCGCTGCGCTTCGAGCACGGCAGGCAGGACCCCGACGCGTACTACAGCGGCTGGTACGACACCGGGGCGCTGTGGCGGGAGGTCTTCGGCCCGCTGGAGCCGGGCGGCAGCGGGCGGGTGCTGCCCGACCTGTGGAACCCCGTGACCGACCGGGCCACACGCAGCCCCGCCGTCCCGCTGCGGCCGGGTGGAGTCCTCGTGGTCCACGGCCCGTTCCTGCTCGGCCACTGGTTCCCCTTCGACGTGAAGCTGCACCTGCGGCTCTCGCCGGGTGCGCTGGCCCGCCGCACCGAGGACCCGTGGACGCTGCCCGCGTTCGCGCGGTACGAGGAGGAGGTCGGGCCCGCCGACGTCGCCGACGCCGTCGTCCGCGTCGACGACCCGCGGCGGCCGGCCTGGACCGGCTTCATGGACTGACGGGCCAGGGCTCGATGGCCAGGGCTGGACCGGGAGGGCTCGATGGCCAGGACTGGATGGCAGGGCTGGACCGGTGTGGCTGGACGGCAGGGCTGTACCGGCTTTGTGGACTGACCGCCAGGGCTCCACGGGCAGGGCGAGACCACCCGGCGCCCACGGCGACCCGGTCCGTGGATCAGGGCCGCCCGCCCACCGCCGTCACCGCCCGTGCCCCCGCGCGGCAGCCCGCCTCCGCCGCGCCGGCCGGGGCCGTGCCCGTGAGCCGGGCCGCCAGGAAGGCGCCGGTGAAGGCGTCGCCCGCGCCGGTGGTGTCGACCGGACGGGCGGCTGGAGCCGGGACCCGCGCGGTCACCCGGCCGTCGGCGGCGAGTAGGGCGCCGTCGGCGCCCAGGGTCACCGCGACCAGCGGGAAGCGCGTGCTCAGCGCCACCGCAGCCGTGGCGGGGTCCGCGTGACCGGTCAGGGTGCGGGCCTCGTCCGCGTTGGGCAGCAGGCACTCGGCACCGGCCGCGGCGGCGAGGAACGCCTCGGCGCCGAGCTCCGAGAGGAAGCCCGCCGAGGCCGGGTCGACGCTCACCGGAACCCCCGCCGCGGCCGCGTCACGCAGCACCCGCCCGGCCGTCTCGCGGCTCCGGTCGCCGAAGAAGAGGTAGCCGGACAGGTGCACCCGGGCGACCCCGTCGAGCAGCCGCGGCGACCAGTCGCCTGGCGAGAGCCGCAGTGCCGCACCGCTGTCCGTCAGGAACGTACGCTCCGCGTCCGCGCCGACCAGGGCGATCACGGTCGCGGTCGGCGCCTCCCAGTCCGGTACGAGCAGCGGCCGTACGCCCGCGCGGCGCAGCTCCAGGTCGTGCCAGACGGCGGAGTCGGTGCCGACCCGGGCGAGGAGCCGTGCCTCCGGGCAGCCCGAACGCACCGCCCAGCAGGCCACGTTCGCCCCGGCGCCACCGGGCAGGGTGCGGATCTCGGCGGCCGTGTCGGTCGCGGGCGCGAGCGGCGTGCGGTGCCGGGCGACCACGTCGGTGACGACGTCCCCGACGACCAGCAGGGCCCCCGGGCCGCCGGGCCCGGTCGCGGGTCCGGGATCAGGCCCGGGATCAGGCCCGGGCACGGGCTCCGTCCCCGAACCGGATCCGGGCCGCGTCCACCGATCGGTCACGGCTGCCCGTGCCCGCGTCCGTGGCCAAGTCCGTGTCCCTGCCTCTGCGCCTGTCCCTCTCCCTGCCCCTTCCCGTGTCCCTGTCCCTGCCTCTGCCCGTGCCTCTGCCTGTTTCCGCGCTCGTCGGGGAGTGCGTCCAGTTGTCCGTGGTAGGCGGCGGCGATCCGGGCCGCGAGCCACACATTGCCCCGTACCGCCGCCAGGTTGGCCTCCAGGGACGCTCCCTCCGTGTGCACCGTCAGGTACTCCAGCAGGAAGGGCGTCACCGCCTGCCCCGTGATCCCCTTCTCCCGCGCCGCCGCGAGGCCGGCCGCGAGGACCCGGTCGTGCAGCGCCGGGTCGAGCTGCTGCTCCGTCGGTACGGGGTTGCCTACGACCAGCGCCGAACACGGCCCGCCCAGCTCGTCCCTGGCCCGCATCACCCGTGCCACGCCCTGCGGTGTCCGCACGGTCCAGTCGACGCGCTCGCCGGAGGACGAGAGGTAGAAGCCGGGGAAGGTCTCCGTGCCGTAGCCGACGACGGTCACGCCGAGGGTTTCCAGGCGTTGGAGGGTGGCGGGCACGTCGAGGATCGACTTCACGCCCGCGCAGACGACGGTGATGCCGACCTCGGCGAGCAGGCGCAGGTCCGCCGACTCGTCCTGGGTCTCGGTCCACTCCCGGTGCACCCCGCCGAGACCGCCCGTCGCGAAGACCCGTATGCCGGCGGAGTCGGCGAGCCAGGCCGTCGCCGAGACGGTCGTCGCGCCCGACGCCCCGACGGCGAGCGCGGGGGCCAGATCGCGGTGGCCGAGCTTGCGGACCGAGGGGTCCTCGGCGATCCGGGTGAGCGCGGCCCCGTCCAGGCCGATCCGGGCGACGCCGTCGAGCACCGCGATCGTCGCGGGCACCGCCCCGCCGTCCCGTACCAGGCCCTCCAGCTCCCTCGCCACGGCCAGGTTGCGCGGACGCGGCAGGCCGTGGGCGATGATCGTCGACTCCAGCGCGACGACGGGCCGCCCCTCATGGAGCGCCTCCCGTACCTCTTCGGACACCTGTGTGGGCATGCTGGATCTCTGGCGCACCCACGCGCCTCGCAAACCTCGGCGTCGTACATCAGCCACTGCCATAGCCACGGCGTCAGGCGTAGCCGCAGCCGCAACCCCAGCCAGGGGGGGCACGGTCAGGGTCACAGTCAGCCGCAGCCGCGGTATCAGCCGCGGCCGCAGCCATGTTCAGGGCCATCAGCCGCAGCGCGGCAGCGCGGGCAGCCGGGCGGCGTCCACGACCTGGACCACGGCTCGCGCGCCCGCGGTCTTGGCGTTGCCGACGCTGTACGCGAGGACCAGGGCGCTCCCGTCGGCCGCCGCATAGCCGTACGGGGGAGTGATCCGCGCGTACGAGCCGGGGCCGGGGTCCAGGGCGTACGAGGTCTCCGGCGTGCGCCAGGTGACCAGCCGGCCGGCGATCCGCAGCTGGTCCATGCCGTCCGCGGCGGGCGAGGTGGTCACGGCGGCCCAGGGCCGTGCGTCGCCCGTGCGCCACACCATCAGGCGGGGCTCGGTCTCGCCCTCGACCCATGCCCAGGTGCTGCCGTCGGAGACGAGCGAGCGGATGTCGCGCAGCGCGGCCACCGGCGTGGGCAGCGCGGCCGGGCGCCCGTCGCGCAGCGAGAGGGCCGCCGGCCGGGTGTGGCCTCCCGCGGCCTCCCGCCACACCAGCAGCCCGCCCGCGGCGAACGGCGTGTCCAGGACTCCCGTGTGCCACGCGCGCGCGTGCCCACCGCCCGCGGGGGCAGCGAAGATCGCGGCCTTTCCAGGGCCGGTGCCCTGGGCCCACACCACGGTGCCGTCGTGCACGACAGGGCGGGGGAGCGGGCCCGGCCGGTCGGTGCGGGCGAGGCGCCGGGTCGTGCCGGTGGCCGCGTCCCACACGTAGAGGCTCCACGGGCTGTCCAGGGTCCGGCCCTCCAGGACGGCGAACGCGGCCCACCGGCGTCCGTCGAAGTCGGCCGCGAGCAGCTGGTGTCCGACCGGGTCGGCGAACCGCAGCAGGGTCTGCGGAGACGTTTCTCCCTCACGTACGAGGACGGCCCGGCGCCCGTCGCCGCCGGTGAGCTGCAGTGCCGTCCAGCCGGGACCGGCGTCCGCGAGGGCCGCGCGTCGTCCGCCGGGCGGCCGGTACTCGCCCGCGGCGAAGGCCGTGTCCCATGCCGTCGGCAGCGGCACCTCGCAGGCCGCAGCCCGCTCCGCCCGCGCCGTCGGCGGTGCGGTGGTGGACAGCGGGCCGGGCCCGGTCCGTCCGGGCGAGCATCCCGCGAGCAGGAGGCCCGTCAGGGAGCCCGCCAGGGCGCACGTCAGGACGCACGCCCGGACGGACACCGGAGACGGCCGCCTACCAGACGTACCCACGGCCGCCCATGATGGTGGTGATCGTGTCGGACGAGATGTGCGCGGACTTGGGCACGGGGCCGGCCCAGGAGATGACGCTGGTGCTCACGCCGCCCACCGGGTCGAGGTAGTTGACCTGGCCGGCGGCCGTGTCCGTGTTGTAGCCGTCGATCGAGACCCAGTGGAAGATCTCGATGTTGGGGTGGCCCACGAGGTGCGGACCGCCGGGCACCTCCCAGGCGTTGCCCGCGATGGCGTAGTCGTTGTCGGTGTTGTGGGTGATGTGCTGCTTGAAGTTCGCCTTGTCGGTGGCGGTCGGGGTGTAGGGCAGCGCCTTGGGGACGTAACCCGCGCCGGGGAGGCGGTAGTTGAGCGCGTCCGCCATCGGATAGCCGGTGGGGTTCGACACGTTGATGTTGATGCCGTACCAGGCGGTGCCGCTCGTGTTCGTCTTGAGCAGGGTCGCCGCTTCCTGCTGCGAGCGCCCGCCGACCTCGTCGCGGGCGGACTGGGTGATCACGAGGGTGGCAGGGCCGCACCAGTAGGAGGTCTGCTGGGACTGGTGGATGCCGCCGGAGAGCTTGTAACCGGCGAGGGCGCCCGTGGTCCCGAAGGTACGGGCCCGCTCGTACGATCTCTCCGCCTCGGCCTGCTTGGCAGCGGCGAGCGCGCGCTGGGCGGGCGTCAGGCGCTGCGGGCCGAGGGTGTCGTGGACGGCCTTGTACGAGGCGCCGGGCGCGGGTTCCCCGCTCGGGACGGCGGAGGCCGCGGGGTCCGCGGTGGCAGTGGGGGCGGTCATGGCGGCGGTCAGCAGGGCCGCGGCGCCGAGGACGGCGGCGCGGGCACGGGTGGAGGTCATCGCACTCTCCTGTCCGGGGTGGGGGAGGAAGGGAGGAGGGGGAGGAGGGGGAGGAGGAGGGAAGAGAGGGGGAACGGAAGAGAGAAGGAGCGGGAACGGACGGGCCCGGGGGAGTGGATCGGGAGCCGGACCCTGGAGCGGACTCCATGGCCGGACCCAGAGCGGACATCAGAGCCGGACTGCAGAGCGGTCTCCGGAGACGGGCCCGTGAGACGGGCTCGGGGGGAGTGTGGCGCCCTCTCGGCCCGGCTGTCAGGGGGCGCGGCGCAATCTCCGGTACCAACATTGGGCTCACCAAAGGCGCCTGCGCCGACCAGCGGTGACGGCTGCGGGCGAAAGTTGTTCGAGGGGCGGTTTTCATGGCCCGGGTGCTACGGAATCGGTGCCCCGGCGGCCGCCGGAGCACCGTCCGCGCGCAGATGGCGCCGTGCTCCGGCCGAATGCGCCTCCTGCGGATTCCGTGACGCCGTACATGCGGATTCCGTACGGGCGAAGCGGCTGGTCGGAACGGGAAACGGAGGGAAATCCTCCACCGGGTACCGGCCCCGTACGGGCCTCTCGGGCCCCGCTACAGTCACCGCCCATGACCACTCACGCGACCACTCGCACGCAGCCTTCCTTCGCCGTCCACATCCCCGACGCCGAGCTCGAGCCCGAGCCGCTCGACCCCGGCCAGATCGTCTCCGGCACCCCGGAGGTGACCGGCAAGGTCCTGTGGGAGTCCGTCGACGGCAAGCAGATCCGCGGCATCTGGCAGATCACGCCGGGCGTGGTCACCGACACCGAGGCGAACGAGCTGTTCGTCGTCGTGAGCGGCCGCGCCACGGTCGAGGTCGAGGGCGGCGAGACCCTGGAGATCGGCCCCGGCGACGCCTGTGTGCTCCGCGAGGGCGACCGCACCACCTGGACCGTGCACGAGACCCTGCGCAAGGCGTACCACATCAGCCTCTGACGCCCGTGGGCCTGAGGCTCCGGCACCGGAGCGGACCGCACGGGACCGGACGAGACGGGACCGGACGGGACCGGACCGGACGGGACCGGACCGGACTCGGGAACGGAGCCTCACCCGCGCCCCTCCCGGGCGCCGTACGGAAGCCTCGCCTCCGCCCCGCCTGCGCCCTCGCGGAGCATCGCCCCGCCCCTCCCGCCGAGCCCTCGCGAAGCCTCGCCTCCGCCTCACCCCCGCCCACCGGAGCCTCCCCCAACCCACCGGAGCCGTGCCCCTGCCCCCGCGGAGCCTCCCTCCGCGAAGCCCCGCAACCTCCCCCTCCGGCGCCCCGAACTCCGCCCCCGCAGAGCCCTGTTCCAGGTCTGGTAGGAAACTTTCCTATCCGCTACTCTCGCCGCGGCGGCTTGGCGCGGCGCCCGTCCCGGGACCACCGGGCGCGGGCGTGACGCGCTCAGCGAGAGCTCTGACCCGGCCGCCGTGCACCGCCGCACGCCCCGGGGCGCCCCGCGCCACGCGGGCCGGGCCGCGATGTCCGCACCGAAGTCCAGCTCTCGCCGTCCCCAGGCCAGGGAGTCCCAGGTATGCGCCTGAACGCCTCCGCCCCACCTCGCCGCACCACCCCGTCCCTCCTCGTCGCCGCGCTCGCCGCCGCGCTGCTCCTCGTCGGCGGCCTGCTGGTCCTCGCGCCCGACCGGGCCGCCGCCGCCGACCCGCTGCTCTCCCGTGGCAAGCCCGCCACCTCGTCCTCCGTCGAGGACACCGGCTTCGAACCCGCCAAGGCCTTCGACGGCGACCCGGCCACCCGCTGGGCCAGCGCCGAGGGCTCCGATCCCCAGTGGCTCCGCGTCGACCTCGGCACCACGGCCGCCGTCACCCGCGTCCGCCTCAACTGGGAGGTGGCCTACGCCAAGGCCTACCGCGTCGAGATCTCCGCCGACGGCACCACCTGGACCACCCTCGCCGCCGAGACCGCGGGCAACGGCGGCACCGACGACTGGACCGGGCTCGGCGGCAAGGGACGCCACGTCCGCGTCTACGGCACCGCCCGCGGCACCTCGTACGGCTACTCCCTCTATGAAGTAGAGGTGTACGGAACGCCCGACGGCACCACCCCGCCGCCCACGACCCCGCCCCCCACCGGCGCCTTCACGGTCGTCGCGGCGGGCGACATCGCCGCGCAGTGCACCGCCTCCAGCAGCTCCTGCGCCCACCCCAAGACCGCCGCCCAGGCCCAGCGGATCAACCCGGCGTTCTACCTGACGATGGGTGACAACCAGTACGACGACGCCCGGCTGTCCGACTACCGCAACTACTACGACAAGACCTGGGGCGCGTTCAAGGCGAAGACCCGCCCCGTGCCCGGCAACCACGAGACCTACGACCCGGCAGGCCCGCTCGCCGGCTACAAGTCGTACTTCGGCGCCATCGCCTACCCCCAGGGCAAGCCCTACTACAGCTACGACCAGGGCAACTGGCACTTCCTCGCCCTCGACTCCAACTCCTTCGACGACCCCGCCCAGATCCAGTGGCTCAAGGACGACCTCGCCCGCAACACCAAGGGCTGCGTCGCCGCCTACTTCCACCACCCGCTCTACTCCTCAGGCGGCCACGGCAACGACCCCGTCTCCAAGCCGGTCTGGCGGATCCTCTACGCCGCCAAGGCCGACCTCGTCCTCAACGGGCACGACCACCACTACGAGCGCTTCGCCCCGCAGGACCCGGACGGCCGGGCCACCGCCGACGGCATCGTCGAGATCGTCGGAGGCATGGGCGGCGCCGAGCCGTACCCGATCGAGACGGTCCAGCCCAACAGCCAGAAGCGGATCAGCGGTCCGTACGGGGTGCTGAAGCTGGACTTCACCGACACCACCTACACCTGGCAGTACGTCGGCACCGACGGCCAGGTCAAGGACACCGGCCCGACCTACAACTGCCACTGATGTACCTCGCGACCACGGGTCGCCGGGACGTGCCGCCCGCCCCCACCGGGGCGCGGCGGCGCGTCTCCGCCACCGTCCTCGCCCTGGGCACGGTCAGCCTGGTCACCGACGTCTCCTCCGAGATGGTCACCGCCGTCCTGCCGCTCTACCTGGTCCTCGGCCTCGGCCTCACCCCGCTCCAGTTCGGCTTCCTCGACGGACTGTTCACCGGCGCCACCGCCCTCGTACGGCTCGTCGGCGGTCACGCCGCCGACCGCGGCGGCCGGCACAAGCGCGTCGCCGGCATCGGCTACGCCCTCTCCGCCTGCTCCCGGCTCGGCCTGCTGCTCGCGGGCGGCGCGACCGGCCTGATCGCCGCCGCGCTCGCCGCCGACCGGCTGGGCAAGGGCATCCGTACCGCGCCGCGCGACGCCCTCATCACGCTCGACAGCCCGCCCGACGGTCTCGGCCGTGCCTTCGGCGTGCACCGCGCCATGGACACCACCGGCGCCCTCCTCGGCCCGCTCGCCGCCTTCGCGATCCTGTGGGCCACCGCCGACGCGTACGACGCCGTGTTCGTCGTCAGCTTCTGCACCGGCCTGCTCGGAGTGCTGCTGCTCGTCGTGCTCGTCCCCGGCGGGCGACGGGAGACCACGGGCGCGTCCCGCGGCGCCCGCGACCTCGCGGCCCCGCTCCGGCTGCCCGCCGTGCGCCGGGTCGTGCTCGCCGCCGCGCTGCTCGGCGCGGCCACCGTCGGCGACGGGTTCCTCTACCTGCTGCTCCAGCGGCGGACCGAACTCGCGGCGACCTGGTTCCCGTTCCTGCCGCTCGGCGCCTCGGCCGCCTATCTGCTGCTCGCCGTACCGGCCGGGCGGCTCGCCGACCGGACCGGCCGCAGACGCCCCTTCCTGTACGGGCACGTGGCCCTGCTCCTCGCCCTCGGCCTGCTCCTGGCCCCCGTGCCCGGCCCACTGCTCCTCGTGGGGGTCCCGTTACTGCTCGGCGTCTTCTACGCCGCTACCGACGGCGTTCTGATGGCGCTCACCGGACCGCTGCTCCCGGCCGGGCGCCGGGCGAGCGGACTCGCCCTCGTCCAGACCGCCCAGGCCCTCGCCAAGGTGGTCGCGGCGGCCGGCTTCGGGGCCGCGTGGACGCTGTGGGGGCCGCGCGCCGCACTCCTCCTCACACTCGGCGGCCTCGCGCTCGCCCTGTGCTGCGCGGCCAGGCTGCTGCCGACCGAGCGGTTCGAGAGGCCCGACCGGCCCGAGCCGCGAGAGGCCCACGAGCCGCAGAAGCTCCATGAGAGGCAAGAGCCCGACGAGCCGCAGAAGCCCCATGACAAGCAACAGCCCCATGACAAGCAAGAGCCTGACGAGAGGTCAGAGCCCCACGAGCCGTCGTCGTCCGGCCCGCTCGATCGCCTCGGCCCGCTCGGTCCCGTCGATCCCCTCGGCACGTCCGGCACGTCCGGCCCGCTCCACCGGAAGGAGACGTCATGACCCGGCACCGCAGCCTGTGGGCGCTCGTCCTCGGCTTCCTGCTCCTCGCCGGCGGGGCCGGCGCGTACACCTGGCATGCCGCCGGCCGCGCCGCGAGCGCCGCCGAGACGGGCGCCGGCGCGGGCTTCACGCTCGACGACGGTTCCCCGGGCGCGCTCTGGTTCCGCGACACCGCGAGCGGGCGCGTCGCCCGCCTGGACGCTTCCGCGCCCGGCGGCCGGACGGCGCTCGGGCCCCGCTGCGACCGCTTCCACGCCGCCGGGGGCACCGCGCTCTGCCTCCAGCGGCGTCCCGGGGTGCCGGCCCGCTCGTACGTCCTCGTGCTCGACCGGCGGCTGCGCGAGCAGCGGCGGATGAGCCTGCCCGGCATCCCCAACCGGGCTCGGGTCTCCGCCTCCGGCCGGGTGCTCGCCTGGACCACCTTCGCGACCGGCGACTCCTACGCCACCTCGGCCTTCTCCACCCGCACCTCGATCCTCGACCTGCGCACCGGCTACCTGATCAAGAACATCGAGCAGATCCCGCTCACCCTCGACGGGCGGCGGCACCACGCACCCGACGTCAACTACTGGGGCGTCAGCTTCGCGCGCGACGACAACCGCTTCTACGCCACCGTCGGCACCGGCGGGCACACGTACCTCGTCGAGGGCGACCTGAGGAAGTGGTCCGCGCGGGCGCTTAAGGAGAACGTCGAGTGCCCCTCGCTGTCCCCGGACGGCACCCGGATCGCCTACAAGAAGAAGGTGTCCGACGACGTCCGCGCACCATGGCGGCTGTTCGTCCTGGACCTGGCCACGCTCCGCGAGCACCCGCTGGCCGAGCCGCGTTCCGTCGACGACCAGGCGTCCTGGACCGGCCCCGACACGATCGCCTACGCCCACGGGGGCGCGGTGTGGAAGGTGCCCGCCGACGGCACCGGCTCGCCGCGCCGGTCGGCAGCAGGGGCGACGTCGCCGGTCGTACCGCGATGAAGGCCGGTCAAGCCGGTGACCGGCCGGTCGGGCCCGGCGGATCCGACCGCCTGATCCGACCGTGCGGACCTGTCAGGCCCGCCGGACCGCGCCGCGCAGCACGAGCAGCGTCATCGGCAGCAGCAGACACGCGCCGACCGCGTTCAGCCAGCCGTATCCCACCTGGGAGACGATCAGGCCGGCGGCGAGACCGCCGAGACCGGCCGAGGTGTTCATGATGAAGTCGGAGAGACCCTGGACGGCGGCCCTGGCCGCCTGCGGGACGGAGTCGGTCAGCAGCGCCGAGCCGGAGACCAGGCCCGCCGACCAGCCGAGGCCCAGGACGAACAGGCCGAGCGCGACCTGCCCGTGGTCGGCCCCGGCCGTGCCCGCGAGCAGCGCCGCCGTGGCGATCAGCGCGACGGCGAGGCCGATCACCGAGAGCCGCCCGAGCCGGTCGGACAGCCAGCCCATCGCGGGGGAGAACGCGTACATGCCGGCGATGTGACCACTGATCACCAGGCCGATGAGCCGGATGTCGGCGCCGTGGTGGCTGAGCGCGACCGGCGTCATCGACATGATCGACACCATCGCGGTGTGCGAGCCGGCCACGGTCACCAGGGCGAGCCGGGCCCGTGAGGACGCCCGCACGGCCCGCAGGCCGGCCTTCAGGGAGCGGCCGTCGGCGCCGTCGGCCTCCTCGGGGCCCGCGAGCTCCCGAGCGGTCAGCAGCGGGTCCGGGCGCAGCAGGAGCGCCACCACGACGGCGGAGACGACGAAGACGCCGGACGCCCATACGAAGGGCCCGGCCGCGGCGGGGATGCCGAGGCCGGAGACGCTCTGGCCGGCCGGGGCGGCGACGTTGGGGCCGAGGACGGCGCCGATGGTGGTGGCCCACACCACGGTCGAGATGGCCCGGGCCCGCCGGTCGGGCTCGGCGAGGTCCGCCGCGGCGAACCGGGCGGCCAGGTTGGCCGAGGAGCCGGCGCCGAAGCCGACCAGCCCGGCCAGGAGCAGCGGGAAGCTGCCGAGGACGGCGCCGAGGACCACGACTCCCGCGCCGAACGCGCCGACCAGGTACGCGAGGACCAGCCCGGCGCGCCGCCCGCGGCGGGCCATCAGCGAGGCGAGCGGCATCGCGAGCAGCGCGGGTCCCGAGACCGTGGCCGTCGACGCGAGGCCCGACAGCGCCTCCGTGCCGCTGACGTCCTTGGCGAGCACGGCGGCGAGCGCGACGCCGATGGCGATGCCGAGCCCGCCGAGGATCTGGGTGGCGATCAGCACCGCCTGTATCCGGCGCCGGAGGGCGGGGAGCCGGGCGGCGGAGAGCGGGGCGGATATCGCGGGCGAGGAGGGCAAGGCGGGCGAGGAGGGGGAGGAGGACGAGGCGGGCGAGGCGGGGGAGCGCAGGGCGTCAGGAGCGTCCGAGCTGTTGGTCACTTACGCATAGTGCCAGTCGTCCCACAACGTGGGAACGCCCAGGCGGCAGCCGGCCACCCCAGGCCATCCCCGCGGCCTTCGCCGGCCACCCCGTGCCTCCACGCCCGCCGCCCCCGGCCTCCCCATCTGCCGCCACCGGCCTCCGCCCCCCGCCCTCGGCCGCCCCGGCCTCCGTCTCCCGCCGCCTCCGGCCTCCGTCTCCCGCCGCCTCCGGCCTCCGCCTCCGCCGTCACCAGCTCAGAACAGCGGCTCCGGCAGCACGCCCTCCAGGGCCAGCAGCCGGCGCTTGGTCTCCACGCTGCCGCCGAAGCCGCCGATCCCGCCGTCGCTCTCCACCACCCGGTGGCACGGCACCACCAGTGGCAGCGGATTGGCGCCCATCGCCGACCCGACGGCCTGGGCGGCCGTCGGCTGCCCCACCCGGCGGGCCAGCTCCCCGTACCCCACCACCGTCCCGTACGGGACGGAGTCCTCGAGCTCGCGCAGCACCTGGCGGTTGAATCCGGTCACCAGCGACCAGTCCAGCTTGACGTCGAAGCTTCGCAGCTCCCCGTCGAAGTAGGCCGCGAGCTGCCGTATCGGCTCGGCGAGCCGACCGGATCCGTCCGCCACGAGCTCCGCGCGGAGCACTCCGGCCAGCCGCTCCAGGGACCGCTCGCGCACCCGCCCCTCGGCGTGGAACGTCACGTTCACCAACCCGCGGTCCGTCGCGGCGAGCAGCAGGGGACCGATGGCACTGGGCAGCATGGCCCACTCCACCCGCCCGGTGACGCGGCCCGTCCGCGCCTTCTCGTCTTCCATGCCGCCCACGGTACGACCCGGCACCGACAGCGGTCCGCCCAATTCGCGGACCCCGTGGCCGGAGGGCCGCGGTGGGCGCCATAATCCGGTAGCACTACTCAGCGGTACCGACTGTTTTCGGACGACGTTGCACCACGGGTGGAGGACGGACGCTCATGCAGGGCACGGTCGACGGATTCAGCTACGGACTGGTCACGCCGGTGGCGGCCTTCCTCATGGCCTGCCTCGGAGGCGCCCTGGGTCTGCGCTGCACCACCAGATCGCTGCGGCACCGCGACACCTTCAAGGCCGGCTGGCTCGCCCTCGGCGCCACCTCCATAGGCACCGGCATCTGGACCATGCACTTCATCGCCATGATGGGCTTCTCGGTCCAGCAGGCCCCGATCAGCTACGACCGGCCCATCACCTTCGCCAGCCTCGGCGTCGCCATCCTCATGGTGGGCATCGGCATCTTCATCGTCGGCTACCGCGGCGCGACCGCCCTCACCCTGGTCACCGGCGGCACGATCACCGGGCTGGGCGTCGCCACCATGCACTACCTGGGCATGGCCGGCATCAGGCTGCACGGGCAGATCACCTACGACACCCTCACCGTCGCCCTGTCCGTGGTCATCGCCGTCGTGGCCGCCACCGCCTCCCTGTGGGCCGCCGTCTCCGTCCACGGCTTCCTGGCCAGCCTCGGCGCGAGCCTCGTCATGGGCCTCGCCGTCAGCGGCATGCACTACACCGCCATGGCGGCCGTCGACGTCAACCTGCACGGCACCCCGGCATCCGGCACCGGGGACACCGCCACCTCGCTCCTGCTGCCGATGATGATCGGCCCCGGCGTCTTCCTGCTGCTCGCCGCAGTCGTCGTCATGTTCGACCCGCTGCTCGTCATGGGCGAGCCCGACTGGCAGCGGCCCACCGCCCGCGGCGGCTACCGCCACGGCGCGCCCGGAGTGCCCGCCCCGCGCCGCGCCCCCGCCTACGGGGAGCCCGCGAACTGGTCCTCCGAGCGGCCCGCCGCCCGCTCCGGCCGCCGGGGCGCCCAGCGCGGCACGTACCGCTCCCAGGACTGGTAGCGGCGGACCGGCGGCGCCGACCGGCCCGCCGCCGGGCCGATCGCACCCCGCCTGTCAGTGGTGGGTCGTACGGTGGTTGCATGCGGCCCGTTTCCAAGATCGAACGTACGGTGGCGCCCTTCGAGGTCGTCAGCCCCTACCAGCCCAGCGGCGACCAGCCCGCGGCCATCGCCGAGCTCGAGCGGCGCGTCGGCGCGGGCGAGAAGGACGTCGTGCTGCTCGGCGCCACCGGCACCGGCAAGTCGGCGACCACCGCCTGGATGATCGAGAAGCTCCAGCGTCCCACCCTCGTGATGGCGCCGAACAAGACGCTGGCCGCCCAGCTGGCGAACGAGTTCCGCGAGCTCCTGCCGAACAACGCGGTCGAGTACTTCGTCTCGTACTACGACTACTACCAGCCCGAGGCGTACGTCCCGCAGTCGGACACCTACATCGAGAAGGACTCCTCCATCAACGAGGAGGTCGAGCGGCTGCGCCACTCCGCGACCAACTCGCTGCTGACCCGCCGCGACGTGGTCGTGGTCGCCTCCGTCTCCTGCATCTACGGCCTCGGCACCCCGCAGGAGTACGTGGACCGCATGGTCTCGCTCAAGGTGGGCGACGAGATCGACCGCGACCAGCTGCTGCGCCGCTTCGTCGACATCCAGTACACCCGCAACGACCTGGCGTTCACCCGCGGCACCTTCCGGGTCCGCGGCGACACCATCGAGATCTTCCCGGTCTACGAGGAGCTCGCCGTCCGCATCGAGATGTTCGGCGACGAGATCGAGGCGCTGTCCACGCTCCACCCGCTCACCGGCGAGGTCATCAGCGACGACCGCCAGCTGTACGTCTTCCCCGCCAGCCACTACGTCGCGGGCCCCGAGCGCATGGAGCGCGCGGTCAACGACATCGAGCGCGAGCTGGAGCAGCGGCTCAAGGAGCTCGAGAAGCAGGGCAAGCTGCTGGAGGCCCAGCGGCTGCGCATGCGCACCACGTACGACATCGAGATGATGCGCCAGATCGGCTCCTGCTCCGGCATCGAGAACTACTCGATGCACTTCGACGGCCGCGAGCCCGGCTCGCCGCCCAACACCCTCCTCGACTACTTCCCCGAGGACTTCCTGCTCGTCATCGACGAGTCGCACGTCACCGTCCCGCAGATCGGCGCCATGTACGAGGGCGACGCCTCCCGCAAGCGCACCCTCGTCGACCACGGCTTCCGGCTGCCCTCGGCGCTCGACAACCGGCCGCTGAAGTGGGAGGAGTTCCAGGAGCGGATCGGCCAGACCGTCTACCTCTCCGCCACTCCCGGCACCTACGAGCTGTCCCGCTCCGACGGCTTCGTCGAGCAGATCATCCGCCCCACCGGTCTCGTCGACCCCGAGGTCGTCGTCAAGCCCACCGAGGGACAGATCGACGACCTGGTGCACGAGATCCGGCTGCGCACCGAGCGCGACGAGCGGGTCCTGGTCACCACCCTCACCAAGAAGATGGCCGAGGACCTCACGGACTACTTCCTGGAGCTGGGCATCCAGGTCCGCTATCTGCACAGCGACGTGGACACGCTGCGCCGCATCGAGCTGCTGCGAGAGCTGCGCTCCGGCGAGTACGACGTGCTGGTCGGCATCAACCTGCTCCGTGAGGGCCTCGACCTGCCCGAGGTCTCCCTGGTCGCCATCCTCGACGCCGACAAGCAGGGATTCCTGCGCTCCGGCACCTCGCTCATCCAGACCATCGGCCGCGCCGCCCGTAACGTCTCCGGCCAGGTCCACATGTACGCCGACAAGGTCACCCCGGCGATGGCCCAGGCCATCGACGAGACCAACCGGCGCCGCGAGAAGCAGATCGCGTACAACAAGGCCAACGGGATCGACCCCCAGCCGCTCCGCAAGAAGATCAACGACATCGTGGCGACCATCGCCCGCGAGGAGATCGACACCGAGGAGCTGCTCGGCACCGGCTACCGCAAGGGCGGGAAGGACGGCAAGGGCGCCAAGTCCCCCGTGCCGTCGCTCGCCGCCCACGCGCCGAAGGGCAAGGGCGCCAAGGCCGGCTCGACCGTCGAGCTCGGCGACCGTCCGGCGACCGAACTGGCCGGGATCATCGAGGAGATGACCGACCGGATGAGGGCGGCCGCCGCCGAGCTGCAGTTCGAGGTCGCGGCCAGGCTCCGCGACGAGGTGTCGGAACTCAAGAAGGAGCTGCGCCAGATGAAGGAGGCCGGGCTGTCCTGACGGCCGGGCGCCGCACCTGACGGCCGGTGGCGGACACTCGCCGACGAAGGCCCGCAAGCGGCCCGGTGTGTTGCAAGACCGACACAAAACCGGGCCGCTCCGGGCACGTTGTCAGTGCCCCTGCGTAGGGTGCTGCTCACACCGATGAGAGGGGCAGCGCGTGACGGTCAACATGACCAAGGGACAGGCCATCAGCCTGGAGAAGCAGGGCGGAGGCAGTCTCACGTCCGTGCGTATGGGACTGGGCTGGCAGGCGGCGCCCCGCCGCGGCCTGTTCGGCTCGCGCACCCGCGAGATCGACCTGGACGCCTCCGCCGTCCTCTTCGCCGACAAGCAGCCGGTGGACGTGGTGTTCTTCCGCCACCTGGTGAGCGACGACGGCTCCGTCCGTCACACCGGCGACAACCTGGTGGGCGGTGTCGGCCAGGGCGGCGACGACGAGGCGATCCTGGTGGACCTCCAGCGGATCCCCGTCCACATCGACTCGATCGTGTTCACGGTGAACTCCTTCACCGGCCAGACCTTCCAGGAGGTGCAGAACGCGTTCTGCCGCCTCGTGGACGAGACCAACGGCCAGGAGCTCGCCCGCTACACGCTCAACGGTGGCGGCGACTACACCGCCCAGATCATGGCCAAGGTGCACCGGGCCGGTTCCGGCTGGCAGATGACCGCCCTGGGCAACCCGGCCAACGGCCGCACCTTCCAGGACCTGATGCCGGCCATCTTCCCGGTCCTGTAACCCGGCGCCGCCGCGCCCACGTTCGTACGGAGAGACGGAGCAGATGACCGCCGAGCTGGTCCGGGGGCAGAACCGCCCCCTGCCCCACACCCGCCTGGAGATCCGGGTCTCGGCCGGTCATCCGGTCCTCGCCGCGGCCACCCTCGGCGACGAGGAGGGCCGGATCGCCGGCCCCGAGGCCCTCGCCCACCCCGGGTCCGCCGCACTGCCCGGGATCGAGGTGCCCCGGCAGGCCGCCACCGCGCACCGGCTCGCGGTCGACCTGGAGGCGGTGCGCGACACCGTGCACCGGGTCTCCGTGCTCCTCGCCCTGCCGGTCGGCGCGGGCGGCCCCACGCGCTTCGGCGCCTCGGCCGCACCCGTCGTCACCGTGACAGGATCCGACGGCACCCCCGTCGCCGACTACACGATCAGTGGCCTCGACCGGGAGTCCGCGCTGGTCGCCCTGGAGCTCTACCGCCGCCAGGGCGCCTGGAAGGTGCGGGCCGTCGGCCAGGGCTACGAGGGAGGGCTCGCCGCGCTCCTCGCCGACCAGGGCCTCGACCGCCCCGCCGAGCTCGCCGGTTCCGTCCTCGAGGCGGTCGCCCAGGGCCTGGCCCGCTCGGTCGCGGCTCCGCCGCCGCGCGTCCCGGACGCCGACCGGATCCCCGAGGGCGAGCGGGCCCACCAGGCCGCGCAGACCTCGGCGCAGTCTCCCGCCCAGCCCCCGGCCCAGCCGCCGGTCCAGCCCGCCGCCGGCGGGCCCATCGACTACACCCACCCGAGCCGTCGTCCCGCGCCCGATCCCGCCCCGGGCTCCCCGCAGAGCCCCGCGACGCAGCCGGCCTCCGCCCCTTCCGGCTTCCCGACCCCGGTCGCCGGCGACGCCGCCGGCTGGTCCATGGACGAGCGGCTCTACAACCAGGTGTGGGGCATGTTCGAGGACCTGGCCCGCGCCACCGCCGCGTACCGCAGCGCCTGCCGCTTCGCCGAGAACCGGCTCGACCAGGAGCTCGACCGGGTCCTGTCGGACCCGCGCAGCCGGATCGGCGGGGCGGGCGACACCGCCAGGGCCGCAGCCAGGGCCAAGCACGACGAGCTCACCGCCCGCGCCCAGGAGGCCCTGGACCGCGACCTCGCGCAGCTCGTCGCCGAGTCCGAGGTGGTCGAGCCGGCACTGCCCGCCGCCTACGCCCGCTGGGACAGCCCGGTCTGGCAGGCCTACCGGGTGCCCATGGAACCTCCGATGGCCGTCCGCCTGGGCGACCTCCACCTCCCCGAGCGCACCGACCTGCGCATCCCGTTCCTGGCCCGGCTGCCGCTCGCCCGCGGGCTCTGGGTGGACTCGGGCCGCGGTCAGTCCGCGGCGGCGGGGCTGCTCGACGAGGCCGAGCTGCGCCGGCTCGCCCTGGACAGCGCCGTCGCCCACGTGGCGCGGCTGCTCGCCGTGCACCCGGCGGGATCCTTCCGGGTCCGGGTGATCGACGCGGCGGGCGCGGGCGCGGCCTCCTTCGCCCCGCTCGTCGAGGCCGGTGTGCTCGCGGGCCCGCCGGCCGCCGGCGCGGCCGGGGTCTCGGCCGTCCTGACCCAGCTCACCGAGCGGGTCGACCTGCTGCAGATGGCGGCGCGGGCCGGTGCCTCCGAGGACCTGCCGCCCGGCCTGGACACGGCCGAGGAACTGCTCGTCGTGCACGACTTCCCGCACGGCTTCGACGACCGGGCGGTCAACCAGCTGCGCTATCTGGCCGACGAGGGCCCGGCGGTCGGCACCCAGCTGCTGATGGTCGCGGACCGGGCGGACGCGGCGGCGTACGGGCCGGTGCTCGACCCGCTGTGGCGCTCCCTCATGCGGCTCACCCCGGTCCCGGACGACCACCTCGCCGACCCCTGGGTGGGCCACGCCTGGACGTACGAGCCGTCGGCCTTCCCGGCGGGGAGCGCGGTGCTGCGGCAGGTGCTCGGCCAGCTGGCCGACGCCCGCGGGCAGTGGGGGCCGGGAAGCCACTGACCAGCGCTCTTGGGTCCGCTTTACCCTTCTCTTTACCTTCCTTTGGTTCTTCGGGTACTGTTCTTGGTGCGGAGGGGAGTACTCCCTATGCGCGGCGTACCCGTCAATACGGACAGGTCGTACACCTGATCCCGGGGCGCCGGCCCGGTTCCTCCCGGGTGGAAGAGACCTCCGGCAAACGACAAGGCTGCTTCGGCAGCCGTACGAGCCGGAGGCGCAGTGGACGTTTCTATGACCCTGTGGGTGCTGACCATTCTCGGTCTGGGCGCCCTGATCGCGGTCGACTTCTTCATCGGGCGCAAGCCCCATGACGTGTCGGTCAAGGAAGCCGGAATCTGGACCGTCGTCTGGATCGTCCTCGCGGTCCTCTTCGGTGTCGGCGTCACCGTCTGGGGCGGCGGACAGGCGGGCGGCGAGTTCTTCGCGGGCTTCATCACGGAGAAGTCGCTCAGTGTCGACAACCTCTTCGTCTTCATCCTGATCATGGCGAAGTTCTCCGTGCCGACCCACCTGCAGCAGCGGGTGCTGCTGGTCGGTGTGCTCATCGCCCTGGTCCTGCGGGCCGTCTTCATCGCGGCGGGCGCCGCGATCATCGCGAGCTTCTCCTGGGTCTTCTACCTCTTCGGCGCCTTCCTCATCTACACGGCCTGGAAGCTCGTCAAGGAGGCCATGGCGGACGAGGAGGAGGACGAGTGGGACGAGAACCGTCTCCTGAAGTCCATCGAGAAGAAGTTCGGCGTCGCGGACCGCTACCACGGCACCAAGCTCTTCATCGTGGAGGCCGGCAAGAAGGTCATGACGCCGCTCCTGGTCGTCATGCTCGCCATCGGCATGACCGACGTGCTGTTCGCGATGGACTCGATCCCCGCGATCTTCGGCCTCACCCAGGACCCGTACATCGTCTTCACCGCCAACGCCTTCGCCCTGATGGGCCTGCGTCAGCTGTACTTCCTGATCGGCGGCCTGCTGAAGAAGCTGGTCCACCTCAGCTACGGCCTGTCGGTGATCCTCGGCTTCATCGGTGTGAAGCTGGTCCTGCACGCGCTGCACGAGTCCGGCGTGCACGTGCCGGAGATCTCCATCCCGGTCTCCCTCGCCGTCATCGGCGGCGTGCTGGTCATCACCACGATCACCAGCCTGATCGCCTCGAAGAAGCAGGCGCAGCGCGAGGCGGCCGAGGCGGCCGAGGGGCCGGAGCGGGAGAGCGTCGAGGCCTGAGGCCCGCCGTCAGCCCGTGCAGCCGGCGACGGCGGGGCTGCTGTGGGCGCAGTTGGAGGCGAGGTTGTCCGTCACCGGAGTCGCGGTGAGGGACACCGCGCCTCCGCTGTTCAGGATCCCGCCGGCGCTGGTGGCGCTCCCGCGTGCCAGGTTGTGCGTCACCGAACTGTTCCGGATGGTCGCGGTGGCGGCGGCACCGTAGTTCGCGATGCCACCGCCCTGGTCCGCAGTACCGAGCGCCCTGTTCGCGAGGACCGTCGTCCGGTCGAGGGTCAGCGAGCCGTTGTTGTTGATGCCGCCGGCGGCACTGCCGCCGCTGCTCTGTCTGGCGGTGGTGTTGCCGCGGACCAGCGTGTCCGTGAGGGTCGCCGTCGCGCCGGAGCGGACCCTGATGCCGCCCGTCGCCTCCCCGTCGGCGTTGTCGGTCACCTGGCTGTTCGTGGCGGTCAGGGCTGCGCCCACGTCGATTCCACCGGCTTCGGCCCGTGCGCTGTTGCCCGTGATCGTGGTGTTCGAGAGGGTCAGCGGGCCGCCCGCGGACACGCCGCCGCCGTTGTCCTGGGCGATGTTGTAGCTCACCGTGCTGTTGCGCAGCGTCAGCGCGCCCCCGGCGGCGATGCCGCCGCCGGGGCCGGTGACCAGCGCCTGGTTGCGGGTGACCTCGACGGTGTCGAGGGTGGCGCGGGCGCCGAGGTAGACCGCGATTCCGCCGCCGCCCGCGCCACCGGACGTCGACCGCCCGTCGCGTACCGTCAGATTGCGCAAGGTGAGGTTCCCGCCCGGGCCGCTGACCTCGAAGATCCGGAAGTTGACCGTCGTCGAGGCCCGTCGGATGGTGCTTCTGTTGCCGATGACGTCGATCTCGCTGGTCACGCTCGGCAGGCCGTTGCCGGGGCTGTCCTCCACGGTGAGCTGGTAGGTGCAGCCGTACGACAGATAGAGCGTGGCGGGCCCCGGGGTCGTGTTCGCCCGGGTGATGGCGTTCCGCAGCGCGGTCGCGCTGCACGGCACGAACTCCTGGGCCTGTGCCGTCGTCGGGACGGCGACGACCGCCGCGACCGCTCCGGTCGCGACGGCGAGAACAGCGAGTCTGGACAACACGGCCTCCGATTGGTGTGCGGCTACTTTCCGCAACATAGAAAGCACGGATCGTGGTCGCAATCGGAAGGCGGCTATGCGGGCGCGCGCTCCGGCTCCGGCACCGTCGCCCGCGCCGGCAGCGTCTCCGGAAGCAGCGCGAAGCAGCCCAGGCTCACCAGGGCCACCACCGTCAGATAGGCCGCCACGCCCCACGGCGGGCCCGAGCCGCCGTCCGAGACCGCCGTCGCCACGATCGGGGTGAGGGCTCCGCCCAGCACGCCCGCCAGGTTGTAGCCGACGGCCGCGCCCGTGCAGCGCACCCGCGGCTCGTACAGCTCGGGCAGGTACGCGGCCACGACGGCGAACATCGTGATGAAGGCGAGCAGCGAGCCGAGGAAGCCCAGGAACATCAGCAACGGGCGCGCGGTGTGCAGCAGCGCCACCATCGGGAACATCCACAGCGCCGAGGCCGCGCAGCCCGCCAGGCACAGCGTCCGGCGGCCGTAGCGGTCGCCCAGCATCGCCAGGAAGGGCGTGGCCACGCCCTTGATCGCCACCGCCGCCATCACGCACGTCAGCATCACCGAGCTGGACACCCCGAGCCGCTCGGTGCCGTAGGCCAGCGCCCAGGTCGAGACGGTGTAGAAGACGGCGTAACCGACGGCCAGCGCGCCCGCCGTGAGCAGCACCAGGCGCCAGTGGCCGCGCACCACCTCGGACAGCGGCGCGGTGGCCCGGCGGCCCTCGGCCGCCAGCTCCTCGAACTGCGGGGTCTCCGCGAGCGACGAGCGCAGCGCGAGTCCCGCGGCGGCGAGCAGCCCCGCGGCCCAGAACGGCACCCGCCACCCCCAGGAGCGGAAGTCCGCGTCGCTCAGCCCGGCGGTCAGCGCCAGCATCACCCCGTTCGCCAGCAGGAAGCCGACCGCGGGGCCGATCTGCGGGAAGCTCGCCCACAGGCCCCGCCGCCGCTCCGGGGCGTGCTCGGCGGTCAGCAGCACCGCCCCGCCCCACTCGCCGCCGAGACCGAGGCCCTGCAGGAAGCGCAGCACGAGCAGCAGCACGGGAGCGGCGACGCCGATGGACTCGTAGGTCGGCACGCAGCCGACCGCGACCGTCGCGCAGCCGGTCAGCAGCAGCGAGGCGAACAGGACCGGCCGCCGCCCGTGGCGGTCGCCGACGTGGCCGAAGACGATCGAGCCGAGCGGCCGGGACAGGAAGCCGATCGCGAAGGTGCCGAAGGCGGCCAGGGTGCCGGCGACGGGCGAGAAGGTCGGGAAGAACAGCGGGCCGAGGACGAGCGCGGCGGCCGTCCCGTAGACGAAGAAGTCGAAGAACTCGATGGCGGTGCCGACGAGCGAGGCGGCGGCGAGCCTCGCCATCGACGGAGGGTGACTGTGGTGCTCGTGCTCGTGCTGGTGCATGTCGCGCCAACTACCCGCGCGCCGTACCGGTTACGGGGGCGCGCGGAGGCGAGCAGCGGGTCACCGCCCGCGCACGGCGCTCACCAGCCGCGTTCGCGCCACTCCGCGAGGTGCGGGCGCTCGTCACCGAGCGTGGTGTCCCTGCCGTGGCCCGGGTAGACCCAGGTCTCGTCCGGGAGCACGTCGAAGAGCTTGGTCTGCACGTCGTGGATCAGGCTCGCGAAGGCCTCCGGGTCCTTCCACGTGTTGCCGACGCCGCCCGGGAACAGGCAGTCGCCGGTGAAGACGTGCGGGTGGCCGTGCGGGTCGTCGTAGACCAGGGCGATCGAGCCGGGAGTGTGGCCGACCAGGTGCCGGGCGGTCAGCTCGACCCGGCCCACCCGGATCGTGTCACCGTCGTCCAGCAGCTCGTCGGTGCCCACGGGGATGCCCTCCGCGTCGTACGCGCCCGCGTACGTACGGGCACCGGTGGCCGCGACGACCTCGGCGAGCGCCTGCCAGTGGTCGCCGTGCCGGTGGGTGGTGACGACGCCCGCGATGCCGTCGTCACCGATCAGCGTGAGGAGGGTGCCGGCCTCGTTGGCCGCGTCGATCAGCAGCTGCTCGCCGGTGGCCCGGCAGCGCAGCAGATACGCGTTGTTGTCCATCGGGCCGACCGCGACCTTCGAGATCATCAGGTCGCTCAGCTCGTGCACGTCCGCAGGCCCGCCGACCTTCACCACTCCGCTGTACGTCATGGCCTCAGCCTAGCCCCGGCCACCGGCGGGCGGGATGGTGACCGGGGCGGCAACTGCTGTTACAGCGGCGGGAGCTCGGGGAGTCCGGGGCCCTCGACGACGGCGAGGCGGGCGCCCCGGTCGCCGCGGCCGGCCAGCCAGCCGAGGATCTCGGCGACGCCGCCCTCCAGGACGACCGGCGTGCCCTCGGTGCCGCCGGTGTGCCACACGGGGGAGTCCTCGCCGTTCCGGGCGCGCAGGGTCACCGGCGGCACGTCGGGGCGGCCGGACCAGCGGTCGGCGAGGAACTCGATCTCCCGGGCCGTGAACTCGTCCGGCAGGTCGCCGAGCTCGTAGCCCACGCCCAGGTCCACGTGGTGCAGGGCCACCTCCACCCAGCGCCGGAAGGGCACCCTGGCCGCCCGGTCGGTGACGCCGTTGCGCAGCTCCACCGTGCGCTCCCAGTCGGCGGGCTCGCCGCAGACCTTCTCGAAGCGGTCGGCGGTGGCCCGCAGATCGGCGAGCTGGGCGTCGAGGGGCCGGCCGGCGTCGCGCTCGATGTCGGCGTCGCGGGTCTCGGCGTCCTTGTACATCGGCAGGCCCTGGAGAACGTTCACGAGGGCGTCGGCGTTGCGGGAGAGGTGGGCCAGGACGTGGCCGCGGGTCCAGCCGGGAAGCAGTGACGGTTCGGCGAGTGCCGCGTTGTCCCAGGAGGAGACGGTCTCGATGAGCCGGTCGGTCGCCTCGCGCACGGAGGCGATGTCACGCACATGGTCGATCATGGCGCCGACCCTAGGCGGTTCCGGGCCTTTCCGGCCAGGCCCGCACCGGCTGGACCTGCGGCGGAGCCCCGGAGCCGCCACTCGTTCGGGTGAAGAGAGTGGCAGCCCTGCGGAAATCGAATGTGCGTGCTATAAGCTCGGTGGAAGCATCCGGCATCCTTGGTTGTTGGGTGTTCAGGCACATCCGCTCTCTCAAGAAAGGTGCGGACCGGCGTGGCCGACCGTCTCATCGTCCGTGGCGCTCGCGAGCACAACCTCAAGAACGTCTCGCTCGACCTCCCGCGTGACTCCCTCATCGTCTTCACCGGGCTCTCGGGGTCGGGCAAGTCCTCCCTCGCGTTCGACACGATCTTCGCCGAGGGGCAGCGCCGGTACGTCGAGTCGCTCTCCTCCTACGCCCGGCAGTTCCTCGGCCAGATGGACAAGCCGGACGTCGACTTCATCGAAGGTCTGTCCCCGGCCGTCTCCATCGACCAGAAGTCGACCTCGCGCAACCCGCGCTCGACGGTCGGCACCATCACCGAGGTCTACGACTACCTCCGGCTGCTCTTCGCCCGCATCGGCAAGCCGCACTGTCCCGAGTGCCGCAGGCCGATCTCCCGGCAGTCGCCGCAGGCCATCGTCGACAAGGTCCTCGAGCTGCCCGAGGGCAGCCGCTTCCAGGTGCTCTCGCCGCTGGTGCGCGAGCGCAAGGGCGAGTTCGTCGACCTCTTCGCCGACCTCCAGACCAAGGGCTACAGCCGCGCCCGGGTCGACGGGCAGACGATCCAGCTCAGCGAGCCGCCGACCCTGAAGAAGCAGGAGAAGCACACCATCGAGGTGGTCGTCGACCGCCTCACCGTGAAGGACAGCGCCAAGCGGCGGCTCACCGACTCCGTGGAGACCGCGCTCGGCCTCTCCGGCGGCATGGTCGTGCTCGACTTCGTCGACCTCCCCGAGGACGACCCCGAGCGCGAGCGGATGTACTCGGAGCACCTCTACTGCCCGTACGACGACCTGTCCTTCGAGGAGCTGGAGCCGCGCTCCTTCTCCTTCAACTCGCCCTTCGGCGCCTGCCCGGACTGCACCGGCATCGGCACCCGCATGGAGGTCGACCCCGAGCTCGTCGTCCCCGACGAGGAGCGGTCGCTCGACGAGGGCGCCATCCACCCCTGGTCGCACGGCCACACCAAGGAGTACTTCGGCCGGCTCATCGGCGGCCTCTCCCAGGCCCTCGGTTTCCGTACGGACATCCCGTACGCGGGCCTGCCGGCACGGGCCAAGAAGGCCCTCATGTACGGCCACAAGACCCAGGTCGAGGTCCGCTACCGCAACCGGTACGGCCGCGAGCGCTCCTACACCACGCCCGCCTTCGAGGGCGCCGTGTCCTTCGTGAAGCGGCGGCACAGCGAGGCCGAGAGTGACTCCAGCCGTGAGCGCTTCGAGGGCTACATGCGCGAGGTGCCCTGCCCCACCTGTGAGGGCACGCGACTGAAGCCGATCGTGCTCGCGGTCACGGTGATGGAGAAGTCCATCGCCGAGGTCTCCGCGATGTCGATCAGCGACTGCGCCGAGTTCCTCGGCCGGCTCACCCTGAGCGCCCGCGACAAGAAGATCGCCGAGCGGGTCCTCAAGGAGGTCAACGAGCGGCTGCGCTTCCTCGTCGACGTCGGCCTCGACTACCTCTCGCTCAACCGGGCGGCGGGCACGCTGTCCGGCGGCGAGGCCCAGCGCATCCGGCTCGCCACCCAGATCGGCTCCGGCCTGGTCGGCGTGCTGTACGTGCTCGACGAGCCGTCCATCGGTCTCCACCAGCGCGACAACCACCGGCTCATCGAGACCCTGGTACGGCTGCGCGACATGGGCAACACGCTCATCGTCGTGGAGCACGACGAGGACACCATCAAGGTGGCCGACTGGGTCGTGGACATCGGCCCCGGCGCCGGCGAGCACGGCGGCAAGGTCGTCCACTCCGGCCCCTTGAAGGAGCTCCTGGCCAACAAGGAGTCGATGACCGGGCAGTACCTGTCCGGCCGCAAGCAGATCACCACCCCGGACATCCGGCGCCCCGTCGACCCGACGCGCCGGCTCACCGTGCACGGCGCCCGGGAGAACAACCTGCGGGACATCGACGTCTCCTTCCCGCTGGGCGTCCTCACGGCCGTCACCGGCGTCTCCGGATCCGGAAAGTCGACCCTGGTCAACGACATCCTCTACACCCACCTGGCGCGCGAGCTGAACGGCGCCAAGTCGGTGCCCGGCCGGCACACGCGCGTGGACGGCGACGACCTGGTCGACAAGGTCGTGCACGTCGACCAGTCGCCCATCGGCCGCACCCCGCGGTCGAACCCGGCGACCTACACCGGCGTCTTCGACCACGTCCGCAAGCTCTTCGCGGAGACGATGGAGGCGAAGGTCCGCGGCTACCTGCCCGGCCGCTTCTCCTTCAACGTCAAGGGCGGCCGCTGCGAGAACTGCTCCGGCGACGGCACCATCAAGATCGAGATGAACTTCCTCCCGGACGTCTACGTGCCGTGCGAGGTCTGCCACGGCGCCCGCTACAACCGGGAGACCCTGGAGGTCCACTACAAGGGCAAGTCGATCGCCGAGGTCCTGGACATGCCGATCGAGGAGGCCCTGGGCTTCTTCGAGGCCGTCCCGACGATCTCCCGCCATCTGCGCACCCTCACCGAGGTCGGCCTGGGCTACGTCCGCCTCGGCCAGTCCGCGCCGACCCTCTCGGGCGGCGAGGCCCAGCGCGTCAAGCTCGCCTCCGAGCTCCAGAAGCGCTCCACGGGCCGCACGGTCTACGTCCTGGACGAGCCGACCACGGGTCTCCACTTCGAGGACATCTCGAAGCTGATCAAGGTCCTCTCCGGTCTGGTCGACAAGGGCAACTCGGTGATCGTCATCGAGCACAACCTGGACGTCGTCAAGACCGCGGACTGGATCATCGACATGGGTCCCGAGGGCGGCAGCGGCGGCGGCATCGTCGTCGCCGAGGGCACGCCCGAGGAGGTGGCCTCCGTCCCGGCCAGCCACACCGGCAAGTTCCTCCGCGAGATCCTGGGAGCCGACCGCATCAGCGACGCGCCGACCAAGGTCCCGGCCGCGCGGAGCGCCAAGAAGGCCCCGGCGAAGAAGACGGCGGCGGCCACCAAGACCGCCGCGGCGAAGAAGGCCGCGCCGGCGAAGAAGGCCGCCGCCAAGAAGGCGACGACCCGAACCCGCAAGGCCTGACGGCCGCCGACACCGCCCCACGAGGGGGCCGCCCCCGCCGGAACCCGGCCGGGGGCGGCCCCCTCGGCGGTCGACGACCAGACGCGGCGCGGTCGGCCCGGCGTGCCCTGGTCCGGCGCGGTCGGCCCGGCGTGTCCCGTCCCGGTCCGGCTCGGCGCCGTCCGGCGGGGCTCGGCCCCGCTCTGCCTCGTGCCGTCGGCGCGGCCTCGACCCGCCCGGCCTCGCCCGCCCGCCCCGGCCGGGGCCGTCGATCACGGCTTTCGCCTGGGGTGTGGCTCGGCTCGGTCCGGTTCGACGTGCTCGGCGCGGTCTCAGCGCTCGGCAGGCTCGCGCGGCTCCCGCAGTTCCCGGGCGTACGGCGGTTCCGCGCCCGCGCGGGAGCAGGTGACGGCCGCTGCCCGGGCCGCGTACGCGAGGAGCTCGCGCCAGTCCGTGGCCGACAGGCCGCTCACCGGGCGGTCGGCGAGGCCGTGCAGGAGCGCCGCGTTCACCGTGTCGCCCGCGCCGATCGTGTCCACCACCCGCACCCGCACGGCCGGGACGGACACCTCGTACCCGGGCGTGAGGACCGTCAGGCCCGCCGCGCCCCGCGTCAGGACCACCGCCGCCGGACCGGCGGCCAGCCACTCCTCCGGGGAGCCGCCGAGCCAGGCCGCGTCCTCCTCCGAGAGCTTCAGGAGCGAGACGTACGGCAGCCAGCCCGCGAAGCGCTCCCGGTAGGCGTCCGCGTCGGGGATCAGGCCCGGCCGGACGTTCGGGTCGAGCAGGGTGAAGGCGCCGGCGCGCGACGAGCGCCGCAGCAGCGCCTCGTACGCGCTCGCGCCCGGCTCCAGGGCCAGCGAGCAGGTCCCGAAGGCCACCGCCCGCACCCCGTCCGGCAGCCGCTCGGGCAGTGCGAAGAGCCGGTCCGCCGTGCCCTCCACGTAGAAGCCGTAGCGCGCGGAGCCGTCGGGTCCCACCGAGGCGACCGCCAGGGTGGTCGGCTCGGGTCCGCGCTGGACGAGTCCGGTCGCCACGCCCGCCGTCCGCAGCCGCTCGACCAGCACCTCGCCGAAGGCGTCCGTCGAGACGCGCGAACAGAAGGCCACGTCCGCGCCGAGCCGCCCGAGGGCCACGGCCGTGTTGAACGGGCCGCCGCCCGGCCGGGGCAGCAGCGGCGCCAGGGGGCCCGGCGCCCCGTCGGGGACCAGGTCGATAAGGGACTCACCGGCGACGACGATCACGCACCGGAACGTAACCCATGACCGGCACGGGCCGACAGCCGGTGGCAGGCCGGACCGCCCGTCCGACCCGGCCGCCGGTGTCCGCGAACCCGCCGGTATCGTCGGTTCGGTCCCTTCTGGGGCCACCCAGTCCCCGATCCGACACCGTGGAGCGCTCATGTCCGGCCAGTCCACCCGCCGCACCGTACTGAAAGGCGCCGCCCTCGCCGGGGCCGCCGGGCTGGGTGTCGCCGCCTGCTCCACCGACTCCAAGCTGGGCCACGCCCAGAACCCCACGCCGACCGCCCCGGTCGCGCTCGGCGCGCCCGACGAGGTCCCGGTCGGCGGCGCCAAGCTCTACCGCGAGCAGCGGCTCCTGGTGCACTGCCCGGCCCAGGGCCAGTACAAGGCCTTCAGCGCCCAGTGCACCCACGCGGGCTGCGTCCTGGACAAGATCGAGAACAACGAGGGCAACTGCCCTTGCCACGGCAGCCGCTTCGACGTGACCACCGGAAAGGCCCTCAAGGGCCCGGCGACCGTGCCGCTCCCCGAGGTCCCGGTCCGCGTCGAGAACGGCAGGCTGATCGCCGGCCCCAAGGCCTGACGCGTCACGTCCGGGCCGGACCCGGCCTCCAGGGCCTGACGCGCCAAGCCCGGGTTGGGCCCGACCCCGAAGCCCGAGCCGCCACGTCCGGGCCGGACCCGGCCCCCAGGCCTGACGCGCCGCGCCCCGGGCCGGACCCGGCCCCAGGGCCTGACGCGCCGCGCCCGGGTTGGACCCGGCTCCGGCCTCAGGCCCAGTCCCACTCGATCCCGAGGATCCCGGGCCGCACACCCTGCTCCACGATGTGCACCGCGCGGTGCCGGCCGCTCAGCGTCAGCTCGGTCCGGCCGCCGCGCGGCGCGCCCGTCGAGGCCTGCGCGAACCGCCGGCAGCGCACCGGCAGCGCCGCCTCGTCGAAGCGGACCTGGAGCACGTACTGCCCGCCCGCGAAGCTGAAGCCCCGCACGTACTCCCGGCTCGCACCGCCCGTGCCGTCCTCGAAGCCGTACGAGAAGACATAGGTGTCCCCGGCCCGCAGCCGGGTGTCGAAGAGCAGCTCCGCGACGAGGACCCCGGTCTCCGCGTGCCGTCGCACCCGCCCCGTCCGGCAGTTCTCCGTCGCCCGTACCTCGACCCGTGACGGATCGCAGCCCGGGTCGCCCCGGTGGATCGCCAGATAGCGGTCGATCCCGTCCCGGTGCGCCCGCACCACGTGCTGCGAGTCCCGGCCGGTCAGCTCCCGCCCGGCCCCGATCCGCACGCGCTCCTGATGGGCCACGGTGTGCACCCCGCCGTCCGCCGGGCACTCCAGCTCAGCGAGCAGCTGCTCGACCACGCCCGAGGCCTCGACGAGCGAGCGGTACGAGCGGGTCGCGGGGCGCTCCACCCCGTCCCGGGCGGCGGCGTCCTCGTGGAGCAGCCGGATCAGCGAGTTGTCGGGCAGCTGGAGCACCTCCTCCAGGGCCCGCACCGCCTTCATGGACTCGGGCCGCTGCGGCCGCCGGGCGCCCTGCTGCCAGTAACTCAACGACGTCACACCGACCTTCACGCCCCGGTGCGCCAGATGGTGCTGGACCCGCTGGAGCGGCAGTCCGCGCACCGCGAGTGCCGTGCGCAGCGCCAGGTGGAACGGGCCCGTGTGCAGCAACTGCGCCAGATCGGCCTCGGTGTGACCCACGAGGACTCCTCAGTGAACGTTCACGGCAGGGGGAGGCGGAGCACACGGCCGCCGGGACGGGCGGGCTGGTGGGCCGGGGACGGCCGTTCACACCCGGGTCACACCGTTCACAGCTCGCCGTCACCCCGCATTGAAGCGTGTTGACCGGATCCGGACAACGTCCGATGCTCCAGACCAGCGTCCGGACGCGCTCCTCTCCCCACCTCTCCTCCGATCCCCACCACGGGAGGAACGCGATGCGCAGCAGAAAGGTCCTCGCGGCACTCGCCACGGCCGCCGCCCTCTTCCTCGTCCCCGCCGCCCCGGTGTCCGCCGCGCCGGCCGGCGCGGACGCCGCCGGAGAAGGCGTGTCCGCCCTCGCCTACAAGCGGCTGAACATCACCATGCAGGCCCAGCAGAAGACCAACTGGTGCTGGGCGGCCGGCGGCAACACCATCGCCACCTGGTTCGGCCGCAACTACAGCCAGAACCAGTTCTGCAACGCCGCCTTCGGACGGCAGCAGGGCTACGACTGCCCCAACTGGCAGGCCACCCTGGGCAACGTCCAGGACGGGCTGAGCTGGGCGGGCATCAACCCCGGTTCGTACGTGAACGGCTGGCTGCGCTACTCGACGGTGCAGACCGAGATCAACGCCGACCGTCCGGTCGAGACCCGGATCCAGTGGTCGAGCGGCGGCGGGCACATGCACGTCGTCTACGGCTACGACGACGCCGACAGCTGGGTGTACTGGGGCGATCCATGGCCGTCCAGCGACCGCTACAACTGGGCCTCGCACGCCTGGTACGTGAACAACGGCTCGTTCTCCTGGACCCACTCGCTCTACCGGATCGGGGCGTGACGACGATGAACGCACGCATACGCGCCCTGGGCGCCGGCGGCGCCGGTCTGCTGGCCGTCACCGTCCTCGTCCTCCTCGGCGCCGTCCCCGCCGACGCGGCCGCACCGCTGCCGACCGCGCCGACGCCGGAACAGGCGGCTGCCGCGCCCCGCACCCTCGACACGGTGGCCCGCTTCTTCGCCCGGGACGGTGCCCTCGCCCGGGCGGCGGAGCGGCCCCGCATCGAAGGCGCCTCGGTGCCCGTGCGGATCCTGTCGCCCGACTTCGTGGCCGGGAAGCCGGGTGCGCCGGTGGCGCGGGTCGAGTTCCACGCGAGCAAGGCGGTCGCGGCGGACGGCCGGACGGCCTCCCTCTGGACCGTTCGCGCGGCGGGCGGCGGCTGGCAGGTGGTGAACATCGCCACCGGCGACGACGAGGTGCGCTACACCGAGCGGGGCGGGCGGCTGCTGCCCGGCGGGACGGTGTTCCGCGAGCCGCAGATCGACGCGTGGTACGTGCAGAAGGGCACGAAGGTGCTGCCCCTCGACGAGGACGCGGTGCGGGCCGTGGGCGCCGAAGGCACCACCCTGGCCGCGTACCGCGAGCGGGTGACCACCGCGTACGGCGACAAGCTCCCGGGCTCCGCCTACGCGAGGAAGGGCGCCGCCGGCGGCTACGCCACCGGGTCCCCGGCCCCGGCGACCGCCGCACCGGCCGCCCACGACGAGCCCGCCGTCACCGTCGCCTCCACCGCGGCCGGCGCGGGCGCGGTGCTCGCCCTCGTCCTGGGTGCCACGGCGGCGATACGGAGGCGCGCCCGGTAACCCCGGGCCCGCCAGGGGCCGGGGCCTCGGCGGGGGTGGTGTCGGGGCCGCGTCCGGACACCACCCCCGTTCACTGCGCCAGGTACCCGCCGTCCACCGGGAGCACCGCCCCCGTCACGAACGAGGCCTCGTCCGAGGCGAGGAAGAGGACGGCCGCGGCCACCTCCTCCGGGCGGCCGAAGCGGGCCATCGGGTGGGCGCGGGCGACGGTGTCCAGGTACTCCCGGCCGCCCGGCTCGTGGCGGACGGCGGCCACGCGCTCGGTCTCGATGGTGCCGGGGGCGACCGCGTTCACCCGGATGCCGCGCGGGGCCCACTCCACCGCCAGGTGCTTGGTCAGACCCGTCGCCACGAACTTCGCCGGGCCGTACACCGCCTGCCGCGCCTGGCCCGCCACGCCCGAGACCGACGAGGTGCACACGATCGCGCCGCCGCCCGTCCCGAGCATCGCCTGGATCGCGTACTTGCAGGTCAGGAACATGCCGCGGCCGTCCACCGCCATCACCTCGTCGAAGTCGGCGGCGCTCGCCTCCGTGACGTCGAGCAGCGGGATCACTCCCGCGTTCGCCACCAGGACGTCGAGGCGTCCGAAACGCTCCACGGCGGTGGTGATCATGCGGCGGGCGTCGGCGTCGCGCGAGACGTCGCCGACGACCGTCACCACGTCGTCGCCGAGCGTGGCGAGGCGCTCCGCGTCCCGGTCCGTCGCGACCACCCGCGCACCCTCCGCCGCGAAGCGCAGCGCCGTCGCCCTGCCGATCCCGCTCGCCGCGCCCGTGACCACGCACACCCGGTCCGCCAGCCGTCCTGAAGCCTCGTTCGTCATGTCCGGGCAACGAGCGCGCGCCGCCTGAGTGTCGGTCCCCGCCAGTAGGGTGGGGACCATGGCCGACCCCTCCAGCTACCGCCCCAGGCCGGGACAGATCCCCGACTCGCCGGGGGTCTACAAGTTCCGCGACGAGCACCGCCGGGTGATCTACGTCGGGAAGGCGAAGTCCCTGCGCCAGCGCCTTGCGAACTACTTCCAGCCGCTGGCGGGCCTGCACCCGCGCACGGCCACGATGGTGACCACGGCCGCCTCCGTCGAGTGGACCGTCGTGTCGACCGAGGTCGAGGCGCTGCAGCTGGAGTACTCCTGGATCAAGGAGTTCGACCCCCGGTTCAACGTGAAGTACCGGGACGACAAGAGCTATCCGTACCTCGCGGTCACGCTCAACGAGGAGTTCCCGCGCGTCCAGGTCATGCGCGGGCACAAGAAGAAGGGCGTGCGCTATTTCGGGCCGTACGCGCACGCGTGGGCCATCCGCGAGACCGTCGACCTGATGCTGCGGGTCTTTCCCGTGCGGACCTGCTCCGCCGGGGTGTTCCGCAACGCCGCGTCCGCCGGCCGGCCGTGTCTCCTCGGCTACATCGGCAAGTGCTCGGCGCCCTGCGTCGGCCGGGTGACGCCCGAGGAACACCAGGATCTGGCCGAGGAGTTCTGCGACTTCATGGCCGGCCGCACCGGCACGTACATCCGCCGCCTGGAGAAGCAGATGATGCTCGCGGCCGAGGACATGGAGTACGAGAAGGCCGCCCGGCTGCGCGACGACATAGAGGCGCTGCGCAAGGCCATGGAGAAGAACGCGGTGGTGCTCGCCGACGCCACCGACGCCGACCTGATCGCCCTCGCCGAGGACGAGCTGGAGGCGGCCGTGCAGATCTTCCACGTCCGTGGCGGCCGGGTCCGCGGCCAGCGCGGCTGGGTCACCGACAAGGTGGAGGCGGTCGACACCGCGGGGCTCGTCGAGCACGCGCTCCAGCAGCTGTACGGCGAGGAGAACGGGGACGCCGTACCCAAGGAAGTGCTGGTTCCCGCCCTGCCGGAGGACACCTCCGCCGTCACCCAGTGGCTCTCCGGCCGCCGGGGCTCGCAGGTCTCCCTCCGGATCCCGCAGCGCGGCGACAAGAAGGACCTGATGGAGACGGTCGCGCGCAACGCGCAGCAGGCGCTGGTGCTGCACAAGACCAAGCGGGCCAGCGACCTGACCACCCGCTCCCGCGCCCTGGAGGAGATCGCGGAGGCCCTGGATCTGGACTCGGCGCCGCTGCGGATCGAGTGCTTCGACATCTCGCACCTCCAGGGCCAGGACGTCGTGGCGTCCATGGTCGTCTTCGAGGACGGGCTGCCCCGCAAGAGCGAGTACCGCCGCTTCCAGATCAAGGGCTTCGAAGGACAGGACGACGTCCGGTCCATGCACGAGGTCGTCGGCCGGCGCTTCCGGCGGTACCTCGCCGAGAAGGAGAAGACCGGCGAATGGGTGGACGGCGAGGTGCCGGCGGAAGCCGCCGGTGCCGAGGGCCGCGACGAGGACGGGCGGCCCAAGCGGTTCGCCTACCCGCCGCAGCTCGTCGTCGTCGACGGCGGGCAGCCGCAGGTCGCCGCCGCCCGGCGGGCCCTGGACGAGCTCGGCATCGACGACATCGCCGTCTGCGGGCTCGCCAAGCGCCTGGAGGAGGTCTGGCTGCCCGGTGAGGACGACCCGGTGGTGCTGCCCCGCACCAGCGAGGGCCTGTACCTCCTCCAGCGGGTACGTGACACGGCTCACGACTTCGCCATCCGCTACCAGCGGACCAAGCGCAACAAGCGCATCCGCAGCAGCCCCTTGGACGAGATCCCGGGCCTCGGCGAAACCCGGAAACAAGCCCTCATCAAGCATTTCGGCTCGGTCAAACGGCTCCGGCAGGCGACAATCGAGCAGATCTGCGAGGTCCCCGGCATGGGCCGCAAGACGGCCGAGGCCGTGGCGGTGGCCCTCGCGCAGGCGGCCCCGGCCGCGCCCGCCGTGAACACGGCAACAGGAGAGATCATGGAAGACGACGGGGGCACCACCGCATGACCACGCACGATCAGCACGACGAGCACGATCAGCACGACGAGCACGAGAACACGCACGAAGACGGAGCACCAGACATGAGTACGGGCACCCCGGAGCCCGCGGCGGCCGAGAACAACGGCGACGCGGCCATCCCCGAGCTGGTGATCATCTCCGGCATGTCAGGCGCCGGCCGGTCCACCGCGGCGAAGTGCCTGGAGGACCTCGGCTGGTTCGTCGTCGACAACCTGCCGCCCGCGCTGATCCCCACCATGGTGGAGCTCGGCGCCCGCTCCCAGGGCAACGTGGCCAGGATCGCGGTCGTCGTCGACGTCCGCGGCCGCCAGTTCTTCGACAACCTGCGCGACTCCCTCGCCGACCTCGACTCCAAGCAGGTCACCCGCCGGATCGTCTTCCTGGAGTCCTCCGACGAGGCCCTGGTCCGGCGCTTCGAGTCGGTCCGCCGGCCCCACCCGCTCCAGGGCGACGGCCGCATCGTCGACGGCATCGCCGCCGAGCGCGACCTGCTGCGCGAGCTTCGCGGCGACGCCGACCTGGTGATCGACACCTCCAGCCTCAACGTGCACGAGCTGCGCGCCAAGATGGACGCCCAGTTCGCCGGCGAGGAGGAGCCCGAGCTGCGGGCCACGGTGATGTCGTTCGGCTTCAAGTACGGACTGCCGGTCGACGCGGACCTCGTCGTCGACATGCGCTTCCTGCCGAACCCGCACTGGGTGCCCGAGCTGCGCCCCTTCACCGGCCTCAACGAGGAGGTCGCCAACTACGTCTACAACCAGCCCGGTGCCAAGGAGTTCCTGGACCGCTACACCGAGCTGCTCCAGCTGATCGCCGCCGGCTACCGCCGCGAGGGCAAGCGGTACGTGACCATCGCCGTCGGCTGCACGGGCGGCAAGCACCGCTCCGTCGCCACCGCCGAGAAGCTGGCCGCCCGCCTCGCCTCCGAGGGCGTGGAGACCGTCGTCGTCCACCGGGACATGGGGCGCGAGTGAAGCCGTACCGCCGGCGTACGTCCACCCTCTCGGTGCGCCGTACGCTCCGCAGGCGCGGCGCCCAGCCCAAGGTCGTCGCGCTGGGCGGCGGCATGGGCCTCTCGGCCTCCCTCGCCGCCCTGCGCCGCATCACCGGCGACCTGACCGCCGTGGTCACCGTCGCCGACGACGGGGGCTCCAGCGGCCGGCTCCGCGAGGAGCTGGGCGTGCTGCCCCCGGGAGACCTCCGCAAGGCGCTCGCGGCGCTCTGCGGCGACGACGACTGGGGCCAGACCTGGGCCCGGGTCATCCAGCACCGCTTCCAGTCCAAGGGCGAGATGGGCGGCCACGCCGTCGGCAACCTGCTGATCGTCGCCCTCTGGGAGCAGCTGGGCGGCGATCCGGTGCAGGCCCTCGACCTGGTCGGCAAGCTGCTCGGCGCGCAGGGCCGGGTGCTACCCATGTCCGCCGTGCCGCTGGAGCTCCAGGCGCTGGTCAAGGGCCACGACCCGGCGCGCCCGAACGACGTGGACACGGTGCGCGGCCAGGCCACGGTGGCGCTCACCCCCGGCGAGGTGCAGTCCGTGCACCTGGTGCCGCACGACCCGCCGGCCGTGCCCGAGGCGGTCGCGGCCGTCCTGGACGCGGACTGGGTGGTGCTCGGCCCGGGCTCCTGGTTCTCCTCGGTGATCCCGCACCTCCTGGTGCCCGAGCTGCTCGACGCCCTCGTGGAGACGAAGGCCCGCCGGGTGCTCTCGCTGAACCTCGCACCGCAGCCCGGAGAAACCGAGGGCTTCTCCCCGCAGCGTCATTTGGAGGTTTTGGCACGACACGCCCCTAAACTCGCCCTGGACGTGGTGCTGGCCGACGAGGCCGCCGTGCCCGACGCGTCGGCAAGAGAGCCCCTCGCCGAAGCCGCCAAGCGGCTCGGCGCCGCGGTCGAGCTGGCGCCGGTGGCCAGGCCCGACGGTGCTCCGAAGCACGACCCGGAGCTGTTGGCCGCCGCGTACGACCGTATTTTTCGGATGCATGGAAGGATCGGCCCATGGCGATGACGGCAGCGGTGAAGGACGAGATCTCCCGGCTCCCCGTCACCCGGACCTGCTGCAGGAAGGCCGAGGTCTCGTCGATCCTTCGGTTCGCGGGCGGGCTGCACCTGGTGAGCGGCCGGATCGTGATCGAGGCGGAGCTGGACACGGCGATGGCGGCCCGCCGGCTCAAGCGGGACATCCTGGAGATCTTCGGACACAGTTCCGAACTGATCGTGATGGCTCCCGGCGGACTGCGCCGGGGCTCGCGCTTCGTGGTGCGGGTGGTCGCGGGCGGCGACCAGCTGGCCCGCCAGACCGGCCTCGTGGACGGCCGTGGGCGGCCGATCCGGGGTCTCCCCCCGCAGGTCGTCTCCGGGGCCACCTGTGACGCGGAGGCGGCCTGGCGCGGCGCCTTCCTGGCGCACGGCTCGCTGACCGAGCCGGGCCGCTCCTCCTCCCTGGAGGTCACCTGCCCCGGCCCCGAGGCCGCGCTCGCCCTGGTCGGCGCCGCCCGCCGGCTCTCCATCGCCGCGAAGGCCCGTGAGGTCCGCGGCGTCGACCGGGTCGTGGTCCGCGACGGCGACGCCATCGGCGCGCTGCTGACCCGGCTCGGCGCGCACGAGTCGGTGCTGGCCTGGGAGGAGCGGCGGATGCGGCGCGAGGTCCGCGCCACCGCCAACCGCCTGGCCAACTTCGACGACGCCAACCTGCGCCGCTCCGCCCGCGCCGCGGTCGCCGCGGGCGCCCGGGTGCAGCGGGCCCTGGAGATCCTCGGCGAGGAGGTGCCCGAGCACCTGGCCGCCGCCGGCCGGCTGCGGATGGAGCACAAGCAGGCCTCGCTGGAGGAGCTGGGCGCGCTCGCCGACCCGCCGCTCACCAAGGACGCGGTGGCCGGCCGGATCCGCCGGCTGCTCGCCATGGCCGACAAGCGGGCCCAGGACCTGGGCATCCCCGGGACCGAGTCCAACCTGACGGAGGAGCTGGACGACAGTCTCGTCGGCTGACGCCCCAACTCCGTGCTGCCGGTGCCTTTCTGAGGTACCGGCAGTTCCGTTTTCCGGGCTTCTCCGACGCGCCGTACGCACCCTTGACAGGGGTATGAGCCACCACGAGCCTGGCGTCTGTTCACATTCGTGGCAGACGACAGCAAGGGGGGCTGATGAGGCGCAGAGCGAGAGCGATCCTCGCCGTGGCATCTCTGGTCATCGCGGGTCTGGCGACGGCACCCGTCGCCGGAGCGCAACCCACGGCACAGGACGGGGACTTCGAACACGTCTCCGTGTGGCGGGCGAAGGTCACCAAGGAGCAGGTGCCGCTCCTCCTCGACGCAGGCACCGACGCCCACGAACTGACCGAGCAGGTGCCCGACAGGGGCGCCGCCACCGTGGAGCTCTACCTCACCGACGCGCAGGCCGGACAGCTGCGCCGGCGCGGCGTCGAGATCGCCGAGCACACCATCGGCGCCCAGGCCGAGAAGCGGGTGGCGGCCGCCGGGGACGGCGTCTTCCGCCCGTACGGCGGCAAGGGCGGCCTCAAGCAGGAGATCCTGGACACCGCCCGGGCCAACCCGGGGCTCACCAAGGTCGTCTCCATCGGCAGGACCGTCAGGGGCCAGGACATCCTCGCCCTCAAGGTGAGCAAGGGCGCCGCGAAGACCAAGGACGGCTCCAGGCCCGCCACGCTGTACCTGTCCAACCAGCACGCCCGCGAGTGGATCACGCCGGAGATGACCCGGCGGCTGATGCACCACTACCTGGACGGCTACGGCAAGGACCCGCGGATCACGAAGCTGGTCGACACCACCGAGCTGTGGTTCGTGCTCTCCGCCAACCCGGACGGCTACGACTTCACCCACGCCGACCCCGGCAACCGCCAGTGGCGCAAGAACCTGCGCGACAACAACGGCGACGGGCGCATCGAGTCCGGCGACGGCGTGGACCTCAACCGCAACTTCGCCTACAAGTGGGGCTACGACGACGAGGGTTCCTCGCCCGACCCCGCCGACGAGACCTTCCGCGGCACCGGCCCCATGTCCGAGCCCGAGACCCGGGCCCTGGACGCCTTCCAGAAGCGCATCGGCTTCGCGTACGGCATCAACTACCACTCCGCAGCCCAGCTGCTGCTCTACGGCGTGGGCTGGCAGGTCGCCACCGACACGCCCGACGACGTGGCCCTCAAGGCGCTCGCCGGCACCCCGCAGAAGTCCGCGGTCCCCGGCTACCGCCCGCAGGTCTCCTCCGAGCTCTACATCACCAACGGCGAGGCCGACGGACACGCCGCCAACGTCAACGGGATGCAGATGTTCACCCCGGAGATGTCGACCTGCGCCACCGCCTCCCGCGTCGACCCGAACGACGCCTGGGACCCGGCCGACTGTGCCTCCGTGTTCACCTTCCCGGACGACGAGAAGCTGATCCAGGCCGAGTTCGCCAAGAACGTCCCCTTCGCGCTCGCCGTCGCCGAGACCGCCGCGCACCCGGACCGGCCGGTGTCCCCGGTCGGCATCGAGGCCCCCGACTTCACCCCGGACGCCTTCGCCACCTCGTACGCGAACGGCGGCGCCCAGGAGGTGGCCGTCACCGCCCGCAAGTCGCTGCGCGCCAAGGCCCTCAACTACCGGATCAACGGCGGCCGCACCCACCGCGAGGGTCTGGAGCCCTGGAAGGGCGGCGAGACCTTCGGCGGCGAGGACAACCTCTACTTCGACGAGTACCGCGCCGAGGTCGAGGGCGCGCGGCCCGGCGACAAGGTGGAGGTCTGGTACACCGCCCGCACCCGGGAGGGGAAGACGACCGCGTCCGCCCCGTTCACGTACACCGTGGCCGAGCGGCCCCGCGCCGACGTCCTCGTCCTCGCCGAGGAGGGCGGAACGAGCGCCGCGCGGCACACCGAGGCCTATGTGAAGGCGCTCGCCGCGAACGGCCGAAGGGCGGCCGTCTGGGACGTCGCCACCCAGGGCACGCCGGACACCCTCGGCGTGCTGGGCCACTTCGGCACCGTCGTCTGGTACACCGGCGCCGAGCAGCCCTCCGGGGCCACCCTGCTCGCCGTCCGGGCCTATCTCAACGAGGGCGGCAAACTGATCAACGCGGGCGAGAAGTCGGGCGGGCTCGCGCGGATCGGCCGCGCCGAGTCCAACGACTTCGCCCAGTACTACCTCGGCGCCTTCAACCGGTCCGGGCTGAACGCCCCGCCGTCCTTCGCCGGCTCCGGCCGGCTCGGCGGCAGCGGTGTGGCACTCGGTGCCGCCGCCGACAACCCGCTGGACAACGCCGGCGCGTACACCGTCACCTCCGACAGCCTCACGCCCGACCGCTTCCCGCAGTTCGCGTCCAGCGCCTCCGCGGGCGACTACCCGGGCATCCGCACCCCCTTCGAGCCGTACGAGGGCAGCCGCTTCGCCGCGCTGCGCCACACCGACGGCACCTGGGGCCGGCTGAGCCGGACCGTCGACCTCACGGGCGTGGACGCCGCCTCGAAGCCGAACCTGACCTTCCAGGTCAGCTACGACACCGAGCCGGGCTACGACAACCTGATCGTGGAGGCCCACACCGTCGGCCAGGACGACTGGACCACCCTGCCCGACGCCAACGGCGGCACCTCGGCGGAGCCGCCCGCCGACTGCGGCGAGGGCTACTACGTCCGTGACCACCCCTTCCTCGCCCACTACCTCACGGTCGGGCAGGACGGCTGCGCCGCCACCGGCACCACGGGCGCCTGGAACGCCTTCACCGGCCCGTCCAACGGCTGGCGGCAGGCGAGCGTCGACCTGAGCCGCTACGCGGGCAGGCAGGTCGAGCTGGCGATCTCGTACGTCTCCGACCCGGGCACCGGCGAGATGGGCGCCTTCGTCGACGACCTGCGGCTGAACGCCGGGTCCGTGAGCGACACCGAGGGCTTCGAGACCGGGACGGGCGCCTGGTCCGTACCGGGACCGCCGGCCGGAAGTCCCGGGAACGGAAGCGACTGGACCCGTTCCGAGGCCCTGTTCCACTCCCAGGCCGCGGTCACCACCCGTGACACCGTGCTCTTCGGCTTCGGTCTCGAGCACGTCCCGAATGCGGCGGAAAGGGCGAGTCTGGTCAGAAGGGCGCTTACTTCGCTCCGACGCTGATTCGGGCGCTCAGGCGAGCACCCGTTTTCGTCACTCTCCGTAGTGGGGACCAAGGTCCCTCGACAGCCCTTACCCGTTGGTAGGTAAGGGCTGTCGGCCTTTTACCCGCAGTTTCCGGGCGCATACGGCTGCACGGGATGTCACGCGGAGCCATCCGGAGAGGTAGGGTCGTAAGCGGTCGGGGACATCCCAAAAAGAGAAGCTCGCCGGGCGTCGAAACCCGGCGTACCTAACGAGGAGATCGGTTCGTGACGATCCGCGTAGGCATCAACGGCTTTGGCCGTATCGGTCGCAACTACTTCCGCGCGCTCCTTGAGCAGGGTGCCGACATCGAGGTCGTGGCGGTCAACGACCTGGGTGACACCGCGACCACGGCGCACCTGCTGAAGTACGACACCATTCTGGGCCGCCTCAAGGCCGAGGTGACCCACACCGCCGACACCATCACCGTCGACGGCCACACCATCAAGGTGCTGTCCGAGCGCAACCCGGCCGACATCCCGTGGGGCGAGCTGGGCGTCGACATCGTCATCGAGTCCACCGGCATCTTCACCAAGCGCGAGGACGCCGCCAAGCACCTCGCCGGTGGCGCCAAGAAGGTCCTCATCTCGGCTCCGGCCAAGGACGAGGACATCACCATCGTCATGGGCGTCAACCAGGAGAAGTACGACCCGGCGCAGCACGACGTCATCTCCAACGCCTCCTGCACCACCAACTGTGTCGCGCCGATGGCCAAGGTCCTCGACGAGAACTTCGGCATCGTCCGCGGTCTGATGACCACGGTCCACGCGTACACCAACGACCAGCGCATCCTGGACTTCCCGCACAAGGACCTGCGCCGCGCCCGTGCCGCCGCGGAGAACATCATCCCGACCACGACCGGTGCCGCCAAGGCCACCGCCCTGGTCCTCCCGCAGCTCAAGGGCAAGCTCGACGGCATGGCCATGCGCGTCCCGGTCCCGACCGGTTCGGTCACCGACCTGGTCGTGGAGCTCTCCCGTGAGGTCACCAAGGACGAGGTCAACGCCGCGTTCAAGAAGGCCGCGGACGGCGACCTCAAGGGCATCCTGTTCTACACCGAGGACGAGATCGTCTCCTCGGACATCGTGAGCGACCCGGCGTCCTGCACGTTCGACTCGTCGCTGACGATGGTCCAGGAGGGCAACTCGGTCAAGGTCCTCGGCTGGTACGACAACGAGTGGGGTTACTCCAACCGTCTCGTCGACCTCACCGTCTTCGTCGGCGGCCAGCTCTAAGCTCTAGGGCGGGCTTTCGATATGAAGCAGGGCTCGGGCAGTGCGATGACGCACTGCGCGAGCCCTGTGTCGTGTGCTCCACCGCGTGTACCAAGGAGTCAGAGATACAGATGAAGACGATCGACGAGCTGCTCGCCGAGGGCGTGTCCGGCAAGCGGGTGTTCGTCCGCGCCGACCTCAACGTGCCCCTCGACGGCACCACCATCACCGATGACGGCCGCATCCGCGCCGTGGTCCCGACCGTCAAGGCGCTGGCCGACGCCGGCGCCCGCGTCGTGGTGGCCTCCCACCTCGGCCGCCCCAAGGGCGCCCCGGACCCGGCCTTCTCGCTCGCCCCGGCCGCCGGGCGCCTCGGCGAACTGCTGGGCGCCGGCGTGGCCTTCGCGACCGACACCGTCGGCGAGTCGGCCAAGGCGACCGTGGCGGGCCTCGCCGACGGCCAGGTGGCCGTCATCGAGAACCTCCGCTTCAACGCGGGCGAGACCTCGAAGGACGACGCCGAGCGCGCCGCCTTCGCCGGCGAGCTGGCCGAGCTCGCCGACGTCTACGTCGGCGACGGCTTCGGCGCGGTCCACCGCAAGCACGCCTCGGTCTTCGACCTCCCGGGCCGGCTGCCGCACTACGCCGGCTACCTCATCGCCACCGAGGTCGGCGTCCTGAAGAAGCTCACCGACGAGGTCAAGCGGCCCTACGTGGTCGTCCTCGGCGGCGCCAAGGTCTCCGACAAGCTCGGTGTCATCGACAACCTGCTGAAGAAGGCCGACCGCATCCTCATCGGCGGCGGCATGGCCTACACCTTCCTGGCCGCCAAGGGCCACGAGGTCGGCATCTCGCTTCTGCAGGCGGACCAGAAGGACAAGTGCCTGGAGTACCTGGCGGAGGCGGAGAAGCGCGGCGTCGAGTTCGTGCTCCCCGTCGACGTCCTGGTCTCCGCCGACTTCCCGGACCTGAAGACCAAGGCCCCGGCCACCTTCGAGACCGTCGCCTCGGACGCCATCCCGGCGGACAAGGAGGGCCTCGACATCGGCCCGGAGACCCGCGAGCTCTACGCGGCGAAGCTCGCCGACGCGGGCACGGTCTTCTGGAACGGCCCCATGGGCGTCTTCGAGCACCCCGACTACGCGAACGGCACCAAGGCCGTCGCGCAGGCCCTGCTCGACTCGCCCGGCTTCACCGTCGTCGGCGGCGGTGACTCGGCCGCCGCCGTGCGCACGCTCGGCTTCGACGAGAATGCGTTCGGACACATCTCGACCGGCGGCGGCGCCTCCCTCGAATACCTCGAGGGCAAGACGCTTCCCGGCCTCGCCGCACTGGAGGACTGAACACCTTGACCGCATCTCTTTCTTCTGGCCGCACCCCGCTGATGGCGGGCAACTGGAAGATGAACCTCAACCACCTCGAGGCCATCGCCCACGTCCAGAAGCTCGCCTTCGCCCTGACCGACAAGGACTACGACGCCGTCGAGGTCGCCGTCCTGGTCCCCTTCACCGACCTGCGCTCCGTGCAGACCCTGGTCGACGGCGACAAGCTGAAGATCAAGTACGGCGCCCAGGACCTCTCGGCACACGACTCCGGCGCGTACACCGGTGAGATCTCCGGCCCGATGCTGGCCAAGCTGAAGTGCGCCTTCGTGGCCGTCGGCCACTCGGAGCGCCGCCAGTACCACGCCGAGGACGACGAGGTCTGCAACGCCAAGGTGAAGGCCGCCTACCGGCACGGGATCACCCCGATCCTCTGCGTCGGCGAGGAGCTGGAGGTCCGCGAGGCCGGCAACGCGGTCCCGCACACCCTGGCCCAGGTCGAGGGCGGTCTGAAGGGCGTGCCGGCCGAGCAGGCCGAGTCCGTCGTGATCGCCTACGAGCCCGTCTGGGCCATCGGCACCGGCAAGGTCTGCGGCGCCGAGGACGCGCAGGAGGTCTGCGCGGCCATCCGCGGCAAGCTCGCCGAGCTGTACTCGCAGGAGCTGGCCGACAAGGTCCGCATCCAGTACGGCGGCTCCGTGAAGAGCGGCAACGTGGCCGAGATCATGGCGCAGGCCGACATCGACGGCGCGCTGGTCGGCGGCGCCTCGCTGGACGCCGACGAGTTCGTCAAGATCGTCCGGTTCCGCGACCAGTGATGATGTAGGCGGCGGGGGAGATCCGTCGTACCCTTGCGGGGGTCGGGCAGGTACGATGCCCGGCCCCCGTCCGTATAAGTCCGAGGAAGTTGGTCCAGCCGTGGTTATGGGGTTCTCGATCGCCCTGATCGTCTTCAGTGCGCTGCTGATGCTGCTCGTGCTGATGCACAAGGGGAAGGGCGGCGGCCTCTCCGACATGTTCGGTGGCGGCATGCAGTCGTCCGTCGGTGGCTCCTCGGTCGCCGAGCGCAACCTGGACCGCATCACCGTGGTGGTCGGTCTGCTGTGGTTCGCGTGCATTGTCGTACTTGGTCTGCTGATGAAGATGGACGGGTAACTCCAATCACTGGACGCGCGTTGGGCCTTACGTAGACTGGGGCATCTTCGAGCACCATCACGCAGGGAGTTACGACCGTGGCAAGTGGCAACGCGATCCGGGGAAGCCGGGTCGGAGCGGGGCCGATGGGGGAGGCCGAGCGGGGCGAGTCGGCACCGCGTCTCCGCATCTCCTTCTGGTGCTCGAACGGGCACGAGACCCAGCCGAGCTTCGCCAGCGACGCACAGGTGCCGGACACCTGGGACTGCCCGCGCTGTGGCTTCCCGGCCGGCCAGGACCGGGACAACCCGCCGGACCCGCCGCGCACCGAGCCGTACAAGACGCACCTCGCGTACGTACGGGAGCGGCGCAGCGACGCGGACGGCGAGGCGATCCTCGCCGAGGCGCTCGCCAAGCTCCGTGGGGAGATCTGAGCGCGACACGACGACACGATGACGAACGGGTCCTGGACACAGGACCCGTTCGTCATGTCCGGGTGCGTGTCCCGTACGTCATCTCCGGTGGTCGTCGGCGATGTGCGCGGTGAGCGCGAGGGCGGCCGTGGCCCGCGCGTAGGTCAGCTGCGCCACGCGCGCGTAGAGGCAGTCGAGGATCAGCAGCACCGAGTGCCGGGTGCCGAAGCCGCCGTGCCGGAACCCCGTGGGCGCGGCGGTCGAGGTGAGATGGACGCCCGCCGCGCGGGCCACCGGGGAGCGCGGGTCGCCGGTGACGGCCACGGTCGAGGCGCCCCGCTCGCCGGCCAGCCGCAGCGGTCCGAGGACCTCGCGGGTCGCGCCCGAGTGGGAGAGCGCGACGACCGCGTCCGCGGGCGCCAGGAGGGCGGCGGAGGTCTCCGCCGCGTGCACCTCGGTCCAGGCGCGGGCCTCGCAGCCGATGCCGAACAGCCGGGCCTGCGTCTCCAGGGCGAGCACACCGGAGGCGCCGACCCCGTAGACGTCGATCCGGCGGGCCCGGGCGAGCGCGCGGGCGGCCCGCTCCAGGGCGTCCAGATCGAGCTGCTCGCTGGTGGCGCGCAAGGCGGCGAGATCGGCGCGGGCGACGGCGGCGACGACGTGCTCCAGCGGCTCGTCGGGCCCGATCTCCGGGCCGAGCGGCCGGTGTTCCCGCGGCTCGGCGCTCTCCTGTCCCTGCTCCCTGGCGAGTTCGAGCAGCAGCCGCTGGTACGAGTCGAGGCCGAGGGCGTGGCAGAAGCGGGTCACGGTGGCCTGCGAGGTGCCGGTGCGACGCCCGAGCTCGGCGGCGGAGAGCCCCGCCACACGGGCCGGATCGGCGAGCACCCAGTCGCCCACCTTCCGCAAGGAGCCGGACATCCGGGGAAGTTCGGAGCGGATCAGTGCGGTGATCATGCGAGAGAGCCTTCCGGGGTCTTGTGACCGGGTGAATCTATCAACCAGCATGCGGCCTGATGAACGAATCCAGGATTCAACGGGTGGTCGGCATCGACGCGGGCGGTACGCGCACCAGGGCGCGTCTCGCCGAAGCCGCGACCGGACGGACGCTGGGCGAGGGCACGGGCGGCCCGGGCAACGCGCTGAGCGTGCCCGCGGACGCGCTCGTACGGCATCTGTCCGAGGCCCTGCGCGGGGCGGTGCCGCCGGGTGGCGGGGGAGCGGTCGCCGCGGTCGTGGCGGGCTTCGCGGGCGGCGGGCCCGGCGGGGGCAGGGAGCGGGCCGAGGCGGCGCTCGCGGCGGCGCTCGCGGAGGTCGGAGCGGCCCCGGCGCGGATCGAGGTGCGCGGCGACGCGGAGGTGGCCTTCGCGGCCGGGCCCGGCACCCCGGCCGACGGCCTGGTCCTCATCGCCGGCACCGGGGCGGCGGGCGCGCGCGTCGCGGACCGCCGCATGGTGCGCGCGGTGGACGGCGACGGCTGGCTGCTCGGGGACGCGGGCAGCGGCTTCTGGCTGGGCAGGGAGGCGCTGCGCGCGGTGCTGCGGGCCCTCGACGGCCGGGGTCCGGCCACAGCCCTCACGGGCCCCGTGGGGGAGCTCTGCGGAGGCCTCGCGAAGGAGCGCGTGGTCGGGTTCGCGTACGCCGCCCACCCGGTGCGGCTAGCGGAGCTGAGCCCGCTGGTGGTGGCCGCCGCCGACGCGGGGGACGCCGTCGCCGGCGAGCTGCTCGACCGCGCGGCGGACGAACTCGCGGCGACGGTACGAGCGTTGGGGCCGCGCCCGGGCGAGCCGCTGGTGGTGACCGGCGGCCTCCTGGCCCCCGGAGGACCGCTCCTGGCGCGCCTGTCCGCCCGGGTGCGGGCATCGGGACTCGTACCGTCCTCCGTGCCGGACGGCCTGGCGGGCGCGGTGTCGCTGGCGCGGCTGCTCGTCTGACGGGAGAGGGCGGGACGCGGCGGGACGGGACGGGAGGGGCGCTACGGGCTCCTGCTGCCCGTACCGCCCCTCCCGCGTTTTCCGTACCGCCTTGCCGGGCTTACAGCACCTTGGACAGGAAGGCCTTGGTGCGGTCGTGCTGCGGGTTGGTGAGGACGTCGCGCGGGTTGCCCGACTCGACGACGACGCCGCCGTCCATGAAGACGAGGGAGTCGCCCACTTCGCGGGCGAAGCCCATCTCGTGGGTGACGACGATCATCGTCATGCCGTCCTCGGCGAGCTGGCGCATGACGTCGAGGACGTCGCCGACGAGCTCGGGGTCGAGGGCGGAGGTGGGCTCGTCGAAGAGCATGAGCTTGGGTTCCATCGCCAGTGCGCGGGCGATGGCGACGCGCTGCTGCTGGCCGCCGGAGAGCTGGGAGGGGTAGTTGCCCATCCGGTCGCGCAGGCCGACCCGGTCGAGCAGGCGCTCGGCCCGTTCGCGGGCGACGGCCTTGGACTCGCCCTTGACCTGGATGGGTGCCTCCATGACGTTGGCCAGGGCCGTCATGTGGGGGAAGAGGTTGAAGCGCTGGAAGACCATGCCGATGTCGCGGCGCTGGGCGGCGACCTCGCTGTCCTTCAGCTCGTAGAGCTTGTCGCCCTTCTGCTTGTAGCCCACCAGCCGGCCGTCGACGGACAGGCGTCCGCCGTCGATGCGCTCCAGGTGGTTGATGCAGCGCAGGAAGGTGGACTTGCCGGAGCCGGAGGGGCCGACCAGGCAGAACACCTCGCCGTTCTGCACCTCCAGGTCGATGCCGCGGAGGATGTGCGCCGCGCCGTAGGACTTGTGGACGCCTTCGGCCTTGACCATGGCGGTCACCTGGGCACCTCCGGGCGGCGGAGCGTCGACAGGGTGGCCTTGACCTTCTGCCAGGGCGTGGGCGGCAGGTTCCTGATCGCCCCGCGGGCGTAGTACCGCTCCAGGTAGAACTGGCCGACGCTGAGGAGCGAGGTCAGGATCAGGTACCAGACGGCCGCGAGGAACAGCATCTCCACGGGCGAGCCCGAGGTCTGGCCGATGTCCTGCGCGTACCGCAGGAGTTCGTAGTACTGCACGGCCGCCACCAGGGAGGTCGTCTTCAGCATGTTGATGACCTCGTTGCCCGTGGGCGGCACGATGACCCGCATGGCCTGCGGGATCACGATCCGGCGCAGCGTCGCGCCGTGCCTCATGCCGAGCGCGTGCGCGGCCTCGGTCTGGCCCTCGTCAACCGCCAGCAGGCCGGCCCGGCAGATCTCCGCCATGTAGGCGGCCTCGTTGAGGCCGAGGCCGAGCAGCGCCGTGAGGAACGGCGTCATGAAGTCCGACCACTCGTCCTGGTAGACCGGCGGGAGGTTGATGTAGTCGAAGACGAGTCCCAGGTTGAACCAGACGAGCAGCTGGACGTAGACCGGGGTGCCGCGGAAGAACCAGATGTAGAACCACGCGACCGACGAGGTCACCGGGTTCCTCGACAGGCGCATCACGGCGAGGACGGTGCCGCCGCCCACGCCGATGAGCATGGAGAGCACGGTCAGCACGAGCGTCTCGCGCACGCCCTCCATGATGCGGTCGTCGAAGAGGTAGTCCGGGATCGCTCCCCAGTTGATCTCGCCGCGCGCGAAGGCGTAGACGATCGCCCCGAACAGGGCCAGGACCACGACGGCGGCGGCGTACCGCCCGTAGTGGCGGACCGGGACGGCCCGCACCTCCGTGTGGGCTATGCCGGAGTCCTTCATCAGACACCGCCGTTGACGACGGCCTTCGTGACGGCGCCGTCCCGGCCGCCCCACTTGTCCACGATCTCGGCGTACCGGCCGTTGGCGATGATCGCGTCGAGGGCGGCGGCGATCGCGTCGCGCAGGCGCGTGTCCTTCTTCGCGACGGCGATCCCGTACGGGGCGGCGTCCGTCTGCTCGCCGACCAGGACGAAGTCCTGTCCTCCGCCCGAGGTCTTGACGGCGTAGGCGGCGGCCGGGAAGTCGGAGCAGCCGACGTCCACGCCCTTGCTGCGGACCCGGGTCTGGGCCTGCGCGTCGGTGTCGTAGGCCTCGATGGCGATGGCCGGCCCGCCGCCCTTGGCGCACTTGCCGTTCTCGGACTTGAGCAGGTCGTGGGCGACGCTGCCGCGCTGGACGGCGACGGTCTTCCCGCACAGGTCCGCCCAGCCCTTGACGGACCCGGCGTGCGCCTTGCGGGCGTAGAGGGAGACCCCGGCGGAGAAGTAGTCGACGAAGTCCAGGCCCTCGCCGATCTTCTTGCCGGTGACGGAGTCGACACCCTCCTGGCGGGCCTTGGTGTCGTTCATCGCCGACATGATGACGTCGTAGCGGTCGGCGCGCAGCCCGCTGACGAGGGTGTCGAAGGTGCCGTTCTCGAAACGGAACTCCACGCCGAGCTGCTCGCCCAGTGCCTCGGCGATGTCCGGATCGAGGCCCACGGTGGCGCCCGAACCGTCCTTGAACTCGACCGGCGGGTAGGCGATGTCGGAGCCGACCCTGACGATGCCGGCGGCTCGGATGTCCGCCGGGAGGCGGTCGCCCAACGGGGCGGCGGCGGATTTCTTCGGTGTGCCGCCGCCCGCTGCGGCGTCGTCCCGCTGGTCGCCGCACGCGCTCGTGGCGGTGAGGGCGGCGGACGCGAGTAAGAGTGCCGTGGTACGGCGAAGGGCTGATGTGCGCACGGTCATGTCGATAGCTCCAGAGCTGTGAGCAGGGAGTAAAGAACAGGAGTGGTGCGGGTGGTGCGGGTGGGACGCCGAGCAACCTAGTCCACGGCGCCGACGATCAACCAGGGTCTCTTGACGGGCCCTCACAGGTACTGGTTCATTGAACCGATCACGGCAATGTCATTCGGTTCATCCATCCAGAGTCCGGCCAGGGCTCACCCGCAAGCTCGCGCAGAGGAGTCCCCGTCATGGCCCAAGTCGCCCTCGGAGCCGCCCGGTTCGCCGACGTCGCCCGGACCGCCGTCGAGCGGGTCGTCGGCGCCAACAAGGACGCCGTCGCCGTCGCGGCGCGGCTGTTCGCGGACTGCGTGGCCGCCGACGGGGTGATCCACGCCTTCGGCACCGGTCACTCGCAGGCCGCCGCGCTCGAAGTGGCCGGACGGGCCGGCGGGTTCGTGCCCACCAGCCGGATCTCGCTCGCCGACCTCGTCCTGCGCGGCGGCGAGGACCCGGCGATCCTCCGGGACCCGCTGCTCGAACGCTCGCCGGGACTCGCCGACCGGCTCTACGCGCTCGCCACGCCCCGGCCCCAGGACCTGTTCGTCATCATCTCCAACTCCGGCGTCAACAACGCGATCGTCGACCTGGCCCTCAAGGTCACCGGCGCCGGCCACCGGCTGGTCGCCCTGACCTCGCTGGAGCACACCCACGCCGTGCCCGCCCTGCACGCGAGCGGCAAGCGGCTCGCCGACCTCGCCGACGCCGTCCTCGACAACGGCGCCCCCGCGGGCGACGCCGTGCTGCCGCTGCCCGACGGCGGTGCGCTGTGCGGGATCTCCACCCTCACCTCGTCCCTCCTCGTGCAGATGACCGTCGCAGAGGCCGTCGCCCTGCTCCTCGCCGAGGGACACGAGCCGCCCGTCTACGTCTCCGCCAACCTCCCCGGCGGCCACGAGCGCAACGCGCTCCTGGAGGCCCGCTACGCGGGACGGCTGCACCGCGGCGGTCACTGAACGCGTTTCGCACACCGGATCAATTAGGTTGGAGGACAGCGGGGCACACACGCAGCAAGACGAGGAATGGGCGATGTCCGAGATGAATGACGCAGGCCGAAGCAGGCTCAACCAGCTGCCCGAGTGGACGGCCCTCGGCAAGCACCGCGAGCAGCTGGGCGACACCCATCTGCGCGAACTGTTCGCCGCCGACCCCGAGCGCGGCAGCGCGTACACGCTGCGGGTCGGCGACCTGTATCTGGACTACTCCAAGCAGCTGGTGACCGACGAGACGCTGGCGCTGCTGCGCGACCTCGCCGCCGCCACCGGCGTCGCCGGACTGCGCGACGCCATGTTCCGCGGCGAGAAGATCAACAACACCGAGCACCGCGCCGTCCTGCACACCGCGCTGCGCGCCCCGCGCGACGCGGTGATCGAGGTCGACGGAGAGAATGTCGTCCCCGAGGTCCACGCCGTCCTCGACAAGATGGCCGCCTTCGCCGACCAGGTCCGCGCGGGCGAGTGGACCGGCCACACCGGCAAGCCGGTCAAGAACATCGTCAACATCGGCATCGGCGGCTCCGACCTCGGCCCCGCGATGGCCTTCGAGGTACTGCGCTCCTACACGCGGCGCGACCTGACGTTCCGTTTCGTCTCCAACGTCGACGGGGCCGACCTCCACGAGGCCGTCCGCGACCTCGACGCGGAGGAGACCCTGTTCGTCGTCGCCTCGAAGACCTTCACCACCATCGAGACGATCACCAACGCCACCTCGGCCCGTGACTGGCTCCTCGGCGAGCTGAAGGCCGGCCAGGAGGCCGTCGCCAAGCACTTCGTGGCCCTGTCGACCAACGCCGAGAAGGTCGAGGACTTCGGCATCGACACCACGAACATGTTCGGGTTCTGGGACTGGGTCGGCGGCCGCTACTCGTACGACTCCGCCATCGGCCTCTCCCTGATGGTCGCCATCGGCCCGGACCGCTTCCGCGAGATGCTCGACGGTTTCCACCTCGTCGACGAGCACTTCCGCACCGCGCCGCCCGAGGAGAACGCGCCCCTCCTGCTCGGCCTCCTCGGCATCTGGTACGGCGCCTTCTTCGACGCCCAGTCGCACGCCGTCCTGCCGTACTCCCACTACCTGTCGAAGTTCACCGCCTACCTCCAGCAGCTCGACATGGAGTCCAACGGCAAGTCCGTCACCCGTGACGGACAGCCCGTCGACTGGCAGACCGGACCGGTCGTCTGGGGCACCCCCGGGACCAACGGGCAGCACGCCTACTACCAGCTGATCCACCAGGGCACCAAGGTCATCCCGGCCGACTTCATCGGCTTCGCGAAGCCCGTCGACGACCTGCTGCCCGGACTGGTGGCCCAGCACGACCTGCTGATGGCCAACTTCCTCGCCCAGACCCAGGCCCTCGCCTTCGGCAAGACGCCAGAGGAGGTACGGGCCGAGGGCGTGCCCGAGGAGCTCGTCCCGCACAAGACCTTCCAGGGCAACCACCCCACCACGACGATCCTCGCCGACGGCCTCACCCCGTCCGTGCTCGGCCAGCTCGTCGCCCTCTACGAGCACAAGGTCTTCGTCCAGGGCGCCGTCTGGAACATCGACTCGTTCGACCAGTGGGGCGTCGAGCTCGGCAAGGTCCTCGCCAAGAAGATCGAGCCGGTGCTCACCGGCGGCGAGGGCGCCGACCGGCTCGACAGCTCCACCGCGGGACTCGTCGCCGTCTACCGCTCGCTGCGCGGCCGGAACTGACCCGGTGACACGGGGGGAGGACGCGGTGTCCGAGCCGCACGAGGTGAGGCTGCGCCCGCCGAGGAACGCCGTCGACCGGCGCGCGCTCGGCTGGTGGCGGGTGCGGCTCCTGATCGCCACCGCCGTCCCGGTGGCCGTCCTGGCCGCGCTCGGCGCCTTCGTCGGGCCGGCCAGGACCTGGCTCCTCGCGACGGCCGGTGCGGTCGCCGTCCTCGGGCTCGGCTGCACCGCGTTCCTCCCCGCCTGGTGGTTCCGGGTGCACCGCTGGGAGGTCACCGAGGACGCCGTGTACGTCCGTACCGGCGCCCTGTGGCAGGAGTGGCGGATCGCCCCCATGTCGCGGATCCAGACCGTCGACACCGTCCGCGGCCCGCTGGAGCAGGCCTTCCGGCTCGCCACCGTGACCGTCACCACCGCCTCCTCCAAGGGCGCGATCCGCGTCGAGGGCCTCGACCACGAGCTCGCCGCCGAGCTCGCCGAACGGCTCACCGCGATCACCCGGGCCACTCCCGGCGACGCCACATGACCGCCCCCGAGGACGTCGGCCCGCACGGGGACTGGCGGCGGCTCGCGCCCCGTACGGTGCTCGCCGGCGCCGCCGTGCTGTGCGGCGTCGCCGGCGGAGCCGCGCTCCCCGCCTTCCTCAGCCTGTCCTCCGGCTCACGGCCGCTGTGGCAGGCCGCCGCCTGGGTGCTCGCCGGGGCCGTCCTGCTCATCGGCGGCGGCACCGCCGCCGACTGGGTCCGGCTGCGCCGCACCCGCTACCGCGTCGGCACCGACCGGATCGACCTCCACACCGGGCTGCTCGTCGTCAAACGCCGGTCGCTCGCCCGCGAACGCATCCGCAGCGTCGACCTCACCGCCAACCCGCTCGAACGCCTCCTCGGCCTGGTCAAGGTCAGGATCGGCACCGGAGAGCACACCGACGGCGAGTCCACCCTCGAACTCGACCTGGTCACCCGGCCCGAGGGCGAACACCTCCGCCGCACCCTGCTCGCCCGCCCGGCGGGCACGCCCGGGGACACCGCCCACGACGGCGTCCTCGCCGCCCTCGACCCGCGCTGGATCCGCTACGCCCCGGTCTCCTTCGTCGCCCCGCTGCTCGGCGGCGCGGCGGCGGGCGCCGTCATACAGGTCAGCGACTGGTTCGGCGCCCAGGACAAGGTCATCCACTGGATAGGGGACCGCTTCGAGGACGTCTCGCTGCCCTGGATGATCGCCGACCTGGTGCTGCTCGCGACCGTCGCCGGCGTGATCGGCGCACTCGGCCTGTGGATCGAGATGTGGTCGCACTACCGCCTGGAGCGCGAGCCCGGCGGCACCCTGCGGGTCCGCCGCGGTCTGCTCACCGCCCGCTCGGTCTCCCTGGAGGAAGGGCGGCTGCGCGGCGTCGAACTCGTCGAGCCCCTCGGCGTACGGCTGTTCCGCGCCGCCCGCGTCGACGCCGTGGCCACCGGCCTCGCCCAGGACGACGACGACAAGCACGCCGACCTCAAGAACCTGCTGCCGCCCGCGCCCAGGGCCGTGGCCGACCGGGTCGCCGCCCGCGTACTGCGCGAGGCCGAACCGCCCACCGGGGCACCGCTGGACGCCCATCCCCGCGCCGCCCGCACCCGGCGGTTGCGCCGGGCCCTGTGGGCCGCGCTCGGCCCGGCGGCCGTCCTCGCCGTCCTGGGAGCCCGGCTCACGCCCGTCCTGCTGTACCTCGCGGTCGGCGTCGCCGTCGTCCTCACCCCGCTCGCGGTGCTCCTCGCGCTCGACGCGTAACGCAACCTCGGACACGGCGTCAGCGGCGCCTACCTGATCACCCGTTCGGGCACCATCCGCCGCTCCACGGTCGCCCTCCAGCGCGCCGGGGTCATCGGCTGGACCGTCAGGCAGTCCTGGTTCCAGCGGCGGGCCGGCCTGCTCACGCTCAGCGCCACGACCGCCGCCGGCGAGGGCGCGTACGACGTCCACGACGCGGGCGAGAGCCAGGGCCTGACCTTCGCGGCCGAGGCCGTGCCCGGCCTGCTCGCACCCTTCCTGGAAACGGCCGGGGCCCCGCCCACCGAACGGTGAGCGGGGCCCCGGTGACGTGTCCTCAGGCTCAGGCCGAGGCCGGCGGATACAGGTCGCGCGGCAGCTCGGACGCGGCCGCCGCGTCCAGCAGCCACAGCGTCCGCGAGCGCCCGTAGGCGCCCGCCGCCGGGGCCTGCACCTCGCCCGCGCCGGACAGCGCGATGGCCGCGGCCTTCGCCTTGTCCGCGCCGGCCGCGAGCAGCCAGACCTCCTTCGCGGCCCGGATCGCCGGAAGCGTCAGCGACACCCGGGTCGGAGGCGGCTTCGGCGCGCCGTGCACACCCACCACCGTCCGCTCGGTCTCGCGGACCGCCGGCAGCTCCGGGAACAGCGAGGCCACGTGCGTGTCCGGACCGACGCCCAGCATCAGCACGTCGAAGGTCGGCACCCCGCCGTGGTCGCCCGGACCGGCCGCCGCGGCGAGCTCGGCCGCGTAGGCCGCGGCGGCGGCCTCCACGTCGGAGCCGTACGGGCCGTCCGAGGCCGGCATCGCGTGCACCCGGGCCGGGTCCACGGGAACGCTGTCGAGCAGCGCCTCGCGGGCCTGGGTGACGTTGCGCTCCGGATCGCCCTCGGGCAGATAGCGCTCGTCGCCCCACCACAGGTCGAGCCGCGACCAGTCGATCGCGTCCCGGGCGGGCGCCGAACGCAGCGCCGCGAGCAGCCCGTTGCCGTTGCGGCCGCCGGTGAGGACCACCGAGGCGGAGCCGCGGGCGGCCTGGGCGTCCACGATCTTCGTGATCAGCCGGGCCGCGGCGGCCTCGGCCATCAGCTCCTTGTCGCGGTGGACGACCAGCTGGGGCGTGCTCACCTGGCCGCCGCCTTCTTGGCCGGAGCCTTCTTCGCGGCCCGCTTGGGGGTCTCCTCGGCCTCGGTGACCTCCTCGACCACGACGACCTCCGCGGCCTCGGGCTCGGGCGCGGTCGTCGCCGCCTCCTCGTCGAGCCGCTCCAGGCCGAAGCGCAGCGCCGAGGCGTAGGTGTCGTCCGGGTCGAGCCGGCGCAGCTCCTCCGCGATCAGCTCGGCGGTCTCCCGGCGCTTGAGCGCCACCGCACGGTCGGGCTGGCCCTGGATGGAGAGCGTGGCGAGCGAGCCGTCGGGCCGGTCGAGGACGATCGGACCCGCGTCGGTCTCCATCCGTACGGACGTGAGACCGGGGCCCGTCGACCGGGAACGCCGCACCGGCACCTTCAGCCGGTCCGCCAGCCACATGGCGAGCAGCTCGACGCTCGGGTTGAACTCCTCGCCCTCGACCTCGGCCGAGGTGACCTTGCAGGCCACCTGGTCGAGCGCGGCCGCCAGCATCGAACGCCACGGCGTGATGCGGGTCCAGGACAGGTCGGTGTCGCCCGGCGTGTACGCGTCCGCGCGGTCGGTCAGCTCCTGGATGGGCTGCTCGGCGGCGTACGTGTCGGTGACCCGGCGCTGGGCGAGCGCGCCCAGCGGGTCGTTCGCCGGGTCGGTCGGCGAGTTCACCGGCCACCAGACGACGACGGGCGCGTCCGGCAGCAGCAGCGGCAGCACCACCGACTGGGCGTGGTCGACGACCTCGCCGTACAGCCGGAGGACCACCGTCTCGCCGGTGCTGGCGTCGGCGCCGAGGCGGACCTCGGCGTCGAGCCGCGCCTTGGCGCGGTCCCGCGGGGAGCGCGAGACCCGCTTGATGACGACGAGGGTCCGCGAGGGGTGCTCGCGGGACGCCTCGTTGGCCGCCTTCAGCGCGTCGTAGGCGTTCTCCTCGTCGGTGACGATGACGAGGGTGAGCACCATGCCGACGGCCGGGGTGCCGATGGCCCGCCGCCCGAGCACCAGCGCCTTGTTGATCTTGGAGGACGTGGTGTCCGTCAGGTCGGTCTTCATGGCCGGCGCCAGCTCCTGCCGTCTCGTGCGAGCATCTCGTCCGCCTCGACCGGACCCCAGGTCCCGGACTGGTACTGCGCGGGCTTGCCGTGCCCGTCCCAGAACCGCTCGATCGGGTCGAGGATCTGCCAGGACAGCTCGACCTCCTCGACCCGCGGGAAGAGGTTGGAGTCGCCGAGCAGGACGTCGAGGATGAGCCGCTCGTAGGCCTCGGGGCTGGACTCGGTGAAGGACTCGCCGTAGGCGAAGTCCATCGACACGTCCCGGACCTCCATCTGCGTGCCCGGCACCTTGGAGCCGAAGCGCACGGTGACGCCCTCGTCCGGCTGGACGCGGATGACGAGCGCGTTCTGGCCGAGCTCCTCCGTGGCCGTCTGGTCGAAGGGGGAGTGCGGGGCGCGCTGGAAGACCACCGCGATCTCGGTGACCCGGCGGCCGAGCCGCTTGCCGGTGCGCAGGTAGAAGGGGACGCCCGCCCAGCGGCGGTTGTCGATCTCCAGCTTGATCGCCGCGTAGGTGTCGGTCTTCGACTGCGGGTCGATCCCGTCTTCCTCCAGGTAGCCGACGGCCTTCTCGCCGCCCTGCCACCCGGCCCCGTACTGGCCGCGGACGGTGGACTTGGCCAGGTCCTTCGGCAGCTTCACCGCGCCGAGCACCTTGGTCTTCTCGGCGGCCAGCGCGTCGGCGTCGAAGGAGGCGGGCTCCTCCATCGCGGTCAGCGCGAGCAGCTGGAGCAGGTGGTTCTGGATGACGTCACGGGCGGCGCCGATGCCGTCGTAGTAGCCGGCCCGGCCGCCGATGCCGATGTCCTCGGCCATGGTGATCTGCACGTGGTCGACGTACGACCGGTTCCAGATCGGCTCGAAGAGGGTGTTGGCGAAGCGGAGCGCCAGGATGTTCTGGACGGTCTCCTTGCCGAGGTAGTGGTCGATGCGGAAGACCGCCTCGGGCGGGAAGACCTCGTGGACGACCTCGTTGAGCTCCTTGGCGGAGGCCAGGTCGTGCCCGAAGGGCTTCTCGATGACCGCGCGGCGCCACGAGCCGTTCTTCTGGTCGGCCAGACCGTGCTTCTTGAGCTGCTGGACGACCAGGGGGAAGAACTTCGGCGGCACGGAGAGGTAGAAGGCGAAGTTGCCGCCCGTGCCCTGCGCCTTGTCCAGCTCCTCGATGGTGGCCTTCAGCTGCTCGAACGCGTCGTCGCTGTCGAAGTCGCCCTGGACGAATCGCATCCCCTGGATCAGCTGCTGCCACACCTCCTCGCGGAACGGGGTGCGGGCGTGCTGCTTGACCGCGTCGTGGACCTCCTGGGCGAAGTCCTCGTCCTGCCATTCGCGGCGGGCGAACCCGATGAGGGAGAAGCCCGGCGGCAGCAGACCACGGTTCGCGAGGTCGTACACGGCGGGCATCAGCTTCTTACGGGACAGGTCGCCCGTGACACCGAAGATCACCAGACCCGACGGCCCCGCGATGCGCGGGAGCCGTCGGTCTGCGGCGTCACGGAGCGGGTTGGCTCCGGTGACTGCGCTCAAGGTGATTACGCCTCCGAGGGTGCGCGGCGGGCGAGCTCCGCCTCGGTCGACTTGAGCAGGTCGTTCCAGGACGCCTCGAACTTGTCGACGCCCTCGTCCTCCAGGAGCTGGACGACGTCGTCGTACGAGATGCCGAGCGCGGCGATGTCGTCGAGGAGCGAGCGGGCCTCGTCGTACGTGCCGTGGATGGTGTCGCCGGTGACCTCGCCGTGGTCGGCGGTGGCCTCCAGGGTCGCCTCCGGCATGGTGTTGACGGTGCCAGGGGCGACCAGGTCCACCACGTACAGGGTGTCCTTGTACGCCGGGTCCTTCACACCGGTCGAGGCCCACAGCGGCCGCTGCTTGTTGGCCTGCGCCTTGTCCAGGGCCGCCCAGCGCTCGGAGCCGAAGACCTCCTCGTACGCCTGGTAGGCCAGACGCGCGTTGGCCAGGGCCGCCTTGCCCTTGAGGCCCTTGGCCTCGTCGGTGCCGAGGACGTCCAGGCGCTTGTCGATCTCGGTGTCCACGCGGGACACGAAGAAGGACGCCACGGAGTGGATCTTCGACAGGTCCAGGCCGCGCTCGCGGGCCTTCTCCAGACCTGCCAGGTAGGCGTCCATGACCGCGCGGTAGCGCTCCAGCGAGAAGATCAGCGTCACGTTGACGCTGATGCCGAGGCCGATGACCTCGGTGATCGCCGGCAGACCCGCCTTGGTGGCCGGGATCTTGATGAGGGTGTTGGGCCGGTCCACCAGCCAGGCCAGCTGCTTGGCCTCGGCGATGGTGGCCGCCGTCTCGTGGGCGAGCCGCGGGTCGACCTCGATCGAGACCCGGCCGTCCTGGCCCTGGGTCGCGTCGAAGACCGGGCGCAGGATGTCGGCGGCGTCCCTCACGTCAGCCGTCGTGATCATGCGGATGGCCTCGTCCACGGTCACCTTGCGGGCGGCGAGGTCGGCGAGCTGCTGCTCGTAGCCGTCGCCCGAGGAGATGGCCTTCTGGAAGATGGACGGGTTGGTGGTCACACCCACCACGTGGCTCTGGTCGATGAGCTCGGCCAGGTTGCCGGACGTGATCCGCTTGCGCGACAGGTCGTCCAGCCAGATCGCGACGCCTTCGTCGGAGAGGCGCTTGAGAGCGTCTGTCATGAGAGTTGCATCTCCATTAAGTCGTACGTATGCGCGCGTATTCGCGTCAGCGCGCGGCGGCGTCCAGGGATTCCCGCGCGGCGGCGACGACGGCCTCCGGCGTGAACCCGAACTCACGGAACAGGACCTTGGCGTCGGCCGAGGCGCCGAAGTGCTCGAGCGAGACGATCCGGCCGGCGTCGCCGACGTACTTGTGCCAGGTCAGGCCGACACCGGCCTCGACCGCGACACGCGCCTTCACCGACGGCGGCAGGACGGAGTCCTTGTACTCCTGGCTCTGCTCCTCGAACCACTCCACCGACAGCATCGAGACCACGCGGGTCGGGACGCCGGCGGCCTGGAGCTGCTCCCGGGCCTCGACGGCCAGGTGCACCTCGGAACCGGTCGCGATGAGGACCACCTCGGCGTCGCCGCCGTCGGCCTCGAACAGCACGTAGCCGCCCTTGACCGCGTCCTCGTTCGCCTCGTAGGTCGGCACGCCCTGACGGGTCAGGGCCAGGCCCACCGGGGTGCCCTTGCCGTAGACCTTGGTGTGGCGCTGCATGATCTCGCGCCAGGCGATCGCCGTCTCGTTGGCGTCGGCCGGGCGGACGACCGCCAGGCCCGGGATCGCGCGAAGCGAGGCCAGGTGCTCCACCGGCTGGTGGGTCGGGCCGTCCTCGCCGAGGCCGATCGAGTCGTGCGTCCACACGTACGTCACCGGCAGGTGCATCAGCGCGGACAGGCGCACGGCGTTGCGCATGTAGTCGGAGAACACCAGGAAGGTGCCGCCGTAGACGCGCGTGTTGCCGTGCAGCGCGATGCCGTTCAGCTCCGCGGCCATGGCGTGCTCGCGGATGCCGAAGTGGATCGTGCGGCCGTACGGGTCGGCCTCGGGCAGCGGGTTGCCCTCCGGGAGGAAGGAGGACGACTTGTCGATCGTGGTGTTGTTCGAGCCGGCGAGGTCGGCCGAGCCGCCCCACAGCTCCGGGATCACCGCGCCGAGCGCCTGGAGCACCTTGCCGGACGCGGCACGCGTCGCGACGCTCTTGCCCGCCTCGAAGACCGGGAGCTTGTCGGCCCAGCCGGCCGGCAGCTCGTTGGCCTGGATGCGGTCGAACTCGGCCGCGCGCTCCGGGTTGGCGGTGCGCCACTCGGCGAGCTTCTTCTCCCACGCGGCGCGGGCCTCGCGGCCACGGTCGCCGAGCGCGCGGGTGTGCGCGATGACCTCGTCGGAGACCTCGAAGGTCTGCTCCGGGTCGAAGCCCAGGACGCGCTTGGTGGCGGCCACCTCGTCGTCGCCCAGCGCCGAGCCGTGCGCGGCCTCGGTGTTCTGGGCGTTCGGCGCCGGCCAGGCGATGATCGAGCGCATCGCGATGAAGGAGGGACGCTCGGTCTCGGCCTCGGCGGCCCTGATCGCCGCGTAGAGGGCGGCCGGGTCCAGGTCGCCGTCGGCCTTGGGCTCGACGCGCTGGACGTGCCAGCCGTATGCCTCGTACCGCTTCATCGTGTCCTCGGACACGGCGGTCTCGGTGTCGCCCTCGATCGAGATGTGGTTGTCGTCCCACAGCAGGATCAGGTTGCCGAGCTTCTGGTGACCGGCGAGCGAGGACGCCTCGGCGGAGATGCCCTCCTGGAGGCAGCCGTCACCGGCGATCACGTAGATGTGGTGGTCGAACGGAGAACCGCCCTTCGGCGCCTCCGGGTCGAAGAGGCCGCGCTCGAAGCGGGCGGCCATCGCCATGCCCACCGCGTTCGCGACGCCCTGGCCGAGCGGGCCGGTGGTGGTCTCCACACCCTTGGTGTGCCCGTACTCCGGGTGACCCGGGGTCTTCGAGCCCCACGTGCGGAAGGACTTCAGGTCGTCCAGCTCGAGACCGAAGCCGCCCAGGTAGAGCTGGGTGTACAGGGTCAGGGACGAGTGGCCGGCGGAGAGGACGAAACGGTCGCGGCCCACCCACTCCGGGTCGGCGGGGTCGTGGCGCATCACCTTCTGGAAGAGGGTGTACGCGGCGGGCGCCAGGCTCATGGCCGTGCCGGGATGGCCGTTGCCGACCTTCTGTACGGCGTCAGCGGCCAGGATGCGGGCGGTGTCCACGGCCCGCTGGTCCAGTTCGGTCCACTCGAGGTCTGTGGTCGTCGGCTTAGTGCTCACCCTGAGTCAGGGCTCCTCTCCGCATGTCTGTAGCCGGTGACTGAGGGTGTCTCCGGCGTTGTCGAGCCTACCCCCGAAAAACGCCCCTCTTTTCGGGCCCACGCCCCTCAAATGAGCGCACACAGCAAGACTGCCGCCGCCCGTGGGACTTCGCCTCCCGAGCCGGTCCGCGGCTCGTGTCCACCCCTTGGGACGCACCCTCGGGTGAGGCCCGCCAACACGACCCCACCCCCGCGAAGACCGGCGTATGGGCAACGTCTACAGTGGCGTGGTACGCGCAAGTCTTCACCCCGTCTTCATCCGGGGAGCTTGCTGGGAATTTCTCTGTCAGGGGTGTGCGTGACGGCCGTCGAGTCCCGACCCGCAGGGGTCGTCTTGACTCCCAGCCCGGGGGGCCATCGGCCGTTCGGGGCCCGCGTCAAGGCATTCGTGGCGCTGACCAAGCCGCGGATCATCGAGCTGCTGCTCATCACCACCGTGCCGGTGATGTTCCTCGCCGAACAGGGCGTGCCCAACCTGTGGCTGGTCCTCGCCACCTGCTTCGGCGGCTACCTGTCCGCGGGCGGCGCGAACGCTCTCAACATGTACATCGACCGCGACATCGACGCGCTGATGGACCGCACCTCCCAGCGCCCGCTCGTCACCGGCATGGTCTCGCCGCGCGAGGGCCTGGTCTTCGGCCTGACCCTCGCGGTGGTCTCCACCCTCTGGTTCGGCCTGCTGGTCAACTGGCTGTCCGCCTGGCTCTCCCTCGGCGCGCTGCTCTTCTACGTCGTCGTCTACACGATGATCCTCAAGCGGCGCACCGCGCAGAACATCGTCTGGGGCGGCATCGCGGGCTGCATGCCGGTGCTCATCGGCTGGTCCTCCGTCACCGGCTCGATGTCCTGGGCCGCCGTCGTCCTCTTCATGGTCATCTTCTTCTGGACGCCGCCGCACTACTGGCCGCTGTCGATGAAGGTGAAGGAGGACTACGCGCGCGTGGGCGTGCCCATGCTCCCGGTGCTCGCCTCCAACAAGGTCGTCGCCAAGCAGATCGTGATCTACAGCTGGGTCATGGTGGCGGTCTCCCTGCTGCTCACCCCGCTCGGCTACACCGGCTGGTTCTACACCGCCGTGGCGCTGCTCACCGGCGGCTGGTGGCTGTGGGAGGCACACGCGCTCCTGAACCGCGCCAAGTCGGAGGTGACCGGCGCGAAGCTCAAGGAGATGCGCCTGTTCCACTGGTCCATCACCTACGTCTCGCTGCTCTTCGTGGCGGTCGCGGTGGACCCCTTCCTGCGCTGACGTTCCGCACGGTGCTCTCCCGGTCGACGGCCGGGGCGCGTGGCCCACGCCACGTGCCCCGGCCGTCGCCACGTGATCTACCCCCGAGTAGCATCCTTGGCATGGCAGAAACGAAGCAGGCGGACACCAAGGGCGCCGACAAGGGCGCGGAGCGCAAGGCGGCCCGGCTGGCCAAGGAGATCAAGGCCTTCTCCGGCAAGCACGGCGGCGCCGAGGGCCAGCTCGCCCACATCGGCCAGGCGGGCACCCGCATCGTCCTCGTCGGCACGGACGGCGGCTGGGGCGACCTGGTGGCCCCGACCTACGCGATCGCCGAGGCCGCGGCCGAGAAGGCCGGTCTCACGCTGCACGAGGAGTTCGACGGCGAGTTCGCCGCCAAGGTCGTCACCGGCCCGTACGAGTGGACCCGCATGGCCGGCATCCAGCTCGGCGGCCCGGCCAACGCCTGACGCCACCGCACCGGCCCCGGGAGCCCGGGGCCACCGGGGCTCCGGGCTCGGGAGGCGGCAACCTCGCGCGGGACTCACCCGTTAGGAGGGGTGGAAGCCCGTCCGACGTGGGAGCCCCGGAATGATCGACACCCCGAGCCTGGTCGACCAGTACTGCCACGGGGTGCTCCGTGCGGAGCTCGGCCTCGGCACCTTCGAGCGTCAGCTCGCCCCCGGCTCCGCCCCGGCCGCCGCGGGCACCACCTTCTTCGACACGCAGACCGGCTTCGCCGTACGCCGCTGGTGCCCGCCGCTCCTCGGTCTGGAACCCCACTGCCCGCCCGCCCGCTACCTCGCCCGGCGCCGTGAGCTCGGCGTCCTGGAGACCGGGCGGCGTCTGCTGCGGGCCTCCGGCATCACCACGTACCTCGTCGACACCGGGCTGCCCGGCGACCTCACCGGGCCCGCCGAGCTGGCCGCCACCGGAAACGCCGCGGCGCACGAGATCGTCCGGCTCGAACTCCTCGCCCAGCAGGTCGCCGACACCTCCGGCACCGTCGACTCGTTCCTGGCCAACCTCGCCGAGGCCGTCCACGGGGCCGCGGCGGGCGCCGTCGCCTTCACCTCGGTCGCCGGCGTGCGCGGCGGGCTCGCCGCCGTACCGGAACCGCCCGGGCCCGGCGAGGTGCGCGGTGCGGCGGGCCGCTGGCTGGCCCGGCGCGCGGCCGGCACGGCCGTCGACGACCCGGTGCTGCTGCGCCATCTGCTGTGGGTCGCGGTCGGCGCCGGCCGGCCGCTCCAGCTGCACGTCGGCGACCGGGATCCCGGCGCGCTCGCGGGCTTCGCCGCCGCCACGGGCGGACTCGGCACCGACCTGGTGCTGCTGCACGAGTACCCGCACCACCGTCACGCGGCCCGGCTCGCCGGCCACTTCCCGCACGTCTACGCCGACCTCGGGCCGGTCGTCGCGCGCACCGGGGCGCGGGCCGCGGCCGTGCTCGCCGAGTTCCTCGAGCTCGCGCCGTTCGGCAAGCTGCTGTTCTCCAGCGGCGCCCGCGGACTGCCGGAGCTGCACGTCGTGGCCGCCAGCGTCTTCCGCGGGGCGCTCGCCCGCGTGCTCGGCGAGTGGGTCGGCGACGGCGCCTGGTCCCGTACGGACGCGCAGCGGGTCGCCGGCCTGATCGCCGAGGGCAACGCGCGCCGGGTCTACCGGCTCGGAGCCGCCGGCCCGTACCCGCTGACCGCGCCGGGAACCGCCGGACGCGCGTGGGGGAGGCGGCAGCCGCGCGGGAGGTGACGTGCCGGTGGGCGGACGCGGCGCGGACCGAGGCCGCCGGAGCGGTGGCCCGCACCCGGGGCGGGGCCGACGGTGCCCGGCACGGGGCGTGCGTTCCGGCTGCCGGACGGCCCGGCTTCCGCCGGCGGCCGTCGTCCGACGGTCAGGCCGTCGCGAGCTCCGGGTCGGCCTGGGCCGGGATCTCCGGGGCGGCCGTGGGACGCTCGCGCAGGCTCAGGGCGAGCCGCAGCACCGCGATCCACATCAGCGAGGAGCCGAGCATGTGGGCGGCGACCAGGACCTCCGGCACTCCGGTGAAGTACTGGACGTAGCCGATGCCGCCCTGGAGGGCGAGCACGACCAGCAGGTCGCGGGCGCGCGCCCGGGTGTCGTCCGGCGCGTCGACCACGCGCAGGACCAGCCACATCGCGAGCGCGAGGGCGCAGACCACCCAGGCGGCGATCGCGTGGACGTGCGCGGCGTTCGTCCAGTCCCACGGCATGCGCGGCACGTCGCTGCTGTCACCGGCGTGCTTGCCGGCGCCGGTCACCGTCGTGCCGAGCACGATGAGCAGCCCGGAGGTGACGACGATCGCCCAGGACAGCTTGCGCACCGGACGCGGGGCGCGCGGCTTGGCCGGGGTGTCGCCCTCGCCGGTGCGGTGCCAGGTGATGACGGCCACCGTCAGGAGCGAGTTCGCGGCCAGGAAGTGCCCCGCCACCGTCCACGGGTTGAGGCCCATCCACACGGTGATGCCGCCGATGACGGCGTTGCTCATCACGATCCAGAACTGCGCCCAGGCGAGCCTGGAGAGCCCCCGGCGGCGCGGCTTCACCGAGCGCGAGGCGATGATCGCCCAGCCGACGGCCGCCGACAGGACGTACGTCAGCATGCGGTTGCCGAACTCGATCAGGCCGCGGTAGCCCTGCTCGGGCGTGACGATCAGGCTGTCTTCCGTGCACTTGGGCCACGTGTCGCAGCCGAGTCCGGAACCGGTCAGCCGGACCGCGCCGCCGGTGACGATGATGAGCACGCTCATCACGACGGCGGACAGCGCGGCGCGCCGGAGCGTCCGGGGGGACGGGGTCCAGCGCCGGGCGATGAAGGCGAGGGGGGTCTGCACGGGCCCCATCGTAGGCGGGGGCTTGTGCACGCTTTCACGAGGGGGTGGTTACGGGGCGAGTCACCCCGAAACGTCACCTCGCGACTACGGCGCGCGTCACTCCCAGCGGAAGAACCGGGCCGCCGCGCCGAGCCCCACGACCGCCCAGACGGCCAGGATCAGGGCGTCGCCCCACGGCATCCCGGCACCGCCCTGCAGGACGTCGCGCAGCCCGTCGGAGAGCGCGGAGATCGGCAGCAGCGCGAGGACGTCGGCCGCGGCGCCGAACTTCTCCAGCGGCACGATCACCCCGCCGCCGACCAGGAGCAGCAGGAACACCAGGTTCGCGGCGGCCAGCGTGGCCTCCGCCTTCAGGGTCCCGGCCATCAGCAGGCCGAGCCCGGAGAAGGCGGCGGTGCCGAGGACGAGCAGTGCGAGGACCGCGAGCGGGTTGCCCTGCGGCGACCAGCCGAGCGCCAGGGCGATCGCCGTCAGCAGCACCACCTGGAGCACCTCGGTGACGAGCACCGACAGCGTCTTCGCGGTCATCAGCGCCCAGCGCGGCAGCGGCGAGGCGCCGAGCCGCTTGAGCACGCCGTAACGGCGCTCGAAGCCGGTCGCGATGGCCTGCCCGGTGAAGGCGGTCGACATCACGGCGAGCGCGAGCACGCCCGGGGCGAGGAAGTCGACGGCCTCGCCGGCGCCCGTGGCCGTGCTCGTGTCGACGATGTCGACCGTCGAGAACAGCACGAGCAGGAGGGAGGGGATGATCACCGTGAGCAGCAGCTGCTCGCCGTTGCGCAGCAGCATCCGCGTCTCGAGCGCGGTCTGCGCGGCGATCATCCGCCCGACGGGCGCCGCTCCCGGCCTCGGCGCGTACGTACCCGTGCCCACGGTCCCGTTCGTGCTCACGAGCGCAGCTCCTTGCCGGTCAGCTCCAGAAAGACGTCTTCGAGGGTGTGGCGCTCGACCGAGATCCGGTCGGGCATCACACCGTGCTGCGCGCACCAGCTGGTGACGGTGGCGAGCAGCTGGGGGCCGACCTCGCCGGTGATCCGGTACGTGCCGGGGAGCGGCTCGGCCGCGGAGCTGCCGTCGGGCAGGGCCTTGAGCAGCGAGCCGAGGTCGAGGCCGGGGCGCCCGGTGAAGCGCAGGGTGTTCTCGGCGCCGCCGCGGCACAGCTCCTCGGGGCTGCCCTGGGCGACGACCCGGCCGCCGTCGACGATGGCGACGTCGTCGGCGAGCTCCTCCGCCTCGTTCATGAAGTGGGTGGTCAGCACGACCGTCACGCCGTCGGCGCGCAGCTCGCGGACCAGGTCCCAGGTGGCGCGGCGGGCCTGCGGGTCGAGTCCGGCGGTCGGCTCGTCGAGGAAGACCAGCTCGGGGCGGCCCACGACGGCCATGGCGAGCGAGAGCCGCTGCTGCTGGCCGCCGGACAGCCGCCGGTACGTCGTGCGCCCGCAGGAGCCGAGGCCGAGGCGTTCCACGAGGGCGTCCACGTCCAGCGGGTGGGCGTGCAGCTTCGCGACGTGGCGGAGCATCTCGTCGGCGCGGGCGCCGGAGTAGACGCCGCCGGACTGGAGCATCACCCCGATCCGGGGCCGCAGGGCGGCCGCGTCGGCGACCGGGTCGAGGCCGAGGACGCGGACGGTGCCGGCGTCCGGCCTCCGGTAGCCCTCGCAGCTCTCGACCGTGGTGGTCTTGCCGGCCCCGTTGGGTCCGAGGACGGCGGTGACGGTGCCTGCCCGGACGTCGAGGTCGAGGCCGTCGACGGCGGTCTTCGTCCCGTACCGCTTGACCAGGCCCCGGACCCGGACCACGGACTCGACGGACTCGTTTCGCATGCCGGGAAGTCTAGAGAGGTGCGCGACGGTCCTCCGGCGCGGGGCCGGGTGAACGGTCCGGAATCGGGCAGGATCACCGTATGCCGGTGTTCGTCGGCACCTCCGGGTGGCAGTACCGGGACTGGCGGGGCGTGCTCTACGCCGAGGACGTGCCCCAGCGGCTCTGGCTGGAGGAGTACGCCCGGAACTTCGTGGTCGTCGAGAACAACAACGCCTTCTACCGGCTGCCCGAGAGGACTACCTTCGCCGCCTGGCGGGAGCGGACGCCCGAGGGCTTCGTCATGGCCGTGAAGGCCAGCCGCTACCTCACGCACATCAAGCGGCTGAAGGACCCCGAGGAGCCGGTGGCGCGGCTGATGGGCCGCGCGGAGGCGCTGGGCGACCGGCTGGGGCCCGTACTGCTCCAGCTACCGCCGACGCTCCGCGCCGACGCCGGGCTGCTCGACGCGGCCCTGGCCCGTTTCCCGGAGGGGACGCGGGTGGCGGTCGAGCCGCGGCACACGTCGTGGTGGACGGAGGAGATCCGCGGCGTCCTGGAGCAGCGGGGAGCCGCGTTGTGCTGGGCGGACCGCGGCTCCCGTCCGGTGGCCCCGCTGTGGCGCACGGCGGACTGGGGCTATCTGCGGCTGCACGAGGGCCGGGCGCGGCCGCGTCCTTCGTACGGCCGTCAGGCGCTGGTGGGCTGGGCGGAGCGGCTGGCCGGGGCCTGGCCGGACCGGGCGGACGTCTTCGTTTTCTTCAACAACGACCCGGGTGGGGCAGCGGTCCGCAACGCGGAAACTTTTCTCCGTGTGGCGGAGTCCCGCGGCCGGACCGTGCGGGTGCCGTAGGACGCCCCGATCGGCCGGAATCCGCTGGTCAACGGCCTCATGATTCGTCCTACGAATGATCGTTTCCGCAGGTCAGGTAAGCCTTACCTGCGTGACGCACGGCACCGTCGTGCCCCCTGACCTCGCTTGTCAGTCCCTGATTAATTACGCAACAATGGCGTTGTGAAAAACGTCGGTGAGGCTCCCACGGAGGAACTCGCGACCGGTGAGCGGTCCACGCGCAACCGGGTCGCGCGGTCCATCCTGGACCACGGGCCCTCGACCGTCGCCGACCTGGCCCAGCGGCTCGGCCTCACCCAGGCCGCCGTCCGCCGGCACCTCGACTCGCTGGTCACCGACAACGTGGTGGAAGCGCGCGAGAAGCGGGTCTACGGCGCCCGCACCCGCGGCCGGCCCGCAAAGGTCTTCGCACTGACCGACTGCGGCCGGGACGCCTTCGACCAGTCGTACGACGCACTGGCCGTCGAGGCGCTGCGCTGGATCGAGCGGAACGCCGGGGGAGAGGCGGCCGTCGCCGCCTTCGCCCGCGACCGCGTCGAGGCCCAGGCCGAGGCGTACCGGGCGGCCGTCGAGTCCGCCGACCCCGACCAGCGCACCGAGGCTCTGGCCAAGGCGCTGACCGCCGACGGGTACGCTGCCACTGCGCGCAACGCGCCGGTCGGCGAGCAGCTCTGCCAGCACCACTGCCCGGTCGCCCACGTCGCCGAGCAGTATCCGCAGCTGTGCGAGGCGGAGACGGAGATCTTCTCCCGCCTCCTCGGGACCCACGTCCAGCGCCTGGCCACCATCGCGCATGGTGACGGCGTCTGCACGACGTTCATCCCGCACGGCTCCCCACAGACCACTCCATCCACAGCATCCGCAAGCACGGCCGGGAGGAACCCCGCATGACCACCGAGATCAGCCACCCCGAGCTCGAGGGCCTGGGTCGGTACGAGTACGGCTGGGCCGACTCGGACGCGGCGGGTGCCACCGCCAAGCGAGGACTCTCCGAGGACGTCGTCCGCGACATCTCCTCGAAGAAGAACGAGCCCGAGTGGATGCTGAAGCTGCGCCTCAAGGGTCTGCGCCTCTTCGACAAGAAGCCCATGCCGACCTGGGGCTCCGACCTGTCCGGCATCGACTTCGACAACATCAAGTACTTCGTGCGGTCCACCGAGAAGCAGGCCGAGTCCTGGGAGGACCTGCCGGAGGACATCAAGAACACGTACGACAAGCTCGGCATCCCGGAGGCGGAGAAGCAGCGCCTCGTCGCCGGTGTCGCCGCCCAGTACGAGTCCGAGGTCGTCTACCACCAGATCCGCGAGGACCTGGAGGAGCAGGGCGTCATCTTCGTCGACACCGACACCGCGCTGAAGGAGCACGAGGAGCTCTTCAAGGAGTACTTCGGCACCGTCATCCCGGTCGGCGACAACAAGTTCGCCTCCCTGAACACCGCCGTGTGGTCCGGTGGCTCCTTCATCTACGTGCCGAAGGGCGTGCACGTCGAGATCCCGCTCCAGGCCTACTTCCGCATCAACACGGAGAACATGGGCCAGTTCGAGCGGACGCTGATCATCGTCGACGAGGACGCCTACGTCCACTACGTCGAGGGCTGCACCGCCCCGATCTACTCCTCGGACTCGCTGCACAGCGCCGTGGTCGAGATCATCGTCAAGAAGGGCGGCCGCTGCCGCTACACGACCATCCAGAACTGGTCGAACAACGTCTACAACCTGGTGACCAAGCGCGCCGTCGCCTACGAGGGCGCCACCATGGAGTGGGTCGACGGCAACATCGGCTCCAAGGTCACCATGAAGTACCCGGCCGTCTACCTGATGGGCGAGCACGCCAAGGGCGAGACCCTGTCCATCGCCTTCGCGGGCGAGGGCCAGCACCAGGACGCCGGCGCCAAGATGGTCCACATGGCCCCGAACACCTCCTCCAACATCGTCTCCAAGTCGGTGGCGCGAGGCGGCGGCCGCACCTCCTACCGCGGTCTCATCGAGATCGGCGAGGGTGCCCCGGGCGCCAAGTCGAACGTGCTGTGCGACGCGCTGCTCGTCGACACGATCTCCCGCTCGGACACGTACCCCTACGTGGACGTCCGCGAGGACGACGTGTCCATGGGCCACGAGGCCACCGTCTCCAAGGTCTCCGAGGACCAGCTCTTCTACCTGATGAGCCGTGGCCTCACCGAGTTCGAGGCGATGGCCATGATCGTCCGCGGCTTCGTCGAGCCCATCGCGAAGGAGCTGCCGATGGAGTACGCGCTGGAGCTCAACCGGCTGATCGAGCTGCAGATGGAAGGCGCGGTCGGCTAAAGCCCCGCCCGCACCGCCCCGCAGCGACCGATTTCCTTACGTACGCAGGAAGAGAGCAAGACGACAGCCATGGCTGAGGCTCAGAACATCCCGGCGGGCTCCACCACCGCCGGCTCGATCGCGGTGGCCGCCGAGTCCACCGTCGCCACGCGCATGAGCGCCCCGCCGTCCTTCGACGTCGCGGACTTCCCCGTCCCGCACGGCCGTGAGGAGGAGTGGCGCTTCACCCCGCTGGAGCGGCTCCGCGGCCTGCACGACGGCACCGCCGTCGCCACCGGCGAGGGCGTCCGCGTGGAGATCGAGGCCCCCGAGGGCGTCACCGTGGAGACCGTGGGCCGCGACGACGCGCGCCTCGGCAAGGCCGGCACGCCGGTCGACCGGGTCGCCGCCCAGGCGTACACCTCCTTCGAGAAGGCCTCGGTCGTCACCGTCGCCAAGGAGGCCGTGCTCACCGAGCCGGTCCGCATCACCGTGCACGGCGAGGGCGGGGTCGCCTTCGGCCACCAGGTGATCGAGCTCGGCGCCTTCGCCGAGGCCGTCGTCGTCCTCGACCACACCGGCGACGCGGTGCTCGCCGCCAACGTCGACTACGTGCTCGGCGACGGTGCCAAGCTCACCGTCGTCTCCGTCCAGGACTGGGACGAGAAGGCCGTCCACGTGGCCCAGCACAACGCGCTGGTCGGCCGCGACGCCTCCTTCAAGTCGGTCGTCGTGACCTTCGGCGGCGACGTCGTCCGCATCCACCCGCGCGTGACGTACGCGGCCCCCGGCGGCGAGGCCGAGCTCTTCGGCCTCTACTTCACCGACGCCGGCCAGCACCAGGAGCACCGCCTCCTGGTCACCCACAACGTCCCGCACTGCAAGTCCAACGTGGCCTACAAGGGTGCGCTGCAGGGTCAGGACGCCCACGCGGTCTGGATCGGCGACGTCCTCATCGAGGCCAAGGCCGAGGGCACCGACACCTACGAGCTGAACCGGAACCTCGTCCTCACCGACGGTGCCCGGGTCGACTCGGTGCCGAACCTGGAGATCGAGACCGGCGAGATCGCCGGCGCCGGCCACGCCTCCGCCACCGGCCGCTTCGACGACGAGCAGCTCTTCTACCTGATGGCCCGCGGCATCCCGGAGGCCGAGGCCCGCCGCCTCGTCGTCCGCGGCTTCTTCGCCGAGCTGGTCCAGCAGATCGGTCTGCCGGACGTCGAGGAGCGCCTCATCGCCAAGATCGAGGCCGAGCTGGAGGCGTCCGTCTGATGGCCTTCGTCCGCGCCTGTGCGCTGAGCGAGCTGGAGGAGGACACCCCGAAGCGGGTGGAGCTCGACGGCACGCCGGTGTCCGTCGTCCACACCGAGGGCGAGGTGTTCGCGATCCACGACATCTGCTCGCACGCCAACGTCTCCCTCTCGGAGGGCGAGGTCGAGGACTGCCAGATCGAGTGCTGGCTGCACGGATCCGCGTTCGACCTCCGCACCGGCAAGCCGTCCGGCCTTCCCGCGACGCGCCCCGTCCCCGTATACCCCGTAAAGATCGAAGGGGACGATGTGCTCGTCTCCGTCACCCAGGAGTCCTGAGTCACCCATGGCAACGCTTGAAATCCACGACCTGCACGTCTCCGTCGAGGCCGAGAACGGTCCGCGTGAGATCCTCAAGGGTGTCGACCTGACCATCAAGCAGGGCGAGACCCACGCCGTCATGGGCCCGAACGGCTCCGGCAAGTCGACCCTGGCGTACTCGCTGGCCGGCCACCCGAAGTACACGGTCACCGGCGGCACCGTCACCCTCGACGGTGAGGACGTCCTGGAGATGTCGGTCGACGAGCGCGCCCGCGCCGGCGTGTTCCTGGCCATGCAGTACCCGGTCGAGGTCCCCGGCGTCTCGGTCTCCAACTTCCTGCGCACCTCCGCCACCGCCGTCCGCGGCGAGGCGCCCAAGCTGCGCACCTGGGTGAAGGAGGTCAAGGAGGCCATGGAGCAGCTCCAGATGGACCCGGCCTTCGCCGAGCGCAACGTCAACGAGGGCTTCTCCGGCGGTGAGAAGAAGCGCCACGAGATCCTCCAGCTCGAGCTGCTCAAGCCGAAGATCGCCATCCTCGACGAGACCGACTCCGGCCTCGACGTCGACGCCCTTCGCATCGTCTCCGAGGGCGTCAACCGCGTCCGTGAGACCGGCGAGGTCGGCACCCTGCTGATCACGCACTACACGCGGATCCTCCGCTACATCAAGCCCGACTTCGTGCACGTCTTCGCGAACGGCCGCATCGTCGAGTCCGGTGGCGCCGAGCTCGCCGACCAGCTGGAGAACGAGGGCTACGACAAGTACGTGAAGGGTGGCGCATCCGCGTGACTTCCGCCCATCAGGGGCTGACCGGCCTCCTCGACACCGAGGCGATCCGCAAGGACTTCCCGCTCCTGGATCGCGTGGTCCACGACGGCAAGAAGATCGTGTACCTGGACTCGGCGGCGACCTCGCAGAAGCCGCGCCAGGTCCTCGACGCGCTCAACGCCTACTACGAGCGGCACAACGCGAACGTCCACCGCGGCGTCTACACGGTCGCCGAAGAGGCCACCGCGCTGTACGAGGGCGCCCGCGACAAGGTCGCCGCCTTCATCAACGCGCCGAGCCGCGACGAGGTCATCTTCACCAAGAACGCCTCCGAGTCGCTCAACCTCGTGGCCAACATGCTGGGCTGGGCCGACGAGCCCTACCGCGTGGACCACGAGACCGAGATCGTCATCACGGAGATGGAGCACCACTCCAACATCGTGCCGTGGCAGCTGCTCGCGCAGCGCACCGGCGCGAAGCTGAAGTGGTTCGGGCTCACCGACGAGGGCCGGCTCGACCTGTCCAACATCGAGGAGCTCATCACCGAGAAGACGAAGATCGTCTCCTTCACCCTGGTGTCGAACCTGCTCGGCACGTTCAACCCGGTGGAGACGATCATCCGTCGTGCCCAGGAGGTCGGTGCGCTCGTCTGCATCGACGCCTCCCAGGCGGCCCCGCACATGGTGCTCGACGTGCAGGCGCTGCAGGCCGACTTCGTGGCCTTCACCGGCCACAAGATGTGCGGCCCGACCGGCATCGGCGTGCTGTGGGGACGGCAGGAGCTCCTGGAGGACCTGCCGCCCTTCCTCGGTGGCGGCGAGATGATCGAGACCGTCTCGATGCACTCCTCCACCTACGCGCCGGCCCCGCACAAGTTCGAGGCGGGTACGCCCCCGATCGCCCAGGCCGTCGGCCTCGGCGCGGCCGTGGACTACCTCTCGGCGATCGGCATGGACAACATCTGGCGCCATGAGCACGCGATCACCGAGTACGCCGTCCGCCGCCTCCAGGAGGTGCCGGACCTGCGGATCATCGGCCCCACCACGGCCGAGGACCGCGGCGCCGCGATCTCCTTCACGCTCGGCGACATCCACCCGCACGACGTGGGCCAGGTCCTCGACGAGCAGGGCATCGCCGTCCGCGTCGGCCACCACTGCGCGCGTCCGGTCTGCCTGCGCTACGGAATTCCGGCGACCACGCGAGCGTCGTTCTATCTGTACTCCACCCCGGCCGAGGTCGACGCCCTGGTCGAGGGACTGGAGCACGTACGGAACTTCTTCGGCTAGGGGACGGCTCGTGAAGCTGGATTCGATGTACCAGGACGTCATCCTGGACCACTACAAGCACCCGCACGGGCGGGGCTTGCGGCCCGGCGACGCCGAGGTCCACCACGTCAACCCGACCTGTGGTGACGAGATCACGCTCCGCGTGAAGTACGACGGCTCGCGCATCGAGGACGTGTCGTACGAGGGCCAGGGCTGCTCCATCAGCCAGGCCTCGGCGTCCGTGCTCAACGAGCTGCTCGTCGGCAAGGAGCTGGCGGACGCGCAGAAGATCCAGGGCACCTTCCTGGAGCTGATGCAGTCCAAGGGCCAGATCGAGCCGGACGACGCGATGGAGGAGATCCTGGAGGACGCGGTCGCGTTCGCAGGTGTCTCGAAGTACCCGGCCCGGGTGAAGTGCGCGCTGCTCAGCTGGATGGCGTGGAAGGACGCGACGGCCCAGGCCCTGGGTGACGGCGCTGAGAGGAAGTCGGCATGACCGAGAACGCCGAGGCCACGATGAAGCCGGCCTCCGAGGAAGAGATCCGTGAGGCGCTGTACGACGTCGTCGACCCCGAGCTGGGCATCGACGTGGTCAACCTGGGCCTGATCTACGGAATCCACATCGACGACTCCAACGTCGCGACGCTGGACATGACCCTGACGTCGGCGGCGTGTCCGCTGACCGACGTGATCGAGGACCAGGCGAAGGCCGCCACCGACGGCATCGTCAACGAGCTGAAGATCAACTGGGTCTGGATGCCGCCGTGGGGTCCGGACAAGATCACGGACGACGGCCGCGAGCAGCTGCGCGCGCTGGGCTTCAACGTCTGACCTGACGGCACACGGAAGGGCCGCACCCCCTCGGGGGTGCGGCCCTTCGTGCGTCTGCGTGCGTCTGCGTGCGTCCGCGTGCGTCCGCGTGCGTCCGCTCAGTGGGGCGCGGCGGCCGTCTGGGCCAGGAGGGGGGCCAGGTTCTCCCGGCGGATGCGCTGGTCGACGTAGAGGAGGCCGGAGACCAGGGGCAGGATCGGGGCGAAGACCGCCTGGGTGACCAGCTGGGCGGCGGTGAGCAGCAGGGTGATGCCGCCGAAGACGCCGATCACGTCCCTCGGCGTGGCGTCCTCCCCCGTGGAGTACACGGACAGCGGGAACATCCCGGCGAAGGAGATGATCTGCTGGATCACGAGGCTGACCACGCCCACCATCAGGCCGACGAGGGCCGTGATGCCGAAGACCCGCCACCAGGAGCCGCGGACCAGGGCCGAGGAGCGGCGCAGGGAGCCGAGCGGGCCCTGGTGCTCGATGACGGCCGCCGTCGTGGCCAGGCTGAACTTGACCCAGAGCCACACGACGAGGGGCATGGTCACGAAGGTGAGCAGGAAGAACAGCAGGCCCGTCAGGGCCAGGCCCGCGCCGTCGTCCCCCGAGCCGCGCTCGGCGGCGGCGATGCCCGCGATCATGCCCACGAAGACGAGGACGAAGCCGACGAAGACGAGCACCATCGGCAGCACCGCGGCGAGCGTCGACAGGAACACCGAGCCGATCACGGAGCCCACGCGCGACCAGGCGCGGCGCCACACGGCGCCGAAGCCGAGCGGCCGGCCGAGGACGGCCTCCTGGAGCACTGCCGGGACCGCCGCGGAGACGAGGCCGCTGGAGACGATCCAACCGGCCATGGCGACCAGCCAGGCGAGGGCGAACGCGACGATCAGCGGCCGTACGTCGTCGAAGTCGGGCGACTGGGCGGCGGGCATGTCGGCCAGCCGGTCCAGGTCGTCGCCGACGGCGAGCCAGCCCGCCAGGAAGGCTCCGGCCGCGACCACCGCCGCGCCCGCGTAGGCCACCAGCGCCATGCCGACCAGCGACTTCCAGTAGCGCCCGTATGTGGTGAAGGCGCCGGTCAGGATGTCGCCGAGGCCCAGCGGGGCCAGGGGTATCACGCCGGGCTTCGGCGGCGGGGGCGGAGGGGCGTATCCGTATCCGTATCCGTACGGCCCCGAGGCATATGTCATGCGCACACCGTATCTGCTGCCGTTGTGTACGGTCGTACGTCCCATGTGTACTGTCGTACACATGGGATACGGACTGCTCGCGGGGGCCATAGCGGCCGAGATCGTCGCCACCACCTCGATGAAGTACAGCGAGGGCTTCTCCAGGCTCGGACCCTCACTGATCACCGGCGCCGGCTATCTGCTCGCCTTCGCCCTGCTCGCCAAGGCGCTCAAGACCCTCGAGGTCGGCACCGCCTACGCCATCTGGTCCGGCATCGGGACCGCGGCCGTCGCCGCCATCGGCGCCCTCTTCCTCGGAGAGTCCATGACCCCCGCCAAGATCGCCGGGATCGTCCTGATCATCGCCGGCGTCACCGTCCTCAACCTCGGCGGCGCGCACTGATGCCCCCCGCCTCCGCGAACCCGGCCTCCGCGAACCCCGCCTCCGCGGGCCCCGCCTCCGCGAACCCCGCCTCCGCGGGCCCCGGTCCCCGTCCCAGGCCCCGTCGCCACGACCCCGCGCGGCGCGAGCGGATCGTCGAGGCCGCCCTCCGGGTCGTCGGCCGCAGCGGCATCGCCGGACTGAGCCACCGCACCGTCGCCGCCGAGGCCGACGTGCCGCTCGGCTCCACCACGTACCACTTCGCCTCCCTCGACGAACTCCTCGTCGCCGCCCTGCACAGGGCCAACGACAACCTCGGGCGCGCCCTGCGCGAGAGCCCCGAGCTCGCCGACCCCGCCACCGACCTCGCCGCCGTCCTCGCCCGGCTCATGGGCGCGTGGATCGGCGGCGAACGCAGCGGCGTGGAGCTGGAGTACGAGCTCTACCTCGCCGCCCTGCGCCGCCCAGCCCTGCGGCCCGTCGCCGCCGAGTGGGCCGAGGACGTCAGCGCCGTGCTCGCCGCGCGCACCGACCCGGCCACCGCCCGGGGCGTCGTCGCCCTGATGGACGGCATCTGCCTCCAGGTCCTGCTCACCGGTGGCCGGTACGAGGAGGAGTACGCGCGCGAGATGCTCGCCCGGGTCCTGAACGAAGGCCCGAAACCCCGGGCCACGGGCTCGTCCGAACCGCCAGGGGAGCGGACCGGCACCTGAGACCGGTTGGCCCGCGCGGGGGCCCGCCCGTTAGGTTTTCCGTCATGACCACTGCTCCTCGCACCACCGGCGCCGTCGCCGCCGGCCTCGCCACCATCGCCGGCGACGGCACCGTTCTCGACACCTGGTTCCCCGCCCCCGAGCTGACCGACGCCCCCGGCCACGCCGGCACCGAGCGCCTCGACGCCGACGCGGCCGTCAACGCCCTCGGCGAGGGCGCCGCCAAGGCCCTCGGCGTGGACGCCCGCCGCGGTGTCGAGGTGGTCGCCGTGCGCACCGTCATCGCCTCGCTCGACGACAAGCCGCTCGACGCCCACGACGCCTACCTGCGGCTCCACCTGCTCAGCCACCGCCTGGTCAAGCCGCACGGCCAGAGCCTGGACGGCGTCTTCGGCCTGCTCGCCAACGTGGCCTGGACCTCGCTCGGCCCGGTCGCCGTCGACGACATCGAGAAGGTGCGCCTCAACGCCCGCGCCGAGGGCCTGCACCTCCAGGTCACCTCGATCGACAAGTTCCCCCGCATGACCGACTACGTCGTGCCCGCCGGCGTCCGGATCGCCGACGCCGACCGCGTCCGCCTCGGCGCCCACCTCGCCGCCGGCACCACCGTCATGCACGAGGGCTTCGTCAACTTCAACGCCGGCACCCTCGGCGCCTCCATGGTCGAGGGCCGCATCTCCGCGGGCGTCGTCGTCGGCGACGGCTCCGACATCGGCGGCGGCGCCTCCACCATGGGCACCCTGTCGGGCGGCGGCAAGCAGATCATCTCGATCGGCGAGCGCACCCTGATCGGCGCCGAGGCGGGCATCGGCATCGCCCTGGGCGACGAGTGCGTCGTCGAGGCCGGCCTCTACGTCACCGCCGGCACCCGGGTCACCCTGCCCGACGGCCAGATCGTCAAGGCCCTGGAGCTCTCCGGCGCCGACAACATCCTCTTCCGCCGCAACTCGATCACCGGCGCCGTCGAGGCCCGCCCGTACAAGGCGACGTGGGGCGGTCTCAACGAGATCCTGCACAGCCACAACTGATCCCCGTGCACCGCGAACGGCCCGCCGTCCCCTGAAGGGACGGCGGGCCGTTCGGCGTCCCCGGCGTGATCGCCCTGCGCGACGGACGGTCGTGCCGCCGCGCCGGGCGGGCCGCCCCGAGGACATCGCGGAGGCGGTGCACGACCGGGCGAACGCCTCGTACAGCACGGGCGAGGTGCTGCTCGTGGACGGCGGCGGGCACCTGCGGGGACGAGCCGGCGGCCAAGGCGTGTGACGCCGCTCCTCCACCCGGCCCGACCGAACGACGTGCCCTACAGGGCCAGCTTGAACCCGTCGTGGCTGCGGGCGAAGCCCAGGGACGCGTAGAAGCGGTGGGCGTCGGTCCGGGACTTGTTGCTGGTCAGCTGGACGAGCGCGCAACCGCGGGAGCGGGCCCGCTCGACGGCCCGGGACATCAGCTCCCGGCCGAGACCGCCGCCGCGCCGGTCGGCCCTGATCCGTACCGCCTCGATCAGGGCCCGCTCGGCGCCGCCCTTGCCGAGGCCCGGGATGTACGTGGCCTGGAGGCAGCCGATGACCGGGTCCCCGTCGTCCGTGTCGTCGACGAGCACGAGGACCTCGTTGCGCGCGTCGGCCTCGATGTCCGCGAAGGCCCGCTCGTAGGCGGGGGTCACGGTCACCGAGGCCGGGTCGACCACGCGCTCCTCGTCGGCGAGGAGGGCGAGGACGGCGGGGAGGTCGGCACGGGTGGCGGGACGCAGCAGCACGGCCGCAGTCTCGCACACCCGTGCCCACCGTCGATCACGGGCGGAAGCGCAGCACCTGCGGGTCGTGGTCGCTGTTCTGGTCCGCGAACTCCGCGTTCACGTGCACGCTGTCGTACTCGAAGTGGTGCACGCCGGGGCTGGTCAGGATCTGGTCGAGGACCTGGCTGTTGCCCTGGTACACGTACGAGTAGCGCTCGGCGGCCGGCAGCGACTTCACGGCCGGGTACAGCGCACCGCCGTCGGTCAGCGCCTGCGTCGTGCCGGAGAACTCGAAGTCGTTGATGTCGCCGAGGACGATCACGTCGGCCTGCTTGTCGAGGGCGATGGCGTCCTTGACGAAGGCGTTGACCGCCTGCGCCTGGAGCAGTCGCTTGGCCTCGGAGGAACGGACCGGCGGCTGGTGGTGCGAGACGATCGACTCGTCGCCGCCCTTGGAGCCGAAGTGGTTGGCGACCACGATGACCGTGCGGCCGCGGAAGCGGAACTCGCCCGCGAGCGGCTTGCGGCTGTTCTCCCACGCGGTGTTCGCCGGGTCGATCCGGCCGGGCGAGAGGGTCAGGTGGGCGTCGCCCTTGGTGCCGGTGATTGCGGTCGCGGTGGTCGCGTCGCCGCCCGTGCGGTCGACGAAGGAGACCCGCGCGGGGTTGAAGAGGAAGACCTGACGGATGTTGCCGCCGGGCTCGCCGCCGTCCTTGCCGTTCTGCGGGTCGATCGAGCGCCACTCGTACGCCGGGCCGCCGGCCGCGACGATCGCCGCGGTGAACTTCTTCAGCGTCTCGCCGGCCGTCACCGTGCCGTCGTTCTTGGCGCCGTTGTCGTCCTGGATCTCCTCCAGGGCGACGATGTCGGGCGAGGCGAGGTTCTCGACGACCGCCTTGGCGAGCGCGTCGAACTTCTCCTGCGGGTCGCTCGGGTCGAGGTTCTCCACGTTGTACGTGGCGACCGCCAGCTCGTTCTTGTGCTGCTTCTCGGTCACCTCGCGCTCCAGGCCGAGGTCCACGTGCTCGCCCAGCGTCTTCGCGACCAGGGTGTAGCCGCCGAACTGGTTGAAGTCCAGCGGGCCCTCGGTGGTGCCGGCCAGCCAGTCGCCGACGTTCGCCTTGGGGAAGGGCTGCTGGGCGACCGGGGCGAGCTGCTGGATCTGGAGCCGCCCGGTGTTCTGGGACCCGTACGAGCCGTAGACCGTGCCGCCGCGGCTGTTGTCGTTCTCGAACGGCTTCACCGTCACCCACAGCTCGTGGTACGGGTCGGTGGCGCCGACCACGCGCGAGGAGCCGATGCGGACGTTGGTGCCCTCCAGGGACTCGTAGTAGTCCAGGGCGTACGTCTCCGGGTCCAGGGTGAGGCCGTTGATCGAGCCGCCGGCCGCCGGGTCGCCCTCGGGGGTGTACGCGTCCGGGACGGAACCCGCCCAGATCGTGACGGCCTCCGGGACCTGGTTGCCCTTGGACAGGACGGTGACCGCCGGCTTGGAGATCTGGGTCAGCGACTGGTTGCCGGAGTTCAGGCCGCCCGGCACGTACTCGGTGACCGTGCCGTTGACGCTGACCGAGTCGCCGACCGCGACCGTGGGGGCGGAGCTGGTGAAGACGAAGATTCCCTCGCTGGTGGCCGGGTTGTCGTCGGCCTGCGGGTCCTGGATCCAGAAGCCCCGCGAGCCGTAGGTGCGCACGGCCGTCACGATGCCCGTGACACCGGTGACCTGCTTGCCGGCGAGCGGCGAGACCCGGGTGGTGCCCTGGATGTCGTGGATCCGGACGGAGGCCGCCGCGGTGGTCGCGGCAGCGGTCGCCTCGTCGGCGGAGGCGGACGTGCCGCTCACCAGACCGGCGGCGAGGGCGGCGGAGACGACGGCGGCGACGGCCGCGGATCTCGGTATGGAGGAAGACATCAAGGAGCTCCGTGAGGGTTCGGATGTTCGATCGAACGATCTACGCGCGTCAATTTCGTTGCCGAGGGGTGCACTTGTCAAGGGTTGACGGGTGTACGAAGGCTGACGCCTGTGTGAACCGACAGACGGCCCCGCGATTGCGTCTACGCTGAAGGCCGCCCCAAGCAGTCAACCGTCGCCCCGCCGAGGAGAGCACCCCAGATGGCACCGGACCGTCCGACCCTTCCCCCCGTTCGGCTGCGCTCGGACGCGGAGCTGGCGCGCGACGCCCTGGCCGCCCCCCTCCTCACCCGCGCCGTGCGGCTGGCCCGCTGGGCCGGCCCCGAGACCCGGGTGGGCGCGGGCGGCGAACTCGTCGACGAGCAGCTGCCCGCCGCCGCCGAGGTCCTGGGCCTCGCGGACGACGAGGACGGCGAGGCGTACGCGAGCGAGGCCTGGCGGGTCGCCGTCGACACGGGCCTGGTGGAGGTGGAGGACCCGGAGGAGGCCGAGGGCCCCGACGGGACCGAGGCAGCCGACGGGGCCGGTCCGGCGGCCGGGTCCGGTGACGGGACCGGTACCGCGCGGCCCGGCGAGAACCTGGCGCTGCTCACCGGCGGTTCGCCCCAGGACGTCCTCGCGATCTGGCTCGACGCCTTCGAGACGGTCTTCGCCGACGCCACCGCGCCGTACGTCGACGACCTCGAGGCGCTGGTCGGCGAGGACGGCACGATCGACTTCGAGGCCCTGGACTGGGACCCGGAGGGCGAGGCCGAGTTCCTGGAGGGCGTCCTCGGCAACCTCTACCTGCTGACCGTCAGCGAGGGCGGGGCGGGCGAGGGCCCGGTGCCGCTGCCCGCGCTCGCCGCGTCGATGGTCGTCCCCGAGGACATGGGCGAGCCCACCGACGACGTCCTGGAGCAGGTCTCCGACGCGATGATGCGGCTCGACGAGCAGTTCCGGATCCTCGAACCCGTCGGACTCGTCGCGTACGAGCCCGTCGACGAGGCCCTGATGGTCGAGGAGGGCGCGGAGGGCGGGACGCCGGCCGCCGAGCCCTTCGACGAGGAGGACGTCAGCCGTTACGGCATGGTGCGGCTCACGCCGCTCGGCCTCTACGCGATCCGGGTCCGCATGCTGGAGGCGGGGCTGTCCGTGCCCGCCGTCGGCGAACTCGCCGACAAGGGCGCCGACGTGCTCCTCGACGGCATCGCGCACTACCCGCAGGACGCCGCGCGCGCCGAGACCACCGGCTGGATCGCCGGCCGCGCCGCCCAGGACGCCGCGCGCGAACTGCTCGCCGCCGCGCGCGGCACCGACGCCGGCGCGCCGCTGCGCCGCCTGCACGCCCAGCAGGCCCTGTCCCTCGTCGGCGCGGACGCCGAGCCGGCCGTACGGGAGGTCCTGGACGACCGCGAGCTCGGCGGCCTGGCCCGCGTGTGGCTCGCCGAGCGGGGCGCGGACGACATCCCGGCGCCGCCCGAGTCGATGATCTTCTGGCTGGCCGTCGACACCATCGCCGCGCACCTCGACGCCGACGGCGACCTGGAGGAACTCCAGGACCTCATCGAGGGCCTGACCGGCGGGCACGGCGGCTTCTTCGAGGCCGTCTGGCGCGTCGACCACCCGGCCACGGCCGACGTCCTCGACGCCATGGGCCGCCTCCACCGCGACAAGCCCTCGGCGAAGGAGGCCCGCAAGGCCGCCTTCAAGGCGAGGTCCCGCGCCTGACGCGGGACCCGGCCCCGTCCTCGCCGCGGCCCTGCTCTCGCCGGGTGCGGGCTCACGTCCGCAGGTATGACGCCCCGTTGAGGTCCAGGACCGTGCCCGAGGCCCATTCGGCCTCGGGGGAGGCGAGCCAGAGGACGGCCGACGCGATCTCCTCCGGCGTCGCCACCCGGCCGAAGGGGCTCTGGGCGCGGATGGATTCCGCTTCCGGGCCGGTGAGTCGGGGCGCGACCCGCTCCGTGCTGAAGAAGCCGGGCGCGACGGAGGCGACCGCGATGCCGTGGGGCGCGAGGGCCACGGCGAGGGACTGGCCCAGGGCGTGGACGGCGGCCTTCGTGGCACCGTAGGCCGGGTGGTCGGGCTCACCGCGGAAGGCGCCGCGGGAGCCGATGTTGACGATCCGGCCCGGGGTGCCCGCCTCGATCATCCGGCCCGCGACCAGCCGGCTGAGGTACGCCGTGCCCAGCAGGTTCACCGAGACGTGGCGCTGCCACAGCTCCACCCACTCCTCGTACGGCGTCGTCGCCGGCGGGTGCGGCAGGTTCACGGCCGCGTTGTTGACCAGGACGTCCACCGCGCCGCCGCCGAGGGCCTCCGCCGCCTCGGCCACGACCCGCGCGGCCTGCTCCGGATCGGCGAGGTCGCCGGAGACCAGGGCGTGGCCGCCGCCGTCGAGCGAGGCCAGGGTCTCGCGGGCCTCCTCGGCGCGCGAGCCGTAGTGCACGGCCACCCGGTCGCCGTTGGCCGCGAAGGCCCGGGCCACGGCGCGGCCCAGACCGCGCGAGGCTCCGCTGACGAGGACACTCCGGCCACGGGCAGGCAGGTTCATGGGGCATCGCCTTTCTGTTCAACCGCCGTTTATACGCGGGCGCCACCGTGTGCGCCGACACCGGGTGACGACAGGGAGAAGACCGTCATGTCCCTCAACCGCAGAGAGTTCGCCAAGCAGTCCGCCGCCACCGGCGCCGGACTCGCGCTCACCGGCGCCGTCGGCGCACTCGCCACCGCCCCGCAGGCGCTCGCCGCCGACGACCACCAGGAGGCGTACGGCCACGGCGACGCCTCCGGCCACGGCCAGGGACACCGCCTCGGCTACGGGCCCCTCCTCGCCGACCCGAACGGAATCCTCGCCCTGCCCGAGGGCTTCACCTACCGCGTCATCACCCACAGCGGCGTCACCCGCCTCGAGTCCGGCGAGTTCACGCCGTCCAACCACGACGGCACCGCCACCTTCGCGGGCCCGCGCGGCACCACGTACCTGGTGAACAACCACGAGCTCAAGGGACCCCGCTCCAAGTGGACCCACCCGGTGCCCCTCACCGAGGGCCTGGTCTACGACCCGGCGGCCTCGGGCGGCTGCACGGTCGTCGAGGTGCACCGCGACGGCACCGTCGCCGAGTGGGTCGGCATCGCCGGCACCTCCACCAACTGCGCTGGCGGCCGCACCTCCTGGGGCACCTGGCTCACCTGCGAGGAGAACTCCGACCGCGCCGGTGTCAACGGCATGACGAAGGACCACGGCTACGTCTTCGAGGTCGACCCGCACGACCGCGCCGCCAACCGCGATCCCCGGCCGATCAAGGCCTTCGGCCGCTACGACCACGAGGCCGTCGTCATCGACCCGAAGCGCGGCCACGCCTACCTCACCGAGGACGCCTCCGGCCCCAACGGCCTGCTCTTCCGCTGGGTCCCGCCGCAGGGCTTCGAGCACGGCCGTGGCCGGCTCGCGACCCTCGCCGACGACGCCGGCCGCCTCCAGGCGCCCAAGTGCTACGACTCGGCGGGCCGGTTCGTCGACGACCTCTCGCGCGCGACGAGGATCGGCACCGTGTACGGCGTCGACTGGGTCGACGTCCCGGACCGCGACGCCCGCACCACGCCCGTCCGCAAGCAGTTCGCGGCCGGCGAGATCACCCGAGCCCGCAAGCTGGAGGGCATGTGGTGGGCCGACGGCGGCGCCTACGTCGTCTCCTCGTACGCCCGGGAGGAGAGCCCCGGCGCCCCGCACGACGGCCAGGTCTGGTTCTACGACCCCAAGCGCCGCACCCTCACCCTCAAGGTGCTGCTGGGCGTCAACACCGCCCCGGACCAGGACGGCGCCTACGACGGCCCCGACAACATCACCGTCTCCCCGTACGGCGGGCTCGTCATCGCCGAGGACGGCGAGGGCGTCCAGCACCTCTTCGGCGCGACCGAGAGCGGCCGCACCTACCCGATCGCCCGCAACGACCTGAACGACAGCGAGTTCACCGGCGTCGTCTTCTCGCCGGACGGGGACACCCTCTTCGCCTGCATCCAGTCGCCGGGCATCATGGTCGCGATCACCGGCCCCTGGCGCCGCCAGCCCCGCCGCTGACCCCGCCCGGAAACCTGGTGCCGTCCACGGATTGACATCTAACATGTCAGTCCATGGACGTGGACGTGTTACGGCCGGTGGTCCGGACCCTGCTGCGAGACCGGGCGTACGAGACGCTGCGCGAGGCCATCGTGCGCGGCGAGCTCCCGCCCGGTTCCGTGGTCAAGGACAGCGAGATCGCCGAGCGGCTCGGCCTCTCGCGCGCCCCCGTGCGCGAGGCCCTGGCCCGGCTCGGCGACGAAGGTCTCGTCGAGACCAAGCCGCAGAGCTACACCCGCGTCACCCGCCTGGTCAGCCGCGTCGTACGGGACGCCGCCTCCGTCGTACGGGTCATGCACGAACTCGCCGCCCGCACCGCCGTGCCGCTGCTCGGCCCCGAGGGCATCCGCGCCATGCGCGAGGCCAACGAGCGGTTCGACGCGGCCGTGCGCGCCTCGGACGTCGACGCCGCGCTGCGCGCCGACGACGAACTCCACGACGTGCTCGTCGGCGCCAGCGGCAACCACGCCCTCGCCGCCACCATCGAGCGCTACACCCCCCTGATCCGCCGCGTCGAGCGCCATCTCTTCGGCGACCCGGGCACCTGCCGCTCGGCCGCCCTGCACGCGCGCCTCATCGAGGCCTGCGAGGCGCGCGACACGGAGGAGGCGGTGCGGGTGACGACGGAGATATGGCGCGCCCTGGAGGAGCTCGCCGACGAGGTGACGGACTCCTGAGGGACTCCTGCCGGCCGGGAGCCGGGGCGGTGACACCAGGCCGGTCCGGTCCCGGCCCCGGGCCGTCCGCCCGGCCGGCAGGAGTCCCCCAGGGGGCCGTCCGCCGTCCGTCACCACCGGGAGCCCGCATGCCGACGATCGCCGATCACGACCGCTACCCGCTGCTCTTCGGGCCCTCGCCCGTCCACCCGCTCCAACGGCTCACCGCCCATCTCGGCGGCGCCGCCCTGTGGGCCAAGCGCGAGGACTGCAACTCCGGCATCGCGTACGGCGGGAACAAGACCCGCAAGCTGGAGTACCTGGTCGCCGACGCCCTCGCCCAGGGCTGCGACACCCTGGTGTCGATCGGCGGCGTCCAGTCCAACCACACCCGGCAGGTCGCCGCCGTCGCCGCCCACGCCGGCCTCAAGTGCGTCCTCGTGCAGGAGAGCTGGGTCGACTGGCCCGACCCGGTCTACGACAAGGTCGGCAACATCCTGGTCAGCCGGCTCGCCGGCGCCGACGTGAGGCTGGTCCGGGCCGGGTTCGGCATCGGCTTCAAGGAGAGCTGGGAGCAGGCGCTGCGCGAGGTCGAGGAGGCCGGCGGCCGGCCGTACGCCATCCCGGCCGGCGCCTCCGACCACCCGCTCGGCGGGCTCGGCTTCGCCAACTGGGCGTACGAGGTGGCCGAGCAGGAGCGTGAGCTGGGCGTCTTCTTCGACACGGTCGTGGTCTGCTCGGTGACCGGCTCCACCCAGGCCGGCATGGTCGCGGGCTTCGCCGCGCTCGCCGAGGAGGGCGGCCGGGCCCGGCGGATCATCGGCGTCGACGCCTCCGCCGAGCCCGCCAGGACCCACGAGCAGATCACCCGGATCGCCCGGGGCACCGCCGCGCTCATCGGCGTCGAGCGCCCGCTCACCGCCGCCGACGTCGAGCTGGACGCGCGCTACCACGCGGGGGTGTACGGCGTCCCGGACGAGGCCACGCTGGACGCGATGCGGCTGGCCGCCCGTACGGAGGGCATGGTCACCGACCCCGTGTACGAGGGGAAGTCGATGGCCGGACTGGTCGACCTGGTGGACCGCGGCGAGATCGGCCAGGACTCGACCGTGCTCTACGCCCACCTCGGCGGCCAGCCGGCCCTCAACGCCTACAGCGCGCTGTTCTGACCGGCCCTCCGGCCGCTCAGAGCGCCTGGGCGGCCGGCTTCACCATGCCCCGGACGGTCCGCGACTTCACGAACTCGCCCATGCCGGTCATCTCCCACTCGCCCGAGAACTGCTTGATGAGCTTGGCCATCATCACGCCGGTCTGGGGCTCGGCCGTGGTCAGGTCGAAGCGGACCAGCTCCTCGCCGGACGCGGCGTCGAGCAGCCGGCAGTAGGCCTTGGCGACCTCGGTGAACTTCTGGCCGGAGAAGGAGTTGACGGTGAAGACCAGGCCGGTGACGTCCGCGGGCAGCCGGCCCAGGTCGACGACGATGACCTCGTCGTCGCCCGCGCCCTCGCCGGTCAGGTTGTCCCCGGAGTGCTTGATCGCGCCGTTGAGGATCGACAGCTTGCCGAAGTAGCAGCTGTCGATGTGGTTGCGCTGGGGGCCGTAGGCGATGACGGAGGCGTCGAGGTCGATGTCCTTGCCGCGGAAGGCCGGCTCCCAGCCGAGGCCCATCTTGACCTGGGAGAGCAGCGGCCGGCCGCCCTTGACCAGGGAGACGGTCTGGTTCTTCTGGAGGCTGACCCGGCCCTTGTCCAGGTTGATCTTGCCGGTGCCGGCGGCGGGCGGGGCCGGGGGAGCGGGCGGGGCGGCGGCCGGCGCCGACGGCAGGCCCGCCGCGACGCGCGGGTCCACCGGGGGAGCGGCGGGCGGCGCCGGGACCGCCGCGGGCGTGGCCGCCGGTGCGGGCGTGGGCTCCTCGTCCACGCTCACGCCGAAGTCGGTCGCGATCCCGGCCAGCCCGTTCGCGTACCCCTGGCCCACGGCGCGGGCCTTCCACGCGCCGTTGCGCAGGTAGATCTCCATGACCACGAGCGCCGTCTCGGTGCCGAGCCGCGGCGGCGTGAAGGTGGCGAGGACGCTGCCGTCGTCGGCGTTGCGCAGGGTCGCGGTGGGCTCGATGCCCTGGAAGGACTGGCCGGCGGCGTCCGGGCTCGCGGTCACCACGATCTTCTCGATCCCGGCGGGCACGGCGGTGGTGTCCACCAGGATGGCGTCGGGCGCGGCGCCGCCGCCGGACCGGTAGGTCACGCCGGGCCCGGCGGGCTGGTTGTAGAAGATGAAGTCGTCGTCGGAGCGCACCTTGCCGTTGGCGCCGAGCAGCAGGCCCGAGACGTCGAGCCGCACCGGGGCGGCGACGTCCACCGCCACGCGCGCGGCGGTGAGAGGGATGTTCGAGCCGGGGGTCATAGCGGTCATGCCCGGGGTAACGAACCAGACCCCTTTGCCGTTCCCTTACCTTCCCCGGGTTCGGCCACTCCGGTTACGCGGGTGCTCGCGGGCGGTCCGCTCGTTCCCGAAGCGGTACGCGCCGGTCCAGCGGGCCATGACCAGCTGCGGGTCCCCGGACGCGACCTCGGCCAGGAACTTCTCCGCGCGGCCGCCGCGCAGGGTGGCGGCGGCGCGGCCGTGGTGGGTGACGACGACCGTGCCGTCCGCGCGCCGTGCGTAGACGAATCCCCGAGGCTGTGGCATGGCGGGCATCCTGCCGTTCCCGGTCACGTCCGTCATATGAATATTCTTTCGGACCGTGGGTGGGAGCTCTTTCCGGACGCGGGACGTGGACGAGGCGCGCGAGGAGATCAGCGCGCGCTATTACGCCAACTTCATGGACGTGATCGACGCGCGGGACCGTCCCTTCGCCGCGCGCTTCGACACCGTCGGCCTGGGGCCGCTGATGATCGGCGACCTCAGCTGCGGCGCGGACGTGCGGATGCGCTTCGGCGAGCTGGGGGCGTTCCACGTCAACGCGCCGATGAGCGGGACCATGGAGGTGCGGCAGGGCGGCAGCGGGCGCCGGCTGCTCGCCACCGCCGAGGAGGCCATGCTGCTCGACCCGTCGGGGGACACCTTCCTCGACCGGTGGAGCGGGGACTGCCGCTCGCTTTCGGTCAAGATCGACGCGGCGGCGCTCCAGGACCGCCTGGAGCAGCTCCTGGGCCGCTCGGCGGGCCGCCGGCTGACCCTCGGCCCGCGCCTCGACATCACGCGCGGGCCCGGTCTGAGCTGGGTGACCTTCGCCCGGCAGGTGGCGGCGGGCGCGCTCGCGGGCGAGGGGCTCGCCACCCACGAGTTGGTGGCCCGCCCGCTCCAGGAGGCGCTGCTCAACGGTCTGCTCCTGGCGGCGGAGCACCCGTGGCGGGACGAGCTGGCGCACCCGGGCGGCCCGGTCAGGCCGGCGCCGGTGAAACGCGCGATGGACGCGGTGCGGGCCCGCCCCGAGCACCCCTTCACCACCACCGAGCTCGCCGCCCTCGCCCGGGTGAGCGTGCGGCGCCTCCAGGAGTCGTTCAGGGAGTACGTGGGGATGTCGCCCATGGCGTACCTACGGGAGGTCCGCCTGGACCGGGTGCGCGAGGAGCTGCGGGCGGGCGACCCGGACGGGCTGAGCGTCGGCGACGTGGCCTGGCGGTGGGGCTTCACGCACCCGGGACGGTTCGCCGCCCAGTACCGTGCCCGGTTCGGCGAGACGCCCTCGCGAACCCTGCGCGGCTGACCGGGCGCCGGTTCCGGGGCCGGCCGTGAACCCGTCGCGCTTTGCGGACAGTTGCCGCGTTCCGCGGATCGCGGCGATCTTGACCGAAACGTATCGTCGGATCGTCCGTGAGCGTCATGCGTCGCTCGCGTCGACCCTGGGCCCGGCCGGCTCCCCCGCATTGTCCGGCCGGGCCTGTGTCCGTCCCGCCGCCGGGCCAGTGCGGCCGGCGCGGCGGGTCCGCGCAGAATGCTCAGGGGCGTGCTGCAGACCGGCCCGGCCCCGGGTCCGGCTCCCGGGGCGCCTCCGCGCGGGCCGTCTCGTCGCGCCGACGCCCCACGGCCAGCGCCACCGCGCCCGTCAGGCCCGCCACGCCCAGGAGCGGCAGCAGCGCCCGGACGTCGAGGACGGTCGTCAGCGCGGCACCCAGGGCGAGGGCCACGGCGTTCGGCACGGACACCAGGGTGTTCGCGGTCGCCGCCGCCCGGCCCCCGGCCTCGGCCGGGACCTCGCGCTGCACCGCCGTCGTCGTGGCGATCAGCACCCACGGCAGGCCCACGCCGACGAGCGCGCTGGCGGCCAGTGCGACCGCGTCGTACGGCAGCGCCCGGGTTGCCGCGCCCAGCGCGAACACGACGAGCCCGGCCGCGGCGAGCGCCCGCTCCGGCGCCCGCCGCAGCAGCGGCCCGGCGAGCAGGCCCGCCGCGACCGAGCCCGCGCCCTGCGCCGCGTACAAGACGCCCGCGTACGCGGGTGAGTGGCCGAGGCCGCGGTCCACCACCGCGTAGACCGCCGCCCCGTTGAGACCCGCGAGCAGCATGGTGAAGCCGCCCGCGAGCACCAGCGGACGCAGCGCCGCGGACTCCCACAGCAGCCGGGCGCCCTCGGCCGCGCGGGGCCGCCGCTCCGGCACCGGCCGGTCCTCCCGCACCCGCAGCAGCGCGAACACCCCGGCCGCCACGGCGAAGGTGGCCGCGTCGAGCAGGGCCACCGGGCCGCCGCCGTAGCGCGCGAAGAGCCCCGCCGCCACCAACGGGGCGAGCAGCTTCATGGCCTCGTTGACGGTCATCCGCAGCCCGTTGAGGTCGCCGAGCCGGTCCCGGTCCAGGGCGCCGGCCGCCAGGGCGGCCTCCGCCGCGTCGTGGACCGCGCCCTGCGCCCCGTACACCACGAGCAGGGCGAACAGCAGCCACACCCGGTCCGCCCGGTCGACCCACAGCAGCAGTGGCAGCAGCAGCGCCATGACCGTGTTCGCCACGACGAGGAGCGGACGCCGCCGCACCCGGTCCACCAGGCCGCCGAGCAGCGGCCCGAGGAGCGCGGGCGCCCACAGGGCGAAGGCGGTCAGGGCGGCGAGACCGTCGGAGCCGGTGAGGGACTTGACCCAGATCCCGGAGACGAGCCACATCGCCGTCGTGCCGAAGCCGGACACGAGCACGGCGGTCAGATAGAGAGGTACGCGCATGACCGCAGGCTGGCGCGTGAGGTGGCCGGTCCGGATCGGGCAGTCGCCCTACGTGTGTTCCGGCACGGCCCGCGCGTTCCGCTCGCCTGCCGGCCGGGCCGCGAAGGCGATCCGCCGGTGCGCCCGGCGCAGCATCAGCCGGGCCATGAACGGGTGGACGTGGCGCACCAGCGCGAAGTAGAGGCGGCCGCGCGTGTTGTGCAGGCGCACGGCGCTCACCAGGGTCACGGAGTCGGCGTCGAGCAGGACCGAGGCCCGGTAGTCCAGGTGTGAGGCGTCCTCGCCGAGGAGGAGCTCGTGCTCACCGGTGGCCCGTACCGAAGCGGGCAGCACCTGGCGCCAGGCGCCCGGGTCGCGGGGCATGCCGGGGGCGAGCGGCATCCGCCAGGCGTCGGCGAAGTCGGGGCGCGGAACGGCCTCGTGGAGGAGGCGGGCGGCGTCGGGAACCGGGGCGGCCGCCGGGTGGGCCCAGAAGAGGCGGTTGACCAGCAGTGCGCGGGCGGGACGGCGGGCCGGAGGGCGGGGGAGGGCGCCGAGGACGGCCCGTTCGGCGTTGTCGAAGCTCTCCTCGACCATGGTGTCGTGCACGGGCTCGATCGCGAGCTTGAAGAAGGCGAACGACCCCGGGCTCATGGTCACTTCGAGCACGTGGGAGATCCGGCAGCGGCCGGGCCCGAGGGGCTCGACGTCGAAGCGGTGGTAGCCGGTGCCGAGGCCGTCGTCGGTGGTGTCGAAGCGGACGGACCGCCCGGGCTCGTGGGCGCCGACCCGGTAGCGGACCCGGCCGTGGCCGCCGTCGGCGCCGACGGCGAGCGGGCCGTCGAGCACCATCGCGGGCCAGACCGGGGTGGGGAACAGCGGGTCGTCCGGCGCGGAGAGCCGGTCGAGGAGGGCTCCGACCCTCTCGGCCGGGGCCTCGACGACCCTCTGGTGGACGTTGCGTACCGTGCGCGTTCCGGGCATGACCGGACCTCCATACGGGAGCGTATGTTCCGACCGTACGGTACCGTACGGAAACATGCACGAGCCCCCGGCCCCCAAGGAACGACGCGCCCGCAAGCGCCTCGGCGCCGACGACTGGGCGGACGCGGCCCTGGCCGCCCTCGCCGAACGCGGCCTCGCCGGGGTCGCGGTGGAACCACTCGCCGCCCGCCTCGGCACCACCAAGGGCAGCTTCTACTGGCACTTCGCCAACCGGGACGCGCTCGTCGCCGCGGCACTCGCCCGCTGGGAGGAGGTCTCCACCGAGCGGATCATCCGCGCCATGGAGGCCGCCGAACCCGACCCGGCGGCCCGGCTCGGCGCACTGCTGCGCGGCGCGACCGCCTCGGCCGCCGACGACCCGCTGGAGGTACGGCTGCTCGCCGCGAGCGACCACCCCGAGGTCGCGGCGGCCCTCGCCCGCGTCACGGAACGCCGCGTCGGCTACCTCGCCCACCTCTTCGAACTGCTCGGCTTCCCGCCCGCCGAGGCCCGGCGCCGCGGCCTCCTCGCCTACACCAGCTACCTGGGCCACGCCCAACTCGCCCATGCCGTCCCGGGCTCGGTGCCGGCCGACCCCGCCTATCTGGCCGCGGTGACGGCCGCGCTGCTCAGGCCCTGACGCGCGCCGCCCGCCGCGACTCGTAGCGCAGCGCCAGACCCGTCGCCAGGGCGCCGAAGCCCTCCCACAGGCCCACGCCGAGGAAGCCGGACGGGGCGCGGTCGGTCAGGACGGCGAGGGTGAAGACCGAGAAGGTGAGGAAGCGGAAGGGAACCGTCCAGCGGAAGAAGGCCCTCCAGTCGGCGAGGGCCGCCAGGACGTAGTAGACGCCCATGTTGAGGGCCGCCATGGAGGAGGCCGTCAGGAAGAGCAGGGTGTGGTCGTCGTCCGCGCGGCTCGCCTCGGATATGGGGCTGAGCCCCATGAGGCGGATCGTCGTGTCGGGGGAGACCAGGCCCACCAGGCCGAGGACCGCCGCGAGCAGGCCGAAGACGGCCATGGTCCAGCCGGACGGGGAGCGGGGCAGACGCGCGTTCGAGAGCATGCACCCTGCATACCGTGCGGCGACGGCCACAGACCAACCGGCCCCCGCTTCCCGTCACTTCGGTCGGCCAGAGGCAATGGGCCGGGCCGGGCCGGAGGCGACGCCGGCCCCGGTCCGCGGGGCCCGGCCCCAAGGGCAGCGGACCCGGCCGCGGTCCGAGGGGCCCGGCGGCCCCGGTCCGAGAGGTCCGGCCCGAGCCGCCTCGGCTCACCCGCACCCGGGCCCACCGCACCCGGGCCCACCGCGCCCCGTACCGGCCCCATCTCCGTCCCCGTCCCGGCCCCGGCTCACTTCAGCGCCGCCTTCATCATCTTCTGCGCCACCGGCGCCGCCAGGCCGTTGCCGCTGACCTCCGAGCGGGCCGCGCCCGAGTCCTCGATCATCACCGCGACCGCGACCTCCTTCCCGGTGGCCGGGTCCTTCGCGTAGGAGGTGAACCACGCGTACGGAGTCTTGCTGTTGTTCTCGCCGTGCTGCGCCGTGCCCGTCTTGCCGCCGACCTCCACGCCGCTGATCGCCGCGTTGCTGCCGGTGCCGTCGTCGACCACGGTCTTCATCGCGCTGCGCAGCTGCCGCGCCGTCTCGGACGAGACGATCCGCTCGGTGTCGCCGTCGTCGTACGACTGCAGCGCGTCGCCGTCGGAGTCGACCACCTGGGAGACCATGTGCGGGCTCGCCATGAGGCCGTCGTTGGCGATGGCCGCCGACACCATCGCCATCTGCAGCGGGGTGGCCGTCACGTCGAACTGGCCGATGCCGCTCAGCGCCGTCTGCGCCTTGTCCATCCCGGACGGGTACACGCTCGCGTACGCCCGCACGGGCACGTCCAGCTCCGTGTCGTTGAAGCCGAACTTCTCCGCCGTCGCCTTCACCTTGTCCTGGCCGAGGTCCACGGCCATCTTCGCGAAGACGTTGTTGCAGGAGTAGCGCAGCGCGGTCCGGATCGTCGCGTTCTCGCAGGGCGCGGAGGCGTTCTCGTTCTTCAGGACGGTCCGGGTGCCGGGCAGCGTGTACGGGTTCGGGCTGTCGGTGGCCGTGTCCACGGAGCCGTAGAGCCCGTCCTCGAGCGCCGCCGCCGCGACGACCAGCTTGAACGTCGAGCCCGGCGGCAGCGGCTGCCGCAGCGCCCGGTTGACCAGCGGCTTGTCCTCGTCCTCCGTCAGCCGCTGCCACTCCTTGCCGTCCGTCAGACCGGCGATCTTCGACGGGTCGTACGAGGGTGTCGACACCATCCCGAGGATCCGGCCCGTCTTCGGGTCGATCGCGACGGCGGCACCCTTCTTGCTGCCGAGCGCCTCGTACCCGGCCTTCTGCACGGCCGGGTCGATGGTCGTCACGACGGTGCCCGGCTTCGCCCGCTTTCCGGTGACCGCGTCGACCGGGTTCTTCAGCCGCGTGTCGGTGCCGTCCAGGATGCCGGAGTAGATGCCCTCCAGCTGGGTGGCCCCGTAGGCCTGCGAGCCGTAGCCGGTGACGGCCGCGTACAGCTCGCCGTCCGTGTAGGTCCGCTTGTAGGCGAGGTCGCCGCCCTTCGTCTCCTTCGATCCGGTGACCGGCGAACCGGCCACGACGATGTTCCCGAGCGGCTCCGCGTACTGCGCGATGACCTTCCGCCGGTTGTTCTTCTCGTTCGCGAGGGCCTTGCCTTCGTACGCCTGCACCCAGGTCGCCCGCCCGAGCAGGGCGAGTACCAGGAGCAGCGCGAAGACCGAGGCGCGCCTGATCGTCTTGTTCATCCCATATGCGGGACGAGCCGGCCGGCGGCGAACGTTCCGGATGTGTCCGGTTTCTCAGGGAACCTTCATGTGCGCAGGCGGGGCCGCTAGTTTGCGATCATGACGAACGAGGACGTGCAGGACGCCGTCGCCGCGCTCCCCCATGTGGTGATCGTCGAGGAGGACCGCAACCGCGGCTGGTACGGCGAGGACGACCACCGCTGGACCATCGCGTTCCACGAACGGGTGGAGGGCGGCAGGGAGGCCGAGGAGCGGGCCGAGCGGCTGGCCCGGGAGCACATACCGCTGGCCTTCCGCCATGTCGCGGAGCACGTCGGCCGTCCGGGCCGCACGGTCTTCCGGATGGCCGACGGCTCCTGGCTGGTGGACACCTGGGCCGCGCACTACACGGAGCCGGTCTCCTTCCGCGTCTCCACCGGCCGGCTCGTCCACGAGGAGCGGGCCTCCGACCACCCGTAGGGCCCTTCCGGCCGGATCGGACGGACTGCTGCGGGCCTGCCCGGCGGATCCGGGTCGGACCGCGCCAGAGCGTGACCTTCGGATCAGGCCGGGCGTCGGGACGCCGGCAGGATCCGGAAGACATGCCCTACGCGTTCGGCCGGATGAAGCCCGACTCGTACGCCGCGATCACCGCCTGCGTGCGGTCCCGGGCGGCCGTCTTCGCGAGCACCGCCGCCACGTGGGACTTCACCGTCGCCGGGCCCACGCCCATGCCCTCGGCGATCTCCGCGTTCGTCAGGCCCTTCGCCATCCGCCGCAGCACCTCCGCCTCGCGGTCGGTGAGCCGGGCCGCCCAGGCGGGCGCGGCCGGGGGGTGGCGGCGGGCGTGGTCGGCGGCCAGGGTGCGGACGGCCGCCGGATAGAGCAGCGAGTCGCTGCGGGCGACCAGCCGCACCGCGCTGACCAGTTCCTCCGGCGAGGCCCGCTTGAGCAGGAAACCGGCCGCTCCCGCCCGCAGCGCGTCGTACACGTACGCGTCGTTCTCGAAGGTGGTGACCACCACGATCCGCGGCGCGTCAGGTCCCTGTGCGAACCCGGACAGGATCTGCCGGGTGGCCTGGATGCCGTCGATCTCCGGCATCCGGACGTCCATCAGGACCACGTCGGGCCGCAGCTCCCGCACCACCGACACCGCCTCGGCACCGGTCGCCGCCTCACCGACGACCTCCAGGCCGTCCTCGGCGTCCAGGATGACCCGCAGGGCCGTCCGCACCATCCGCTCGTCGTCCGCGAGCACGATCCTGATCACCGCGCACCTCCGGCCGGACCCACCGGCAGCCGGGCGGCCAGCCGCCAGCGGCCGTCCACCGGGCCCGCCTCCGCGGTGCCGCCGAGCAGCCGGGCCCGTTCGGCGACGCCGCGCAGTCCGCGCCCGCCGTCGGGGCGGGCCACCGGCGCCGTGCCGGGCAGCGGATTCTCCATCGTGATCTCCAGTTCGTCCCCCGACAGCGCGATCCGCGCCGTCACCGTCTCGTCCCGCGCGTACCGCACGGCGTTCGTGAGCCCCTCCTGCACGATCCGGTACGCCTCCCGCGACACCGCCTCCGGCAGCCCCGCCAGATCGCCCCGCACCGTCAGCGCCACCCGCGGCCCGGCACCCCGCACCAGCGCGGCGAGCGCGTCGAGACCGGGCGCCGCGAGCTCGCCGTCGTCCTCGCCGCTGCGCAACAGGCCGAGCACGGAGTCCAGTTCGCCGACCGAACGCCGGGTGGTCTCCTCGATCGCGGTCAGCGCCTCCCGTACGAACCCGAGGTCGGGGGTGCCCCCGTCCAGGACCCGCCGGGCGGCGCCCGCCTGGAGGGTGACGGCGCTCAGCGCGTGTCCGACCGAGTCGTGCAGCTCGCGGGCGAGCCGGTTGCGCACCGCGAGGTCGGCGGCCCGCCGCTCGGCCGCGGCGAGCCGGTCGGCCGGGCTCGGCCCGAGGAGGCGCGGCGCCGCCGAGGCGAGCAGCGAGCCCGCCGCCGCGGCCGCCCCCGCGAGCCCCAGCAGCATCAGGATCCCGAGCGGCAGCCCCGCCCAGGCGAGCCACGGCCCGTCCAGATGCCAGAACCGGCCGACCTCCGACTCCCGCAGCCCGGCCGAGAACGGCAGCGCCGCCACCGCGAGCGCGAACGGCGGCAGCGCCAGGCTCGCCCCGCTGACCAGCGCGCCCGCGCCCAGGTGGAGCGTGAACCAGCCGGCCGTCCGGGCCCGGGCGTCCCGCCCGCGCGCCGGCCCCTCGGCGAACCGCCCCGGCGCCACCCCGCACAGCGCCCGCGCCGCCGCCACCGACATCGGCCGGGTCAGCGGGAAGAGCGCCGTGAGCGCGGCCAGCGGCAGTCCCGCCCCGTACGCCCCGAACTGCACCGCGAGGCTGCTCCCGAACATCGACCCGCCGTCCATGAGCGGACCCATGACCAGGGTGCCCACCAGCCAGTACGGCATGAACAGGGCGCCGCCCAGGATCAGATGGAGCCACCGCCGCCGGGCCCGCTGCCCGAACAGGGCGCGCCCGAGGCGGTGTCCCGCGGATCCTGCCGGACTCCCGGTCGCGACCGGAGCAGCGTCGCGGCGCGTCATGCGGTCCGGCTTCCGCGGGCGCGGCGGCCGAGGACCACGGCCAGGCAGCCGGCCAGCAGGAATCCGGTGATCATCTCGCCAGCGTAGGCGGTGGTCATCAGGGCCGTCGGCTCTTTCGCGGCATCGGTCTGCGGCAGCAGCGCGACCAGCGACATGTACGCGCCCCAGCAGCCCGCGGCCCCGGACGCCACCCAGGCCAGGGCCATCGTGGTGCGCACCCGCAGCCGGGCCGGGCGGCGGACCAGGAGCAGCAGCGTGGCGAGCACGGCGAGCACCGTCAGGGCCGCCATGACCACGTCCAGGGTGGCGCGGTCGGAGTCGTAGGACGCGGCGAACGAGGCGGAGAGACCGTCGGCCGACCCGGCCGCCCAGCGCAGCCGCAGCCCCACCGGGACGAGGGCCACGGCCGCCGCGGCCACGGCGACGGCCCGGAGGACGGGACCGCCCACGGCCGCGGGCAGCTCGCCGAGGCGCCCGCGCCACACCTGTCCCCAGCGGTCCCGGGCGTACAGCGCGAACAGGGTGCCAAGGCAGAGGCCTTGGACGATGAAGCCGCCGTACACCACCGGGAAGACCCACGGGTCGACGAACGGCTCGTGCGCGACGACCGCTTCGGCGGAGGCGTCGCCGGTGGCGAGCGAGACCGCGAGCTGGGCGGGGTACCCGATCATGATCGGGCCGATCAGACCGGTCGCCGCCCACATGGGGAAGGCCAGGAGCCAGGCCTTCACCCGGCGGCCCCACCCCTGGGTGAGCAGCAGGGCGAGCAGGACGACGACGGCGTCGGCCAGCACCGAGACGGCGTTGACCGCGGCCATCATCCCCGGGTGCTCCAGGAGCACGCTCCCCTCGGGGATCCCGATCCTGCTGCCGGCCACCCAGGCGACCTTGAGGACGATGTACGGCAGGCAGGCGAGGATCGAGAGGACGCGGAGGAACCGGCGGCCGGAGCCGACGGGCGCGGGGGCGGCGGCGGGGACGGGAGCGTCGGAGGCGGGGACGGGAGCGTCGGGGAGCGTCGGTGTCGTCATGTCCCCAGCCTTTCGCCGGCCCGCTGCCCGCACGTCCTGCCGGACACCGAACCGCCTCCGCCTCGCGGGGGAGGAGGCCTGCCCACGAGGAGTAGGGGCTTCTGCCCGGGGGGAGGCTCGCGGGGGCGGCGGGCGGAGACGGAAGGAGTGTGGCGATGGCCGAGTTCGTGCTGGTGGGCGGCGGCTGGCTGGGGGCCTGGGCATGGCGGGAGGTCGCGCGGGAGCTCACCGCGCGCGGCCACCGGGCCGTCCCGGTGACCCTGACCGGTCTGGGCGACCGGCGTCACCTGGCGACGAAGGAGACGGGACTGTCGACCCACGTCGACGACATCGTGCAGGTCCTGGACCACGCGGAGCTGACGGATCCCGTCGTGGTCGGTCACAGCTACGGCATCTTCCCGGTGGTCGCCGCCGTCGACCGGCGCCCGCGGGCCGTGAGCCGGATCGTGTACCTGGACACGGGCGTGCCGCAGGACGGCGACACCGTGGCCGGCACGTTCATGGACGACGCGCGCCGGGCGGCCGTACGCGAGCGGGTCGACGCCGAGGGCGAGGGCTGGCGCTTCCCGCTCCCGCCGGCCGAGCGGCTCGCGGAGTGGGGCAGCGTCTCCGGACTGGACGAGGAGGCGCTGGCCCGGATGCGGCGGCTGGCCGCCCCGCATCCGTACGCGTGCTTCACCGAACCGGTCCGCATCGACGGCGCGGTGTGGTCGCTGCCGAGCAGCGGGGTCTTCTGCACCGACAACGGCGTGAGCATCGCGGGTGTGGAGGCGCTGTACGCCGCCGGCGACCCGAGGCTCAGGGGGCTGGCCGACCGGCAGGTCACCCTCTTCGAGCTGGCGACCGGCCACTACCCGATGCTGTCGGTGCCGCGGGAACTCGCGGGCGTGCTCGTCGACGCGGCCGAGGGCCGGGGCCACCGCCTCGGCGCGGGAGTGGGGAGCGTCGAGGGCGGCGCGGGCGGTTCGCCCGCGGAGTGAGGCGGACCGTCAGACGACGGCCAGGCGTTCCACCAGCAGGAGCCCGCCGATGGCGATCATCATGGCGCCGGAGACCCGCGTGACCGCACGGGCCGCCGAGGGCCGGGCCTTCAGGACGGTGCGGGCCAGCACGCCGACCAGGAGGTACACCAGGGCGCAGACCGTCATGTGGAGCGTGCCGAGGAGGCCGGTCTGCGCGGCGACGGGCCAGCCGGCCGCGGTGTCGACGAACTGCGGGAACAGCGAGAAGTACAGGAGCAGTGCCTTCGGGTTCAGCCCGCTGGTCCCGGCGCCCCTGGCCATGATCCGCAGCCGGGAGGAACCCAGCGCCTCCGCGGCGGCCCCGGGCACGGCCGGCTGTCGCAGCACGCCCCAGCCCAGCCACACCAGGTAGCCGGCCCCGGCCACGGTCAGAGCGGTGAGCACGGCGGGCGAGCTCGCCACGATCACCACGAGACCGGCGACGGCGAGCAGGGTGTAGCCCGCGTACCCCGCGACGAGACCGGCGACGGCCGGGACGACGGACCGCTCGCGCAGCCCGGCGGAGATCGCGTAGGCCCAGTCCGCGCCCGGGGTGAACACCAGCAGCAGGTCCACCGCGAGAAAGGCCGCCAGCGTCGTCGTGTCCATCGTTCGTTCGTTCCCTCTCGGTTCCTGCTACGAGAAGGAAGAGTAGGGACGATCCACCCGAAGGTGTTTGCGTCTTTCCCCCGTGATCGGCCCTTCCGGGGGAGAATCTTCTCCATGGATGCCCTGGACCGGAAGATTCTTACCGAGCTGCAGCTGGACGGCCGGCTGACCGTCACCGAACTGGCGGCCCGCGTGCAGCTCAGCGTCTCGCCCTGCCACCGCCGGCTGCGCGATCTGGAACGCGCGGGCGCGATCCGCGGCTACCGCGCCGTCGTCGACCCGGCGGCCGTCGGCCTGGACTTCGAGGCCCTGGTCTTCGCCACCCTCCGCTGGGAGACCCCCGACACCGTCACCGCCTTCGAGGAGGCCGTGGCCGCCATCCCGCACGTCCTCCAGGCCCAGCGCCTCTTCGGCGAGCCCGACTACCTGCTGCGCGTGGCCACCACCGACCTGGCCGCCTACCAGCGCCTGTACGACCAGCAGCTGTCCCGGCTGCCGGGAGTCCAGCGGCTGACCTCCACCCTCGTCATGAAGCACGTCGTCGACGACCGTCCGCTGCCCGAGTAGCCGCGGCCTCCGGCGTCCGCCCGCCCTTTACGATCTTCGCCATGGGGGCGGACATCGAGGGCGTGATCGAGGTACGCGGGGCCGGCGGCCGCTGGGAGATGGCGGCCAGCCTGTTCGACTTCGGGTACGCGCGCGAGAGCGACGCCTGGGAGTGCCTGTTCGGCTACCCGGGCGGGCTCGGGACACTGCGGGCGCTGTTCGACCGGCGGGGCGTGCCGGAGGACTCCTGCGAGGAGGTGCCGAAGGAGTGCGACGAGCTGAACCACGGCCACGCGTACGCGACCTGGGCCGAGGTCGCGGCGGCCGACTGGGACGCGCCGCTCGGCGACGGGCCCGACGGGAACCGGGTGGGCGTGTGGCGGCCGGGACCCGACGGCGGACTCGTCCTGGACGGCGTCGTCCGGACGCCCCTCGAGGTGCTCGACGAGGCGGAGGAGATCTTCGGCGAGGACCTGATGCCGCACGAGTGGCCGGCGGGCGGCGAGGTCCCGCTCGACGGGGCCGTGTACCGGCCCGTGGTCCTCACGGCGCGCCTCTACGCCCCGCCGGACGGCAGCTGGGCACCGGTGTGGGCGTCGATGCGCGAACTGGCCGCCGTGCACGGGGACGAGAACGTCCGCGTCGTGGTCTGGTTCGGCTGAAGGTCCGGCCGGGCCTTCGGGCCGAGAGGCGGCCTAGAGCCTGCGGGTCGCGAGGGCGAGCCGGTCGCGGGCGTCGAACAGGGCGTCCTTGATGAGCTGTTCGTGCCCCGGCGTCAGGCGCGCCACCGGCACCGAGCAGCTGATCGCGTCGCGCGCCGGCGTGCGGTACGGGATCGCGATGCCGAAGCAGCGCAGGCCCAGGGTGTTCTCCTCGCGGTCCACCGCGTACCCCTGCTCGCGGATGGCGTGCAGCTCCTCGATCAGCTGCTCGCGGTCGGTGACGGTGTGCTCGGTGAGCGCGGGCAGCGTCTCCGGCAGCAGCTTGCGGACCTGCTCGTCGCTGTGGGTGGCGAGCAGCGCCTTGCCGAGCGAGGTGGAGTGGGCCTGGAGCCGACGGCCCACCCGGGTGAACGGCCGCAGGTAGTGCTGGGACTGACGGGTCGCCAGGTAGACCACGTTGGTGCCGTCCAGGCGCGCCAGGTGGATGGTCTCGGTGGTGTCGTCCGAGAGCCGGTCCAGGGTGGGCCGGGCGGTGGCCACGACCTCGTCGCCGTCGATGTACGAGGTGCCGACGAGCAGCGCCCGCACGCCGATGCCGTAGCGGGTGCCGGTCGCGTCCGTCTCCACCCAGCCGAGCTCGACGAGGGTGCGCAGCAGCATGTAGAGGCTGGACTTGGGGTAACCGACGGCCTCCTGGACGGCCGCGAGCGAATGCATGCCGGGCCGGCCGGCGAAGTACTCCAGCAACTCCACTGTCCGCACGGCGGACTTGACCTGGGCCCCACCCGCGTCGTTGGTCGACATCGCCCTCGCTCCTCTTCCGGAAGCCCCTTGTGGAGACGGCTCGGCCGTCCATAGAGTCCCCGTGTCGGATTCACCTACAGGGACCGCGTTCAGAATACCGAACGACGTGGGCGAGAGGCGTGTCGTGGTGGCAGAACCAGTGTGGAGTGTCGACCCCCGGACGGGGAAGGAGCGGGAACAGGTCGCGGAGGAGGCCACCCTCGAGGAGATCGACCAGGCCGTACGCGCGGCGCACGCGGCCCGTACGGCGCTCGCCGACCGCAAGGCCCGCGCGGCCCTGCTGCGCGGCGCGGCCGACCTGCTCGACGCGGCCCGCGACAAGGTCGTCGAGGCCGCCGACGCGGAGACCGCGCTCGGACCGGTCCGGCTCACCGGCGAACTCGCCCGCACCACCGCCCAGTTGCGCTACTTCGCCGACATCGTCGACGAGGCCGCCTTCCTGGACGTACGGATCTCCCGGCCCGACCCCACGACCACCCCGCCCACGCCCGACCTGCGGCGCATGAAGATCCCGCTCGGCGTCGTCGCCGTCTACGCCGCCAGCAACTTCCCGCTCGCGTTCTCCGTGCCCGGCGGCGACACCGCGAGCGCGCTGGCCGCCGGCTGCCCCGTCGTCGTCAAGGCGCACCCCCTCCACCCGGCCACCTCCGAACTCTGCGCCGCGCTGCTGCGCCGGGCCGCGGTCGAGGCCGGGCTGCCGGAGGACGTCGTCGTCCTCGTGCACGGCTTCGACGCGGGCGTGGAACTGGTCCGCCACCCGCTGGTCGCCGCCGCCGGCTTCACCGGCTCGGTGCAGGGCGGCCGGGCGCTGTTCGACGCGGCCGCCGCGCGCCCCGTCCCCATTCCCTTCCACGGCGAACTCGGCTCGCTCAACCCCGTGGTGATCACCGAGGCCGCAGCCGAGGAGCGGGCCGAGGAGATCGGCGCCGGGCTCGCCGCCTCCATGACCATGGGCATGGGCCAGTTCTGCACCAAGCCCGGCTTCGTCCTGGCCCCGGCGGGCGCCGCGGGCGACCGCGTCACGGCCGCCCTGACCGAGGCGCTCGGCGACGTCGAACCGGGCGTGATGCTGTCGCGCCGGATGCGCGGCCACTTCCTCACCGCGACCTACGAGGACGCCCAGGTGGAAGGGGTCACCGCCCCCGTCCACCCCGGGTCCGCGAGCCCGGAGGCCGTCGTGCCGGGCTTCCTGCTCACCGACGCCGCCGTCCTGCTCGACGGTCACCGGCACGTCCTCCTCCAGGAGACCTTCGGCCCGGTCACCCTGGTCGCCCGCTACTCCTCGCGCGAGGAGATCAGCGCCGTCCTCGCCCTGGTCCCCGGCAACCTGACCGCGACCCTCCAGGCGGCCGACGAGGACCCCGAGGCCGCCTCCCTCCTGGCCGAACTCACCCCGCTGGCCGGACGGATCCTCGTCAACGGCTGGCCCACCGGCGTCGCGGTGGCCGACGCCCAGCACCACGGCGGCCCCTACCCGGCCACCACCTCGCCGTCCACCTCCGTCGGGGGCACCGCGATCGAACGCTGGCTGCGCCCGGTCGCCTACCAGTCGACGCCGGAGCACCTGCTGCCGCCGGAGCTGCGCGACGACAACCCGCTGGGCGTGCCCAGGCGCTGACCGTCGGGCCGGGCCGTCGGCCGCCGGATTCCCGGGAGCCGGCGGCCTGGTGGTCCGGCGGCCGTCGTCCCGGCGCCCTTCGGCCTGGTGGTCCGGGGGGCCGTCGTCCTGGTGGCCCGGCGGCCTGGTGGTCCGGGGGTCGTCGGCCTGGTGGCCCTTCGGTCTGGTGGTCCGGGGGGCGTCGGCCTGGTGGCCCTTCGGTCTGGTGGTCCGGGGGTCGTCGGCCTGGTGGCCCTTCGGTCTGGTGGTCCGGGGGCCGTCGTCCCGGGCGCCCTTCGGCCTGGTGGCTCGTCGGCCTCGCGGCCCGTCCGTCAGCGCGGCACCCGCGCCACCGGCCGTGGAGCACCGCCGTGGCCGGCGGCGCGGCGGCTCGTCCGTCAGCCTCAGGGCCTGTCCGGCGGACCCGGTGCTCCCGCTCACACCCGCCCCGGCGGCGGAATGAATCCGACGGGCCGGGACGTTCCCGCCACGGAACGCCCCCGCACCACCGACCCCCGTCGAGGAGAGAAGCCACCCATGCGCGTCGAGATCTGGAGCGACATCGCCTGCCCCTGGTGCTACATCGGCAAGGCCCGCTTCGAGAAGGGGCTCGCGGCCTTCGCCCACCGCGACGAGATCGAGGTCGTGCACCGCTCCTTCGAGCTCGACCCGAACCGCGCCAAGGGCGACACCGGCCCGGTCCTGGAGATGCTCGCCGCGAAGTACGGCCGCAGCCTCGACGAGGCCCGCGCCATGGAGGCCCACGTCGCCTCCAACGCCCACTCGGAGGGCCTCGGCTACCGCACGGAGGGCCGCGACCACGGCAACACCTTCGACATCCACCGCCTGCTGCACCTGGCGAAGGACCGCGGCCGGCAGAACGAGCTCCTGGACCTCGCCTACCGTGCCAACTTCGCCGAGGAGCGCTCGGTCTTCGACGACGAGACCCTGGTGGCCCTCGCCGTCGAGGCGGGTCTCGACGAGGCGGAGGTGCGCGAGGTGCTCGCCGACCCGACCGCGTACGCCGACGCCGTGCGCGCCGACGAGCGCGAGGCCGCCGAGCTCGGCGCCAACGGCGTGCCGTTCTTCGTGCTCGACCGCAAGTACGGGGTCTCCGGTGGCCAGCCCGCCGAGGTCTTCACCCAGGCCCTGGAGCAGGCCTGGCAGGGCCGCGCCCTGCAGCCGGTCGGCGGCGACGCGGCCGCGTGCGACGTCGACGGCGGCAACTGCTGAGCGCCGGCCAACCCGGCGCCCATCCATAAGAAGACCTTGGGAATTCCCCGTGATCTATCGCAATTGACGTGAGATCGTGGGGAATCCAGTCTGGGTACATGGAATCACTGGAACGCCTGGAGCCCCTGGGCGGCGACGAGTTCGCCCCGAAGCAGACCTATCTCAACACCTCCGCGTGCGGCCTGCTGCCCCGCCGCACGATCGACGCGGTCACCCTGCTCGCCGAGGAGACCGCCGCCGGCCGGCCCGGCGGCGCCGGCAGCTTCGACGTCGTCGACGAGGCCCGGGCCGCCTTCGCCCGGCTCGCCCACGTCACGCCCGACCGGGTCGCGGTCGGCAGCTCCGTCTCCGTCCACGTCGGCATGGTGGCGCAGTCCATGCCGGCCGGGTCCGAGATCCTCTTCCCCGAGGGCGACTTCTCCTCCGTCATCACGCCCTTCACCGTCCGCGGCGACCTCAAGGTCCGCTTCGTCCCGCTGGAGCGGCTCGCCGAGTCCGTGCGGCCGGAAACCGCGCTCGTCGCCTTCTCCGCCGTGCAGTCGGCGGACGGTCGCACCGCCGACTTCGCCGCGGTCCGCGCCGCGGCGGCGGCGCACGGCGCCCGTACCCTCCTGGACGCGACGCAGTCGGCGGGCTGGCTGCCGCTGTACGCGGGGGAGTGGGACTTCACCGTCTCCGGCGGCTACAAGTACCTGCTCTGCCCGCGCGGGGCGTCCTTCCTCACCGTCACGGAGGAGGCGCAGGACGCGCTGCTGCCGATCCACGCGGGCTGGGTCACGGGCGAGGAGCTGTGGGTCAACAGCTACGGCCCGGTGCGCGAACTGGCCCGTTCGGCCCGCCGGTTCGACGAGCCTCCCGCCTTCCTCTCGTACCACGGGGCGGCCCGTTCCCTGGAACTCCTGGAGGAGATCGGCATCGAGCGGATCGAGGCCCACAACAAGGCCCTGGCCGCCCGGTTCCGCGCCGGGCTCGACGCGCTCGGACACCCGGCGGTCGCCGACGACTCGACGGTGGTCGGCGTCCCGGGCCTCGGTGACCGCGCCGACGCGCTGCGCGGGGCGGGCGTGCTCCTCTCGGCCCGCGCCGGGAACCTGCGGGCCTCCTTCCACCTCTACAACTCCTCGGCGGACGTGGACCGGGCCCTGGAGGTCCTGGCGGGCTGAGCCCGCCCGCACACGCCGGATCCAAGGAAGGCCGAAAGGGCCCGGCCGGGCCCGCGCCACCTGACCCCGGCCGGGCCCCACCCTCGGGCCCAGGCCTGGGCCCGGACCCTCGGGCCCCGGTCGGCCCCGCGCCGCCGAACCCCGGCCAGGGCCGCGCCACCGAACCCCGGCGGGGTCTGCGCCACAGGACCCCCGGCCGGGCACGCACCCTCGAACCCCGGCCGGGCCCGCACCCCCGGAACGGGCCGGGCCCGCCGACGGACGAACCCCCGCGGAACCGCCGACCAGGCCCGATCAGGCCCGATCAGGCCCGATCAGGCCCGTTCCGCGGCCGACGGGCAGGCGGCGATGCCGTCGGCCGCCTCCTGGCACAGGTTCTCCTCCAGGCGGCCGAGCAGCCGCGCGAGGTCGGCGCGTTCGGCCGGGGCGAGGCCGGTCAGGGAGTGCTCCTCCAGGTCGCGCCACACGCCCTCGACGCGCGCCCGCAGCACCTCGCCCTCCTCCGTCGCCTCGACGAGCACCGCCCGCCGGTCGGCCGGGTCGGGGCGGCGGCGGACATGGCCGCTGTGCTCCAGGCGCTGGAGCATCTTGGTGACCGTGGACGGGTCGAGGCCGAGTTCCTGGATCAGTACGGACTGGCGCACCGGACCGCAGTCCCACAGCGCCATCATCAGGAATTCCTGGCCCGGGTAGAGATCCAGCTCCTTCAGCCGCCGGCCGGCCGCGATCCGGTGCAGCCGGGCGACCCGGGCGAGGGCGTGGCTGACGGGGCCGCCGCGGGCGGCGGACGGCAGCGTGCCCACCAGGGCGGTACAGAGAGGGTCGTTTCCGGGCATCGCGGGCTCCTTGGTGCGGTCTCCCTCCAGATTAGCTTGGTCGGCCAATGAATGGGTTACAGTGGTCGGCGTAAGGAAATGGTTGGCCGACCACATAAATACTTGGCCGACCACATTTTGCCCTGGGAGGACCGCCATGACCACCGCCTTCGACCCCATCGACCTCGCCGGCACCCGTCTCGCCAACCGCATCGCCATGGCCCCCATGACCCGCAGCCGGGCCGAGGCCGAGCTCCGCATCCCCACCCAGCTCACCGCCGAGTACTACGCGCAGCGCGCCACCGCCGGCCTGATCATCACCGAGGGCGTCCAGCCGACCGCCGTGGGCCAGGGCTACCCGAACACCCCCGGCCTGCACAGCGCCGAGCAGGTCGCCGCCTGGCGCGAGGTCACCGACGCCGTCCACGAGCGCGGCGGGAAGATCTTCGCCCAGCTGATGCACGCCGGCCGGATCAGCCACCCCGTCGTCCTCGGACAGGGCCTGCACCCCGTCGGCCCGTCCGCCGTCACCCCGGCCGGCCAGCTCTTCACCGGCACCGGCCTCACCGACTTCGTCGCGCCGCGCGAGCTCACCGCCGACGAGGTGCGGGAGAGCGTCGAGGGCTTCGCCACCGCGGCCCGCAACGCCGTCGAGGCCGGGTTCGACGGCGTCGAGATCCACGGCGCCAACGGCTACCTGGTCCACCAGTTCCTCGCCGACGGCTCCAACAAGCGCACCGACGAGTGGGGCGGCACGGTCGAGAACCGCATCCGCTTCGCCGTCGAGGTCGTCAAGGCCGTCGCCGACGCCGTCGGCCCCGAGCGCACCGGACTGCGGATCTCCCCGGCCAACCCCTACAACGACATCAGCGAGAGCGACACCGAGGAGCTGTACACCGCCCTCGTCACCGCGGTCGAACCGCTCGGGATCGCCTACCTGCACGTCCTCGAGGCCGTGCCCGGCCTCCGCGACCTGACCCTCGCCCTCCGCAAGCAGTTCTCCGGGACCTTCGTGCTCAACCCGTCCACCGACGGCCCGACCGGCCCCGAGGCGCTGGCCCTGATCGAGGACGGCACCGCCGACGTCCTCGCCTACGGTGCCCTCTTCCTCGCCAACCCGGACCTGCCGGCCCGCCTCCAGGCCGGCGGCCCGTACAACACCCCCGACAACACCACCTTCTTCGGCGGCGACCACCGCGGCTACACCGACTACCCGGCGCTGTAGCCCGCCGGTGGGGCGGCACGGAGGCCAGGGCCCGCTACCAGGCCTCCGTGACCGCGCGGCGCGCGGCCTCCGGGTCCACGGCGCGGCCCGTCTCCGCGAGGGCCGCGCCGAGGGCGGCCAGCGAGGACCGCACCGCGTCCGGGGTCGCGTCCGCGCCGTAGTGGTTCACCCGGACCATCTCCTTCGCCAGCGCCCCGCCGCCCGCGATCAGCGGCAGCGAGGGGTCGGCCGCCAGCGCCTTCGCGACCAGCTCCGAGGCGTCGACACCGGCAGGCGCGCGCAGCGTCGTCGCGACCGGCGCCGCGTCCTCCGCCTCGTTGACGTACGGCTCCAGGCCGCCGCCCAGTGCCAGGGCGCCCACGCGGGTCGCCGCCGCGGCCGAGGCGTGCCGGGCCATCAGCGCGTCCAGACCCTCCGCCTCGATCCGCTCCAGGCACGCCTCCAGGGCCAGCATCTCCAGCTGCGCCGGGGCGTGGAGCAGCGTCTTGCGGCCGCCGTCGATCCACCGCTCCTTCCAGTCCAGGAGGGAGAGGTAGGAGCGGCGCGGCGCGGCCGGGTTGGCGGCGAACCGCTCCCAGGCCCGCTCGCTCACCGACACCGCCGAGACGCCCGCCGGACCGCCCATCGCCTTCTGCGCGCCGATGATGCACATGTCGACGCCCCACGCGTCCGGCAGCACCGGCTCGGCGCCGATCGACGCCACCGCGTCCAGGTAGAAGAGCGCACCGTGCGCCCGCACGACCTCGCCGATCTCCGCGACCGGGTTGGTGTTCCCGGTGGCCGCCTCCGCGTGCACCAGCGACACGAAGTCGATCTCCGGGTGGGCCTCGAAGGCCCGCGCCACCTGCTCGGCGGTGACCGCCGTGTGGAACGGCACCTCCAGGTCGACCACCGTCGCGCCGCAGTCCCGCAGCCAGTTGCCGAAGGTCTGCCCGTACGGACCGGTGACCACGTTCAGCGCCGTCGAGCCCGCCCGGGCGCCGCTGCGGATGCAGCCCTCCAGCGGCAGCAGCGCCTCGCCCTGGGTGATCACCACGTCCTGCTCCGTGGAGAGCAGCGCGGCGACCCGGCGCTCGATCGACGCGAACTGCGCGGCGGTCAGCGGGGCCAGGTCCAGGAGCGGGTGTGTCACGGTCACGGCGGTGCCTTCTTCGGATCGGATCTGCGGGTGGAGCCTGGGTCAGGGTACCGAGGGGCCTCGTAGAGTGCGGGTATGAGCGATCACGTGGTGCTGCATGTGAAGGGGCGGGTGCTCGTCGGCCCGGAGGACGTACGGGACGAACTCTGGTGCGTCGACGGGCGGATCACCTTCGAGCGGCCGGCCGGTCCCGCCGGCGGGACGCTGACCGTCGAGGGCTGGGTGCTGCCCGGCCTGGTCGACGCCCACTGCCATGTCGGCCTGGACAGGCACGGCCCCGTCGACGAGGCCACCGCCGAGAAGCAGGCCCTCACCGACCGCGACGCCGGCACGCTGCTCATCCGCGACGCGGGCTCGCCCTCCGACACCCGCTGGATCGACGAGCGCGAGGACCTGCCGAAGATCATCCGCGCGGGCCGGCACATCGCCCGCACCCGCCGCTACATCCGCAACTACGCCCACGAGATCGAGCCCGACGAGCTCGTCGCCCACGTCGGGCGCGAGGCGCGCCGCGGCGACGGCTGGGTCAAGCTGGTCGGCGACTGGATCGACCGCGAGGTGGGCGACCTGGCGCCGTCCTGGCCGCGCGCCGAGGTCGAGGCGGCGATCGCCGAGGCGCACCGGCTCGGCGCGCGCGTCACCGCGCACTGCTTCGCCGAGGACTCGCTGCGCGACCTGGTCGAGGCGGGCATCGACTGCATCGAGCACGCCACCGGCCTCACCGAGGACACCATCCCGCTCTTCGCCGAGCGCGGCGTCGCCATCGTGCCCACCCTCGTCAACATCGCGACCTTCCCGCACCTCGCGGACGGCGGCCAGGAGAAGTTCCCGCGCTGGTCGGCGCACATGCGCCGACTGCACGAGCGGCGCTACGACACGGTGCGCGCCGCCTGGGACGCGGGCATCCCCGTCTTCGTCGGCACCGACGCGGGCGGCTCGCTCGCGCACGGCCTGGTCGCCGCCGAGGTCGAGGAGCTGACGAAGGCGGGCATCCCCGCCCTCGACGCCCTCTCCGCCACCACCTGGCGCGCCCGCAGCTGGCTGGGCCGCCCGTCCCTGGAGGAGGGCGCCCCGGCCGACCTCGTCGTCTACGGCGAGGACCCGCGCGCGGACGTCCGCGTCCTCGCGGCACCGCGCAGGGTGATCGTCAACGGCCGGGTGATCGGCTAGGGCGTGCCCTCCGGATCCTGCCGGCGTCCCGACGCCCGGCCTGATCCGAAAGACACGCGTCCTAGCCGCGGACCGCCGTGGGGGTCTCCCCGGCCGGCCGGGCGTCCCGGGTGTCCCGGGTCAGGAACGCCAGCCGCGCCTTCTTCTCCGGGATGAAGACCTCCGGCAGGTCCACCTCCGGGAGCACGACCTCGGGGCCGAGCTCGAAGCCGGTGCGCACGAGCCGGGCGATCACCTTCTCGTTGGCGGCGTCCGGCTCGCCCACGATCCGGGTGCGCCCGGTCAGCGCGAAGTCGACGAGCGCCGTGAGCAGCCCTTCCGTGAAGCCCCGCTCGGGAGCCACCGTGGGCGCGACGAAGAGGTGCACGCCGATGTCGCCCGGCAGCACCTCGTAGCACTCCGAGACCCGGTCGGCCTCGGGGTCGTACGTCTGGAAGACCGCGACCGGCACGCCGTCACGGTGCACCAGGAAGCCGTGGTGGGTGGTGAGCGAGTCGAGGTGGGCGTAGATCTCCCGCACCTGCTCGACGGTGGTGCCGTTCATGCCCCAGAAGCGGGCGCGCTCCTCGTTCACCCAGCCGTGGATGAGCGGCGCGTCGGCCTCGGGGTCGATGCGGTCGACGCGGACGGTGCCGAAGCCCTCGACGGTCTGGGTGTGCTCGGTTCTGCTCATGCTGCTCCTTCATGCTCCTTCACGAGGACGTTCCAGTCGGTGGTGACGGGGGCGAGTTCGCCGCGCAGCCACAGGGGGAGCTGGTCGCGGTGGTGCGGGTCCCCGGGCACGCCGGAGGCGCCGAACGGCACGATCCACCGGCTCCGTTCGCGGTCCGCCAGGTCCCAGACGTAGCGGGCGGCGGACGCGCGGGCGCTGCGGTCGGTGTAGCCCGGCACGCTCGACGTGGACAGCACGCAGTCGTGGTCGCCGGCGAGGCCGGGCCACTGCGCGTCGTCGGCGTCGGGGAGCGCCTGCCAGGGCGCGAGCCGGTGGGTCAGACCCCAGGCCGGGGGCGGGTCCCCGGCCGCGACCTCCTCGAGGGCCTCTCGGACGATCCGTGCGACGTCGCCGGCCGGTACCGGACCGCTGACCAGCAGGGTCTCCACGGCGCAGCCGACCCGCGCGCCGAGTGCGAGCCAGGGCAGGAACAGCTCGGGGTACGGGGCGGGTTCGCGCAGCTCCGCGAACGCCTCGTGGGACGTGAGCCGCCGTACGACGGCGCCGCGCACCGCCGTGTACAGCCCGGCGTCCGTGCTGTCCGCGGCCATCCGCCGGTCCCAGGCGAGCAGGGTCGCGCGGACCGTGCGGGCGGCGGACGACAGGTCGTCCTCGGCGGTGCCGCGGACCGCGTCGAGCAGCCGACGGGCCGACGGGTTGTCCGTGTCGGTGTGCACGGCGGCCGTCGTGGCCGGCGTCCAGGACCGGGAGGCGTCGAGCAGGGCGGCGATCCGCCCGGCGCGGTGCGGCGGGGCGAACTCGACGCCCAGCGGCGCGGCGAGACCGCGCGCGTTCGCCATCACGGCGTACCCGTCGACCTCCGCGCGGGGCAGCGGAGCGGGCTCCGCCCGCCACGCGTGTCCGGCCTCCCACGCGGGCACCACGCGCAGCGAGTTGGCCCGGTCACGCACCGGCACGTGCCCGGCGACCCGGTGCAGCAGCCCGCCGTCGGCGTCCGCGGCCTGCACGACGTTCACCGGCTCGACCCACCCGTCGAGCGCCCGGTCCACGTCCCCGACGTTCCGGGCCCGCAGCAGCGCGGGCAGCACGGAGAATCCCAACTCGCCGGTGACGCGGGGCGGATAACGCAGACTGATCGCCTCCCACTCGACTGCCCCGGCAGTGTCGACGGCCTCTGCCGCGTCGGCGCTCTCGGAGCTGTGGTCGCTGTCGGCGGTCGCGGCGGCCTCGTCGGCGGTGCCGGGCTCCTCGGCGGCGGACGTGCCGTCCCCGTCCCCGGCGGTCCCGTCCTCCGCGCCGATGATCACCGGCCCGCGGGCCGTCTCGACGACCTCGACGCGGACCGGGTCCTGGGCGCCCTTCACACGGATCGTCTCCGTGTGGGCGGTGGCCGGTTCCCAGCCGTCCGGACCGAGGGCCTCGACGCGGCCGTCCGGGAGGCGGCGGAGGCGTTCGCGGTAGAGGTCCTGGTAGTCGGCCATGGCGTTGGTGATGGCCCAGGCGACGCGCCCGGCGTGGCCGAAGTGGGCCAGGCCGGGGACGCCGGGGACGGCGAGGCCGAGGACGTCGTAGTCGGGGCAGGCCAGACGTATCTGCTGGTAGACGCCGGGCGCCTCGATGAAGCGGTGCGGGTCGCCCGCGACGATCGCCGCGCCGCTCGCCGTCCGCTCGCCGGCCACCACCCAGCCGTTGGAACCGGCGGTCCCGGGGCCGTCCGTGGCGAAGAGCTCGGTCCACTCCTCCCCGAGCCGCCGCGCGACCCGGTCCCGCCACAGCTTGGTGGGGAAGCCGGCGAAAAGGATGTGTGTGGACAGCCAGACGGCGAGCGGCGTCCAGGGCTCCCAGCGGCCCGGCCGCAGCCCGGTCTCCGCGAACTCGGGTGCTCGCCCCGCGCCCTCAGCCAGGCCCTCGTTCACCCCGTCCACGTACGCCCGGACCCACGTCGCCGTCTCCGCGTCGAGGCGGTCGTGGCAGCGGCGGGCGGTGTCGGCCAGCCTCGCCTGCCGTACGAAGGTGTCCCAGCCGGTCTCCGCCGCGCCCAGGAACCCGGCGGTGGTGCCCTGCGCCCGGTGCCGCTCGACCTCCAGCTGCCAGGCCCGGTCCCGCGCGGTCACCAGGCCCTGGGCGTGGGCGAGTTCGAGCGGATCGGCGGCTCGCAGATGCGGCACGCCCCAGGCGTCCCGGAAGACCTCGATGCTCACGCGTACGACCCCGATCCGATCAAACATTTCTTAGGTAAGGCTGGCCTAATTTAATCTACAGGACCGTCGGAGCGGCAGGTCGCGGCGGGTCCGTCGGGTCGTGGTCGGCGGGGCATCGCCGCCGGCACTCCGCGCGTGCGACGGGTTGACGATCCGTTACTCCCGCCCGCCGCACGTCGTTGAATCACTTCATCCGCGGGCGCCTCCGCGCCCGCGTGCGCCGCTACGCACGGGGCTCCCGGAAACGCTTGTGTCGAAAGATTCGAATATGGGCACGGAAACCACCCCTTGGAGTGAAGTCACGCCAGGTGTCTGCCAGTTCACCCACAGTGCGTAAAGATTCCGGTGTCTCAAGTCGCCGGAGCCGCAGTGACCCGCAGTCCCCGTGGCGAGCGGCCGGCGACGCCATGTCTCCTGTGGGGGTTCCACCGCCGTGAACAGCAACACCTTCCGCCTGCCCGCACGCCGCACCGCCGCCGCGGCCGCGGTCGCCACCCTCGCCGTCGGACCGCTGGTCCTCGCGGCGCCCGCCGCCCAGGCCACCGGCGGCAGCGGCGAGCAGGGCGGCGAAGGCCATGCCACCGCCGTCGTGCTGCGCACCGGGCTCGACGTCAACCTGCTCAACAAGGCGGTGAGCGTGCCGCTGCGCGCCTCCCTCAACGAGGTCGAGGCCCCTGCGAGCGCCGAGAAGACCGCGCTCAGCGTGCGCGTGACGGGCGCCGAGGGCGGCAAGCCGGTCGATGTGCTCAAGGCGGACGTCGCCACCTCCGAGGCGACCGTGGAGGGGAGCACGGCCAAGGGCTACGTCAACCTGGTCAAGGCCCGGCTGCACGTCCCCGGACTGCCGCTGCTCTCCCTCGTCGAGGTCGAGAAGGTCACCTCCAAGGCCGTCTGCGAGGCCGGCAAGCGCCCGGTCGCCGAATCCAACCTGCTGGGCCACGTCACCGTCCTCGGCAAGAAGACCACCCTGTCGACCGGCGGACAGACCAAGGTGACCGTGCCCGGCGTGGGAGAGGTCGTCCTCGACCTCTCCCGCACCTCCACCACCTCCCGCACGGCCGCCGCCACCGCCCTCGAACTGTCGGTGGAGGTCAACCCGCTCAAGCTCAACGTCGCCGAGGTCAAGGGCAAGGTCACCCTCGCCGAGGCCACCTGCGCCACCCCGCGCGGCACCAGGCCGACCGACAAGCCGACCGAGAAGCCCAGCGAGCAGCCCTCGCAGCAGCCGTCCGAGCGGCCCTCCGGACAGCCGTCCGCGCAGCCCGGTGACGACACGGGCATCAGCACCCAGAACGGCGGCACCACCCCGACCGGGAACCTCGCCGAGACCGGCGGCAGCTCCATGACCCCGTACCTGGCCGGCGGCGCGCTCCTGCTGCTCGGCGTCGGAGGCGGCGCCGTCGTCCTGGCCCGCGGGCGTGCCCGCGCCCGCGGCTGACCGGCCCGAAGGGGGAGAAAGCGGGGAGAGGGAAGGGGTGGTGCCTGACCGGCACCACCCCGACTCTCCGTCAGCGGCAGAACGAAGCCGCCCCCGGAGGTGTCCCGGTGCGGCAGGGCATCAAGGGGCGGGGGTGCTCGTGGCGCGGAACCGTCGGGGCCGCCTGCTGAGCGGCGGCGCTCGGGCCGGACCCGCGGCGCGGGAGGGCTTCGACGCGGCCGATGGCGTTGCCGAAGAGTTCGGTGAACCAGACGGCCTGGTCGGGCCCGGTCGCGATGTTGAAGGGCACCTTGGCCGCGCCTTGCGGTACCGCGAACTCGGTGATCTCCCCGCTCGGCGTGATCCGACCGATCAGGCCGGACTGCTCGGCGAACCACATGTTGCCGTCGGGGCCACGGGTGATGCCGTCGGCGCCGCTGAAGGGGGTCGGCAGCGGGAAGAGCGTGAGGGTGCCCGACTCGGTGATCCGCCCGATGTGCTCGGACGCGGTGAACCACATCCCGCCGGGGCCGGCCGCGATGTCCGACGGGAACTCGAACCCGGTGGGCAGCGGGTACTCGGTGACGTTGCCGGAGAAGTCGACACGGCCGATCTTGCCCGCGATCGTCTCCGTGAACCACACACCGCCGGGGCCGGCCGCGATGTGGTACGGGAAGCTGTCCGGCGTGGGGATGGCGTACTCGGTGACCGTTCCGTCGGCCCGCATCCGCCCGATCTTGTTCGTGCCGTTCTCGGTGAACCACAGGGCGCGGTCGGCACCGAGCGTGATGCCGAGAGGGAAGCTGCCGGCCACGGGCAGGGGGAACTCCGTGACCGTGCCCGCCGTCGTGATCCGCCCGATCTTGTCGCCGAAGCCCTCGGTGAACCACAGGGCCCGGTCGGGGCCCCGCGTGATGTCGAAGGGGAAGCTCGACGCGGTGGGTACGGCGAACTCGGTGACGGTGCCACCAGTCGTGATGCGTCCGATCCTGTTGGCCTCGGACTCGGCGAACCACAGCGCCCGGTCCGGTCCCGCCGTGATCCCGGCGGGGAAGCTCTCGGGGGTCGTGATCGGGTACTCCGTCACGTCCCCCACGTCGGCCCTGGCGGGAGCGGTCTGCATCGTGACCGCGAGGAGCGCACCCACGGACGCGGTGAGCAGGCGGTCGAGACGTCGTCGGATCGTCGGCGTGCCCGGCATGGACCAGCCCCTTTGCGGTGAGCGACGGAGAGTGACAAGTGACGGCTTATCAGCTCACCCTCGGAACCGCCGGGCCCGCGCCGATGAGCCGGCCGGGAACCAGCCGACTGCCGTAGGCGACGGCACCCGGCGCCACCCCCGTGCCGCTCAGCCCAGCATCAACAGCGCCTGGTCCAGGGCCTGCAGGAACCGGTTCGTCGTCACCCGGTCCCGCACCGCGAGCCGCAGCCAGTTCCGGTCGAGCCCCGGGAAGGTGTCACCGCGCCGGGCCGCGAAGCCCAGCGACCGCAGCCGGTCCCGCACCGCGTCCGCGCCCTCGATCCGTACGAGCACGAACGGGCCCTCCGCCGCCGCGACCGCCCGCACCTCGTCGAACTCGGCGAGCCCCGCGAGCAGGTGCGCCCGCTCCACGCCGATCCGGTGGGCCGCCTCCTCCGCCTCCAGGAGCGCCATCGGCGTCATGCACGCCTCCGCCGCCACCAGCGCCGGCGTCGACACCGGCCACAGCGGCTGGACGCGCTCCAGCGCGGCGATCGTCTCCGGCTCGGCGAGCACGTAGCCGATCCGCAGGCCCGCGAGGCCCCAGGTCTTCGTCAGGCTCCGCAGCACCACCAGACCCGGCACGTCCGTCCGCGAGGCCAGCGACTCCCGCTCACCAGGGACCGCGTCCATGAACGCCTCGTCCACGACCAGGGTCCGCCCCGGGCGGGCGAGCGACGCGATCGCCGCCGCCGGGTGCAGCACGGACGTGGGATTGGTCGGATTGCCGATCACGACCAGGTCCGCGTCCTCCGGAACCGTTGCCGGATCCAGCCGGAAGCCGTCCTCCTCGCGCAGCAGCACCCGCTCCACCTCGTGCCCGGCGTCGCGGAGCGCCGCCTCCGGCTCCGTGAACTGCGGGTGGACGACGACCGGCCGCCGCGCCGGCAGCGCCCGCGCGAGCAGCACGAAGGCCTCCGCCGCGCCCGCCGTGAGCAGCACCCGGCGGGCCGGCAGACCGTGCCGCTCGGCGACCGCGGCCCGCGCCGCCCGGCCGTCCGGATAGGCGGCGAGCCCCGTGAGCGAGTCCGCGATCCGCTCCCGCAGCCAGGCCGGCGGCGTGTTCGTCCGCACGTTGACCGCGAGGTCGATCAGCTTCTCGTCCCGGACCTCGGCGTCGCCGTGGTGTCTCAGGTCGTGCGCGTCAGCGGAAGTGTCCGCAGGAGGGTGGATGTCCATGGCCGCCGTCGTGTGGGGGGTGGGGATGGGGATGGTGCCTGTGGGGGGAGTGTGGGGCTCGCCAGCGATGTACCCGTGAGTATCGGGCAACAACCGTGCGCCTGGGGAGTCTTCGTTCGGACGAAGTGGTACGGAACGGGCAATGGCGCAGGTCACACGACTGCTCTTCCGCTTCGGCACCAGCAGCACCGCACCCGGCCCCGCCCCCCGCAGCGCCGCCGCCTCCGCCACCGACGCGGTGCCGGTCGCCGCCAGCGGAGCCGCCGACGGATGCGGTACGGCCACCTCCGCGAGCTCCCCGCTCCGGAAGGCCCGCACCGGCACCCCGAGCCGCACCGCCGCCCCGGCGATCCCCGGCTCCGCCGCCCGGGCGTCCAGCGTCGCGAGCGCCGTCACGTCCCCGGCCGTGAGACCCGCCTCGCCGAGCGCCGCGCCGACGAGCCGGAGCACCTCGTCCACCACGACGCCCGACCGGGCCCCGACACCCACCACGACCGTGGGTCGGAGGTGCGCGGAGGAGGCGCCGTCCGATAGCAAGGGCCCATGGCTGTAGTCGTCGCGCTCGGCGCGTTCCTCATGACGCTGTTCGGCGGCTGGACGGCCCAGCGCGTCACCGACCGGCGCCACCTGGTCCTCGGCCTCGCCGGCGGCCTCATGCTCGGGGTGGTCGGACTCGACCTGCTGCCCGAGGCGTTGGAGGCGGCCGGCGAGAAGGTCTTCGGCGTCCCGCAGGCGCTGCTGCTCTTCGTCGGCGGCTTCCTCCTCGCCCACGTGGTGGAACGTCTCCTCGCCGTCCGCCGCGCGGCCCACGGCGTCGAGGCGTACTGGGGGCCGGCGCCGGGCGCTTCGACGAGGGCCGGCGGCCGGGAGACGGGCGGGCGCGTCCCCCAGGTGGGGATGACGGCCGCCGCTGCCATGGTGCTGCACAGCCTCATGGACGGCGTCGCGCTCGGCGCCGCCTTCCAGGTCGGCGGCGGCATGGGCGCCACCGTCGCGCTCGCCGTCATCACCCACGACTTCGCCGACGGCTTCAACACGTACACGATCACCAGCCTGTACGGGAACGCCCGCCGCAAGGCCGTCGCCATGCTCGTCGCCGACGCGGTCGCCCCGATCGTCGGCGCCGGCCTGGCCACCCTGTTCACCCTTCCGGAGGAACTCCTCGGCAGCTATCTCGGGTTCTTCGGCGGCGCCCTGCTCTACCTCGCCGCCGCCGAGATCCTGCCCGAGGCCCACCACGAACACCCCGCCCGCACCACCCTGCTGTGCACGGTGGCCGGCGTGGCCTTCATCTGGCTCGTGGTGGGACTCTCCGGCGGCTGAACTCACGCGCCGGGCCCGCCGACGGCCGCGCAGCGCCCGACGAGACGCACGGCGGCCTCCGGGGCTCCCGCCCAGTGCGTGTGCACGTAGCTGGCGTGCACGCCGTCCTGGACGAAGCCCTCCACCCGCCGCTCGGGCTGCCGCAGCCCCCAGGCCGCCTGCGGCCCGGCGCCCGGCTCGATCACGGTCCGGTGGAACTCGTGCCCGCGCATCCGCGTCCCGGCCGCCGCGAGCACGCTGTCGCTCACGGCCACCGCGTCCCGGTACCCGAGCGTGAGCCGCTCCGTCATCCGCGCGTCCGCGTCGAGCACACCGCACATCGGCCGCCCGTCCAGCGACCGCGCGAGGTAGAGCAGCCCGGCGCACTCGGCGGCGACGGGCGCCCCCGACGCGGCGAGTGCGGCCACGGCCTTCCGCAGGGGCTCGTTGGCGGACAGCTCCTCCCCGTACACCTCGGGGAAGCCGCCGCCTATCACCAGGCCGCTCGTGCCCTCGGGGAGGGCCTCGTCACGGAGGGGGTCGAAGGTGACGACCTCGGCGCCGGCTGCGGTGAGGAGTTCCGTGTGCTCGGCGTACGAGAAGGTGAACGCGGCTCCGCCCGCGACGGCGACGACGGGCCGTCGCCCGGTCCGCGGCGACTCCGCGACCTCGGCCGACCACACCTCGTCGGGCAGCTCCGGCGCCGACCGCGCCAGCGCCAGCAGCGCCTCCAGGTCGCAGCCCCGGCGCACCTGTTCCGCCTGCGCCGCGACCGCCTCCACCGCCTGTGCCTGCCGCTCGGCGACCGGCACCAGGCCCAGGTGCCGCGACGGCGTCGCGACCGCCGGGGCGCGCCGCAGCACGCCCATCACCGGGACGCCGGACTCCTCCAGGGCCTCGCGCAGCAGCGCTTCGTGCCGGTCGGTGGCGACCTTGTTGAGGATCACCCCGCCGAGCCGCACCTCCGGGTCCCAGGACGCGAAGCCGTGCACGAGCGCGGCCACCGACCGGGACTGCGAGGAGGCGTCCACGACGAGCACCACCGGCGCCTTGAGCAGCTTCGCCACCTGCGCGGTGGACGCCAGTTCGCCCTGGCCCGCGGCCCCGTCGTACAGGCCCATCACGCCTTCGACGACCGCCAGGTCGCAGCCCCGCGCGCCGTGCGCGAAGAGCGGCGCGACCAGCCCTGTGCCGCACATGTACGCGTCGAGGTTGCGGCCCGGGCGGCCGGTCGCGAGGGCGTGGTAGCCCGGGTCGATGTAGTCCGGCCCGACCTTGTGGGGCGAGACCGCGAGACCACGGCCGGCGAACGCGGCCATCAGGCCGGTCGCGACCGTGGTCTTGCCCGCGCCCGAGGACGGGGCGGCGATGACGAGACGTGCTACCACTCGATGCCCCGCTGGCCCTTCTGACCCGCGTCCATCGGGTGCTTCACCTTCGACATGTCGGTCACCAGGTCCGCGAAGTCCATCAGCTCCTGCGGCGCGTTGCGGCCGGTGATGACGACGTGCTGCTGCCCGGGACGGTCCCGCAGCACCTCCACCACCTCGGCCGTGTCGATCCAGCCCCAGTGCAGCAGGTACGCGAACTCGTCGAGGACGTAGAACTTGTACCTCTCCTCGGCCAGGTCCCGCTTGACCTGCTCCCAGCCCTCGCGCGCCTTCTCCTCGTGCGACTGCTCGCCCTCGGCGACCTCGCGCTGGATCCAGGACCAGCCCTCGCCCATCTTGTTCCAGACGACCGTGCCGCCCTTGCCGGTCTCGCCGAGCGCCTTCAGGGCGTTCTCCTCGCCGACCCGCCACTTGGCGGACTTCACGAACTGGAACACCCCGATCGGCCAGCCCTGGTTCCAGGCGCGCAGCGCCATGCCGAACGCGGCGGTCGACTTCCCCTTGCCGACGCCCGTGTGCACCATCACCAGCGCACGGTTGCGGCGCTGACGGGTGGTCAGACCGTCGTCCGGAACGACGGTCGGCTGTCCCTTAGGCATTACGCGGCCCTCCTGGCGGCAGAGTGGTTGCCTTGTACGTTTCTGACGAGCCCGGCGATCGAGTCGGCGCGCAGCTCGTCCAGGGTGACGGCGGTGCCGCCCAGATCACGGGCGAGGTTCCCGGCGAGGCCCAGCCGCACCGGTCCCGTCTCGCAGTCCACGACCACAGCGGCCGTGCCCTCGGCCGCGTGCAGCCGCGCGGCGCGCGCCGCCAGCCCCACCGGGTCCGGGCCGCCGCCGGTCGCGCGCCCGTCCGTCACCACCACGAGCAGCGGCCGCCGGGACGGGTCCCGCAGCCGCTCCACGCGCAGCACGTCGTGCGCCTTCAGCAGACCCGCCGACAGCGGCGTACGGCCACCGGTCGGCAGCTGCTCGAGCCGGGCCGCGGCCGCGTCCACCGACGAGGTCGGCGGCAGCGCGACCTCCGCCGCCCGGCCCCGGAAGGTGACCAGACCGACCTTGTCGCGCCGCTGGTAGGCGTCGAGCAGCAGCGAGAGCACCGCGCCCTTGACCGCACCCATCCGCTGCCGGGCCGCCATCGAGCCCGAGGCGTCCACCACGAACAGGACCAGATTGCCCTCGCGGCCCTCACGGCTCGCCTGCCGCAGGTCGTCCCTGCGCACCACCAGGCCCCGGCCGGTCCGGCCGCGCGCCTTCTGGTGCGGCGCGGCGGCCTGCACCGTCGCCGCCAGGTGCAGCTTGGTCAGCGCGCCTCTGGGCCGGGTCGCGCCGGTGGTCCTGCCGTGCTCGGTACGGGCCCGGGAACGGCGCCCGGCCGCGCCCTCGCCGAGGCCGGGCACGCTCAGCATCTTCGTACGGAACGGCTCGCCGGCCTTGACGGCGGCGCGCTGGCCGGCGCCGGGGCGGGCGCCCGGGCCGGCCTCCTGGGGTGCGGGAGCCGGCGCCTCCTCGGGCGCCGGGTCGCTCTCGGGCGCGGGCCCCTCGCCCTGCGGCGGAACGCCGCCGCCACCGCCCGGGCCGCCGGGACCTCCGTCGCCCGGACCGTCCGGCTCCGGGTCGTCGTCCGGCTCCTCGCCCTTGAACTGCTCCAGGGTCTCGTCGAGCTTGTCCTCGTCGAGGCCGGGCGCGTCGAAGGGGTTGCGCCGCCGCCGGTGGGGGAGCGCGAGCAGCGCCGCCTGCCGCACGTCGTCCGACGTCACCTCGGTCCGTCCGGCCCAGGCGGCGAGCGCCGTCGCCGTACGGGCCATCACGATGTCGGCGCGCATGCCGTCCACCTCGAACGCGGCACAGGTCGCGGCGATCTGCAGCAGCGCCGCGTCCCCGAGCACCACCCGCGGCAGCAACGCCCGTGCGGCGACGATCCGTTCCCGCAGGGCGCGTTCCTCGTCCGCCCAGCGCGCGGCGAACGCGGCCGGGTCGTCCTCGAACGCGAGCCTGCGCCGCACCACTTCCACCCGCTGCCCGGGCTCGCGCGAGGCCGCGACCTCGACGGTGAGCCCGAACCGGTCGAGCAGCTGCGGCCGCAGCTCGCCCTCCTCGGGGTTCATGGTCCCGACGAGCAGGAAACGGGCGGCGTGCCGCACCGAGACGCCTTCACGCTCGACGTACGAGGAACCCATGGCGGCGGCGTCGAGCAGCAGGTCGATCAGGTGGTCGTGGAGGAGGTTGACCTCGTCGACGTAGAGGATGCCCCGGTGGGCGTCGGCGAGGAGGCCCGGCTCGAAGGCCTTCACGCCCTCCGCGAGCGCCCGCTCGATGTCCAGCGCACCGACGAGCCGGTCCTCGGAGGCGCCGACGGGCAGTTCGACCATCCGCGCGGCCCGCGCGTCGGCCCCGGCGTTCTCGTGGGGCCCGTCCGGGCAGCCCGGGTCGGGCGCGACCGGGTCGCAGCTGAAGCGGCAGCCCGCGACGACGGCCACGGAAGGCAGCAGCTCCGCGAGCGCGCGGACCGCCGTGGACTTGGCGGTGCCCTTCTCGCCCCGGACCAGCACACCGCCCACCGCCGGGCTGACGGCGTTCAGCAGCAGCGCGAGCCGCAGGTCGTCCATGCCGACGACGGCGGTGAACGGATAGCGGGTGCTCATCGGGTGGTCACTCCTTCGAGAGGTACGGAAGTCGGGGCGGGGCGGCGCCGGGCGGTCACGGCGCACCCGGCGGCACGAACGGCAGGCCCTGCGGCACGCCCTTCTCGATCAGCCGGAGCAGCGCGTCCGTGTCGGCGTGCTCCTCGATCAGGTCGCCGAGGCGGTCCAGCTGCTCCTCGCGGAGCGTGCCGAAGGACGTGTCGGGCGCCGGGACGAAGCGGCGTCCGGCCGCGGCCGCCACCTCCCGCAGGAACGCCCGGCGGAAGCCGTCGCTCTCCAGCGAGCCGTGCCAGTGGGTGCCCCACACCGCGCCGACCCGGCAGCCGTCCAGGAACGGCGTGCCGCCGAGGACCTCCGCCACGCCGTGGTGGATCTCGTAGCCCTCGACCCGCTCGCCGAGCGCCTCGCCGACCGGCCGGGCCAGGGTCTTCTCGACCCCGAAGCGGATCCGGACGGGCAGCAGTCCGAGCCCGTCCACCACGCCGGCCTTCGATTCGACCTCGTCCTCGATCCGCTCGCCCAGCGCCTGGAAGCCGCCGCAGATGCCGAGCACCGGCCGTCCCTCGGCCGCCCGGCGGGCGAGGGCGTCGGCGAGACCGCGCTCCCGCAGCCAGGCCAGCGCCTTGACCGTCCCGCGGGTGCCGGGCACGACGACCAGGTCCGCGTCGACGAGCTCCTCGGGCCGGTCCACGAACCGCACGACGACGCCCGGCTCGGCGGCCAGCGCGTCCACGTCGGTGAAGTTGGACATCAGCGGGACGGCGCAGACGGCGACCCGCAGCACGTCCTCGCCCACCGGCGGTGCCACGACCGACTCGCGGACGGTGCCCCGCAGGGAGACCCGCAGCCCGTCCTCCTCGTCGATGCCGAGGCCGTGCGCGTACGGCAGGACACCGAAGGTCCTGCGCCCGGTGAGGCCGTGCAGCATGTCGAGCCCGGGCTCCAGCAGGGTCACGTCGCCGCGGAACTTGTTCACCAGATATCCGGCGACGAGCTCCTGGTCCTCGGGCGCGAGCAGCGCCGTCGTCCCGAAGAACTGGGCGAACACCCCGCCCCTGTCGATGTCGCCGACGACCACGACGGGCAGCTTCGCGGCCCGCGCGATGCCCATGTTCACGATGTCCGTGCGGCGCAGGTTGATCTCGGCCGGACTGCCCGCCCCCTCGCAGATCACGGCGTCATACGTGCCCCGCAGCTCCTCCAGGCACGCCATCACCGGCTCGAACAGCGTCTGCTGACGCCCGCCGTGGTAGCCGCGGGCGCTCATCTCGCCGACCGGCTTCCCCATCAGCACGACCTGGCTCGACCGGTCGCTGCCGGGCTTCAGCAGCACCGGGTTCATCAGCGCGCTCGGCTCGACCCGCGCGGCCTGCGCCTGCATGGCCTGCGCCCGGCCGATCTCCGCGCCCTCCCGGGTCACGAAGGAGTTCAGGGACATGTTCTGTCCCTTGAACGGCGCCACCTTCACGCCCTGCCGGACCAGCCACCGGCAGATGCCGGCGGTGACGACGCTCTTGCCCGCGTCGGACGTGGTCCCGGCGACCAGCAGCCCCCCGCCCCTCATGCGCTCCTCCGCTTCCTCGCGCTCACCGCGTCCGCGATCAGCCTGCCGCCCACACAGACGGCCAGGGTCAGTCCGGTGACCCGGCGGGACAGCCGCACCGCCCGGTCGATGTCGGCCACCTCGACGGCCCGCCCGGCCCCGTTCAGCACCGGCCGGTGCTCCACCCGCCCGCCGTACGACAGGGTGCCGCCGAGCCGTACGCCGAGGGCGCCCGCGAAGGAGGCCTCCACCGGGCCGGCGTTGGGGCTCGGGTGCCTCCCGGCGTCCTGCCGCCAGGCCCGCACCGCTCCGCCCGGGTTCCCGCCCGCCGCCGCGGCGAGTACGGCGGTGAGCCGGGCGCCCGGCCAGCCGGCCACGTCGTCGAGACGGGCCGAGGCCCAGCCGAACCGCCGGTGGCGCGGGGACCTGTGGCCGACCATCGCGTCGAGGGTGTTGACCGCCCGGAAGCCGAGCAGCCCGGGCACGCCCGCGACCGCGCCCCAGAACAGGGCGCCCACCACGGCGTCGGAGGTGTTCTCGGCGACCGACTCGACCACGGCACGGGCCATCGCCGGCCCGTCCAGGGCCTGCGGGTCGCGGCCGACCAGGTGGGGCATCCGCTCCCGGGCCACCTCCAGGTCCCCGGCCTCCAGCGCCCCGCCGATGGCGCGCGCCTCCCGGCCCAGGGTCGTACCGCCGACGACCGCCCACACGGAGGCGGCGGTCAGCGCGACGGACGCGGGCCGGCTGTCCCGTACCGCACGGGCGGCGAGGGCGCCGAGCGCCACCGTCCCGCCGGCGCAGAGGGCCGTGTGCAGGGCGCCGCGGCCGCGGTCGTCGCGCCACAGCCGGCGTTCGACGGCGCCGGCGGCGCGGCCGAAGGCGGCGACGGGATGGCCGCGGCGGGGATCGCCCGCGAGCAGGTCGACGGCGAGGCCGACGGCCGCTCCGTACGCGAAGGTCGAGGTGGCACGGGAAGGTCTGGGGCCGCGGCCGGGCATGGCGCTGTGTCCTCACTCAGGGTCCGCGCCCTGGGTCGACGTGACCGGCGGCGAGAGTTCCTGACTCCTGGCCCCTCGGGGCCGGTCACAGTGGCGGGACCGTGCCGGATTCGCACCGGACTTCCTCTGCTTGCCGCCGTATTGGCCCCGGCAGTCCACCACGCTGCGCGAACAGCCGTCAACTCACCCTTGACCTGCGTCGGGTCACTGTGCGGAGCACCACAAACACGACGGCCGGGCGGCCCGCACACGAGGTGCGGACCGCCCGGCCGGAAGGGTCTGCCGTGCTCCGTCGGACGACGGTCAGGCGACGATCAGGTAGATGCCGTACGCCACGGCCGCGACGCACAGGCCGAAGCAGGCGTAGGCGCCGGTGCGGGCCAGGGCGGCGGAGCCGCCCTGCGCGGCGGCCTGCTCCTGCTTGGAGAGGCCGACGATGCCGAGGGTGAACAGGCCCACGATGGCGACGGTCGCCACGAGGCTGACTCCGAAGACGGAGCCGAGAGCTGCCCAGTCGATCTTCATGCTTGGTTCCAGTTCCTCAGACCGCGGCGGCGGGGGCCGGGGGAGCGGCGGGGTCCGCGGGGTTCGGGGCGGGGATGGTGGTCTTCAGGTCCTCGTCGGTGACGGCGGCGACGGAGCCGGCCGGCGGCGGGGTGACGGCCGCCATGGCGGTGGTCACGACGCCCGCGGGCTCGGTGCCGGACGCGGTCTCGCTCTCGACGTCGTTGACGTTGGTGTGGTCGACGACCTGGCGGCGGGAGACGAGCCAGATGCCGATGCAGGAGGCGACCAGGAAGGCCGCGACGACGTAGACGCCCCAGTCGCCCTGGCGGGCGACGTACTCGGAGCCGGCACCGACCAGGCCCGCGGCCGGCAGGGTCAGACCCCAGGCGACGAACATGCGGGTGGCGGTCGACCAGCGGACGACGCCGCCCTTGCGGCCGAGGCCCGCGCCCATGACGGCGCCGGAGACGGAGTGCGTGGTCGAGAGGGAGAAGCCGAGGTGGGACGAGGCCAGGATGACGGTGGCCGCGCTGGTCTGGGCGGCGAAGCCCTGCTGCGGCTGGAGGTCGGTGAGGCCCTTGCCCATGGTGCGGATGATGCGCCAGCCGCCGAGGTAGGTGCCGAGCGCGATCGCCAGACCGGCGGAGACGATGACCCAGACGGGCGGGTTGGAGCCGGGGGCGAGGACGCCGCCGGCGACCAGGGCGAGGGTGATGATGCCCATCGTCTTCTGGGCGTCGTTGGTGCCGTGCGCGAGGGAGACGAGACCGGCGGACGCGATCTGACCGGCGCGGTAGCCCTTGTCGGTCGTCTTCTTGTCGGCCTTCTTGTCGAGGCGGTACGTCAGGCGGGCCGAGAGCATCGCGGCGATGCCGGCGACGAGCGGGGCGGCGACCGCCGGGATGAGCACCTTGGTGACGACGACGTCACCGTTGACACCGCTGAGGCCGATCGAGGCGACGGTCGCGCCGATCAGACCGCCCATGAGGGCGTGGGAGGAACTGGACGGCAGTCCGACCAGCCAGGTCACCAGGTTCCAGAGGATGGCGCCGACGAGCGCCGCGAGGATGACTTCCGGTTGGATGCCCTCCTCGTTGACGAGTCCCTTGGAGATCGTCTTGGCGACCTCCACCGACAGGAAAGCGCCGACCAGGTTCAGCACGGCGGACATGGCCACCGCCGTCTTGGGCTTGAGAGCACCGGTCGAGATGGTCGTCGCCATCGCGTTGGCGGTGTCGTGGAAACCGTTCGTGAAATCGAACACGAGAGCTGTCACGACCACAATCGCGAGCAGCAGCGTGATGTGTTCCATTTACCCAGGCAATCGTTTGACGTCAGTGGCTCGTCGAACGTAGGCAACCTGAGTGAACGGAAGGTGAACTGGGTCGGGCGCAGTGGTGTCCCTAAGCAGGGTTCGGAGGTTCCGCTTCCACTTTCATTCGTACGCGTGTCCACGATGTGGTCGCCTGCGACCCCGGGTAATCCGGGCGCTTCCGGGGCGCGTACGACTCCCGCCGCTTCCACCACACTCACCCCGTATCACCCCATGGACAACCCGGGGCGCGGCTCAGCCGCACGGAGGACCCGCCGAGGAGACGCACGTCACTCGAAGGGGGGCCCGCCCGGTGGCAGGCCGGGGCCGGGCTGCCGACACTGGGAGCGTGCGCCCGGCTACAGCGACGGCAGCGGCCGTCACCACAGTGACAGTCCTCGGCGCGGCCGCGGTGGCGGCCGGCCGCTACGCCAGCGATGCCGCCCTGGGGGTGCCGTCAGGACGCCCCTTCCCCGGTGATCCGAAGCTCACCGTGCACGCCACCGGCCCCGGCCGGATCACCCTCACCCGCAGCCTGGCCTCCCTGCGCCCCGGCACCTACGGGATCGAGGCCGGTGGCCTGCACGCGGTGATCGGCCCCGTCCTCGACCGGGTCCCGCACACCGCCGACACCGTGGTCCGCCGGCTCGAGCGGGTCGAGCTCGGCACCCTCGGCCCGGGCGTCAAGGTCCGGCTCACGCCGCAGCTGCACTGCGGCACGCCCGAGACCGCCCTCGGCCTGCCCTACGAGGACGTCGACATCCCCGGGGAGCTCGGCATCCTGCCCTCCTGGTTCGTCCCCGGAGCGCGCGCCACCTGGGTGATCGCCCTGCACGGCCTCGGCACCACTCGCGAGCACCCGCTCAACCTGCTCCCCTTCCTCCACCGCCGGCAGGTCCCCGTCCTGATCCCCGCCTACCGCGGCGACGCCGGCGCCCCCGACGCCCCCGACGGGCTCGCCCACCTCGGCGACTCCGAGTGGCGCGACGTCGACGCCGCCATCCGCTACGCGATCCGCCGCGGCGCCGCGAACGTCGTCCTGCACGGCTGGGGCACCGGCGCCGCCATGGCCCTGCACGCCGCAGCGAGCTCCGGGATGCGCGACCGCATCCGCGGCCTCGTCCTCGACTCCCCGGTCCTCGACTGGGAGGCCACCCTGCGCAACCTGGCCGCCGCCCGCCGGGTCCCCGCCCCGCTGCTCCCGCTCACCGTCCGCGCCGCCCAGGGCAGGACCGGCCTCCACGGCGACCGGCTCCAGGAGGCCGCCGACCCCGACGCCCTGCGCGTCCCGGTCCTGCTCTTCCACGGCCCCGACGACAGCATCGCCCCCGCGGACCGCTCCCGGCGTCTCGCCGAGCTCCGCCCCGACCTCGTCACCCTGACGACCGTCCGCAACGCCCCGCACGCGGCCATGTGGAACGCCGACCCGCTCCGCTACGAGGAAGCCCTCCGCCGCTTCCTGACCCCGCTCGTCTAGGCCGTTTCCTCCGGATCGGGCCGGACACGCCGCGGACCCGGCCGAGATCCGGAAGAGACGGCCCAGGGCCCGTCCGGCCTCCCGGGCGCCGGAGCCGGGGGCCTCGTGGCGGCGTCGCCGATTCCGATTGGGCTTTCGGGCCGTCAGCGGGAAGACTGCCCTCCGTGACGTCTCGAAAGCCCGATGAACACTTCGCGCGCAACTCCAGACTCCGACTCGTCCGTCCGGGGGCCCTCGCCACCGCACGAAAGGCCGTGACGACCCGGCGCACCCGCCCGGCGCCGCGGCCGCCCGAGGGGACACCGCCCCGCGCGGAACTCGCCCACCAGGCGCGGGCCGTGCTGGCCGACGCGGTACGGATCGCCCGCTGGGCCGCCGTCGAGCGGCGGGCCGAGACGGCACCACCGGACGGCGAAACGGCCGCCGCCGCACTCGACCTGACCCCCGGACAGGTCCGGGCCGGCTGGGACCGGGCCCGGCTCGCCGGACTCGTCGAGCTGCACGGCGACTCCGCCCGCCCGGGCTGGCGGCTGCACGCCTGGGACCGCGACGACTCCGCGGTGCTGCGCGGCTGGGTCGCCCTCTTCGACGCCTGGTCGCTCGTGCACCCGGCGCCCGATGCCGTCGCGCCCGGCGCCGTCGCCGAGGTCGTCGAGGCCGTCCCCCAGGTCCTCTCGCTGCTCCAGCTCTCCGCCGGGCCCGTCACCGTGACCGGCCTGCTCGACCTGCTCGAGCAGCGCGTCGAGGAGCTCCGCGAGGAGCGCTGCGAGGTTCCCGCGCCTGGCGCCCCCGCCGAGCCGGCCCCCGCGGCCGAGGGCCTGCCCGCGCTGCTCGACTGGGCCCTGGAGGGCCTGGCCGCGGTCGGCGCGCTCACCCTCGGCGCGAGCGCCGACGGCCGCCACGCCACCCTCACCCCGCTCGGCAACTGGGCGGTCTGGGTCAAGCTGGAGCAGATCTGCGTGGCCGCCCAGAGCCCGGCCGGCAACATCGAGCAGTCCGCCGAGGACATGCTGCGCGGCTGCGCCCGGCTCACTCCGGGACCGGCCCGCGACGAGTACCGCGCCTGGCTCGCCGCCCGCACCCTCTCCAGCGCCGTCGCGGAGCTCCTCGCCGTCGCCCGCGGCGAGGACGCCCTGCTGCGCGGCCTCGCCTTCGAGGCCCTGCGGGTGGTCGGCGCGCCCGCCGAGTCCGAGGTCCGGGCCGCCCTCGCGGAGGTCTCGCTCCGCCCGTACGCGCTGCTCTGGCTCGCCGAGTACGAGGGCGCCGACCCGGACGAGGCGCCCGAGGTGCTGACCCGTGAGGAGGCGACCTGGCTCTGGGTGGACACCGCGGCCGCCGTCGCCGACCACGGCGAGAGCGCGCTGCTCGTACGGCACCTCGACTCGGCCGTCCAGGGCACCGTCCCGGCCCTGCTCGACGAGGTCCGGGCCGTCGGCCACCCGCGCACCGTCCAGGTCCTGGTCGCCCTGGCCGCCGCCCACCCCGACCCGGCCCTGGCGAAGGCGGTCCGCCGGGCCGCCTTCCAGGTCCACACGGGCGGGGCCTGAGCTCCGGACGGGATCAGCCCGTGACGCCGGGGACGTACGTCCCGAAGCTCCACACGTTGCCCTCGGCGTCGCGGGCGATGTAGTCCCGCGAGCCGTAGTCCTGGTCGGTCGGCGGCATCACGATCTCCGCGCCGGCCGCCACGGCACGCTCGTGGTGTGCGTCCACGTCGGTCACGTGGACGTACACCCCGGTGGGGCCCGCCCCGGCCATCAGCTTGTCGAACTCGCTGCCCGTGCCCTTGCTGCCGAGCATCACCTTCCCGTTGCCGTACGAGAGCTCGGCGTGCGCCACCAGGCCGTCCTCGCCCTCGTACACGGCGTCCACGGTGAACCCGAACGCCTCCGTGAGCTGCCTGATCGCGGCCTTCGCGTCGTCGTACGTCAGTGCCGGACAGATGTCAGGGGCCTCGGCCATCCCGATCACTTCCTCTCGTGGGATCCGGGTCGACGGTGTGACCTGGGTCTCAGTCTGGCAGTCGGGGCCGACATCCCGGGGGAGGCGACGGAAGGCTCACCGGAAGGTGTTGCAGCGCGCCATGTCACCCGTCGTGTAGCCGGTGGAGAACCACTGCCGGCGCTGTGCCGCCGAGCCGTGGGTCCAGTTCTCCGGGGTGACCCGGCCCTGGAAGCGCTCCTGGATGCGGTCGTCGCCCACCGCGGCCGCCGCGTCGAGGCCGTCGCGGATGTCCTCGTCCGTGAGCCGGGTGAGCAGCGGCCGGCCGGTCCTGTCGTCGGGCGTGGTCGTGGCGTGGCGCGCCCACACGCCCGCGTAGCAGTCTGCCTGGAGCTCCACCCTCACCGCGTCGGAGTTCGCCCCGGTCCGCCCGTCCTGGGCGCGGGCCAGGGTGCCCATCAGGTTCTGCACATGGTGCCCGTACTCGTGCGCCACCACGTACGCCTGGGCGAAGGGCCCGCCGGTCGCGCCGAACTCGGTGCGCAGCTCGTCGAAGAAGCCGAGGTCTAGATAGACCTGCCGGTCGCCGGGGCAGTAGAAGGGGCCGACCGCCGAGCTCGCCGTGCCGCAGGCCGTGGGCACCCGCCGGCTGAACATCACGGTCGACGCGGCCCCGTACCGCCCACCGCGCCGCGCGTACTCGGAGCGCCAGTAGTCCTGCACGCTGTTGACCACCGCGACGATCCGGCAGTCCTGACGGGCGTTGGCGTCCGAGCCCTTCTTGCACGTCTGCGCCACCTGGGCCGCCGACGAGGAGGTGGCGGCCGGTTCGTCGCCGCCGGAGGACAGGCCCAGCTGCTCCGGGCCGACCCCGAAGAGCACGCCCAGGACCAGGGCGATCAGCCCGATGATCCCCCCGCCGACCGTGGCCCTGCCGCCCGGGACGCGGCTGCCGCGGACGTCCTTGACCTCCGAGGTGTCCAGGTTGGCGTCGTCGTCGAACTGCATGGCCACCGCCCTCCGCGTTTGTGGCGAGTATCGGGCAGCGCGGAGTGCTCCACCCCTTTTGCATGGCATGCGTGGAGTGCGGGGGCTTGCGCGGATCCCCATGGAATCGCGGTGATCCGTGTGGATTACGTCACCTGTGATCTGTGGCCTAAAAGCAGTTGCAAGCGCCCGTTAGACTGGCCGCATGGCCATTCTCCCCGTGCATTAGCGGCGTCGAAGCCCTTTTCAGCCGTCTTTCCGCCGTTTCCCACCGCCCTGGAGTCTGTCCGTGATCACCGCTTCCGGCATCGAGCTGCGCGCCGGCGCCCGCGTCCTCATCGAGTCCGCTTCGTTCCGCGTCGCCAAGGGCGACCGCATCGGCCTCGTCGGCCGCAACGGAGCGGGCAAGACCACCCTCACCAAGTGCCTCGCGGGCGAGGGCCAGCCGGCCGGCGGCACCATCACCCGCTCCGGCGAGGTCGGCTACCTGCCGCAGGACCCGCGCACCGGCGACCTCGACGTGCTCGCCCGCGACCGCATCCTCTCCGCCCGCGGCCTCGACGTCCTCATCCGCAAGATGCGGCAGAACGAGGAGCGCATCGCCAACGGCAGCGGCGCGACCCGGGAGAAGGCCCTCAAGCAGTACGAGCGCCAGGAGACCGAGTTCCTCACCAAGGGCGGTTACGCGGCCGAGGCCGAGGCCTCCACCATCGCCGCCGCCCTGGGTCTGCCGGACCGGGTCCTCGGCCAGCCGCTGCACACCCTCTCCGGCGGTCAGCGCCGCCGCATCGAGCTCGCCCGGATCCTGTTCTCGGACGCCGACACCCTGCTCCTCGACGAGCCCACCAACCACCTCGACGCCGACTCGATCGTCTGGCTGCGCGACTACCTGAAGACGTACCGCGGCGGCTTCATCGTGATCTCCCACGACGTCGACCTGGTCGAGACCGTCGTCAACAAGGTCTTCTACCTCGACGCCAACCGCTCGACGATCGACGTCTACAACATGGGCTGGAAGCTCTACCAGCAGCAGCGCGAGGCCGACGAGAAGCGCCGCAGGCGCGAGCGCCAGAACGCCGAGAAGAAGGCCGCCGCGCTCAACTCGCAGGCGGACAAGATGCGCGCCAAGGCCACCAAGACGGTCGCCGCCCAGAACATGGCCAAGCGCGCCGAGCGGCTGCTCTCCGGCCTCGAGGCGGTCCGGGTCTCCGACAAGGTCGCCAAGCTGCGCTTCCCCGAGCCCGCGCCCTGCGGCAAGACCCCGCTCACCGCGGAGGGCCTGTCCAAGTCCTATGGGTCGCTCGAAATCTTCACCGATGTGAACCTCGCGATCGACAAGGGCTCGCGCGTGGTCATCCTCGGCCTCAACGGCGCCGGCAAGACCACCCTGCTCCGGCTGCTCGGCGGCGTCGAGCAGCCCGACACCGGCGAGGTCACCCCGGGTCACGGCCTCAAGCTCGGCTACTACGCCCAGGAGCACGAGACCCTCGACCCGGACCGCACGGTCCTGGAGAACATGCGCTCCGCCGCGCCCGACCTCGACCTGGTCGAGGTCCGCAAGGTGCTCGGCTCCTTCCTCTTCTCCGGTGACGACGTCGACAAGCCGGCCGGGGTGCTCTCCGGCGGCGAGAAGACCCGGCTCGCGCTCGCGACGCTGGTGGTCTCCTCGGCGAACGTGCTGCTGCTCGACGAGCCCACGAACAACCTCGACCCGGCCAGCCGCGAGGAGATCCTCGGCGCGCTGCGCACGTACAAGGGCGCGGTCGTGCTCGTCACCCACGACGAGGGCGCCGTCGAGGCGCTCGACCCGGAGCGGATCATCCTGCTCCCGGACGGCGTCGAGGACCTGTGGGGCGCGGACTACGCCGACCTGGTCGCCCTGGCCTGATCCGGCCGGCCCGGAACGGCGGCCCGGTCGATCATGCCGGGCTGGATCATTCGGCTCATGGGTGATCCTTCATCTGAGTGAGAGCATCTCGTACCCCCGGCGCGAGGCCTGCGGAATCCTTCCGGCAGGCCTCGCGCCGTACTCGTACGCCCGCGATGGCGCTGACCTGGGACTTCCCGGCTGAGGGGGCTCCGGAGCGGGTTCCGGAGCCCGCGGAACGATCAATTCCGGTCGTGTCGGTCGCTTCGGCCCGGGCCAAGCTGTCGGCACGGACCTTGTCGAATGGGTGGCCAGGACGTCCGGGAGGGGTGATCATGAGAAGTCCAGAGCGCACTTCCCATGAGGAGGCACGGGTGGCCGAGACTCTGAAGAAGGGCAGCCGGGTGACCGGCGCCGCGCGCGACAAGCTCGCGGCAGACCTGAAGAAGAAGTACGACTCCGGTGCGAGCATCCGGGCGCTGGCCGAGGAAACCGGCCGCTCCTACGGATTCGTCCACCGGATGCTCAGCGAGTCCGGAGTCACGCTGCGCGGACGCGGCGGAGCGACACGGGGCAAGAAGGCGGCCTCGGCCTGACATCGGGGCGGCTTGGCCGGTCCACCGGGTCTTTCGGTGGCCACCCGGTCGACCGCGCGGTCGACCGGGTGGTTACTGTGCAGTCACTTAGCATCTGACACACCAGTGCTGCAGTGCTGCACCGTAACCGGGAGGCGCCCCATGACTACGCTCGACGACTCCGAGCACGAAGAGCTCGTTTTCGACAAGGACGGTGTACGGCTCACCGTCGAGGACGCCGTTGCCACGGTGACCCTGACCAACCCGGCGAAGCGCAACGCCCAGTCTCCCGCTCTGTGGCGGGCGTTGACGGAGGCCGGCCGGTCACTGCCGGGCAGCGTGCGGGTCGTGGTCCTGCGCGGTGAGGGCCAGTCCTTCTCCGCCGGCCTCGACCGGCAGGCGTTCACGCCCGAGGGCTTCGACGGCGAGCCGTCCTTCCTGGAGATGGCGCACGGGCCCGACGCGGACCTCGACGCGCTCATCGCCGAGTACCAGGAGGCTTTCACCTGGTGGCGCCGCAGCGACATCGTGTCGATCGCGGCCGTCCAGGGACACGCCATCGGCGCCGGCTTCCAGCTGGCCCTCGCCTGCGACCTGCGGGTCGTCGCCGACGACGTGCAGTTCGCCATGCGCGAGACCAGCCTGGGCCTCGTGCCGGACCTCACCGGCACGCACCCGCTCGTCTCCCTCGTGGGCTACGCCCGCGCCCTGGAGATCTGCGTGACCGGCCGCTTCGTCCGCGCCGAGGAGGCCGAGCGCATCGGCCTCGCCAACCTCGCCGTGCCCGCGGCCGAACTCGACGGTGCCGTACGGGACCTCGGCACCGCGCTGCTCGCCGCGCCGCGCTCCGCCGTCATCGAGACCAAGGCCCTGCTCCAGGGCGTCTCCGGCCGGTCGTACGAGGAGCAGCGCGTCGCCGAGCGCGCCGCCCAGGCGCGCCGGCTGCGCGACCTGGCGGGCCTCGGCGACTGAGCGAGCCGACCTCACCGCACGTCCGACACCACCACCGTGACCGTCGTCGCCCCCGGGGCGGCGGCGGTCACGGCCGTCCGGAGGGCCCGGGCCACGTCGAGGGGCCGGTGGCCCGACGTCACCGCCACCTCGACGCGCACTCCCGCGGCCGTCCGGGTGACCGGGCCGCCGAAGGCGTCGGTCAGGGCGGCCACGCCCGGCACCGCGAGGGCCGCGAGCGCGGCGGGATCGTCGGGTGCGGGCGGCGAGGTTCCCCCGGGCGGCTCAGTGGGGGCGGCGAATTCCGGGGGCGCGTCGAGGAGGTCCGTCACCCGCAGGTCCACCTCCGCCACCGACAGGCCCAGCGAGCCCTCCGCCGTCTCGAGCAGCGCGGTCCGCAGCCGGTCCGCGAGCTCCCGCAGCGGGCGGCCCGCCACGGCCGCGAAGTCCAGCGTGATCCGCAGCGGAGCGGGCGGCAGCCCGCCCGGCGGCACGGGCAAGGGGGCGTCTCCGCCCGGGGAACCCGGGGCTTCTCCGCCCGAGGGGTCCGGGGCGGCCCCGCCGGGTGAGCCCCCTGCGTCGCTGTCCGGGGCGCGGCCTTCCGCGAGCCGGAAGCGCGGGCGCTCCGGCGCCACGCCCCGCACTCCACGGGCCGCCGCCATCAGCGTCGCCCGTACCGTCCGCTCCGCGATCCACGCGCCGTCCGCCGCCTCGCCGAGCGGCAACAACCGGTCCGTCATCATTCCTCCAGCCTGCCGCATCTCTGGCGCGAGACCGGGCAAGCGCCCTTAGGGTGGGTCGAACAAGGGCAAAAGCCTCACGGAAGGACGGATGGCGATGGCTGACAGCGCGCACTCCGACCAGCAGAACCCGGTGACCAAGCGCGGCGGCGGCGATCCCGCGTCCCGGGGCCGTACCACGATCGCCGACGGCGTCGTCGAGAAGATCGCGGGCCTGGCCGCCCGCGACGTCGTCGGCGTCCACGCCATGGGCAGCGGTCTCTCCCGCACCCTGGGCGCGGTCCGCGACCGCGTGCCCGGTGGGGGCAGCGGGAAGTCCGGCGTCACCAGGGGCGTGAAGGCCGAGGTCGGCGAGGTGCAGACCGCGCTCGACCTGGAGATCGTCGTCGACTACGGCGTCTCCATCTCCGACGTCGCCGGCGCGGTCCGTGAGAACGTCATCGCCGCCGTCGAGCGGATGACCAGCCTCGAGGTCGTCGAGGTCAACATCGCCGTCAGCGACGTCAAGCTGCCGGAGGACGAGGAAGAAGAGCCGGAGACGCGGCTCCAGTAGCCGCTGACCGGCCGGCGGAAAGGGCTCAACATGAGCATGGCGGTGGTCGGCCTGCTGGCCGGCATGGCGCTCGGCTTCGCCGGGTACTTCGGCGGTTTCGGCGCCTTCCTGTTGATCGCGGCGCTCGGCGCGGTCGGGTTCGTCGTCGGGCGGTTCCTCGACGGCGACCTGGAACCCGGCGACCTCTTCCGGGGCCGCGAGCGCGGCGACCGGAGGCGGTGACCGGGGGTGCCGGACCTGGTGGCACAGCGCGAGGAACCGGTGGGCGCGGCCGCCCGGGGAGCGACGACGATCGCCGACCGGGTCGTCGCCAAGATCGCGGCCCGGGCGGCCCGTGAGGCGGTGGACGCCGTCCCGAAGGACGGTCGCCCACCCCAGGCGTCGGTGGTCGTCCACCGGGACGTCGCCCGGGTCTCGGTCAGTGTCGAGCTGGACTATCCCACCGACGTCGGCCGCCAGTGCGGCGCGGTGCGCGGCCGGGTCCGCCACCGGGTGGAGACGCTGGCCGGCATCGAGGTCCACGAGGTCGCCGTGCACGTCGAACGGCTGCACTCGGCGCACACGGCCCACGACCGGAAGCGGGGACGTCTGAAATGAGCACCCAGCCCGACCCGGGGGCCACGCACGGGGCCATGCCCGGTCCCATGCCCACATCCGGGTCCGAGCACGTGCCCGTGCTCGCGAAGGACCGGCCCCGCGAGGCGGCACCCGGGACGACCGTGCGCCGTTTCTGGGCCGTGCGGCGCATCCCGGCCGCCCTCCTCGCCGCCGTCGTCCTCGGCGGCGCCGGACTGCTCCTGTACGACGTGGCCGCCGTACGCGCCGAGCACAGCGCCATGGCCTGGCGCCGCTCCCTCGCCGACGACCTGGCCACCCGGCCGCTCGACGACGTCTGGGTGCTCATCGGGGCGGGCGTCGCGGCGGTGCTCGGTATCTGGCTGCTGGTCCTCGCGCTCACCCCAGGTCTGCGGGCCGTGCTCCCCATGCGGCGCGAGCACGCCGACGTCCGCGCCGGGCTCGACCGCGAGGCCGCCGGGCTCGCGCTGCGCGACCGCGCCATGGAGGTCTCCGGCGTCCAGTCGGTGCGGGTCAGGACCGGCCGGTCCAAGGTCAACGTCCGGGCCGTCTCCCACTTCCGCGAACTCGACGAGGTCCGCGCGGACCTGGAGACCGTCCTCGCGGGCGGCATCGACGAACTGGGGCTGGCGCACCCGCCGGCCCTGACGGTGAGGGTGGCCCGGCCGCCCAGGAAGGGGTGACGCGGTGACCCGGGTGCTCCGGCGCGTCAACCGGATCGTGCTGGCCCTCGCCGGACTGCTGCTGCTCGTCGGCGGCGGTGCGGTGCTCGCGGCCGGCCTCGACCTCTCCGTACCGTCGTGGTGGCCCTGGTCGGGCCCCGACGACGTGCTGCTCACCCGCTCCCAGCGGCAGCACTGGCGCGACGAGAGCTGGTGGTGGCCGGTCGTCATCGCCGTGCTCGGCGTCGTCGTGCTGCTCGCCCTGTGGTGGCTGATCGCCCAGTTCCGGCGAGCCCGGCTCCGCGAGGTGCTGGTCGACAGCGGCGACGGCGAGGACGCCGTCCTGCGCGGCCGGGCCCTGGAGACCGTCCTGGAGGCCGACGCGACGGCCCAGGAGGGCGTGGCCCGGGCCCGCGTCGCGCTCACCGGCCGCCGCACCGCGCCCCGGACCCGCGTCGCCCTGCTCCTGGAGCCGTACGCTTCCCCGGCCGACGCGCTGACGACCCTGGCGACCCAGGCCCTCGGCAACGCCCGTACGTCCGCGGGCCTGACCTCCCTGCCCACCGAGGCCCGGCTGCGCGCCGTCAAGCACCGCGCCCGCCGGGTGACGTGACCCCCCGTCCGCTCAGAAGCCGCTGCGCGCGCCGCCGTCCACCGGGAGCATCACGCCCGTGAGGTAGGAGGCGGCGGGGGACAGCAGGAACGCGGCCGTGCGGCCGAACTCCTCCGGAGTGCCGTAACGACGCAGCGGGATCGCCGCCTCGTTGGCCGCGCGGGAGGCGTCCGCGTCACCCGACAGGGCGTCGAGCGCGCGGACCCGGTCCGTGTCGATCCGGCTCGGCAGCAGGCCCACGACCCGGATGCCGCGCGGGCCCAGGTCGTTGGCGAGGGACTTGGCGAAGCCGGCCAGACCCGGCCGCAGACCGTTGGAGATGGTCAGGCCCGTGATCGGCTCGTGCACGGAACCGGACAGCACGAAGCCGATGACGCCGCCCTCCGGCAGTGCCTCGGCCGCCGCCCTGGCCAGCCGCACCGCGCCCAGGAAGACCGTGTCGAAGGCGGCCGCCCACTCCTCGTCGGTGTTGTCGGCGGCGAAGCCCGGCGCCGGGCCGCCCACGCTGATCAGGATGCCGTCGAAGCCGCCGAACCGGGACCGCGCCTCCGCGATCAGCCGGGCCGGGGTCCCCGGGTCGGCGTTGTCGGCGGCGACGCCCGCCGCGCCCGGCCCGAGCCCGTCCGCCGCCTCGGCGACCGTCTTCTCCTCGCGCCCGGTCAGCAGCACCTTCGCGCCCTCCGCGAGCAGCGCCTCCGCCGAGGCCCGGCCGAGCCCGCGGGTCGCGCCGGTCACCACGTACACACGGTCCTTCAGTCCAAGATCCATGGGCCTATCCTGCCGCGTCGTCGTCCTCGGCGGCCAGCGCGAGGGCGGTGCCCACGAGCCCGATGTGGCTGAAGGCCTGAGGGAAGTTCCCCAGCTGGCGGCCCGTCACCGGGTCGTACTCCTCGGCCAGCAGGCCCACGTCGCTGCACAGCCCGGCGAGGCGGTCGAACAGCTCGCGCGCCTCCTTCGACCGGCCGGTCAGCCGCAGCGCGTCCGCCAGCCAGAACGAGCACACCAGGAACGTGCCCTCCGTCCCCGGCAGTCCGTCGACCGGGACGCCGTCCGTCGAGTAGCGGCGCAGGAAACCGCCGTGCATGAGCTCCGCCCGCACCGCGTCGACCGTCCCCACCACCCACGGATCGTCCGGCGGAAGGAAGCCCACCAACGGGATCAGCAGCGTCGCCGCGTCCAGCTCGCGCGAGCCGTACGCCTGCGTGAAGGTGTTCCGCTCCGGGTCGTAGCCCTTCGCGCACACCTCCGCGTGGATCTCGTCCCGCATCGCCCGCCAGCGTGCCGCGTCCCCCGGCAGCGAGGGATCCTCCTCCAGGGTGCGCACCGCCCGGTCGGCCGCCACCCAGGCCATGACCTTGGAGTGCACGAAGTGCCGGCGCGGCCCGCGCACCTCCCACAGCCCCTCGTCGGGCTCCCGCCAGGTCGACTCCAGGAAGCCCAGCAGGCTCAGCTGGAGGTTCCAGGCGTGCCGCTCCGCCGGGATGCCGGCCCTCCGCGCCCGGTACAGCGAGTCCATGACCTCGCCGTAGACGTCGAGCTGGAGCTGCTCCACGGCCGCGTTCCCGATCCGTACGGGCGCCGAGTCCGCGTAGCCGCGCAGCCAGGGCAGCGTCGTCTCGGGCAGCCGGCGCTCGCCGGCCGGGCCGTACATGATCTGGAGGTCGGCCGGGTCGCCGGCCACCGCGCGCAGCAGCCAGTCGCGCCAGGCCGCCGCCTCGTCGACGTAGCCGGCGGACAGCAGGGCGCCGAGGGTCAGCGAGGAGTCCCGCAGCCAGCAGGCCCGGTAGTCCCAGTTCCGCACGCCGCCGAGCTCCTCCGGCAGGGAGGTGGTGGGCGCGGCGACGATGCCGCCGGTCGGGGCGTAGGTGAGCGCCTTGAGGGTGATCAGGGAGCGGACGACGGTGTCCCGGTACGGGCCCTGGTACGTGCAGCGGGCGGCCCACGCGCGCCAGTCGGCGAGCGACTGCTCCAGGGCGTCGAACGGGTCGACGAGCTCCGGGCGCGGTTCGTGGGAGGGGTGCCAGGTGAGGACGAACGCCACCTTGTCGCCCGCGCCGACCGTGAAGGAGGAGCAGGTCGCGTACTGCTGGCCCCAGGTCTTCACCGGCGGCTCGCTGCGCAGCCACACGGAGTCCGGCCCGGCGACGGCCACCCGGTGGCCGTCGGCGCGGCGCACCCACGGGACGATCGAGCCGTAGTCGAAGCGCAGCCGCAGCACCGCGCTCATCTCGACGGTCCCGCTGACGCCCTCCACGATCCGCACGACGTCGGGGGCCTTGTCGCGCTGCGGCATGAAGTCGACGACCTTGACCGACCCGGTACGGGTCTCCCAGACGGTCTCCAGGACCAGGCTGTCCTCGGCGTACCGGCGGCTCGAACAGGTCGTGGCGCCCTTGGGCGCGACCCGCCAGTGGCCGTTGTTCTCGTCGCCGAGGAGGGCGGCGAAACAGGCGGCGGAGTCGAAGCGGGGCAGACACAGCCAGTCGATCGACCCGTCGCGGCCGACGAGCGCGGCGGTCTGGAGATCGCCGATGAGGGCGTAGTCGTCGATACGTTGCGTCACGCTTTGGGCTGTTCCCGGAAGCGGCGACGGTCAATCAGCCCGGGCGCCTGCCGGGAAGTGCGGTGCCGGGCCCGGGGCCGTCCGGCGGAGCGGCGCCGGAGGGGCCCTAGGCGTTCGCCCCGGCGGGCTCGGGCGTTCCCTCCGCCTCGTCCGCCTCGTCCGCCGTGCGGGCCGCCGCCTCCCGGTCCCGCTTCTCGCGGCGGACCAGGATCACCCAGCCGACCGGGACCCCGGCGGTGAACAGCCACCACTGGATCGCGTACGCCATGTGCGCGCCGATCGAGTCGTGGTCGGGGTCGGGGATCTGCTCGGGGATGTCTCCGGCCGGCGCCGGGGCGGTCTGCTCGATGTAGCCGCCGACCACGCTGCGGCCGAGCAGTGCGGCCTGCTGCCTGCTGTCGATGAGCATGACCTGACGGTCCGGCAGGCCCTTCAGGTCCTTGATGCCGCTGGCGCCGGTGGTCTCGTCGGCCATCAGCCGGCCCGTGACGGTGACCTCGCCCTTCGGCGCGGGCGGCACCTCCGGGTAGGCCCGCTGGTCGTCCGCGGCCGGGATCCAGCCGCGGTTGACCATGACGACCTTGCCGTCCGCGAGGACCAGCGGGGTCAGGACGTGGAAGCCGACCCGCTCGCTCGTCGAGACGCGGCGGCGCACGACGACCTCGTGCGCGGTGTCGAAGGTGCCGGTGGCGGTCACGTGCCGCCAGTAGTCGGCGCGCGGGACGGTGTGCCCCGGGGAGGTGAGCTCCTCGACGGGGACGGGCTTCGCCGCGAGGTTGTCCGCGATCAGGGCGTTCTGGGCGACCCGGCGCTCGTGCCGGTGGAACTGCCAGAAGCCCAGCTCGATCATCACGGGGATGAGGACGAGGGCTACGAGGGTGAGGATCACCCACTGCCGGGACAACAGGAAGCGGTACACCCCATGACCGTACAACTCGGGCCACGGGGTGACCGCACGGGGGTTCCGGTCACCGGGCCGGTGACCGGAGGATCGTGCAGAGGATCGTTTCGTCACACCTTGTCGACGATGCCCACCCTCCCCTCCGCGCGGGCGCAGTGGCCGCCGCAGAACCAGCTGCCCTGGACCTCGACGCCCTGGCCGATGATCTGGACCCGGCAGTGCTCGCAGATGGGCGCCATGCGGTGGATGGCGCAGGCGAAGCAGTCGAAGACGTGCACCGCGCCCTGCGCGTGCACCTCGAAGGACATGCCGTAATCGTTTCCGCAGACCTCACAACGTGCCATGCGCCACAGGGTGGGGCCGGGGGAGGGTGAAGGCCGGGCGACGCGCCCGGCCCGCGCCGCTCCGTCACTCGTCTGCCGTCGTCACTCGTCTGCCGGTGCCACGTCGCGCAGCAGCTGGGTGAAGGCGGCCTCGTCGACGACCGGCGTGCCGTACGACTTCGCCTTCAGGGTCTTGCCGGTGGCCGAGTCCGGGTCGTTGGTGACGAGGAGGCTGGTGAGCCGCGACACACTGCTCGCCACGTGCAGACCCGCCTCGACCGCGCGGTCCTCCAGGAGTTCGCGGTCGATCGAGGTGTCGCCGGAGAACGCCACGCGCATGCCCTGCTTGAGCGGTTTGTCCGACTCGTAACGTCCGGGGTTCGGATACGGGCACGGCGGCCGCTTCCGCGAGGGCCGCCAGGTGTTCGCCCGGTACGAGGCCTGGTATCCGATCCGCGGCCGCTCGGGGGACGGCGCCCACTCGGTCAGCGGCCGGCACTCGAGCAGCGGCAGCCGCACGTTCCGCTCGGCGGCGGCGTGCAGGCTCGGGCGGAAGGCCTCCGCGAGCACCCGGGCGTCGTCGAGCGCGTTGTGCGCCCGCTGCTGCACGACGCCGAAGTGCGCGGCCAGCGACTCCAGCTTGTGGTTCGGCAGCGGCAGGGACAGTTCCTTGGACAGCGCGATGGTGCACAGCCGCTGCCGCACGGGCGCGGCGCTCTCCGCCCGCGCGTACTCGCGGGCGATCATCTGCCAGTCGAACATCGCGTTGTGGGCCACGAGCACCCGGCCGTCCAGACGGGCCGAGAACTCCTCGGCGATCTCCGGAAAGAGCGGCGCGCCTTCGAGGACGTCGCTGGTGAGCCCGTGGATCCACACCGGCCCCGGATCGCGCTCGGGGTTGACCAGCGTGTACCAGTGGTCCTCCACGTTCCCCTGGGCGTCCAGCCGGTAGACGGCAGCCGACACTATCCGGTCGTCGCGGGCGAGGCCGGTGGTCTCCACGTCGACGACCGCGTACCCCTGTGGGTACGCGGCCGGCCACGTCGCTGCTGTCGTACGGTCGTCGAGCATGGTCACTGAGAATACGGCCCGCGACCGACAGCGCGGTCCCCGGTGTCCGGTTTCATGACCGGATCCGGTCGCTCCCGTCCCGCAGAAGACCCGTCACCAGTGCCCGTACCGCCACCGGGAACAGGCGCTCGGTGTCGATCGGGGCCGCGAGCGCGCGGGCGAGGGGCGGGTCCGCCTCGGCGGTGCCGGCGGCCGTCTCCGCCGCCCACAGGTCCGTCTCGGCGGGCGACTGGGCGGGCGAGCGCTCGCGGTTGCGCTCGACCAGGACGTGGCCGACGACCTGGAACTGGACCGCGCGGACCAGTTCGGCGGCCCGGGCGCCGCGCAGTCCGGCCGCGTGGGCCTCGTGGACCAGGGCGCGCTGGGCGGGCAGGAACATGCGTTCCGTCAGACCGCGTTCGTGGACCATCGCGACCAGGTGCGGCCGCTCGCGCAGCGCGCGGCGCAGCAGGACGGCCACCGAGACGATCCGCTCGGCCGGGTCGGCGCCGCGCGGGCGCAGGGTGCCGAGGTCGGCGACGGTGCGCTCGACGAGGGCGTCGAGCAGCGACTCCCGGTTGCCGACGTGCCAGTAGATCGACGTGACGGCGGTGCCGAGCTCGGCGGCGAGACGGCGCATGGTGAGGGCGGCCGGGCCGTGCTCCCTGACCAGGGCGGCGGCGGCGTCCAGGACCTCGTCGCGGGTCAGCGCGCTGCGTGCCATCGGATGCGATCCCCCAACTCCCGTGTGTGCACGGGCCTTTACCCTTCCGGACCGCCGGTGTAACTGTGTTACAGGCCGATGCCTTCCCGAAGGGTGGTACGTCATGGCACGAGTACGGTACGGGGCGCGCACCGAGGCGGAGATCGCCGCGACCCGTGCGCGGAGCGCCGGGCTTCCCGACATCTGGTCCACCGGGGTCGTCGCCGTCTGGGAGACCGACCCGGACGTCGTGGCGGCCGTCCTGCCGCCGCCGCTCAAACCGACCGGGCGCCCGCTGGTCCGCGCCAACATCAGCAAGGTCGACCTGCCCGGCTATCCGCTCGGCGCCGGATCCGTCGCCGTCGCCGCCGCCCACGGCGACCAGGAGGGCTGGTACCCGCTGGTCATGCCGATGACCCACGAGCGCGCCCTGACCGGCGGGCGCGAGGTCTTCGGCGAGCCGAAGAAGCTCGGCGAGGTCCTCGTCGAGCGCGACGGCCTGGTGGTCCGCGCCTCGCTCGCCCGGCACGGCATCGCCTTCGTCGAGGTGCGCGGCGCGGTGTCCGGGCAGCTGCCGCCGCCCGAGCCCGCCGAGAAGACCGACTTCTACTTCAAGTTCCTGCCCGCCGTGGACGGATCAGGCTTCGACGGCGACCCCGTCCTCGTCCACTGCGTGCGCAACGAGAAGGTGCGCAAGCTGGAGCGGGTCACCGGCGACGTCGTGCTGCGCGAGTCGATGTACGACCCGGTCGCCGACCTCCCGGTGCGCCGGCTGGTCGAGATCACCATCGGCGAGAAGACCACCGACCAGAAGGGCAGGGTCGTCGAACGCGTCAGCGCCCAGGACCTCCTGCCCTACCTCCACCAGCGCTACGACGACCCGCAGCAGGCGCTGGACGCGCCGCCGGAAGGGAGCGCCGGCTGATGGAACTCCGTGAGGGACAGGTCGCCGTCGTCACCGGCGCGGCGAGCGGCATCGGCCTCGCCATGGCCCGCCGCTTCGCCGCCGAGGGCCTCGCGGTGGTCCTCGGCGACGTCGAGGAGGCGCCGCTCGCCAGGGCCGCCGAGGAGCTCATGGAGGAGGGGGCACAGATCCTCGCCCGTACCGTCGACGTCAGCGAGCCCGACTCCGTACGTGCCTTCGCCGACGCCGCGTACGAGACCTTCGGCGCCGTCCACGTGCTGTGCAACAACGCGGGCGTCGGCTCCGGTGCCGAAGGCCGCATGTGGGAGCACGAGCCGAACGACTGGAAGTGGGCCTTCGCCGTCAACGTGTGGGGCGTCTTCCACGGCATCCAGGCCTTCGTGCCCCGGATGATCGCCGGCGGCGAGCCGGGCCACGTCGTCAACACCTCCTCCGGCGACGGCGGCATCGCCCCGCTGCCCACCGCCTCCGTCTACGCCGTCACCAAGTCCGCCGTGGTCACCATGACCGAGTCGCTCTACGCGCACCTGAAGGCGGAACGGGCCCGCGTCGGCGCCTCGGTCCTCTTCCCCGGCCCGCACATGCTGCGCACCGGCCTGTGGGAGTCGCACCGCAACCGGCCCGAGCGCTTCGCCAAGGAGCGCCCGCGCAGGACCCCGTACCGCAGCCTCGACCAGTGGGAGGCCGCGATGAAGGAGGCCGGGCACGAGGTCGCCTTCACACCGGTCGAGGAGGTCGCCGGGCACGTCGTCGACGGGATCAGGGCCGACCGGTTCTGGATGCTCCCGGCGAGCGAGCACAGCGACCGGCAGATCAGGGCGCGTTCGCAGTCGATGCTCGACCGCGCCGACCCGTCCTATCTGGAGAGCTTCATTCTCGACTGACCGGCCTGAGGGGGCTGTACGCACCATGAGCCATGAGGACCCGTACCTGATCGTCTCGTCCGACTGCCACGCCGGGCTCCCCACCGAGGAGTACCGGCCCTATCTCGACTCCCGCTTCCACCGCGCCTTCGACGACTTCCTCGCGGGCCGGGACGCCCGCCGCGAGGCCATGACCCGCCTCGGGGTGCGCAACGAGGCCTTCGCGAACAAGTGGTTCAGCGACAACGAGGAAGGGCTGCGGGGCGGCTGGGACGCCGCGCAGCGGATCAAGGAGCTCGACGGCGACGGAGTGGCCGCCGAGGTCGTCTTCCCCGACGCGGACGCCGTCGACAGCCAGACCGCCGCGCCCTTCGGCGTCGGCCTCGGCCTCTCCGGCGACCAGGACCCGGAGCTCGGCATGGCGGGCGCCCGGGCGCACAACCGCTGGCTCGCCGAGTTCGTCTCCCGGCACCCCGAGCGGCACTGCGGCGTCGCCCTGCTGCCGGTCACCGCCGACCCGGCCGTCGTCGTCGCCGAGATCCACCGGGCCAGGGAGTCCGGGCTCGGCGCACTGATGATCCCCTCCATGTGGGTGGACAAGGCGCCCTACCACGACCGGCGTTACGACCCGGTGTGGGCCGCCGCGGCGGAGACCGGGATGCCGCTGGTCACCCACTCGGGGGCGGCGCCGCGCGAGGAGTACGGCGACCACCTCGGCATCTACGTCTCCGAGGTCACCTGGTGGCCAGCCCGGCCGCTGTGGTTCCTGCTCTGGTCCGGCGTCTTCGAGCGCCACCCGGGGCTGCGCTTCGGCGTCGCCGAGTCCGGCTGCTGGTGGCTGCCGAACCTGCTGTGGTTCATGGACCGGCTCTACCTCGGCGCGCACGGCGGCAAGAAGCTGTCGCCGTTCGCCGAACTGAAGCGGCCGCCGAGCGAGTACCTCGACCGCCAGGTGTTCATCTGCGCGACCAACACCAAGCGGCGCGAGCTCGCCCAGCGCTACGAGATCGGCGTCGACAACATCCTGTGGGGCTCCGACTTCCCGCACCCCGAGGGCACCTGGCCCGACACGCGCGCATGGCTGCGGAACACCTTCCACGACATCCCGGTGGCGGAGACCCGCCGGATCCTCGGTCTGGCCGCCGCCGAGGTCTTCGGCTTCGACGTCGCGAAGCTGGAGCCGATCGCCCGGCGCATCGGCCCCACGCCCGCCGACCTCGGCCAGAGCGCCGACCAGGCCGCCGTCGAGGCCTCCTGGGCCCGCTCCCGCGAGGTCGGCCGGCACTGGCTCACCGACCACGACTTCCCGGCGATCGGGGTCACCTCATGACCGACCGCTACACCGTCATCTCCGCCGACTGCCACGCCGGCGCGGACCTGCTCGACTACAAGCCGTACCTGGCGAAGAAGCACCACGACGACTTCGACGCGTGGGCGGCGACCTACGTCAACCCGTACGAGGACCTGCTCGCCGACACCGCCGACCGCAACTGGAACTCGGGGCGCAGGCTGCGCGAACTGGAGGCGGACGGCATCGTCGCCGAGGTCGTCTTCCCCAACACCATCCCGCCGTTCTTCCCCAAGGCCTCGCTGATGGCCCAGCCGCCGGGCCGGGCCGAGTACGAGCAGCGCTGGGCCGGCCTCCAGGCGCACAACCGCTGGCTCGCCGACTTCTGCGCGGACGCCCCCGGGCGCCGGGCGGGCGTGGCGCAGATCCTCCTCAACGACGTCGACGCTGCGGTCGCCGAGATCCGCCGGGCCCGCGAGGCCGGGCTCACCGGCGGCATCCTGCTGCCCGGCGTGCCGCCCGGCTCGCCCGTACCGGAGCTCTACTCGCAGGCGTACGACCCGATCTGGGCGGTCTGCGCGGAGCTCGACGTCCCGGTCAACCACCACGGGGGCTCCGCGTCGCCGCCGCTCGGCGACGAACCGGCCGCGCGGGCGGTGTTCATGGTGGAGACCACCTGGTTCTCGCACCGGGCGCTGTGGCACCTGATGTTCGGCGGGGCCTTCCGGCGGCACCCGGGACTCAAGCTGGTCCTGACCGAGCAGGGTTCGGGCTGGATCCCCGGCGTGCTCGACATGCTGGACTACTACCACGGACGCCTGGTCGCGGCGTCGGCGAAGGCGTCGACCGCCGAGTCCAAGTTCGGCGCCGGGCTCGCCGAGTCCATGGGCAAGGGCCCCGGCGAGGTGTGGCGGGACAACTGCTTCGTCGGGGCGAGCTTCATGCGCCCGCACGAGGTGCCGCTGCGCGAGCGGATCGGCCTCGACAAGATCATGTGGGGCAGCGACTACCCGCACGACGAGGGCACCACCCCGTACTCCCGCGAGGGCCTGCGCATCGCCTACGCGGGGCTGCCGCGCGACGAGGTCGCCGCCATGGTCGGCGGCAACGCGGCCCGCGTCTACGGCTTCGACCTCGCCCTCCTCGACGGCCTGGCCGCCGTCCACGGCCCACCGGTCGAGGAGGTCGCCCGGCCCCTGGAGAAGGTGCCCGAAGGCGCGACCAGCCCCGCCTTCGCACCGGGCGGGTCGGTCCGCGTCTGGTGACGCACCGGGTGCGACCCTCCAGGGGTGACTGAAGCCCCCGCACACGACGAGGCCCACGGCGGCGGCCTCGGCTCCCGGCTCAACTGGCTCCGGGCCGCCGTGCTCGGAGCCAACGACGGAGTCGTCTCCACCGCGGGCCTCGTCGTCGGCGTGGCGGGCGCCACGGAATCCCAGGCCGCCCTGCTCACGGCCGGCCTCGCCGGGCTGCTGGCCGGGTCCATGTCCATGGCCGCGGGGGAGTACGTCTCCGTCTCCACCCAGCGCGACTCCGAGAAGGCCGCGCTCGCCCAGGAACGCCGTGAGCTGCGCGAGCAGCCCGAGGCCGAACTCGCCGAACTCACCGCGCTCCTCGCCCGCCGCGGCCTGTCCCCGGAGGTCGCCCGCGAGGCCGCCGAGCAGCTCACCGAACGCGACGCCCTGCGCGCCCACGCGCGCGTCGAACTGGGCATCGACCCCGACGAGCTCACCAACCCCTGGCACGCCGCCGGCGCCAGCTTCCTCGCCTTCACCGTCGGCGCGCTGCTGCCGCTCCTGGCGATCGTGCTGCCGCCGGCCTCCCACCGCCTCTGGATCACGGTCCTCTCCGTCCTGGCGGCCCTGACCCTCACCGGCTGGTGGTCCGCCCGCCTGGGCGCGGCCCCGGCCGCCCCCGCCGTCCTGCGCAACGTCTGCGGCGGCGCCCTGGCGATGGCGGTGACGTACGGGGCGGGGTCGCTGCTGGGGGCGGCGGGGATCTAGGGCGGGTCGTCTCGGCCCGTCCCGGGTCCGCGTGGGGCGGCCGGGTGCGAACGGCTCCACGTCCCCCGGGCTCGCCGCTCCGGCCGGCGGTGCGACGTACGGGCTCGTCGGAGGCGGGCACCGTCACCGCGCTCCGGCCCGGCCTCCCCGCCGGCCTGCGGTCCCGGCCGCCGGACACTCGCCGCCGCTCACCGCGATGGCCTATCGGTCGAGCTCGCCCGGCGCGCTCGCCGGCACCGGCGGCGGCCGCCTCCCGCCATCCGACACCCGCATCGCCGCGGACGTCGCCGGCCTGCCCCAGCTGCCCGCGCCCGGATTCCGGGGCATGCTGACCTACGTCGCGGCGCGGTACCTGCCGACCGGGGGAGCCCTGCGCGCGATGTACGGTGAACGTCGTACAACCAGCTGAGCCAGCGAGGACCCATGCGCGCCACCACCATCCACGCCCCCTTCGACATGCGCGTGGAGGACGTGCCCGACCCCGTGATCCACGAGGCCACGGACGTCGTCGTCCGCGTGGTGCGCGCCTGCGTCTGCGGCAGCGACCTCTGGGCCTACCGCGGCGAGTCCGCCCGGAAGCCCGGACAGCGCATCGGCCACGAGTTCCTCGGCCTCGTCGAGGAGACCGGCGCGGACGTCCGCGGCTTCGCCAAGGGCGACCTCGTCGTCGCGCCCTTCGTCTGGTCCGACGGCACCTGCGACTACTGCGCCGAGGGCCTGCAGACCTCCTGCCCCAACGGCGGCTTCTGGGGCTCCGTCGGCTCCGACGGCGGCCAGGGCGAGGCCGTACGGGTGCCCTTCGCCGACGGCACCCTCGTCAAGCTGCCCGCCGACGCCGCCTCCGACGACCACCTGCTCACCGCGCTGCTCGCGCTCTCCGACGTCATGGGCACCGGCCACCACGCCGCCCTCGGCGCGGGCGTACGCGAGGGCACCACGGTCGCCGTCGTCGGTGACGGCGCGGTCGGCCTGTGCGGCGTCCTCGCCGCCAAGCGGCTCGGCGCCGAGCGGATCATCGCCCTCGGCCGCCACGCCGCCCGTACCGACATCGCCCGGACCTTCGGCGCCACCGACGTCGTCGCCGAGCGCGGCGAGGCCGCCGAGGCCGCCGTGCGCGAACTCACCGGCGGCCAGGGCGCCCACGCCGTGATCGAGGCCGTCGGCACCGAGCAGTCCATGCGCACCGCCGTGAACATCACCCGCGACGGCGGCTCCGTCGGCTACGTCGGCGTCCCGCACGGCAGCCACACCGGCCTCGACCTGTCCGTCATGTTCGACCGCAACATCGCCCTGCACGGCGGGGTCGCCCCGGTCCGCGCCTACATCCCCGAGCTGCTCCCGGACGTCCTGGACGGCACGATCGACCCCTCCCCGGTGTTCGACCTCACCGTCGGCCTGGACGGCGTCCCCGGCGGCTACAAGGCGATGGACGAGCGCACCGCCCTGAAGGTCCTCGTCAAGCCGTAGTCCCCACCGGGATCACGCCGTGGTCCACTCCGCGGCGTCGGCCCCCGGCACGCCCGGCGGGCGCGACCAGTCCGCCGGGCCGCCCTCGTACGACACGGGGGAGAGCGCGTACCGCAGCCGGCCCAGCGGGCCGTCGGACTCCCTGAGGTGCCGCTCCGGCTCGTACCGGGGCAGGCCGTGCGTCAGCCAGTGCCCGGTCTGCGCGAGCGCCAGGCGGACGAGCCGGGTGCCGCCGTCCCGGTCCTGCTCGGTCAGCGAGCGGAGCACCGCCGCCGCGAGCAGATAGCCGGTGCCGTGGTCCAGGGCCTGGGCCGGCAGCGCGCCCGGCTCGGTCGCCGATCCCTCCACGGCCGCGATGCCCGTCGCCACCTGCACCAGGCTGTCGAAGCCGCGCCGCTCACCCCAGGGGCCGTAGTCGCCCCAGGCCGAGAGCCGGGCGACCACCAGGCCGGGCCGGTGGAGCTCGAAGCGGTCCAGGGCGCCGGGCCGGTAGCCGGTCACCAGGACGTCGGCCGCGTCGAGGAGTTCGCCGAAGGTGCGCCGGTCGGACGGGCTCTCCAGGTCGAGGGCCGCCGTCCGCTTCCCGAAGTCGGTGTCCGCGTGCGCGTCCGGCAGCTCGGGACGGCCCGGCGGGTCGATCCGCAGCACGTCCGCGCCCAGCAGCGCGAGCGTCCGGGTGGCCACCGGGCCCGCGATGACCCGCGTGAGGTCGAGCACCCGCAGCGGTCCGCCGGAACGCCGCCTCGGCGCCGCCCCGTCGAGCCGTTCCCGGGTCAACGGCGGGCGCGCCGCCACCGCCCGGCCCTGCTCGTGCGCCGCCCACTCCTCGGGCGTGCGCAGGGCCACCGCCAGGCCCCCGGCGGCGTACACCGCCGTCTCGACCTCGACCGCCTTCCGCTCGGCGATCGCCGCCGCCACCGCCTCCACGGAGTCGGCCGTGCCCAGGGCGTTCAGCAGCGCCGCCCGGTGGTGCGGGTAGTTGGCGTGCGTACGGACCCAGCCGTCGGCCGCCCGCCAGAAGCGCGAGAGCGGCGCGAAGGACACCGGCACGCGCCCGTCCACCCGCAGGTGCCGCTCGCTCACGAAGGCCGTCGCCACCGCCCCGTCGTCCACCCGCACCCGCCCCGGCAGCCCGGCCCGTTCGACCGCGGCCAGCGAGCAGACCGCGACCGTCGCCCGCGCCAGGTCCATGACCGGCAGCCGGGCCGGCAGCAGCCCGGAGACGCCTCCGTAGCCCACCCGGTCGAGCAGGGCGGGATCGCCGCCCAGTGCCGACCACAACAACTCCGTACCCGTACGCACTGTGGTGTCCATGGGAGAACTATGAACCGCCCGTGGCACTCAGTGCCACGGGCGGTTCACCTACGCGTGTTCGGCCACCAGGGCCGCGGTCACCTGCGGACCGCGTCCAGGGCGTCCACGATGCCGGCCCCGTAGAAGCCGTTCTTCTTGTCCGCGCCCTCCTCGCACACGGCGTCGACGGTGCCGTCGCCGTTGATGTCGTACGGGTTGGTGCACGCGTGCTCGTCCGCCTGCGCGTACAGCAGCGCCTTCAGCGCCGCCGGGCTCGCGTACGGGTGGGTCGACTTCAGCAGTGCGAGGACGCCCGCCGCGTGCGGCGAGGCCATCGACGTGCCGGCCTTGTAGTTGTAGCCGCCGTTGACCGTGGTCGACAGGATGCGGCCGTTGACCGCCGGCGCCGCCGGGGTCTGGTACTCGGTGCGGTCGCCGCCCGGTGCCGCGATGTCGATGACGTCGGCACCGTAGTTGGAGTAGGACGCCTTCAGGTCCTTGGCACCGGTCGCGGAGACCGTCACGACGCCCGGCAGCATCGCCGGGTAGTCGAAGCACTGCCTCGGGTCGATCACGCGGTCGCCCGGAGTGGTGTCGTTCGGGCTGCTGTTGTCCAGGATGGAGTCGGCAGCCAGGTCGAACTTGGAGTTGCCGGCCGCCGCCACGTTGACGGTGCCCTTCTTCTCCGCGTAGCGGGTCGCCCGGGTGACCGCCTCGACGAGGGCCTTCTGGTCCTCGTCGTTCTTGCAGGCGAACATCCACGGGTCGGTGTAGTAGCTGTTGTTCGTGATGTCGATGCCGTGCTCGGCCGCCCACACGAAGCCGCAGACCACGGCCTCGGTGTAGAAGAAGCCGTCGGGCGTGGACACCTTGATGCCGGCCAGCTTCACGCCCGGCGCGACACCGGTGATGCCGATGCCGTTCTTGGCGGCGCCGATGGTGCCCGCCACGTGCGTGCCGTGGTCGCTCTCGCCCGGGTTGGGGCGCCACGAGCCGGGCGTCGTGTCGGCCTTGCCGCTCACGCAGTTGGCGGAGGCGGCGGCGTCGAAGTTCGGCGCCAGGTCCGGGTGGGTGTCGTCGACACCGGTGTCGATGACGCCGACCGTGACGTTCTTGCTGCCGAGGGTCTTCTTGTGGGCCTTGTCGGCCTTGATGGCCGGCAGGTCCCACTGCAGCGGCTCCATCGGGTCCTGCCCGTCCGTGGCGGCGGCCGCGGCGGCCTTCACCTCGGCCGGGGTGAGCTCCTGCGCACCCTCGCCCACGGAGGTGTCGGTCGCGGCCGACAGCGGCGCCGTACGGGTCGCGCCGGCCGACACCACGCCGCGCACCTTGCGGATCGCCTGCGCGAACTCCGGGTTCTGCGAGTGGACGACGATCACGCCTATCCGGTCGTAGGACACGACCACCTCGCCGCCGGCGGCGGCTATCGCCTTCTTCACCGACGCGCCCGTCCAGGGGCTGTTGTCGATGTTGACGACGTACGACAGCTTCGGGCCGTTCGTGGCGACGGCGGCCGTCGGGAGGTCGCTCAGCTCCGCGGCCGACGCGGCGCCGGCGGGCAGGAAGCCGAGGGAGGCCGTGAGCGCGAGGCCGGCCGGCAGAGCGAGTACTCGGCCGCGCCTCGATCCCAGATGAGCCATGGGTTCTCCACATCATCCGTATGTACTGCCCGGGCGCCGATTGCGCGCGGGCAGGTGCATGACGAGTGAAGTTATCGCCGATCTTCCCCGCCCATCAATGAGTTGAGAAGACTTCATGAAGATCAGGAAGAGAAATCCACTCCCGTGAACCACTTCGCGATGGGTTCCGTGCCGTTGAGCAGGGGAGGAGCTCCGATCGGAGCCCCCGGCTCCCCACCCCAGCGAGGCCCCTTTTGTCCATGCCCACCGCACCCGCGTCACGAGGAGATTCCGTGGCTACCGACGCACCGCCGCCGCCCAGGAGCGGCACGGATCCGGCCGCCCCCGCCCACCCGACCACGGAGGAGTTCACCGAGGTGCAGGAGAGCGCCGAGTTCGGCGAACTGCGCCGCACCTACCGCTCCTTCGCCTTCCCGCTGACGATCGCCTTCATCGCCTGGTACCTGCTCTACGTGCTGCTCTCCAACTACGCCGGCGGCTTCATGGGCACCAAGGTGTTCGGCAACGTCAACATGGCCCTGATCCTGGGCCTCGGCCAGTTCGCCACCACCTTCCTCATCGCCTGGCTCTACTCGCGGCACGCGGCGAACCGCCTCGACCCGCAGGCCGAGGCCATCAAGCAGCACATGGAGTCCGGCAGCCGCCCCGGCACCGAGACCCGCACCGAGTCCCGTACGGAGGCCGACGCATGAGCAGCACCCTCCAGGCGGTGGCCGTGCCCCTCGCCGCGGGCAACGCCACCAGCGAGCACCGCCCGCTGATCATCACGCTCTTCGCGGCCTTCGTCGTCGCCACCCTCGTCATCACCGTCTGGGCCGGCCGGCAGACCCGCAGCGCCGCGGACTTCTACGCGGGCGGACGGCAGTTCACCGGCTTCCAGAACGGCCTGGCGATCTCCGGCGACTACATGTCCGCCGCGTCCTTCCTCGGCATCGCCGGCGCCATCGCCCTCTTCGGCTACGACGGCTTCCTCTACTCGATCGGCTTCCTCGTCGCCTGGCTGGTCGCGCTGCTCCTGGTCGCCGAACCGCTGCGCAACTCCGGCCGTTTCACCATGGGCGACGTCCTCGCGTACCGGATGCGCCAGCGGCCCGTCCGCACCGCCGCCGGCACCTCGACCATCGTCGTCTCGATCTTCTACCTGCTCGCCCAGATGGCCGGCGCCGGCGTCCTCGTCTCGCTGCTGCTCGGCATCACCAGCGACGGCGGCAAGGTCGCCATCGTCGCCCTCGTCGGCGTCCTGATGATCGTGTACGTGACGATCGGCGGCATGAAGGGCACCACGTGGGTCCAGATGGTCAAGGCCGTGCTGCTCATCGCCGGCACGCTCCTGATCACCTTCCTCATCCTGTGGAAGTTCCACTTCAACGTCTCGGAGCTGCTCGGCGCGGCCGCCACCAACAGCGGCAAGGGCGACGCCTTCCTGGAGCCCGGCCTCAAGTACGGCGCCACCGCGACCTCGAAGCTGGACTTCCTCTCGCTCGGCATCGCGCTCGTCCTCGGCACGGCCGGCCTGCCGCACATCCTCATCCGCTTCTACACGGTGCCCACCGCCAAGGCCGCCCGTAAGTCCGTCAACTGGGCCATCGGCATCATCGGCGCCTTCTACCTGATGACGATCGTCCTCGGCTTCGGCGCCGCCGCCCTGCTCAAGAACAGCGACATCATCGCCTCCAACAAGGCCGGCAACACCGCGGCCCCGCTCGCCGCCCTGGAGATCGGCGGCGGCGCCGGCTCGACCGGTGGCGCGATCCTGCTCGCCGTCATCTCCGCCGTGGCCTTCGCGACCATCCTCGCCGTCGTCGCGGGCCTCACCCTGGCCTCGTCCTCCTCGTTCGCGCACGACATCTATGCCAACGTCATCCGGCGCGGCAAGGCCACCGAGAAGGAGGAGGTGCGGGCCGCCCGCTGGGCCACCGTCCTCATCGGCGTCGTCTCGATCGCGCTCGGCGCCCTCGCCCGCGACCTCAACGTCGCCGGCCTGGTCGCGCTCGCCTTCGCCGTCGCCGCCTCCGCCAACCTGCCGACGATCCTCTACAGCCTCTTCTGGAAGCGGTTCACCACCACCGGAGCGCTCTGGTCGATCTACGGCGGTCTGGTCTCCGCGGTCGTCCTGGTGCTGTTCTCGCCGGTCGTCTCCGGCAAGCCGACCTCCATGTTCAAGGGCGTCGACTTCTACTGGTTCCCGCTGGAGAACCCCGGCCTGGTCTCCATCCCGCTCGGCTTCCTGCTCGGCTGGCTCGGCTCGGTCCTCTCCAAGGAGGAGCCGGACAAGGGCAAGTACGCGGAGCTGGAGGTCAAGTCCCTCACCGGCGTCGGAGCGCACTGAGTCGTATACGTTCCGCTTCCGCCGGGGGGGGGGGGGGGGGGGGGGGGGCCCCCCCGCCCCCCCCCCCCCCCCGCGCCAACACACCCCCCCCCCCGCAAGAGGGGGCGGAGGGGGCAGACCCACACAAAAACACCCCCCCCCCCCCCCCCCCCCCCCCCCCCCCCCCCCCCCCCCCCCCCCCCCACCCCCCCCCCCCCCCCCCCCCCCCCCGCCCCCCCCCCCCCCCCCCCCCCCCCCCCCCCCCCCCCCGCCCCGGTCCTCGTGACAATCGGCCCGTGCCCGATGTCATAGGGGTCACGTAGGCTCGAACGAGAAGCGAACCGGAGCGCCGACCGGCGGACCGGAATGCCCACCGGAATAAGGGGGAGGGGCCCCGTGCTCATCGACACCTACGGCCGAGTCGCCACCGACCTGCGTGTTTCCCTCACCGACCGGTGCAACCTGCGCTGTACGTACTGCATGCCGGAAGAGGGCCTGCAGTGGCTGGCCAAGCCCGACCTGCTCACCGACGACGAGATCGTCCGCCTGATCCGGATCGCCGTCACCGACCTCGGCGTCACCGAGGTCCGCTTCACCGGCGGCGAGCCGCTGCTCCGCCCCGGCCTCGTCGGCATCGTCGAGCGCTGCGCCGCCCTGGAGCCCCGCCCCAAGATGTCCCTGACCACCAACGGCATCGGGCTCAAGCGCACCGCCGCCGCCCTCAAGGCGGCCGGCCTCGACCGGGTGAACGTCTCCCTGGACACCCTGCGCCCCGACGTCTTCAAGACCCTCACCCGCCGCGACCGCCACCACGACGTGATCGACGGCATGGCCGCAGCCCGCGACGCCGGCCTCACCCCGGTCAAGGTCAACGCGGTCCTCATGCCCGGGCTCAACGACGACGAGGCGCCCGACCTCCTCGCCTGGGCGATCGAGCAGGACTACGAGCTCCGCTTCATCGAGCAGATGCCGCTGGACGCCCAGCACGGCTGGAAGCGCGACGGGATGATCACCGCCGGCGACATCCTGGAGTCGCTGCGCACCCGCTTCGAGCTGACCCCCGAGGGCTCCGAGGAGCGCGGCTCCGCACCCGCCGAGCGCTGGGTCGTCGACGGCGGCCCGCACACCGTCGGCGTCATCGCCTCCGTCACCCGCCCGTTCTGCCGGGCCTGCGACCGGACCCGGCTCACCGCCGACGGCCAGGTGCGCACCTGCCTGTTCGCCACCGAGGAGACGGACCTGCGGGCGGCACTGCGCTCGGACGCGCCGGACGCCGTGATCGCCGAGATCTGGCAGAAGGCCATGTGGGGCAAGAAGGCCGGCTCGGGCCTGGACGACCCGAGCTTCCTCCAGCCCGATCGCCCGATGTCAGCGATCGGCGGCTGACCCGTCCCAGTCGGCGAGCGGGACGACGTCCTTCAGGAAGCCCCGTACGCCCAGGAACTGGGAGAGGTGTTCGCGGTGCTCCTCGCACGCGAGCCAGGTCTTGCGCCGCTCCGGCGTGTGCAGCTTGGGGTTGTTCCAGGCGAGGACCCAGACGGCGTCCGCCCGGCAGCCCTTCGCGGAACAGATCGGCTTCTCTTCGCTCACTGGACCCAGAATCACCCGATCATTGTCCAGCAAGGGCGATGCCGAGCAGCCACGGGGGGAGCTGCCCGGCATCGGTCCGTCGCTCCGACGGGGGATGCGGAGCGCGTAGGCAGTATGTCACGGGAAATGGGGTGCGGTGCAGCGGAACTTCATGATTGATCTGAGCTTTTCCTGAGCATTCCGCTGGCTATTGCTTCACCCTGCGTGATCGTTGCGGATGTACGGGCTTTCCGCCCGCGATTCCGCTCCCGCTTCCGTTTCCGTCGTCGTATTCGCCTGCGTTTTCGCCTTCTCCGAGGTCTCCGCGCCCTGATCACCGGGGCCGAGCGCCGGCAGCACCGGAGTGGGGATGAAGGTCGACGGGAGCGAGGGCGCGTTCTCCCGGCCGGCGTTGGCGATCACCACGGCGATGTAGGGGAGCACAGCTCCGAGCACCAGCGCCACGATCGCGACGTGCCGCTCCACGTTCCACAGCGAGGCAGCGGCGATCACGGACAGGGTGCGGATCGACATCGAGACGACGTAACGACGCTGCCGGCCCCGCACGTCGTCGGCGAGGCCCTGCCGGGCACCGGTGATCCGGAAGACCTCGGTGCCGCCACGCTTCCGCATCACATTCCACCACCCGGGAACCATGCCGGACCCTCCCCGGTCCGGACCTCCTTCCACGGTACGCCCGCCGTCCCGGTCGGAGGAGGCCGGGGCACGTACGGCACCGTCCGACATGCGCCGTATGGCCGAGAGGCCGAGACTGGGCACACACGCGCACGAGGAGGCGACGATGGGTTGGTTGTGGGCGATCATTGTGGGCTTGGTCCTCGGTCTGATCGCGAAGGCGATCCTTCCGGGCAAGCAGCAGATCCCACTCTGGCTGACGACCGTGTTCGGCATTCTGGGCAGCGTGCTCGGGAACGCGGTGGCGACCTGGATCGGGGTCAACGACACCAAGGGCATCGACTGGACCCGTCACCTCTTCCAGCTCATCGGCGCGGTCGCCGTGGTCGGCGTCGGCGACATGCTCTGGGCCTCGATCAAGGGCAACAGACAGCGGGCCTAGGCACCCGCCTCCGACACCCGGCACACCGGAGGCCCGGTACGGCGCCGAGCGCGCGTACCGGGCCTCCGGTCATGCCTGCCCACGAGGTCAGCCGGCGACGACCTCGATCGCCGCCAGGTTCTTCTTGCCGCGGCGCAGCACCAGCCAGCGCCCGTGCAGCAGGTCGTCCGACGACACCTCGGCGTCCTCGGCGGTCACCTTGACGTTGTTCACGTAGGCGCCGCCCTCCTTCACGGTGCGGCGGGCCGCCGACTTGCTGGCCACCAGGCCGACCTCGGCGAACAGGTCCACGACCTGGCCCAGCTCCGTCACGCGCGCGTGCGGCAGCTCGGAGAGCGCCGCCGCCAGCGTCGCCCCGTCGAGCCCGGCGAGCTCGCCCTGGCCGAACAGCGCCTTGGAGGCGTCGATCACGGCCCGGCACTGGTCCGCGCCGTGCACCAGGGTGGTGAGCTCCTCGGCGAGCGCCCGCTGGGCCGCACGGGCCTGCGGCCGCTCGGCCGTCTGCTTCTCCAGTTCCTCCAGCTCCTCGCGGGACTTGAAGGACAGGATCCGCATGTACGTGGAGATGTCACGGTCGTCCACGTTCAGCCAGAACTGGTAGAACGCGTACGGCGTGGTCATCTCCGGGTCCAGCCAGACGGCGCCGCCCTCGGTCTTGCCGAACTTGGTGCCGTCGGCCTTCACCATCAGCGGCGTCGCGAGCGCGTGGACGTGCGCCTCCGGCTCCAGCTTGTGGATCAGGTCGAGACCCGCCACCAGGTTGCCCCACTGGTCGGAGCCGCCCTGCTGCAGCGTGCAGCCGTAGCGCCGGTACAGCTCCAGGAAGTCCATGCCCTGGAGCAGCTGGTAGCTGAACTCGGTGTAGCTGATGCCCTGCTCGGACTCCAGTCGGCGGGCGACGGAGTCCTTGGTCAGCATCTTGTTGACCCGGAAGTGCTTGCCGATGTCCCGCAGGAACTCGATCGCCGACATGCCGGCGGTCCAGTCCAGGTTGTTCACCATGATCGCGGCGTTCTCGCCCTCGAAGGACAGGAACGGCTCGATCTGCGAACGCAGCCGGGTCACCCAGTTCGCGACCGTCTCCGGGTCGTTCAGGGTGCGCTCGGCGGTCGGACGCGGGTCGCCGATCTGACCGGTGGCCCCGCCGACCAGCGCCAGCGGCCGGTGCCCGGCCTGCTGGAGCCGGCGGACGGTGAGCACCTGGACCAGGTGGCCGACGTGGAGACTGGCCGCGGTCGGGTCGAAGCCGCAATAGAACGTGACGGGACCGTCCGCGAGCGCCTTGCGCAGGGCCTCTTCGTCGGTGGACTGGGCGAAGAGCCCGCGCCACTTCAGCTCGTCGACGATGTCGGTCACGTCGTCCGTCTCCTCATGCTCATGGGGACAATTTCACCAGTCAGTCTAGGCGGGTCAGACGCCCTTGCTGACCGAGCTCATGTTGAAGTCCGGCACCCGCAGGGCGGGCATGGCGGCCCGGGTGAACCAGTCGCTCCACTCGCGCGGCAGGGTCTTCTCCGTACGGCCCGCCTCGGTGGCCCGCGACAGCAGGTCGACCGGCGACTCGTTGAACCGGAAGTTGTTCACCTCGCCGACCACCTCGCCGTCCTCGACCAGGTAGACGCCGTCCCGGGTGAGGCCGGTGAGCAGCAGCGTCGCCGGGTCGACCTCGCGGATGTACCAGAGGCAGGTGAGCAGCAGACCGCGCCCGGTGGCGGCGACCATCTCGTCGAGGGAGCGCTCGCCGCCGCCGTCCAGGATCAGGTTCCCGGCCGTGGGCGCCATCGGCAGCTTCGTGAGCTCCGCGGAGTGCCGGGTGGTGAGCAGCCGGTGCAGCTTCCCGTCCCGTACCCAGTCCACCGGAGGGACGGGCAGACCGTTGTCGAAGACGGACGAGTCGTCGCCCGAGGCGTGGGAGATCACGAACGGCGCCGACTCCAGACCCGGCGCGTGCGGGTCGCTGCGCAGGGTCAGCGGAAGCGGCGACAGCGTCTCGCCGATCCGGGTGCCGCCGCCCGGCTTGGAGAAGACCGTACGGCCCTCCACCGCGTCCCGGGCCGCCGAGGACCACAGCTGGTAGATCATCAGGTCGGCCACGGCGGTCGGCGGCAGCAGCGTCTCGTACCGCCCGGCCGGCAGGTCGATCCGGCGCTCCGCCCAGCCGAGCCGGGTGGCGAGCTCGGCGTCGAGCGCGGCCGGGTCGACGTCCGTGAAGTCCCGGGTCGCGCGCCCGGCCCACGCGGAGCGGGATGGGCCCCCGGCAGTCGCTGCCGACTTGGCGTTGAGCTCGAGGGTTCCGTTCGGCTGGTCGTGGCGCAGCCGCAGGCCGGTGGAGGTGCCCACGTAGGTGCTGGTCAGCTCGTGGTTGGCGAAGCCGTACAGCTCCCGGCCGCCCGCCCGGGCCCGGGCGAAGGCCTCGCCAAGCGCCGGCGCGAAGGCGTCGAAGACCGCGGAGCCGGTCTCGGCCGGGTCGTCGGTGAAGTCGGGCGACGCGGGCACGCCCCCGACCAGCGGCTGCGCGTCCTCGGCGGGACCGGCCGCCCGCGCCGCCGCCTCGGCGGCCCGTACCAGCGGCTCCAGGTCCTCGGCGGTCACCGCCGAGCGCGAGACCACACCGGACGCGGTGCCCTGGGCGCCGTCGACGGTGGCGACCACGGTCAGGGTGCGGCCCCGGGTGACGCCGTTGGTGGTGAGCGCGTTCCCGGCCCAGCGCAGGTTCGCCGAGGACTCCTCGTCGGCGATGACGACACACCCGTCCGCGCGGGACAGCTCCAGGGCCCGCTCGACGATCTCGTACGGCTTGCTGACGCGGCTCATCGACCGGCCTCCTGCGTGGTGTTGAGGATGTTCACACCCCGGAAAAGGGCGGACGGGCAGCCGTGGGAGACCGCCGCGACCTGGCCCGGCTGGGCCTTGCCGCAGTTGAACGCGCCGCCGAGGACGTACGTCTGGGGGCCGCCGACCTGCTCCATGGAGCCCCAGAAGTCGGTGGTCGTCGCCTGGTACGCCACGTCCCGCAGCTGGCCCGCCAGGCGGCCGTTCTCGATGCGGAAGAAGCGCTGCCCGGTGAACTGGAAGTTGTAGCGCTGCATGTCGATCGACCAGGAGCGGTCGCCGACCACGTAGATGCCGCGCTCCACACCGCCGATCAGGTCCTCCGTCGACAGGCCCCCCGGGTCCGGCTGGAGCGACACGTTCGCCATCCGCTGCACCGGCACGTGGCCGGGCGAGTCGGCGAAGGCGCAGCCGTTGGAGCGGCCGAGGCCGGTCAGCTTCGCGATCCGGCGGTCCAGCTGGTAGCCGACGAGCGTGCCGTCCTTCACCAGGTCCCAGGACTGCGCCTCGACGCCCTCGTCGTCGAAGCCGATGGTCGCGAGCCCGTGCTCGGCGGTCCGGTCGCCCGTCACGTTCATGATCGAGGAGCCGTACGCCAGCTTGCCCAGCTGGTCGAAGGTGGCGAAGGAGGTGCCCGCGTACGCCGCCTCGTAGCCGAGGGCACGGTCCAGCTCGGTGGCGTGGCCGATCGACTCGTGGATGGTCAGCCACAGGTTGGACGGGTCCACGACCAGGTCGTAGCGGCCGGCCTCGACGCTCGGCGCCCGCATCTTCTCGGCGAGCAGCTCCGGGATCTCGTCCAGCTCCTTGTCCCAGTCCCAGCCGGTCCCCGTCAGGTACTCCCAGCCCCGGCCCACGGGCGGCGCGATCGTCCGCATCGAGTCGAACTCGCCGCTGGTCGCGTCCACGGCGACGGCCGTGAGCTGCGGGTGCAGCCGGACCCGCTGCTGGGTGGTGACGGTGCCCGCCGTGTCCGCGTAGAACTTGTTCTCGAAGACGGTGAGCAGCGACGCGTCCACGTGCGCCACCCCGTCCGCGCGCAGCAGCCGGGCGCTCCACTCGGCGAGCAGCCCGCTCTTCTCCTCGGCGGAGATGGTGAACGGGTCGATCTCGTAGGAGGAGATCCACACCTTGTCCGCGTGCACCGGCTCCTCGGCCAGCTCCACGCGCTCGTCGGACCCGGCCGCCGCGATCACCTTCGCCGACAGCTTCGCCATGGCCACCGCCTGCGAGGCGACCCGCGCGGCCCCGTCCATGGTCAGGTCCACCCCGGACGCGAAGCCCCACGCGCCGCCGTGCACCACCCGCACCGCGTAGCCGAGGTCCGTGGTGTCCGACGAGCCCGAGGGTTTGGCGTCCCGCAGCCGCCACGCGGCACTGCGCACCCGCTCCAGGCGGAAGTCGGCGTGCTCCGCGCCGAGCGCCCGAGCCCGCGCGAGCGCCGCGTCGGCCAGCGCCCGCAACGGAAGCTGGGTGAAGGCTTCGTCGAGGGAATGGGTCCCAGATTGCACAGCTGTCTCCTGTCGTGTGAGACCGGTCGCCTCCGATCATGTCGTGCTTTCGGGCGTGATGCCCAGACCTTTCTGTAGGGACCCGACAGCGACACCAGGAAGCCACTGTCAGGGCCCGATTCTCCGTATCGCGGAAGGGACCGATAGGTTTTCGGCATACCAGACCGCTATCGAAAGGGTGATCCGTTGAGCCGCTCGGTTCTCGTCACCGGAGGCAACCGGGGCATCGGCCTCGCCATCGCCCGCGCGTTCGCCGATGCCGGCGACAAGGTCGCGATCACGTACCGCTCGGGCGACCCGGCGGAGCTCGAGAAGCACGGCTTCCTCGCCGTCAAGTGCGACATCACCGACTCCGAGCAGGTGGAGCAGGCCTACAAGGAGATCGAGGAGAAGCACGGTCCGGTCGAGGTCCTCGTGGCCAACGCCGGCGTGACCAAGGACCAGCTCCTCATGCGCATGTCCGAGGAGGACTTCACGTCCGTCCTCGACACCAACCTCACCGGCACCTTCCGGGTCGTGAAGCGCGCCAACCGCGGCATGCTGCGCGCCAAGAAGGGCCGCGTCGTGCTGATCTCCTCCGTCGTCGGTCTGCTCGGCTCGGCGGGTCAGGCGAACTACGCCGCCTCCAAGGCCGGCCTGGTCGGTTTCGCGCGGTCCCTGGCCCGGGAGCTCGGCTCGCGCAACATCACCTTCAACGTCGTCGCGCCCGGTTTCGTCGACACCGACATGACCGCGGTGCTCACCGACGAGCAGCGCGCCGGCATCGTCTCGCAGGTTCCGCTGGGCCGTTACGCGCAGCCGGAGGAGATCGCCGCCACGGTGAAGTTCCTCGCCTCGGACGACGCCTCGTACATCACTGGAGCCGTCATCCCGGTTGACGGCGGATTGGGCATGGGTCACTGATCACATGAGCGGAATTCTCGAGGGCAAGCGCATCCTGATCACCGGTGTGCTGATGGAGTCCTCCATCGCCTTCCACGCCGCGAAGCTGGCCCAGGAGCAGGGCGCGGAGATCATCCTCACCGCCTGGCCCCGGCCGACGCTGACCGAGCGCATCGCCAAGAAGCTGCCCCAGCCCGACAAGGTCAAGGTCCTTGAGCTCGACGTCTCCAACGACGAGCACCTGGCGCGCCTGGAGGGCCAGGTCCGCGAGCACCTCGGCGACCGTCTGGACGGCGTCGTCCACTCCATCGGCTTCGCCCCGCAGGACGCGCTCGGCGGCAACTTCCTGAACACGCCGTTCGAGTCGGTGGCCACCGCCATGCACGTCTCGGCCTTCTCCCTGAAGTCCCTGACGATGGCGCTGCTGCCGCTGATGAGCGAGGGCGGCTCGGTCGTCGGCCTCACCTTCGACGCGCAGTTCGCGTGGCCGCAGTACGACTGGATGGGCCCGACCAAGGCGGCCCTGGAGGCCACCAGCCGCTACATGGCCCGTGACCTGGGCAAGCAGAACATCCGCTGCAACCTGGTCTCGGCCGGCCCGCTCGGTTCGATGGCCGCGAAGTCCATCCCGGGCTTCAGCGAGCTGGCGAGCGTCTGGGACAGCCGCTCCCCGCTGCCGTGGGACCTGTCCGACCCGGAGCCGGCGGGCCGCGCCATCGTCGCCCTGCTCTCCGACTGGTTCCCGAAGACGACCGGCGAGATCGTCCACGTGGACGGCGGTCTGCACGCGATCGGCGCCTGACGCCCCGGTCTCGGCAAGGCTTGCGAGGGCCGTGTGCCCGCTCCTCGGGGGAGCGGGCGCACGGCCCTCGTGGCTTCCTACGGGGCTTGCGGCGCCCCGAGTCGAAAAGTCGGGCGAATCGCATCAGACTGGTCAGAGCGTGATGCTCCGGCCACTGATGGGGAGGAGGTGCGGACATGCCTGCCCAGCGCCACCCGTTCGCCGCAGTCGCCTCGGCCGCCGCGCTCCTCGCCGGCCTCACCGGGCTCGGCGTCGCCGCCGAGGTCCGTGCCGCACCCGCTCCCGGCGAGGACGTCCCCGTGACCGCCCCCGCGGCCGCCGAACCCGAGGACTTCGGCGCCTCCTGCCGCACCCTCGTCCAGGGCTCGACCGTCACCGCCCACTGCCAGAACCCGTACCCGCGCACCGACCGCGTCCGGCTCCACGTGGAGTGCGACCGCTGGTGGGACGTGGACACCGACAGCGCGCCCGTCGAGGTCGGCCCGGCCGACTACGCCAAGGTGACCGGCCGCTGCTGGAAAGAGGTCCGCTCGGCCTGGATCACCCACGAGCCGGCCGCTCAGGGCTCCTGAGGCTGGGCCGGCTCCGGGCTCCTGAGGCACAGGAACGGATAGCTCGCCGCCTCCGCCGCCGCGCGCTCCGCGTCGCCCTCGCGGATCGCCTCCACCAGGCGCGCGTGGTCCATGTGGTTCTCCGGCCGCAGCTCCCGGCCCACGTCGCCGCGCAGCCACTCGCGCAGCACGTGCCCCAGGTCCGCGTAGATCGCGGTCAGCACCTCGTTGTGCGAGGCCACCACGACGGCGTGGTGGAACGCCGCGTCCACCGTCACGAACTCCTCGGCGTCGCCGGTCTCCCACACTTCCTCGCGGCGCAGCAGCAGCGCGTCGATCTGCTTCAGGTCCCGGTCGGTGCGGCGCTGCGCGGCGAGCCGGGCGGCCGAGGACTCCAGGGTGGAGCGCAGCTCGGCCACGTCCCTGGGGTCGGAGCCGGCGAACCTGCGGTGCATGACCCCGGCCAGCTCGCTGGTCGCCACCACATAGGTGCCCGAGCCCTGCCGGATGTCGAGCAGGCCGTTGTGCGCGAGCGCCCGCACCGCCTCGCGGACGGTGTTGCGGGCCACCCCGAGCTGCTCCACCAGCTCGGGTTCGGTCGGGATCCGGGTGCCGACCGGCCACTCTCCGGAGGTGATCTGGTTCCGCAGCTGGGTGATCACCTGGTCGGAGAGCCCGCTGCGCCGGGGATGGCCGAGGGCCATGCTGCACCTACCCATTCGTTCGAGATTGGACAACCAATCATCCCATGATTCTATGATGGGCCCATGCCTGACGAGCCCCAGACACTCACCCCGGCCACCGGGAAGCAGCCGCGCTCCACGGGCGCCGCCGATTCTCCCGCACCCGCAGGCCCCGCCCGCTGGGTGACCCGGCTGGTCGTCGTCGGGCTCGTCCTCGCCGCCCTCAACCTGCGCCCGGCCATCACCAGCCTGGGCGCCCTCCTCGAAGAGGTCAGCGCGGGCCTCCACATGAGCGGCACCGTGGCCGGCGTCCTCACCTCCGTCCCGCCGCTGTGCTTCGCCGTCTTCGGCATCGCCGCCCCGCGCCTCGCCCGCCGCTTCGGGCCCACGGCCGTGGTCTGCGCCGGCATGGCCGCGATCCTCGCGGGCCTGGTCCTGCGCTCCCTCGCGGGCGGCACCCCGGCCTTCCTCGCCGCCAGCGCCCTCGCGCTCATGGGCATCGCCCTCAGCAACATCCTCATGCCGGTCCTGGTCAAGACGTACTTCCCGGACCGCATCGGCAGCATGACCGGCCTCTACTCCATGGCCCTCGCCCTGGGCACCTCCCTCGCCGCCGCCGCGACCGTGCCGGTGACCGACCTGCTCGGCGGCGACTGGCGCCTCGGCCTGGGCGTCTGGGCGGTCCTCGCCGCGTTCGCCGTCCTGCCCTGGCTGCCGCTGCTGCGCGCCCGCGGCGCCGCCGGAGCGGCGCCGGCCGCCGGTGCCACGGGCGCTGCCGCATCCGGCGGGCCGGGCCGGGCGGAGGGTTCCGGCACGGGACCGGCACGCGGCGAGGGTGCGGCACGCGGTGCCGTCGCGCCCGCCCCCCGCGTCACCCGCAGCCGCACCGCCTGGGCCCTCGCCTGCTTCTTCGGCCTCCAGGCCACCGGCGCGTACATCACCATGGGCTGGATGCCGCAGATCTTCCGCGACGCGGGCGTCCCCGCCTCCACGGCTGGCGTGCTCCTCGCGGTCACCATGGTCATGGGCGTGCCGCTCGCCTTCGTCATCCCCGGACTCGCGACCCGGATGCGCAACCAGGGCCCCATCGTCGTCGCCCTCGGCCTGTGCGGCCTCAGCGGCTACACCGGCCTCTACTTCGCCCCGGCCGACGGCGCCTGGCTCTGGGCCCTGCTCCTCGGCGTCTCCAACTGCGCCTTCCCGCTGGCCCTCACCATGATCGGCATGCGCTCGCGCACCGGCGCGGGCGTCGTGAGGCTCTCCGCCTTCGCCCAGAGCGTCGGCTACCTCATCTCCATCCCCGGACCGCTCCTCGTCGGCGTCCTCTACCAGCACAGCGGCGGCTGGGGCCTGCCCATCGCGCTCATGGGCGGCCTGATGGTCCCGCAGATGATCGTCGGTTCCCTCGCGGGCAGGGACCGGACGGTCGAGGACGAACGCTGAGATGCGAGACTGACCCCATGCCCGTACTCGAACCCAACCCCCCGAACGGCCAGAAGAAGCTCCTCATCGTCTTCGGCGCGATGATCGGCATCACGGTCGTCATCGCCGTCATCGCGTCCATCGCCTCACCCTGAGTCCACCGCCCTGACCCGAGGGGTGGGGCTGTCCCCACCATCCCCTAGGGGGTGAGTGTCAGGGTCAAGTGGGTGGATCACCTGATGGGCCGGAGCCCCGCCGCTCCGTACGTTGGTCTCATCGCGGAGAACGCGGTGATCCCATCCCACGGAGGCGGCCATGACGGCGCGAACCCACACCGGTGCACAGGTCCGGCGGACCGGCGTCGACACCCGGCTGCCCTGGTGGGCGCTCGCCCTTCCCGCCGCCGCGTTCGTCGCCCTCTTCCTCCTCGTCACGGGATCGGGAGACGCCCAGGCGATGGGCGGTGACCCCGGTGTCGGCGGCCTCCTGCAGCACCTCCGGCAGACGCTCTCTCCCTGAGTCGGCCCGGGCCGTTTCGTGCGAAGCTGTCCAGCATGAGCGTCGACACACCCCGCAGGATCGTGCTGCTCCGACACGCCAAGGCGGACTGGCCCCAGACCTCCGACCACGAGCGCCCGCTCGCCGAGCGTGGCCGCACCGACGCCCCCGTCGCGGGCCGCAGGCTCGCCGACACCGGCATCGGCTTCGACCTCGCCCTCTGCTCGACCGCCGTCCGGACCCGGGAGACCTGGAAGCTCGCCGTCCAGGAGCTGCCCGAGCGCCCGAAGACGGTGTACGAGGAGCGGATCTACGAGGCTTCGCCCGGCGAGCTCATCGCCGTGATCAACGAGACCCCGGAGACCGTCGACGACCTGCTGCTCATCGGCCACAACCCAGGGATGCACGGCCTCGCGGAGATCCTCGCCGGCGGCGCCGAGGGCGACACCCAGACCCGGATGAACCGGTCCGGCTTCCCGACCTCCGCCTTCGCCGTCCTGTCCTTCAACGGCTCCTGGAAGTCCGTCGAGCCCGGCGTGGGCACCCTGGTCGACTTCTGGACGCCGCACGACTGACCGGCCTCCCGCGCCCGTACGCGAAGGGGTCCGCCCGTACGCGAAGGGTCCGCCGTACGTGAAGGGGTGCGCCCGTACGCGAAGGGTCCGCCGTACGTGAAGGGGTGCGCCCGTACGCGAAGGGGCCCGGCCGTCCTGCGACGACCGGGCCCCTCTCCGTACCGGGCTGTCCGGCTCAGTGCAGCAGCTCGCCCGTCCCGCCGTCCGCCGCCTCGACCTCCTCGCGGGTGATGCCCAGCAGGTAGAGCACGGTGTCCAGGAACGGCACGTTGACGGCGGTGTCCGCCGCCCGGCGCACCACCGGCTTCGCGTTGAACGCCACGCCGAGCCCGGCCGCGTTCAGCATGTCCAGGTCGTTCGCGCCGTCACCGATCGCGACCGTCTGCGCCAGCGGCACCCCGGCCTCCTCGGCGAACCGGCGCAGGAGCCGCGCCTTGCCCGCCCGGTCCACGATCATCCCGGTCACCCGGCCGGTCAGCTTGCCGTCCACGATCTCCAGGGTGTTCGCCTGGGCGAAGTCGAGCCCCAGCTTCTCCTTGAGGTCGTCGGTGACCTGGGTGAAGCCGCCGGAGACGACGCCCACCTGGTAGCCGAGCCGCTTGAGGGTGCGGATCAGGGTCCGGGCCCCGGGCGTCAGCCGTACCTCGTCGCGGACCTTGTCCACCACGGACGCGTCGAGGCCGGCGAGCAGTTCCACGCGGGCGTGCAGCGACTGCTCGAAGTCCAGCTCGCCGCGCATCGCCGCCGCCGTCACCTCGGCGACCTTGTCCTCGCAGCCGGCGTGCGCCGCGAACAGCTCGATGACCTCGTCCTGGATCAACGTCGAGTCGACGTCCATGACCACGAGCCGCTGGGCCCGCCGGTGCAGCCCGGCGGAGACCACCGCCACGTCGACGCCGACCGAGTGCGCCTCCGTGGCGAGCGCGGTGCGCAGCGGCTCCGTCTCGCAGCCGGACACGGCGAACTCGACGGCCGTGACCGGGTACTTGGCCAGCCGGAAGATGCGGTCGATGTTGCCGCCGGCCTCCGCGATCCTGGCCGCTATGGCCGCCGTCTGCTCGGCGGTCAGCGGATGGCCGAGCACCGTGACGTGCGAGCGGCCCTCGCCGCGCGGCCGGTTGTCACCGGTGCCCGAGATGATCTCGGCCTGCAGCTTCATGGACTCGGCCCAGCTGTGCACGGTCGCCCGCAGCTCGCCCTGGCCGGCGACGGTCGGCTCGGTGACGAGCGCGCACAGGACGAGCCGGCCGCGGGACACGACCTGTTCGATGTCCACGACGTCGACGGAGTACGCGGCGAGGGTGTCGAAGAGTCCGGCGGTGATCCCGGGACGGTCCTTCCCGAAGATCTTGACGAGGAGGGTCGGAACGTCCGAGGCGGGAACGCCCGTGGTGGGAACGTCTGGGGTCTGCGATGCGCTCATGGTGCTTCCACCGTATCGGGCACCGGGTGCCACTCCACCCCCCGTCCCGCCTGCCGGACACCCACCTGGCCGCACACCGGCCACGGCCGGCGCCACCGGGGTGCGGGCGGAGCGCCACGGACGCCGCCACCGGCGCCGTCCGGAGGAGTCCGGTGGTCGGGCTTACGTGATCTGTCGGGCATGCGCAAGCTCTTCACGTGGCCCGACTTTCGGATACGGGCCGGGGCCTGAAATAGTTCCCCAGGATGTTCACCATCCCTGGGCTCCCGACGACGGGGGTGCATCGGGGGACAAGTAGTGGGGCATGGAGTGCCAGAACTCGTACTGGAATTGAATGGAAGGACCTGGACCCTCGATCCGTCCAGGTCGTACACCCTGGGTCGTGATCCCCAGGGCGACCTGGTGATCGACGACGCCAGGGTCTCGTGGCGACACGCCACCATCAGCTGGGGCGGCCGGAGTTGGGTCATCGAGGACCACGGCTCCACCAACGGCACGTTCGTACAGGGCCAGCGGATCCACCAGGTGGAGATCGGCCCCGGCTCGGCCGTCAACCTCGGCAACGCCACCGACGGGCCGCGGCTGAACCTCGCCGCCGCCGGAGCGCCGGCCCAGCAGCAGGTGCCGCACCAGCAGCCGGCACCGCAGGCAGCACAGCAGCCCGCCCACCACGGGCTGCATCAGGAGATGACCCACCAGGCCCCGCCGCAGCACCAGGCTCCGCAGCAGCACGCCCCGCAGCAGGGGTGGCAGCAGCAGCCGCCGCACCAGGCGCCGCCGCAGGTCCCGCACCAGCAGGCCGTGCCGCAGGCCGGCCCGCAGGGCGCGTCGCCGATGCACGGCGACCGCAGCCCCACGACCTTCCACCAGCTGAACCTCGGCCGGGTGATGCGCATCGGTCGTGCGCTGGAGAACGAACTGGTCGTCTCCGACCTCCAGGTCTCGCGCCTGCACGCCGAGTTCCACGCGACGCCCGACGGACGCTTCGAGATCCGCGACCTCGGCTCGCACAACGGCACGTACGTCAACGGTCAGCCGATCGCCAAGAACGGCACCGTCCTCATCGGCCCCAACGACATCGTGGGCGTCGGTCACTCGACCTTCCGGATCGTCGGCAACCAGCTCGAGGAGTTCGTCGACACCGGCGAGGTCTCCTTCTCGGCCCGCCACCTCACGGTGACGGTCGAAGGCGGCAAGCAGATCCTCAAGGACGTCACCTTCGGCGTCCCGGAGAAGTCGCTCATCGGCGTCATCGGCCCGTCCGGCTCCGGCAAGTCGACCCTCCTCAAGGCGCTCACCGGCTACCGGCCCGCCGACCAGGGCGACGTCCTCTACGACAACCGCAGCCTCTACAAGCAGTTCGCCGAACTGCGCCAGCGCATCGGCCTGGTCCCGCAGGACGACATCCTGCACAAGGAGCTGACGGTCCAGAAGGCGCTGCGCTACGCGGCCAAGCTCCGCTTCCCCGGCGACACCGCCGAGGCCGAGCGCGAGGCCCGGATCGGCGAGGTGCTGCGCGAGCTCAAGCTCGACATCCACAAGGAGAAGAAGGTCACCTCCCTCTCCGGTGGCCAGCGCAAGCGCGTCTCCGTCGCGCTGGAGCTCCTGACCAAGCCCTCGCTGATCTTCCTGGACGAGCCGACCTCCGGTCTCGACCCGGGCATGGACCGCGACGTCATGCAGCTGCTGCGCGGCCTCGCGGACGACGGCCGCACGGTCCTCGTCGTCACCCACTCGGTGGCCGAGCTCGGCCTGTGCGACAAGCTGCTCGTGATGGCGCCCGGCGGCTCGGTGGCGTACTTCGGCCCGCCGGAGGAGGCGCTGAACTTCTTCGGCTACTCCACCTGGGCCGACGTCTTCTCCGCCTTCGAGAACTACCGCGACTACGACTGGGCGGGCCGCTGGAAGGGCTCGCAGCACTACCAGATGTACGCGGCGGAGATCGACGCCGTCGCCGCCCAGCCGGTCCAGCTGCCGCACCAGGCCCAGCAGGCGCTCGCCCGCCCGCCCAAGCCGCAGGGCTGGGGCTCCCAGCTGTGGACGCTGATCCGCCGGTACGTGTCGGTGATCGCCTCCGACAAGGGCTTCCTGGCCCTGATGGTGATCCTGCCGGCCGTGCTCGGCGCGGTGTCCGTGGTCATCCCGGCCGACTTCGGCCTCGGCAGGCCCAAGCCGCCGTCCCGCTTCAACGGCGACGCCGGCACGATCATGCTGATCCTCGCGGTGGGCATGTGCTTCTCGGGCGCCGCCAACTCCGTACGAGAACTGATCAAGGAACGGGTCATCTACGAGCGGGAGCGCGCCACCGGCCTGTCCCGCTCCGCGTACCTGATGTCCAAGGTCATCGTGCTCGGCCTGATCACCGCCTTCCAGGGCGTGATCATCTGCGGCATCGGCTTCTCCACCCGCGAGCTGCCGGAGGAGGGGCTGTTCATGCCGCCGGCCGTCGAGCTCTGCATCCAGGTCATCGCGCTCGGCCTGACCTCGATGATGGTCGGCCTGGTCATCTCCTCGCTGGTGAAGACCGCCGAGAAGACCATGCCGCTGCTCGTGATGTTCGCGATCATCCAGGTCGTCTTCACCGGCATCCTCTTCCAGGTCTACGGCTCGCCCGGCCTGGAGCAGTTCGCCTGGCTGATGCCGTCGCGCTGGGGCATCGCCGGCGCCGGCACCACGCTCGACCTGGCGCACCTGATGCCGCCGTGGGACCACAAGGACCCCACGAACACCGACCCGCTGTGGGAGCACACGATCGGCCAGTGGAGCCTCGACCTGGGCATCCAGCTGCTGATGGCCACCGTCTGCTGCGTCCTCGTCGCACGGCTGCTGCGCCGCCACGAGCCCGAGGTCATGCGCAAGTAAGGCCTTCCGGCCACGCCCGAAGGGCGGCACCCGCACGGGGTGCCGCCCTTCGGCATGTCTGCGCCGGACCGGTGGCCGTCGGCTCAGTACGCGCTGTTGACGTTGTCGATGGTGCCGTAGCGGTCGGCCGCGTAGTTGCAGGCGGCGACGATGTTGGCGACCGGGTCGTACTGGTCGAACTTGGTGCCGGGGATGTGGTACGCCTTGAAGGTCGGGTAGATGACCTGCAGCAGACCCTTGGACGGCACGCCGTTGATGGCGTTGATGTCCCAGTTGTTGATGGCCCGCGGGTTGCCGCTGGACTCGCGCATCACGTTCTTGTAGATGCCGTTGTACGTGCCCGGGATGTTGTGCTTGTCCATGATGAACAGCGCCTCGCGGATCCAGCCGTCGAGGTTGTTCGCGAAGACCGGCGTACGGGCGGCGGCACGGCTGGCGGCGGCCTTGGCGGCGGCGCGCTTCTTCGCCTCGGCGTCGGCCTTCTTCTTCGCGGCGGCCTTCGCGGCGGCCTTGGCGGCCGCGGCCTTCTTCTGGGCCTCGGCGGCGGCCTTGGCCTTGGCGTCGGCCTCCTGCTTCGCCTTGAGGGCGAAGGCCGAGGTCTGCTGGTCGAGGCTGGCGGCCAGCGCCTTGGCCTGCGGGCTGGTCGCGTCGTACGACCAGGCGACCTGCTGGGTGTGGGTGAGGGCCTGGGGCTCCACCTCGGTGGAACCGCCGTTGCCCTGGACGAGGGAGAGGCCGAGCGCCGCGGCGCTCAGAGCGGCGACGCCGGCGATCGCGGCCTTGTGGGTCTTCTTCAGACCACGACTGTGGCCAGGGGTGTTCGCAGACATGCAGGACTACCTCTTCGAATCGCTGGGGGTCGCTCGGCCGGGGCGGCGCTGCGCCTGCTCGGCGGCGACGGACGCAATTCTTAGCGGCAGCAAAATCTCGTGGCAAAGGTGTGACGTACGATCCCGGGTAGTGGATCAGGGGCCCCGCACGCGTGCCGCCGGACCGGTCCCGGACCAGTCCCGGCAGCGCTCATCTCGCCTTGAGGTGTCCACTAGGGTGATTCGTAAGTGATGTGGGTCCTATGCGCGGGCTCACATCGGTCCTGTAACAACCTCACCGCGCGTTGCATCAGCAATGCACACGGTGAGGACCCTCCTGCGGGAGGAGGAGATGGACGTCCCCGAACTCGTGCCACAGGTAGCGCCCGCTCACCGCGGCGGCGTACGCCCGCCGCAGCGCGGGCCGCCCCGCCACCGCCTCCAGCATCAGCAGATGCGAGGCCTCCGGCTCGTGCAGCCCGGTCAGCAGCCCGTCCACGACCCGCACCCCGCGCCCGGGCGTCACGACGAGATCCGTCCACCCCGCCGCGCCGCGCACCACGCCCTCCTCCACGGCCGACTCCAGCGCCCGGACCGCCGTGGTGCCCACCGCGACGACCCGGCCCCCGCCGGCCCTTGCGGCGTTCACCAGCCACGCCGTCGCCGCCGGCACCTCGAAGCGCTCCGGGTACGGCGGCTCGTGGGCCTCCGCCGACGCCACTCCCGTATGGAGGACGACCGGAGCGAACTGCACCCCCCGGCTCACCAGCTCCGCCACGAGCCGGGCCGTGAACGGCCGGCCCGCGCTCGGCATCTCCGCCGAACCCGACCCGTCGGGGGACGGCAGCGCGAACACCGTCTGATAGGCGGCCAGGGACTGGTCCCGCGCCGTGTACCGGTAGCGGATGGGCCGCCCGTACCCGGACAGCAGCGCCGGCACGTCCGTGTCCGGCCGCGCCCACCACAGCCGTGCCGCCCCGGCCACGAGCGGCTCGTCCAGCACGAGCCGGGAGCCGCCCGGCAGCCGCACCACCGCCCCCGCGGGCCCGCCCGCCCGCGCCCGGGTCGTCCCCGCACCGTCCGGCTCCCGCAGCTCCACCGCCCACCGGCCGTCGTCACCCCGCGTCGAGAAGTGCACGACCACCGGCACACCACCCGGCTCGGGCCCCAGCCGCCCGTCCACCGCCGCTGCCAGCGTCGTCGACGTGTTCACCACCAGCACGTCCCCGGCCCGCAGCAGCCCCGGCAGCTCCCGGAACGCCCGGTGCGCCACCTCCGTGCCCCGCGACACCAGCAGCCGCACGTCGTCCCGGCCGCGCCCCGGACCGCGCTGCTCGGCCGGCACCCGGGCCGACAGCTCCGCGGGCACCCGCGTCATCAGCGTCATCGCGACTCCAGGAAGGCCGGGGCCGCGTACCGGCCGCTCGCGGGCCGCTCGTCGACCAGCCGCAGGAAGACCGGAGCGACCTCGGCCGGAGCCGGCGTCCCCGACAGGTCCTCGTCCGGCTCCGCCGCGGCCAGCATGGCCGTCCGCATCGAGCCCGGGTCCACCCACCAGACCCGCAGCCCCGGCTCCTCCACCGCCAGGACCGCCGACAGCTGGTCGAGCGCCGCCTTCGTCGCGCCGTACCCGCCCCACGTGCGGAACGGCTCGGCCGCGGCCTCCGAGCTCAGGTTGATCACGGCCCCGGCAGGCGCCCCGCGCAGCAACGGCAGCGCTTCCTGCAGCAGCCCCAGCGGCGCCACCACGTTCACCTCCAGGGCCGCGCGGAAACCGTCCAGGGAATGGCTGCCCAGCGGCACCAGCGGCTCCGCACCCAGGACCGCGGCGTTGTTCACCAGCAGATCGAGACCCCCGAGCTGCCGCGCCGCCGCCACCAGCTCCGCCCGGTGCCCCGGATCCGTCACGTCCCCGGGCACGGCCAGCACCCGCGCGCCGAGCGCGCGCGCCGCCTCCGCGCTCTCCTCCAGCACCCCGGCACCACGGGCGTCGAGCACCAGGTCCCAGCCCCGTGCGGCGAGCCCCGTCGCCAGTGCGCGCCCCAGACCCCTCGAGGCCCCCGTGACGATCGCGACAGGCATGTCCATCCCCTTTGCTTCCCGCTCCGAACCGATGCGATCCAGCCTCGTGACCCGACCCGCCGCACCGCCTCGTCCCGCGGCCCCGACCCGTCGGGAACTTGGACCTAGGCCCCCGGTCCCGGTCCTCCGCCGTCCACAGGCGGATACGGACCGTCACGGCCCACCGGTACGGTGAAGCACATGAGCCATCGACCGAGCTCCGGCCTCGCCGCCGTGAGCAGCGCCCTGCTGGCGATGAACCGCCAGATGGAGGTCCGCGACGTCCTCAAGACGATCGTCGCCTCCGCGCGCGAGCTCCTCGACGCCGAGTACGCGGCGCTCGGCGTCCCCGACGACCACGGGGGCTTCGCCCAGTTCGTCGTCGACGGCGTCACCGACGAGCAGTGGCGCGCCATCGGCCCGCTGCCCCGCCAGCACGGCATCCTGGCCGCCATGCTGCACAAGGCCGAGCCCGAGCGGCTCGCCGACGTCCGCAAGGACCCCCGCTTCGAGGGCTGGCCCGCCGCCCACCCGGAGATGTCCGACTTCATCGGCCTGCCCGTCCGCGACGGCGACGAGATCCTCGCCGCCCTCTTCCTCGCCAACAAGCGCTGCCCCAAGGAGTCCGGCAGCTGCGGCTTCACGGCACAGGACGAGGAACTGCTCACCCTCCTCGCCCAGCACGCCGCCATCGCCCTCACCAACGCCCGGCTGTACGAGCGGAGCCGCGAGCTCACCATCGCCGAGGAGCGTTCCCGGCTCGCCCACGAGCTGCACGACGCCGTCAGCCAGAAGCTGTTCTCCCTGCGGCTCACCGCCCAGGCCGCCGCCGCCCTCGTCGACCGCGACCCCGCCCGGGCCAAGGGCGAGCTCCAGCAGGTCGCCGCGCTCGCCGCCGAGGCCGCCGACGAGCTGCGCGCCGCCGTCGTCGAGCTGCGGCCCGCCGCCCTCGACGAGGACGGCCTCGTCCACACCCTGCGCACCCAGATCCAGGTCCTCGACCGCGCGCACAGCGCCCGCGTCACCTTCGAGAGCGCCGGCGTCCGCGCCCTGCCCGCCGCCCAGGAGGAGGCGCTGCTCCGGGTCGCCCAGGAGGCCCTGCACAACGCGCTGCGCCACTCCGGCGCCGGACTCGTCACCGTCGCCCTCACCCGCAGCGGCCAGGGCGCCCGGCTCACCGTCGCCGACGACGGCAGGGGCTTCGACCCGACGACCGTCCGCAGCGCCGGCCGCCACCTCGGCCTCGTGTCCATGCGCGACCGGGCCGGCGGCGTCGGCGGCACCCTCACCGTGACATCGGCCCCCGGGCGGGGCACCACGATCGAGATGGAGGTCCCCGGTGGCTGAGAAGATCCGCGTGCTGCTCGTGGACGACCACCAGGTCGTCCGCCGCGGTCTGCGCACCTTCCTGGAGGTGCAGGAGGACATAGAGGTCGTGGGGGAGGGCTCCGACGGAGAGGAGGGAGTCGCCCGCGCCGAGGAGCTGCGGCCCGACGTCGTCCTCATGGACGTGAAGATGCCGGGCACCGACGGTATCGAGGCGCTGCGCCGGCTTCGCGAGCTGGGCAATCCGGCCCGCGTCCTCGTCGTCACGAGCTTCACCGAGCAGCGCACGGTCGTGCCCGCACTCCGCGCCGGCGCGCGGGGCTACGTCCACAAGGACATCGACCCCGACGCCCTCGCGGCCGCCATCCGCTCCGTCCACGCCGGCCACGTCCTGCTCCAGGCCGAGGTCGCCGAGGCCCTCCTCAGCCAGGACGAGCACGGCCAGGGCGGCAGCACGGGCCGCGGCTCCACGCTGACCGAGCGGGAGCGGGAGGTCCTCGGCCTGATCGCGGACGGCCGGTCCAACCGGGAGATCGCCCGCGCGCTCGTCCTCTCCGAGAAGACGGTCAAGACGCACGTCTCCAACATCCTCATGAAGCTGGACCTCGCCGACCGGACGCAGGCCGCCCTCTGGGCCGTACGGCACGGCCTGACCTCGTAGGCACGGCCGTTCCCTTTTTCATACCGTCGTGTGTATGTCCCCCGTTCGGCGCAACCCGGCGGGGGCGGCGGCGTTCTTCATGGCGTGCTGCGGCGGACCGGCCGCAGCGATGACCAGGAGGATCCTGAAGTGAACAACCTGAAGAAGGCCGCCGCCCTCACCATGGTCGCCGGAGGCATCGTCGCCGCCGGTGCGGGTGTCGCCTCCGCCCACGGAGGTGCGCACGCCCACGGGCAGGCCCTCAACTCGCCGGGCGTCGCCTCCGGCAACCTGGTGCAGGTCCCGGTCCACGTCCCCGTGAACGTCTCCGGCAACACGGTCAACGTGATCGGCCTGCTCAACCCGGCCTTCGGCAACGGCGCCGTCAACCACTGACGCCCGCAACACTCCCGGCCCCCGGACGATCCCCCGGGGGCCGGGCCCGTTCCATGTCCTTGACACGCTTGTCTGACGCGACTGCCTGGCGCGATGACTCGTGCGGAGCTCGCGCCGCCCGGCGTCCGGGGCGCTTCCCGGCCCGGGCCCGGCGCCAGGCCGTCTCTTCCGGATCTTGGCCGGGTCCGAAGGAAACGGCCTAGAAGCCCCGATCCCGCTCCCGCTCCTCCACGTACGCGTTGTACGCGGCGACCTGCGCCCGCCGGGCCACCCGCTCCACCGGCCGCAAGGCCGCACCCCGCGCGGACATCTCCGCCGCGCTCACCGCACCGCCGTGACCGTCGTACGCGAGGTCGACCAGCATCCCGATGCGCTGGGCCAGCTCCAGGACACGGACCGCGCGGGCCGGGTAACCGGGAGCCAGGACCTCCCGGCCGGCCTCCGCACGGGCCCGGTAGGCGTCGCGGGCCGCGTCCGCCGCCGGGCCGGAGGCCGCGACGTCGAGCCGGGTGAGCACCGTCGTCGCCTCGCGCAGCGCCTCCGCCAGCTCCCGCTCCGCCTCACCCAGCGACGGCACGTCCGCCGGCGGCGCCTCCCGCACCGGAAGGCAGTGCCAGACCACCTCCACGTGCACGTCGCCCGCCGGTCCCGCCTCCGACACCTCCGGCACCAGACCGTACGGCGCGCCGAAGCCGACCACCGCTTCCTCCGCATCGACCGCCCGCGCGTTGAACTCCGGCGGACCGCTCAGCCCCAGCGGATGCCCCGGCGCCGGCAGCGCCACCCGCCACCCGGTCACCCCGAGCCGCCGCAGCCGACCCAGCGCCAGCGTCAGCCCCACCAGCCCCGCCTCGCCCGGCAGTCCCTCCACGCGGTGCACCGCGTCCTGTCCGACAATGGCCTGCGCCGCATCGTCCGGCGACACCGCCCCGGCCAGCAGGGCATTGCCCCAAGCGGCGAGACGTCCTGAGCGTGGTTCCGAAAGCATGCCCCCCAGCGTAGGGACAAAAGGAAGGCCCTAGGGACCGGCCCGGCCCACCGGTGGCGTAGGTTTTCCCTGGACGCCGCGCCCACAGGCGACGGCGACGACACTCGACCGCAAGGGGAGACAACGCGCTCATGAGCGATGTACTGGAGCTGGTGGACGTATCCGTGGTCCGCGACGGACGCGCTCTGGTGGACGAGGTCTCCTGGTCGGTCAAGGAGGGCGAGCGCTGGGTCATCCTCGGCCCCAACGGCGCGGGCAAGACCACCCTCCTCAACATCGCCTCCAGCTACCTCTTCCCCACCAAGGGCAGCGCGACCGTCCTCGGCGAGCGCCTCGGGGGCGTCGGCACCGACGTGTTCGACCTCCGCCCCCGCATCGGCATGGCCGGCATCGCCATGGCCGAGAAGCTCCCCAAGCGCCAGACCGTCCTCGAGACCGTCCTCACCGCCGCGTACGGCATGACCGCCACCTGGCACGAGGACTACGACCCGGTCGACGAGGAGCGCGCCAAGGCCTTCCTCGACCGCCTCGGCATGAGCGAGTACCTGGACCGCAGGTTCGGCACCCTCTCCGAGGGCGAGCGCAAGCGCACCCTCATCGCCCGCGCGATGATGACCGACCCCGAACTCCTGCTCCTCGACGAGCCCGCCGCCGGCCTCGACCTCGGCGGCCGCGAGGACCTGGTCCGCCGCCTCGGCCGGCTCGCCCGCGACCAGTACGCGCCCTCCATGATCATGGTGACCCACCACGTCGAGGAGATCGCGCCCGGCTTCACCCACGTCCTGATGATCCGCCAGGGCAAGGTCCTCGCCGCCGGACCCATGGAGACCGAGCTGACCTCCCGTAACCTCTCCCGCTGCTTCGGCCTGCCGCTCGTCGTCGAGCACGTCGGCGAGCGCTACACCGCACAGGGCCTGCCGCTCAAGTAGCCAACCGGCCAACCCGGCGCAACTACCGCACAGAGTCGCGCCCTGTCACCGGAGACCCCACCGCCCTACCATGACCATGTGGACATCGACGCATGGATCTGGTGGCTGATCGGCGCGGTGGGGCTCGGCATTCCCCTGGTCCTGACCGCCATGCCCGAGTTCGGCATGCTGTCCGTCGGCGCGGTCGCCGGAGCGGTGACCGCTGCCCTCGGCTTCGGTGTCGTCTCCCAAGTGGTCGTCTTCGCCGTCGTCTCCGTCGCCCTCATCGCCGTGATGCGCCCCATCGCCGCCCGGCACCGCGACGACCGGCCCCGACTCGCCACCGGCATCGACGCCCTGAAGGGCCGTCAAGCCGTCGTCCTGGAACGGGTCGACGGCAACGGAGGCCGCATCAAGCTGGCAGGCGAGGTCTGGTCCGCCCGCACCCTCGACTCAGGACTGAGCTTCGAACCCGGAGAGCAGGTCGACGTCGTCGACATCGACGGAGCGACCGCCGTCGTGATGTGACCGAACCTCGCCCATGACCCTCCGCGGTCTGGGAAACTCGATCATCGAGATCATCATCTGGTCTACCAACCGGCAGCGAAGGGCACAGGGAACGCGATGTCAGCAGTCATCATCGTCCTGATCATTCTGGTGGTGCTTGTCTTCATCGCCCTGATCAAGACGATCCAGGTCATCCCACAGGCGAGCGCCGCCATCGTGGAGCGCTTCGGCCGCTACACCCGCACGCTCAACGCCGGACTGAACATCGTGGTCCCGTTCATCGACCGCATCCGCAACAGGATCGACCTGCGCGAACAGGTCGTCCCCTTCCCGCCCCAGCCGGTCATCACCCAGGACAACCTGGTCGTCAACATCGACACCGTCATCTACTACCAGGTGACCGACGCCCGCGCGGCGACCTACGAGGTCGCCAGCTACATCCAGGCCATCGAGCAGCTCACCGTCACCACCCTCCGCAACATCATCGGCGGCATGGACCTGGAGCGGACCCTCACCTCCCGCGAGGAGATCAACGCCGCCCTCCGCGGAGTCCTCGACGAGGCCACCGGCAAGTGGGGCATCCGCGTCAACCGCGTCGAGCTCAAGGCCATCGAACCGCCCACCTCCATCCAGGACTCGATGGAGAAGCAGATGCGCGCCGACCGCGACAAGCGCGCCGCGATCCTCACTGCCGAGGGCATCCGCCAGTCGCAGATCCTCACCGCGGAGGGCGAGAAGCAGTCCGCCATCCTGCGCGCCGAGGGCGAGGCCAAGGCCGCCGCCCTCAAGGCCGAGGGCGAGGCCCAGGCCGTCCGCACCGTCTTCGAGGCCATCCACGCCGGCGACCCCGACCAGAAGCTGCTCTCCTACCAGTACCTCCAGATGCTCCCGAAGATCGCCGAAGGCGACGCCAACAAGCTCTGGATCGTGCCCAGCGAGATCGGCGACGCGCTCAAGGGCCTCTCCGGCGCCTTCGGCAACGTCGCGCCCGGCGTCCCCGGCTTCAACACCAAGGGCGCCACCTCGGCCGACATCCCCGCCCGTCGTGAAGAACCCACAGTTGACTGACACGTACACGTAACCTCGTGCATGATCGGTGCGAGCCCCTCGACCCCGGCGAACCCGGAGCGGGGAGGCGACTCACCGAACCCGTAAGGAGATGGCTTTGTCCATCTGGGAAATGCTCGCGGTCTTCGCGGCCGGCACCGCCGCAGGCACCATCAACACCATCGTCGGATCGGGAACGCTCATCACGTTCCCGGTCCTCCTCGCGACCGGCCTGCCACCCATCACCGCGAACGTCTCCAACGCCCTCGGCCTCGTCCCCGGATCCATCAGCGGAGCCATCGGCTACCGCAGCGAACTCAAGGGCCAGACCACCCGCGTCCTCCGCCTCGGCGCCGCCGCCCTCCTCGGCGGCCTCGTCGGCGCGATCCTGCTCCTCGCCCTGCCCTCCGAGGCCTTCGACGCGATCGTCCCCGTCCTCATCGGCATCGCCCTGGTCCTCGTCCTCTTCCAGCCCCGTATCGCCGCCGCCGTCCAGCGACGCCGCGAGGCCAGCGGCACCGAGGCCCACCCCGACGGAGGCGCCGCCCTCCTCGTCGGACTCTTCCTCGCCAGCATCTACGGCGGCTACTTCGGTGCCGCCCAAGGCGTCCTCTACATCTCGCTGATGGGCCTGCTGCTCCACGACAGCCTCCAGCGCATCAACGCCGTCAAGAACATCCTCGGCGCCGTCGTCAACGGAGTCGCCGCGGTCTTCTTCCTCTTCGTCGCCGACTTCGACTGGACCGCCGTCCTCCTCATCGCCGTCGGCTCCACCATCGGCGGCCAGATCGGCGCCAGGGTCGGCAAGCGCCTCCCGCCCACCGTCCTGCGCGGAGTGATCATCGCCGTCGGCATCGTCGCCATCCTCCAACTCACCCTGAACTGACGGCGACACCATGACGAAGGGCCCGCCCCCCCGGAAAGGGGGCGGGCCTCACGCCGCGACCCGGAGACCTACGCGGCCTGCCCGGCCAGCCAGTCCGGCAGCTCCGACCGCTCGGCCGCCTTCAGCGCCAGCAGCATCGCGTCCTGCGGCGTCGGAACGAACGGCTGGTGCAGCAGCGGCATACCCGCCTGCTCCGGCGTCCGGTCCGCCTTGCGGTGGTTGTCCTCAGCGCACGAGGCCACCGTGTTCAGCCAGTGGTCCCCGCCTCCCTGCGCCCGCGGCACCACGTGATCCACGGTCGTGGCGCGCTTCCCGCAGTACGCGCACCGGTGCTGGTCCCGCACCAGCACACCCCGCCTCGACCACGGAGCCTGTCTTCGGAACGGCACCCGTACGTACCTGCACAGCCTGATCACCCTCGGCACCGGCATGTCCACGGCCGCGGCACGCACGCGAAGACCGGGGTGTTCCTGCTCCACGACGGCCTTGTCCTGCAGGACAAGCACCACCGCACGGTTGAGTGTGACCGTCGAAAGCGGCTCGAAGCTCGCGTTCAGTACCAGCGTGTCCCGCATGTTGCCCACCTCCCGTGTGCCGGCCCACCCCCGTGGCGGGCTTGGATCAACTCTGGCCGGGCGCGCCGGGTAGGACAACGCAATATCCGCGTAAAGAAAGATGCCCGCTTCTGATCTCTCCAAGACCAGAAGCGGGCAAACAACAAGCGAACGATCAGCCTTACGCGGGGTCCTCGTACTCCGCCACCAGCTGAGCACGCCCCAGCGTGTGGAAGCGCAGGTTGAAGCCGACCGCCGCGGGCGAGGTGTCCGCGTCCGGACCCAGCTTCTCCTGGTCCACCGCGTACACCGTGAACACGTAACGGTGCGGCCCGTCCCCCTTCGGCGGAGCGGCCCCGCCGAAGTCCTTCGACCCGTAGTCGTTGCGCGCGTGCACGGCACCCGCCGGCAGTCCCTCGAACGAGCCCGACCCCGCACCCACGGGCAGCTCGGTCACCGACGCCGGGATGTCGAACAGCACCCAGTGCCAGAACCCGCTGCCGGTCGGGGCGTCCGGGTCGAAGCACGTCACGGCGAAGCTCTTCGTTTCCGCCGGGAACCCCTCCCAGCGCAGCTGCGGCGAGGTGTTCCCCGCCGCGTACACCTGCGCGTCCTTCAGCACCCCGCCCTCGACGACGTCGTCGCTCACCACCGTGAACGACGCCACCGGCGGGTGGAAGTCATGAGGAAGCGGTGCCCTCTTGCCCTCGGCCACGTCTGAACCTCCCTGTCGCTGACCGGCCTTACGGACCGAGCCTAGAGCCAGTTGCGACGGCCGCCGACCTCGGCGAGCCACTGGTTCAGATACGCCGCCCAGTCGGTCGTGTGGAAGTCGCGCAGCCCCACCTTGAACGCGCGGTACGAGTCGCTGCCCTCGACGAACAGACCCGGCTTCTTGTCCATCTCCAGGACGACGTCCATCTCCTGGTCGTCCGCGACGAAGCTGACCTCGACCTGGTTAAGACCCCGGTACTGCGGCGGCGCGAAGAACTCGATCTCCTGGTAGAACGGCAGCTTCTGCCGCGTGCCCCGGATGTGGCCGCGCTCCATGTCCGCGTTCTTGAACCGGAAGCCCAGCTGGATGAAGGCGTCGAGGATGGCCTGCTGCGCCGGCAGCGGGTGCACGTTCACCGGGTCCAGGTCGCCCGAGTCCACCGCACGGGCGATCTCCAGCTCCGTGGTCACACCGATGTGCATCCCCCGCAGCTGCTGGCCCCCGATCGCGGTGACCGGCGTCTCCCACGGGATCTCCAGACCGAACGGCACCACGTGCACCGCACCGGCCTGCACCTCGAAGGCCCCGCCGAGGCGCACCTTCACGAACTCGATGTCCTGCTTGTACTCCTGGTCGTTGCCCTCGACCTCGACCCGGGCCTGCAGCCCGACGGACAGACCCTCGATCTGCTGGGCGACCGAACCGCCCTGGATCCGCACCTCGCCCTGGACGACACCACCCGGGACGACGTTCTCCTCGGTGAGCACGGTCTCCACCGACGCCCCGCCCGCACCCAGGCTCGCGAGCAGCTTCTTGAACCCCATCGACGACTCCTTACAGTCCTGCGCTGTCCTGACCCCTACATACGCGTGACGACCGTAACCGGTTCCTGACCGTCCCCCGAAGGACCCCCGGTACGCTCGGACGCCATGAGCGAGAGCCCCGACCGTACGCCGCTCCCGCGGAGCTTCTTCGACCGCCCCGTCCTGGAGGTCGCCCCCGATCTGCTGGGCCGCACGCTCGTACGGAACTCCCCGGACGGCCGTATGGAGCTCCGCCTCACGGAGGTGGAGGCGTACGCCGGCGCGATCGACCCGGGCTCCCACGCCTTCCGCGGTCGCACCCCCAGGAACGCCGTCATGTTCGGACCGCCCGGACACGCGTACGTCTACTTCACCTACGGCATGTGGCACTGCCTCAACCTGGTGTGCGGCCCCGAGGGCGAGGCGAGCGGAGTGCTGCTCCGAGCGGGGGAGATCCTCACGGGAGCCGAGCAGGCCCGAAAGCGCCGGCTCTCCGCCCGCTACGACTCCGAGCTCGCCAAGGGGCCCGCCCGCCTCGCCACGGCCCTGGACGTGGCCCGCACGATGAACGGCACCGACGCCTGCGCAGGCCCCGACGCCCCGCTCGCGGTGCTCACCGGCACCCCGCCCGCACCCGAACTGGTCCGCACCGGTCCCCGCACGGGAGTGGGCGGCGAAGGCGCCCCGCACCCCTGGCGCTTCTGGATCGACGGAGACCACACCGTGAGCCCGTACCGCGCCCACGCGCCACGCAAGCGCTCGGCTTGACTCGGGTCACAGGGGTGCGTAATGTAGCCCGAGCCGCTTGAGACGGGAAGTGCTCACCGAAGCCTCCTGGAGGCGGCCAACCACACTACTGACAGCGATCCCAACGGGGCCTATTTCGGCATGCCGAAATCTGTTCCAAATGGCTCGATTATGAGTCGCCAGGGAAATCCGCTAAAGTAGTGGACACGCCGGAAGGGCCCGGAGCGAAAGCGAAAGGGACCGGAAAGCACCGAGGAAATCGGATCGAAAAGATCTGATAGAGTCGGAAACGCAAGAACGAAGGAAGCGCCCGGAGGAAAGCCCGCGAGGGTGAGTACAAAGGAAGCGTCCGCACCTTGAGAA